>NZ_CP014944.1:1200000-2400000 GCF_001767295.1 Colwellia sp. PAMC 20917
GCACTTCAAGCATATAACCAAGGAGATATTGAAACAGCTTATATTCATTTAAAAAATGCTTTGCAGCAAAGTGAACGTAATTTACCGGCTAAATTATTACTCGCCAAGGTTTTAATTGATAAAAATTCTTACCCTGCTGCTGAGCAAGAGCTCAATGATCTACTTGCTCAAGGTGTTGATAATAATTTAATTGTTTTTCCACTTGGTGAGAGCATTTTAAATCAAGGTAAATTTGATCAAGCCTTAACGTTTGCCAGTAAGATGACGCTTAAAAAAGAAGGCGAGTTAGCGTATAGCCAAATAAAAGCACGAGCTTATGTCAGCTTAGATGACCTAAAAAACGCCCAAATAACCTACCAAAGTATCCTCACTCTGTATGCCAATAATATTGACGCATTATTAGGGTTAGCAACGGTTTATATTTATCAAAAAAATAATATCAAAGCTAAGGTACTGCTTACTAAAGCAAACAAAATTGCGCCTAATAACGAAATACTCTGGCAATTAAAAGGTCACCTTGCTCGTAGTGATGGTCAATTTAATGATGCTATTAACTACTTAACTAAAGCGAATGAACTGAATCCGAAAAACATTGAAACGTTGCGAATTTTAATTGGCTGTTATGTCGATATTCAAAACTTTAACATGGCTAATCAGGTTGCTGACAAAGTACTTGAGGTCGCAGAAAATGACCCTCAAACAACATTTATGAAGGCCCTCATTTTAAAAGAGCTTAACCAAGTAGAATTATCAATAAAAGTGCTTGTTGAACTCAGTAATCAATTATCTAAGCTTGATGAGTCATATCTCCTTTCTCAACCACAATTATTATTGCTTGATGCCATGAGTAGTTATGCTCAAGAAAATTGGATACAAGCTGAAAGTAAATTCAAAAGGTATCTAAGTCAAAGCTCTACTCAAACTGAAATGAGTGAAATCATGTTGCTTGCTGATGTTTACCAGCAACAGCAAGAGCCAAAACATGCCTTATTATTACTCGAAAAAAATGAGAAAGATCTGATCTTCAATAAACAGTACGCCTTGATATTAGCTGGCTTATATCTTAAATTTGACCAAAATTATAAAGCTGATTTTGTTTTATCAAAACTGCGCGTTGATTACCCTAAAGATGAAGCGGTGTTGATTCTCTCAGCCAATGTACTAGAAGGCTCAGGCCGTATTGAACAAGCACTTGCTTTATTAGAAGACGCAAATATCAAAGGGGGTGAAAATTATCAATACGCTTTATCACTGTTGTCATTAAGGGTAGGTGCTTTTCAAAAAAGCTTAAATTATATAACACCATTAACCGATATTTATCCAGAAAATGTTAGCTATCATTTGATAACTGCACAAATATTGATTGAATTGCAACAATTTAGCCAAGCCCAAAAAATTATAGAAAGATTGTATCTAAAACAGCCACAAAATAGTGAAATCAGTACCAGTTATGCATTATTACAACTTAATCTTGGCAAACTAGACTTAGCAAGAAAGATATTGAGCGATGTACTAAATAAAAATAAAAATAATAATCAAAGTGCATTATTACTTGCCAAAGTTGAATATCGTCTTGGTAATAAAGAGGCGGCTATTGCTGGGTTTGAGCAGCAAGCTAAAATACCATCGGTAAAGACAGTTGCACTAACTGAGTTAACGAATATTTATATTGCTGAACAAAAATGGCAAGATGCACTGTTAGTTATTGACCAAATGTTGCGGGATAACAGACTAAATATTCAAGCTTTATTTAAAAAAGCTGAAGTATTATTATTATTAGAGCAACCAAAAAAGTCTCAACGTAAATTAGATATATTGGCGGGATTGGTTGATGAAAATGTGCCACTATTAATGAAACTAAGTCGACTACAACTAAAAGTAGAAGACTTTGCTGGCGCAGAGTATAGTCGGGAAAAAGCCTTTAAATTTGCTCCTAATTCACTACCCATTGTTATTGAACTTATTAAGATTAAAATTCAGTTAAATAAAATTAACGAAGCCATTGAGTTACTTGCACAAACTCAACAAAGAATACCTAAAGACAATGTCGAGCTTACTATTTTACAAGGCGATATTTATAATGCTGGCAATAATAAGCTTCAAGCTTTTAATTCATACTTAAAGGCGGTTAAGCAAGATCATACTAATTTAACGGCTTTAAGCAAGTTATATCAAATCAGTAAAACAGCCTCTTTGTCAGAAAAATTTATTGCCGAATTAAACAAGCTTATCACTGAATATCCTCAATTATTATTGCATCGCCATTTGTTGGCGGATCATTTACTAGAAAACAAACACTTTGAAAAAGCAAAAAAACAATATCAAATACTGCTTAAAAATAATATACCACCAACAAAAAGAGCGTTAGCACTGAATAATTTAGCGACTATTTATATTAGAGATAAGAGCTTTGCTTTGGCAATAGAAACCGCTAAACAAGCTTTGAACCTTGACCCTAGAATGCCTTCCATTATAGATACTATTGGCTGGGCATTGGTTTTATCTGAAGAGTTAGATTTGGGTCTATCTTACTTAAGACAGGCATTCAGTTTATCTTCCACTAGCCCAGATATTCAGTACCATATTGCTTATACCCTAGCGAAGTTGCAGCGTATCCATGAGGCAAAAAAAGTATTAATTAAATTAATCGCTTTACCTGATGATTTTGAAGAACATCAATTGGCTCAACAATTATTTGATAAATTAGAAAAAAAATAAACAAAATTTACAACAACCTAACAAATAAAGGTAATTACATTTACAATTAAGTGTGTATTTATTGTACAAATGCCCTGCTCCCACCTATTATATATTGTGTAAAGTATACAACTTATGGATTAAGTTTTTCCTTCTGTAATTTTAAGATATATGACATGGAGTCTACTATGCAGCGCCTCACACACCTCTTATTTATCTTAACGATAATCTTAGTTTCTAGTGCAAACGCAAGTTTTCACCCTCTGTTAGATTCAGACCTCAATGATCTATCAGTCTATGCTAACGGTACGATAACAATGGCTGATGGTGTGATTACTCATGGTAATATGCAGGCCCTCACCACAATAACATTAGCGGCCAATGGCCAAGTTGGTGGCAATATTGAGGCTGGCTCTACAGCAACCCTAAGCGATAATGTTATTGTCAATGGCTATATAGAAGCGAGCACTACCGCAACGCTAGGCGCCAATGTAAACGTTATCGGTAAGGTTCAAACGGGTACCACAGCAACCTTCGGCGCCGGTGTGTATGTTGAGGGAAATATTGAAGCAGGAAGCACAGTAACATTAGAGCAAAATGCAGAGGTTATGGGGAATGTTGTAGCAGGAACCACAGTGACCATAGCTGCGGGGTCACATATTTATCAAGATGTTGATGCCGGAACTACGGCAACCATTGCTGATGATGTAGACATTGATGGAGACCTTACCAGCAGCTCATCAAAAGCCCCACCTCCTGCTCCTGTTGTTACCAGTAAAGAAAATCAAATTACCACGGTGCAAGCCGAGCTAAAAGCATTGGTAACCGATGGAGAACTAGATTGGGATGATTTTGGCGACAACGATGAGTCACTCGTCGCTGGCGTCTATAATTCTGTTAATTATCTCACTATTGCCGCAGGAAAAACACTGACCTTAGATGGCAATGGTATGGATGGCTCTTGGGTTTTCAATATTGCCAATAATCTAAGCTTTGGCATTAACTCCAAGGTCGTATTGTTAAACGTCACCGATAACAGCAGTATTCTTTGGAACGTACTGGGAGAAAGCACAGCAGGCTTAACATCACTTGGGGCAGGTGCAGAAGTTAGAGGTCATATTCTTTCTAAGGGAGCCATTGATGGCGGGGCTATTTCTTTAGTAACAGGTATAGGTGACAGTTGTGGTGGTGTTTTTTCAGCAACTAGTACTGTCACATTTGCCGCAAGTAGTATCATTGGACATCAAGGTTGCGGGGCGGTTGACGTACCTGAGCCTGCCACTATTTGGTTATTAGGTTTAGGTCTATTTATGATAGTAAATAGAAAGCAGAGATAAATGACAGTTGTGGTGGTGTTTTTTTAGTAAGCTGTACCGTCACATTCGCTGCAACAATCAGTATCATTGGACATCAAGGTTGCGGGGCGGTTGACGTACCTGAGCCTGCCACTATTTGGTTATTGGGTTCAGGTTTAAACATAGCTATGATAGTGAATAGAAAGCACAGATAAATGACAATTATGGTGGTGTTTTTTCAGCAACCAGTACCGTCACATTTGCTGCAACAATCAGTATCATTGGACATCAAGGTTGCGGGGCGGTTGACGTACCTGAGCCTGCCACTATTTGGTTATTAGGTTTAGGTATATTTATGATCGTGAATAGAAAGCACGATAAATGACAATTATGGTGGTGTTTTTTCAGCAACCAGTACCGTCACATTTGCTGCAACAATCGGTATCATTGGACATCAAGGTTGCGGGGCCGTTGACGTACCTGAGCCTGCCACTATTTGGTTATTGGGTTTAGGTTCAGGTTTAAACATAGCTATGATAGTGAATAGAAAGCACAGATAAATGACAGTTATGATGGTGTTTTTTTCAGTAAGCACTACCGTCACATTTGCTGCAACAATCAGTATCATTAGACATCAAGGTTGCGGGGCGGTTGACGTACCTGAGCCTGCCACTATTTGGTTATTGGGTTCAGGTTTAAACATAGTTATGATCGTGAATAGAAAGCACAGATAACCTTTGAATATTTAAAAATCTCGTCTAGATGGCCTTTATATTTGTGCTAACTATTCATTTTGGCTATGGCTCGTTTTTACTACGTTATTTAACAAGTACTATTATAATTGTGATTCTCTCGCATTACATCACGTTAACCTATGGGCACATTATGTTAACCTCTGGGCACATTACGTTAACTTGTCGACATATCACCTACTCGACAATAAAAAATAAAAGTAAATATTTACAGTGACTTACGATATGTATGTTTAAATAACAAACAACATACCGTCTTATCTGCTATTATACAGTTGTACAATTCTTGGAATAAGTTTTTTTGTTCTGTAAAAATTAAGTTTTTTATATGCTGAACGCTTGGCTATATAAAATGGTGTCTAATTTGAAACTTATCAACTCAATCCTCTGTATTTTGGTGTTGTTTGCTGTGCCTAGCGCACAAGCGAGCTTTCAACCTTTACTAGGCTCAGAACTAAATAACCAGTCGCTTTATGCCAGTGGTTACATATCTATGGGCGCACGAACAACTATTGGTGGCAATATTCAAAGTGCTACTGCGATAACACTGGCAGCTAATGCAATTGTCGGTGGTAACGTTGAGGCTGGAACCGCAGTAACACTTGGCGAAGCTGCCGGTGTAAAGGGTTACATTCAAAGCGCAACAACTGTTACCCTAGGCGCTTCTGCTGTTGTCGACGGCTCTATTATTGCAGGTACCACGGCAACTATTGGTGCGAGTGCAAAAGTTGATGGCGAGCTGAGCGCTGGCACAACAGTAACCATAGCGGCAACCGTTGCGGTTGGCGGCAATGTTTTGGCTGGCAGCACAGTAACCGTTGGTGCAGGTTCACTTCTCGGGGGCGATGTTGATGCTGGAACCACCACCACTATTGGTGCAGATGTTGGTATCGTTGGCGCGCTTACTGCTAATTCTTTGAAAATAGTTGCACTGCCACCCATCGTTGATAGTCAGGAAGCGCTCATTATGTCTGTGCAACAAGATATAAAAGATATGGGGACAGGAACAGAACTTGTATCAACCACTTTTGGCACCAACGACGAAACACTTGAGGCGGGTATTTACAGCACGGTAAATTATTTAACCATAGCGATAGGTAAAACCTTAACACTTGATGGTAAAGGTATCGATGGCTCTTGGATTTTTAATATCGCCAACTATCTGACATTCTCTGCAAACTCAACAGTGATATTGAAAGATGTTACCGATAACAGCACTATTATCTGGAATGTTCTTGGCGATAAAACCGGCTCAGCAGGTTACACACAACTCGGCGCCGGCGCTGAGGCTAGAGGTTATATTTTTGCTAGAGGTTTTGTTCAAACAGGTGCTGATTCAATGATAGCAGGCATAGGCGATGATTGTGGCGGCGCTTATTCAGCAAGTAATTTTATTGAATTTGGTGCTGATACTGTTATTGGTAAAAAAGATTGTACCAATGGCGAGTCCAGAGCTTCTGCAGATAGCATTGCCGTCACTCAAGTTCCCGAGCCTTCAACACTGTGGTTATTCGCTCTAGCACTTTTCGGTTTAGCAATTAAAGCGCAACGTAAAAAACTTTAAATTCAATATCACCAATAAAAAGGCTCCTTTGGGATAATGCCGATCAGTTAAGCAATTTATAGCTTGATTAATTTGCTAATGAGATCAAAATCCAGTGATTGATATCACTGGATTTTTTTTATGCAACTTTCTACCGCGCTTTCTTTAGTTAATTCAAATAACGTCACCGAGTTCCAAAACTTAGCAGAAATTTTGTCTCCAGAAATTATTAGTGCGGGACTAAAAGAACACGGAATATCTACCATTCGAAAGCGTAAGCTGCCTATGGAAAATATGGTGTGGGCTGTCATTGGCATGGCATTGTTTCGCAAGTTTCCAATGCGTCAAATGCTTAATCAGTTGGATATTATTTTACCCAGCGGTATCCCCTATGTTGCATCTAGTGCGGTCACGCAAGCGAGAAAAAAACTCGGTAGCAAAGTTATAGAAACAGTCTTTCAACAAACGCAACAACAATGGAACCATGATGCTAATCATGGTCAGTGGTGTGGTTTAAACCTTTTAGGTGTCGATGGTGTTGTGTGGCGAGTGCCCGATACCGATGAAAATAATGAAGAGTTTGCCAAAACAGGGACGCAACATGGCAAAGCCAGTTACCCTCAAGTACGTATGGTGTGTCAGATGGAATTAACGAGCCATTTATTGACTAACAGTGTCTTTGATAGTGTTGAAGTTAACGAGATGAATCTTGCGTTAGGGTTAATTGATAAAACACCTGATAATAGTTTAACGCTGTTCGACCGTGGATTTTATTCATTAGGCTTGTTACATCGCTGGCAAAGTACAGGTAACACAAGGCATTGGTTAATGCCACTCAAAAAAAATACACAATATGAAGTTATCAATAGTTTTGGAAGACAAGATAAATTAATCCAATTAACCACAACACCTCAGTCACGAAAAAAGTTTCCAGAATTACCTAAAACGATGCAAGCACGGCTCATCACCAAAAAAGTGAAAGGAAAAGACCTTCAAATACTCACTTCGATGACAGATCCTATGCGCTTTCCATCCGCTGATATTGTTGATTTATATGCCCACCGATGGGAAATTGAGTTGGGATTTAGGGAAATGAAACAGTCGCTATTGGACAATCGATTCACATTACGAAGTAATCAACCAGAGCTTATTAGGCAAGAGCTTTGGGGGATATTATTGGCTTATAATTTAATCCGTTATCAAATGGTATTAATGGCTAAATCGCTAGACGGTGTCCACCCCAATCAACTGAGTTTTAATGGCGCTTCAATGCATATTATTCACGAATTAACCCAGTTGTCATTCTGCACGCCAGGTAACATTCCCAAATACACAATGAATATTACAAAGTCGGCTAAGCAATTCGTTTTACCCGGTAGGCGAGAACGGCAATATCCGAGAATGTTGAAATGTTCAAAGAATAGGTACCCTGTTAAAAGTAAAAATGCCGTTCACCTTAAGTGAACGGCATTATCCTTTGGGAGCCTTTTTATTGGGTCTTTGGCTAATTTATGATCTTAACGTTAGTGTAACCAAGGCAATGCCATGATCGGTACTTTCGCCATCTCGTTCAAAGATAGGATTAATTAAATGTCTATCATAGGTGTCGTACGCACTGACCTGATAAAGACTATCGTGATAACTAGCGTCAAAATCACATGATAATAATATATAATCAAGTACTGAACTGCTCGCACCAAAATAATGTGTCGGAGTGCGCTGTATTTTTTCTTCTTGAGGAGTTTCATTGCTCACTGCAACTTGAAATAAATCCCAAGCATCTTGCAAGCAATATTTAGCAAGATAGGCATCACGGTCAATGGCCGAGACAAACCTTAGGGTGTTAGTCAGTAGATGACTTAGCACACCATCAGTTAAGGTATTATTGAAGTCGCCCATTAATACCATCGGCTGACCGGTAGTCTCGCGCCGCGCTATGATTTCAATCATTAATAACGTCGCTTCACTGCCACGTTGTATCGTTGAGCCCCAACCACCTGCCACTTGTGCTTTTAGGCTTTCAATTATGGTTTGCTCTGGCGTGCGACTTATATTTTTATCATCGACTTCAATCATAGAGCGCTTAGATTTAAAGTGCACAACATAACAATCACAGTTACCCATATGAGGCACATCAACCGTTGCCCTTAACACTTTTCGGCTAAAAGAGAATTCATCGGTTAAACCTAATGATAGTGCAAGCTCAGTGTTTGCTTCTACCGCGGCAACTTCAACAATAGGGTAACGAGATGCAATGGCAACAACAGGACGTTTGTAAATAAAATCATCTATCACATGAGGTTCATCAACCACGGCAAAATAACAATAGCCCTGCTCTGCAACTAATTGCTCTAGAGATTCGGGACTAAAGACTTCTTGAAAGCCAATAATGTCAGGTTGAAATTCATGTAAATATTCAGCAATCCAATGTTGCTTTTTACGCCACTGCTCAGCACTATAAATTCGTTCAAATTCATAGAAAGCATTGGGCGGCTCAAGATAATTAAACAAATTAAAGGTCGCTATTTTAAGCTGTAAATTTGATACCGCTACAGAAGGCAGTATGGGATCTATTTCTTCTGGGGCTTTTTTATCTGGATAGTCGATAATGTTAACTCTAATAAACGTTGAACGAAGAGTATACCTGAGATAAAAAATTAAAAACCAACAAGATAAATTACCATCTAGTTAACAGCTTACTTACGTCACTTTTTGCTGTCTTTGATAACTTCTGTATTAATGCAAAAGGTACAAACTCGTGGTTAATTTTTTCTTCGATATCATCAAGCATCAACAACCACAATTTTGCCGTCATCTCAGCATCAAATAACGCCCGATGAAACGCCCCATCTGATGGAATATTTTTATAACGAATCAGCGTACCTAATTTATGATTAGGCGCGTCTATATTTATTCTGCGCGAGACAAGTAATGAACAAATAAATTGCCCAAAATATTTTCGATTAATGTTATTAAGCTCAGCGTTCAGGAATTTTTGATCAAAGGACGCATTATGGGCAAGTAAATTATCGTCACCCAGAAAATCGGCAAATTGTGTCATCACTTCACCACAAGAGCCGACATTAGCAAGCATTTGATTAGATATTCCGGTGTATTGCTCAATAAAACCACTGATCCTAAAACCAGGATTCATTAATGATTGAAATTTATCGGTAACTTTACCGTCTACAATTCTAACCGCACCTATCTCTATCGCTCTATCACCTTGATTGGGTGATAATCCTGTGGTTTCAAAATCAAGTACCACTAACGAATTGGCATTTTCATGCATCTAAGTTAACCCTATAAATTTATGCAGCGCTGATTTTAACGGCTCTATTTCAAAATGAAAGTAATCATTACTCATAAGCAATGTTAAATTATTCTGTTCAATAATCAACTTAGAAACTATACTGTATAAAAACACAGGTGAGATTTAAGTAATGAAAGTTATTCCTATTTACATTGAAGCAGGTATTTCAGGGTTTGAATCACCCGCAGCCGAATATAAAGAACTGGGGTTATCACTAGATAAACTCCTTATTAGGCATCCTAATGCCACATTTATTGGCCAAGCATCTGGCGAGTCCATGCAGGGTGTGGGCATTTTTGATGGTGATTTACTTATCGTTGATCGTTCACTCACCGCCAGAAATGGTGATGTCATCGTGGCAAATTACAATGGTTGCTTTGTCTGTAAGTTGATTGATAAAAAGCAAGCTCGGCTGTTATCAGCGTCTAAAGATTTTGCGCCAGTTAGCATCAAGCCCGGAGACGACTTTCAATTAGAAGGTATTGTTACTCGCTCTATTCGACTCCATCATCAAGCTCCTGAATTAACCGCATGTATGCATTAGTTGATGCAGTATCTTTTTATGCCAGCGCAGAGAAAGTCTTCGACCCGAGCATAAGAAACAAGCCCGTTGTTGTTTTAACGAATAACGACGGCTGCATTTGTGCTGTTTGTCCTATTGCTCGACGGCTGGGCATTCCAAAATTCACCCCCTATTTTCAGATAAAAGACTTACTACATAAGCATGGTGTAGTGGTACGCTCTTCCAACTACGAGCTATATGCTGACTTAAGTGAAAGAATGATGAATGTTATTGCGAGGTATTGTGATGACCAATATATTTACTCAATTGATGAGTCATTTTTACATTTTAAAAACTATAGTGGCGTTATTAAAGATTGGCACCAATACGGCCATGAAATAAGACGTGCTATTTGGAAAGAAACCCGACTACCGGTGGGAGTTGGCTTTGGCACAACATCAACCTTAGCTAAAGCAGCAAATCATGCAGCTAAAAAACTTGACGGTTACCAGGGTGTTGCCATTATTGATAACGCGCAAAGTGCGAAAGAAATATTAGAAAAAATGGCAGTAAATCAAGTTTGGGGTATTGGTAATAAAATATCTCAGCGACTAAAACAGCAAAATATTAGCACGGCTTATCAATTATCAATGCAGTGCCCTAAGATTATGCGCAAGCAATTTAGTGTTGTCACTGAACGTACGGTTAACGAATTAAAGGGGATTAGCTGTTTAAGCTGGGATGATGTAAAAGCACCTAAACGGGAAATATTCTCTACACGTAGTTTTGGTCAACGTATTGTCGATATACATACATTACAAGCAGCCTTAACCACCCATAGTACGATAGTCGCTAAAAAAGTAAGGCGTCAGTCTTCACTTATCAAAAAACTGCTCGTGTTCGCTTCAAGCTCACCCCATGATGAAAATTATTACAAACAAACAATGGTTTATACTTTTCCCTTAGCAACAGATAATAGTTGTGATATTGCTACAGCGGTCAGTTTAATACTCGCTGAAATATTTATACCCGGTGTGCATTTTTATCGTTGTGGTGTCGGTGCAATCGCCTTGGAAAGCAGACAACATCAACAAGCTGATTTATTTTTATCTGATCATTCAAACCCAATACTAATGAATTGTCTTGATAGTATTAATAGTCGTTACGGTAAGGGGACATTGACCTTGGGCGCAGAGGGAAAATCAGACTCCTGGCAAATGAAACGGCACTTTTTAAGTCCACAGTATACAAGTAACTGGCAAGACATCCCCAAAATTAGTTGCTAAACAAATGAAAAAACACTTTTTAAGTCAACAACACAAGAGTAACTACAAGTAACTGGCAAGACATACCCAAAATTAGTTGCTAAACAAATGAAAAAACACTTTTTAAGTCAACAACACAAGAGTAACCACAAGTAACTGGCGAGACATACCCAAAATTAGTTGCTAAACAAATGAAACAACACTTTTTAAGTCAACAACACAAGAGTAACCACAAGTAACTGGCAAGACACACCCAAAATTAGTTGCTAAACAAATGAAAAAACACTTTTTAAGTCAACAACACAAGGGTAACCACGAGTAACTGGCAAGACATCCCCAAAATTAGCTGTTAGTGTTATTAGTAAGTTTAGTCACGGCAACCTTGAACTCATAATATTCAAGGCTAAAGTTGCTAGTGGTATAAAATGTCAAAGGGCTACCACCTTAAAAGATGTTCACCCCCCACTTTAATGCGTCGTAATAACAATTTAACAGTCTAGTTTCAGAAATTTTATTACTGTCAATAGAACGAGGAACACGCTTACTCGTTGATACTTCATAATGCTTAGCCAATGTTAATAGTTCTGACAATTCACCTTGTTGCTCAGATAACGCCAGTTTGATATCAGATGAAAAAATAAAACTCTTTACAATATCTGCCATGGGTAAATTTAATATGGCATCTAAATTACTCAATATTCCGGTTAGAAAAGCCTTTTCTTTAAGGTGACTAAATGATTTTTCTTTCGTTATGAGTTCCATCATTTTAGCGCGTACTAAAGACTCGATAAAAAGTTCTGGCGAACTTTCAGATGATAATGCTGACATTGATATAATGGCAACATACGGCTTTATTTTATCTGTTCCCAAATAGGTAATAGCTTGCTTAATAGAGCTGATTTCAATATTGCCGCACTCTGTCGCACTGTTTACCAACTTTAATATACCGCTCACTAACGTTACATCACGGCTAATAATTTCAGTCAGTTGGTTGAAGTCTAAGTGTGGTTTGTAGGCTTCTAAAAAAAGTTGAATTAAATTAACTTTTAGAGGAGATATAGACGTGCCGGACTTTATCTCGGGTTTGTGAAAAAAATAGCCTTGATAATAATCTATGGCTAGCGCTTTAAATTGTTGGTACTGCTGATTCGTTTCAATGCGTTCAACAATTATTTTTATATGACTATTAGTTGATAATAGGCGTTTTTTCAGCCCTTCTATTTGAGTGAAAGTAACCTGTTCAATGTCAACTTTAATAATAGAGATATATGGAAAAAACACTTCCCATTTACTTTCGAAATCATAATTATCCAACGCAATGACATAACCCTTTTTATGAAGTTGAGCAACATTAAAAATAAGTTCATCAGAGATGTTTACTGTTTCTATAATTTCAACCACGATATCTTTTGGGTTAAAGAGCAAAGGCGATTTTTGTAATAAGGTAAACTCATCAAAATTAATAAAGGCCAATTTTCCAAGGCAAACATCGGCTAGATCACCCAATATATGGTTTTGAAGTATAACTTTTGAAGTTGCTTTTTCTGGAGAATCGCCATTAAATACATTCTCTAAACTGTCTCTAAAGAGTAATTCATAACCGATAGTTTTAAGATTTATATCTAAAATCGCTTGCCTTGCGATGAAAGTGTTTAATACTATTTCCATTAATAAAACCTATGAGATTTCGTCCTTTAATAGTAGTTGCTCTTCCTAGAAAATCTATGTAAATATTTATAAAACATAATAAAACCTATCAACGTATGGTTAGTTAGGTGTACAGTGACATTAGACTAAAAAACACGCATTAAAAGATTAAAACGAGTCAATAAACTTTAATCTTGTCAATTCAGTGAACAGGCTGAATTTATTAGTATTCAAAGAATAAACAATATTACAGCAGTAGCCGTAAACACCTTATTTATTAGCAATTAACCTCAATTTAAATGATAAAGTTGATATTAATGCAGACAAATCAATGAAGAATATATGTGTGATATAAAATTAACACTTCAAAACGAAGATAAAGATTTATTAATGACCATCACGCCTGTTAAAGGACAGCCAAAAGCTAACTTAAAAAAACTACAAACAACATTCAAATTATCTACATATTCTACTTTTTTACTGATTGACGGGGCGATGGAGTTACTATTAGCAGAAGTGACTAAAAGTGATGAGAGTGATGAATCCAAAACGGCGACAGGTACAAGTTCAATCATAGCAAATGCTGTTGATGCGAATTTAAAGGTCACGTTGGGCCCTGAAAACATGTCAGCTACATTAGAATTTATCGCAGCTTATGGTGGTAAAGCCATTGAAAATACTGATGTTATTAATGTATTAAAAGAAAACAATATAACCAAGGGTATCATTAAAGAAAACCTCATCAATATTGTAAAGGAGGGGCAGTTACTTCAAGGAGGTAAAAGTATATCTACCGAAATAGCAAAAGGTAAAATGAGCAGAAATGGAAAGGATGGTTACGTAAAATATTTAGTCGATAACCCCGCAGAGCAAATTATGTGTCCTAAAAAGCTCGAAAATGGCAATGTAGATATGCGTGAATTAGGTAATTTAATTCATGTAAAAGCAGGTAAAAAATTAGCTAAGCTAATACCACCAACCGATGGTGTTAAAGGCTTTGATGTAAGCGGAGCGGATATAGATGCAGTCTCAGGTGAAACATGTTTTCTAGAGGAGTCTGAAGGTTCGTCTTTTTTAGATGAAAACAACAACATTCTTGTTGCTGCTATTGATGGTATGCCCAAGTATTTAGATAATAGTGTCGCGGTGCACAAGTTACTAGAAATTGAAAATATAGATGTTGGCACCGGAAATATTCGTTTTGATGGCTCTATTTATGTGCAAGGCAATGTTTGTGAAGGTATGCAATTATCCGCAACTGAAGACATCGTCATTGGTGGGTTAGTTGAAACCGCTTCAATTTCTGCAGGCGGCAATATATCGATTGCACTGGGCATTATTGGTCGACAAATATCAGACAAAAATAAGTTAAAAAACACTACAATGATCAAAGCAGATGGAGATATTAGCGCGCAGTTTGCACAATATGTTGATTTTTTTTGTAAAAAAGACCTTAACATTACACAATATATTTCTCATAGCCACATTACAGTTGAAGGTGATTTATGGGTGGGTAATATCGCTAATGACAAAGCGGATGGAAAGTTGTTTGGTAGCCATGTACTCGCAGGAGGTTCCGTTCATTTAGGCACTCTTGGTTCAGCTTGTGGCGCAATGACCTATTTAAATTTCAATTATTGGCCCAAAATTGTCGAAGAATTAAAAATAAGTGCAGATGAAGCAAACTATAAAATAATTAGGCGCTTACCTAGAATATATAAATTATTACAAAAGGCTAACGACCTAGATAACGAAAATACTAAACAGATAAATCGTATTACCCATGCATTAAAGCAGCACTTATACTTGTTAGGTAAACTCAATAAAGAATGGCTAGAAAAAGCGAATAATATCAATGAGCATTTAGCGATTTTTGAGCTAACAGCATATCAGTCAATACTTTCAGGTGTAAATATTGAAGTCGCCAATAAAAACTATGCTTTTAAGCGTGACCATGAAGCCACACAGATAAAGTGGCTTGAAAATAAAATCAGTATAGAGCCAATAGTTAATTAATTGAAATAACTTAAATGAATTAACCTTCGAACACCGTACTGATTCACTAGAGAAACCTTAGATTTTTAAATATTTATCCGTGTATAATCCTAGAATATTAATGACTCAGCAATAAATCACCGAGTTCACCACAGATATTGCTCAAATTAATGAACAGCACAGCCATCACTTTATAAGTTCTGCATGCGCTTTTTTAATCTCTCTAAATCAATCGCGTTTGAGCGTACTGTAAGTTTAATGTGACTATACTCATAGTCTTCCTTGGTAACACTCATGCTCGATCGAATTTCACCTATGATACCTTTAGCGGTATAAGGAATAATAATCTCATCTTCAATCATATCGTCCTGCGCTGCGTTAACAATATATTTATGCAGCTTAGTGATATCAAGAGGATTTCGAGTAGAGGTGATCATAGCATCAGGAAACTCTTCCATCAGTGCTTGTTGTTGCTCAATACTAAGTTGATCAGATTTGTTGAGTACCAGTAATTTCTTACTGTCTTCAACACCGACTTCTGCCAGCACTTCGTGCACGACATCGAGTTGTGAACGAAAGGAAGCATCCGAAGCATCAACCACATATAAGAGTAACGAAGCATCATGAGCTTCGGCTAAGGTTGAATGGAATGAGGCAACCAAATCGTGCGGCAACTTTTTAATAAATCCAACCGTGTCTGACACTAATATCCGTGGTTGTGTGGCTGGGTATAGTGCACGAACGGTGGTATCAAGTGTTGCAAAAAGTTTGTTTTCGCCAACAACATCACTACCGGTAATCGCTCGCATCATTGATGATTTACCCGCATTGGTATATCCCACCAATGCCACACAAAAAAGCTCAGAACGTTGAGTACGTCGGCCTTTCATTTCATGTTGAACACTGACCAATTCGCGTTTAAGGTCGGCTAATTGGTCGCGTACTGCTCGGCGGTTAAGTTCAAGTGTTGTTTCACCTGCACCTTTACCCATCTGACGTTCTTTATCACCACATGATGTTTCACGAAGTCGTGGTGCTACATAATTAAGACGAGCAATTTCAACTTGTAGCTTTGCTGTTTTAGTACGGGCATGACGACTAAATATTTCAATAATAATACCGGTGCGATCAAACACCTCTACACCTAACTGATTTTCGACGTTACGCAGTTGAGATGGGCTTAAGTCACAATCAAAGACCACGACATCTGCACAACCAAAGGGCAGGTTTTCTGATGGAATATCTGAAGGTACAGCAGAGATGTCAGTTTCATCGAGTAAATCATCAGCGTCATCCAAGCCTTCAACGACACCCTGGTTACCCGTAAGGTGAGCTATTTCTGCTAATTTCCCCAAGCCCAGTACATTAACTTTCTTAGTCGAACTCTGCTTTTGAGATTGAGTGCCAACCACTTTGAAGCCAAGTGTTGTCACTAAGCGCGCAAGCTCTGCAAGTGATTCTGTTGCTTCATCACCTTTAAAGTGCGGTGTGCAAATAGAAATAAGTAAAGCGTTAGTAAGTGATGCTTTTGCTGTTAGTTGCATAATTATTTATGTTAGTGCACCTGAAGTGCAAACCTAAGTTTTTATCTAAAGTAGTGTTATCCTACGCTGTTATAGCTAAGCTTTATAGGGCAATGGCAGACTAAATAGCGAGTTTATTTTAGTTGATAAGAAATCACTGAATGATGTCGGTAGCAGATCCCACGATTAAGAGAATAAACGCGGCTTAGTATGATGCACGCGATTATGATTCACCGCCAACTAAAAGCCTAAAACTTGCTGTAATCTATTAATAAAAGATTAATAATATCAACAGATTTAAATTACCTTATTTACTATTATTTAACTACACTCTTAATCAATGAACAATTAGTTGTGGTGTTATATTCATGTCAAAAATATTAAGCGGCCTACTTTTTACCTATCTACTTTTATTCTCAACGGTGTCAACGGCGCAGCAAGTCATAAAAGTGGGTGTCGGTAACTTTCCTCCTTATTTTATTGAAAAAGGCACACAAGGCTTATTTGTTGAAATCATTGATGAAATATTCAAAAAGCTGCCACAATATAAAGTGCAATACATCCCCATGAGTAATAACCGGATCTTACATGAAATTAACTATGGTAAGTCAATTGATGTTGCTTCTAATGTTTTTCCCAGTTCAAAAGTAAAAGCCTACTTATCAGAGCCGGTGTTTCGCTTTAGAGATGTAGCAGTTTCGAAAAAGTCAGCTCAGTTAATTATTAATAATATAAGTGACTTGCAAGGAAAGTCTATTGTCGCATACCAAGGAGCTACAGAGCTGCTTGGTGAACAATTTAAGAATATAGCAAAAGAAAATACAAAATATTCAGAGCATGCCCACCCTAAAGATACCACTCAACTGATGCTTTCTGGAGAAAAGGTGATTAGAGTCGGTGATATCAACGTATTTTGGTATGATTTAAATAATAAATATTATAGTGATGAAGCGAGCATAGCCCGTAACAATTTTACCGTACATTATTTATGGCCCTTTACCTACTCGAATATGGCTTTTAAAGACAAGTCACTAAAAGATGCGGTAAATAAAGTGATCAAAGAATTAAAACAAAATGGCTCAATAGAAAAAATTTATGCAAGCCATGAAATGCAAAAGTAAGTTGCAGGGACTTATGACGACTCAATAACAATGCTTTATATTACGCAATAGAGACAAGGTAGAGTATCTTATATTTCAACTCAATTGCTGTAATCAAGTGCCCGTAAGTAATTTTGCTTTAAGCCTGTTAACACTTTTTATCTATTACCTATTATCAGTTAAAGTCCACCCATAATAAATAAGACGGATAGTAACAGGTTACAGAAAACGCAATACCGTTATTTAACATCACCACACTGCCGCTTAGCGTTATATAATCATAATGAGCGTGCTTTGTAGTACTTCTTTTACGATAACAAATTTATTAGAGGTCAATAACTCTTTCATGGGTAAAGGTGCACTTGGGTCTGTTATCGCTTACCAGCCATCATCCCAAGGTACCGTAACGGCTGCTACTATTATCGTGAACATTAATGACACTAAAAAAACAGCCTTAAAATTAAATAGTGATTTTCAATTAATTATTCGTTAACTTAGTTAGTTGATGCGCTAAAATTAAAAAGGTTACAACTTTTTTGAAAAAACAATCTTCCGCTACTTTAAGCCAAGATATCGATAAAGAAGATGAACTAGTTGAGGGGCTGATCAATAATAATGCTTTCGCTTACGAGGCATTAGTACGTCAATACAGCGCAAAAATGTATACCCTTGCATGGCGCTTTTTTTCCACCGATGACGATGCACAAGAGTGTTTACAAAAAACCTTCATTCAAGTTTTTAACAATATCACCTCTTTTAAAAAAAATTCAAACCTGTCCACTTGGCTGCACCGTATTACGGTAAATGAAGCGCTAATGATGCTTCGACAAAGAAAAAGGCAAAACACTACCTCAATAGAAACATTTTATCAGCAATACAATGACTATGGAGAGCGTACGCAATTTGCCGATAATTTAGGCCATAGCTTAAACGATAACCTAAATAATAATATTGAAATGCTATTTGAAAAAGGTGAAGCAAAATTATCGCTTAATAATATTATTTACCAACTTCCTGAGAAATATTGTAACGTTTTACTGCTTAGAGACATCCAAGAACTAAGTACCAAAGAAACGGCTGAAATTTTAGCAATATCTGAAGCTTCAGTGAAAACTCAATTACACCGAGCTAGGTTACTTTTAAAAACTATTTTAGAACAGGAAGACATAAAGAACGCAGAAAAAAATTGGAAGGTAAACTGATATGTTAATGATTAAGCGATTAATAGCCCAGCACATGCCAGGTATGTTGACCTGCGAAGAGGTTGACAATTTTCTATATGATTTTCATGGCGGTAATTTATCTTACATTGAAAGCTTTAAATTTAAACTGCACTTAAGTATGTGCCCAGAATGCAGAGATTACTTAGAGGGCTATAAAAATGCCATTCGTCTTTCTCAAACAGGGTTTATTAAAGCAGAGCAGAGCCCAGAGGTCCCAGAAGATCTTATACAAGCTATCTTAAAGAGTCGAACGTCTAAATAGTTCATTTTATTAATTCTACTATTGGAAATTTAAAAAAGAATGATCATCAGTCAATTGGAAATTATTGAACAAGGTCAGTTGTATCTTAATACTGTCTCTAAAAAAATTATACACAAATCGTTCAACCTAACTTTATCAGTTCTGCAGGCACCCATATGCGGCATATTATTGATCATTATTTAGCGATAATGTCAGGTATTGAAAATAAGTTGATTAACTATGATCTTAGGATGCGTGGTGGCCAAATAGAGTTATCTCCTGAACTTGCTATCGCTAAATTAAATGAAATAGCTAATTGGATTCAAGGCATGTCCGAAGACAAGCTCAATCAAGTGATAACATTAGCGACAGAAGTATCGGTAACCAATAAAAATATACAAAAACTACAAACCTCTGTTGCTAGAGAATTAGTTTTTGTCGGTAGCCATGCTACTCATCACTATGCGATGATTGCTCAGATAACTTTTGCTCAAAAAAATGCGCTACAAGCAACCGAATTACCCCAAGATTTTGGCTTGGCGCCTGCTACAGCAACTTTTTTAAGACAGTGTAATGAACAATCTACTGATGCTAAAAGTAAAAATAAACTTTTATCTGTGATTAATTAAATGTGCACGTTAACGTATTTACTCAATGATAATGGTTATGAGTTATTTTTCAATCGTGATGAACAACGTTCTCGCTTATTAGCTATTCCCCCTAAATATTATCCAATAAGTGGCGCCATTTATCCCGTAGACCCTGTTGGTGCGGGTACATGGATAGCTGTCAGCAAAAAAGGCTTATCGCTCGCTTTATTAAATAATTACCAAGCACCCGCAAATAATCACGATAACGTGATCAGTCGTGGGCAACTTATTCTTTCTTTACTGCAAAACCAAACGAGTGTTATTGAGCAATTAGAAACTATGGACCTAAAGGTTTTCCAACCTTTTCAACTGTGCATATTTCCTGAAGATTTATCGATTCAAAAACCCAAAATTCACTGCGTAAAGTGGAATGGTAAACAACTTATTGAGGTAAGCGTAGATGGTAAGGCTGACTTACCAATAACATCATCAAGTCTTGATTTTATTGATGTCAGCCAAATGAGAAAATATCGCTTTGAACAGTCCGTTAATGGTAAAGAATCATTATCAAAGCAACACAACGACTTTCATTTTTCAACAGAAAAAGACGGTAAGTATGCGGTTAATATGCAAAGAAAAGATGCGAGAACAGTCAGCATCTCTCACTTATCAATAAAAAATCATTTCGCTAAAGAAAGTGAAATTTTTTTTGAGTACTTTGATAATGTTGTACAAAAATCTCACACAGTTTTGTCTCCAAAAGAAGAGAGCATTGAATTCGCTTAATATTTATTATTCTCAAATGGCACTTAGCTCATCACTGTTATCATAATTTATATACGCGGTTTTAGATGAACCTAAATAAAGTTTTAATAGCTTGTCAGGTGCAGCTGGTAAATTAACACTAAGCAACAAGCCTGGCGTGTCATTGAAATTAACATCTATGCCCGTGCAATGAAATTTAGCCCCTAACTTATAATATTGTTTCAATAATACCGGGACATCTTTACCGTCTTCTTCGATGCCCATCACTAAGGCCGACAACTGATTTAACGAGACAGGTGCTGCGCTAATAAAATCTTTTACTTCTGGATGAAGTTGCCCGGCAAAGGATTTTTTAGCGCTAACGCCCTCTTTATCTGTCACCATAATTTCATCAATTAAGGCAACTGAGCGAGGGTCATATAGTTTACTTAATGATACCGTGCCATACAATGTTCGGTAATGTGGGTTTTGACAGACAAAAGCGCCAATGCCTTTCCATAATAACAATAAGCCATGAAAACTGTTTTGGTGCGCAGCAATGATAAATGAACGGCCCATTTCTAAACAAGGTTGTTGTTGATTAATAAACTCAGGCGCAAAATCAAACATTTGCGCAAGATAAAGTTGTGATACATCGCCATTTTTTTGTAAAAGGTCGGTCTGTCCTATTCGATAGGCACCAATAATCTCTTCATTTTTATGATCAAAAATAAATAAATGCATGTACGTTGCATCAAATTTATCGGTATCGCACGCTTCACCACTCCCTTCATCTAAAGTTCTAAACGTTATTTCTCGTAATCGAGTGATTTCTTCTACACAATGCGGAATTTGTTGTTGATAACCATAATAGACAGAGAATGACTTAAAATCTAATAAGTGTTGTATTTCAGGCAGTTGAGCAAGCTCTTTTTTCATTAATTTTTTATCCACCATAGGAATAACCGCTTCAAATGATGTTCTTTGCTCATGCTCAAGCCAAGGGCTAAAATAGTTATCATCATTTAAATAGCATTGTAAGCGGACAAAATCATTCATTCTTTTAGTACCATTAAATTCATTAAGTTGCTTTATGGTGAGCAGATTATTGGTTTTTAAAGCGATGTTATGTGCTTGTAATTTAAACATTTCATGCGCTAACATTAGTAGTCGAAAACGATAATAAACTCTCCCCAGATTATGAAAAAGTTTGCTATTAGCACCTGATATAAAAACAGGTAAGATAGGCGAGTCTGTTTTTGTGGCAAGCTTAATTGCAAGTCGATTCCAATCAGCATCGGCAATTCGTTGTTTATCCGCTTGAAAAAAAGAAACACGCCCTGCAGGAAATATGACCAACAAGCCATCTTTTTCGAGATGTCGAAAACATTGTTTTATTGCTAAGCCATTGATCAAAGCTTTAGGCTTTAATGGATTAGCAAAGATAAAGTAATCTTTAATTTCTTTAAATATTGTTAAACCGACGTTTGCCATGACTTTGGTATCAGCACGAACTTCGGTTAATAAGTGCGCAACAATAACCCCTTCAATCATGCCATAAGGATGGTTACAGACAATAATACAACGGCCACGTTGCGGTATTTTTGCCAAAACACCATTAATACCAGAAACCTGAACACCTAAACCATTGAGTAATTTTTGTGAAAATTCTTGTTTGTTTAATCCAGATAATTCACAAGACTCATAAACCCTGCGCAGTTTACTTATCCCTAATAACTTATCCCAAAAAGGCCCGGTAATTTTAAGCATTGTGCCCAGCAATGTATTAGGCGCCATAGCCGCAAGGCGTAAATCTGAATAAGGTTTTTCTAGTGGTTCATTGTTCATAAAGTCTTCAGTTATAAGGAAATGATTATATTAACGCGATCGAAGGGCTTCCCCGTTAACTCTCGATACTATTTTAGATGTTACACGCAAGATAAAGGTTACAAATTTGACAAAAAAATAAAGCACTAATAATATTTTTATCACACAAAGGCTAAATTTATCAATTAGAGCTATAACACGCTTGTATTTAGCCTATGCCCCACCCCCTCGACAAAGGTATATAGTCTTTAAGTGCATTACGGGCACTTGTAACTTAAGTGCTTGATAAAATTAAGTTAACCATAGTAATTACCTCGTATGTTCTTGCTAAATTAATTTCATAAAACGTGCATTTTACTTAATTTTAACTAAGGTTATAAAACAGGTAATAATACTGACACGCTAAGTTTAATGGCCTTTCTTATCTAGCGGCTATAAAGTTATTGAACAAGCCAAGATTGTTCAATAACAATTTCTTCATTTTTATATATTTTAGCGGTAAATAACTGACCCGAATTGATAATGCCCACACCTTTAGGCGTGCCAGTCATAATAATATCTCCATCTTCAAGGGTTAAGAAACTTTGTATATCAGTGATTAATATTTCAGGTTTGTTAATCATCAGTGGATAATTAGCGAATTGTATAAGAAGGTTATCTATAAATAACTCCATCTTATAACTTTTATAATCGCCATCACAGTTAACAAAGTTGCTAAATACGGCCGATTTATCAAAAGCTTTAGCTCGCTCCCAAGGTAGACCTTTTGATTTAAGTACATTTTGAAGTTTTCTTTTTGTCAGATCTAAGCCAAAGCCTATACCAGAGATTTTATTGTTCTTAATAATAAAACTGATCTCACCTTCATAGTGTATTTCATCAGATTGATGGTTTTCTATCTCATTAGAGATGGCGGAGTTAGGCTTAATAAAAACGACCGGCTCTGCGGGAACTTCATTGTTTAGTTCTTCAATATGCTCGACGTAATTTCGGCCAATGCAGACAACCTTTGAAGGGATAAAGTCGAGACCATCATGCTTAACACTGTTCATTTATGCTGTTCCTTTGTCTTAATTCGTTAACTTAATCTTTATTAATATCCGTTAACGAAGCCATCGGCTAGAGAATAGCTAAGTAAAACACCCTAGCATCAAAATCGTAACATAGGATAACTTAATCATTTATTGATATTGTAGATAAATATAATTTAGTGAACTACCCCGCGACTTCGCTTCGCTCTGATCACGGGGCTTCTGCAATCTAGCTTTTGATAACTAGGCTGCTTCTTTTTTCTCAGATCCCACACCAAACTTTGATTGCTCAAAGACTTTCATTTTAGAAGGTGATTTCTGCTGAAATTTGGGCAACGCCCTAGCTAATATCCCATTAGCTATTAACTCTTTTTCGCCTGTGTCTGCAACAGATTTAGCTGCTGCTAAATCTCTGCACTGTACTAATCCACAGCTCTCACAGGAAAATTCTCGCACACTCAAATCGAATTTATGCTCATACTTACATCCATAGCAAATGCCGGAAGATTTCACAAACCGACCAATTTCATGGTAAACAACTCCATTTAATTCAGCCTTATACCTGGTTAATTCAGTGATCATTCCCATCACATTATCATTCACCATCTGGCCATTAAATTGCTGCATTCCTTTCACGTTTAAATCCTCAAACACGATAATATCGCTACTCTTGGCTATCGAGCATGATACTTCGTGAGCGAACGCTAGGCGTTGGCTAGAGATTTTACCGTGAATTTTGTTTAAACGTGATTTTGTTTTGTGCCAGCGATTCGAACCTTTCTTACGACGGCTCAACTGGACTTGAATTTGTTTTAATTTCGTTGATGACTTCTTCAAAACTTTCGGGTTTTCAACGTACAGACCATTTGAGCCGACAACCGTATAGTGGCTGTTGATGTCATAGCCCACAAGTGTTAATAGCACTTGCTTTTTACTCTTGCACTCGACTTTTTGAGTCAGTGAAACGTACCACTTCCCGTGCCTCATCTTGAAGGTTGCTGACTTGATTTTACTTTTAAGTTTACGATGAAGTGCAATTTTAACCGTACCAATTTTTGGAATAGTGATGCCGTTATTTACCAGTCTTATATTTTCATTCGTATTGACCGAGCGGTAGCTATCATCGTGAAGTTTCTTCTGCTTAAAGCTGACCTTGAAAGTCGGAAACTTTTGAAGCCTGCCTTTATTGAATGAATTCTTTAGTGCTGTTTCAAGGTCACGAGCCACTTGTTGTGAAGCCGCAGAGTCAAAATCTTTGAGCCATGAGAATTCATCGAACATTTTTAAATCTTTTATCAGCGATGCCATTTCATTGTAAAAAAGAAATGTTTTATCGTACCGATATCGACGCATATTTTCAGATAGCAACAAGTTCCATACGCCACGGGCGTATGCTCCAAACTCAACGAGTTTGACTTCTTGTTCTGCCGTCGGCTTGAGCCGATAATTGTATCTGAGCGTCTTTTTCATACACTGTATAGACTACTGTACAAGCCGAGATTGTCAAGTGGAATATCAAACGAATTCACATTGTAAGCACATAATTGCTCTGCATTTAATTCTCGTGGTTAAATATCGAAAGCAACTACTTTTTGGCGATATGGGAGAGTTTGTAAAGCAGGCTGTTTTAGACATATCAGATAGTTCTGACTTTTCAGTTGAGGAGATTGAAGTAGACAAGGATCACATCCATATACTTCTGATAATTTCTCCAAGATATGCCATTGGGCAACATGTTAGAAGGATTAAGCAGCAGACAAATAAGTTGATTTGGAAGAGGTATCCAAGCCTGAAAAAGCAGTTTTGGATTGAGAATACTTTCTGGTCTGATGGATATTTTGTTTGTTCTGTCGGCAATGCTTCCGTTGATACAATTCGCAAATACATTAAAGAAAAGGATAGTTTATCGATTCATCCCCGCGACTTTCGCTTCGCTCGGATCACGGGGTTTTCTCGACAGGTTCGATAAATCTTGAAAGGAATTGCAAAAAATCTTGTAGCTAGATTAGCCAAATCGGATAAATCAGGGGAGTGAATAATTGAAGTGAAGTAAAAGTAGCGATTTAGTCGAAGCTTAGTGGTTATACCGCTAAGATTCGACTTAAATCATTCCCTCAACTCATGGTGTTGAATTGAGGGTTTATCTTGTTATTAAGCTTGGTATATCCATTCTAAAAAACATTTAGAATCGGTGTTATTGCCAAACTTGATTAACTTAGTACCATTTTGATCGTTAACAACAACATTATGTTTGTTAACTGAAATGAAATTAATAGGTGATTTAATTGAATAAATCATTCCTTTATATGTATAAGACATAATAAAACTCTTTAATTTGCGCTGCTGCGCATTAATAATAAAAGCCATATTACTGTGTGAAAACGTTTAGATATTTATAAATATCTGATCAAGAAATAATGGATCTTGATAACCTCAGACAACAATTTAGGCTTAGTAATTTGAGTGATGACTGACTGTGAAAGGGAAAGACATAACATTGATTATCACAAGTACTAATAACAAGGGATAATAGGTTAAATAAACGAGAGGGGGATAATTAACAAAACAACTATAAACAGCTTAAACGTGAAAGTAAACATTTTTTTCAATTATTATCTATTTATTATTGTTTAGCCTCTATTTCTTAAATTTTAAAAAGTAGAGGCTTAATACTATGAAAATCTATCGCTTATTTGATGGTACTTAACTGCTGGTATAAATCGACAAACTTTACACGCTTGCGATAACCTTCAAAAAAGTATTTATAATCGATAGTCCCTGCGGGGTTAATAATCACAACACCAGGATAAGGAATACCATAATTATCATCGCCCATTTGGTAATCTTTATTAAGAATACCATAGGCTTTTACCGTCGCCGCCGCTTGATCTGACAACAAAGGATAGGTTAATTGATGCGCCTTAGAGAAACCGTTTAAGATGTCAGTACTGTCATAAGAAATAGCCGCAACACCGTAACCTAACGCTTTAAATTTATCAGCATATTCATTGAATTCAATTAAGTGGCGTTTACAAAAGGGACACCAGTCAGCTGAACGAAAAAATAAGATGATCAATCCTTTTTCAGCGGTTAAGTCCGCAATGTTAACCACTGATTTTTTTACATCTGTTACTGTTAAAGCCGGTGCTTTATCACCCACTTTAGGCCCAACGTTTATTGAAGTCTGCTCGGCAAAAGCGTTGTTAATAAAAAGCATCGAGAAAAGCAAACTGACAATGACCGCTATATATTTTTTGTTATGAACCATAATTTTTATAAACTCTTATATGAAGTAAATGTTTGTACTAAAACTATAGACCGTACATTTGCATTATTTACTTCATCTATTTGTTATTAATTTACCAGAGATAATTACTGTAGTTTTGGCGCAACGCGATGTTGAGTCGCTTGTTCATAACCAAAAGCAGCTTCAATCAAGATACCTTCTTGTAACTTGCCGGAAAACATTGATAAGCCAACAGGTAAGCCATGTACATAGCCCATAGGTAGTGTAATATGAGGGTAACCTGATATTGCCGCAGCAGAAGATGCAGCACCTAAATAATGGTCGCCATTAACCCAATCAATTTTCCACGCGGGTCCTGTAGTTGGGGCAATAATCATATCAAGATTGTGCTTTTCAAGTAACGCATCAATACCTGCTTGTTGTGTTAAACGTTTCGCTTTAGCGAGTGCATCAAGATAAACTTTATCAGTAATGTCCCCTTTAGCTTGTGCCATCAAAAATATTTCTTGTCCAAAATATTTCATTTCAACATCAGCATTTATTTTATTGAATTCAATCATTTCACTGAGTGATTTTGGCATGCCTGGTGCTGTTTTTGAAAGATACTTATTGAGCTCGTCTTTAAATTCATAAAGCAGCACTTCAAATTCAGCATCGCCCCACTGATCTTTGTTTTCAAAATTAACGTCGTCTACGATCACTGCACCTTGGCTTTTAAGGTCTTGTACTGCCTGACTAAAAACATTGTCTAGCCCTTGATGATAACCCATTAGATTTCGAGCAATACCGATACGCTTACCTTTAAGACCATCAAGCTTTAAATGTGAGAGGTAATCTATCGTTGAAGACATTACATCTTGATCACTTGGGTCTGCTTTTACCATTGCCGCTAACAAAATAACCGCATCGGTTACATTCCTCGCCATAGGACCCGCTGTATCTTGGCTATGCGCAATAGGGATAATACCGTCGCGGCTAACGGTACCTAAGGTTGGTTTTATTCCAACAACACCATTAATTGCCGCTGGACAAGTCACTGAACCATCAGTTTCAGTACCAATTGTTACCGTAGCAAAGTGAGCCGCTGCAGCAATACCAGAACCTGAACTAGAGCCACAAGGACTAGTTGTTATATCGTAAGGGTTTTTACTTTGTCCATATAAACCGCTCCAACCACTTGATGAAGCAGTTGAGCGAAAGTTTGCCCATTCACTTAGATTGGTTTTTCCTAAGATAATCGCACCAGCTTCTTTGAGTTGCTTAACCAAAAAAGCATCATCATCTGGAAAATTATTGGCTAAAGCAGTTGAACCTGCTGTGTTTGCCATACCATCAGTAGTATCTATATTGTCTTTAAGTAGAATAGGAATACCATGCAAGCTGCCTTTAAAGCCATTTTTAAGGAAATAAAGGTCAAGTGCTTTAGCTTGCTTGAGGGCATTTTTATTTAATTGCACCACTGAATTTAGCGTCATTCCTTTGTCATCATATGTCGCAATGCGTTTTAAATAGAATTGCACCAATTGTTCGCTAGTTAATTGTTTACTTTGCATTTGCTGATGAATGTCGTTAATGGTGGTATTTTCATTAATATCGGCACGAACATTAAAAGCCATTACCGAGCAAAAAAATAATAAAGCTAACGGTTGAAAAATTTTCATCTTAATTCCTAAAGTATAACGTTGCACATTTTATAATTTAAATTGGGGGCACTTGTCTATAGAGGGCTAATAATTAAACGAAAAGAATCTTTAATTGCTGTTATTAAATCGATACAAAAAACGATAAGTCTTTTAATACTTATCGTTTTATAAGCTTATCTTTATCTCAATTAAGCTTTTGAATGTTCCTGTACTTTCGTCCAAGCCAACGCTGAAATTGCGAGTGCAATAGCACTAATTTGAAAAACTACACTTTTATCGGCAACTTTACTGATGAATAAACCAATAGCTAAGCTAACCAACAACTGCGGTAATACAACAGACAAGTTGAATAGGCCCATATATAGGCCCATACGAGACTGTTCAACCTTTTCAGACATAATGGCAAACGGTAAACTAATAATAGCAGACCAACCAATTCCTAATAGCGCCATAAGTAAGTAAAGCACTTCTTTTACATCTCCAAACATGACGACTAATCCATAGCCAACGGCCATACTGGCAATGCAATAGGTATGGGTTTTTACTCGTCCTATTTTTTTAGCGATCGGTTCAAGCACAAATGCCGGTAATAAAGCAGACACTGCACTTAAAATGAGAAAACTCATCGCGATAACTTTGCCTAAATCATCGTCTGACAAACTTGGCATTTTGTCTTGAAGAAAAGCAATAATAAAAACAAACATCGTTTGTACGCCAATCCAACTGAAGGAATGAGCGGCTAATACTTTTCTAAAACCAATGCTATTATCACTGCGACTCTCTTTTGCAAATAAAGTAATAACAACAAAATACAAGGTAATGATTGCCGCAATAACTTCAGCCCAGTAATGATCGGTTTTTATACCTGATATTTGTAAAGCCATCGCATAAATATCGTAAATAATGAAGCCCCACAAGGGTTTTATATTCATCAATACCATTGTAAACGAGACTTTCTCTTGAACAACATCGCGTTGACTTACTAATAATTCTTTGGGCTCGCTAATAAAAAAAGGTGCTAATATTGATAGAAAAAACACTAATCCTGCGCCTAAATAAATAAGTATAAAGTTCCCCCACGTAGCACCAACCGCATAAGCCAATACACCAAAAGAGCCTGATACCGTTTGCATCCAGGTATAACCTTTAGTGCGAGCATCACCTTCAGGGGTTACATCCGCGATAATGGCACGTGTTGGATTAAAACTAATATTTATCGATAAATCTAAGGTTAACGCAACAGCAATCGCTACACCGAGCAATCCTGAGATACCAAGTGATGAAGAGACAATATCAATATTGGGTAAAGCCAATAACATCATAGCGGCTAACACACCACCGATGAGGATAAACGGACGTCGACGGCCATTCCAAAACCAAACATTATCGCTAATAATACCAACAATAACTTGTCCTAAAATCCCCGCAATCGGTCCTGCGGCCCACACTAAGCCAACCTGATGAATATCAAGACCGTATTGAGTAGTTAATATCCAACTAAGCGCTGATATCTGTACTGATAAAGCAAACCCCATCGCTGTCGCGGGTAAGCTCAATAGCATGTAGAAAGATTTACTAAGGTTTTTTTGAATGGCCAACATTTTTTATTATTCTCTTTTTATTATTTGCAGTCGCATTAAAGGTTATTGATTAAAATAGTCTTGTACAAATTCAAAACTATTTTTACCTATTTTCTCACCAATTAAGCGACCGGTAATATCATCGGCAGGTGGATGAATACCTCCCCAAATACGTGACAGACTACATTGATCAGAAGCATCTTGATAAGTCGCCCATTGCAGGGTCATATTGACACTTGGCCCTTGTTCAAAAACTAAAAACTCATTGGCAACCACGTCAAATTGGCTCATTCCACCAGGAAAGAATCGCGAACCTGTCATTGCGGTCATTAATTCGGCAGCGGCTCTAGAATAAGTCGAATGCCCAGATACATAACCGGCAAAAGGTGGGGTTACAAAAGAAGGACGCTGATAAGGCCACCAATTCTCAGCTAAAATCCAATCAACACCGGCTTTATCAGTAGCGGGGTTGTTAATGTAATCGGGACCTTTCCAGCCATAAATTTTAATTTTTCCGAAATTTTGCTTATTATCCCCTGCTAGTGCATCGTTCGCTCCAACAAGTTCGATGTAACCATCAACAAGAAGAATTCCGTTAAGGTGATAAGAAGGTAATTGCTCATCGCTACTTTGTCCTAGGTCAGCCATTGCACGAATGGCTGAAACAGGTCGAATATAATCGTAGCGCCCCTTAATCCCCCAAGCTGCGATTGCCGCGTCATGCATAGTGCCCCCCATGGCAAAATAGCTTTTTATATCCCATTCTAAATGACCTAATATTTCGCCAGTACCCGCCCAACGTTTTTCAAGTAAATTATGGTCGCTAACGGTATTTAGGATGACAAACCAGTGACCCGGCGGTGTTTCAGATTCAGGACCGTCTGCCCAGAATTCGGCGAGTACTCGGCCATAGTCACCACGAGGCACTATCTGCTCTTGGTAAGGTTGGTTAGTTACTGGGTTAAGGGTATAACCGGCACTAGTATCTCCACCGTCAAGTTGATTATAAAACTCATTATATTGAGAAAAAGTTGTTGGAAAGCTATTAATGTTACCGATACTTTTTGGCGATATATCCCATTCAACACCATCGTTCTCATCTAAATGAGCTGACCATATCGCGACTAACGAAAAGCCCCACTTATATAAATCTGCTGTATCTGAACCTATTAACGGCGGCATCCCTGGATCATGGTAAACCTGATAGTCAAATCCATCACGGGTAAAAACAGTTTTGTCATTTGCAGATAAAGAAAATGGAACAACTTGTCCCCATTCTGGGCTTAGAAATTCAGGCATATCGTCAACCGGGTTTCCTGCTTGATCAATATATCCCTGAATAGAAAGGGGTTGCCAGCGATTTAAGTCAACGATAGTCGGGTTACCCGACTGGCCAGCTCCCAAAGCTAACGCAGGGTTAACCGATTGGTAATGGCGGTTACTGTAAAATTGTTGTTCGTTAGCGCCATCTTGTAAACCAAAGTTGATATAGCATTGGGCAATAGCATTACCAAGTGCTGCAGCTGAACCATTAACATAGTCGACAGAAGTATCATCGACATCAAAGCCTAAGCGCGTCATTAAAGCATCGGCTGTGGCAATAATATTATTGGCTCCAGGTGATAAGCGAAAACGATGTTTGATCATTTTATAACTGGCGAAACTTATCGCTTGCTCTTGAAAAGGGATAATGTCGATTGGCAAATCAACGGCTTGTGCAAGACAGTTAAACCCAGCAACATTATTGCCCCATAAAAAAGGCTTCACTTGTGGGCGATAAACAGACCAAGCGTCGAACATTGCTGATGAAATATGAAATAAATTTCGAGCATGTACTGTAGGGCGCGCATAGTCATTTCGTATTGCATGCAGTAAAACTTCATTCCACTGTCTTGCAACTGACTGTCCACTTCGCTCAGGTGTTATTGTTATTGGCGCGGCAACAATCACTTCATTTTTACTGCTTGAACTTGAACCACCACAAGCCGTTAATAATAATGGGCTTAACATGAGTGGCAGGATAATATTTTTTACTATTTTCATTTTGCTCGGCTTAATCATAAGGTCTACTTATTATTTTTATACTTATTTTGATTCTAACAATTATTGGCTCGCGACTAAATAATTAGTCAATAGCGCCTAAATACGCTCGATAGTTACAAATTTATTGACCGCTACTTGAGTGATCACTGACTCTTCGCCATCAGGCCACACTACACGTATATGGGTTATTATTGACGACTTACCTAAACCAAAGTGTGCTTCAACCGGGTTTTGTGAGACATAATTTGTTCCTGATTTTAATTCCCGCATTTGACGAATATCACCACTACTGACATATATCCTTGCCCCTAATGCCTGAGAATTACTGGTTGCATCAACCAATTTGATATTGATAAAGTTATTCTGCCCCGTTTTACTGCCGCCATTATTACAAAACAACTTAGGTGGCTCATCATGGTTAGCAATATAAATATCTTGATCACCGTCTTTGTCATAATCAAAACATACTAAGCCTCGCCCCATCGACTTGTCATCAATACCGACATCGATGGATGACTCTTTAAAAGTACCATCGCCATTAGCAAGAAAGAGTCGAGAAGGATCGTCTAAAAACATTTTTTCAATATTTTCGCCATACATACCATTAACAACAAATAAATCTTGTAAACCATCGTTATTAAAATCACTAAAACAAGTCGCCCATGCCCAAGAGCTATGACGAACACCAAGCTCGTCTGTTTTATCAAGAAAAGTGCCATCGCCCTGATTCTGATAAAAGCGATTGCCTGGAGACAGCCAACCTAACTTTGCCGGTTCGTCTCGATAAGATATTGCGCTAACAAACCAGTCTAAGTCGCCATCATTGTCGTAGTCAGCTACTGCTGAGCCCATGCCGGTATTATCTGTTATCACTTCATGGTCAGTGATATCGGTAAACGTGCCATCTTTATTGTTTTTGTAAAGACGGGTTTGCGCATAATCTGTCACTAAGAGTAGGTCGACCCAACCATCGTTATTAATATCAGAGAATGTTGCGGTTAAGGTTTTATCGGCATTACTGGTATTTTTTATACCGGCTTCAAAGGTGACATCTGAAAAGGTTGAATCGCCATTATTCCGCCAAAAATAGGCAAAGTAACCGCTACGTTCTTCGGTCCAATGAGTAACAAACAAATCAAGGTCACCATCTTTATCGTAGTCAGCCCAAGTGCCTGAAAAATTATTACCCGGCAGTACCAGACCTGAGCTTTCAGTAATGTCTAGGTATTGTTCATTTCCTTGATTAACATAAAGCTTTGCCGCATCGCCACCGACACCACCAACAAATAAATCTAATAAGCCGTCACCATTAAAATCACCAAAAGCAGGACCACTGCCTTTATTTTTTTGAGCAACACCTGAAAAGCTAGCTCGGTCAGTAAAGGTACCATCACCTTGATTTTTTAATAAAACATTGGCTTGCCCTTCACCACCTATCGCGTATAAATCTACCCAGCCATCATTGTCAAAATCACCTGCCGCCACACCACCAGACATACCTAATACGCCATCACCATCGGGCATTGAATGGCTAAAGGTAATACCCGCTTGTTGAGAGATTTCCGAAAACTGTAATGATTGCGCACTATTTTCAACGCCATGGCACTGATGACTAGCGCTGCCAATGGCAGCCAGCTCGGTAACCTTTGCAGCAATACCCGCAACTTGTGGCCCAATTAAAACAGGTGCTTCAACACCTGTTTTCTCAACAGGCTTATCGTTACTCGCGCTTCCACCACCACAACCTGATAGCGCAGTAAGTGTGAAACTTAATAAGAAAAAGAAGGGGAAAGCGTAAAGTGATGATCGCGTGTTTTTCATTTGAATACCTATCAATAACTTTATTTATTAATGAGCTTGTCATTAATAAACTGTTGGTGATCAGCAAAATTTACTGAACAGCGTTGAATAAACTGGTCTATATGCGCTAAGTCATATTTATGTGCGGCATCAAGAGCCTGCTCGCCAAATTTTTCGGCGAGTCGTTTGTCTTGTGACAACTCAGGAAAAATACCGTAACCGGCAAGCATAGCATGCCAAGAAACTGGTGGGTAAAAACTCACCATACCTGGTTGAATTAGGGCTTTGTTTAAATCATCACCCGCGACCCAGCACTGTACTATTTTCTTTAAATTGTTAGATATATTGGGATTTATGCTATTTTTTCGCCAGTACTCGGTGTCGTCACGCGAACTTAAGCGATAATGAGCGACAATATAATCGCGAATGCCATCAAAACGATGATTCATTTTTTCATTAAATCTATCTTGATAAATATTGCTGTATTCACCGAGAGAAAAATCATCAATAAAACCTTCAATACTCTCTTGGACAAAATGTAAAGCGGTCGCTTCAAGGGGCTCAATAAAGCCTTGCGACAAGCCAATAGCGACACAGTTTTTGTGCCAATGTTGTTTAACTCGCCCTACTTTCATTTTTAAGTGACGAACGTCAATGGCTTCATCGACCAATGAAAGTTTTTCTCGTAACTCAAGCTCTGCTTGTTCGCCAGTGCAGTGCTTCGAACTATAAACATAGCCATTTCCAGTGCGGTTAGTTAGCGGAATATCCCACGCCCAACCACATTTCATCGCAGTAGCAATAGTTTGTGAGTTAAGACCTTGCTGAGCGTTTTCATCTCTTGCTACAGAGATGGTCACAGCACTGTCATTAAATAAGTTATCTTTAAAACTGATAAAAGGTACTTTTAATGTTTTTTGTAAAAGTAGGCTGTTAAAACCTGAGCAATCAACAAAAAAATCACCGGCAATGACCTCGCCGTTATCAAGTGTTAACGATTGAATGTCGCCAGCATCATTTACGTTTACCTCATCAACTTGCGCCAAAATATGCTTAACACCTTTTTTCTGCGCAACTTTTCCTAAAAACTTCCCCAATAAAATGGCATCAAAGTGATAGCCATAGCCAATATCGAAAGGAAAATTATATTCGCCAACCGCAGATTTTTTTTGTTTAGCTAATTGTGCAGACAAAAAGAAACGATCGGGATGACAATCGACGTTAAAGCCTTTGCGACGATACTGAGTGTTATAGACAAAGGCAGGAGCCGTATGGGCATCGATAAGCGAAGTAAAAGGATGAAAATAACTTTCAAAACCTACTCGTGTTGACCAGCCATTGAATAATATGCCATTTTTATAGGTCGCATTGCATTGCGGCATCCATTCTTGTTCGGTGACACCTATTTTATCAAAGAAGCTTTTTAATTGTGGTGTAGAGCCTTCACCAACACCAATAACACCAAGCGAAGGAGATTCAATTAATGTTATTGAAACGGGGTGGTTTTGCCACTTTTCAACCATTAAATTAGCGGTCATCCAACCTGCAGTACCACCACCTAAAATCACCATGTTAAGTTTTTTTGGGGAAGTGCTTTGTGCTGTTTTATCTGGGCAGGCTGAATTTATCATTAATTTTTACTGCTTAAAAAATTACCATGACTATCGACAAATAAAAAAGGTGTGGTTTCAACCACACCTTTTTAAGTTTTCATTTACATTGAATAATTAATACCAAAGTAAACCGTGCGACCAAAGTACTGAATTGTTCCGGTACGTGAAGTATCACCAAAGTAAGAAATATTCGGTTCGTCTGTTAAGTTATCAACAGAAACGACTCCTTGTAGATTCTCAGTAAAGTTATACGACATTTGTGCAGAAATAATCGTTTCTTCTTGGAAATACGCTGATTGTGAATCACCGATCGCAATTTGACGACTCAAGTATTCTGCGCGATGACGCGCACTAACACGTGCGGTGAACAAATCTTCGTAATCATAAAAAAGTGTTGCACTAAATACGCGCGGTGATAAACCTTCGATTGGACCTGGCTGACCATCTTCACCTGGTACATTTGACGGACGTTCGATTTCACTTTCGGTGTAAGAAAAATTGATGTTAGCGCCTAAGCCTTTCCACATATCAGGTAAAAAGGTAAAAGTTTGCGTATATCCAATTTCAATACCACGAATATAACCCGCCTCTGCGTTATTAGCGGCGTGTGAATAAGTGCCATTTTCCCAAACGAGTGGTTCGCCAATGGGCTCCCCTGTTTCGCTATCGTACTCAGCATGCGTCTTGTCGTCAGGTATTGCTGGTACAGCAATACCATTAGCCTGATAATCAAAATTCTTATCTGTGGTTGTACCTGGCATGTTTTCAATGTCTTTGTTCCAAATAGCAAAAACAAACGCGCCATCGGTTTCAGAGAAATAATGCTCATAAGAAATATCAATTTGATCTGCATAAAACGGACGTATTGATGGGCTAGTTGAACTGTCTAAATCAATATAGTTTCGACCGTCATCCGCTGAATTAAATCTAAAGTTACCGCTGTTAGCCATTGATGGCATATCTGGACGTGACATAACTTTTGAGTAAGCAAAACGTAATTGGTCGTCTTCAGATAATTGAATATTCAAATTTAAAGATGGTAATAAATCATTATAACTTTCGCTGACTGTTTCACGGCGGAATTCGTCGCTTGTACCGCCAACATCATCATAAATTACATCACCATTACCCGCTCCCACATTGACTAAACCTGTGCTGCTTTGTTTAGAGCCAACATAGCGAAGACCTACATTGCCGCTTAACGGTAAACCAAACAGTTCAGCGTTTAGGTTTAATTGCACGTAAGCTGCGGTAACTTCTTCTTCAACAATATTATTTTGAGTCATTGTCCAGCTATGATTCCAGTCACGTACTGGCGTACGATCAACATTTGGGATCCAAGCATTTAAAATATCGTTGTTGTTAACCGCTAAGAAACTCGGCATACCCGGTAAGTCACCGTTAATACTTGTTACTGTGGAGTTTTCATTGGATAATGGAAAAGGAGCAAAACGTTCTGTTTCTATCGGGTTACCTTCTTCATCGGTACCTGCATAAGTGATGTATTGACCATTACGCATATTTGCGTCGGTAGTACCATATAAGAAACGACCACGGCCCAATTCATATTCACGCTCCGATAAACGGGCACCAAATTCAACTGAACTAAAGATGTCACTTTCAAGTTGGTAAGCGAAATCAACACGTACAGCATTTGATTCATTTGACTCGATACTTGGATACGACTCTGCACTGGTTACCATCATGTGGTCGGTATCGGTAAAGTCTTGGTTAAAGGCTAAATCAGGGTTTTCTAAGCCATTAAGTTTATAGCTAAAGATGATGTCGTTATCAATAATAGGGGTTGCTGCGCTAGAGTCTTTAAAATAAGCCATACGCATAACTTGATCTTTGCTGGTCTCTTTACCTTGAGAATGGGCAAAATCAACGGTCATTAATAAATCATCATTAATTTCCCATTCACCCTTTAAACCAAATGAGCTTAATTCACTGTTGGTCGTATTATCATCGGCTTGTGTTTGAATATTTAAGCTACGATCAGAACCTTTATAAGGTGGCGCAATGGCATCACCATTAGGATTACGAGCAATGGTACCACCGATAAGTGCGCCGTTAGCAATAAGCGGATCGGTTAAGAGTAAAGACTGTCCTGGGCTGGCAATGTTGTTTATGCCTGATATACGTAAACCACGATCCCATTTTTCTGAGTCAAACTTTGAATGAAAACCATCAAATTGGAAACGTAAATCATCACGAGGTTCCCAATTTAACGCCAAAACAAAAGCATCACGACTATCTTCACCACCACGTTCATTAACTTCAAAGCCAGATGAAACTAATAGACTTTCTGGACCGCCATCATATGTTTCTGATAAATCTCGGTCGTCAAATTGATAGTTTACGAAACGGCTCGACACAGTAGGCTGAAACATACCGGCGTAACCCAATGAAAGACCAAGCGTGTCATCTAAGAATTTTGCTTGATAAGAAGCGGTTAAGCGGCGACCAAAATCAGCAGAATCTTCATTGCCAGCAGCGGCATCATTCCAATTTCCGTGAGCAGAAAAACGAAAGCTAGTTTCTTTTTCATTATCTAGTGCATTAGCGGTTTCTAGTTCAATAGTACCAGCAATACCGCCTTCTATAAGCGACGCTTTTTGTGATTTATACACTTGCGCTTGCTTAATTAATTCTGAAGGAAATTGATCAAACTGAACTGAGCGTCCACCTGCTGTTGAAACTTGTTCACGACCATTCAATGTCGAAAATACAAAGCCACCTGATAAACCACGAATATTCAGCTCGCTTGATTGGCCATCGATTCGTACTGAGGTAACACCTGGCAAGCGTGTTAAAGAGTCGGCTATAGATACATCGGGTAAACCGCCAATGTCGTCAGCTGATATCGCATCAACGACAGTGTCTGAAAAACGTTTAGTGTTTAAAGACTTAATAATACTGCCTCTAAAACCTCTAACTTCAATAACTTCTACTGCATTTTCTTTTTCTTCTAATGTTTTTGGTTTGTTAACGTTAACAGTTTGCGCTTTTACTTCTTCTTGAGCATCTTGAGCAAAACTGGGAACACTAGCAAATGATAAACCCGCAGCTATTAAGCTGAGTGTTAATATATTTGGCTTGAATTTGTTCATTGTTTCATATTCCTAATAATATGTATTATCGAGAAGCCCCTACTTACACTTGCACTATGGTTGATAACGCACAGCGAGTTGGAGTCAATTATTTTTATGAGATATTCCCTATCTATTTATGTTTCAAGATTTACGGTGACAACTTCATAGTAATCATTTTTTACACAGTTACAACCGATTACCCATCAGTGAACTTTAGTAATAAGATGGTTTTAGAAAGCAAGCAAACTCGTTATTTCCTTTGATTACATAACCTTAAAAAATGAAAGTCAGAATAAAAGCAGATTACTGCAAGTCTTTGAATACGTATTCATAACATCAGCATTAGGTTTTATAGTCAACGCGGCATAACATCGTTCCCCAGTGAAAGGATGATGAAATTAGATTCAACATAACCTGAAGCTACTTTTTAATGGATGATTAAGACCGTTTTTTGATTACGTGACAGTAACAATATAAAGCAATAACAATTATTAAAATAAAAACAACGTACTAAGTTTGCTATATACATAACGGCTTAGCACCTTATCAACATTTAAGTGGAGATGTCATTTATGACTGGTTATATGAAACAATTATCGTTTGCTACGTTAGCCGTATTGGTTAGTGTATTAGCAGGCTGTGGAGGAAGTGATGAAAGTAATGCTGTTACTGAATCCCCTCTTTGGTGTAAGTCACCAGAAACAATTAACGAAATGGGTAATGCATGTGAATTAGTTATTACCCCCTGTAATTACCCTGAAGTTGCCAACCCTGATACTCAACTTTGTGAAATGAGCAAAGAGGCATGGATTGATGGCTCTAACGGTATCACTATGCCCGTGCCAGCTTACACACCAGCGGCAAACGAATTAGTTATTTATTTTCAATTTGAAACACCAACGGATGGCAGTGCGATAGATTATAACCTTGCCGGTTTACACGCTTGGAATAACGCTGACTGTAACTCCTATGCAGATTTTGATCGTCCTGAAGGGACCACACCTTGGGGCTCTTCATTAGCGTGGACAGGTATTGATGATAATTTTGGCGCCTATTGGGTAATGAATACTATCGATCCACCTAATTGTATTAACTTTATTGTTTACGATGCTATTGGTTCAGTTAAATTTTCAGGTGAAGATGATATTCTTGTTGATATAAGCACAGTTAATACCGGTGAATTATTCTTACTAGAAAAAGAAACCACTATATTTCCGTTCCCACGAACGTTTGCCTCTTTAGTTGTTCCTGGTGGCTCAACACCAGCACCTTTAGAGTGTGAAGCGCCACTTATTGCTAATGAAGCGGGTGACGAGTGTGTAACCGACCCTAATGCAGTGCCAACTATTGTTGATGGCGCAGCTGAACTTTATTTACGCGGCCTCATTGACTGGGAAACCACAGACGACAGCAATAAATTTGTTTACTCTGAAGGTGTCTACACCATGGCACTAGCCGTTACAGGCTCAGCGACAGCTTATAATTTCAAAGTTGCTGATGCAGATTGGAATGTTATCAATGCCTTTGGCGCAAGTGAAGGTGATGAAACAGTCGTTCTTGGCGAAAGTAAAACATTGATTGCCAGTGAAGAGCTAGGTAAAAACATTAGCCTTACCATTCCTAACAACGGTAACTACCAGTTCATTTTAGATATTTCAGATACTGAAGCACCAACGTTAACTGTTATTGAAGTTGCTTATGACAAAGTACTTTATGTTAAAGGCGACATGAACGAATGGGCTAATGCCCTTCCTATGGTATATAAGGGTGAAAATATCTACACCTCTTTACATCCATTAGAAATGCAAGACTATGCCTTTAAAGTGGCTGATGCTAACTGGACTGATGAGACTAATTTCGGTATTGCCACCGAAGGTGCCGTTGTGCCACTTGATACCGCCACCACATTAGTTTTTGGTGAAAATGTTGCTCAAAACATTAATTTCACTGCCGCTGCAGCGGGTACTTATCGATTTATACTTGATGCCACCAATAAAGGTGCCCCAATATTAACAATTGAGAATGCAGTACCTTATTCAGGTCGCACTTTGTATTTAAAAGGTGACATGAACGATTGGTCAACAACACCTAACTTTGACTTTGCACTTACCGACACCACTTACGTGGTAAATGCATTGATTGATAACACTAAAAAGTATGGCTTTAAAATAGCGTCAGATGGCTGGGAAAACGATTCTACTATGGGTGCTTTTGCTGGCGAAGGTGATATTGTTATCGGTGAAGAAAAATTATTAACCTTACCGGGTGAAGATAATATTGCCATTGAAGTGACTGAAAATAAAATATTAACCTTCACTTTAGATGCGACTGATTTCACCGCGCCTAAATTAACAGTAACCGAAGCGCCTGCCCCTTACCAAGAACGTACTATGTACCTTAAAGGCGATATGAATGGATGGGCTACCGAAGAAGCTTATATACTAACTTATGCTGCAGGTATTTATACAATAGAAACGTTATTACCCGTTCGTAGCTATAATTTTAAAATTGCCTCTGCTGATTGGGAAGAAGACTCTACAGTTGGCGGTGTTGTTGATGATAATATCTTAACCGCCGGTGAAGCAAAAACCTTAACATTACCCGGTGCTGATATTACTTTTGATGTAACTAAAGAAGCGACTTATGTCTTTACATTGAACGCAATTAACCCATCAAGACCTATGTTAACGATTACTGAGAAAACCAACTAATCAAACAAACTTACTATTGATGTAGTAAATACATCTCATTGTAAAAACCGTGATTTATCACGGTTTTTTTATGCCTATAATTCCCTTATCAATCGTCAACAAAACGTCGCTAAACAGTAAATAAAAGGTCATAAATCTGTCTTGAATACGTATGTAATGGCTATTCATTAACCAGTCGACTCTTTAGTATGAAGGAATAATTAAAAATAATATTTATCTAGTGTAGCTCAAATGTACAACAGATAAATATTGCATAAACCTAAGAGTGATAAGATGACAATAATTCAATTTAAAAAGGTTGCCCTAATAGCAACGGTCACCACCGCATTAAGTGCCTGTGGCGGTGGAAGCAGTGATGGTGGTGATAAAGTTAAGACACCTGACAAGGTGAACAATACGCCAACTATGACGAGTTTCAGCCATGAAATTATTGAGTCATCTCCTAAGGAAATCGTTTATTCATGGTCTGTTACCGATAGTGACGGCGATGCATTATCTTGTCAATTATCTCCAGGCAATGGCTTAACAACAGTGACCATCGCTGATTGTGCAAACAATACATCAACAACCGTGACCTCATCGGGCGCAGGAAACTATCAGGCAAGCTTGACCGTTACCGACCCGAGTAATGCTAGTGCGACTGCTAGCCTGACCTTTGATATTGCTACAGCGGGATTACCAGCGCCAATGGTTACTGCAGGGGATAACGAGTTAGTCATTTTCTATAACCGCGCAGACGCAACTTACAGCAATTGGATCATACATTTATGGAACAACGAGACATGTGACGCTTATGCCAACGCCGATACTGACTGGGCAACAGGGCAAGCACAAACAGGGCTAGATCCAAATTATGGCGCTTACTGGCTTATCGATTTAAAAGCAGGTTATGGCGACTGTGCTAACTTTATTATCCATAAAGGTGATGATAAAGACTTAGGTGGCATCGACCATCAAGCTGATTTAAGCGGCGATCGCATGACTTGGACATTATCAGGTATCAGTGATGTATATACCCAACCGACCTTACTTCCAACAGGCATCTTAATTAACGATGTTGCTGCGCACTGGGCCAATGAAAATACCGTTTTTTGGAACGCCGGCACCAACGTTGCTAAAGTACGTATTTATAGTTCAGCCACTGACGACTTAGCTTTTGATGGTGAAAGCGGTATTCCAGGGGATAACTTCCTTGAGTACCTCCCTGCGGCAGGTGGTGAACACCCTGCGATTTCACTTAATATGCCTCGCTATAAAGATTTAGCGGCATTTACCGCAACATCAGCATCGGTGAGTAAAGCAAAATCAATGCTTAGTGGTAAATTATTGGCAATTTCATATGCGAGTGACGATTCACTTATCGCAGCAACTTACCTGCAAACACCCCGTATCTTAGACGCTTTATATACCTCGGCAAATAACGATGCTAACGAAGCAGACTTAGGTATTATTTACAGTGCTAGCGAGATAAGCGCTAAACTTTGGGCACCGACAGCACAGCAAGTTACCCTTAAGGTATACAACGCAAGTAAAGCTTTACAGTCAAGTCATACGATGTCCCTTGACGCAGCAACAGGTATTTGGTCATTTACCGCGCCAAACACAGTAGACCGCTTATTTTATCGCTATGAGTTAACCGTTTATCATCAACAAAATCAGCGCATTGAAAAAATTGAAGCCACAGACCCTTACTCGATTTCTTTATCAACCAATGGCGATTTTTCTCAGTTTGTTAATTTAGCTGATAGTGATTTAAAACCCATTGGGTGGGACAGCCACACCATTCCTGAAGTTGTTAACCCTGAAGACAGTGTTATATATGAAGGCCACATACGTGACTTTAGTATTTTAGACGCCAGCACCCGTGTAGAAAACCGAGGTAACTACCTTGCCTTTACCGAAGAAACCTCTGTACCCGTAACACATTTAAAATCTCTTGCTGACGCAGGCTTAACACACTTTCAACTATTACCCGCCAACGATATTGCCAGCATAAATGAAGATACTGTTAACCGTATTAACCTTGATAATACCGTTAGCGAATTATGCGCTAAGAAAAGTGACGCGCCTGTTTGTGGTGTTGAAAATGCTAGTGATACATTAGCCGAGGTATTCGCCAGTTACGACCCAACCAGCACAGCTGCACAAGCGCTTGCCGAATCATTGCGAGGCTTAGACAGCTTTAATTGGGGTTATGATCCTGAACACTTCACAACGCCCGATGGTAGTTATTCATCAAATCCTGATGGTGTCGCTCGCATAACTGAAATGCGTGCAATGAACCAAGCGTTGCACGAAATGGGCTTACGTGTTGTTTTAGATGTTGTTTACAACCACACTAACTCTTCGGGTTTATGGGAAAACTCAGTGCTTGATAAAGTAGTACCCGGTTACTATCACCGCCGTGATTTAACCTCAGGTAATGTTGAAACAGCAACTTGTTGCCAAGATACCGCGCCTGAACATGAAATGATGCATAAACTCATGCAAGACTCATTACTTACTTGGTCTCAAGCCTATAAGTTTGATGGCTTTCGTTTTGACATTATGAGTAATAATTCAAAAGCATCGATTTTAAGTGCTCGCACCGCTGTACAAGCAATAGACACAGATAACTATTTCTATGGTGAAGGTTGGACGCGTGATGATAAAGGCTATCAACAAGCGGATCAAAATAATATGACGGGTTCGCAAGTCGGTACGTTTAACGATCGACCTCGCGATATTATTCGCAGTGCCTCTTTATTTAAAAGTGCTGGTAGCTTAAATGACCAAGACATTATTCGTTTAGGACTTGCTGGTACCCAAAAAGATTATCAACTACAAGATAAGAATGACAACATCAAAGCGGGTAGTACCTTTAGTAAGCCTTCTTACGGAAAAGACCCTGCCGACATTATTAACTATGTCTCAAAACATGATAATGAAACCTTATGGGATCAACTGCAATATGGCATTGATACCGGAGTTAGTCTTAATGATCGCGTGCGCATACAAAATATTGCTGGGACCTTGCCGTTAATCAGTCAAGGTATTCCGTTTTTCCAACTGGGTGGTGATTTACTGCGCTCAAAATCAATGGACCGAAACACTTATGATGCCGGTGACTGGTTCAATAAAGTGGATTTCACTATGAGTACCAATAACTGGAATGTTGGCTTGCCACTTGCGCAAGACAATGAAAGTAAATGGTCGTTGATGACAGCACTGATCAATAATAGCGAAACAGCGCCACAAGCCAGTGACATTGAATTCTCATCAAATATATTTAAAGAGTTTTTGAGTATTCGTGCCTCAAGCCCATTGTTTAGGTTAACCACACAAGCTGATATTAATGCACGTTTAGGTTTTCATAATACCGGTAGCGAACAGACTCAGGGCTTAATTGTGATGAGTATTGATGATGGTAACGGTCTAACTGACCTTGATGAGAATATTGATGCACTTGTTGTGGTGATAAACGGCACTGCATCCACGCAATCTCACGATATTTTAACTGCGACCGGCTTTGAGTTGCACAGTGTCCAGCAAAGCTCTGCCGATACTAATGTTCAAACAGCATCATTTGTTGAGGCTTCAGGAAAAGGCACCTTTAGCGTACCTGCGTTAACTACTGCAGTCTTTATAAAACCACAAGCAATGGCACAAGGCGTTGGTTTAGCAGCAGATGCGACCTTAAATGCGCCTGACCCCGCCCCTTATGGCGAGACAAGTATTTACCTACGTGGGTCAATGAACAATTGGGGTGACGACGGTTTAACAGCAATCGATATGTTTACTTATCAAGGGAACGGCGACTATGTGATTGATTTCACCTTAGCGGTTGGCACGCATATTTTTAAAGTGGGTTCTGATGATTGGGCGGCGGTCGACCTCGCCTTTAGTGATGTCACCTTCACTGATAACTCAATAACAGCATCGGCTGATAACAGTGGCAATATAGAAATAACTACCACGGCTGCCGGTAATTATAACTTTAGTTTAAATGCCAGCACATCGACGCCAAGCTTAACGATTGTGAGCAAAAACATCACAGTAGATTGTGCTGCTTTAGTTGATTCAAGCGACGAAATTCCTTTTGATATTAATGGTAGCGGCCAACTCTTTGTTCGTGGCGATCATTCAGCGTGGAATGCCACTGAAGAGTTTAGATTACATTACAAAGGCAATAACCAGTATCAAGCCGTAGCTGAATTTGACGGGGCAATGCAATTTAAACTGGCTTCAGATGACGGTAGTTGGACCACGCAATTGTGGGTACAAGAAAACGATAGTAACGATATTGAAGGGGAGAATTTAACTTTAGGTATCAATTACCCTGTTGCTTATAATAACGCTGGCGATGCCAATAACAATACGACACTGGCGGCGGGCTCATACAGCTTTTTACTAACACTCGACAGCGCAAACCCAAGTAAAGGCTATAATGTTGGCCGTTTAGCGATACAAGAATGTCAGCCATAATCATCAGGTAAGTTAATCGAGCAGCTTAAGTATTTAAGCTGGGCTAACACCATAGAAAGCGCTAAGGATGAATATTCTTGGCGCTTTTTTATGGGGAAATAACTTGTCAGCTGATTGGCTGAATACGTATGTAAAAATTAGAATAAACTGTTTATATTGCTGATAAATGCGTAACTTATTAACATTATTAATTTACTTTGTTATTTATCCTTATGCGTATTTCTTTAGCTCGTTTTCGACAATTAAGCCTAATCATTATCACCACGACATGTCTAAGCTCATGTCAGCATGATCAAAGTATACCAACAAGAACCCAGCTTACCGAAACGAGTGTAAAGTCAGCAGCGGTTTCCCCCTTAGTAAGCCAAGACTTTTCTGCACATTGGCTGACCCCAGAACTACTTTTATTACCTAAAGATAACTTACATCAACAACATACGTTAACATTTGATGACGGCGGAGATATTGAAAAAGCCAAACTTACGCCCTTCACAGGAGAAATAAATCGTCTGCTTATCCCCAAACATTTACGTTCATTTAATGTATTTGAGGTAAAGCTGGCTACTAATAAGATTAAAAAAGCACTGAAAAATAAAATATATGTCAGCTCTGCAAGCAAGGGCACAAATTCAAAACACATAGCACAGGTGCAAACGGCTCAATTATTGGATGTTTTGTTTACCTCACAAAGTAACGACGCTAATGAGCTGAAAAATTTTGGGGCAACTCTCAGTAAAGATTCGATTGAGTTTGCATTATGGGCACCGACCGCAAAACAGGTAACCTTATTAGCGTTTAATAAAGACAAGCAAGCGACGCATGTTGTGCCACTTAAAGAAGATAGCAATACCGGTATTTGGTCTGGTGCTGTTATGAATACTCAACAAGAAGTCTACTACCAGTATCAACTGACAATATATCACCCGGCTAGCGATAAAATTGAAACATTAACCACTACAGATCCCTATTCCTTAAGCCTTTCAATAAACAGTGAATATTCACATGTTATCAATTTAGACGACTCAAAAAACAAACCTAATGGCTGGGAATTACAGCAAGATGTTTTAATTAAGAACCCTGAAGATAATATTTTTTATGAAACCCACATTCGTGATTTTAGTGCCCACGATCCGCAACTCTCATCACCTGCTGTTCGAGGAAAGTACGCCGCCTTCAGCGAAAAACATAGCGCTGGCATTAAACACTTTAAGGATCTACAAAAAGCAGGTATTAACAATATTCATCTACTCCCCACCTTTGATATTGGTACCGCTAACGAAAATGACACACAAGTTATTGATCTAAATAATCCTATTAGCAAACTTTGCCAACTCGTGCCCGAACATAAGCTTTGTCGGCTCGAAGACCGAGCAATGACGATACAAGAATATTTAGAAACACTTCCCGCTGCAACACACGAGCGCCAAGCGATAGTCAGTTCTATTAGAGAAATTGATAATTACAATTGGGGCTACGACCCTTTCCATTATACTGTTCCAGAGGGCAGTTACGCACAAAACCCTGAAGGCTCAGCACGTATTATTGAATTTCGTCAAATGGTACAAAGTATTCATAATCTAGGCTTTCGCGTCATCATGGATGTCGTTTATAACCATACTCATCAAGCAGGGCTAGCGCCAACGGCTGTGCTTGATAAAATTGTCCCTAATTATTATCATCGTCTTGACCCTATCAGCGGAAAAATCGCACAATCAACCTGTTGTGATAACACTGCCACAGAAAATGTCATGATGGAAAAGTTAATGACAGACTCATTAGTTGTTTGGGCAAGAGACTACAAAATTGACGGTTTTCGCTTCGACCTTATGGCACACCAACCCAAATCGGCGATGCTTAATGCCAAAAAAGCAGTACAAGCGGTTGATAAAGATACCTACTTTTATGGCGAAGGTTGGAATTTTGGTGAGGTGGCGAATAATCAGCGTTTTACGCAAGCCAGCCAATTAGCATTGGCTGGCACAGAAATCGGTACCTTTACCGACCGTTTACGCGATGCAGTTCGCGGTGGAGCCTTTAGCGCCAGTGGCGATGACATTCGTAAAAGCCAAGGTATCGGCAGTGGTTTAAGCACTATGCCTAATGAATTAGTGGATCGAGTAGTATCAAGAAAAGCTTATCTACTCGCCGCAGATCAATTACGTATTGGTTTAGCCGCTAATTTAGCCAACTTCCCTCTTAAAAATGCTCAAGATAAAAACGTTACCGGTAAAGAAATTCCTTATGGTGACCAACCAACCGGTTATGCATTAGACCCTGCCGATACCATTAACTATGTATCTAAACACGATAACCAAACATTATGGGACAATAATCAATACCGCTTACCTTTTGATACCTCAACAAAAGATCGCGTACGTATTCACTTACAATCACTGTCCTTTGCTATATTCGCACAGGGCATTCCATTCTTACATATGGGATCAGAGTTTTTACGTTCAAAGTCATTTTTACGCGACAGTTACGACTATGGTGATTGGTTTAATAAAGTCGATTTTACCAAGCAAAGCAATAATTATAATGTTGGTTTACCGCCAGCAGATAAGGACCAAGCAAACTGGCCACTGATTAAAAAAGTACTGGCAAAAAATGAAGGGCGAGATATTGTTGGCCCAACTGACATAGAGTTTAGTGCAGAAGTGTTTAAAGAGTTCATTAGTCTGCGCATGAGTACCCCCCTTTTTCGTCTTACCAACAGTGAACAAATAATAGAGCGTGTGAAATTTCACAATACCGGTAAAGCACAACAAATTGGCTTAATTGTGATGAGCATCGATGATGCCGAAAAATATCAGCAAGTAGATGCTGACATATCAGCGCTCGTTGTTATTTTTAATACCAGCACTACCGCTAAAACAATCCCTTTTAAAGAGGCAGCACAATATCAATTGCATCCTATTCAACAACAGGGCGTTGATAGTGTTGTTAAAGAGAGTACCAGCAATGAAAACAGCTTTTTTGTTCCAGCACTAACCACCAGTGTTTTTATCAAAGAGCAATAGTGCGGTATCGTTAGCGGCTAGTAATGATTTTATTTACTTAATCATAAAGTAAAGTCTTACTAGCCCTACTTCTCGCCTTAAACAGAAGTCCCGCCTAGAGCACCCCTCTCAGTGTATATCAACAATAAACTTTAAATGTAGTGAGCCTTGAGCCAAAATTTAAATATGGCCTAATAAATGTGGCTGCTGTTGTAGCAAGTGTAGCTAATCCAATATGAGTCAATAAACGCGATGAGATGACATCAGAAAAAGCAAAGTGTGGAATTATCAGCTTGGATGCTTATCGGTTTATCTATTGTATTTTGTGCTATTTAGCCCTTATCACTTGTCACACTATCTGCTCGTTGTATTCATCGAAAACAACACGTCGACTTAGATAACAATTTATTTACGATATTAATTTACGATAAGTTTTCTTTTGAACAGACGGTGAACACAAGGGAATAATATCTTTTACAGTAACCTAAAACAGTATTTTAGCGGTGTTTTGATGAATAAAACTACCGCCTCATATATTGATCTATCGCGTCAAATAAACTGTATAATATGCTATTATTAAATATTAACTACTCATTAAATACTATATGACTATGGCCAGAAAAAATCTTCGTATCCGTGAAAAAACAATCTTTGACGGTATTTTTAGTAAATACATTTTAAAATTCATTTTTAGTTTTTGGTTTAAAATTTCGGGCTGGAAATTATGCACTGCCACTCCCGAAGGTGCTGGTATTACTATTGCAGCACCACACACATCGAATTGGGATTTTGTTTATGCGCTTGGCGCTGCGATATTGCAAGATGTGAAAATATATTTTTCTATTAAAGACAGTATGTGCCGCATACCTCTTTTAGGTCGTTGGTTGATGTACCTTGGCGCTATGCCTATTGATCGTTCATCTACAGGCTTAGGGCAAGTTGAACAAATCAAGCAATTTATTGAAACACAAAAAGGTAAACGAGTATTTTTCTTATTTACTCCAGAAGGTACAAGAGGCGGAGTAGCAAAATGGAAAACAGGCTTTTACCATGTTGCTCAAGGATGTGGTTTACCTATTTTTTTAGCCAAAGTCGATTACCTCAGTAAAGAAACAGGTGTTTTTCACATCTTTAAGCTGACCAATAATAAAGATGATGATATTCAAGCGATGCAGGCCTCTTATAAAAGTGTTTATGGCAAATATCCCACCAAACAATTTCCCCCTTACCAAGGCCCCATGCCAAGCATAGGTGATAAAGAAGCGGCAATTATTCGTGCACTTTACGCCATTAACTCTATTAAAGGCGTGGCGACTAAAATGGAAATAAGTGCGAAAGCAAAAATGGGTGAGTTGTCGAATACGATGTTCGATTTTTTAATCGATAACGGGCTTGTTGAACAGGGATTTTTAGAAAGAGCTGAAATTACCTACCAGTTAACTTTAGCGGGCAAAGGCTGTTATTTACATTTGTATTCGCAAGATGACTCACTTGTTATACCTAACGGATAAACGATGACTACGAAGAATGTTTATTACAAACCATTGTAAAAATTAATGCCTGTCGTTACTAAGCCTTATTAGTTACGCTAATTTGGTTTAGTAACACGTTACAGGTTTGATAACGCCTGCAACGCCAATAACTTTAAACATAAAAGACTTTTCGCGAATATTTTACTATCTAGACAAATGATAATAAATAAACATGACACTAACCGCCATTGTTCCTTCATTTCGCCTACCTTTCTTAATATTAGCCCCTGTTTGTGTTTTTCTTGGTGCTAGTATGAGTTATATGGAACAAGGTACGGTTGATTATGCCGTATTAGCCATTGCCTTGTTAGGGGCAATCTCTGCCCACATTGCAGTTAATACCATTAATGAATATCAAGACTACGTCAGCGGCTTAGATCTGAAAACAATTAGAACTCCCTTTAGCGGCGGTAGCGGTTTATTATCTCAGCAACCTGAGTTACTTCTTGGGGTAAAAAGAGCCGCGATTGTCACAACCCTTTTAACCTTTCTTATTGGTGTTTATTTCGTCACACTTTATGGCGTAGCAGTAATTGCCATAGTGCCAATGGGATTACTTGGATTAGCCATTATTATTAGTTACACAAAGTGGATTAATAAATGGCCCATTATCTGTTTAGTTGCCCCTGGACTTTGTTTTGGTTTACTGATGGTGGCAGGCACCCAAGTTATTTTATCTGGCCACTTTTCAACAACACCTTGGCTAATAGGTTTGATCCCTTTTTTTCTTATTAACAACTTATTACTTTTAAACCAATATCCTGATATTGATGCTGATAAAAGTATCGGTCGAAATCATTTTCCTATTGCCTTTGGCATAAAAACAAGCAATAGCATTTTTTTCATCTTTTCGGTGTGCTCAACGTTATTGCTTGGCTTTTTTATTAGCCAAAAGCTATTACCAACACTAAGTGCAATGGCGTTTATTCCACAGGCATTGGCCTTTGTCGCTTTATATGGAGCAATAAAATTTAAAGAAAATATTGGCCAACACCCTAAATACCTTGCTTACAATGTTAGTTGTGCATTACTGACACCATTAACGATAGCAATAACCGTTTTCCTTAACTAATTGTAGAAGTTGAATAACGTTGGAAACTGAAATTATTACGTTTAAGCACCGAATATACCTTTCAAAAAATTTAATCAAACGCTGAAATAGCTAACTTCTAAAATATAACTCTAAGGGCAGTAGTTGCCACAAAAGAGCTTTCCTAACACCCTCAATCATTACCAAAACTGTCTTATCTGATACGATAGAGGACATTAGCTTTGGCTTATCTAACGACAAGTGATCCGACAAACCGGACATTAGTATCAATGTTTTTTTTAACTGTTTTAATATTCAGTAGACATCAACCTAGCGTCATCTTGATAGACAACAAAGCCATCACAGCGTTAGTTCATGGTTCAGCAGCTTAGTTCTTTGTGCGCTTAATTGAAGGTAATAGGCTTATTTTCTTAAAATCAGGATATTACTAAAAGCGGACATAAAATATTAGCAAATCGTCTTTGGTGAGCGGTAAGCTTAACGTATTTACTCCCTAGAAAGTTAGGTTTGCTGGCCCTTTGACACTATAGTCACTTTTTATGTCTACTCTTTTATTACTACCTAGAATATATTCGTAATAACCGACCAGTAGGTGAAAATTCAAACATAACACTTTCACTCTGAATTCTAATACCCGATGATTTAGTGAAAATATTGTTAGATTTAAGTGACAATAAAATTTCTTGCTTTGGGGTATCTTGTAATAAATACTTGAGTGTTCTAGTGTGGATTTCCCAATCATCCCCACCTGTAATCCTTCCATCATCTTCTTTTTTAAATTACTTTGCTCTTCTGTTGTTTTTACGTAGCGGTTAGATTCCCAATATACTTGACGTAATTTACTGAGAGGTTCAAGGTTGCGCTTAATTGAATCCATTTCTATTTGTGTTTTATTTGCAAGAAATATAGATAAAATATTGTAGATATCGTAAGAAAAATTAGTGATGGACATATACACATTATCATCACCGAGGGGAACATCTGGTCCTCTTTTGATAACAGCGGTTAAAGGTCTAGGTATATGAAGTTCACTAAAGGGTTTGTTTCCCTTTACAACATCTATTAGAGACAACAGACTTATAGGCCCAGCTACAAAACCAAAGGTGATTATTAAAAGTCCTAAAGCCAAGGAGAACCAAAGTATAGTTTTGTTATAAATTAAGTCCATTTTGATTCACTATTATAGTTGTATACCAGAATCATATCGTACTGCTTTTTGATTCTCAATCTGAAATGTATACGAAAAAACTATCCAAAGCCTTTAATTGCTATTTATAGTCGACTGAGTCTCATTTCTTATAAGTATCAGATATAATGTCTTTTTTCGTATCTAAACTGTCAATCAAGAGAGATGATCTCGGTTCACAAAAGCTGAGAACTAAGTGGTAAAAGTTAGCGTTTCAATATGACTTACCACAGACTACTTTGATACGATCGTTCCCCACAGATAAAAATACGCATTGTTTGACTATAAATATTACCAATTAATCGAATAACCTGACTGGCAAAATGCCACCATTGCCGGCGTCACTATGTTGCACTGGGATGACTGTATTTGTGCCGCGGCATTAAATAAAGATTAAAACGAGCGTTTGAATTTATGGATCAAGCTTGTTATAAGTAAACAACAAAAAACTAATGATTTTTATTATCCCCCATTAAGCCACCCATAATAACTTGTTTGTTTTTCATACAATAAACTATACTTAATTCACCCTCTTATAAGTGTGGTGATTGTTATGCCTAAGCCTCGTTCACAACAAATCAGTTTATCTGATACGCCGTATTATCATATTTGCAGTCAAACCGTTCGCAAAGCTTTTTTATGTGGTGTTGATAAATATCCCCCATTAAGCCACCCATAATAACTTGTTTGTTTTTCATACAATAAACTACACTTAGTTTACCCTCTTATAAGTGTGGTGATTGTTATGCCCAAGCCTCGTTCACAACAAATCAGTTTATCTGATACGCCGTATTATCATATTTGTAGTCAAACCGTTCGAAAAGCCTTTTTATGTGGTGTTGATAAAGAAACCGGTGTCAGTTATGAGCACAGGCGTCATTGGATTGAACAGCGCATTTTTAAATTATCTCAAGTCTTTGCTATTGATATTTGTGCTCACGCTGTTATGAATAATCACTTACATTTAGTCCTTCATGTTGATAGTGAACAAGTTAACCACTGGACGACGCTAGAGGTACTGTCTCGTTGGCATACGTTGTTTAAAGGCACCCTGTTAACCCGTCAATATCAGCGACAGCAATCATTAACGACATTCGAAATAGAAATAGTTGAAGAAACAGCACAGGTCTATAAACAGCGCTTAATCGATATCAGTTGGTTTATGCGGGCATTAAACGAGCCTATTGCTCGACAGGCCAATAAAGAAGATAAATGCACTGGGCACTTTTGGGAAGGACGCTTTAAATCACAAGCCCTGCTCGATGAAGGGGCATTACTTGCTTGTATGGCTTATGTAGATTTAAACCCAGTGCGTGCGGGTATTGCCCCAACACCTGAGCAATCGAGTTTTACCAGTATTCAACTGCGTATCAGAGCCGCCATTATCGGAGAGCAACCGACAACGTTATTACCTTTTACTGGCCATGAACAGCAAGCTAAAACCTCCGGTATCCGCTTTAGCTTAAAGGACTATTTAACCCTTGTAGATGAAACAGGTCGCGTAATAAGAGCAGACAAACGAGGCGCTATCGATAACAAAACCGCAAATATACTGTCAAGACTTCACATCAGCGATGAAAGTTGGCTCAAACTCACCTCAAACTTTGAAGGTATATTCACTGGCGCGGTCGGCACCGCAGAGCATTTGTGTGAATTTACTGAGCACGTGGGGTTAAAGCGAGCACACGGGAAAGCAAATGCCCAAGCTTGTTTAAATAGCGCGTAAACTTAACTACATGCAAAAACCGCACTAAGACAGCACTAAGACAGCAAGAAAAATACGGCTACCTTGGGGGAGAAGTAAAGCTTGCCTGAAATTCACTCATTTAATCAACATCTATAAAAATCGATAGGCAAAGGCTTACAAGATGAAGTTCATGCCTTGTTGTTGACCAATCGGTAGCTGTGTTTCAGAGCATTATTACTGTGGAGCATTATCATGGGTGGCATAGTAATTTTTTATCATGGGTGGCATAGTAATTTATTTTTATCACAGCGGAGAATTATCATGGGTGGCATAGTAATTTTTTAGACCTAAATATTATCTTTCCTCATCATTTTCAATGACATTATGTTGAAAAGTATTTTTCTGTTCTTTACGCCAGCGACCGGGGCTTAAACCATAGTCTTTTTTAAAACGGTGAGCAAAGCTTGCACTATCGCCATAGCCTACGGTGTCAGCTATTTGATCAAGATTATATTGTGTATAACGAAGTAAGTAGCAAGCGTATTCTAGGCGAGTGTGAGTTAATAGTTTGATTGGTGTCATCCCCATTTCTTTCTTACATAAACGAAAGAAGTGCGGCTCAGACATATGCATTTCTGCAGCTAATTGCTTAACAGTCCACGGCAGTTGCAATTGCTTATTTACACGACGTATTAGAGAGTGAAATTTTTGTTGTTGCTTTGTTAGTTGCTGCCCCATGTTCAGTGTTTGCGCAATTTGATAAATTAAAACTTCGACTAAGCGCAATACAATATCTGATTGATACATACTCTCACCGTGTTTGAATTCTCTAATAAGTGACATCGTTTGATAAAGTTTCTCTGCATTCGCACTGGAATAAACGGAAGGTTGAAGTTGATGAACAAACTTATATTCAGAACAGTCATGCAGTAATAGCCAACACATATCCCAATATTTCCCCGAAAGTTCATACAAAAAAGGGGTTCCTGCTGGCAGTAAAAGCACACTGCCGGGTTTAACTAAATATTCGTTGTTACCAAACTTGATCTTTCCCTCTCCTGCATGAGTAGAAATTAAGTAATGAACATGCCTATTGCTGTTTTCATTACCTAAACAAACTTCTCCTTTACCTGTTTTGCCTATTTGATATTCAGTTTGTAAATACGACAACCCCGCAAAGGCTATGAAACTATCAGCTTGCCCTGGTAATTTATCAAAATTAATAAAATCCTCAATACAATCAGGATGAATATTTAAAATATCTTGCCACACAGGATTACCAAAATGATAGTTTTAAACATGATACATGACAATTTCACTTATGTTTTTTTTATCACTATATTTTATAATTCTATGCAATATTATAGTAACCTCTAATGACTAAAACCAATGCGTAACATCGAACCTTCATCATTAAAGCAAAGTATTAAATTAGCTTGGCCTATCTCTTTACAAAGCATATTGGTCACCATGCTAGGCATGAGTGACATAATGATGGTTGGGCATTTAGGCGATACGGCCATTGCTTCTGTTGGGCTGGGTAACCGAATTCAATTTGTTTTTTTAATCATTTTAGCGGGACTCGCCTCAGGTGTTGGTACTTTATCTGCGCAACACTTTGGCGCAGGTCAAATTGGTGTGATTAGACAAGTCATTGTTAAAACACTTGTTATTGCAGCAGGTATTTTACTGCCTATATTACTCATTACTTTCTTGTTTTCTGACAATATCATGGGTATTGCCACAACAGATCCCAGCGTTATAAAAGCAGGAACAAGCTACCTTTGGCTGACCATGCCTAGCTTAATTTTTGTTGTCATTGTGATGATATTTGAAAACGCTTTAAGGGGTCTTGGGCAAGTAGTCTTCCCCATGTTAATTAGTACCCTAGCTATTATTACCAATATTCTTTTAAACTATTGGTTAATCAAAGGTGGCTTAGGAATAGAGCCAATGGGTGTTATTGGCGCTGCGCTAGCAACACTAATTGCGCGAGCACTTCATGCTTTATTAATACTGGTCTACTTAGCAAAGGTTAAGCACAGTATTTTTCCAACAACGTTCTTTTGTGCTAGTTTTTATAACAAACAAGAGTGGACTAAGTTACTCACCTTAGTTTGGCCTATGATGCTAAGTTTTGGCGTGTGGTCATTAGGCACTTTTGTGTATCAACTGATATATGGACGTATTGGAACACAAGAACTTGCTGTAATGAGTCTATTAGCGCCAATGGAAGGATTATTGGTTTCATTCTTTTTTGGTTTTGCTTCTGCTTGCGCTATTTTAGTTGGGCAGCGCTTAGGTAGAAACGAATTTATAACGGCATGGGCTTTAGCAAAAAATCACGCCATTAGTGCGCCAATTGTTACCTTTTTATTAGCCTTAATTTTACTTCAATGTGAGTCTTTAGTCTTTCTGCCTTATACCAATTTGTCTTCAGAAACGATGGCATTGTCCCATGATGTTTTTGTATTGATCACCTTTGGCACTTGCTTGAAAGTATTTAACTTAACTATGTCTATGGGGATATTACGCGCAGGTGGTGATAACAAATATTGCATGTTAATTGATATATCAGGCATGTGGGTTTTAAGCATTCCATTAACTTTGGCGGCGGCATTTTACTTTAAGTTACCACTATATTGGGTAGTTCTCATCTCTTACTCTGAAGAAATAACTAAAGCATTTATGTTTGTTTTTAGAATGAGAACGAAGCTTTGGTTAAAAAATCTAACGGCTGAAAGTGTTACCTAGTTGAACGAATTCGATTAAGTTGCACACAACTAAAACTTGAGTAACCAATGTATATTTCTAAGTTGTGATCAAACCATAAAGTCGTAAAATCGACATTGCCGTTATTTACCTTTTCTAAAATTCAGATGAAGTAGATTATTGGTTCTATGGCGAAAACGCACCCTATAGCCATAGAATTAAAATTTAGCTCAGCTTTAAGATCTGAACGTTAACGTTTGATATTTTGATTGGTCTTATTCCGCTTAGCGCACGCAAAAGACGTTAAAACCATCATTTAATAATGTGTTTCGAATGATTATTAAAGTTCATTTATGCCAGAAGTCAGGTTCCAACTTTATTTGGAGTGTTTCTGGTACTTTTTTAATAAATAAAACTTACTGCCACATTTGTTTCTATCTTTATTCACAAAAGCCCATTTTTGCTCAACGATATAAGTCGGCTTGCTTGGAGTTTTTGTTTCAATATTTATTTGGCTTTTACACTAATGATTTATTAATTAACGATAAACTTATGAATACGTATGTAGCTTAGCTGTAAATTGGTGTCAGTCCTTTATGCTTGAGGTAATAAAAAACATCAGGAATATCCATGAAAAAAATTATACTCAGCCTTGCTGTACTGATTTCATCTCACAGTTTATTTGCACAAACCCTTAAGTTAACGTCACCCGACGGAAAAATAATTCTCAGTGTTAATGACCATGGAAAACCTAATTACGAAATGAGCTTTTTAGGTAAAAGCATTATACACCCCTCCCGCTTAGGCTTAGCATTCAAAGATACTATCGCTTTTAGTGACGGGTTTACTATTTCATCGAATGAAACCCAATCAGCCAAAGAAGTATGGCAATTACCTTGGGGTGAACGTAAAAATGTGACTGATGAACACAATGAATTGTTGGTGACTTTTTCAAGAAATAATAAAAAAAACACTAAAGAATTTAAGGTACGTTTTCGTTTGTTTAATGACGGCATTGGTTTTCGTTACGAAGTGCCAAAACAACAAGATATTGATCACGTGGAAATCATTAATGAATTCACCGAATTTGTTGTAAACGACGCGGATAAAGCGACCGCATGGTGGATTCCAGCACGTGGCTGGAATCGTTATGAATACATTTATAATACTACCAAGCTAGCCTCGGTTGATCGCGCTCATACACCTTTTACTTTTAAACTAGACTCGGGCATTCACCTTAGTATTCATGAAGCGGCATTAGTTGATTATGCTGCCATGACGATTAACCAAAAGCGTCCTGGTGTCTTAAAAGCCGATTTAACACCTTGGTCAGACGGCATCTTAGTTAAAACAAAAACCAATTTCAAAAGTCCATGGCGTACTATTCAAGTCAGTAAAAATGCGGTTGGCTTACTCAATTCTGACCTGATATTAAACCTTAATGAACCGAATAAATTAGGTGATGTATCTTGGGTTGAACCGGCTAAATATTTGGGGATTTGGTGGGGAATGCACATTAATGCCAACACCTGGGGCAGTGGCGACAAACACGGTGCAACCACCAGTGAAACCATGAGTTATATCGACTTTGCCGCTGAGCATGGTTTTTCTGGGGTTTTGGTTGAAGGCTGGAACCTAGGCTGGGATGGCGACTGGTTTTTCAACGGCGACGTGTTTAATTTCACTAAAGCTTATGATGATTTTGATATTGCTGCCGTATCAGCTTACGGTGAAAAGAAAGGGGTTCGATTAATTGGCCACCATGAAACCTCAGGTAATGTGACTAATTACCGTAATCAAATGAGTGATGCTTATACACTTTATGAAAAGTATGGCGTAAGACAAGTGAAAACAGGTTATGTTGCTGACGGTGGCGATATTAAACGCATTGATGAAAAAGGCATAGTTCACAAAGAATGGCATGACGGTCAGTTCATGGTAAGTGAGTATTTACACAGTATTACTGAAGCAGCGAAACATAAAATTAGTATTAACACCCATGAACCGATTAAAGATACCGGTTTACGCAGAACCTACCCCAACTGGATTTCAAGAGAAGGTGCTCGCGGCCAAGAATTTAATGCTTGGGGCACACCACCAAACCCACCTGAGCATACCACCATTTTACCCTTTACTCGCATGTTAGCTGGACCAATGGATTTTACACCAGGCATCTTCGATATGAGTTTTAATGGTTTGGGTGATAAAAGCAATCGCCCACAAACTACGCTAGCAAAACAATTAGCATTATACGTGGTGCTTTATAGCCCTATTCAAATGGCGGCTGATTTACCTAAAAACTATCAAGCAAATTTAGCCGCATTTCAATTTATTAAAGATGTACCAACCGATTGGCATGAGAGTATAGCGATTGCTGGTGAGGTCGGTGAATATGTTGCTTTTGCTCGTCAAGAAAGGGGGGGTGATGATTGGTTTGTTGGCGCATTAACCGATGAGAAAACACGCACGTTAACATTGCCGTTAAATTTTCTTGATAAGAATAAGCGCTATCAAGCACAAATTTATCGCGATGGTAAAAACGCAGAGTGGATTAACAATCCCTATGAAATGATCATTGAAAACAGGCAAGTCACCGCTAACGACCAATTAGTATTACCCTTGGCGACAAGTGGCGGTGCTGCGATTCGTTTCAAAGCATTATAATCAATTGATATTTATAATTTAAACAGCGTAAAGAGTAGCATAAGTCTTACTTGTGCTACTCTTTTTACAACCCCAGATACCGAGAATACCCCAAAGCCACAACATTAATAAAAATAGCGAGCCAGAGCACAAAAATAAAAGACCGTTTTTGGGTTTTATGTCGAAAAGCTTGTTGAGCTAATAGAGCTCCTGGCCATCCGCCAAGTAGCGCAAAGACCTGTAGTGTTTTTTCTGAGATGCGCCATCGCTCTTTTATCGCATTTCTTTTGTCGATGCCATAAAGTACAAATGTTAGTAAACTTAAGATCAAGTAACTCACTAGCACCCATAACGCTATTTCTTGCATCATAAAGAGCAGACCAAGAGCCATTAAAAATAAAACAACGACACTTTTTGAAAACATATTTATAGCTCGCACAATATACTTGTAAGCACAACGCTAGTCATTCGCGGTGGTTACCATAGTTTATCGATAAGAGTTCATCGATATACTGGTTGAAGATAAAATTAAAAAAACCGATTATTTAACAATAGTCGGTTTTGATTCACTTTCTTACTTGTTAAATATCAATTGACGATAAGTTTTTAAAATCAACTAGATGGGCGTTCTTTCTTGAGTTTAATAATCAAGTCGATATGAGGAATAAGCTCCTCTATTTCTCGAATATGATCCCGCAAGCTTTCCCATTGCGTTAATTCTAATTTACCCGAGTCTAATATGGCGAGTTTTAGTTCACTGACTAACGAATTCTCATCGACTTGCTCTATAAACTCATTAATACGTAATAGGTTGTCTAATTCTGCTTGAGAAATTATTTCTATATCACTACTTTTTGTCATCGCTAACTCTTTAAAAAAACACTATAAAAACACTATAAAAACAAGTATAGCCAAGCTTTATTTTTTTGCTCAACATCGATAAAGCTAAAGGTATTTTAATTGTCACAATTTAGTAAGAAAAAAGTCATATTCAACTTGTAAAGTGCCTCACGTTAACTAAATAAAGCTCAATAAGGGATACTCATGGAACATAATAACTTTGATGAATATGATGAAATATTTAGCCTTTTCGACGGTTTACTCACGGATCAAAAAGAATCGCGCTCACGAAAAAGAAAGTGGCGAGAAATTGAAACGTATAAAGATAGAAAACGATTACGCCAAGAGCTTCATGATTTACAAGATTACTCGTCTTAATCATTAGCGTTTGGAGTAAGTAGACATTACTCCAAACTCTGTATAATTTAATCCGTTATGATTGGGCAAAATCAACCAACGTTTTGCCAGTCATACGGTAACCTACCCATTCATCTTGAGACACAGCACCTATCGCTTGATAAAAGTCACGTGAGGGCTTATTCCAATCTAAACAGCTCCATTCAAAACGTGCACAATCATTATCAATAGCGGTTTTTGCCATGTTTTTTAATAATTTTAAACCCGCTCCTTTCCCTCTATGCTCTGGCGTTACGTATAAATCTTCAAGGTATAAACCTGACTTTGCTAACCACGTTGAATAATTATAAAAATAAATCGCCATACCAATAGCTACACCATCGAGTTCACAAATTAAGCCGTGTACTTGTGTATTTGTACTAAACATACTGCCTTTTATGGTTTCAACTGTTGCGTACACTTCATGTTCAGCTTTTTCATAAATAGCGAGTTCTTTAATAAAAGTGAATAAAAGCTCGGCATCATCTATGCTTGCTTCACGTATCGTTATCTCAGACATTTTACTTCCTTATTTTCTTCATTAATTTTTTCCATAGCATACCAGTACCAAGATATTTAAACACCTGCTCTGCAATGCCATATAAATAAACAACAAGGTTGAACTAATATCAAAAATTAGCTCTAAGTAAGAGATTAAAAGATAATTAAACACTTCTGGTAAACTTTTTAAAGTTTGTCTCTGTTTAGTAAATCACTTTATCGATACAATATAACAAATGAGTTATCGCCATTAAAAAAGGAAAGTCTGTGTTCAATAAAATAGCTTCACTCGCCTTATTCACCTTTATCACTTTACCGGTATTTTCAGCAGAGGTCAGCTCGACAGCAAAGTTAACCGCCGATTACGCCGTGCAAACCTATCAAAAATCTATGGTTGCTAGCTTAGCCGAGTTAGTAAAATACAATACCTTAGCAATTGATGGTGTTTCGGCTAATGACAACCCTGAACATATAGCTTTTAAAGCCGAGTTAAAAAAACAAGCTGAAGATTTAGGCTTTGATTATACCGACGACGGTTATGTTGTTGTTATTGGCTTAGGCGAAAGCACAGAGCGCTTAGGAATAATTACCCACGGTGACGTACAACCAGTAAACCCCAAAAAATGGCAAAAATCTCCGTTTGAACTTGATACAACTTCAGAGCCCGGCAAACTTATTGCTCGCGGTACCGAAGATGATAAAGGGCCAATATCAACCGCGCTCTTTGCAATGAAAGCCATTAAAGACAAAAATATAACGCTCGACAAGCGTATTGAATTGTATGTTTACATGGCAGAGGAATCAGACTGGGGTCCATTAGAAGCTTATATTAAGACCCATACATTGCCACAAATCAATATTACCATTGACGCTGAATACCCTGTTGTTACCGCTGAAAAAGGCTACGGGACAATAAAAATAGCCTTTAATAAAAATAAATATACCGGTTTAGATGCTTACCTCAGTGAATTTAGTGGTGGTTTTTTTGGTAGTCAAATACCTGAAGATGCTAAAGCGGTGATTGAAAATGCGGACCTTAGTTTACTGCAACAACTGATGGATAAGGCAAGAGAATACCAAGGTGTTAGTTTTGATTTAGAATTAAAAGGAAACACCTTAACGATTACTGCACTAGGAAAATCAGCTCATTCATCAAAACCAGAAGAAGGCCTAAATGCCATTCCATTTTTAGCGGGTTTATTATCGCAAACTCGCTGGCCTAGCAATGGTGCGGGTACATTAGTTAACTTTATTAATGACAATATTGGTTTAGGTTTAGAAGGGAAAAAGTTTGGTAACATAGCCTACAGTGATGACTTTATGGGACCTATGACGGTTTCACCCACGGTTATTAAGCAATTAAAAAATAATATTGAATTGAATATTAATATTCGTCGTCCGCGTGGTAAATCAGCGCAACAGCTAACGGAAGAAATTAATCACGTCATCGCGACTTGGAAGCTAACAAATATGGCTGACATTACCGAGCTTGAACATTATATTGGTGACCCTTTTATTCAAAACGATGCACCACATATTGGCACATTACTGGCTGTATTTTCACACTTTACCGGTATAAAGGACGCTAAGCCTATTGCTATCGGTGGCGGCACAAATTCACGCTTATTTCCAAATGCAGTAAGCTTTGGGCCATCAATGCCAAATGCTAATTATACCGGCCATTCTGAGCATGAATTTATTACCATGAAACAGTTCGTTTTAAATTTAAAAATGTACACCGCCGCTTTAGTTGAAATGGCTGCAGCCAAAACACAGTAACGAGTAGTGCAGCACTAAAGAACAGGAGAGGTTATGAAAAAAACATGTATTGTTACCGGTGGAAGTTCAGGTATTGGTCTAAGCATAGTGCAATTATTTACGGATAAAGGCTATCAGGTTTTTAATTTAGACTTACAACCAAGCAACCTTGCCACACTGCGCGGTGCTGATCTTAACTGTGATGTCACTAATGTTGAGCAAGTGCAAAGTATTATCAGTAATATAGCTAAAACAGCGACTATTGATGTTTTAGTCTCGAATGCTGGCATTCACTTTTCAGGAAATATTGAGAACACGTCAGCCGCTGATTTAGATAAAGTCCTTAACATTAATGTTAAGGGCGCGTATGCCGCGATAAAAGCGGTACTCCCCCATATGAAAGCCAATAAAAATGGCGCTATTATCTTAATGGCATCTGACCAAGCATTAATTGCCAAGCAAAATTCATTTGCCTATAACATTAGTAAAGTCGCGCTCGCTTCGATAGCAAAAACCACCGCGCTTGATTACGCTAGCTTTAACATTCGTGCCAATGCTGTGTGCCCCGGCACAATAGAGACCCCTTTGTATCATCAAGCGATTGATAATTATTGTCAACGCTCTGGCGCCAACAAAGCAGAGGTTCACGCTGAAGAAGCCGCTTTACAACCGTTAGGTCGTTTAGGTCAACCCCAAGAAGTCGCTGAGTTAGTTTATTTTTTAGCATCAGATAAAGCTAAGTTTATCACGGGTAGTTTACAAGTAATTGATGGTGGCTATACTGCGCAATAATTCTCTTGGTAGGTATAACAACAATTAGCGTTTAACGACAGTACAAAGAGAATAATAGAAATTGAGATCTCCTTTTTTTGTCGGTAATAACAACTAAGTAGCAACTTCTCTGTAGGAAAATTCAGCAGGGTGTTTTCAATGATACATTTCCATTCAGGCGTTAATGAACATAGAGTAATATGAAAATAATTGATCCTCACTTGCATTTATTTAACCTTGAACAAGGCGACTATCAGTGGTTAAAAGCTGATAGCCCACCTTACTGGTCGGATAAAAAAACCATTAGACAAAGTTTCACAGAAAAGGACTTAGCTTTATCTGTTCCTCTGCAACTTGCGGGTTTTGTTCACATCGAAGCCGGATTTGATAATCAACAGCCTTGGCGAGAAATTGCTTGGTTAGAAGATAGCTGTTCCCTACCCTTTAGAGCTATTGCTGGCGTTAATTTACTTTTACCAACAAGCGAGTTTCAACAAATACTAGATAAGCTTGATAAATTTGAGTCCGTAGTCGGTGTTCGTGACATTCTAGATGAAAATGCCTGCACATATTTATCAAATCCGCACGTTAAGGAAAACTTAGCCCTACTTGCCCAGCAGCAGTTGATTTTTGAGTGCCAAATGCCATTAACTGATGTGGAAGCGACCGAGCAATTAATAGCAGTTATCACTGAACTGCCGACACTAAAATTAGTCATTAATCATGCCGGTTGGCCACCCGAAGATATTGACAGTAAACAATGGCAAAATTGGCAAAGTGGCATACAAGCACTAAGTGGTTATGAAAATGTTGCCATTAAATGCTCGGGGTTTGAAATGGTTAATCGCCAATATAGTGAACCGTGGAAACAGCATGTCATCAAACATTGTTTAGCCACCTTTGGTTTAGATAAAACCATGCTAGCCAGTAATTTTCCTTTGTGTTTATTTAAAAGTAGCTATCAAAAAAACTGGATAATCCATTTCGAAAACCAACCATTATCAACAACTGAACTTGAATTATTATGTTATAAAAATGCCATACGTATCTACCAAATCCCTATTTAAGCGATAAATTAAGAAAAAAAATCTACCCATAAGACCTTAGATAAAATACTATTTCATTACTTCGCACTTTCATGGTGAATTAATGGATAACTTCGACAGAAAAATTCTTAAAATATTACAAAATGACTGTACGCAACCAGTCAGTGAGGTTGCCGCTCAAGTGGGACTTTCAACAACCCCATGTTGGCGACGTATTCAAACCATGGAGAAAAATGGTGTGATTAAAGGTCGGGTTGCCTTGGCCGATCCTGAAAAGTTAAATGTTGGCTTAACCGTTTTTGTGATGATTAAAACCAACCAACATAATCCTGATTGGCTTGATGATTTCAGTATCAATTCAAAAGAGTTTCCAGAAATTACTGAGTTTTATCGAATGAGTGGCGAAGTTGACTATTTACTACGTGTCGTTGTTTCTGATATGAAAGCCTACGATGCTTTTTATAAAAAACTCATCGGCCAAGCCAGCTTTTCCGATATTAGCTCAAGCTTTGCAATGGAAGAAATTAAATATACGACCGCACTACCGGTTGATTATATGTAACGCGTGGTAAAAAAGGATAGCGATTAGCCATCCTTTTTTACCTTTAGATATTGAAGCTGATTACTTTAATGAATTAACCGTAACATGCGGTGAGCGATTCACGACTTCGTCATTTAATTCAATGCCTAAACCAGGTACTTCTGTCACTTGGAAAAAGCCATTTATCGGTTGTGGGTCTTGCAAACACAATTCACGATTCCAATGCTTAGTCGCATAAGTATGATGCTCATGGATTAAAAAGTTAGGAATTGCCGTTTCTAAATGCAAAGACGCTGCTGTTGCTACTGGGCCGCCACAAACATGGGCTTGGATACGAATATCATAAACATCAGCATAGTCACAGACTTTTTTAGACTCGGTAAAACCACCACATAAACCCACATCGGGTTGAAGCACATCAATACTTTGATCTTCAAAATACTGACGTACATCCCAACGATGATATAAACGTTCACCACCAGCAATGGGGACATTAACCCGTTCAGCCACTTTTTTATGCACTTTCGCGTTTAAATAATTAACCGGCTCTTCGTACATCATACAGCCAACTTCTTCAACAATTTCGCCCATTTGAATCGCAGAAGCTGCGCCCATTAATGAATGCGATTCGAAAATAATATCAACATCTTCACCGACGGCATCACGAATAGCACGTAATCGGTCTCCAAATAAACGCATCTGCGGCTTGGTAAATAATTTAGTGCGATCGAATGATGATGTGCCATCAGCATTATAAACAATAGGGTCTACTTTTACCGCGTCGTAACCTTCAGCCACCGCTTTTAGTGCAGCTTCAGCATATTCTTCTGGTAAAAATAACTTCTTAACTTCAACGTCCCAATCAAACTGTAATTGGCTAGCGTAGGTACGTAATTTATCATTAACTTTGCCGCCAAGCAGTTGATAGACAGGCACACCTAATGCTTTACCCTTTATATCCCAAAGTGCGGTATCAATAGCACTCATGGCAGAATAAAGCACCGGTCCACCACCTAATCCCCAAAAGCTTTCGCGCAGCATTCGAGACCATAACAATTCGGTTCTAAAAGGGTCAAAACCAATTAAAACCGCTTCGGTAATTTCTTTAATCATCGCCGCTGCAGCACTATGCCCCCAATCGTAAGCAAGACCGGCTTCGCCAACCCCAGAGATACCTTCATCGGTATGAACACGAATAAAAACAGGATTCCAACCGGCGCGATCTGGACATTCAATATCAAAAATTTCTACGTGAGTAACTTTCATTTTATCTTCTCTAAATATGTGAGTGTTTGTCGCAGAGAACTTATTTCAATAGCGGCATAACGAGGTGTAAAGACAACTTTATTATTAGGTCGCAAAGCTAGGATCAGCGCGATAGACTTTCCTGACCATCGCCGGCCAAGCCTTTTGACCGCCGGTACTGCCCGTATGAACAATATTTGCTTGCGCTTTTATACCATCGACAATGCTTTGATCGACTAAAATGGTTGCCATACCGGTTGACATTACTTGTAGTTGCACTTGACAAGCACGTGTTAAATCATACATGTGCATAAAAGCATCGCCAATAGTTTCACCTAAAGTCAAACCACCATGGTTTCTTAATAGCATAAAGTTTGCCGAGCCCAAGTTATTTTGTAAGCGAAGTTTTTCGTCAGCATTTACCGCTAAACCTTCATAATCATGGTAGCTAAGAGAAGCCAGTGCGAACATAGCATATTGACTTAACGGCAATAAACCTTCTTGTAAACTCGCCACCGCAATGGTTTCATTAGTGTGTAAATGCAAGACACATTGCGCGTCATGGCGAGCTTCATGGACAGCGCTATGTATAGTAAAACCTGCAGGGTTAATTTCAAAAGGACATGCGGGGTCAATAATATTACCTGCTATATCTATTTTAACCAGATTCGACGCGGTAATTTCATCAAAAGCTAAACCGAAAGCATTAATGAGTAAATGCTCAGAATCAGGTATGCGTGCTGAGATATGAGTGTAAATTAAATCATCCCAGCCATGCATAGCGATAAGACGATAACAAGCCGCTAAATCGATGCGAGTTTGCCACTCTTGTGCTGACACTTTATTTTTTAAGTTAATCTGTGGGATAGTTAACATTAAAGTCCTTTAAAGAATTATTATTCTATAATTTTAAATCATCGATAATACAAATCAAACCGCTAGTGTAATAAATTACAATTAAAAGCTAGATAAAATTCAGCTAAGTTAAGCAAATTGGTATCAATTAAATAAACATCTTAATTAAACTACCAATGAGTAAAACAAACACCAAAATAGGAATGATTTTTGAATACTTCGCTTGCTCTTCTTCGCCCATAGGTTTACCAAAACGCTCACCTAAAATAACCATCAAGGCAATACCGGCAAAAACAGCTAATAAAATCATGATTAAAGTCATTATTTCTCCTATTATTAATCTCTAAACCAATTGCACATTGCATTAGCCAATTATTCAATTACCATAGCAAGATAACAAGCAAAAATATGTAAACAACAATATGACTGCACCTGATAACTTTGCTGAGAAACGACGCTTTATTATAAGATTAGGCAAAGCTTTGCATAAGTTTGGCACGCCTGCTTATCGTCTTGAAGCACATCTTCAAGATGTTTCGACATTTCTCGAATTAAAAGCATGTTTTATCATCACACCAACAGCTCTGACTTTTGTCTTATCTGAAGATGAAGAGAACCAACAATATAATCATGTTATTCGAGTAAAGCCAGGTGATCTTGATTTAGGTTCACTGGCACGAACAGATGAACTAGTTGATGAATTAAGTTCGGGTCAACGCACGTTATCTGAGGCCATTGAACGACTTGATGATATCGCTAATAAACCCAACCCTTACGGTCGTTTTCTTACCTTTTTAGCGTTTGGTGCTTCAAGTGGTGCTTTTTCGATGCTAATGCACACCAGCTGGAATGATGTATTTTGGTCGGTATTATTAGGCTTTGTTGTTTGCTTATTTACCTTTTGGGCCGAATACTCACGCCGAGTTACCGAAACTTTAGAACCAATTGCAGCCATTACCACCGCCCTACTGGCCTCGGCCATTACGCTAATTGACCCAAGTATTAATATGCCCTTGGTTATTCTTTCAGCCATCATTGCTTTTATACCCGGCTTAGCATTAACGCTAGGCTTAGCTGAGTTAGCCGCTCGACATCTGATGTCGGGTACTGCGCGTATTATGGACGCGGTAATGATGCTATTTAAGCTTTATTTTGGCGCGGTATTAGGCATGGCGTTAGGAAAGTTATTTTGGGGCGAAGTGTTATATGTTACCCCCGCTAGCATGCCTGTTTGGACAGCATGGGCGGCAGTGACCACTTTATCTATAAGCTTAGTTATATTATTTCGCGTTCGTAAAAAAGATGCTCCATGGGGAATTATTTCTGGCTATGTTGCTTTTGGTGCTAGCATTATTGGTGCCGCTTACTTAGGCCCAGCGCTTGGCGCTTTCGTTGGTGCCTTTGTTTTAGGCATGTATGCTAATTTATTCTCACGCATAATGAGATTACCTTCAAGCATTGTTAAGCTATTAGGTTTAGTCGTGCTGGTGCCTGGAAGTAAAGTTTATATCGGCTTAAACAGTGCGGTATCTGGAGTGAATATGTTAAATACCAATAATATTGGTTCTGAGGCATTCCTAATTTTTATGTCGCTTGTCGCTGGCCTTGTTTTTTCAAATGTTGCCTTACCTTCTCGTAAAACGTTGTAATAAAGAACGCTAATGAAACCAGTTAACAAAAAAACAGCATATCACCATGGCGACTTACGCAGTTCACTCGTTGAAACGGGCGCCGAGATGATTGAAGAGGCAGGAATTGAAGGACTGTCATTACGTAAACTTGCTGAGCGTATTGGTGTTTCTCGTACAGCAACCTATCACCACTTCAAAAATAAAAATGATTTACTTTGTGCGATAGCTGCACTGGGGTTTATTCAATGGACAAGTATTTCTAATGCCATATTTGACGATAATGAACTTTCAGGGGAAGAAAAATTTCGTCAGTTTGTTCATCAGTACATAACATTTGCTACCGAAAATGCTTCAATTTACGAATTAATGTTTGGTAAAACAATTTGGAAAAAAAACAATAGCGATCAAGCTTTGCGTGATATCGCTTATCCTAGTTTTAATTACCAACTAGAAATGACCAAAACTTGGCAGCAACAAGGCTTATTGATTGAAGACGAAAATAGCTTACGTTTAGCACAAGTAACTTGGGGAACATTGCACGGTATTGTGCGTTTACTCATTGATGGAATTTACCTTGATACCAGCCATATTGATGAAATGTGTGAATGTGTCGTCAAGGTTTTTATTCACCAACAAAAATTATAATAAGGGTTAGGCATGTCTGAAGACAATAACAATAAAACCGCTCAGTTTGACCAGTTTTTTTCTATTAGTTATCCTTTCAATGTCAATGCAACTATCATTGAAACCGATACAGCGCCAAGTTATCAATGTTTTATGAACACCATGCCGATGCCGTTTAAAATGGCCTCTGAAATAGTCACCCTTGACCAAGCTGCATTGCGCCCACTGCAAACCCTTGGTAGCGTTGCGGGACAATTAGTTGATTATTTACATCATCAAGCTAAAAAAATAGACTTATTGGTTAGTTATATTTTGAGTGAGCAAGACAACGAAATGCAACGTTACCAAGGCACTCATTTTGGTGGTGGCGGCGTTATTTTTACCAGTAAAAATCTTTTTGATACTGGCCAATTTATTACCTTGAAAATATTTCTCCTTGATGATAATTGTGCAATTTACTGTTGTGGGGAAATAATTTCAGCAACAACTACAAGCGATGAACTCACTAGCTACAAAGTTATTTATCATCATATTAGAGAAGAAGACCGAGAAATATTAGTACGTTGTAGTCTTCATCAGCAATCAAAACAGTTGCAGGTTTTAGCGCAACAGCGCAATGAGCTATCAGCAAAAGAAAAGTAATATAACGTGTAAAGTATTTCTGCGTTAAGTCTAGCTGATATAAAGCACACTTTAGCGCCTATTCCTTGTTGAGCAAGTCAAAAACCGTTAGCGTGATCACCATATAATTTCAGGAAGATAGTTATGAACATGAATAAAAGATCTTTTTTAAAAGCGGGTGGTGCAAGCATTGCTGCGTTATCCGTATCAACTTCAGCATTTGCCTCATCAACGAAAGAAAGTCAGTCAAATAGCCAAGTACTAAAGGACATCACCAAAGATATTGCTGGCATTACTTCTGCAGAGCGTGAAGCTCGAATAATAAAAGCTCAGCAATTAATGCAACAAATGAATATTTCTGCGCTTATTATTGAGCCAGGTGCTGCCATGGATTATTTCTCTGGGATTCAGTGGTGGCGCAGCGAACGCTTAACCGCTTTAGTGATCCCTCAACAAGGTAAAGTAGCGGTAGTTTGTCCCTTTTTTGAAGAGCCTAGTATTCAAGAAAGTTTAGCTATTGATGGCGATATTCGTGTTTGGCAAGAACATGAAAGCCCGTTCGAGCGTATCAAACAAATACTAGCAGACCGAGGTATTAGCCTTACCAAAGGGACGATTGGCTTTGAAAACTCGGTACGTTATTTTGTTCAACACGGTGTAATGAGTTTATTATCAACTCTTCAACATGTCAGCGCTGAACCCGTTACTCGTGGTTGTCGCATGTTTAAAAGTCATCATGAATTGCAATTGATGCATAAAGCAAATGAAGTAACACTATTAGCCTATAGCGAAGTATATTCAAAGTTAGAAGTGGGTATGACTTCTGCACAGGTTAAGAGCTTGATGAGCAATGCACAAGCGACGTTAGGAGGAAAAGGCGCGTGGAATATGGCCTTAATAGATCAAGCAAGTGCTTTCCCTCATGGCAGTAAAAAGAAGCATCTAATTAAAGAAGGTTCAATTGTATTAATGGACTGTGGCTGTAATGTTCATGGTTATCAGTCAGATATTAGCCGAACCTTTGTGGTCGGTGAGCCAACAAAGCGTCAACGTGATGTTTGGCAAACGGTACGTACCGGCCAAAAAATAGCCTTTGAGCAAGCGCAAATAGGTAATGCTGCAGGTACTGTTGACGATGCGGTACGAAAATACTATCAAGCACAAGGATTTGGTCCTGATTATAAATTACCGGGCTTGTCGCACAGAACTGGCCATGGCATAGGTATGGAAGGTCATGAAAGCGTTAATTTTGTTCATGGTGAACAAGAAAAGTTAACGGCTGGTATGTGTTTTTCTAATGAGCCTGGCATTTATATACCTGGCGAATTTGGTGTCAGACTTGAAGACTGTATTTACATGACCGATAAAGGCCCACAGTGGTTTACTATTCCCCCAGACTCGCTAGATTCTCCGTTAGGCAAGCTTGCTAAGTTCACTTAACGCACTATTTATAATCTACAGTAGGCTGTCTTCAGAAGACTCATCAATAACAGTGGCTTCACTTTATCCTAAAAAAAGGAGTAACGGATCTTCCTTACTCCTGCCGTTTTTATAACGCAGGATACAATGAAATAACCAATAAAAGTGCCATGGTAATATTAAAAACTCTCAAGCGTTTTTGGTTAGTTAACAACACTTGTATTTTTTGCCCTAAAACAACCCAAGAACTGATGCAGGGTAAATTGATTAGCCCAAAGACAATCGCCACTAACAATACCGAGGTAAAACTCTTTGATGGAGCATAAAGGCTTATTGACGTTAGCGCCATTGTCCAAGCTTTTGGGTTAACCCATTGAAATAAAACAGCTTGAATAAAGCTAAAAGGTTTATGATTTGACGTTTGTTGTTCGATATTACTGGTAGAGCTAGCTATTTTGAATGCTAAATAGAGTAAATAAACAATGCTGACCACTTTTAGTATTTGATAACTCACCGGGAAACGATCAAATAATTGAATAACACCTAGCCCAACTAAAGCAATCATCAGTGTAAAACCAATGCCAACTCCTAATAAGTGAGGGGTCGTTTTTTTGAAACCATAATTTGCACCAGAATTCATTAACATCAAGTTATTTGGGCCTGGTGTTATTGAAGACACAAAGGCAAAAATAGTTAAGGCTGATAGTATGTCTAAATTCATTGTTATTTTGCTCTTAATTGTGTGAGAGGCAGGTAAATTTCAAGCTATTTTCACTTAAATGCTCAGATGTTATATCACAAAGTTATACTGGAAAATCAGCTAAGGGCGCTTATTATCAAAATAGAAGTCTTAAATACTAAATGCAGAGGCTCGATGACTTAACCCTTGGTAGTACCAAAGATCAAAGAAAGTTGGGTAAATGTATCATTTTTACATGGGGATAACGCGAAGAAAACATCTATAACGCATAGGTAAGTGGGTGAACATAGCCCTCCCATCTTACCCATTTGTTATATATTATTGCTTAGATAGCAACAACTTTATTTGCACATGGACCTTTTTGTCCTTGTCCAACTTCAAACTCAACAGCTTGGCCGTCAGCCAATGTAGCGTATTCACCGCCAGATTGGATTTCTGAATGATGAACAAACAAATCTTTACTGCCGTCTTCTGGAGTAATAAATCCGAAACCTTTATCCGCATTAAACCACTTAACTATACCTTTACTCATAACACTCTCTTTATCATTGGTGAAAAATATAAACCTAACTTGCTATCACCATTACAAGTCAGGATTTGAATCTCATTAATACAAACTATATTTAACATTATAGACTGTATTTATAATTAACGGTGCGCGCCACCTTTCTTTTTCATATTGACTACTTTTCGAGCTATATCAAGTAATTCAGGTGAAACATCATCAGCACCATCTTTTATTAGTTTACTCACATCACCAGATGAAAAGAATGAGCCACGCTCAGCTTTTACGCCTAATGATCTTACAAAATCTTTTGTTTTACCTGTACTACCCGTATCAATATACTTAAAAATAATTTGTTCATTAAAGCTTTGTGGTTCTTGCTTTAAAGTAGCAATGGTATTGGTAAGTAATGTTATTTCCGATCCTAACATTTCTATTAACTCGGCAATATCTGAATATGGTTTCATTAAATTATTTAGCTCTTATAATATTATCTGACAATGCCAACAGGCTATCATTTTACAGGAGAAGCAAGTCAGTATAACTAGCCTACTTAAAAAATTATTATACAGTGAATGCCTCTGAGTAAACAGTCTCTATTTTAATAGCTAAGAGCAATGATGAATTATTGTTACTTTTTTAATAATATAACTTAATGAATCCCATCTTATTGGTCGATAAAACCGCTACTGCCGCATATTGAATGTTCACCACAACTTTGCTACAACGAGATTATATTATTTAAAATTCTGAGTTCAATCACTTTTTTTGATTAAAAGCTGTGATTTATTACGCTTGATTGTTTCTCTTGTAAGTCTATAATCTGTATAATTATTATATAACTAACCACAATATAAATGAAAAAATCATACAAAAATAACGTAAATCTATATCTTGTCATTTTTTTGTTGCTAAGTATTTGTATTTCCTCTTTAGCGGTAGCGACAACAGATACCCCAGAGATGAAGACTAAGGCCGTTTTTGGTCAAATAGAATCGGCTTTATTAATTTTAAAAAGTAACAATCAATTCACTAAAAGCAATATCAGAAGTGTATTAACCCAATATCTTTTGCCAGAGGTAGATATTCAATATTTTAGTTATAAAGTTATTAATCAAAATTTGCCCAAACTATCTGCCGAACTTAGGACTGAGTTTGTTACTGAGCTATCAAATCAATTAATAAATACTTATACCAACTTATTAAGTAAATATAGTGGTGAATCAATGACTATAGGTACAGGGTCATTATCAAAAAGTGGTAAAATGTCGATGGTCAATATAACGATTACCGGTGAAAATAAAGTCAACAAAGCGGTAGTAAAGTTACTGATATCGAAAGACGGCACTTGGCAGTTTTTTGATATTATCATTGAAGGTATTAGTTTATTAGATGCAAAGCAAAAAGAAATAAACTCAAGTTTCAGTAAGTTAGGTATCGAAGGTACGTTGTTACATCTAAAAAGTATTAATCAAAGAAGTCTCACGTCTTCATAAAAATAAAGGTAGGTACAATCGTTCTAATGGAATGGCTTAATCATACTAATAATTTCAAAGCACTTTCAGCAGTACTCGCTAATAATAAATTTGTTATTGCGCTATTGTTTATTTTTCTTTTTTATATGATTAAATATCTCATTGTCAGAAGAATAAAACGAAAATCAAAACAAGATAAAAGATTACAAATCAATGTAGTCAATAATATATTTACGGTATTAATAATCGTGATGGTTTTTAATATTTGGTCTGAAGAAATTCAAAAGTTTGCTTTTTCGATTGCTGCTTTTATTGTAGCAATTGTTTTAGCAACCAGAGAGTTTATTCAATGTTTTATTGGTTTTGTTTATATCCTGTCAAGTCGACCATTTCGTATTGGTGACTGGGTACAAGTCGGCAATCATTACGGCGAAGTGCATTCAACAGACTGGGCAAAACTAACACTGTTAGAGGTAAATATAGATGATTATCAATACACAGGTAAAACGCTATACCTACCCAATAGCCAGCTAATTACTTCGGTTATTAAAAACCTTAACTTTTTAAAACGATATGCAATGCATCATTTTACCATTGTCAGAGATGATAGTGTTAATCCCTTCGAGTTTATTGATGAGTTGTATACTAGAGCAAGTTTATATTGTAGTGACTTTAAAGAAGTTGCAATCCGCTATAACCAACTGATTGAAAATCGTTTAGAGGTTCACATCGCAGGCCCAGAGCCACATATTCAAGTAGCAACTTCTGAGTTTGGTGATACGCAAATATTTTTTACTATATTTTGCCCAACAGAGATAGCATTAGAAATAGAGCAGAAGTTAACTGCTGATTTTATGACATTGTGGTTTAAGCAAAAGATGTCTTCGTCAATTTTATCAAACTAATGCAATATCACTCATTATCAAGTCACTCAATCACGGTATATTTCTTAACTGAGTGACTTTTTTTAACGCTAACACTTTGACAAATTAAATTATTGTTTGTCGTTATTCAATAAAGTAAGCGTGCCATCGAGGTGCACATCGCGTTGCGGAAAAGCAACAACAATATTATTCTCATCAAACAACTCCTCTAGTCGAAATCGAATATTACTTCTAGTCACTCTTAAAGCCGTTTCTCCAGTTGAGTTTATCCAAAAATTTACATAAAACACTAATGAATTATCACCAAAGTCTTCAAAAACAACAACGGGCATTGGCGTGGTCAATACTTCTTTTTGTGCCAGTGTCGCTTCTAAAATAAGATCCGCTACTTTTCTAGCCCGAGTACCATAAGCAACCCCAACAGAAACACTTGTTCTCACTAAACTGTCTCGAAGCGTCCAATTCACTACCGTATTTTCAAGTAGTTTACTGTTAGGAATAAGTAGATGAACACCATCAACACGTCTAATACGCGTTGAACGGGTATTAATTTCTTCGACAACACCTTTGGCATTTTCAACTTCTAAAAAGTCACCAATTTTAATAGGTCGTTCCCACATTAAAATCCAACCACTGATAAAGTTGTTAATAATGTTTTGCGCACCAAAACCAAAACCAATCGCGATTGCACCCGATAAAAAGGCAAAAGCGGTGATCGGCACATTAATCAAATCTAAGGTGGTGATCAACAATATAACTATCGCAATCACATAAAAAACCCGCTGCAATAAGTGTATAATATTTGGATCAGTTTTTTTGGTCGTTAAACGCTTGGTTATAAACCTTACGCCCCACTTAGTGAGTAACAACCCGAGGTAAATAATTAGCGGAATTAACAGTAAACCGCCCAATGTTACCGGTTGATCAGCAATAGTAATAACCTTAGTAGATAAGATTTCTTTTATTTGTGTAAAATCCATAAAATCCCTTAATTTAACCGTCTTTTTATTTTGATCCTAAAAAGACTTTTGATGGGTCAACGAGAAAGCGTTTACCTAGAGCTTCTCTTCCTAACAGCATTAAATAACTCATATCAGAGCGGTCCGTCAAGGTTATTTCGATTGACCACTTTTCTTCGCCAAGTACGATGGGTGTTTCTATAACGTAGCGTTGCTCTGTAGTGCCATTTGACGATTTAACTTTACGCATATCGCTAATCGGCGCCGTACATTTCTGCATGGTATCGACATTATGCATATCAGGGTGTAGATCAAACGTCACACTATGTACGCCATCAACAATTAATTTCTTAATATTATCAACATGTAACGACGACGTTTTGGCACCGGTATCAACTCGCACTTGTAAGTCGTCAATAGCTAAATCTGGCAAAGCTATTGACTCTAAACGCCCGATAACAACTTTATTCGCTTTTTTCATACGCTTCCCTAGCTGTCGTCATTTTCAGGTAAAAGCTGCTCTTGTACATTTTCGATATGACCCGCAATTTCTTCATCATTTTCACTGAAATAAGCAACATGAAACATGGCTTCACCTTCTTGAACTAAGGGTATGTTTTGCTTACCAATTAAAATGCCTGAGCGTGTTGCTTTAACCGAATCAAATATTGCACCGTATGGACTACCAATTTCGGCTAACACTTGACCTTTAGTGATCTGATCGCCCAAATTAACAATATTATGAACAATACCACTAGCGTTAGCGCGTACCCATTGGCTGCCATTAGCAATAAACGGCATACGTTTTTTCTTCTTGGTGCGGACAACTTTTCTGGTCATACCTAAATGCTGCAATACATTTAAGATACCTTTCATGCCCGCTCGAATTGAAAACTCATCAAAACGCAGCGCTTCACCCGCTTCATATAAGAGTATTTTAGTTTCGTTTTTAACGGCTGATTCTCTTAACGAGCCGTCAACTAAAGTAGAGTTCAACACTACCGGTACGCCAAACACTTCCGCCAAGGCTTTAGTGTCGGGATCAGACATATCCGCCCTAATTTGTGGCAGGTTTGAGCGATGAATTGCCCCGGTATGTAAATCGATACCGTAATCACAATGCTTAACGATTTCATTGAGAAATATATAAGCAACGCGTCCTGCTAAAGAGCCTTTCGCAGAGCCGGGAAAACAGCGATTTAGATCACGACGGTCAGGCATATAGCGACTTTGATTGACTACGCCATAAACGTTAACCATAGGAACAGCAATAACCGTGCCTCGCGTTATCTTAAGTTTCTTTTCGTGGATCAAGCGTCGAATAATTTCAATACCGTTTAATTCGTCGCCATGTACCGCCGCACTCAAAAAAATAGTGGGCCCTGGTTTTTTAGCGCGAATAATATGAACGGGCAAAGAAACGTCGGCATCGGTATATAACTTAGCAACTGGCAACTCGATTTTGCGCTGCTCTCCAGGTAAAATTTCGAACTCACCTATACGTAATATGTCCATAAAACTCTCTTTAATTATCCTTTGCCACGTGTTTTAGTATCATGAGGTTTTGCATTTTTTTCTAAAAACTCAAACACCATACCTGCAACATTTTTGCCTGTCGCTTTTTCAATACCTTCAAGGCCAGGAGATGAATTAACTTCCATGACCATAGGACCATTTTGTGAACGCAGTAAATCGACGCCACACATGTTCAAGCCCATTGCTTTTGCCGCTTTAACTGCTGTGTCACGCTCTTCTTTCGATAATTTAACCACAGTAGCAGAGCCGCCGCGATGTAAATTAGAACGAAACTCACCTTCAGCGCCTTGACGTTTCATCGCCGCAACCACTTTACCGCCAATCACTAAACAGCGAATATCTGCACCACCGGCTTCTTTAACAAATTCTTGTACTAAGATGTTCGCTTTTAAGCCCATGAATGCTTCGATGATGGCTTCAGCCGATTTAGCCGTATCAGCTAATACGACGCCTATGCCCTGCGTACCTTCGAGTAACTTAATAACCACTGGCGCGCCGCCAACATTTTTAATCAGATCTTTAGCATTATCTGGCTTGTTTGCAAAACCTGTTCTCGGTAGCCCCAACCCCTTACGCGATAACAACTGTAATGACCGTAATTTATCGCGTGAGCGGCTGATAGCGACGGATTCATTAATATTGAAGGTACCCATCATTTCAAATTGTCTTGCCACAGCCGTGCCATAAAAAGTCACAGAGGCGCCAATACGAGGAATAATTGCATCATACTTTGGCAATTCTTTACCCTTGTAACGCACAGCTGAACGAGTACTCGTGATATCCATATAACAGTGTAGTGTATCGATAATATCAACTTCATGGCCCATAGCTTCGCCGGCTTCTTTTAAACGGCGCGTAGAGTAAAGGTTTTTGTTTCTAGATAAGATAGCAACTTTCATAATAAGTCCTGTAGTGCTCACCTTTATTTAAGGCTAAAGAGTGAGGTAATAAGTAATATCGAGTGTATAGTTAGCTCATTAAATAATAAAGCGCTATATTTCGATACGTTTAATCAAATAAAATGATTAGACGGCGATTTATATAATTATAAAGTCGTTATTATAGAATATTTTACGTCAATAGTTGAAAAAAATAACGATTAAAATTTTTTAGGATAAGTCACTGAGCAACTTTGACTTGTTTAGACAAATTGATTGGCTCTACAACATTGGACTAAACTGTGATTTTTCCCGGTAAAATGGCTTAAATGAATAATGGCAGGTTCTTTTGTATAGGATTTTTAAAGTGGCAATACTGGCAGAGTTTTAGAACAAAATATGAAGGGTAAGCTTGTTAAGAATAATCAATAGCTGTGTTAATTTACGCATAGATGAAGTGAGTTAAGTGAACTCAAATTATAAAAACCACTTATATTAAGTGGTCTAAATAATTTGAGTGACTTAGACAAGCTGGTAATAAAAAACGATTACTCGTCTTTAGGTAAAACCTTTATTGCTTTGTAATCGCCTTCTTTTAATTCGTCATTGATACAATTTAATAAATAAGTTTTCATATCAGCTTCTGCTATCTCATCTTCAATAGCGTATTCTTTACATTGACTTAAAAGACTTGATACGTAGTCACTAGGTGCATCCATTAAAGCAGGTTCTGCTTCTTCACTGTGCGCTATGCCTGAAGTTAGGGCTAATAAAGCGATAGCTAAAATTGTTTTTTTCATAAATATTCTCTTTAAATTAAAATTACTTACATATCCCAATAGTCACTTAATGAATTAAGTTGACGGTCAAGGAACCTTTTTTCATTTAAAATATCTAATCTTTCTTTAACCAGATATTTTTGTTTGGCGATATTGCTAATTTCTTTTTTATTTGCAGAGACACTCGTTACTTCGAATCCAGTGATACCAGGATTGAAATTCAAATTGCTACCTATGCCAGTACTTTCGTATGTATCAATATTCATTTTTTGCCTTCAAAAAAATCATAATTAGATTCTGGTTGGATAATGTTCCACTATTTGATAATTGAAAAGCAAAATATTTTCGTTTAACTAATCAATTTTTTTTGTTAAACAAGGAAATTAGCCAACCCTTGATATATTGAGTGCGAGTATTGAAAGATAAAAACGTGACAGGGGAGAACAAAAAAACTATAAAACCTTAAAAAACAAGAAGATAAATTTAAAGCCAATTATTCCTTAACAATAAAGTAATTCTCAGCGGCTTGAAAAATTCAATTGGCCTGCAAGAAGCAGCAACATTATTCTTTTCAGCGCTGAGAATATCCACACTCTTTATCGCTAAAATAACGATAAAACGTTAACTAAGCTGATTTTTTCTAAAGCAGTAATAATGTACCGCAGCCAAGAAAGGCTATAAAACCAAATATATCGGTTACGGTTGTTAAAATAACAGCTCCAGATAATGCTGGGTCGATGTTAAATTTATTTAATATCCAAGGTATCCATACCCCTGATAACGAAGCCACTAAAATATTACCTAAAATAGCGATACAAATGGTGACTGATAGCATTGGATTTTCAAACCAGTAAAAAGTGATGATGCCGATGACCGTCGCCCATAACATGCCATTAATTGCGCCAACTTTAAGCTCTTTTTTAACGATAGCCTGCCTATTAGCATCACTAATTTGCCCTAACGCTAAACCACGTATAATCAAGGTTAACGTTTGACTACCTGAAATACCGCCCATCGATGCAACCACAGGCATAAGCACGGCAAGTGCAACAACTTGTTGTAAGGTCGCTTCAAATAAACCAATAAACCAAGAAGCTAAAAATGCAGTCACTAGGTTAATACCCAGCCAAATCGCTCGGTTTTTACTACTTAACCAAACACTGGCAAATAAATCTTCTTCATCACTCAAACCAGCCGATTGCATTAATTGATTATCTTTTTGCTGGTCTTTGTACCTATAAGCAGAGTGCAAATCTAAACGGCCGGTTAAATGGCCATTTTCATCAACGATAGGTAATGCTGATTTTCCAGAAAGGATCACTTCGTCAATTGATTCATCTATATCTTTACTGGCTTCTAACACTTGAACATCTTGATACTCCACACTGGCTAAGGGAGTATCACCATCTAAAAGCAACAATTTATTGATGGGGATTTCACCAAGTAATTGGGCATTATTATCAACAACATAAATAACTTCAGTTAACGGTAATAAATTTTTTGCACACACTTTCTTTGCGGCTGCCACTTTCAATTTTTGCGAAATTCTTTTTTCGTCAAAGCTTTGCCAACGTCCCACTTCATCTTCAGAATAATCTTGAGCCTTTTTTAAGTACTCTCTTTGTTTAGCTGTCATTTTTGTGACAGCATATTCAATAAAGCGATCGCTTAAATCTTCAGTAAGTTCTATTAAACTGTTGGCATCTAATTTATCAAACAAAGGAAAACAGGCGTCGTCATCCATTGCATTTAATAACATCTGCCGAGATTCATTTTTCATCTCTAGAAAAATATTTTGTTGATAATCCGCGCTCAACAACGCCCAAAGACTTAATCGAGGTTTGATAGGGAAAGCTTCTAAAAGAATTGCTACGTGCTCTGGCATGAGCGTATCTTCAATCTCAGCAGCTAATTCATTTAATTGAAGATCGTTGGCTAATAGTTCTTCGATTTTTTCAATATAAGTAGGGAGTAGTTCTAGGGACATTTAATTTCCTAATAAAGATTTCAACAAATTTTTTGAATCAAACTAAGTAAAATTTTGCGTTTTATTTTATGGGTTATTTAACTATAGAATCGCATTATTCTCTAATCATTAAACTAGAAAACTAATGAAAATGCCAAAATTACAGCCTTTTGCTATAAAAACGCAAAAGTTTTCATTTTATTCCAAATTGTGGCGATTACTTTTTAAGAAGCGGCAATGGCAACTTATCGAAGATTGGCATTATACCTTACCTAACAAAAGAATCGTTATAATTCCGAAAGGCTTTATTTTTGATGGTAGTTCGTATCCGGCAATAGTCTGGCTTTTCTTCTCGCCAACAGGGTTATTACTCATCCCAGTTATTTTGCATGACTTTTGTTTTGAGTATAATTATTTATGGGCTAAGCAGGATGATAAAATATTTAAATTTAAAGAAGGCTATGGTTTTTTAAAATGGTCAACACTGATCCGCAAAGTCGGTATAGAAAGGAACGAACTACTGCTGATTGATTATTTTATATGGGTACTGTGTATGGCTTTTGGTTGGGTCAATTGGCTAACATTTCAGCGCAAAACTAAGCCTACGTTATTACCTGAGGACAAATAAGAAAATTTTAAAAGTCTCAACCTAGAATTTGTTAAGAAGAGGATAAACTTATTGGTAAGTTTATCCTTAAATCTACTGCATATTGATTGTTCTATCGACTAACGGGCTGCTGCTTGAGTAAATATGCTGCCATTTAAACAATGAAACGACTTATGCCTAGTTATTTTTATGTATTTTTTCCACAACAGTTCAACTTTAGTTTGACCTTCAAGTTGTGATTCACACATGTTGACAAACTGTATTTCAACGTCATTTTCTGGCGAACAAATAGCTTTTTCTAACATCAGTAAACGTTTGCCTAGCTGTGTTAATAATTCTGCTTCGGCGATATTGAAATCTCCAGATTTTCTGAAACCACGTGGGAAATTTACATCATCGTAAAATTGTGTTGCAGCAATAAATCCATGTATTAAAGTCATTTGCGCCTCTATTGACAGGGTATAGGTTTTAGCGGATTATGCGGCTAACAAGCAAGGCTGTAAAACAAATAATAATTATCGTATCGATAAGAGATTGCAGTATGGATATTGAGTTAATTAAAACCTTCTTAGAAGTTAAGGATTGTCGTCACTTTGGTAAAGCGGCCGAAAACCTATATCTGACTCAAGCGGCGGTTAGTACCAGAGTTCGTCAGTTAGAGAAATACTTTAATGTGTCCTTGTTTCAACGCACCAGAAACAATATTCAATTAACACCCGCAGGAGAAAAGCTTGTCCCCTACGCGGAGCTTATGATCAATACCCTTCGAATGGCAAAACAAGATATTGCCATAAGCACTGAAAAAGTTGCGCACATTTATATTGCCGGCACACCTAATACTTGGGATGTTTATATACATGATGCCATTTCAAAGATATATATCAATGAGCCACAAATCAGTTTAATCGCTGAAATATTATCGCGAGAGCAATTAACCAGACAACTACTTGAGCGCACTTTAGATGTTGCCATTCTATTTGATCCCCCAAAAGTAGAAGAGCTAAAGATTGAATCTTTGCATATGTTTAATTTAATCCCCGTGACAACTTTTAATAACAAAATAACAACCGCCGCAGACCTACAGCGTTATATTATGATTGATTGGGGAACTAGCTTTACTCACTGGCATGCTAAAGAATTTCCTGACATCTCAATTCCTGCAATTAGAACGAGTACAGCGCGTATTGCACTTGATTTAATGCTGCAATGTGGCGGGAGTGCCTATCTGCCAGACATGCTAGCAAAACCTTTTGTAGAACAAGGAAAGTTATTTAAAATCAATACCCTGCCTATTTTCGAACGTGAACTATTTATTGCCTTCCATAAAGAAAATGAGAATGAAGAACGCATTATTGATATTAAAAATTTACTGAGAAAAGATCAGCCCGAAGCCCCCGCTATTATGAGCCCCCAGTAAGATAAAAAGCGGATACGCTTGCTAGCGAACCAGCACAGTCAATACAAAATGTTTTTAGTAAAAATCATTTATCGTTAACGTAAAAATATTTTACTTTTCTTGTTAGTAAAAAGCGTAGATTATGCTGTTTTTACTTGAGTATCCTTTGGTGATATAACAATGAATATCAATTCTAATTATGAGTTATCAGCTTCTGATGAAATAAGTTTTAACTATGATCTGTCTTCAAACGAAGGAGATGATAATAACAATGATGATGATGATAACGATAGTGACAATAACATTGCTGAATTTGAGTTACATACCTCACCTAGCGATGTAAAAAAATCAAGACACAGTAACAAACGTACTTATTTAGCCAAGAAAAAAATTGAACAACTGCAAGAAGAACGACAACTGAGAAGGTTCACTCAAGATTACTATGATGATTGGGATTAAGCGCATAATTAACGCTTAATTGATAAAATAATAGTAACGCGAATTAATGATGAATTAATTCGCGTTTAGTTCTTTAGCAAAAAAAGATTACCCGCCACTAAATTGCCATTGAGTGAGTCAAACAAAACGTTGTTATCAACTCACTTCCATTAAAAAAGTGATTAAGTTTATTACTGAGTCATAGCTCTTCAATTTTCAGGTCTAAACTAGTCTAAAGTTAAAACTGGTGTTAAAATATCAAACAGCCCATTTAGGTTTTAATAGTGACACAATAAGGCTTGATAACATCAAAAACCACAAATCAAGAATAGACCTTGCAAGTCAACCGCTAGCACCTAGACCTCAAACAACTTAAGAGTACTAATAACCATGAATACAAAAATCTATAAGCGCGTATTTGCTTTGGCTGGAGAGTTAATGCTTGCTGCTCAGGAAAGAAATCAAATCAACTTTGACAATTGCTACAGTGAATTAAAACAACTCTGTGATGATAATGAAAGTACCGATAAAGACCATCCTGTACAGTGGGAAACACTGGCTGACTTTACCGATGATTTACCCTTAGCCATTTCAATTTACGAGAAAGCATTACTTAAAGCAGAAGAGATTAATTCAAAAGATTTTCGTTCATCAATTGGCTTCTCCCTTGCATCACTGCAAGTTGAATTAGGTGAAAAAGAAAATGCGATTGAAAACTTAGAAAAAGCAAAAATCAGCTGTAATAAAATTGTCGACAAAGAATTAAAAGCTGAAATTCATGATTTATTAGAAGCGTTAAAAAGTGAAGTATCGAGTCCTTACTAAATAACTCATCGGCCAGCGAGTAACTTTATTTAGCTTTGATCAATAATCAAGTTACACCTAAATTGATACAGTCGCCTGCTAGCGTAGACGACTGCAATGCCTAATTTATAAGCTATAGTAAGGTCGCTTTACCTTATTACTTCTGGTTCTTATTTGCTTTAATTAGAAAGTTAATATCCTCCTGTTGCATTCAATGTATGCCTTTATCGCCGCTGTTCGCCTAATATGAACTCAATATATCCCCGAAATAATTTTTCATACTGAGTATGACTTTATAAACGTTATGTAAAGCCAAAAAAATATTAACTAAACAAAGAGCATAAAGTATTGCCCAATGCTAAATAAAGTGGGGGGAATAAACATAAATTCTCCTTTGATACTCAGTATATATAGGTAATACTTAGCAAATAGTCGCTTGCACACATCTGTGCTCCCCCTGAATGGATCTATTCACTAGAACGGAGTAATAAACAATCATGATTATCTTTTTTATCTGTATCACTCTATTAATATTGGGCTATAAATTTTATAGCCCTTTCATTGAAAAACAAGCGGGCATTGATGAAACAATCAAAACACCTCAAGTACGTTTTGAAGAAGGGGTTGATTATGTTGCCATCCACCCAGTTAAAGCCTTTCTTATTCAGTTTTTAAATATTGCCGGGGTAGGTCCTATTTTTGGTCCTATCCTTGGTGCTCTCTATGGACCGGTTGCACTTATTTGGATTGTACTTGGTAATATTTTAGGTGGCGCAGTACATGATTACTTTTCTGGGGTCATGAGTATTAAAGAAGATGGTAAAAGTTTGCCTGAAATTGCAGGTCACTATTACAACGTTTACTTTAAAGGGATAATGTTGATATTCACCACCATGCTACTGTTTTTTGTTGGCGTTGTTTTTATCATGAGTCCTGCCGGATTATTAAGTAATTTAAGTTATTTTGAAGGCACATTTTTAGCCGGTAATACCTTTTGGGTTTTAGTTATTTTAGGCTACTATTTACTGGCAACACTGTTACCCATAGATAAGATAATAACCAAGCTCTACCCCCTTTTTGGTTTACTCATGATAGTGATGACCTCGCTTATCGCGATATCATTACTTATGAATGCGCCACACTTACCTGTCGCTGGTGATTTTTTGGGGTATTTTAACTCAGACCATTACAGTCATGACTTTTTAGAGCCTAATGCTGACGGTCTCCCTGTCTGGCCATTATTATTTATAACAATTACCTGTGGCGCAATTAGTGGTTTCCATTCGACACAAGCACCGATTATCGCGCGTTGTTTAACCAATGAAAAATATGTACGCCCAGTCTATTATGGCGCGATGATGTGCGAAGGCATTGTAGGTTGTGTTTGGGCCTTAGCCGGTATAGCAGCATTTCCTGAAGGTTACTCAGAACTTAAAGCATTGCTTGACCAAGGGGGTCCTGGCTTAGTGGTTAACCATATTGCAAACAGCTACCTTGGCGCACTCGGTGGCATTATGGCTATTATTGCCGTTGCGATATTCCCTATCACTTCTGGAGATACCGCTTTTCGGTCCTTGCGTCTAACCTTAGTGGATGCATTTAATATCCCACAAAGTTTACGCAACCGCCTCTTGTTAGCCGTGCCTATTTTAGTTATTGCTTATTTTATGACAAAATTAGATTTTTCAATAATATGGCGTTATTTTGCTTTTTCAAACATGCTACTTTCTACCAGCGTATTATGGCTAGCCACTAAATTTTTGTTTGACCGTGGCACTTTCCATTGGATTGTCAGTTTACCTGCCATTGTTGGTACTAGTGTTAGTGTCTCTTATATTATGACGGCAGGAATAGGCTTAAATTTATCCAGTGAATATGGCAAATTAATCGGGGCTGTGGTCGGTGTTATCTCACTTATCTTATTAATAGTGGCACACAATAAACGGGTAAATATTGCCTCAACAACAGCTTAATATTTAAGATGTTTAATGTTTAACATTAAGAAAAAAGCAGTGCTAATTAGCACTGCTTTTTGATTTGTATCTGCCCAATAAAGCGCAATTACTGTTAATTTTTCAGGATGAAAAGTTAAAGAAAGTCCTTATTTTCTAGCGGTTCAATCAGACCTAAGCCAAATTGATAACTGGAGATAATTAACGTATTCTAAGCAGTAACAGCCAACAGGAAGGCGTACACTTATATTTTTAATTTCCCTAGCCTTTGAAACCTTGCCAATATAAAAAATGTTACTGTCGCGCAAAACGCCAATAATTATTATGCTGAAGCTAAAATATTGGGTATTAGTACTCTTATAGTAAAAAACATTATCGTGTTACTGACAATATGCCAAGGGAATTGCAAAACTTATGCAAAATTTTTTTAAAAAAGGACTCTATGTCGTTCGCTCAGTTGCCGACAAAGCCACAGGAGAGTTAGCGGCTAATTACTCCATTGTTAAAGAAAAAGTGAATGGTTTACCCGTCTTTATTTCCGCAGAGAAGTCAGACAAATATAACGATATCCAGTATGACGAAAAACACTATTTTGTTATACCTTTCCAACTCTCAGAATATAAATTTGCCTTGCACACCATGCGGTGTCTCCCGAATGCGGTTCCAGAAATTAACAACCTACCCAAAAGGCGTGTTTTTCACTTCCCCAACCAGCATTCAGAAGAAATGCTTAAAAATTATATGCGCCAATCCGCAGAAGAGATGGTAAGAAATAAAAGCGCAAGTAATCCAAACAGTATTGAATCTTTGGCCGATCAAATTGACGCGCTAGATAAAAAACTCACATATGGCATGCTATTAGTGGGTGGTTTAGCCGCTGTGGTAAATCCATTATTGGGCGTAGGTATTGCGGCAAAAGCATTGTTACCCAGTGTTGGCGGTATAATTAATAAGTACGGCTTGCGTCCTACGGGAGAGAAACTTTCCCAGCATCAGCTGAATAAATCAATAGAAGAAGCTGATGCGCATATTGCAAAAGAATTTGCTGATGCAAGTACACTGCAGGTTATTAATCCTATATTACAAGAATTAGAGTTGACACTACGTACCACAGAATTGCAGCACGACCCAATAACTGACGCCAATTTAGCTGATGGCAGTATTCCTGAGCTTGATGGAGAAAGATGGCGAGAACTAACTGAGGTCGCTATTTGTCATGTTTACAAGGAGGTTTATCAAACGCCATCTCTGCACAAAAAAGCGAGCCTTGGACCTAAAGACTTAAGATGGCTAAAAATAATGTTTGAAGTAAACAGTAAATAAAGCTTAATTGCATAAAGACTTTACCAGCAGCGATGAATTATTAAACTTGTTAACATTCACCATAAAAACAAGAAACAACTGCCCTTTGCTAACCATTTATTGTCAAATCAATGACAGATGGGGTCAGTTTTACTGACCCCCATTTCATAAAAGCAATGCTGATTTATACCTGCTAGCAAGTCACTTATTGACCACTCAACCTTTTGCCAAAAGATATAGCATAAGCTGGTGAGCGCATTCTTAATACCGGATCATCACTTGGCGTAAAGCCTGCTGACATCATATTAGGATCAAAATTAGTATTTTTACATGCATCGCTACCACTGGTATTAACGGTCACTGTGCCTAGCATTACTTGAGGACGCTCACTTGGCCACTGTTGTGATGGGTCAATATCACTGTCTTGTGCTTCACCTAAACTTGCCATAATGTTAAAACTGACCGTCTCATCTTTAAGCTGTTGCGCAAAGGTATCCGCTAAAAACTCAGTAGGCATTTTGGCAGCCTCAGCTTTTTCTAATGTTTTCACCCCTAAATTAGGCTCAATGGTCCAGCGAAATTTAGTTTTCTGTTGATTAGGTTGGTCAAAGTAAAAAGTGTGCAAACCAAAGAACTCAGTGTTGGCAAATGAAGCGGCTGTTTTAGCCGTTTTATTCCATATAGCATTAGCTTGAACACTCGGGTGTTGTTGAATATATGCCATGGTTTTAGCGGGATCAGTTTTACCATTTTCGTCAGGAAGTAATGTCGATAAAAAACCATGAAAAACTTCTGGATTTTTACCGGCAAACACCGGAAAGTTGTTACCAGTAAAAGTGTGGAAAGAGCCATCAGGTAACTTTATTTGCATGCCCATGCCGCGTGTACCAGCCGCTTTTTCATCACTATTGGGATTTGAACCACCAACGGAAAAGCGAATAGATACCGGTAGTTCGCCGTTCGATAACAAAGCAGCTCCAGTAAAATGTTGATTGGGTGTTGGCACAAAAGTACCCGATGCACACAAACCTTTAGCATGTGCTTTTCTATAGCCAGGATGTTTCCCGCCCAATTTTTCAAATATTTCAACAAAATCATTAGCGACAACTTCTTTATCAGTGGCTGCAGCGGTCGATGTTGCTGTCGCAGTAGCGATGAGAAAAAAAGCACTAATACTTGAGGTGATGAGATTATGTTTCATTGGTTTCCTTAGTGTGGTTATTTCAATAGTTCAAATGACAAAAAATGTCATCGATAAGATCTAGAGTATTATCTACAAGCATAGCAAAGGACCTTAATAGTGTAATAAATAGTTCACGACCAACGAGCATAAGACTAAAAAAAAGTGTAATAAATAGTTCACGACCAACGAGCATAAGACTAAAAAAATTTGTTGTCATAGTTATGGTAAAAATAATAACGACTTAATGACACAAAACATTCTTATTCGACTTCAAATCTTTCATCAATAAAAAAGCTGGGTTTACAACCTACCCACCGGTCGGTTAGAATGAATTATCATTAATAGTTAATTAAGTCCTGAATATGAGAGACGCAGAGCTAACTCGTCAAAAAATACTAGAAATAAGTGCGGATGAAATTCATAAAAAGGGTTTCATCGCAACAAGCTTATCTTGTATTTTAGTGCGCTGTGAAGTTTCAAAAGGTGCCTTGTATCATCATTTTAAAAATAAAATGGAGTTGGGCTACGCTGTTTTTGAAGAAATTTATACACCCATGTTTTTAGAATTATGGCAGCCAGCAGTAGAGGTAGATGATCCTATTGAAGGTTTATGCGACTTTTTTACCGCTATGTATACTAATTCATCTTGTGACGAAATTGTTTGTGGTTGTCCTTTAAATAACCTTTGCCAAGAGATGTCTGGCGTAGATGAAGGCTTTCGCTTACGTATTTTAAACATGCAGCAACAACTCAACCAACTTATCGCCATTAACTTACAACGTGTCGCTAACCAGCTTCGTGACGACATTGATTTTAGCCAAGTTGCCTATTTTATTGTTTCAACTTTTCATGGTTCTTCTAGTTTAAGTAAAAGTTCTAAAAATAAAGACCTCTTTGAAAAAGTCATCAAAGAACTGTGCAACTATATTAGAAATCTTAGAAGTCATTAACGCCACTCTTTTCACTTATCTCCTTGGCTTTTCACAGCCGATATAGCAAATAGTAATAAAAAATATCAATTAAGTATTTACATACCGCATGGTCGGTATGTAAAATACCCCTAATGAATTAACAATGAACTCAGCACTTAATACGCTCTCTCAAATACGGACAAAAACATGAAACACTTAATGGCAATATTTACTCTCTTATTCATGACTTCATTGGCAAGCTTTTCCAGCAATGCCTTCAGCATTGAAAACTCTCCATACACAGTAATTGCTGAAACAGGAGAACGTTTGTTTTCTCGTATTGCTAAAGATCAAGAGTCACTGAAAAAATTCCCTGAACTGATGCGTGATATTGTTGAAGAAGAGTTAATGCCATCAATAGATTACAAATACGCCGCATTCAAGGTTTTAGGTAGAAATTTGAGAACGATGACCCCAGAACAGCGTGAAAAATTTGTTGTTTCTATGCGCAGTTACTTAGTAAGAACTTACGCAATAGCGTTAAAACAATATAAACAACAAGACGTTGCATTTGAATCTCATAAATCAACCAATGGCGCTAGAATTGTTGGTGTTAATTCAGTTATTCGTAATGCCAATGCGCCTGAAATTAACATTACTTTTCAAATGCGCCAAGACAGACAAACAAGTCAATGGAAAGCTTACGATATGATCATCGAAGGTATCTCTTTACTCAGTAGTAAAGAAGCTGAAATAAGCCAACGGATCCAAAAGAGTGGCATTGACCAAGTGACCTTAGAGTTAGCTTCTTTTAATCAATAAGTTCTCTAATTCCGTCATCAAGCTATGCTAAAATATTTTGTAATATTATCAATGCATGAGTAAGTATTAGCATAAATGACGGTTATTAATTTTTATCTTACGCGCCACGGCGAAACACAGTGGAATAAAATAGGGAAGTTTCAAGGACAGTTAGATAGCCCTTTAACCGATAAAGGCTATCGACAAGCTGATGGAATTGCTAGGCAACTAGTTGATCACAAGATAGACCTTATTGTAAGCTCAACATTACCAAGAGCAAAAAGTACCGCTGAAATTTGTCAACTGACAGTAGATTGTCCACTTAACTTTGCGCCGGCCTTAATCGAGCGAGATTTTGGCCTCTGGCAAGGAAAAGTTATTGACGAAGTTAAATTAGAAAAAAACTTCCATGCTATTTTTCATCAAGTAAACGCCTCCGCACCGCCGAGTGGAGAATCGGGTATTGACTGCGCACTTCGCTTTCAACAAGCATTAATTGAGATTGCTAATACTAGTGATGATCAAAAATCGCCACAAGATAAAACGACCACTAAGCCCAACGACATAGCGATTAAGAGTATTCTTGTGGTTAGTCACGGCGATATATTACGCTGTTTTTTATCTTTGTTTGTTGAAAATTTTTCTGATAAACAAGCAATTAACAGTCAACAAAAAGCCTTTGATAATGGCTGCATTTTTCAGCTTGCCTACCAGTGTAAAACTAAAGTATTTACCCTTATAGCGACACACGACATCACTAAACCTTCAGCGGTGATAATGCCGCGATGACAAGCTCAGTGATCATGGTGATGGCATACCTGCTAGATCGTTGGTTCGGCGAAGTAAAACGATTTCATCCTTTAGTAGGCTTTGGTTGGTTAAGTACCGCAATAGAGCATACCGTTAACTTTCAGCATGCGACACCGAAAACAACCTCCATATTGTTGCCTCGATTATTGGGGATTTTATCGTGGCTTATCTTATGTTTACCTTTACCTATTCTTTATTATTACTTTCACCAAAACCAGCTATTTTTTTGGTGCTTAGATGCCTTAGTCCTTTATTTCGCTATCGGTTTAAAAAGTCTACAATTACATGCTTTACAAATATTTAATCCCCTTAATAAAAATGACTTAGCCACCGCACGATATTTTTGTGGTTATTTAGTTAGCCGAAATACAGCAGACCTATCCGAACAAGAAATTTCCCGTGCAACCGTTGAGTCTGTCCTAGAAAATGGTCATGACGCCGCTGTTGCTAGTTTCTTTTGGTTTATTATTGGTGGTATTCCACTGGTGATTTTACATCGACTCGCCAATACATTAGATGCAATGTGGGGCTATAAAAATCAACGTTTTATCAATTTTGGTTGGTGTGCTGCCCGCATGGACGACTTACTCGGTTGGCCAAGTGCAAAAATCACCGCATTACTTTATGCTTGCCAAACAAATTTTTCTTGCTCAAAAATGATCAGTGCGCTAAATAATGGTTATCGACAAGGCCAGCATTATAAAAGCCTAAATGGCGGTTGGGTAATGGCTACGGGCGCCAGCGCTCTAAACTTTACGCTGGGTGGAACAGCGACTTATCATGGCAAGACAGTAACGTCGACACCATTAGGTTGCGGTAATAGCGTTGTTAAAAATGATATTTTTCGTAGTATAAACCTGGTCAATAAAGCGGTTATTATTTTGATGTTTACTTATTTTTGCTATCAGCTCCTGCATTACTTTTATAGTGTAAATTTGTGATGGACAATCAAGCTGATGGAAGTTCGCCCCTGTTAGTACACGGTGGTCAGCTCAATGAAGTTGCCCAACGCTATCAAATTCCCTTGGAAAAATGGCTAGACTTGTCAACAGGTATCAGCCCAATTAATTACCCGATCCCCGCTATTCCTGAAAATATCTGGCAACAGTTACCACAGCCAAACCAAGCAATGCTATCTGCGGCTAAAAATTATTATGGTACACAGAATATTAGCGTAACGAGCGGTAGCCAAGCGGTTATTGCTCGTTTACCTGCACTCTATCTTAATCATATCAATCAGCCAGCAAACGCTATAGAGGTATGGTTACCGGAAGTGGGCTATAAAGAGCATGAACGAGCATGGCATGATGCTGGTTTTACCATAAAAAATTATCAACAGTTACCCACTTGCGAAGCGCTATCTCGCTACGCGATTGTTGTGGTGATTAACCCTAATAATCCAACCGGTGAATTACAGCAACAGCAAACATTAACCACACTGTTAACGACGCTTGAATCATTGTCAGGTTGGTTAATTGTTGATGAAGCTTTTATGGATGTCATAACACCGAGTCAATCGCTGATCCACTTAACGGCCAATAAACATCTTTTTGTGTTACGTTCAATCGGTAAATTTTTTGGTTTAGCGGGGATCAGAATAGGCTTTGTAAGTGCACACCCTTCTTGGATAAGTAAACTACAGCAGTTATCTTCACCTTGGGAAGTTAATGGCCCGGCTCAATTTATTACTGAGCAAGCCTTAAAGAATAAAGTCTGGCAAGTAGCGCAACAACAGCAGTTAATCGCCTTATCAATAAAGTTAGAAGCGTTATTGGCAAAAACTTTTTTACCTAACCAAGATAAAAGCAATGACCCAAGCATCACCATCACTGGGTGTGGTTTATTTAAAACCCTCTTTCATCCCCAAGCTACAGAACTTTATCAAAAATTCTGTAGCCAAGGACTTTACGTGCGCTTGTGCGACGAAAAAAATGCTTTGCGTTTTGGCATACCAGATCAAGAGCAATACCAGATATTAGCAAAATTATTGGCTGAGCATAGCCATAGCTGAAGCGAGCTTTTCAGTTAACTCACCCTTTTTTAACTGTCCTTTGTCGGCATCAAAATTGTCATAAAAACTAGGAATAGATAAATGGGCTTTTACCTCGCCATCAAAAAAGGGTGCCGATCCTACAGCGGCGGCAAGAACAGTTGCTGCGCCACCGGGTCCTGGTGACGTCGCTAATAGAACCATAGGTTTATGCTGATAGACTTTTTGTAGCGTGCGAGAGCTCCAGTCAAATAAGTTTTTATAGGCGGCCGTATAAGAACCATTATGCTCAGCAAAACCAATGACCAAAGCATCTGCATTGGCTATTTTATCAAGAAAGTCTTGTGCTAACTGCGGTTTACCGAGTTCAGCTTCTCTATCGGCACTATATAAAGGCATTTCATAATCGTTAATATCAAGTACTTCAACTTGTGCATTTTCAACGAGACTAGCGGCATAGCTCACTAACTGTTTATTAATGGATTGACGACTACTACTGGCAGCAAAAGCGATAATTTTCATATAAACTCCAAAGGTAAGAAAAGGTAACAATAGGTATTTCAGTGAAGATAGTGTAATTTGTTTCCTATATAAGATTAATAACTTACTTACAGATACATTATTTCCATATGAAAGCTAATACATTATTTTCTTCTTCACAAAGTCAAAGTAACTTACTTGATGGTATAGCTGTTTTTGTCCAAGTTGTGCAAAGCAAAAGTTTTGTCAATGCTGCTGAAAAAATGCAGCACTCTACGTCTTATATCAGCAAGGAGGTTAGTAAGCTAGAAACCCGTTTAGGCGTCCGCTTGCTGCACCGCACGACCCGAACTTTAAGTTTAACATCGGAAGGCGAAGTCTATTATCAACAATGCCAACAGATCATTGAAGATGCTTTGCACGTTGAAAATAGCCTTTCTGGACGTCAGCAAATACCGCAAGGTCGATTAAAGTTAAGCTGTCCTATTGGTATAGGTGTTTCTCGTATTCGGCCGATCCTCGCTGAATTTATGGCTAAGTATCCGAAAGTAACCTTAGACATCGACTTAAACGATCATAAAGTTGATTTGATTGCTGATGGCTTTGATATTGTGATAAGAGCCGCTATGCAACTTGAAGACTCAAGCTTAATTAGCCGACGTTTTATGAACTCAACCAGCTTAACACTCGCTTCTCCTGAGTACTTAACACAATATGGTCGACCTAAACATCCCGATGAATTGGTCGATCATCACATGATCAGTTACCGTAACTTAAAAACACCTGAAACTTGGCAGTACCGCAGCCAGAATGGCCAAGTAACGCAAACACATGTAACCAGTCGAGTATCATGTAATAACTCAGAAATGATGATTTCGTTATGCTTAGCAGGACAAGGTATTATTCGTATGCCATTATTTAATTTACGTGAAGAGGTGGCAACAGGGAAATTAGTGCCCTTGTTTGAAGACTTTATGCCAATAAACATTGGTGTTTACTTGGTTTATCCCAGCAGAAAAAATATGCCTGCTAAAGTGAAATGCTTTATCGACTTTATTGTCGATAAGTTAGGCGATAGTTAACCACAACTACGCTAAATTATTATCCTGAGTAAACATGCCGTTAACTAATGCCAGTTGGGCGAAGTAATAGCTAATCATGATCCAAACACTGGCATAAGGTATTTGATGATAAAACTGATTAAGCCCAATGAGTGAATCAGAAAGAATAAAGCTGAGCCCACCGATAATTAGCCAAATATTAGCTTTTTGTGAAAGTAAGGTGGTGATCCCCATTAATAGCAGTATGGTCATATAAACCAATACCGGGATAAACAACTCGCCTAAGCCTGCGTATATGACCAAAAACACGCCAACGCCATAGATACAATAAAGCGAAATAAGTGGTAAACGTTTACTGATAATAGGCTTGGCTACTAAGGGCTTTAAGCTAAAGATGTAAAAAAGATGAGCCACTAAGAAAGCCGCTAAGCCGAGTACAAACCAATTAATTCGGTCATAATCTAAAAAGAAATCACCAAAAATAGAGAAAACCAAACCGATCATAAATAACTTATGAGCGCGTTCTTTAGTACCTCTACTGTTTTGCCATGAAAAATGCAATAACACTAATATCGGCAAAATTTTTACTAACCAGCTCAGCGGATAAGGCTTAAAAAAAATACTCACCATAAAGCCACAGGCAGTAAGCAAAAATAAAAGTAAATGGGATCGGGTCATTGCTGTCATCTTCTTTGTATAAACCTTGGTTATAAACCTTCGCTAAAAATCACTATCTACTTAAAAATAGAAAATAAGTCATCATTCAGTTCAAAATAATATCGCTAAACTAGTGGTCGCTATTTATTTGCACAGACAACAAAGGGAGTATACCCTACGCCATTTTTAAGCTATTTGGCTTTTAAATGGCTTAAACTCTTTCAATAATTAAGGCTATGCCCTGGCCGACACCTATGCACATGGTACACAGTGCATAACGCTTGTTGGTACGTTGTAGTTGTCGAGCCGCAGACGTTATTAAACGCGCACCACTCATGCCCAAAGGATGCCCTAAGGCTATGGCGCCACCTTGTGGGTTAATACGCGGATCGTCATCTTGTAAACCTAATTCGCGAATACAAGCTAAAGCTTGTACTGCAAAAGCTTCGTTCAGTTCAATAAGGTCGATATCTTCAAGCGATAAGTTTAAACGTTTTAATAGTTTTTGTGTTGCCGGTACTGGGCCAATCCCCATAATACGTGGCGGTACACCAGTGACAGCCATACCTAGCACTTTAGCAATCGGAGTTAAGTTGTTTTTTTGCACCGATTGACTTGACGCCAATAAGATTGCGGCAGCGCCATCATTAATCCCTGAGGCATTACCCGCGGTAATACTGCCTTTGGCATGAACAAAAGGTTTGAGTGCTAACATTTTTTCTAAGCTTGTTAGGCGAAGATGCTCATCTTGAGAGAAAATAATAGGCTCTTCTTTACCTTTTATAACACTGACAGGCATTATTTCTTCGGCAAAAAATCCAGCTTGTTGGGCACTCGCCGCTTTTTGCTGGCTAGCAAAAGCAAACTTGTCTTGGTCTGCTCGGCTAATGTTAAACTCTTCGGCAAGGTTTTCTGCTGTTTGTGGCATACTTTCAGTACCATAAGCGCTATCGAGTGCTTTGTTAACAAAGCGCCAGCCCATAGTCGTATCAAACATTTCTTGAGTACGCGAAAAATCACCTTCCGCTTTGCCGATCACAAAAGGCGCACGAGTCATGCTTTCAACACCACCGGCAATAATCATTTCAGCTTCGCCTGATTTAATCGCCTGCATAGCAATGCCGACAGCATTCAAACCTGAGCCGCATAGACGGTTTAGCGTTGTTGCGGGTACTTGATAAGGTAAGCCGGCTAATAACGTTGCCATACGAGCAATATTACGGTTGTCTTCCCCTGCTTGGTTAGCACAACCTAAAATAACATCGTCTACTTGGCTAAAATCTAGTGCTGGATTTCGTACCATTAATGCTTTTAAGGGTAAAGCGGCTAGGTCATCAGCCCTTATGGTCGCTAGCGAGCCACCATAACGGCCAATGGGTGTTCTAATCGCATCACAAATAAAGACTTCATTTTGTCCGCTATTTTCAGTTTTTGTTGAAAAGGCACTCATGTATATATTCTCTTTTGAGTTTATCGGTGCTGCGATCTAACTGACCTCAGCATAATCATAAGCGCCATGATAAGCACTTTTTCTTTAACTATTTTTTCTTTAACTATTTTTTCTTTAACTATTTTTTCTTTAACTATTTTTTCTTTACCGGTAAAAGCACAAGAAATGACTGACAACGCCAAGTCTATTCTCCCTCTTTTTACTGAGAATCCCGATTTATTGATAAAATCACCGAATAGATTAAAGATATCAAGTTAACCTTGATTGACCCACAATAACCTTGTGACAGACGTTTTACTCGAGTTGATTCAGTTAAAAACTACAAAACTTCATTGCTATCTGACAAGACTATTATCTAACAAGACAACCATCAACTCACTGCGCAAGAGGTTGGCTTATTGCTCAGCAACCTTCAATTTATATTGCGAAATGACAAGTCATGCCCTTTATCAATCGAGCACCTTGTGATGCACTCGATAAATTAAAAGTGGTTATGGTCCATGAATCAATAAGGTTTAGCCACCTGCCAGTATTAAACTATTGAATCTGCTTGGCAATCAGTCTGTACTGGCATTGGTGCTTCAATACTCCCTGATTGGCAAGAAATCTTAGAAACTGAAGCGATCGTATAAATACCGTTAGAAAATAATAAATTAATAAAAGAAATTTGTCGCTCTGCTCGAGTGAGTTAAATTTACTTTATCGCTTAAATAAAGTCTAAACAGATATCGGTACAGCCTTTGCCACAATAAACACCCGGAGTACTTTTATCTTCAGGGACAATTAAACGCAGTATACTGCCGCAAGTTTCACATTTCATTTCACGGCCTGCCATCACTTTTTTAATCAATGCTTTTTGATCGTTAAAGGACTTTGCACTGCTTTTTTTTAATAGGTCAAACTGAGTTATATCAAGCATAAAGCTGCCTTATTAATGCTAAATAGCCTTCAGCATCTGGGTAATAGTCAATGAAAATCATCAACCGATATTGACGTTCTCAATGGTTCTGCACTTTTATTAATATAAGAGCGCTAAGTTAAACAGCCGCGCAATAAAACCCGTCATATTGACCACCTAATGGCTCAGCGCTTGAAATCAATAAATTTTGGTAAGAACTAATATTTTCATAACTGGCGCCAACAAAAGGATAAGCGGTAATTTCCCAAGGAAAATCATCATTGCCTTCATAAGGACAAAAAGAGAGTTTTTGGTTGTTTTCTAAAAGTAACTGACCAAATTTCAAAGCGGCTTCTTCGTTAGGAAATATCACTGAAAATTCAATTTCACGGGCTTGGTTTAAATCATCACCATCAATCATCATTTGCCATAAGGCATCACCAACATTGTCTTGTGGAAATAGGGCTAAATCACGGTTCATTATTTTTCATCTTATCTTTGTAGGCATTAATTCGCTATTTTATCTGATGAAAAACATAATACCAATTCAGTTAGCGATTATTTTTGGTAAACTAGCGATATAACTTACCAACGAATCACTCACCTTGAATATAGCCTTGCATAAATTTGAGCTTCATATCGATGTTAATACAGAAAATAGCAGCATTATTGGCGAACTTAACCAAGCATGCTCATTAAGTAATGCTCAATTAAAACAGGCTATTCAACGAGGTGCGTTATGGTTAACCCGTGGTAAAAGCACACAGCGTTTGCGACGCATCAAAAAGCCATTACAAGTAACCGATACCCTACACTTTTATTATGACGAACAAGTATTAAGCCAACAGCCTAATGAAGCGTTATTAATTAATGACGATGTTGATTATAGCGTGTGGTATAAGCCTTACGGTATGTTATCTCAAGGTTCAAAGTGGAGTGATCACTGCACGATTGCCCGTTGGGCTCAAACACATTTAACCCCTGAGCGCCCCGCATTTATTGTTCACCGTTTAGATAGAGCAGCCACCGGATTAATTCTAATTGCCCATAGTAAAAAAGCAGCGCGCGCATTAAGTGCGATGTTTGAAAAGCATGATTTAGAGAAAATTTATCATATTATTATTCACGGCGATCACCGTTTACGACCACAACCTGACACATTAACCTGTGATGTCGATGGTAAAAGCGCCAGCAGCCATTTTAGTCATATTGCTTATAATGAAAAAAATAACACCTCGTTGGTACAAGTTATAATTGATACGGGTAGAAAACACCAAATAAGAAGTCATGCTGCAAGTATTAATATGCCGGTGGTTGGCGATAGATTACACGGGGAAGTTGGCGACGCCAGCATTGAAGAAAGTATTAACTTACAGCTGTGCGCGGTGGCACTTAATTTTATTTGCCCGCTAACCGCAGAGCAGCGGTCGTTTAAAGTGCCTGAACATTTAATGCCCTCATTAAATGTTCTTGGCTAAGTCTTTTTTATGAACAGTAATTAAAATCACTATCATTAAGCAGAGCTAATTTATCACCAACAATTTCAGCCGCTTCAAGTTTGGCTAACAGGTCAAAACCGATTTGACGTTGCTCTAGTGTCAACGCTAAGTAAGGTAATCTAAAGTTAGCTTGAACGGCACCTGTCATCATTAACGTGGTATTTATGGCAATAGGGTTAGGCTCACAAAACAACCATTTCATCAGACTTTGTAAACGTTCATTTAGTTCGTTATCTTCACTGTCCATTAATGTTCTCATTAGGCCAGGCACCAGATTCGAGGTTACAGAAATAACACCGTGAGAGCCAAATTGGTGGCGACCAACATAACATTCATCATCATTACCTGACCAACAAGCAATACCTTGCTTTTCATAATAAGCAATACGGTCATTACCGCCACATTCTTTCACACCAATAAAGTTTTTATGCTTTGACAAAGGTTCGATCAAATCAGGCGTAAGGTCTTGGCCCGTTCTTCCTGGTACGTTATAAATAAACGCAGGACCAATATCTAAGACTTTGTTAAAATGCGCGGCAACACCCGCCATTGAGGTTCGCCCGTAATAAGGGTTAATTTGCAATGCTGCATCCATCCCCATGGCAAAACCATTCTGTGTGGCTTTAATCGCCTCACGGGTATTATTACTACCGGTATTACCAACAATAATAAGTTTGTCACTATACTGATGAACGGTATGAGCGATTAACATTAAATGCTCTTCCCAACTTAATAAGTGTCCTTCACCTGTAGTACCACCGACAACAATACCGTCAACACCCGCCGCTATTTGCTTTGCAACCAGCTTGTCATAAGTAACAAGGTCAATTTCACCCTGTGCGTTGTAAGGGGTTTTTATCGCAGTAATTAAACTTGCTGCCTTTATATTTTTCATTTTTTCTCAACTACATATTAGGTAAAAGGGTAATTTTTCTTATTTTTGAAGAATAACTGAATTTAACAATGACCGATTTTATCAACAACTCGGCGTAGGATAAACACTTCATTACTAACAATGTGCTGATATTTGAAAATTTGACTGTCTAAGGCTAAAACTTTATAAGCCTGATAGTTATTTTCATCATTTAAATCGGCTCGATAATGCTCACCGTCAACAACTTCTTCTTGTGTGATAGTAAAGTGAATATCTCCTACTAATCCCCAATCGCCTAACTCAATAATTTGGCTAACAATTTCGCCCTGAGACGTTTGTTCAACAAATGAAAACTCAAAACTACCATCAAGGCAAAGCTCAGCATACTCAACAAGTTGGTGACCGACGTCGTTCATTTCCATACGATACCAACGGCCGGCTAATAATGCTCGGTTATATTGTTCACTCACTTAAAACACGCCTTATAACTCTGTCAGATATAAATACTATTGTGCATTATTTTCACCGACAACCAAATAAAAAAAAACACAACATTGATTGTTGTGGTTAAATAAAGCGCTTGACGTTTTATGAAAAATTAGTTTTTTAAGACCTTAATACTACCATTGACACTTTCTAAATTAATCGTAATATCGCCGCTACCGACTGTCCCAGATAAGTGACGACCACTAAACATTTTTTTATCACTTGAAAGCCCAAATGCCGTGTCAATACTGCCGTGCATGGTTTCGGCATTAATAGTGGCATTGAGCTCACCAGGCATATAAAGTTTAATGCTGCCGTTGACCGTTGTTATCTCCACGCTGTCGATGTTGTTGCCAACTTGCTGGTAGGTCGCATTAATACTGCCATTGACTGAATTTAATTCAAGGTTTGCAGCTAAGCCTTGCACACTAATAGTACCATTAACTGTATTCGCTTTTATGTCACCTTGTACTTTATCAATCACCAATGAACCGTTTACTAATTCAATATCGGTTAATGCCGCGCCAAACGGAACCATAACAATGTAATCAACTTTGCCAGAGCTATTATTATGCCCCCAAGATGATTGTTTTTGGTATGTAGTTTCAACACTAACCCCTCTAGAACTTTCAGAAAACTCAAGGTTTATACGGTCTCTATCAGTTTGATTTTCCGCGGTCACTATTGCTGTTATTCTAATTTCATCGTTACTCCAACCTTGAATGTCAACACCACCATTTATATTAGCTAAACGTAAACTTGTTTGTTCACTAACAACAAATGATTTTTCAATAGTATCTTTAACCTGTGCATATACGGCGCTAATACTAGCAAGTGATAAAATTGTGGCTAAAGTAAGTTGTCTTTTAAATGACTGTTTCATGAAATTTCCTTAGGGTTTATTAACTATTTTAATGGCTATAATGGTTAAGTACACAATGGCATTGAAAAGGTTTAAATTTTATTTTACTTTTTTAAATGACCTTTCCTACTTTTAATAACTAACAACAATTCAACTTTTACAGTAACCTAACGGTAATTTTCACCCTATTGACAGGATTTATAAATGACCATCGCTAACGTGCACTTACTTCTTACTGGCAATGAATTGATGACGGGAGATATTGTCGACAGTAATTCAGCAATGATCGCTCAACAATGTAAAGCCATTGGCATAAAAATTAGTCGCAAAGTGACCTTAGCTGACGATCTTGATTTACTTGCAAAGGAAATAGAACACTTAACAAAAGATGCCGATGTATTAATTATTAATGGCGGGCTTGGTCCAACGACAGATGATTTAACCGCACAAGCATTAGCCTTGGCGACACAACGCTCTTTAAAGCAACATCCTATAGCACTGGCCCACCTAAAAACCTGGTGTGAACAACGTAATGCTCATTTAGGTAAGGCTAATTTAAAGCAAGCTCTGCTGCCAGAAAATTGTAATATTATTGCCAACCGAATAGGCAGCGCAGTAGGTTTTTCCTTAACACTGAATGATTGCCAAGTCTTTTGTACGCCAGGGGTACCTAGTGAACTTAACATAATGCTTGATGAAGAAATCATTCCTGAATTGGCCTCACAATCTAACTTCACTGCGGAAATGGATATTACTCGCTTACAGTTATTTGGTATTGGCGAATCAACCCTTCAGTCAATGTTGGTAAAAAACTTTCCCGATTGGCCTAAAGAAGTTGAAGTTGGTTTTCGCGCATCTTCGCCATTAATAGAATTAAAGTTAACCGTTGAAAAAAATGAGTATTTATCAATAAAAATCGATCTTATTAAAAAAATCAAAACATTATTAAATGATCACATCATTGAAGAGATTAAAGATAAACCTTATTCTTTAGCCGAACTAGTTTTGCAATTATGCCAACAAAAAAATCTTAAAATAACGACAGCAGAGTCTTGTACCGGCGGTTTAATCGCCAGCGAAATAACCAAAATTTCAGGGTCATCATCTTCGTTTGAAGCTGGCTTTGTAACTTACTCAAATAATATGAAAAGCAAACTACTGCATGTTGATGAAAATATACTTGAACAACATGGCGCGGTTAGTGAACAGACAGTAATAGCAATGGCAGAAGGTGCATTAGCCATAGCAGGGGCTGATTTAGTTATTGCCGTTTCTGGTATCGCTGGCCCAACGGGTGGCAGTAAAGAAAAACCCGTTGGCTCAGTTTGGATAGCTTGGGGGAATAAAGATAAAATACACACCAAATATTTTTGTATAAAAGCAAATAGGGAAAACTTTCAACGTATGGTAGCAGCACGGTCTCTTGATTTAATAAGACGGTTATTAATTGAGAGTAATCAAACACCACTTTATTTTTAATATATAGCCTTAATATGTTGTATGCGTGTTAACGTTAGGTATTAACTTTAATAATATTGAAAGAAACGTAATTTTTATTGCACCATAAATCAAATCTTTATATATTTATAGGCAGAATAAACTAGAATAGATTTATGAAGCTGCATATTAGTTATTTGGGTAACTAATCTTGCTAGACGTTTGAGTAGAAATAGGAGCATATTTTGATAGAAAAAAACTTCATCACGAGTGGTCGTAATACCATTATCCATAAGATGAGAAAATTTGATTTACTGATTGTAAATGGCGGTCATCCTGTAGTTATTGTAAGTAACCGTGGTATAGGCATTTACAAAGGTGAAGTTCCAAATAAAAGAGCTGATGCTAAGAAAGCCTATCAAGATGTTGTTGATGTTAGTGCAACAGACGTTTTTGGAGAGAATAAAACATTAATTTTTATACAAGCATTAGATAACAAAGAATATAAAATTGATTATTCAAAAGTGAATACTGGCTCTTTTATTAAAATTCACCAGGAAAACTACATTTAATCGATATTTTAAGTGGTAATATTGGAGTAAGTCTAGCGTGACTCAAGCAAGCTTAGTAACAAATAAAAAAAATAATATTGACCTTGTTTTGCAACCGGTTAAAGATGATACACAGGTAACAGAAGCCAGCGTCCATGAACTAATAGAAAATTCTGAATTTAAAGATTTATATGTTGATAATGGTAATATAAAAAATGCCATCGCCGAACTTAATAGTGTCCTAAAACCTCTTCAAAAGAATAAATCTGGTCGAGAAATTAGTTATCAAGTGCTTGAGCGCAGAGACGCGACTATTTCAATTACCATTGATAAAGATGAAATGTCTGCAACAGCTGAGATTTCAACAGCGCTTGGTGGTAAACATTTAACCGCTAAGGCCATTCTCAACTCTGCTCAAGAAGCAGGTGTCAGCAAAGGCTTTACCAAAGAGCAATTATTAAAACTTGCTCATCAAGCCGCGAAAGAACCTGCTGGCTCTATAATCACCGGCGAAATAGCCCACGGTAAAATTGCCCTTAATGGTAAAAATTCAAAAATAAAATGGTTAGTACAAAGCGCCCAAGATAGAATTTTACGTCCTAAAGATCGCGAAGATGGAAGTGTCGATATGCGCGATTTAGGTGACATAATTTGTGTGAAAGTAGGCGATCCGCTCGCGAAAAAAATTATGCTTACCGAAGGTGTTAAAGGTTTTACTGTGACTGGCTCTCCCCTAGAGCCTTTGCCAGGAGATGACATCACGCTAACCGCTGGCGAAGGTACAACAATAAGCCCTAAGAATGATAAAGTCTTAATCTCTACACTGATCGGCTTACCAAGAATTATTGATAACGGCATGGAAGTTGATCCGGTTTATCGCATAAAAAATGTTGATATCAGTACGGGACATATCAAATTTGAAGGCAGTATTATTATTGATGGTGATATTTGTGAGGGTATGAAAGTAACGGCAACCGGTGATATCACTATTGGTGGTTTTGTTGAGTCAGCAACCTTAGAAGCTGGTGGTGACATTACTATTGGTAGTGGCATTATTGGTAAAAAACAAGACGTTGAAGGTCAATCTCTCGATAATATTAAAATGAGTGCTTATATATCTGCTAAAGGTGATATTTTCGCAAAATATGCCCAATATGCTGAAATATCTTGTCACTCCTTACGTATTGAAAACCAAATGATGCACAGCATTATTGATGTTGAAGAGACACTTTGGTTAGGCACTGAAGAAAAAGCTAATGGTAAGCTTATCGCTGGTTACATAAAAGCGGGAAAATCTGTTCATGCCGGTATTGTAGGCGCAACAGCAGGAAGCAGCACCATTATAAGCTTTTCCAAAAAAGTGGATCTAATGAAAGAACAGTTAGAAGACATTGAATTTAGATTAAAAGTTGATTCTGATAAATCAACGGAATTACAATCAGCTGTTAATAAACTCAAAAAGTTGCCTACCGATAAAGTAAACCCTGAGATGCTCAGTAAACTGGTTTCTACTTATAAGTTTCATGCTCATCGCGTAGGTGAGATCCTTAACGAAAAAGAAGCTTTTGAAGAGCAAATACAAACCTATATGGCAAGTGTCTATATAGAAGCAACAGAGAAACTTTATCACGGTGTACAAATGATTGTTGGCGACTTCCAAGATAGATCTCGCCGTGAATATGGACCAACTAAAGTGAATTATAAAGAAAGAAAAATTCATTTTAATCCTATCGTTAACACATAGAATATTACTGAAAATTTTCTATCAATATCATTTAGTTATATTAGGAAAACGATGAAATTTAATACTCTTGCTTTAATTGCAACGAGCTTAATTGCTAGTACTGCTTCAGCACAGCAATGCGATATAAACTTTAATCATGGTGTGGTAATCAATCCTTCTCATGTACGTATTTTGAAAGAAAGCCAAACCTACGTTCAAATTAATAATAATCAGCAATTATTTATTCGTGGGCGAGAGATAGCCCTCAATGAAGAACAAAGACAATTACTCACGCAATACAGCCAAGGCATTCGTAAACAAATACCTGAAATAGTGGCAATAGCGATTGAAGGTGTTGATATTGATTTAAAAGCAGTAAACAAAGTTATTGCTGGTTTAACGGGTGAAAACAGCGCCTCACATCAAAAAATTCAAGAGCGCTTCGATGAGATGCAATACCGTTTAAGAGAACGTTTTAACCATAGCGATACTAATTATTATATTGCTTCGCAAGATTTTGCTGATTTTGATGAAATTTTTGCTGGCGCCTTTGAACAAGAAATTGAAAGTATCGTAACCGAATCAATTGGCACTATTTTAATGGCCGTTGGTGAAGCAATGACCACCAACGAAGAAAGCAGTAGTGAGCAGCGCGTAGAAACCTTTGACCAACGTATCAAAGGTATGGAAAAGGATTTACAACTTGAAATTGAACCTCGAGCACAAGAAGTTAAATTAAAAGCTGCGCAGTTTTGTAAAAATTTAAAGAAGTTAGATCAACTAGAGTCTAAGTTACAGCAAAGTATCACTGCACTGAGTGAGTTTGATTTGATACAGACAAAATAACTCCGTTGCTCCCAACGAGTAACGTCAGAGTGAACAAAGAGCGTCATACTGAGACAGGCACCGTCATCCTGAACTTGTTTCAGGATCTGTACTTACAACCACAAAAACCAGATACTGAAATGAATTCAGCATGACGACAAGAGTACTAAACGATCACCGACTCCCTGATACCATCACTGTCATCCTGAACACAACACCGTTATCCTGAAAACAAAAAACCTGCATCAGCAGGTTTTTTATAATTAAAATCATACAAATAGTAACTTACATATTTGGATAATTCGGACCACCGGTGCCTTCTGGTGTTACCCAAGTTATATTTTGGCTTGGGTCTTTAATATCACAGGTTTTACAGTGAATACAGTTTTGCGCATTAATCACTAATTTGTCACCCTGCTCTGTCGATTCAATTTCGTATACGCCAGCCGGACAATAACGCTGAGCAGGCTCTGCATACTTAGCTAAATTAACCGTAATTGGAACATCAACGTCAGTCAGTCTTAAGTGACAAGGTTGTTCTTCTTCATGGTTAGTATTTGACAAAAATACTGAGGTTAATTTATCAAAACTCAGTTTATTATCTGGTTTTGGATAATTGATAACCGCCGACTCCGAGGCTAATTTAAGCTGGTCATGGTCAAGCGTGTCGTCCTTAAGGTTAAACGGTAATTTACCATTAAATAGGTTTTGATCTATGGTGTTGTAAGCACCACCCAAGGTCATACCAAACTTATGCATAGCCGGGCCAAAATTGCGAGAGCTATAAAGTTCGTCATATAACCAAGAGTCTTTAAACCTTTCAGTATAATCAGCAAGGTCTTTACCGCCTTCATCACCGGAAACGATCACTTGAAAAATACTTTCAGCGGCTAACATACCCGATTTCATTGCGGTGTGATTACCTTTGATTTTAGCAAAGTTTATCGTTCCAGCATCACAGCCAACTATAATACCACCTGGCATTGTCATTTTAGGTAATGAGTTAAAACCACCCTTTGCCATCGCTCGTGCTCCATAAGAAACACGTTTACCGCCTTCAAGGTACTGACTAATTTTTGGATGATGTTTATAACGTTGAAATTCATCAAATGGACTTAAATGCGGGTTGCTATAATTTAAATCTACAATAAGACCTACAAATACTTGATTATTTTCTGCATGGTATAAATAGCCACCACCTGTTGCGCCTTGATCTAATGGCCAACCAGCCGTATGTACTACGAGACCTTCTTGGTGCTTAGCGGGATCAATGTCCCAAATCTCTTTAAAACCTAAACCATAATGCTGTGGAGAGACACCTTCATCTAAATTAAATTTACTGATCAGTTCTTTACCTAAGTGACCACGGCAACCTTCAGCAAAAACAGTATACTTAGCGCGAAGTTCCATTCCAGGAACAAATGAATCTTTTTCTTTACCATTAACATCTAGACCCATGTCACCGGTAATAATACCCGCAACACTACCATCATCGTTATAGAGTACTTCATGTGCTGGGAAACCAGGAAAAATTTCAACCCCTAATTCTTCCGCTTGCTCTGCTAACCAACGACATACGTTGCCCATGCTAACAATATAGTTTCCATCGTTATGCATAGTTTTTGGTACAGAGATGTTAGGTAATTTTATCGCGTTGCTTTCGCTATTAAGTAAATAAAGATCATCGCCGGTAACTTTTGTATTAAGTGGCGCGCCTTTTTCTTGCCAATCTGGGAATAATTCATTTAGCGCTCTTGGCTCAAAAACAGCCCCCGATAAAATATGTGCTCCAACTTCTGAGCCTTTTTCAACAACGCAGACTAAGAGTTCTTGATCTTTTTCTTTTGCTAACTGCATCAAACGACAAGCTGTTGCTAAGCCAGACGGACCAGCACCAACAATAACAACGTCAAAATCCATCGATTCGCGTTCCATAAATTTCCCCAAAAAATATTCATTTAAATAAAGTCAAACACTCGTTTGATTTTCAAACACCTGTTTGATAATATCACTCATTATAGATATTTTGTTGATAAATACTATCTTCTATTGAAAGATATTGCGACAAAAGCTATTTAAGCTCAATTTATCGAGACAAGCACCGTATTACGTTGACGTTCACGTAGTCTAGTATTAGTCTGTCGAGCAATAATGAGAAATACTTGCTAATGTTAGTTTAATTAATCAAACCTTAGCTTTACACTATAAATACAAACACAACAAACGCAATCAGAGGCTACGATGAAAGTATTAGTACCTATTAAACGTGTAATTGACTATAACGTCAAAGTTCGCGTAAAAGCAGACAATTCAAATGTTGATCTTGCTAATGTAAAAATGGCAATTAACCCTTTTTGTGAAATCGCTGTAGAAGAAGCGGTTCGTTTAAAAGAAGCTGGCGTTGCCACTGAAGTTATTGTGGTATCCGTTGGTGACAAATCTTGCCAAGAACAATTAAGAACGGCTTTAGCATTAGGCGCAGACCGCGCTATTCAAATCGAAACTGATGAGAAGTTAGACGCTCTTAATATCGCCAAACTTTTACAAAAGATTGTTGAAGAAGAACAGCCACAATTGGTTATTCTAGGTAAGCAATCTATCGACAGTGATAATAATCAAACAGGTCAAATGCTCGCTGCCTTAACAGGTATGCCGCAAGGTACTTTCGCATCAGTGGTAAAAGTTGAAGGCGATAAAGTTAATGTAACACGTGAAGTTGATAGCGGCTTACAAACTGTATCACTTAACCTACCTGCAATTGTTACTACCGATTTGCGTTTAAATGAACCTCGTTATGCTTCATTACCTAATATCATGAAAGCAAAGCGTAAACCATTAGTGGTTAAACCCGCTGCAGATTTTGGCATTGATTTAAGCCCACGTTCAAAATTAATAAAAGTTGTACCACCTGCAACACGTAAAGCCGGTATTATTGTTGATGGTGTAGATACATTAATTGAAAAACTGAAAAATGAAGCGAAGGTGATTTCATGAGTATTTTAGTATTTGCTGAACATGATAACAGCACATTAAAAGCTGACACGCTTAAAACAGTTGCTGCAGCTCAAGCAATTGGTGGTGACATTCATATATTAGTTGCTGGTAGTAATTGTCAGAGTGTTGCACAAGAAGCCGCTAAAGTTAACGGTGTAAGTAAAGTTCTTGTTGCTGATAATCCAGCTTATGAACATCAGTTAGCTGAAAACATTAGCTTATTGGTGACAGAACTTGCTGCTGATTACGAACACGTTTTAGCAACAGCTCTAACGACAGGTAAGAACTTTATGCCTCGCGTTGCCGCTTTATTAGATGTTGCACAAATATCAGATATTATTGCTGTAGAAAGTAGTGATACTTTTGTTCGTCCTATTTATGCAGGTAATGCTATTGCCACAGTGCAAAGCTTAGACAGTAAAAAAATAATTACGGTTCGTCCTACCGGTTTTGACCCAGTTGCCACTGATGGTAGTGCTGAAATTGTAGCAGTAGACTCAGTAACAGACGCTGGAATTTCAACGCATGTAAATGATGAACTCTCTGTATCAGAACGTCCTGACTTAGGCGCAGCAAGTATCGTTATTTCAGGTGGTCGTGGCATGCAAAACGGCGATAACTTCAAGTTACTTGAAGGTATTGCAGATAAGCTTGGCGCTGCTATTGGTGCTTCACGTGCCGCTGTAGATGCTGGCTTTGTACCTAATGACATGCAAGTCGGTCAAACAGGTAAAATTGTAGCTCCTGACCTATACATAGCTGTAGGTATAAGTGGTGCAATACAGCATTTAGCTGGTATGAAAGATTCTAAAATCATTGTTGCGATCAACAAAGATGCCGAAGCGCCTATTTTCCAAGTTGCTGATTACGGTATTGTTGGTGATTTATTTGAAGTATTACCAGAGCTTGAAGGTAAACTGTAAACTATAACGTTTTCAGACTTATTTTCTAGGTATAATAAAGCCACTTTAATAGTGGCTTTATTTTTATCTTTTATTTAACCACTCAGTCAATTAACACTCGGGTACCACATCATGAAAAATAAACTTTCTAGTCTTAGCGATCTTGCTGGTGCATTTGGTAGAGAGAGTGCTACAGCTGAGCATTCGGCCAATCAGCAACCAGCCGATAGTTCATTAGTCTATTCAACAGATAGTGGCCGTATCAAACAAGACAATAACGCCCAAACAATAACAGCCAGTGATGGCTTTGCTAAAGTTAGACGTGAAACTAAAGGCAGAAAAGGTAAAGGTGTCATCACCATTAGTGGATTAGGCTTAGATGTAAAAGCGCTAAAAGAGCTTGCTACAAAATTAAAGAAAACCTGTGGCACCGGTGGCAGTGTTGTCGGTGAAGTCATTGAAGTGCAAGGCGATAAAAGAGAGCAAATAAAACAGGTCCTTGAGAGCAATGGCTTTAAGGTAAAGTTTGTTGGCGGTTAGTCAGCAAACATCTAACAGACTAACTTATATCGTACTTTCGTAATTTCATTGCTATTTTATTGTGTGAAACCTTTAACCGCTCTGCTAGTTTCCTCGTTGTTGGGTAAAGCGGATACAGCGTTTTAAGCAAATCTCCTTCAAATTTTTCTTGAGCACTATTCCAGTCCGACCATTGAGGCTGCTCAGCAAAATTTTCACCATCGCTAGCAGAACCAGCAATATTATGACTTATCGGCAGATCAACTGCTGAAAATTGTGATAACGCACCATCAATATCAGACTTTTCAATAACACCGCTATCATTAAGGGCTACCGCTCTAAATAAAATATTTTGTAACTGGCGAATATTACCTGGCCATTGGCATATCTTAAGTGCAGCAAGTGCTTGCTCTGTTAAAGTAGGTACTTTTCGTGCAACTTGAAGCGCCGCCATTTTAATAAAGTGTGCCGCTAATAAAATAATATCATCGGGTCGTTCACGCAATGGTGGTATCGACAAATTCAATACATTTAAGCGATAAAATAGGTCTTCTCTAAATAATTGTCGTTCAATCTGTTGCGGTAAGTGTTGGTGACTGGCACTGATTATACGCACATTCGCCGTTAACTCTTTCGTGCCACCTAGACGACGATATTTATAATCCTGTAAGAATCGTAATAACTTAGCTTGTAAATATACTGACATTTCTGCAATTTCATCTAAAAAGATAGTCCCTGTTTCTGCCAGTTCAAATAGCCCAGGTTTCCCCCCTTTTTGAGCCCCGGTAAAAGCACCTGGCGCATAGCCAAACAGTTCACTTTCCAATAAGTTTTCGGGTAATGCTGCACAATTCAGCGCTAAAAAAGGCGCGTCGGCACGTCGACTGGCATTATGCAAAGCACGAGCTAATAACTCTTTACCTGTACCTGTTTCACCACTGATAAGTACCGGTAATTCTAATTCTGAAAACCTGAGTGTTTGAGACTTTAACAGTCGAATAGCTGAGGTCTCACCAATAATATTATCAAATTCAGCTTGCTCTCGACTCTGTATTAATGCGATATGCTGACCAACGCGGTTCATTGAACGTAAGGTGAGAATAACGCCTGATGAACTATGTTCTGAAAATATTGGCGTGATATCAGCTAAATAAGAGTGTTCGAGAAATGAAAGTGAAAAATTACTCATTGAAGAATTAAGCATATCTTGAAAGGACTGATCTATATATTGATCGATATGCTGTCCCTCAATTTTTATCACTAAATCTTTTAATAACGACTGAGCGGCCGTATTAATAATAACAATAATACCATTTTGGTCGATATCCAGTATAGGGTCTGGAATAGTGTCTAATAAGGTTTTTAAATGAGCCTCACGTCTTTGTGTCGGTAATAAGTCGACAGATAAACAATGAACTATGTCATCGCGGTGCGACAGAGAATTTTGCACGTCAGACAATGCTAATTCATTGGACATAAAGTGGACATAAATAAAGTGACTAACCACTTCAAGTGAACGTATATTCCAACGATTATCAGCAAAAATAGCCAAGATTTCTTGGCTTATACCAATACGATCTTTTACTTTAATTTCAATTCTCATCATTTTATCTCAATGTTTCACAGCCACATTGTAATAAATTAATTACAATGTATTAATTATATTACAGAATAACTGATAAGCGAACGATTTGTAATAAATTAATTACAAACCAATCAACCTTTACACCAAGAAGATCATAACACATTGTTATTATTGATTTATATTTTGCTGGCTCTATTTTTGCTAATATGAAGACAAACGGATCAATATAAAAGAAATTAGCGGCGCAACCTATAAACAATAACAAAGTGCGCCGCTAATTTTCTTCATCGAAATGCTTATTAAAGAGAGAATTTATGAAAAATAGTAAATATGTTGAAACACAAGCAATCCATTCAGGACGTATTAACGATGAGCAATTTGGCTCTTTAGCAACACCACTTTACCAAACGTCTACTTTTATTTTTGAAAACGCTAAACAAGGCGCCGACCGTTTTGCGGGTGAGGCTGAAGGATATATTTATGGGCGATTAGGTAACCCTACAGTAAGACAATTAGAAATGCGTGTTGCTGCCATGGAAGAAATGGAAGATGCCGCTGCCACAGCAACAGGCATGGCGGCTGTTTCTGGCGCCTTATTAGCTAATTTGCAATGTGGTGATCATATTATTTCCTCTAGTGCCTTATATGGCTGTTCATATGCATTGATCAGTCATATGCTAACCAAATTCGGCATTGAAGTTTCATTTGTTGATATGAAAGTGCCTGAAAATATTGAAAAAGCGATAAAACCAAATACTAAAGTAATATTCCTAGAAACACCAATAAACCCAAATTTAGTAGTTTTAGATTTAGCACGTATTTTAGCGATATCAAAAAAACACAGTATTCTATCAATCGTTGACAATACTTTCTTAACCCCTGTTTTACAGCAACCTGGAAAATTTGGTGCGGATATCGTTGTTCACAGTGCAACTAAGTATCTAAATGGTCATGGTGATGTGGTAGCAGGTATTATCTGTAGTAATGCTGAAATGATAGAACACATCAAATTAACAGCACTTAAAGATATTGGCGCAACAATGAGCCCGCATGATGCATGGTTAATTATGAGAGGATTAAAAACCTTACCATTGCGTATGGAACGCCACTGTTCAAATGCACAAACAATCGCTGAGTTTCTAGAAAGTCATCCAATGATAGCGAAAGTTTATTACCCTGGTCTTAAATCGCATGACGGTTATAAATTTATTGGTACGCAAATGAAAGCGGCCGGTGGAGTTATCGCTTTTGAATTAAATGCAGACTTAAAAGGTGGCGAAGAATTTATAAATCGGATGAGTTTATTTTCAATCGCAGTAAGCCTAGGAGATGCAGAGTCTCTTATTCAGCACCCTGCTTCGATGACTCATTCACCTTATACACCAGAAGAGAGAGTAGCGGCAGGTATCAGTGATAGTTTAATTCGAATATCTGTTGGTTTAGAACACGTAAATGATTTACTTGACGATCTAAAGCAATCGTTAGATCAAATAGAAAACCGCCAAGAGCAAGTTGCCTAACTTAGCGGTTTATAACGGGTAAGCATAATTACCCGTAAAGTATTAATCCTGCGTTATAATTTTAGTTAGCGCAGGCAGTACTTTTTCTTTTAACAAGGTTAATTCACTGTCTGTATAAGCCTTCATTGCAAACGCCCCCCAAACAGGTTTAGGCCAAGCAATATCATCCGCAAAGCGAACAATGTGATGGACATGAAGTTGTGAACAAATATTACCTAATGCCGCTACATTCATTTTTGTGCCATTAAATAACTGCATTAAGATTTCACTTAACAAACTTGATTCATTGAGAAACTGCTGTTGTTGCTGCCAATCAAGTTGATAAATATCTTGAATATCATCGACCCTAGGTACTAAAACAAACCACGGATAATTACTATCATTCATTAGTAATAGTGTTGACAGTGGTAACTCAAGTAACTCAATGGTGTCACGTTGTAATAGCGCGTGAAGTTGAAATGTATTAGACATATAGACTCTCTTAACGTTTATTTTTACGACCGCGACCGCGGGCAGTTTTCTTAGCTTCTCTAGCCGCTACTTTTTTAGCCTCAAGCTCGATAAAATGAAGTGTTTCAATCTCTATCATATCGGGTGTTTCAAAAGTAATGCCGCCCAGGGTATTATCGCGTATCTCATTGATTAATATTGCTGCGGCTTTATGATAATCAATACGACCACCTGATTTAACACAGCCGCGTCTACGACCTATTTCTTCAAGTAACTCTACTTCGGTTTGTGGCGTATCGTCAAATTGATAACGTTCTTTTAATCGTTGCGGGTAATGCGCTAATAAATATTCACCTGCAAACGAGGCAATATCTTCATGGTCGAAGGCGGTATCTTTAACTGCGCTGGTAATCGCTAATCGATAGCCACTGTTTTCATTAACAATTTTTGGCCACAACATACCTGGAGTATCATACAAGTAAAGACCTTCGTCTAAACGAATTCGCTGCTGACCTTTAGTCACAGCAGGCTCATTACCCACTTTAGCTTTTGCTTTTCCAACAAGAGTATTTAATAAAGTAGATTTACCTACGTTAGGGATACCCATAATAACAACGTTGATCTGTTTACCCGTTTCATTTTTACTCGGTACTAATTTACGAATAAGACTAGGGAGTGTCTTCGCTACAGAAGGGTTATCTGTGGTTAGAGCGATTGCTTTGACATTTTTTTGAGACTCTAAATATTCTAGCCAAATTTTTGTTTTAGCAGGATCGGCAAGATCAGACTTATTGAGAATTTTAATAAGGGGGATATCACCTCTGATCTCAGTGATCATCGGATTTTCACTGCTAAACGGCAATCTAGCGTCACACACTTCTATGACCACATCTATTTGTGGAAGAATTTCTTTTATTTCTTTTTGGGCTTTATGCATATGCCCAGGGAACCAATTAATAGCCATAACAACACTAAGTAATTTATTAATGTGTAGATTTTAGCAAGTTACGCATTGATACACACGTTACATTGAAAATAAATATGATATTACAAGCATCGCCAGTTATAAGATAAGCTTTTGAGCTGAAAGATATGAAATTTAACATGCGTTAGTAGCAAGTTTACAAAGACTTAAATACAAAAAACGTTTCGTTTATAACAAGCATGCTTATTAAAGCTAGATTAGCCTTAATGTATTACGTTTGGCTGTTAGCTGTTGATTTATTTTAATGAGAACTAGCAGTTTTTGCTAAGTTTTTTAAACGCCAGAAAGCAAAAAACCCGTAGCATAAGCTACGGGTTTCTCTAAATAGAAGCTTAGCAATGTCCTATTCTCACATGGGCATGTCGAACATAAGTCACACTACTGTTGGCGCTACTACTCTACGGGTATAAATGATTTATTTTTAAACGCCAGAAAGCAAAAAACCCGACTCTTTCGAATCGGGTTTTTCTAAATAGGAGCCTAGCAATGTCCTACTCTCACATGGGAACTCCCACACTACCATCGGCGCTACTGCGTTTCACTTCTGAGTTCGGAATGGGATCAGGTGGTGCCACAGTGCTATTGTCGCTAGACAAAAAGGTTACAATCTTGAAAGCTGTTGCTCGCTAGAGCCATAAATATAAAAGCGTTTTCTTATTCAATTCATTACAGTGCGTGAAGTTATTCTATATATGTCAGTCTTTTACAAACACTTCGCAGTAAAACTACTTGGGTGTTGTATGGTTAAGCCTCACGGGCAATTAGTATCAGTTAGCTCAAGACCTCGCAGTCCTTACACACCTGACCTATCAACGTTGTAGTCTCCAACGACCCTTTAGGGAGCTTAAAGCTCCAGTGAGAACTCATCTCAAAGCCTGCTTCCCGCTTAGATGCTTTCAGCGGTTATCAGTTCCGAACGTAGCTACCGGGCAATGCTATTGGCATAACAACCCGAACACCAGCGGTTCGTCCACTCCGGTCCTCTCGTACTAGGAGCAGCCCTCTTCAATTCTCAAACGCCCACGGCAGATAGGGACCGAACTGTCTCACGACGTTCTAAACCCAGCTCGCGTACCACTTTAAATGGCGAACAGCCATACCCTTGGGACCGACTTCAGCCCCAGGATGTGATGAGCCGACATCGAGGTGCCAAACACCGCCGTCGATATGAACTCTTGGGCGGTATCAGCCTGTTATCCCCGGAGTACCTTTTATCCGTTGAGCGATGGCCCTTCCATACAGAACCACCGGATCACTATGACCTACTTTCGTACCTGCTCGACGTGTCTGTCTCGCAGTTAAGCTGGCTTATGCCATTGCACTAACCGTATGATGTCCGACCATACTTAGCCAACCTTCGTGCTCCTCCGTTACTCTTTGGGAGGAGACCGCCCCAGTCAAACTACCCACCAGACAGTGTCCCCAAGCCCGATAAGGGCCCTAGGTTAGAACATCACGCATACAAGGGTGGTATTTCAAGGTAGACTCCACTTCATCTGGCGACAAAGTTTCATAGTCTCCCACCTATCCTACACATGTAGGAGCAATGTTCACTGTCAAGCTATAGTAAAGGTTCACGGGGTCTTTCCGTCTAGCCGCGGGTATACGGCATCTTAACCGCAAATTCAATTTCACTGAGTCTCGGGTGGAGACAGTGTGGCCATGATTACGCCATTCGTGCAGGTCGGAACTTACCCGACAAGGAATTTCGCTACCTTAGGACCGTTATAGTTACGGCCGCCGTTTACCGGGGCTTCGATCATCAGCTTCGCTTGCGCTAACCGAATCAATTAACCTTCCGGCACCGGGCAGGCGTCACACCGTATACGTCATCTTTCGATTTTGCACAGTGCTGTGTTTTTAATAAACAGTTCCAGCCACCTGGTTACTTCGACTACTCTTAGCTTACACCGCAAGGGTTTAACCGAGAGTAGCGTACCTTCTCCCGAAGTTACGGTACTATTTTGCCTAGTTCCTTCACCCGAGTTCTCTCAAGCGCCTTAGTATTCTCTACCTAACCACCTGTGTCGGTTTGGGGTACGGTTCCTATATATCTGAAGCTTAGAAGCTTTTCCTGGAAGCATGGCATCAACAGCTTCAACTCCGTAGAGTCTCGTCTCGTATCTCAGTGTTGAATGAAAACCCGGATTTACCTAAGTTAACCACCTACGTACTTTCACACGGACTACCAACGCCGTGCCTGTTTAGCCTACTCCGTCCCTCCTTCGCAATATATAGAAGTACAGAAATATTAATCTGTTTCCCATCGACTACGCGTTTCCGCCTCGCCTTAGGGGCCGACTTACCCTGCCCTGATTAACATGGGACAGGAAACCTTGGTCTTTCGGCGGGGGAGTTTTTCACTCCCCTTATCGTTACTCATGTCAGCATTCGCACTTCTGATACCTCCAGCAAGCTTTACAACTCACCTTCAACGGCTTACAGAACGCTCCCCTACCACTCATAGTAAACTATGAATCCGCAGCTTCGGTGACTAGTTTAGCCCCGTTACATCTTCCGCGCAGACCGACTCGACTAGTGAGCTATTACGCTTTCTTTAAAGGATGGCTGCTTCTAAGCCAACCTCCTAGCTGTCTATGCCTTTCCACATCGTTTCCCACTTAACTAGTACTTTGGGACCTTAGCTGGCGGTCTGGGTTGTTTCCCTCTTCACAACGGACGTTAGCACCCGCAGTGTGTCTCCCGCATATCACTCATTGGTATTCGGAGTTTGCAAAGGGTTGGTAAGTCGGGATGACCCCCTAGCCTTAACAGTGCTCTACCCCCAATGGTGTTCGTGCGAGGCTCTACCTAAATAGATTTCGGGGAGAACCAGCTATCTCCCGGCTTGATTAGCCTTTCACTCCGACCCACAAGTCATCACCGCATTTTTCAACATACGTGTGTTCGGTCCTCCAGTTGATGTTACTCAACCTTCAACCTGCCCATGGGTAGATCGCCGGGTTTCGGGTCTATACCCTGCAACTAAACGCGCAGTTAACACTCGCTTTCGCTACGGCTCCCCTAATCGGTTAACCTTGCTACAGAATATAAGTCGCTGACCCATTATACAAAAGGTACGCAGTCACCGGACTAAATCCGGCTTCCACTGCTTGTACGTATGCGGTTTCAGGTTCTATTTCACTCCCCTCACAGGGGTTCTTTTCGCCTTTCCCTCACGGTACTGGTTCACTATCGGTCAGTTAGTAGTATTTAGCCTTGGAGGATGGTCCCCCCATATTCAGACAAAGTTTCACGTGCTCCGTCCTACTCGATTTCACTCAAAGGTTGCTTTTGTGTACGGGACTATCACCCTGTATCGTTGTACTTTCCAGTACATTCCACTAGCGCCCAATAAGCTTAAGGGCTGATTCGCGTTCGCTCGCCGCTACTAACGAAATCTCGGTTGATTTCTTTTCCTCAGGGTACTTAGATGTTTCAGTTCTCCTGGTTCGCTTCATTAAGCTATGTATTCACTTAATGATACTGACTTATGTCAGTGGGTTTCCCCATTCGGAAATCATTGGCTATAACGGTTTTTATCACCTCACCAATGCTTATCGCAGATTAACACGTCCTTCATCGCCTCTAACTGCCAAGGCATCCACCACATACGCTTAGTCACTTAACCATACAACCCTAAGTAGTCTTTCGACACGAAGTACACTGTGGAGACTAATCCACAGCAATTGTAAAGTCTGACATTTTCACGCACAAATAAATGTGTCTTGAATAAGATGTTTACTCTGAGTAAGAGCAAACAAATGTTGATTAACAGCTTTCGCTATTAATCGCTTTTGTAGATATTTATAAAATGTGCAAACTATTTAGAAGTAATGAGCGCGACACCCCTTACTAATGTTAGTTGCTTTATAAATACCTTATTTATATCAGCTTTCCAGATTGTTAAAGAACTCATTCTTAACGCGCATTCGGTTAAAAACGTGGTTTAAAAAACCAAATTAATATTCACTCACAAAACACTGAAACACGTTCAGCATGACGAAAGTAAACCTTAATTTGGTCTTTTCTTTAATGAAGAATCATAATGGTCTCCTATATTATAAATATAGGATGGTGGAGCTATGCAGGATCGAACTGCAGACCTCCTGCGTGCAAGGCAGGCGCTCTCCCAGCTGAGCTATAGCCCCATCGGGATTCTTCTAATTTGTTATCATGTAATTTGTGTAGACACTCGTGAAACCGAAGTTTCCATTAAACTGCTTTTACTTCAAGATAAGGAGGTGATCCAACCCCAGGTTCCCCTAGGGTTACCTTGTTACGACTTCACCCCAGTCATGAAACACAAAGTGGTGACCGTCCTCCCGAAGGTTAAACTAGCCACTTCTTTTGCATCCCACTCCCATGGTGTGACGGGCGGTGTGTACAAGGCCCGGGAACGTATTCACCGTAGCATTCTGATCTACGATTACTAGCGATTCCGACTTCATGGAGTCGAGTTGCAGACTCCAATCCGGACTACGACAAGCTTTGTGGGATTCGCTCCACCTCGCGGTATTGCTGCCCTCTGTACTTGCCATTGTAGCACGTGTGTAGCCCATCCCGTAAGGGCCATGATGACTTGACGTCGTCCCCACCTTCCTCCGGTTTATCACCGGCAGTCTCCTTAGAGTTCCCGCCATAACGCGCTGGCAAATAAGGATAGGGGTTGCGCTCGTTGCGGGACTTAACCCAACATTTCACAACACGAGCTGACGACAGCCATGCAGCACCTGTCTCACAGTTCCCGAAGGCACAAGTCTATCTCTAGTCTCTTCTGTGGATGTCAAGGGATGGTAAGGTTCTTCGCGTTGCATCGAATTAAACCACATGCTCCACCGCTTGTGCGGGCCCCCGTCAATTCATTTGAGTTTTAACCTTGCGGCCGTACTCCCCAGGCGGTCAACTTAATGCGTTAGCTCCGCTACCCACGGATCAAGTCCACAGACAGCTAGTTGACATCGTTTACGGCGTGGACTACCAGGGTATCTAATCCTGTTTGCTCCCCACGCTTTCGTGCCTCAGCGTCAGTATCTGTCCAGGTGGCCGCCTTCGCCACTGATGTTCCTTCCAATCTCTACGCATTTCACCGCTACACTGGAAATTCCACCACCCTCTACAGTACTCTAGTTTGCCAGTTCAAAATGCAGTTCCAAGGTTGAGCCCTGGGCTTTCACATCTTGCTTAACAAACCGCCTACGCACGCTTTACGCCCAGTAATTCCGATTAACGCTCGCACCCTCCGTATTACCGCGGCTGCTGGCACGGAGTTAGCCGGTGCTTCTTCTGTTGCTAACGTCACAGTGAGCAGCTATTAACTACCCACCTTTCCTCACAACTGAAAGTGCTTTACAACCCGAAGGCCTTCTTCACACACGCGGCATGGCTGCATCAGGCTTTCGCCCATTGTGCAATATTCCCCACTGCTGCCTCCCGTAGGAGTCTGGGCCGTGTCTCAGTCCCAGTGTGGCTGATCATCCTCTCAAACCAGCTAGAGATCGTCGCCTTGGTGAGCCATTACCTCACCAACTAGCTAATCTCACTTGGGCTAATCAAATGGCAAGAGGTTCCGAAGAATCCCCCTCTTTGGTCCGTAGACGTTATGCGGTATTAGCAGTCGTTTCCAACTGTTGTCCCCCACCATATGGCATATTCCCAAGCATTACTCACCCGTCCGCCGCTCGTCAGCAAAGTAGCAAGCTACTCTCTGTTACCGCTCGACTTGCATGTGTTAAGCCTGCCGCCAGCGTTCAATCTGAGCCATGATCAAACTCTTCAATTAAAAAATCGTTTGTGATGCTTAACCTAAGTTAAGACATCTGCTCAATGAATTCTGTCGTGTTACCAGCAACTCTTAAAAGAGATGCGATAACTACATAAAACGTACTAATCAAATTAATGATTAATACTTAATCTGTGTGACATCATTATTAAACTGTTTTACGTCTTTCCTTGCCTCTCGTTAGAGAATTAAGAACCGACTATGTAAAATCAATGTAATGTGAGTGTCCACACAAATTGCATGATAACTAATTGTTAAAGAACGTTAACTCAAAGAGTTAACCGAAACAAAATCTCATTCGCTTTGCTTCGTTGCTACAGGCCTTGCCTGAAGCGAGATGCGTATTCTACGCACTCTAGTTTCGATGTCAACGTTTTATTTAATTTAATTTGAAGTTCTTTTCGAAAATTCAAACCTTATCTATATAACGCTAAGTTAACTACTTTACTCTAAAGTGATGTAGATAACTTATCAAAACAGCTCTTTCGTAGTTCGTTTTGACTGAACCCCTTGGAACTGGAGCGCATTCTAGACATTTCTCGCTGGGCGTCAACCCTTTTTTGTAATAACTTTGAAATAAACGTTTGTTCGCTCGATTAACGTACAAACCGTATTTTTATTGTGGTTTAATCAAACAACTAATGCCTTTTGCTCACAAAGCTGGTGCTACAGACAGTTAATTACTGCTGTTATTTATCTTTCGAGTTATCAACCGTATTAAAGTCTTCATCTTTGTCATCACCGACGACATCTTCTAATTTTAACTTATTAACAGAGCGGATAGTCGTAAACGGCCCCGAGCAAGCATAGAAGCCAAAGACGATAAGTAAAACATTCTCAGGGCTAGAAGCGATAATGACGAAGGCGAGTACAATGAGCAAAACCACAAAAAAATTAACTTTCCCCTTCCAATCGACTTCTTTAAAACTGTTGTAACGAAAGTTACTGACCATCAATAATCCTGCAAGCATAGTAATAATGCCAACAACAATGCCATAGTCTTGGCCATTTATTTGATATTCTGCACCAACCCAGACCAAACTGGCAATAACTGCCGCGGCCGCGGGGCTTGCTAAACCTTGGAAAAAGCGGGCATCAGCAATACCAACCTGCGTATTAAACCGTGCTAAACGAAGTGCTGCACAGGCAACAAAGACAAAAGCGGCTAACCAACCAAATTTTCCATAACTCGATAACGCCCAATTATAGGCAACAAGTCCAGGGGCTATACCAAAAGAGACCATATCAGCCATACTGTCATATTCTGCACCAAATTCACTTTGTGTATTTGTCATCCGAGCAACGCGCCCATCTAAACCATCAAATATCATGGCAATAAATATTGCTACAGCTGCACTAATAAAGTGGCCATTCATTGAAGAAACTATGGCAAAAAAACCAGAAAACAGTCCTGCGGTCGTTAATAGGTTAGGTAATAGGTAAATACCTTTCGAAGGAGTACTGGTATTTGTTTTTTTATTATTCATTATTGTTACTACGCTTGTTTAAAAATATATAGGTATAGTTAATCAAATCTAACATAAAAAACTATCATGGGTATATTAGAGAGTAATAGCATAATAATTCCTCGTTATAATTTGTAAAGTCCCAATTGTATTGTTATATAAAGTATTAGGGCTTTTCTTTATATTGTTAATAGGTGATCAATGAGTTTTCGTATTCTGTTATTTGGGCTGATATTTTATTTTGGCTTTTGTTCGGCGAGTGAACTAATGGTCTATCGCTGGGTAGATGAAAACAATGTAGTTCATTTTAGTCAACATCAGCCTGTTGGTGATGAGTACACCCAGTTTTTAGTGTCGAATCAGTCAAGTGTAATCAGTCGAGCAGACATTATTACCAACCCGCTAGTTTCAGATGAAGAGGTAATTTCTCAACAAAATCAAGATGAGCTCATGGCAACTATAAATAGACCTGAGAAATGTCTAGAGGCACAAGAAAATATTGCCATGTTAATGGCTTTTGATAAGGTCCAATATACGGATGATAAGGGCGGTAAACAGATATTAACAAAAATAGAGAAACAACAGCAATTAGCGATAAACCAAAAACGCACAGAAGTTTACTGTGCGTCTTTAAGTGACATGCCCTAATACAAATTTGTTAGTGCGTAAAAACTAATTCACCGTCACTGACTTCAATACTTATCTCTGCCTTATTTTTAAAGGCTCCTGATAATATTTTCTGAGCTAATGGATTTTCAATCTTTTGTCTAATTACCCTTTTCAACGGTCTTGCTCCAAATAGAGGATCAAATCCAGCCAAAGAAATCAGCGCAAGTGCTTCTTGGCTAATTGATAGCTTAATATCTTGGTCTGCTAAACGATCTCTTAGACCGTCAATTTGTATTGCTGCTATTTTTTCTATCTGTTGTGATATTAATGGATGAAAAACAACTGTTTCATCAATGCGATTAATAAACTCAGGCTTAAAATGTAAGCTCACTTCTGACATCACCTTAGATTTCATTTCTTCATACTGGCCGTCATCGGCAAACTTTTGTATGTGATCAGAGCCAATATTAGAAGTCATAATGATAACAGTGTTTTTAAAATCAACAGTTCGCCCTTGGCCATCCGTTAAACGTCCATCATCGAGCACTTGTAATAATATATTAAAAACATCACTGTGCGCTTTTTCAATTTCATCAAGAAGGATAACAGAATAAGGTTTGCGTCGAACAGCTTCCGTTAAATAGCCCCCTTCTTCATACCCTACATATCCGGGAGGAGCACCCACTAATCGAGAAACTGAATGTTTTTCCATAAATTCAGACATATCAACACGAATAAGTGCATCTTCACTGTCAAAAAGATAATGGGCTAATGCTTTCGTAAGTTCGGTTTTACCCACACCAGTAGGACCTAAAAATAAAAACGATCCTATCGGCTGGCTTGGATCGGCAAGCCCAGCTCTTGAACGTCGGATAGCATTAGAAACACTGATAACCGCTTCGTTTTGTCCTATAACACGCTGATGTAAGTTATCCTCCATTTGCAGTAATTTATCGCATTCTTCTTCAAGCATCTTAGAAACAGGAATACCCGTTGCTCGACTTAATACATCAGCAATTTCAACTTCAGTGACTTTATTTTTTAATAACGTCATTTCTTGCATTTCGGCTTGGCTTGCTAAGTCGAGTTGTTTTTCTAATTCCGGTATTTTGCCATATTGTAGTTCTGACATTTGGTTAAGATCGCCCAATCGTCGGGCAGCCTCTAAGTCAAGTCGAGCTTGTTCTAGATCTGTTTTAATAGCCTGTGTACCATGTAAAGCAGCCTTTTCAGTTTTCCAAATTTCATCTAACTCATCAAAATTAGTCTGACAAACGCTCAGATCCAATGAAATCAGTCCTAAACGTTTTTTAGAAGCCTCATCTGAATCTTTCTCTAATGCCCGTTGTTCTAATTTCAGTTGAATGATGCGCCGCTCTAATCGGTCTAAGTCTTCTGGCTTAGAATCTATTTGCATACGAATACTAGAAGCCGCTTCATCGATAAGATCAATCGCTTTATCAGGTAATTGTCTATCACTGATATAACGATGTGACAAAGTAGCAGCGGCGACTATGGCTGGATCGGTAATATCAACACTGTGATGAAGTTCGTAACGCTCTTTTAAACCGCGCAATATGGCAATCGTATCTTCAACACTAGGCTCTTCGATTAATATTTTTTGAAAACGACGCTCTAAGGCCGCATCCTTTTCAATATATTGACGATACTCATCCAATGTTGTCGCGCCGACACAATGTAAATCACCACGGGCAAGAGCAGGTTTTAACATATTACCTGCATCCATCGCGCCGTCAGACTTACCTGCACCGACCATAGTATGAAGTTCATCAATAAATAAAATGACTTGCCCTTCTTCTTTGGCTAGCTCACTCAATACCGCCTTTAAACGTTCTTCAAATTCACCACGATATTTTGCGCCAGCAACCAAAGCCCCCATATCCAATGACAATACCCGCTTACCTTTTAACCCTTCAGGAACTTCGTGGTTAATGATACGTTGTGCTAACCCTTCGGCGATAGCTGTTTTACCAACACCTGGCTGACCAATTAATACCGGATTATTTTTCGTACGACGTTGTAAAACTTGTATCGTGCGACGTATTTCATCATCTCGGCCAATAACGGGATCTAGTTTACCCTGCTCGGCAAGCTCTGTTAGGTTCACCGTATATTTATCAAGTGCTTGTCGAACATCTTCAGCATTAGGCTCATCAACTTTTTGACCGCCACGCACATGTAATATTGCATCTTGAACACGTTGTTCACTTGCCCCAAGCGACTTTAATATTTGACCTAGCTTACCTTTGTCTTCAATAGCGGCAAGGATAAAAACATCAGAAGATATATACTTATCACCCATTTTTTGTGCGAACTTATCGCAGAGGTTAAGTAAGTTCCCCATAGCAGAAGAAAGTTGTACGTCGCCACCTGATCCAGAAACTTGCGCAAGTTGTTCTATAACCGTCTCTACTTGTGTTCGCAGTGAAAGAACATTAATTCCTGCACTTTTCAATAAGGGTATAATGCTACTCGCGTTCTGATTTAATAGCGCTAACATGATATGCACGGGTTCTATAAATTGATGATCCCGGCCTAGTGCTATTGACTGTGCGTCTGAAATAGCGACTTGAAATGCTTGGGTTAATCTGTCTAAACGCATGAGGCTCTCCTGCCTAACAAAGAAAAATATTCTTTTATACCTTATAGATAAGGATATAATTTAAATTTTTCAAGGAACAAAGTGAAAAGCTTTTGATTTGAAATAAGATTTAGTTTATTTATTTAAACTTATTGTCGACAAATGATGGAAACCATTCGTCCGGTAATGGTATCTCGTCGATAAGAGTAATACTGCCGTTCATTAGAATAGGTACAATGGTTTAAATGATGAACCTTATTAATACCAAGCGTATTTAGTTGGATTCTTGCTATCATTGCTAAATTGGCTAGGTATTTAGCTTTATGTTTTTCTAGCGCTAATGGTTCATTTATAGCTGTGAAAGCCGATACAAATTTTTCTGACTGACTTTCAAAGGCACACTTTACTTCTTGCCCTACTTCAAAAGCATATTCACCAATACAAGGCCCCAACCAAGCAATGATATTTTCATTGTCTGTTTTCATATTATTGACGGTATTGGTAATAATATTTTTAGCTAAGGGTTTCCAACCACCATGGATCGCAGCAATTTCACTGCCGTCTATCGCAGTTAATAATATCGGTAAACAATCAGCGGTCATCACGGCTAAAGCAATATTCTTCTGCCGAGTGATTATCGCATCAGCCACTAAAGGCGTTTTTGAATAAGATTCTATGGTCACAACTTTATTACCATGAACTTGTTCAAGCCATTGAATTTTTGTATTAAGCGGTAAGTATGCGAGTAACGAAGCTCTATTTTTGTTGACATTAACCAAGTCATCACCAACATGTTCGCCCAAGTTAAATTGGCCGTATACTGAAGAATAGCTGTGATTAAAGGATAACGATTTTTTTTGAGGATGGAGTCTTGTCGTAGTAAAAGCCAGTACATTTAGTACTGGCCATTCTATATTGTAGAGACTGTTATAAATAGTCGTCTGTTGCGTTGATTTTCGAATCTTCACGCAAAACATTTGTTAAATTAACCATGTCATCTGGAATAGGTGCATGCCAAGTCATTTCTTCACCCGTTATAGGGTGAAATAATGACAACATTGCCGCATGTAATGCTTGGCGCTTAAAACTACGCAATAAATCCCGCAAATCTTCTGTCGCATTTTTAGGAGGACGAGGACGACCACCGTAATTAGGATCTCCAATCAATGGATGGGTAATATGCGCCATATGAACACGAATTTGATGCGTACGACCCGTTTCAAGACGTAATCTTAAACGTGTGTGTAAACGGAATTTTTCCATTACACGATAATGCGTTACCGATGGACGTCCAAAAGGACTAACAGCCATGTGTGTTCTTTTGGTTGAATGGCGACCTATAGGTTCATCAACCATACCACCAGCTGTCATTAGACCATTAGCAATCGCTTCATATTCACGCGTTATTTCACGTTCTTGTATAGCATCGACTAAGTTTGTTTGCGCTGCAATTGTTTTAGCAATAACCATCAAACCCGTTGTATCTTTATCTAGTCTGTGGACGATGCCGGCACGAGGGACAACATCAAGCTGTGGGCAATGATACAATAAAGCATTAAGTACCGTGCCATCAGGATTACCTGCACCTGGGTGAACTACAAAACCAGCAGGTTTATTAATAACTATAATATCGTCATCTTCATAAACAATATTTAAAGGAATATTTTGTGGTTCAAATCGCACGTCGCCTTCAACTTCAGTTGATATTTTGATCACCTCCCCGCCAAACATTTTCTCGCGTGGTATTATCAAAATAGCGCCGTTTAAAGTAACGTGACCTGCTAAGATCCATTCTTTTATGCGAGAACGAGAATATTCAGGGAACATCTCAGCTAATGTTTGGTCGAATCGTTTACCTAAACAAGTTTCAGGAACCGTATCTGTATGTTGAATTATTTCAGCCATTAAAATTTCTATTTAACTCTCTATAAATTTACTATGAATTAGCGCTGTGCAAGGCAAGTATGCTAGGTTAGAATGCCAGTGTTTATTTTACCTCTTTGCTCTATTAATTACATTAAGTAATTTGCAAAGGGCGTATATTTATTTAACTAATACCTTTAACTAAAACAAAGTAGTGATAACAAAGTCTATGCAAAATTTGACAATAAAAATGATAATACTAGTGCTTTCATTAGGGCTAGCGGCGTGTTCATCATCAAACAAAACCGACATTGAAAAAGTACCAGACAAGTCAGCACAAGCATTGTTCACCGATGCTAGAACTGCGCTTGATAGTGGCTTATATCAACGAGCTATCCAAATTTTATCAGCAATTGACTCACGCTTTCCATTTGGTCCTATCTCTCATCAAGTGCAATTAGACTTAATTTACGCTTATTATAAGAGTGGTAATTCAGCTCAAGGTATTGCTTTGGCGGATCGTTTCCTGCGTTTAAATCCTGATCATGTCAATCTTGATTATGTTTATTACATGCGAGCGTTAATCAATATTTCAACTGAAGAGAATCTTTTTCAAGAGTTAGCAGGCATTGATCGTTCCGACAGAGATCCAACGGCTGCTCGCGAAGCATTCAAAGACTTTAAAACGATTTTGACTGAGCTACCGCAAAGTAAATATGCCGCTGATGCACGCAAACGTATGATTGGTATAAAGTCACGTTTAGCTAAGTATGAATTGACCGTCGCTCGTTTTTATATGAAACGTGATGCTTGGGCATCAGCAGCAAATCGTGGTAAGTACATTGTTGAATACTTCTCGCCTAGCCAGGAAGTGGAACAAGCCTTAGAGATTATGATTGAGTGTTACGACAAGTTAGACTTAATGGATTTAAAAATTAATGCGAAGCAAGTCTTAGCAGCAAATTATCCAAATAATAAGTTTTTAACTCGTTAAATTTTAACTGTTTGTCAGCATTGAAATAGAAGCTATAAAAATTTTCTTTATCAATGATAACGTTTAAATGATTAAAAAGCCCATTGAGATATAATACTCAATGGGCTTTTTTTATGATGAGATTAACTGATAAAATTAAATAGCGGCTTCATCTTCTTCACCCGTACGGATTCTGATCACCCGCTCAACATCAGTGATAAATATTTTTCCATCACCAATTTTACCGGTTTGCGCTGTTTCTATAATAGCATTAACACAACGCTCAACTTGTTCTGTGGTGACAACAATTTCTAATTTTACTTTCGGTAAGAAATCGACCATATATTCTGCACCACGATAAAGCTCAGTGTGCCCTTTTTGTCGGCCAAAACCTTTAACTTCTGAAACAGTCATACCTGTGATGCCAATTTCACTTAATGCTTCACGCACATCATCCATTTTGAATGGTTTGATAATTGCTTCTATTTTTTTCATTGTTGTTATCCATTAACCGCGAAATATACTTTGAATTGTACACAATTATATCAAATAAACCCAAGCGCTATATTTGTTGTAAGCCATTTAAATTTCAGATAGCAAACAAACTAGTTAATACCGGTTACCTATATATTGAAGTATCACAGGTATACGTTACACTAGGATAATTTAACTTATCGAATAACTATCAAAGGAAGTTGAATGGATCCGCAATTGATCATAAATGAAATGAGAGTTTTACCTCAAATAGATGCCGTGTTTGAGATAAAGCGCCGTATTGAATTTATCAAAAAAACACTTAAGACTGCCGGACTAAAAAATTTAGTGCTAGGCATTAGTGGTGGTGTCGACTCTTCTACCTGTGGACGTCTCGCACAACTTGCCATTGATGAGCTCAATGCTGAAGAAAGAATAGCTAATAATAATTCGACATCACCCTATCAATTTATTGCGGTTCGTTTACCTTATGGCGTGCAAGCAGATGAAGACGATGCCCAGCTCGCTTTGGACTTTATTCAACCGACACATAGTTTAGTAACCAATATTTTGAATGCAGTTAATGGCATTCACATTGAAACGCTTAACGCGCTTAACCAAGCAAATATCTTATCGGCAGACGATGCACAAATCGATTTTTCAAAAGGTAATGCCAAAGCTAGAAGCCGAATGGTAACGCAATATCACATTGCAGGTATTGTTGGCGCACTTGTTTTAGGGACAGATCATTCCGCAGAAAACATCACCGGATTTTTTACTAAATGGGGTGATGGTGCCTGTGATTTAGCGCCTTTATTTGGTTTATCTAAACGCCAAGTACGGTTGTTAGCAGAAAATTTAGGTGCGCCAGACTTATTAATTAATAAAGATCCAACCGCGGATCTTGAAGAATTGGATCCGGGAAAAACTGACGAAGATGCACTAGGTATGAGTTATGAACAGTTAGATGATTTCTTGGAAGGCAAACCAGTAGCAGCAGAGGTGCAAGCACTCATCATTAATATTTATCAAAAAACCCAACATAAGCGACTACCTATTCCAACAATTTACGATTAACTTTTAAGCGTTAAACTTGTAAATTTAACGTTAACAGCTATACCTAGTAATACATCTACTCTAGCCAACGGACGGCTTAATGTTATGTCATACTTATCGTTTAAAATAATGGGTTTCACTCTCATTGAAACCTTAATCACGCTAGCTATATTAATTATTCTTACCGCTATAGCTATTCCTACTTTTGCAGATTTAAGGATAAGAATACGTGTTGATAATGAGATCACAGCCTTACATCGGCTATTATTATTAACAAGAAATCATGCGGTTAATCAGGAACGTTTTGTTACTGTTTGTCCACTTACCCCTTCTGGTCAGTGCTCAAACGAATGGCATAAAACGCTGACTGTATTTTATGATGATAACAAGAACAAAGCGCTCGATGCCTCAAGTGCTGAAGTGATTATAAAAATAAAATTAGCCATAAAGTCAGGCGATAAATTACAGTATGCTCAAGGAAGAACAGCATTAATTTACGCACCCAGTGGACGGCTCGCTGTGTGGGGAGGTAATGGTACTTTCCGCTATTGTCCAAAATCACACAGTAATAAATCAAGAGGAATTATCATTTCAGGGGCTGGACGGTTTTATTTATCGAGCGACCAAAATATGGATGGAGCCGATGAAAATCGTAGCGGTCGAATCATTCGCTGTCACTAATCTATGACCACAAGCGCTTTTAAAAGGTATATAGCTTATTATCATTTCAATAATAACAAGCTCTGATATCGATAACAGCAACCTAGCGAAAGAGTGACTTAAGTGATATAACTTAATTATCTTGAAATATTCTCACACAGTTTTGAATATGATGTAATCCCCATAAGACTAACTAAGTGCTCTCATGGGTATAACAAGAAATTAAGGCTTATATTATGAAGTATGATTATTTGCAATCAAACAACAAGCGAGAGGGTTTTACACTCGTTGAATTGATGATAACTATCGCTATTGGAGCAACTTTAATGGCGATAGCGCTGCCAAATTTCAATAGTTTTTTAGTTGAAACACGCGTCGACAATGAAATTTCTCATTTACAAAGACTACTATTAACAGCAAGAAATACCGCCATAAACGCAGAACAATCGGTTACCTTGTGCCCACTTAATGCAAGTAATCGTTGTGATACTAATTGGCAAAACGAAGTCAGTGTTTTTATTGATATAGATGGCGATAAAACTTATGAGCCCGCCACTGACGAAAGAATCGTTGCAGTAAAGGCTAAGATAAAAACTAATGACAAACTTCAGTACGGCCAAGATAGCATTATATACCGACCTACAGGCAACATCACGGGTGGCGTTAGTGCTAGCCCATTTAAATATTGTCCAAAAGACTACCCGGCCAAGTCAAGAGGTATTACAGTAACTACCTCTGGACGTTCATACGTTACCTCTGACACAGATAGCGATGGCATTGATGAAGACCGCTCAGGCAATGAAATTACTTGCAGCTAAGTCTCCTCTTTAACGAGCAGTGTTTTCATCTAATTTTTTTGAAAGAGCATTGGAAAAATCATCATTTGATTTAACACATTCTTTTACTCGATGAACTTGCTGCTTTTGCTTTGAAAAGCCAGTCGCTATTTTTTTGCCGACTAACCAATCAGGATATTTTGCCAGTTTATTGGACCCAATAATGCCAAAATGAATAATGTCGTTACCGCCCATTAGTTCAACATGACATTTAATCTTAATTTTTGTCGATTTGTCTGTCGTCTTTGCCACGCTATCAATACTTATAAAAAGTAGACTTACAAAAAGTAGACTTACAAAAAGTAAGTTGAGCGCTAAGCAATGCTTAAATAAAAATTTCATCATATTACTCCCAGCAATTGGTTGATGTTGCAGCTTTCTTACCCGTATCAGTGATAGATAACGTTAAACAAGACGAGTCATTTGTCGCTTGCGTTCCTCTAGCCGATGCGGTCAATGTGTAAGTTCCCCCTACAACGGAAGCATCTATGCTATAAAACCCAGAATCCGTTATGTAAGGATCTGCAAGCGTACCTAATTTTTTCATATCTGTGGTATATGCTCGATGATCAATAAAATACTGTTCTTGCAAACTTGCTAAGCGCAATAATTCACGTTGACCCTCGCTACGATTTGCCCTTGAAATATTATCAATATATGACGGATAAGCAATCGAAGCTAGAATACCCACTACAGCAACCGATATCATTAGCTCAAGCAAAGTAAAACCTTTAACTCGCCCTTTATTTTCACTCACTATCATTAATTTGACTCCGTTACATAAAGGTATATTCTTGACGTTTCTAGGCTAACGCCTAACGGAATAATTTTCCCAGCTAATAGTTTTATCGTGGCAATCACTTCTGCTTCCTCTTCAACAGGCGGACAATCGCCTTCGCAAGGTTCTTGAGGCGCTTTTGGGTCTTTAGTAATAATAATTGAAGGAGTATCAGGAATGCCCGCCGCTATTTCCCATGTTCTCCAGTCATAGACAGTCGTGCCAAGCGCTAAGTCCACCGCATATAAAATACCAGAACCATCACTTAATTCACAACTGTCAGGATCTGCAGAGACCGCGGCAGGCGTAAATGAAGTGAAGTAAGCAACGCCATTAATAACAATGGCTGAGGCCGTATTTTTCTCACCATCACCAACGAAATCCATAAACCAACCTTTTTTATTACCAACGTTTATTTCGAGTGTCTGCAGATTTTCGGCAGTCAATGCCTGGCCAAACGGGTTGTTAGTGTAGTCATAAAGATCTGTCGCTAAAATAGCAACGGGTATTGCCAATTGTGGGTGCGTAGGTGAAGCAACAAATGATGTGGTTACAATATTGGCATCTTTAATCATGAAAAATTTATCGTCAGTATCATTGGCCGCAGGTGTTGAACGGTCGCCACTACCAATAAGTATCGCTTCGTAGGGTCTTTCCTGTTTTGTTACCACGGTTGAACTAATACCATTAGCATCAACTAATGTAGTTTCTATCGTGTCTGAAATATACGTTCTAGCAATTGAAGGTTCGCTAAAAAAACGGCGATCTGTCGCATGAGTTGTTCCACCCAACTCAGCTAATTTAAAAGCAGTCCACGGCGATGTTCCACTAAAGGGAGCATTGCCTGGCATATCAACACGCCAAAAATTTCCACCTGTATCGCCAAAATAAAGACGATCGGTTAAGCCATCAGAATCGCTGTCTAAGATAGCGAGGCTAGAAGGCACGCTATCAGTTATCTCAGTAAATTGAGTATTAGTCGCACTCGTTGCATCAGGGCTTAAACTCCATTTTAGTACACCTGTTTCTGCGTCGACCATATATACAGCTCGGCCTAAGGTATCATCTGCACCAACGGTTAAGTTATCTTTAGTTGTGTCATACCCGCCAGCAAAAAAAAGTACAGGTTTTGGTGTACCATTTACTATATTAAGCGCTGAAAACCCTATTTTAGGTTGCGACCATGATTGTCCTAAATGGCTAAATCCTGGTGAGCTTGCATCTAGATGCCACAATAACTTAGGAGTATCTGGGTCACTAACATCCATAGCATAATATGAAGAGCCACCACGACGTAAACCAAAAAATATCCACGCTTTATCTCCACTTGCGCTATCAATAGATCCATCACCATTGACGTCCAGTAAGTATGAAACGGCTGGGCTGTCTATGCCGTATGATTTACCTGATGACGTAAAGTTTTCACGTAAAGTTTTTATTTTTGAAAAAAATTCTTTAGGCATAAAAGCCCAATTTTCATCAACTGTTGCTCCATTATCGTCAAACATATGTAAAACGCCGGCATTGGTGCCAACGATTATGCGAATATCTTGATCATTACTTGCACCACCATAATTAATAACTAATGGTTTAGAGTGCAGTGGGTCACCAAAAACATCACTACGAATATCTGTGGTTGAACTATCGTTGTCTTCATCATCAACGTCAATTCCCTTGGCCCAATTGATCATGTTATCAATTTCATCAATTTCTGTAACCAATTCACTTGCTAGCGTCGCTTCGTCACCGTAGGATGTTGCGGCATTCGTTCGTGTTAGTGGCATTAAGGCACCATCAACCCCAATATCACTGACAATAACGCGCGTAGATTTAGTACGTAACATTTCAGCTACGCCACCTTTTTTAACATCGTTACCATCTGGATTGGTATCTGTGCTCCAAAAGGTTTTGGCATTTTTTGAAATATTGCCATTATCATCAATAGCACCAGCACCCGTTCTATCGACTTGCTGGCCATCGGTCACTTTAAGTTTTTTTAAATTTCCTTGCCACCTTGCACCATGATCAGGAACGAACATCGCATAATAAACTGAATCTAACGTTTCAGTTCTATCAAAATTATTTGAGGCAACCGAAGGAGCTGTAAAGCTAGTATTCACTTCCAAAATATTGGTTAATGCCGATTGAAGTGAAGCCAGTAAGGCACTGGGATCTTTAGCCGGGTAATATTGCCCCCCCCCAATTTTGCAGCTTCACGTAATAACGCTCCCGCATCATCAATAGCATCTTGGCCAAACCCTATAGTAAAGAGTGTTGATGATTGCACATCAGGTAAGGTGCTATGTAAATCATGGGTGTGCATCCAACCCGCAAGTGCCGCTAAATAGTTGTTAGTACCGTTAACGTTAAACGGTAGGCCGATATCAGGTAAGCTTTGAATATAAGTGTTAGCGGCAAGATCCCTAGTCGGCTCACCATCTGTAATCATAATCACATAAACTTCATTAGTACATGAATTAAAGGGTGATTGATAAACCCCCTCATCTTCAATTGAGGTATCTCTTGGCGGTGTATTACCACGATAAGTATTACCATCATAATTTGAATCATTATCACCAAAATCTACTGACATACCTCCAAAGTAGCGCGAAGCCTCATAAAGTGATTCACATAATGGCGTATTCGTTTCACCATCAATATCTAAATCAATAATATTTACTAATTCAGCGCGAGCTGCTGCGGTCATTTCTTGGATACCAAAAACAATTCTGCCACCATCGCGAACAAATTCGCCAGAATGATTATAATTAAAAACTTGTAAACCAAAATCAACAGAAGGTGCCGATTCAATTAAATCAGTAACCGTATCTTGTGCTATTTCTAAACGGGTGCGATTAACCTGCTCAAGCGTTTCACTGTTTGCCCAACGCAAATAGTTGTCGGTATAAAGTGTAACAACCTCACCCGACCAAATAACATTTGAATTATTGGCGTTTGCCGTATAATAAACAGGACTTTCTTTCGAACCCTCACCATCGATGGGAAAGCCATCGGGTAAATCAACGACAGAACCGTTATTTGTTTTTATACCTGCATTAACCTCAGGGTTTGCAGGCACTAAATTAACATCATCTTCGCAGTCAATTACCTCAATATTAGCGCCATTGTTATCGGGGATCTCTTGCCAACTTCCTGAGTTTCCTTGAAAAGCATATTCACGAATGTGTCCGGTATAAAAGCCAACAGATGCTAAACGTTCACGGGCAGTTGCACAGCTATTAATAGCATCAAGAAAACGGCGCCTTTCATGAGAACTATCGGGAACAAGGGAAGAAGAGCCATCAATGCCACCTCGAGTAAAATAAATAAATTTATCTGATAAGGAGTTATCGCTTCCAACCGCGGGGTAAACTGTATTAGGATCATAAGGTTCATCGACTGACTCTAAACTATTCATGCTGCCAGAATTATCAAAAATAATCAGTACTTGTGGTTTATTACCGGTACGCTGTGCTGCATCACCAATATACAGTTCGATATCTTCACTATAAGAAGCAAGAGATGTAAATATCAATGCGCTACATAATAATAATTTTTTCATGATCAATTCCCCACATTAAGTAGTTGTTGCGATACACCAGAATTAACTTCTATGGTGCTTTTGTTGGTGCGACCATACAGTCGAGTGACCTGCACTTTAAGTACATTACACTTAAATACCTGTACGGAAGAAGCTGCTCGAGAGTGGGGGCAATCGGCTGCAATCTTATACGGATTAGCCAGTGTAATTTCTGCACTGGTATTACTTGCACTACTCACTACGGGTGAGAGTGGAAATTTGGCGATTTCAGAAGCAAAAGCATTGGTTCCACTTATTTGCGTGACTTCTTTATAAATAACTTCATCAATAGTACTAACCGCTTCTTGGGTAGCAACCACCTTTTCTTCACTTGCTCCTGACATTTTCATATCAATAGTGGTATTTTGCATTAAAGCGGCAGCAACAGCGGTTAAAGCAATCAAAAAAACTAGTGAAACGATTAGCACAACACCGCTTTGTTTGTGACCTAGTTTTAAATTACCAGAATAAATTAAACAACGGTTTCTTATAACTTTTATGGCCATGAGTCGACCCTCGCATTGTAAAGTGTGATGGTAGAGCTAAATAATAAACGTCGATAATTATCCCCTTTACCTTCACCATCGATAAAGTTGATAGGAAGATCACCAAGCTGATAAGTGTTAAGATTTTCATAATCTCTGTCAGGCAAGATATTTCGCGCTAAGACAAAAATCTTTACGGCAAGTATCCGTACATTACTTTCATTATCCCAGTAAGCTGTTGTCATGTTATCTGCAGAAATAAAAGCATTGACGATACCGTTGTTGGTCGTATCTACACCGTACATAAAACGGATGTATTCAATGCCTTCAACGACCATATCAAGATTCATCACCGAAGCTTTATTTTGTAATCGACCTTGCACTAGAACCGGCACTTTATTGGTGCCTTGATTGTCTTCACGCACATAGTAAATGTGCTGCTGATATTCCCAGATCTGGCCCAAATTTAGTGTTGGTATGGCAGCGCCACCCGCAAATATCGCAGCCGTATTAGGGTTTGAAATGATATAGTAATTATCACTAGAAATATCGGCTAGCGCTGTCGTTGATGAAACAGCCCTTTTTAATTGCAATACATCGGAATTAATTTTAGCGTTGGTAATACAGCCCATTAAGTTGACATTGTTGACTCTTTTCCCCCACAAGGTTCTAAAATGGCCAATAGCTGCAGGAAAACTGGCATTATTTACGCCTTCACCAATACAATCACCAGAAACTGTTGATGGTAAAGGTGAACTTACCAAGCCACTTACATCGAGGTTTCCTGATAAGTCGCCCCAAAAGCTTTGTCGTAATAAGTCATCACTGAGTAAGCTAATCGCATACCTGCCATTTTCTTGTAACTCTCCATAACTGGTGGTCTCAACAGTGGTCGTTTTCATACCAACAAAAACACTTAATATACCTAACAGCAACATTAAACCTACCGCAAGCGATATAAATATTTCGATTAAACTAAAACCTCGTTGAGCATTAACCATTATCATCTCTTACTAAAAAAAATCAATATTATCTATAATTCGAAGCATTAACATCACGATGAACGTTAACAGTGATTGCTTTGCTTGCCTTAATATATAAAAGCTTCAACCGTAACTTGTCGACGTTTACTGGTACTTGTACCACAGGCGTTGGCCAGTGTTGCAGCTGCAGAACTATTGTTATCGGCGTCATAACCATCAGCCGTTGCGACTCTGCCCTGCCAGCTGATCACAACAGTAACTGCATTTTTATTATGATCAATACAACCGACAGCACCAACTAAGCCACCAGTATTTTTACCACCAGCAGTAACATCAGCGCCCATAAGTTTGACTTCCCATTCATACAAATCATTGGTTGTCATTTGTGCACTTGTACACAAAGAAGCAACTGAATTACACCTAACGTCAGCGTCAGGCGGAGTATTCAATGCTGCGCCATAAACACCTTGATAACTCTCTAAAGTAAGAATATCAGAATCATTACTGCGCATTCGTTCGATAATATCTTGAGCTAACGCAGAGGCTACAGAGCGTTGCATCGCATCAAAACTGCCTTTCTTAGCTGACGCCTGCATGGCAACCGCACCAAAAATACCCGTCACTAAAATAACTAAAGCGACTAAAACCTCTATTAGTGTCATGCCCTTTTGTATTTGGGCTGGTTTTCTTTTAGGATAACTCGTCCTAAGTGTGCTGTTACCCATGAGACTCCTTAATACACTGACAAAAATTGCTGACTACCCAGAAAAATAATGCTTTAAAATATAGAGTGAATGGGAGATAAATAAAAGAAACAGCATTGATGAGTATACTTTTAAGTGACAAACACAAAACAGACCCAAATAGAATTTTAAAGGCGAGGAGAAGCGAAACTAAGCGTAGCGCTAAGAATTCGATTGAGAACTTATATGTGTTAAAAATCACTAACGTGAACCGCATTAACTCATACCTTAAAAATCTATTATTGAATAGCCTATTTACATAGTGACTATTCAGAATAATAAGGTTAAGTCATGAAGATTGTTATTAAAATGCTTTAAATTTAAGCACTCATATAACGGATAAAATTACATTCAACCACTTAACCTGATATTTTAAGATTAGCGCAATTCTATAGGTACCGCAAATACTGTGTTCTCTTCACGGCCAGGATATTCGATAACCTCTTGACCACCAAAGTCTTTTAGTGCGTCAATAACTTGTTGGATAAGTATTGCGGGGGCAGAAGCGCCTGCAGTAACACCAATTTTATTAACATTTTCAAGCCATTGTGGTTGAATATCGGCAAAAGTATCAATCAGGTAGGAAGGTGTGCCCAACTTCTCAGAGAGTTCACGTAAGCGATTAGAGTTAGAGCTATTTTTGGCGCCAACAACTAACAGTAAATCAACTTGTGCAGAAATAGTGCGTACCGCGTCTTGACGATTTTGTGTTGCATAACAAATATCGTCCTTGCGGGGGCCTTTAATTAAAGCGAACTTATTTCTCAACGCGTCAATAACTTCTGACGTATCATCAATGGATAAAGTCGTTTGACTACAATAATACAATTGAGTAGGGTCTTTTACTTCAAGTGTTGCTACATCAGCAACAGACTCAACTAAATATATTCCCCCTTGCTCACTCTCATATTGTCCCATCGTACCCTCAACTTCAGGGTGTCCAGCGTGACCAATAAGAATGCATTCAATATTTTTACGACTGGTACGTGACACTTCCATATGTACTTTCGTCACTAACGGACAAGTAGCGTCAAATACTTTTAGACCACGGTCTTTAGCTTGTTTACGTACCGCTTTAGAGACGCCATGAGCACTAAAAATAACGGTATTATCGTCAGGAACTTCAAAAAGTTCATCAACAAATATCGCGCCGCGGTCTTTTAAGCCATCAACAACAAACTTGTTATGTACGACTTCGTGGCGTACATAAATGGGCGCACCAAATAAGTCTAACGCGCGGTCTACGATACTAATCGCTCGGTCTACGCCAGCACAAAAACCACGAGGGTTAGCTAAAATAATTTCCATAATTTGTTCCTGAGAGACTCAAAAGTCCTAAGAGTTAACGATTATAAAACTTCAACAACGTCAATAACAAATGTTACTGCTTGTCCCGCTAGCGGATGATTAAAGTCAATAGTGACCGATGTACCGATCACTTCTTTGACCATACCAGGTAACTCTATATTGCCAGGTTGTGTGAAAGTAATGATACTGCCCACTTCTGCTGGTACGTCACTACCAAATTTATCTGCATCAACGTAATGGAAATTATCTGGATTAGGTTCGCCAAAGGCATCTTTTGCTTCGAGGGTAAATTCTTTAGAATCTCCAGCGGCAAGGCCTAACAATTGCGCTTCAAAGGCAGGAGAAATACTGGCATCACCCATAATAATTTTAGCAGGCTTTTTGTTTACTTTGGTACTGTCTGCCGCTGAGCCATCAGATAATTTCATGGTAATATGAGCGATAACTTCAGATTTATCAGTAATTAACATTGTCATTTTATTTCTCGTCTAATTTGTCTTAGTAATTTCAGTTTTCTTGGCTGAATCACCATTTTTAAAGGAATCAAAAATCATCAATGCCGCGCCAATAAAAATAGCAGAGTCTGCGACATTAAAGGCTGGCCAATGATTATCGGCAATATAAAAGTCTAAAAAGTCGATAACATAGCCAAATAATGCCCGGTCAATTAAGTTGCCCACTGCGCCACTGAGCATAAACGCTAAAGCGATACTTAATAGTGCATTATTCTTTGGCGTTTTAGCCAACCACACTAAAAAAACCACACTGGCAATAGCAGCAATAATGGTAAAGAACCAACGTTGCCAACCGTCTTGGTCGGCAAGAAAGCTAAAGGCTGCCCCTGGGTTTTGTACATATCTCAAATCAAAGAAAGGTAAAATGTTCATCGACTCATATAAATCAAATGAGTTAACAACCAGTTGCTTGGTTACTTGATCAATAATCAAAAATAAAACGGTTAACCATAACCATTTAAAACCCGTTTCTGTAAAAAGTTTATTAATTTTCATATTTCTACTGTGCTAATAGTTGTTGTTATATAACTAATGAGATAGTTAGCATGTTTTGTGAATGTCTGACTAAGGCTTTTCAACAAAACTAATCGATGAAATATTGGCTTATTCAAAGCTAGTTCATTCAAGAATAAAGCTAAAGCACACAGCTTAGTTAACTAGCTGAGTACTTTTCTGCAATTCTTGGATGAAATAGCAAAGAATACACAAATATTTAGGCGAATTGGCGTTTCTCGCCCTCACCCTCTACGTTGGTAATACAACGTCCACAAAGTTCAGGATGTTTTTCATCTTCCCCGATGTCTTCAGTTACATGCCAACAACGCTCACATTTGGTGCCTGTTGCTGGTGCAACCGTTAACCATAAGCCTTCAATCTCAGTTGCTAAAGCGCCCGTTGGTGCACTGTCAACTACTTCAACCGTAGCTTTAGAGGTGATCAAAACAAAGCGAAGTTCTTCGCCTAATTGTTGTAATTTTTCAGCAAGCTCTGCGTTGGTATATAAAATAACCGCTGCTTCAAGCGCTTTACCCACTTGTTTTTCTTTACGGGCATTTTCTAGTGCTTTGTTTACTTCAGTGCGCACAAGTAAAATTTCATTCCAGTAATCATTGTTTAAAGTATTACTTGTTTCTGCCTTAGGCAAACCATTAAACCAAACACCGGTGAAAACGAATTCGTCACGCGTTTCACCAGACGGAGTCGGTAGCGCTTGCCAAATTTCTTGTGCAGTAAAAGATAAAATAGGAGCCATCCAGCGAGTCATCGCTTCAGCGATTAAATACATAGCGGTTTGACAAGAGCGACGCGCCGTACTGTCTTCTTTCGCTGTATATTGACGGTCTTTAATAATATCTAAGTAGAAGCCACCTAATTCTGTGGTACAGAAGTTCATTAGCTTATGAACAACAACATTAAATTCGTAGTCATCATAAGCGCTAACAATTTCTTTTTGCAATTGTGCAGCTTTATCAACAGCCCAACGGTCAAGTGCAACCATATCGTCAAAAGCGACTGAATCAGTTTTAGGATCAAAACCATTAAGGTTTGATAATAAAAAGCGCGAGGTATTACGAATACGACGGTACGCATCGGCTTGACGCTTAAAGATTTCATCAGAGACAGTAATTTCTTGCGTATAGTTAACTGAAGCTACCCATAAACGCAAAATGTCTGCACCTAACTTACTGGTGATTTCTTTTGGTGTAATAACATTGCCTAATGACTTAGACATTTTGTGACCGTTAGTATCAACGGTAAAGCCATGTGTTAGTACTTGCTTATAAGGCGCTTTACCATTCATCGCTACCGATGAAATCATTGACGACATAAACCAACCACGATGTTGATCTGAACCTTCAAGGTATAAATCTGCAACGCCATCAAATTCTTCACGTGCATTAACAACGGAGTAATGAGTCGTTCCAGAGTCAAACCATACATCTAAGGTGTCTGGTACTTTAATATATTCTTTAGCGTCATCACCAATAAGCTCAGCAGCGTCTAAATCAAACCATGCTTGAATGCCTTTTTCTTCAACACGCTTAGCAACCGTTTCAATCAGTTCAATGCTGCGTGGATGTAAAGCACCCGAGTCTTGATGAATAAATAATGCCATTGGCACGCCCCAAGTACGTTGACGTGAAATACACCAGTCAGGGCGACCTTCAACCATCAATTCGATACGGCGTTGACCCCAATCAGGGATCCATTGCGTTTTTTCAATTTCGTTTAATGAATCTTGGCGTAAACCTTTTTTATCCATGCTAATAAACCATTGTGGTGTAGCACGAAAAATTAAGGGTGTTTTGTGGCGCCAGCAATGCGGGTAAGAATGCTCTATTGCATGGTGATGTACTAAAGTGCCATGTTCTTTCAATGTTTCAACGACATTGGCATTGGCTTTAAAAACATGTTGGCCAGCAAACAATGGTGTATCTTCTAAATAAACACCATTAGCGCCAACAGGGTTAGCTACTTCAAGGTTATATATTTTGCCCACCACGAAATCTTCAACACCATGACCAGGTGCTGTATGTACACAACCCGTACCAGAGTCAGTCGTTACATGCTCGCCTAAGATCATTGGTACAGTAAAATCATAAAATGGGTGTTTAAGTTGCACTAAATCTAAATCGCTACCTTTACAAAACCCTAATGCATGATATTTATCAATTCCAAAACGGTCCATACATGCTGTCACTAGGTCCGACGCTAAAATATAACGTACTTTGCCCTGCTCGGTTTCACATTGTACTAAAGTGTATTCAACGTCGGCATTAACAGAAACTGCTCGGTTAGCCGGAAGTGTCCAAGGTGTAGTGGTCCAAATAACAACCGATACTTCACCTTCACCTTGATGATTTTCAGGGTGATCAAACTTATCAGCAACACTTTGGTCAACTACGGTGAATTTTACGTCAATCGCTGGCGATTGTTTATCTTTGTATTCAACTTCAGCTTCAGCCAAAGAAGAACCACAATCAGTACACCAATGCACAGGTTTGAACCCTTGATGTAAATGACCATTCTCAGCTATTTTACCTAAAGCACGTATGATATTGGCTTCAGTACCAAAATCCATAGTGAGGTAAGGTTTTTCCCAATCAGCAAAAATCCCTAAGCGTTTAAAGTCTTCACGCTGCCCAATAACTTGCTTGGCTGCATATTCACGACATTTTTCTCGAAAAACACTGGCAGAAACTTTATGACCTGGCTTACCAATTTTTTTCTCAACCATTAATTCAATCGGTAAACCATGGCAATCCCAACCAGGCACGAACGGTGCGTTAAAGTCAGATAACGTTTTTGATTTAACAATAATATCTTTAAGAATTTTATTAACAGAATGACCTAAGTGAATATCACCATTTGCATACGGAGGACCGTCATGCAAAATAAATGATTTCTTACCTTTTTTAGCCGCTCGAATTTGGCCGTACAGATCTTTTTCAGCCCACTCTTTAAGCATGTTTGGTTCACGGTTTGCCATGTTACCTTTCATCGCGAAAGAAGTAGCTGGCAAGTTTAGGGTTTGTTTATAATCACTCATTTAAATCATTATCCGTTGTTATATTCGCTAACTGGTGGTTAGCCTCTAATAAGTTAATAGTAAAATCGACATTGGCTTGATATTACTTTTACTATTAACTCACGTATCTGTTTATTTATAAATCTTCAACAAAGGCTTTTGCCTGCTCACTATCTTGTGATATTTGCTTAGTTAATTCATCTAGTGATGAAAACTTTATTTCATTTCTTAATTTATTTAGCATAACCACTTCAATGGTTTGACCATAAATGTCTTCATTGAAGTTAAAAATATGTACTTCTAGCTGCTGCCTAATACCAGACACTGTTGGTCTTGAGCCAATATTAGCCACACCATAAAAGCATTCTTTAACGGTATTTACTTTTACCACGAAAACACCAGAGATAGGTGAAACTCGTCTTTTTAATAAAACATTTGCGGTAGGAAACCCTAGTTTTCGGCCACGCTTATCACCATGAAAAACCCGACCAATAATAGAGTAAGCCCGACCTAGCATTCTTTCTGCATCAGCTAATTGATTATTCTCTAAAGCATTACGTATTTGAGTACTGCTGATCCGACAGTTTTCAAGTTTGAAACTTGCGGTATCAGAAACAGCAAAATCAAATTGTTCACCGGCTTGTTTTAGCAGACTAAAATTGCCTAAACGGTTTTTTCCAAAGCGAAAATCGTCACCAATAATTAAATGTTTAATACCTAGCTGTTGAACTAATAACAGTTCGATAAAATCTGACGCGCTTTTATTGGCAAATTCTCGATGAAAATTAACACAAATTAGACGTTCTACACCCAAATTTTTTAAAAGAAAATATTTATCTCTTAAACGTGTCAATCTTGCAGGAGCCGTCTCAGGAGAAAATAACTCTTGCGGCTGAGGCTCAAAAATCATCACTGCTGGTGTACAATTCAATGCTTTAGCTTTTGCAATTAAAGCCTTTATAACGCGAGCATGCCCTAAATGAACACCGTCAAAATTGCCTATGGTTAACACACAGCCATGATCTTCAGCTTGAATATTGTGGATACCGCGTATTAACTGCATTTAATTAAAAAACCTAAATTTGACTGACATTAGTAGACAAATGTCGCCATTAATGAATAAAAACCGATAAATTATATATCACTCAAGCTTAAGAATCAGCACCTGAAGCTAATTTCATCAATTTATTTTTCAGTTACTTTAACTTTGAAATCTTTCACTCGAATTCCTAGTGCAGCAATAGAAATAAAATAACTGAGCATACCTAAAGTAATGCAAATAAGTAATTGTTGAATTTGCAAGGTGGTTTCCATCGCTAACCAAACTTTAAACGGGGGTGATAACGTAAAAACAACCACTGCCATTATCCCTGCAGAAAAGATAAGCCGCGCAAAAAACCACCACGTTGTTTTAGACAATGCAAAGATATTATTACTTTTTAAACCGTGGTAAAGCATTAACGCATTGAGTGTTGCCGACATAGCTGTCGCAATGGCCAAACCTACATAACCAAAAAAAGGGGCCAACATCAGATTGAAAATCATATTCGCCGCCATCGCTTTAATACCTATTTTTACGGGGGTTTTAGTATCTTGGCGTGCGTAATAAGCCGGCGCTAATATTTTAATAAACATAAAGCTGATTAAACCCGACAGGTAAGCAAATAAAGCATAAGAGACTTGTAAAACAGTTTCTTGAGAAAACTCACCACGCATAAATAAAATCATAATAATCGGCTGAGCTAATACCATTAACCCTGCAAGTGCAGGCCAGCCAAATAAAGAAACAATTTTTAAGCCCCAAGTAATCGTCTCACTAAACTCTTCTTTGTCTTGCTTAGTATGCAATTTAGCTAAACTGGGCAAAATAACGGTAGCTATACCAATACCAAATAACCCTAAGGGAAATTCTAATAAGCGGTCGGCGTAATAAAGCCAACTAATCGAGCCAGTGACTAAGATACTGGCTATTAGGGTATCAAGCAGTAAATTAATTTGCGTAACGGAAACACCGAACAAAGCAGGAACAATAAGTTTGCGGATTTTTTTTACACCTTTCGCGTGCCAAGCCCATTTTGGTTTAACAAAGACACCGGCTTTAATTAAAAAAGGTATTTGAAATAAGAACTGAGCTAAGCCTCCTAAAAATACGCCCCAAGCTAATGCAAAAGCAGGATTGTCGAATAAGGGTGACAAGTAAATCGCACAGCCAATAATACAGACATTAAGTAAAACAGGGGTAAAAGAAGAAACCGCAAATCGACCAAAAGTATTTAAAATCGCGCCGGCAAGTGCGGTAAAGCTAACAAACCATAAATAGGGAAAGGTAATTTTTAATAGTGATGCGGCTAACTCAAACTGCTGGGCTTTGGGGCCATCGTTAAGCCAATCTACAAACCAACCAAAACCGAATAAAATCACAAATAACGGCGAGGCTATCATGCCAATAAGCGTTACTATGGTAACAATTACACCTAAGGTGCCTGAAACTTGAGCGATTAATTTACGTGTTTCACCATCTTTCAAACTCAGCCCATCGGCCTCATCTTTGGTATGATATTCACTCAACACAGGGACAAAAGCTTGTGCAAAAGCACCTTCTGCAAATAATCGACGTAGAAAATTGGGAATTTTATTGGCAAAGAAAAAAACATCCGACGCTAAACCTGCACCAATAATGTTCGCAATAACAACGTCTCTAACCAAACCGAGCACACGAGAAATCAAAGTCATAAAACTCACTATAAGACCTGATTTTATTAACTTTTTACTCAATGCATAGCTCCAATAAATCGATATAAATCATCATATTCCAAGATGTAATTTTTCATTAATATTATGCAGCTTTTTACCTGTGATAAACAAGTAAATGCAAAGAAGTTTTTAATCTATTTTAAATCCTGTAAATAACAGGTAAAATAGCGCCATTATTTAGTAACCAATAATGATAATTATTATATAATGGTAAATTCATCGTTATTAAGTAAATTAAACCGGTAAAAGGTTTGACAATCGAGCTAAAAAAAGGCATATTTCCTCGCCTTAAATTTAGGCTATATATACAATCATATTTTAGGAGTTCACCTTGGCTAATTCAAAGCAGGCGAAGAAACGCGCGGTTCAATCAGAAAAACGCCGTCAACATAATGCAAGTCGTCGTTCAATGATGCGCACTCTATTCAAAAAAGTACTCGCTGCAATTGAAGCTGGTGACAAAGACACAGCATCTAAAGAATTTGCTGCTGCACAACCGATCTTAGATCGTTTTGCAAGCAAAGGTCTTATTCACAAAAATAAAGCTGCTCGTAGTAAGAGTCGTTTAAACGCTGCTATTAAAGCGCTTTAATTTTTGTTATTGAATTAAAAAACCAGCTTATGCTGGTTTTTTTTTGCCTATTATTTAACTCGCCAATAAAACAAACTCACTAAAGCCTGATCCCATCCCACAGATTAAGACCTTGCGCATCCTGCTATTTTTGGTAATCTCTTTGCGTTATATACATATTCAAAAAATACGTGAGAATAAAAATGAGACTAACAAAACTCGCTACTGGCCTTTTGCTTGCCACTAGCCTATTAAGCGCTTGTAGTGAAAATAATAAACAACCAAGTTCAGCGCCTACTTTATTAGCAGAAGCCAAAAGTCGTTTAGATATATATAAGCCCGTAACACTTAGTGCTGATTTGAGCCACTTGTCTGAAAACCAGAAAAAAATGATCGTATTGCTTATTGAAGCTTCAGATATTATTGATGAACTTTTCTGGCTACAGGCTTTTGGTGAAGACAAAGCAAGCTTTCTTGCCAGTATTGAAGATGAAAAGGTCCGTGAATTTGCCCGTATCAATTATGGTCCTTGGGATAGATTAGATGGCGACAAACCTTTCCTTTCTGGATATCAAGCAAAAGCGGCTGGCGCAGAGTTTTATCCTAATGATTTAACCAAAGCTGAATTTGAGCAAGCAGATTTTGCTGACAAAAGTGGCTTATATTCGGTCGTTAAGCGTGGTAGCGATGGCCAATTAACATCAGTGGCTTTTTCTGAGCTTTATAGCGATAGCATTAATCGTATTGCGGCTATATTAGAAAAAGCATCAAGCTTTGCTGATGATAAAGAATTTGCAAATTACTTAAACTTACGTGCGACAGCAATCCGTCATGATGACTTTCAAGCGTCTGATTTTGCTTGGATGGATATGAAAAACAATCCTATTGATGTCGTTATTGGCCCAATAGAAACCTACGAAGATCAGCTTTATGGTTACCGCGCTGCTTTTGAATCTTATGTACTCATTAAAGATTTAGCTTGGAGTGAAAAACTCGCTAAATATGCTGAATATTTACCCGAATTACAAAAAGACTTACCCGTTAAAAAAGCTTATAAAAAAGAAGTACCGGGCTCTGATGCAGACTTAAACGCATACGACGTCATTTATTATGCAGGTCATTCTAATGCCGGTAGTAAAACCATTGCGATTAATCTCCCCAATGACGAAAAAGTACAGTTAGAGAAAGGTACGCGCCGTTTACAACTTAAAAATGCGATGCAAGCCAAGTTCGATAATATTATGTTACCCATTGCTAGTACCTTAATCGTTGCTGAGCAACGTGAAAATGTAACATTCAATGCCTTCTTTGCTAATACGATGTTTCATGAGGTTGCCCATGGTTTGGGTATCAAAAATACGATTAATGATAAGGGCACAGTACGCCAATCATTAAAAGAACATGCTTCAGCACTAGAAGAAGGTAAAGCCGATATCCTTGGGCTTTATATGATCCGCCAGTTACTCATTAAAGGCGCCATTGAAGAAGGTACATTGCAAGATTATTACACAACCTTCTTAGCGGGAATTTTCCGTTCAGTGCGCTTTGGCGCAACATCTGCTCACGGTAAAGCCAACATGGTACGGTTTAATTACTTTGCTGAGCAAGGGGCGTTTACTCGTAACTCGCAAGGGTTATACTCTGTCAACATTGATAAGATGACAGCCGCCATTGATTCGTTGTCTGAGCTTATCTTAACTCTACAAGGTAATGGTGATTATGAAGGTGTGGCTGCACTTGTTGCAAAAAGCGGTGTCATTAAAGCCGATTTAGCAGAAGACTTAGCGCGAATTGAAGCCGCTAATATTCCTGTTGATATTACCTTTAAGCAAGGTAAAAAAGTGTTGGGTTTATAATACTCATACGTTAAGTACCAAAAAAGCCTATCAATACGATAGGCTTTTTTGTAAATAAAAAACTCGAAATAATTTCGCCGTATTCAAGGTCTCCTAAACTAGTTAGTCATATAAATAAAAGTAGGTTGTTTCATGAAAGCATTTTTATCAATTATTATAATATTCGTTAGCATATTGTCGCTCAACGTTAACGCCAATGACAATCAAGCCCCAGACTGGACACTAAAAACCCAAGCCGGTAAAAGTATTTCATTAGCAGACTATCAGGGCAAGCCGGTGATTTTGCATTTTTGGGCAACATGGTGTCCTTATTGTAAAAAATTGCAGCCTAAATTAGTCGAGCTAACTGAAAAGTATAAAAATACCGGCATTGAGATTGTTGCTATTAGTTTTAGTGAAGATGAAGGAGCAAAACCACAAGACTCGATTACTCAACGAGGTTATCAATTTATTACCGGTGTTGAAGGTGAAAAAGTTGCCAACTTGTATGGCGTAAAAGGTACACCAACGACATTTTTTATCAATCGAAGTGGACAAGTTGTTTTCAAATCGACCAGCTCAAATATTAACGATCCAAAATTAGAGTTAGCGGTTAAAGAAATCATTAAACCCGCATAAGCACAGTAATAAAAACTAAAATACCGCTACTGACATCATATCAAGTCACTACCGGTTATAAACTAAAACAAAGCTGCTGTGTTTCTTTGTTATTATGCTCAGCAAAACCTAGGGTTAATCCTATTAAACGTATTCCCCTAGATTGACTGCGCAGCAGTGCTTTTAACAGTAATTGTTTAAAGGTTTTTTCATCACAGTGGCTGCTTTGCTGTTCCACTGTCGTTTGAGTAAAATCATTAAACTTAAGTTTAATCCCTTGCTTATTAATAACCATATGTTGATGTTTTTCTAATCTCACTAAAAGCTTCTCATATAAAAGCTCAACGGCACTTTCACACTCTTTTTCACCAGACAAGTCTTGAGAAAAAGTGGTTTCTATCGCTAATGATTTTCTTACTCTGTCGGTTTCTAATTGGCGATGATCAATACCAAAACTACGTTGATACAATGCAGGCGCAAACTTGCCGACAATAGGTGTTAATACGGCGACAGAGCTTGCTCGTATATCTGCACATGACGAAAAGCCGTAACCCAATAACTTTTGATCGCAGTATGTTCTTTAGCACAAGGATCATTCATATCCCTGACAGAGTTATTTAAAATAAATTTCGATAGTAGTATCGCAAATGTTTTCGCAATATCTTCCCCAACCAGAGTTTTACCCTCACTCATTATTCTAAAGGGATTATGACCTGAGGGTTTACGCATAAATTTTTTATTAGGTCTTTTGGGGTCTTTTATTTCATTTGATGATTTAGGTTCTTCGAAAAACAACCTAAATTTTTGATCGGGCGCATCAACAAAATGATGATAGGTTGGCAGACTATGATCTGATAGTTGAACAACATTACTGTTATCAGGTTTAGATAACAGTATTTTAATTTTGCCTTTTCTTTTTTTTGCCATGTCTATGCTACACCAAAGTAAGGAACTTTTAATTCAATTACTTTAACTATAGTTCAACAAAAAAGAATTGAGAAGATAAAGTTACAAAAAAGTAAGTAACATTATTTATTTTCACCTTTATATCTATATGTATTATTTTTCGGCTTTGAGTCATGTTTTAGTCATGTTTTAATTATAGTAATCATATTTATCAAAAGTCCCTTATTTCGTTGTGAAAAAATAAAGCATATTTTCGCTATGGGCAACTTAAGCTAGACTGTATAAAAATACAGTATAAACTTTTAAGTTAATAGTTCAATACTGAAATAATAATTTGACCACTGTTAATTTCATGCTAAATACGTTAATTTGTCGCTTTATTTTTTATCAATGACTAGCTGATATTACATTTATGATTACGCGCCTTTTACAAACAACTTTTGCCCTATTACTACTTTTATCACCTGCACTAGTGAATGCTCACACCAATGAAGCTAACCAAGCAGAGCTAAAATTACTTGCAGAGAATAACTACCAACTTAGTATCGATATTGATGTTTTGCATGTTATTAAAAGTCATCAAAAATCATCAGTAGATGAGGCAGATTTAATTAATCATCTGAAAAACCTCTCTTTAATTGAAATAAAGCAATTACTCTCAAAAATATTGCAAATAATAAATCAACAAAGCGCTTTTATTATTGATGAAGAAAGTGTGCTTGTTGCCCCTTTTTCAGGGCTAACGGTATTTGAATTAAAAGCAATACTTGCCGCTGACTCACCGTCTAAAACCATTAAGCTATTGTCGCAGGGTCAATTGCCACAAAAAAGTAACAACGCAGCCTTGATATTTTCGCCTATCTTAGGGGATGTCTTATTAACAGTTAGCCGTTCAGAGAAATCTTTAGTGCTATCCGGCCAGAACAGCCATCACTTTTCTATTGATGATATCAAGGGTGGTGTACGTAAACTTTCAACAACCGAAATTAAGCTGCTTAATATTGTTGAGTATATCTATCAGGGGTTTGTCCATATTCTGCCGCAAGGGCTTGATCATATTCTCTTTGTGCTCGCGCTATTTTTATTAGCTACTAAGACATCGACACTGCTCTGGCAGGTAAGTGCCTTCACTCTTGCCCATACCATTACGCTAGCTTTGGGTATCTTTGGTATTATCAACCTACCTAGCAGCATTGTAGAGCCGCTTATTGCCTTATCAATTGCTTACGTGGCTATTGAGAATATTTTTTATCACAAACTGACAAAGTGGCGCTTACCCATTATCTTTGCTTTTGGTTTACTGCACGGTTTAGGGTTTGCAGCAGTACTTATTGAACTGGGCTTACCTAAGAGTGAATATGTCAGTAGCTTAATTTCATTTAATATTGGCGTTGAGTTCGGTCAAATAACGGTCATTGCCTTGGCTTTATTAGCGACGCGCTGGTTTGCTAAAAAACCTCAATATAGACAATACGTGGTGATACCGTTAAGTGCGCTTATCGCCGTTATCGCTATTTATTGGTTTATCGAAAGAACCTTTTAATAGGCAACACAGGACATATCGTCGTTTAACATTGAGCAGTAAAATGAACAACGGCCTTAAACCTACTTTATAGAGATTTAAGACCGTTGCCGTATAAACTAATTGATAATGACTTTATTAATTACTCAGGTTCATAATCCAAGTTAGCTGACAGCCAACGCTCGGCTTGTGGCAATGTCATCCCTTTGCGAGTAGCATAATTAATCACTTGGTCTTTAGCGACTTTAGCGACCGCAAAATACTTTGATTCTGGGTGAGCAAAGTACCAACCACTAACCGCAGCTCCAGGCCACATGGCAAAACTTGAGGTGAGCTCCATGCCGATGTTTTCTTCAACATTGAGTAGTTCCCACAACAAACCTTTTTCAGTATGCTCTGGGCAGGCAGGATAACCGGGCGCAGGTCTGATACCTTGATATTTTTCACGAATTAAATCGTCATTAGCAAGCGACTCTTCAGGAGCATATCCCCAGTATTCTTTGCGAATTTTTTCATGGAGATATTCAGCACTCGCTTCTGCTAATCGGTCGGCAACCGCTTTAACTAAAATACTATTGTAGTCATCATGTTGAGCAGCGAACTCCTTCACTAGCTCGTCACAACCATAACCTGCAGATACCGCGAAAGCACCAACATAATCTTTAATACCCGACGTTTTATCCGCGATATAATCAGCCAAACAACGGTTAAACTGCCCTGCTGGTTTTTTACTTTGTTGACGCAATTGATGTAATTTCATCAATTGCTTATCTCGGTTTTCATCTGCAAATAATATTAAATCATCTTTTTGACGATGAGCTGGAAACAGACCAAAAACCGCTTTTGCGGTTAACTTTTTACTGTTAATAATATCGTCTAATAAAGCATTAGCATCATTAAATAGATTAGTTGCCTCTTCGCCGACTACTTCGTGTCGTAAAATAAGCGGATACTTGCCTGATAACTGCCAAGTCATGAAAAATGGCGTCCAATCGATGTAGTTTCGAATGACATTTAAATCAAGATCATCAAGTACCGTAACACCAAGTTTATTGGGTATTTTAGGGATATAGTTTTCAAAACTTATCGGCGCAGCATTGGCGCGTGCATCTTCTAGTGATATTAAGCTTGAACGTGGTCCTTTTTTATAATGACGCTCTCGCACCCGCGCATATTCATCATCTTGACGCGCTAAAAATGCCGCACGTTTCTCACTGTCATCTGAAAGTAAGGTACTAACGACTGAAACTGAACGTGACGCATTAGGCACATATATAACCGGATGTTGATATTGTTGCTCTATTTTAACGGCAGTATGAGCTTTTGATGTTGTCGCGCCACCAATAAGTAACGGCAAGTCAAAATTAAGACGTTTCATTTCTTTAGCAACATGCACCATTTCATCAAGTGACGGTGTTATCAAACCTGATAATCCAATCACATCGACCTTTTCGGCTTTCGCCACGCGTAAGATATCATCACAAGAAACCATGACACCTAAATCAATAATTTCGTAGTTGTTACACTGTAAAACAACCCCGACTATATTTTTACCAATATCGTGGACATCACCCTTTACTGTTGCCAGTAAGATTTTACCATTTGATTTAATTTCAGTTTTTTCAGCTTCAATAAATGGATTTAAATGAGCAACAGCTTGTTTCATCACGCGGGCTGATTTTACCACTTGTGGCAGAAACATTTCGCCAGCACCAAATAAATCGCCAACGGTATTCATACCATCCATTAATGGTCCTTCAATAACATCAAGAGGCCGTTCAGCCACTAGCCTTGCTGCTTCAGTATCTTCGACAATAAATTCATTAATGCCTTTAACCAAAGAGTATTCTAAACGCTCTTTAATCGGTAGCTCACGCCAGGTTAAATCAGCCTTATTGTTTTTGCTCCCCGCTTGCCCGCGATAAGACTCAGCCACATCAAGTAAGCGTTCTGTTGCATCGTCATCGCTATTTTGTATAACATCTTCAACAGCAAGGCGGAGATCGTCAGGAATATCTGAATAAATAGCTAACTGACCTGCATTTACAATGCCCATGTCCATACCATTTTTTATTGCGTGGTATAAAAACACCGCATGAATCGCTTCACGTACTGGGTTATTACCACGAAATGAAAATGATACGTTAGAAACACCGCCCGAAATCATCGCATGAGGCAGGTTTTCTTTTATATCGGCAACCGCTTCAATAAAATCTACCGCATAGTTATTATGCTCTTCGATACCGGTTGCTACCGCAAAGATATTGGGATCAAAGATAATGTCTTCTGCAGGAAAGCCTATTTCATTGACTAAAATTTCATAAGCACGTTTACATATTTCATACTTACGTACCCGTGTGTCTGCTTGACCTTGTTCATCGAAGGCCATAACAATAACAGCCGCGCCATAACGGCGTAATAGTTCAGCTTGTTTACGGAAGTTTTCTTCGCCCTCTTTCAAGCTGATTGAGTTAACAACCCCTTTGCCCTGAATACATTTCAAGCCTTCTTCTAAAATATCCCATTTAGAAGAATCAAGCATAATAGGCACTTTCGCGATATCTGGCTCACCAGCAATTAAATTCAAATAACGGATCATCGCCGCTTTTGAATCAAGCATGCCTTCATCCATATTTATATCTATAATTTGCGCGCCATTGGCAACTTGTTGCAGGGCAACGGCGACGGCTTGTTCGTAATTTTCTTCGGTAATTAAGCGCTTAAATACTGCAGAGCCAGTAACATTGGTTCGTTCGCCAACGTTAACAAATAATGAACTTTCCTCTATGGTTAATGCTTCAAGCCCGGACAAACGACAAGCAATTTTCCTGGCGCTGATTTCCCTAGGTTTTACATTGGCAACCGCATCCGCCATACCTTTTATGTGCGCTGGCGTTGTACCACAACAGCCACCAATAATGTTAAGGAATCCCGATTCAGCCCACTCATTGACATGAACATTCATATCTTCGACGCTGAAATCGTATTCACCAAAGGCATTAGGCAAACCTGCATTAGGATGAGCTGAAACAGCAAAGTCTGATATTCGACTCAATTCTGCCACATATTGTCTTAGTTCAACCGGACCTAATGCACAGTTTAAACCAAATGAAATAGGTTTTGCGTGGCGCAATGAATTATAAAAAGCTTCGGTGGTTTGCCCAGACAACGTTCTGCCTGATGCATCAGTAATGGTACCAGATACCATTACAGGTAAACGTAACTGTAATTCATCAAAAACAGTTTCAACCGCAAAAATAGCCGCTTTAGCATTTAAGGTATCAAAGATAGTCTCAATAAGAATAATATCTGAGCCACCTTCAATCAGTGCTTTCGTTGATTCTATGTAGGCATCTTTTAATTGATCAAAAGTCACATTACGATAAGCAGGATCGTTAACATCGGGTGAAATAGAACATGTTCTGTTCGTTGGCCCTAAAACGCCGGCAACAAACCTTGGCTTATTAGGGTTTTTAGCGGTGAATTCATCCGCTGCTGCACGGGCTATTTGTGCCGCCGCTAAATTGATTGCCGCACTGTAAGACTGCATATCGTAATCTGCCATCGCAATCGTGGTGGCATTAAAAGTATTCGTTTCAAGAATATCAGCACCCGCTTCAAGGTATTCATAGTGAATAGCTTTAATTACCTCGGGCTGTGTAAGCACTAACATATCATTATTGCCTTTGACATCAAGATGCCAATCAGCAAATTGTTCACCTCGATAATCTTGTTCTTCAAATTTATAGGCTTGGATCATCGTTCCCATAGCACCATCTAAAATAAGAATTCTTTTTTGTATTTGTTGCTCAAGACGACTAAATGATGCTGATTTTTTCATACGATTTCTCTACTTTTACTTTCAAACTTAATTTAATGACTAGATATATCCGACACTGTTTATATTTCTGCGTCTGGGTGTATTGCTTTAATATTTGTTGCATCTAGCTTGTACGGTGTGATCTGATAAACATAATAGTTTAACCAATTAGTAAATAATAAACTGGCATGACTACGCCATGAACTGTGTGGCACTTTTGTTATATCATCATTAATATAATAATTATTGGGCATAACTGCATTAACATCAGCCTTAAGATCACGTTGAAACTCTTCATCTAGCGTAGTTGAGTCATATTCTGGATGTCCGGTTAAATAGACTTGCTGTTTATTTTTGCTCGCGACCACATAAACGCCTGCTTGAGGAGATTCGGCAATAATCTTTAATTCAGGAATTGACAGGTAATCAGACTTATCAATATATCCAAATCGTGAGTGTGGGACATTAAAAAATTCTTCAAATCCGCGGGTAAGCTGTTCTTTTTGATCAACAGGGCTATGCTGAAAAACACCGGATAATTTTTCTTTTCTTAAATGTCGTCGCAATCCATAGTGATGATATAGAGCGGCATGAGCAGCCCAACAAGAAAACATTGTTGAGGTGACATTTTCTTCAGCCCAATCAAATATTTCACAAATTTTATCCCAGAAAGTTACTTTTTCGTATTCCATTAACGCCAATGGTGCACCGGTTATAATTAAGCCATCGTATTGAGTATTCTTAATGTCATCAAAGAGACGGTAAAAATTATCTAAGTGCTCTTTCGGCGTATGTTTAGATTCATTGGCGTGAATACGCACAAAATCGACATTTATTTGTAAAGGTGTATTAGACAATACCCGTAATATTTGAACTTCTGTTTCAATTTTATTAGGCATTAGATTAAGAATAGCGACTTTCATTGGGCGAATTTCTTGACTTGCCGCTCTACGCTCAGACATTACAAAAATATTTTCTTCACCTAAAATAGACAAAGCAGGTAATAAATCTGGAATTTTAATGGGCATAGCGTTTACCTAATCAAATAATGTCAAACAAGCATGAACACTTCGTTCTCTACTTTCATTTATTAACTTATATTCGGGCTACCAATCAACATACAGGTTTCGACTAACTCAAGCACTACGAATGATAACGGATATATAAATATTATCATTTTATGGTACGTGGATTTTTAGCTATGTCAACATCTAAACGTATAGACGTCTATAATGTTTTTTACGTTAATATTATTTGTCATCTATAACCCTAGCAAGTAAATATTGTTGGAACTAGCCTAGTAGAGTGCTATGTAGAAAAACGGGGAGGTATTCGGTCAGTAAGTACGCTTAGGCAAAATACTATATCCGCCTATTAAAGAACGATGGAATAAGAGAGAAAAGTCATTAATTAGATATAAAAAAGCCACTGTAAATACAGTGGCTTAATAATCGTTTAAACTTTTAATGTTTAATGTTTATTCTACGGCTTCTTCTTCTTTAGCTGGTTTGTCACTTGCTCTTACACTTTTAATTAACAGTAAGTCGCGTAAACGCTTATCAAGCTCTTTTGCCATTTCAGGTTTTTCTGCTAAAGATTTAGCCGCATTTGCTTTACCTTGGCCAATACGATCGCCATTGTAGCTATACCAAGAACCGGCTTTTTCAACCATGTTATGCAAAACACCTAAATCAATTAATTCACCTAAGCTGTTAATACCTTCGCCATATAAAATCTGAAATTCTGCTTGTTTAAAAGGAGGTGCTATTTTGTTTTTAACCACTTTTACGCGGGTTTCGTTACCAATAATTTCGTCGCCTGCTTTTACAGCGCCGATACGTCGAATATCTAAACGAACAGAAGCATAAAACTTAAGTGCATTACCACCCGTTGTAGTTTCAGGGCTACCAAACATTACACCAATTTTCATACGAATTTGGTTAATGAAAATAATCATGGTATTTGATTTTTTCAAGTTACCCGTTAACTTACGCATTGCTTGTGAAAGCATACGGGCTTGTAAACCCATGTGTGAGTCGCCCATATCGCCTTCAATTTCAGCTTTGGGTGTAAGGGCAGCAACAGAATCGACAACAATAACGTCTATAGCTCCTGAACGCGTTAGCATGTCACAAATTTCCAATGCTTGCTCACCGGTATCAGGCTGAGAAACAAGTAATTCGTTGATGTTAACACCTAACTTTTCAGCATAAATAGGGTCAAGTGCATGCTCAGCATCAACAAAGGCACAAACTTTACCGTTACGCTGAGCTTCAGCAATAACTTCAAGCGTTAGCGTTGTTTTACCACTTGATTCAGGACCATAAATTTCAACAACACGCCCAAGTGGCAAACCACCCGCACCGAGTGCAACATCAAGCGCCAATGAACCTGTAGAAATGGTTTCAACATCCATGGTGTTATTATCACCAAGCTTCATAATTGAGCCTTTACCAAATTGTCTTTCGATTTGGCTTAATGCTGCTGCTAATGCTTTTTCTTTATCGTCTTTCATGTTTGTTCCGCCGATGTTGCTAAGATTTCGTTTTGATTAAGCAAGTATACTGTATGACCGTACAGTATCAAGCTTTTTTACAACTATTTTAATTATATTATCAAAAGTAAAACAAGGAGACTTTTAAGTTATTGATAAAAATAAGAATAAACAACAACAGTAACTTTTAGCCATTACCCGACAAAAAGTTACTATTTATATTATTACTGTAAAATAATCGCATAAACATTATCGTATTCAGTAAAAACTTTAGTTAAATAAATAGAGTCTAAATTTGCCAGTTATGACATAATTACCACCTTACTCTTTCATTGAACTTATGAGTTACCGCATAGAAATGACCACAGCAAACTTAGACTTATCCTCACACACCCCTATGATGCGCCAGTACTTAACCATTAAAGCTGAGTTCCCTCATATTTTAATTTTTTATCGCATGGGTGACTTTTACGAGTTATTTTTTGATGATGCGAAAAAAGCATCTGATTTGCTCGATATTTCATTAACCGCTCGCGGCAAGACAGGTGGCAATGCAATACCTATGGCGGGCGTTCCCTATCATGCGGTGGAGAATTATCTAGCAAAATTAGTACAACTGGGTGAATCTGTTGCCATTTGTGAACAAATTGGTGACCCAGCAACCAGCAAAGGTCCTGTTGAACGTAAAGTTGTTAGGGTTATTACTCCAGGTACGGTGAGTGATGAAGCATTATTACTTGATAAGCATGACAACCTAATTGTTGCGGTAAGTGAAGGTAATAATAAGTCATCGCAACGCTTTGGACTGTCTTATCTTGATATGACCAGTGGCCGCTTTGTACTGACTGAGCCAAATACCATTGAACAGTTACAAGCTGAACTACAGCGTTTATCTCCTGCTGAATTACTCTACAGTGAATCGTTCTCAGCGCCAGAGTTACTAAAAGGCTATCAAGGATTAAGAAGAAGACCTGAATGGGAGTTTGATTTAGACACAGCCACTAATTTACTCAATACACAATTTGGCACTAAAGAACTTTCTGGCTTTGGTGTTGGTGATAAATCATTAGGCTTAATGGCCGCTGGTTGTTTATTTCAATATGTAAAAGAATGTCAACGCAGTGCGCTTCCTCACATTCGAGCCATTATTTGTGAGTCTTCTGCTTCTGGTGTCATTTTAGATGCGGCAACTCGTCGTAATTTAGAACTCACCCAAAACTTACAAGGTGGCTTTGAAAATACCCTAGCATCGGTTTTAGACAAATCAGCGACACCAATGGGCTCTAGATTACTAAAACGTTGGTTACATTTTCCATTACGTGATTTAAACATATTAACTGCACGTCAAAATGCAATTAGTGAGTTATTGTCACAAGATTTAACGACTGAATTATTTAGCCAACTTAAATCTTTTGGTGATATTGAGCGTATTGTTTCTCGCATTGCCTTACGCTCTGCGCGTCCAAGAGATTTTGCTCGTTTACGTAATGCTTTAAGTCAATTGCCTGATCTTCAGCAACATTTACAAACTTGTCAGCAAGCACATATCACTGAATTAGCGTCAAAAAGCTTTCCAATACCCGACTTACACGGCTTATTACAGCATGCTTTAGTTGAAAACCCACCCGTTCTTATCCGTGATGGTGGCGTTATTGCCAAAGGCTATCATGAAGAGCTTGATGTCTTACGTGACTTAAGTGATGGTGCAACTGAATTTCTTGCTCAACTCGAAGCGCGTGAAAAAGAACGTACCGGTATTAGTTCCTTAAAAGTAGGCTATAACAGGGTTCATGGCTTCTTTATTGAAATGAGTCGTACTGCCGCGAACGATGTACCTGATGATTATATTCGCCGACAAACCTTAAAAAATAATGAACGTTTTATTACCGATGAACTAAAACAACATGAAGAAAAAGTGCTTAGCGCACAGAGTAAGTTTCTCGCCTTAGAAAAACGTTTATATGATGAATTGTTCGATTTAGTGTTACCTGATTTAGAAAAACTGCAATTACTTGCTCAAGCTGTCGCAGAACTAGACGTTTTAAATACCTTTGCAGAACGCGCAGAAAGCCTAAATTATGTTAAACCAAGTTTAAGCCAAAATGACGGTATTGAGATTAAAGGCGGTCGTCATCCTGTCGTTGAGTTAATGACTAGTGAGCCCTTTATTGCTAATCCAGTGACATTAAATAATGAACGTAAGATGTTGATCATTACCGGTCCTAATATGGGCGGTAAATCTACCTATATGCGCCAAACAGCGCTCATTGTTTTATTAGCTCATATTGGTTGTTATGTCCCTGCTGATGCGGCAAATATTAGTATGGTTGATCGAATATTCACCCGTATTGGCGCTTCTGACGACCTAGCGAGTGGTCGTTCAACCTTTATGGTTGAAATGACAGAAACCGCAAACATTCTCCATAATGCAACAGAAAAAAGTTTAGTGTTACTTGATGAAATAGGCAGAGGAACCAGTACTTATGACGGTTTATCTCTTGCTTGGGCGTGCGCTGAAATGCTGGCGATTAAAACTAAAGCCTTTACTTTATTCGCTAGCCATTATTTTGAGCTAACCCTGTTAGCCGATCAGATACCAAGCTTGGTTAATGTTCATTTAGATGCGGTTGAACATGGTGATACCATCGTGTTTATGCATACCGTTCAAGAAGGCGCGGCAAGTAAGAGCTTTGGCTTACAGGTTGCACAACTTGCTGGTGTGCCTAAGACCGTTATTCAACGGGCTAAACAACGCTTAGCTGAACTGGAAAGACAACAAGCTCCTTCTGTTATCAATGTTGAACAACAACCCTTCGAGCAACTTTCATTTATTGATAACACTCACCCCGTACTCGAATCATTGTCATCAATTGATGTAAACGATTTAACCCCCAAACAAGCATTGGATTTATTATTTGAGTTTAAAAGTAAAATGTAGCTCTTAATAATAAGTAAAAAAAAACCAGCAATTGCTGGTTTTTTTTATCGAAGCTAAAATATCTACGCTTGAAACAAGGCCTCAATTGATAAGTCTTGTTGACTTAAAATATCGCGTAAACGCTTAAGCGCTTCAACTTGAATTTGACGAACACGTTCACGTGTTAAACCAATTTCTACACCAACATCTTCTAATGTCGCCGCTTCATATCCTAATAAGCCAAAACGACGGGCAAGCACTTCACGTTGCTTAGAGTTAAGTTCGTTTAACCAGTGGATAATATTATTTTTAATATCGGATGTTTGCAAGCTACCTTCTGGACCACCACTTTTATCATCAGGGATCACATCAAGTAATACTTTATCGTTTTCACCACCGAAAGGTGAATCGACTGAGGTCATACGTTCATTTAGACGTAGCATTTTAGTGACATTAGCGACTGGTACATCAAGCGCTTCAGCAATATCTTCTGCGGTAGGTTCGTGATCAAGCTTTTGCACTAGTTCACGCGAAGTGCGTAAATAAATATTGAGTTCTTTAACGACATGGATAGGGAGACGAATAGTGCGGGTTTGATTCATAATGGCACGTTCAATCGTTTGACGTATCCACCATGTTGCATAAGTTGAAAAACGAAATCCACGTTCGGGATCAAATTTTTCTACCGCGCGGATCAAGCCTAAGTTACCTTCTTCAATAAGGTCAAGTAAGGGCAAACCACGATTATTATAACGACGAGAAATTTTAACAACTAAACGCAGATTACTTTCGATCATGCGTTTTCTTGAGGGTTCGTCACCTTTAAGGGCAAGGCGAGAAAAGTACACTTCTTCTTCAGCGCTAAGTAATGGAGAAAATCCAATTTCGCTTAAATACAATTGAGTGGCGTCTAAATTCGATGGTACATCTTCTCTATCTTTAGATGATGCTCTAGTTGATTCTTTCTTATCTACACTAGTACTTATCAATTCTTTTTCTATACCCATGCTGTATCTCCAATGATTTAGCAATGCCAACTATCAATGATTAAATATGCAAACCAACTCCAATTTATTATTATTATTTGTTGTTATTTAGACAGGTACTTCATAGGGTTTACTGATTTACCACGAAAGCGAACTTCAAAATGAAGCATGACTCTTTCAGCGTCTGTATCACCCATTTTCGCTATAACCTGACCCGCTTTTACCGACTGTTGTTCTTTCACTAAGATACTATCGTTATGAGCATAAGCACTAAGGTAATCATCATTATGTTTAACAATAATTAGCTGACCGTATCCTCGTAAAGCATCTCCGGCATAAACTACCACGCCATCAGCTGTCGATTTAATCGAGTCACCACGTATACCTGCGATGTTTATTCCTTTGTTACCTTGTTTTGCTGTAGAAAAACCTTCAATAACTTTTCCTTGAGCAGGCCACAACCAATTCCTTATTTTTTGAGAAAAACTTGTGCCATTTGCAGAGGTTTTATTGTTTACTTTTTGCCCTCTTACATTTTTACCATACGCCTGCTTTTTATTTGATGCAACAGGTTTTTTTACCCTTGTTGGTATGTTACTTTTCTGCTTTTCATTGCGCGCTATATTACTACTGGCTTGGCTCGAATTTTTAACTAAAAATAATTTTTGTCCAGGGAATATTTTGTAAGGAGATACCAGATTATTAAAAGTGGCTAAGCTACTAATATCAACATTAGCTCGCCAAGCAATAGAATATAGGGTTTCACCTTTTTTAACGATGTACTCGCGACCTTTTAAGCTATTTTTAACACGCTTACTTAATGGAACTGAGCCTTGAACATCAACAACGGGGGCGGGTTTATGGTTAGAAGAACAACTTACCACAGACAAACTAAGCACTAAAAAAACCACATAAGTGATTTTTTTAGTGCTTAAGAGAACATAATTTTCACGATTTAAAATCAAAAAACCATCCTAGCGTTGTCTGTATTGATTTAACGTAAAACAAAATAAGCCACAATAATAAGCGCAACAATCAGCCAACCCAGTATATCTACCCATTGTCTTATCTTTTGTTCCATGGCGGCTCCTCCCCAGCGAATAATACCGGCAACCAAGAAAAATCGCATTCCACGACCAATTGCTGAAGCGATTAAAAACGGCAGAAAAGCCATATGTAAAAAGCCAGCACTGACTGTGAATAATTTATAAGGGATCGGTGAAAATCCAGCAATAAAGACGACCCAAACACCCCACTGCTGAAACCACAGCACAACGGCGTCAAAAGCGTCTTGCTTACCCATAGCGGTAATTGCCGGTTGTATCCAAGGTTCAAACATATAATAACCGAGTAAATAACCAACAGAGCCACCCAAAATTGAAGCTATCGTTGTTAATGTGGCGTAAGACCATGCTTTGTGTGGTTTAGCCAGCACCATGGGTGCTAGAAGCACATCAGGGGGAATAGGGAAAAATATAGATTCAGCAAAAGTTAATAGTGCCAACATTCTTGGCGCAAATTTATGTTCAGCAAAACGAAGTGTCCATTCATACATTTTTGAAAAAATTTTCAATTAAATCATACCTTTTTTTCAGATAATAAAGAGTGAGTAATATTGTTTAGTTTATTTATGCAAAGACTGCAATACTCTGCAGCTAATTTAGGGTTATGACAGTAACGTACTGGCACAACTTTTTATATTAAGCGATGAAAAATTAAATTAACGCGCCGGGCACAAGCGGTACAAATTTAACCATTTCAACTTGTTGTTCTTTGTACTCATCGCCATGACGAGTAATAACTTTCAGTATTTGCGTATCTGTGCCAACAGGTATCACTAAGCGCCCACCATCAGCTAACTGTTCGAGTAATGCTTTAGGCACTTCGGTTGGCGCTGCAGTAACAATAATCGCTTGAAAAGGAGACTTACTACTCCAACCTTGCCAGCCATCACCGTGCTTCATTGAGACGTTATTTAAATCTATTGATTGCAAGCGACGTTTCGCCTGCCATTGTAATGCCTTAATACGCTCGACCGAAAAAACTTTAGCAACCAATTGTGTAAGGATGGATGTTTGATAACCAGACCCTGTCCCTATTTCTAGAATGCTGTCAGGGACACCGTCCGCTAATAATAATTCTGACATTTTTGCCACTATATAAGGTTGAGAAATAGTTTGTCCCTGCCCAATAGGCAAAGCCGTATTGTCGTATGCTTTATGCGCTAAGATTTCAGGAACAAAAATATGTCGAGGTGATTGAGCAATTGCTTGCAACACCCGCTGATCACGTATCCCTTCTGCGTATAACTTTTGCGCTAATAGCTCGCCGCTACGACGTGATTTACCGCTCACATTGCTCCCTACCCTTACATTCATAACCTGCTCTTTTTATTTTTTTTATTTTAAAATTAACATGTGATTTATCTAAAATTTAGCAATAACTCAACGGTAACTTAAATGATTAAGTCGCCAACCCAACGAGTGATCGATGCCAAACTATCATGGGCGGTCATATCAACGGTTAACGGGGTTATCGATGCATAACCATTGGCAATAGCATGAAAGTCTGTACCTTCGCCACAATCTTGCTCTTGGCCTAATCGACCGTACCAATATATATCACGTTGCCATGGGTCTTGCGTTTTTTCCATCATCTCTGCTTTATGACGATTACCCAAGCGTGTCACCTTGACACCTTTTAATTCACTAAGCGGAATATCAGGGACATTAATATTGATAATTTGATCGACGGCTAATGGATGAGATTGTAAACGTTGAATAAATTTTGCCGTAACCACGGCAGCTGTTTGGTAATTTTGTTCACTTTGACCCACCAAGGAAACAGCGATTGCTGGCATCCCCATGTGCCGCCCTTCTGTTGCCGCCGCGACCGTACCTGAATATAAGGTATCATCGCCTAGGTTTGCGCCACAGTTAATACCGGCAACAACCAAATCAGGTGTAAGCAGCTGACTGATGCCAAGATGAACTGAGTCGGTTGGCGTGCCGTTTACTGAAATGAAACCATTGTCTAATGTTTGAATGCGTAGCGGATTCATTAGCGTTAAAGAGTTACTGGCACCACTACAGTTTCTATCGGGTGCGACTACCGTTACCTCAGCTATTTTTACTAATTCGTCGTGTAAAACTTTAATGCCTAAAGCATGAACACCGTCATCGTTACTGAGTAATATTTTCATTAGTTTACCGCTCGCTCTGTCATATCTTGATAACTGATTAATTCACGCAAAATGGTGGTTGCATAACAACCAGAAGGTAAAAAGAAGCTCAATGTTATGGTGTCATCAACCGACTTTATACTGCCTTCAGTTAACGACAACCTAATTCTACGTCGTTCTTGCTTTAAGCCAAACTTAGCTAAACCTTGGCAAAAGTCAGCGTAACCATCGGCAACCTGCTGCTCTAGCTGTTGTGATTCGCCTTGCGACATTAATTCGCCAGCGCCCCACAGCGCTGCCGTTAAGTCGATATCTTTTTCTTGAAAGCGTTGACGAATGGTTGCGTCAATTTCATCAGCCAAAAATACCGACTGTGTGCCGCTTAACATAAAAACATCACCCGTTTGTAAAGATTCAAACTGATTTCTTTCAATACGAGTACTGATTATTTGATTAAAGATTTCTGAGCGAGCCGCCGATAAATAAAGGCCACGTTTCTTTTTATCTTTTACTTTTTTACCTTGAAATAACTCCAACGCTCTTTCAAGGTTGCCGCCATTAATACCAAAGCGTTGTTCACCAAAGTAGTTAGGCACACCAAATTGGCTAACCGCAGTCCAGCGGCGTAAGACATCATCGGTATTACTGACATTACGCAACACTAATTCGAAGCGATTACCTGACAAGGCACCGATGCGTAATTTTTTGTTATGACGTTGTTGGGAAAGAACTTCAACACCTTCGATGGCTAAGTTACTTAAATCATAAATCGCTTTGCCTGGTAGGTGAATACCGAACCACTGCTCGGTAACAGCAAATCTGTCTTTTAAGCCGGCATAAGATACTAAGCCTTCTTTTACCTTAAAGTATTTAGCCAACTCTCGGGCAACAACTAGCGTATTGGCGCCAGTTTTTCTCAGGTGAATAAATAAATGTTCGCCTTCGCCGCAAGGTTCAAAAGGTAATTTTTCAAAGACCTTAAAATCAGACATTTCACTACGAAGTTGGCCAGTGGCATTCGGTTGGGTATATAAATATTGTAATGACTTGCTCATTTTATTGATTATTCTCTATAACGGCTGCAGAAGATTTTGTCAGTAAGACCACAGCGTGAACAGCCACGCCTTCTTTACGACCTGCATAACCTAACTTTTCAGTCGTGGTTGCTTTTACATTCACTTGATCTAGCTCTGCTTGTAAGTCTTCACTTAAGCAAGTACGCATCGCCAATAAATGTGGTGCTATTTTAGGGGCTTGTGCAACGATAGTAATATCGGCATTACCGAGTTGATAGCCTTTTTCAATCATTAAACCGACAACATGCTTTAATAAAATTCGACTATCGATATTTTCATACTGGCCATCTGTATCAGGAAAGTGATTACCAATATCGGCTAAGCAAAGCGCCCCCAATATTGCGTCACACAAAGCGTGAATTGCAACATCACCATCCGAGTGAGCAATAAAGCCTTGCGGATAATCTATTTCTACACCGGCTAAAACAATAGGGCCTTTGCCACCAAATTTGTGTACATCAAAGCCGTGACCTATTCTCATGGTGTTTCCTGTAATATTGGTTTTTGTTGCTGTTGTTTTTGCTTAGCTAAGAAAAAAGCAGCTAAAGCGAGATCATCTGGATGAGTAATTTTTATATTTTCACTGCTTGCCGAAACTAACAGACTAGGTAAATTAGCCCGTTCAATTGCTGATGACTCATCAGTGAGTTCAGCTCCCTGATTAAGGCCATTAATAATCGCGGCTTTTAATTCTCGCACCGGAAACATTTGTGGTGTTAGCGCGTGCCATAAATGCTCTCGCGCTACCGTTGACAAAACTTGCGGACCATTTAACGTACTCAAAACCGATCGTTTCATGGTGTCTCGCACCGGTGCAGCTAATAATCCGCCCACTTCTTTTGCTAGGCAACGAGCAATTAACGTTGAAATATCATCATGAGTAACACAAGGTCTCGCGGCATCATGCACTAAGACCCAAGAATGGTGCTCAGGGTCAATCGCTGTTAATCCAGCCAGAACTGAGTCAACTCGTTCTTTGCCGCCAATAACTGTTTCAACCTGAGCATTATTGATTAATGACGTTTGTGGATAATATTCATCATTTGCACTGAGCGCGATAATAACTTTATTTATCGACGGATGACTTAACAGGCGTTCAATGGTGTGTTCTAAAATTGTTTTATTATCAATAGTTAAATATTGCTTAGGGCAATTTGCCTGCATACGTTTACCTGCACCAGCGGCAGGGACAACAGCAATAAATTGTTGAGTAGGCTCGGTTGGATTAATTAGCATAACGTTATTATTCCGGGTCTATTTGCATGGTGTTTTTTTCAGAGGGTATTAAACGAAAAAATGTTTCGTTTTCTTTTATCATCCCTAACTCATTCCGAGCGCGCTCTTCAATAGCTTCAACGCCTGATTTCAAATCGTCGGTATCAGCATATAATAATTTATTACGTTGTTTGAGCTTGTCATTGTCTGCTACTTGACGTTGAACTTCTTGTTCCAAAGCTAGATAGTCAGGCACACTATTTTTACCGAACCATAGTCGGTATTGTAATAACATCAGAAAAACCAGTAAGAGTACGGTTATAGCGCGCATAAAAACCTAATATAAAGCCTAAAATTTAGTCAGAGAAGTACCAGTACGGTTGCCATTATAAATGGGTGTTTGCTGGTGTAAACATTATTAACGCATTTATAATTTTTAAAAATCAAATTGCTAACGATTGCTTAAAGTTACGCCAGTTAATGGCACAAGATAATAACAACTCACGCAAACTCGGTGTTAAAGGGTTTGCTCGATGGGCATTTAACCAACAATGGCCACTACAAGCTGCCGTCATCACTTTCTTATTCGGTTTGAGTAATTGCCCTATTGCTTGGTTTTGTTCAAGGTCGGTTAAAGAGAACCAACCATGAAGATTGGTTCGAAAACGCTGTTGCTCAAGATCAATTCTGTCAATAGAGTCTAATAATATCGTGGAATCTTTGGCAATAGGCACCACTAGGCCATGATGCAACGTTGCCGATAAATACCACTGTTTTACTGACTCGCTGTCTTGGCCATTTAATGGCATCTGTTTACCTTGTTTAGCTGACCAAGTTGCATTTTGCACATCAAGCTTTAGGGGTGTTTGCACCTGTAACATGGAGTTTGCCGTACGCTTGATATAATGAGGTAAACTTTTTAATCGCCCCTGCATCAATGGGGCTGATAAAAGAGGATCTATACTCAACTGCCCCAACTCTCTTTCATATAGCGCATTACAAAGCTCAGCAAAATCAGCTGATTGATAGTCCCTTTGCCATATTGAGGTTTGTTCATTCATGAATAATTGAGTGCTTTTTAATACGTTACTGGGTAGAATTCAACCTGAAGTTTAAGCATAACCTATTGGGTGAAAAAGATAAAATAAAGCTATAGTCTTTATTTATGGCTATTACCATACACATTATTAGCTTTATCGCCCTTAATATTAACCAATAGCGCTATGCTGTTAATTGAACTCCACATAACCTAACACCGAAAACTCATGGAAAATATATGTTTGAAAAAGTAGCAAGTGAAAGCCCAGTAGTAGAAAAAACACTCTCTCTAGCGCCAACCGATTTATTACGACAAGAAATAGATCAGGTCAGTTATATTTATAATATCATTGTTGATTTTTTTGCTAATTATACCTTCCAATTGATTGGCGCCTTCATCATTTTCGCGCTCGGTTATATCGTCGCAGGCAAAATATCCAATGTTGTATTGAGACTATGTACAAAACATAAACTTGATATCACCTTAAGTCAGTTTTTGGCCAGTACCACCAAAATGCTTATCGTCATCATGATAACCGTTATCTCGTTAAGTAAATTAGGCATTAGTGTTACACCATTTATAGCTGCCATTGGTGCCATTTCTCTTGGCGCAGGTTTAGCCTTACAAGGTTTATTAGCTAACTATGCAGCTGGTTTTAATATTATTATTATTCGCCCCTTCGTGGTTGGTGATACCATAACTGTGCGCGGTGTTACCGGCATAGTCAAAGAAGTTCTCCTGGCTTATACCATAATTCATGACCAAGACGGTGTTGCGATTACCATACCGAACAAACATATTGTTGGCGAGATATTACACAACTCCAAACATGACTCATTATTAGAGTTAACAGTGGGTATCGCCTATAAAGAAGATCCATTACAAGTGGTTACTATTTTAGAAAAAACGATAGAGGAACTCAATATCGTTGGTGAATCGCGCGAACCACAAATTGGTATTAGCGAATTTGCTGACAGCTCTATCAATATTTCGATACGTTTATGGACACCCACGGCTAATTATTATGATGCTAAATTTAAAGCCTACAAAGCAATTTACTTAGCCCTGAAAGAAAACAATATCGAGATCCCGTTCCCACAACGCGATGTTCATTTAATCTCACAAGCTTAATGTAAGGGTTAGAAAGTCTGACTTTCAGCCATAAATTCAGCGTATAAAAAACCACTCATTGAGTGGTTTTTTTTCGAGGTAAATGGTAAATCCGGATAATTTTCGAAACTATCACTCGTCAAATGATGATTGAGTCTTAATAGACTTTTTTGCCACAAACATGACATAGTGCAGAAATAAAAAAGCAACCATTAAAGACTGCTTAGTGCCCAGCCTGTGTGAAAACTATTTCAAACTTGAGTAATTGGTAAAAACCAACAGAAAAAAGCTCTTTAGATTAAATTTTGTATTATATTTGATGTAAAGCTACCTATTAATTTACGTAGCGTTGCATAAAAGTTTTCCTCCGGGAGTTTTTACACAGGCAGTGCCATTAGCGGACGGTAGGATGTCTGGGCTATTTGCTATTTTCTTTTGCTATTCTTTCTAGGTAGTTCTTTTTCCTTTCATCCAATCCATAGATTATCCCCCATTAAGCCACCCATAATAACTTGTTTGTTTTTTCAACAATAAACTACACTTAGTTTACCCTCTTATAAGTGTGGTGATTGTTATGCCTAAGCCTCGTTCACAACAAATCAGTTTATCTGATACGCCGTATTATCATATTTGTAGTCAAACCGTTCGAAAAGCCTTTTTATGTGGTGTTGATAAAGAAACCGGTGTCAGTTATGAGCACAGGCGTCATTGGATTGAACAGCGCATTTTTACATTATCTCAGGTCTTTGCTATTGATATTTGTGCTCACGCTGTTATGAATAATCACTTACATTTAGTCCTTCATGTTGATAGTGAACAAGTTAACAACTGGACGACGTTCGAGGTACTGTCCCGTTGGCATAAGTTGTTTAAAGGCACCCTGTTAACCCGTCAATATCAGCGACAGCAATCATTAACGACATTCGAAATAGAAATGGTTGAAGAAACAGCACAGGTCTATAAACAACGCTTAATCGATATCAGTTGGTTTATGCGGGCATTAAACGAGCCTATTGCTCGACAGGCCAATAAAGAAGATAAATGCACTGGGCACTTTTGGGAAGGACGCTTTAAATCACAAGCCCTGCTCGATGAAGGGGCATTACTTGCTTGTATGGCTTATGTAGATTTAAATCCAGTGCGTGCGGGTATTGCCCCAACACCTGAGCAATCGAGTTTTACCAGTATTCAACTGCGTATCAGAGCCGCCATTATCGGAGAGCAACCGACAACGTTATTACCTTTTACTGGCCATGAACAGCAAGCTAAAACCTCCGGTATCCGCTTTAGCTTAAAGGACTATTTAACCCTTGTAGATGAAACAGGTCGCGTAATAAGAGCAGACAAACGAGGCGCTATCGATAACAAAACCGCAAATATACTGTCAAGACTTCACATCAGCGATGAAAGTTGGCTCAAACTCACCTCAAACTTTGAAGGTATATTCACTGGCGCGGTCGGCACCGCAGAGCATTTGTGTGAATTTACTGAGCACGTGGGGTTAAAGCGAGCACACGGGAAAGCAAATGCCCAAGCTTGTTTGAATAGCGCGTAAACTTAACTACAAGCTAAGACAGCACTAAGACAGCAAGAAAAATAAGGCTACCTTGGGGGAGAAGTAAACTTGCCTGAAATTCACTGATTTAATCAACATCTATAACAATCGATATACAAAAGCCTACAAGATGAAGTACATGCATTGTTGTTGACCAATGGATAGCGTGTTTCAGAGTATTATTATTGTGTAGAATTATCATGGGTGGCATAGTAACTTTTGTGTAGCATTATCATGGGTGGCATAGTAATTTTTGTTGTTGACCAATGGATAGCGTGTTTCAGAGTATTATTATTGTGTAGAATTATCATGGGTGGCATAGTAACTTTTGTGTAGCATTATCATGGGTGGCATAGTAATTTTTGTTGTTGGCCAATGGATAGCGTGTTTCAGAGTATTATCACTGTGTAGAATTATCATGGGTGGCATAGTAATTTCTGTGTAGAATTATCATGGGTGGCATAGTAATTTCTCTTCATTGATAACTTGGATCAAGTGTTTTTTGAAATCGATTTTATCTGATACATTTTTTTATCAGCTAAATTAATTAGCTCATCCAAATGAGTGCCATCTTCAGGAAAAACAGAATAGCCGGCAGAAAAGGTTATATCTAAGTTACTTTTATTGGCTTTTAGAAGCGTCCATTCTGCATCAATCTGATCAATTAATTTATGAATACAGTATTCATCATTAACGTTAGATAGTAATAAAACAAACTCATCTCCACCTACTCTTGCGACAAGATCTGAACGCCTCAATATGTTTTTCAGACATAGAGAAAAAGAGATTAACGTATTGTCTCCCACGTCATGTCCAAACTGGTCGTTGATAGGTTTAAAGTTGTCTAGATCAATAAAAACAATTGCAACGCTTTGATTATTACGCCGTGCAAGTGCCAATAAAGTTTCAGCATTAACTTCAAGTCCACGCTTATTGTCTATTTTTGTGAGAGGGTCAAGCAACGATTTTTCACGATAACTAATACGATCTAACGTAATTGATACAATTTTCGATAAGGCTGAAAAATAAGCTATTTCATCAAGAGACATTGGCCTGACACCTTCAGTCGCAAAGGATCCAGTCCCTATTAAACCAAGACTTTCTCCATGCAAGAATAACTGGCAGTTTATAAGTGTTCGATAGTCCAATGCATTAACGATTTTTTTATCTGTAGTCGGATCACTTCGAGCATCTTCAACATATACAGGAAAATCACTATTAAAGATTTTTTCCATCATTTTATCGTTAGTAATATCTATATACGGATATTTAGATTCAACTTCTTTCTGGCCTTTCCCAACTACAGAAATGAGTTTAGAAGTCTTTTTACAATTACCTTCAAATGCATACAACCACGTTAAACTGAAACCAAATAATAATTCCATTTCAGTTTGTAATAATGAAATCATTGAGCCGACTGTATCGACTTTATATATATCTTTGGTTAAGTTTCCAAGTGAATGGATTAGTGTTGATGCTGTGTTGATGTGAATCGTCCTTATTAACATTTATTCATAGTAATTTAACTTACTTCAATTAGAAAATGAATTACAAGCAATTATTGTTAAATTGTCCTAAATTAACCAAGGCCTGACCTGATCAACTAAATTCAGACACCTAGTTAAGTTCGTTAAGCTACCTTTTTAAATTCTCTTTCTTTACATTCAACTATTGTTAACTTCTTCTTGTGACATGAGTTAACAATCAGCAAAATACGAAGCTAATATTCAATCCCTTTAGCTTAAAAAGCAGCCAAAATCAAAGCCCCTGTTGAGGTTTGGCATTCCAAATGAAGAAGCAGTACGGATGTTCATTTATGCCACCAAGAATACTATGGAAGCAGAACATCAAGATGGGGGTAAAGTAATTAGCTAAGGCTCACTAATGCTAAAGGCTGTGTAAAAACTCTCAGAGTAAATTTTTTATCAGCACCGTCGAGAAAAATCGGTACTGGTACTTTAGTCCCGAGTAGTTCACGTGAAGCTACAAGAATTAACAGGTGGGTTTTACCTGTTAGACCAGCATATTTGGACCAAATAAGAAAAAAGGATACTTAACAACGTGAGCAAAAATAATAAAGCCCAATAACGCGAAGCCAAAATCAGCGCCCGCTCGCGTTGCTTGAACAATATGGGAAACACCGATACTCGTCGCAGCCCAAACAATGCTGAGCCCTAAAAGAGCGAAGTTCTTTGTAAATTCAATCGTATATGCGCTTTAATACAACTTGTTTTTATATAGTTAAATAAGGCAATATTATTTTTGGTAGTTCAATAGAAAATTCGGCATCATCAATCTCACAGGCAATTGCGGGGGTTAGAGTTGGATAAAGAACCTTGTCTAAAAGACCGCTAATAATCATAAAAATAGCCACTTCAGCAACTTTTGATTGATCTTTTGCTGTAATTTCTTGTCTAAATCTTAATAAAATTTCAACCAAACGTTGGTAAATTACTTTGCGGTCCACTGATTTATCTGAATCAAGTAATTCTGAATGGAGCCTTGAATTTAAGTGGAGTGTTCGAAATACACTTTTGCGTGTCGAAAGAAATTGATAAGTTTCAACGGATACCTTTTCTACAGCTTCCTTTAAATTTGCAAATTCGATAAGTTCGAGGTTAGTGACCCATTGAGAGAGATCGTTACCAAAGTCTTGATAGAGTAGTGGCAATAATGATTCTTTGTCTTTAAATCGTCGGTAAAAGGTGCCTACGGATACGCCAGCACGCGTGGATAATTCTTTAATAGTGATGTGCTCGAAAAACTTGTCTTGGAGACAAAAATGTAAAGCGTTTAATAGTTTGCGTTGTGTATCTTGGCTTCTTTGCTGTTTTGGCAAGAAAACATTTTTTGTTGGCATCGTTATCGCTATATATCCATTTAAGGTGAAACTAGTTGAATGATGCGATTTTTTAAGGAAAACAGCAATACCAAAATTCATTTGGGTAACTACTAGGGGTAATAATCCCAAATAATATTTTTATATTGCCATACACTTTACTGGCAAATACTATTTAGCTTGGGCCATATAGTCAAGGGTCAGTTGAGTCAATGTAGCAGTGCCCGTTTTAAATGAGGACTCGTCAGCAAAAAAATAAGGGGAATGGTTACTTGGTGCTGTTTTTTCGTCTTTATCACTTGGAGTTCCCCCTAAAAAAACGAATAAACCTGGTACCTCAAGGGCGTAAAATGAAAAATCTTCTGCACCGGTGATCTTAGGTATAATCATTACATTTTGCTTTCCGGCTGCTTTTTCCAAACTCGGTAACATTTGTGTGGTTAATTCTGGGTTGTTTATCGTAACAGGGTAACCTTTGAAAATATTAACATCGGCCTTTGCTCCTGACGAGGCAGCAATATGCGTTGCCGTTGTTTTAATTTTTTCAAAAATTTGTTGCCTATTATCCATGTCAAAGTTACGAATAGTACCTATCATTTCGACATTTTCAGGAATAATATTATTACGCACACCACCCGAAATTTTACCAAAAGAAACGACAGCAGGTTCTTTGGTAATATCAATATGACGACTAACAATGAGGTTCACACCATTAACAATTTGAGCCGCCGCTGCAATGGGATCGACGCCGTTCCAAGGTGTAGAACCATGTGTTTGTTCACCATGGACATTAATTTCAAACCTATCTGCACTAGCCATAAATGGGCCACTTCGATAACCTATAGTTCCAGAAGGCAGGCTAGATGTTATATGTAAACCAAAAGCAGCATCAGGTTTATAACGTTTAAACATTCCTTGCTTTAACATCAGTTCAGCGCCACCTTCTTCACCTTTAGGTGCACCTTCTTCTGCGGGTTGGAATACAAACATGACATTACCATTGAGTTGATCTTTCATGCCAGCTAGTACTGAAGCTGTTCCCATCAACATGGCAACATGGGTGTCATGGCCACAGGCGTGCATAATACCGACATCGACACCGCGGTAGTTAGTTGTTTTAGTTGACTTAAAAGGTAAATCGACCTTTTCTGTTACCGGTAAAGCATCCATATCGGCACGAAGCATTACCGTAGGGCCTGGCTTTGAACCTTTCAAAATCCCAACAACACCGGTATAGGCAATATTGGTTTCCACTTCCATGCCAAGGCTTCTCAAATGCTCTGCAACTATTCCAGCGGTGCGAAATTCACGGTTTCCTAGCTCAGGATTTTGGTGAAAATCACGGCGCCATTCAATAACTTTATGTTCAACATTTTTAAGTAGTTCTTTCGGGCCAGTCGCAGCCTTAGCACCAAATGAAGACATTAATCCTAAAGCAACACAACAAGATATTACTGATTTTTTCATGTTTATTCCTTTTAATTTATTATTAGTATTATGATTTATTTTAAGTGATATTAACCGTTTTTGGATTAATGTGAGCCAACAACAGACTTAGTCGTTGCCGGTATTTTTTCTATGTTATAGCCTATGCCGCCTTTAAAAACGACTGACCTATCACGAATAGCCGATGGATCTTTTGATAAGTCACCATCAACCAATACTAAATCAGCACGTTTTCCTGTTTCATAGAGCCAATTAGATTTTCACGATGTAAATATTTAGCGGTATTAAGCGTAGATATTTCAATGGATTCTTCCACGCTAAAACCTGCTTCTACAAGCAATTCAACAACCCGTTGATTAGAAAAACCAGCAATAACACCACTAAAAACTATTGGATCCGTTCCTACCATTAATTTTCCGTCAGCTTCAATAAATATCTTTCAAGCTTCATCATCTTTTTAAAGATAATAGACCAAGTAGCATGTTCTTGGTTGGCTATTTTTTCCAAAATTGCTTCGTATTGATAGCGTACTTGTGGAATAAGGGCATCAAGTGCTTTAGGCTAAGCTTTTGGGCGGCCTTTAGTATAGATTTCAAATACAGTTAATATTGAGGTTAACGCAACATCTTTTTTATCAAAAATTCAATAAGGTCGTTAACTTCTTTAGAGTCTATATCAAGATCTACTAGCGATTGGTGTGATACTTTATAACTTGGGCATTCATCTTTAACTTTTCCTTTAACAACATCTGTTGAGGCAAAAAAGCCATGTTCTAAATTATCAAGACCAAGTTCAGCTGCTTCTCTGTAGGTGATAGAACATAAGTCACTGTCATTTGCATACAACTGTAACTAAGTAAAAGTGGCTAACAAGCATATGGCTTGAGCTGCTGATAAATTCCTTGTGAAGATATTTTTTTTCATTCTGGACTGCTCATTATAAATTCACTAATCGCTTTTTATACTAACGAGTAATTATCAAAATGTTCGATAAATTAAGATTCACATTTTGATAGATGCACCCGTCATTGGTTATTTAATAGTGAACTACTCGGCACTAAAGTACCGAGTTTTCTCGACGGTGCTGACAAATGTAAATCTAAATTCACATAATTTTGTAATTTAAATAAATTATGTTAATTTAGCTTAGAGTTCAATCATGAATAATAGGGTTAAAGCTACCCATTTAAGGAATAATAATGAAGGAAAACATTTGGGTAGCAGTAATAATTGCGCCGCTATTTTCAACAATGACCTTTGCTAAAGTCGAGCCTGTATTACAACTAGAAGATGTTTTTACACTGGAGTATGCTTCTGGACTTGCTATAAATGCTGGCGGTGATGAAGTCTATTTTGTTCGTAACTATATGGATATTCATAGTGATAAAAAACTTGGCAACATTTGGAAAGTTGACAAGAAAAAAAACTTAACTCCGGTAACTAATGGTCTTCATGTTGATTATTCGCCAAAGCTTTCTCCTGATAATACAAAACTAGCTTATATTTCTACGGCGAGTGGTAAATCTCAAATACATATGAAGTGGTTGCAAACAGGTAACGCTGGACAATTGAGTCACTTCACTAACGCACCTTCAAATCTAAGTTGGTCGCCTGATGGAAAACATTTAGCTTTCTCAATGTTTGTTGATAGTGAAACAAAGAGTGTTGTATCACTGCCAGGTATGCCTAAAGGAGCAAAATGGGCTAAGCCAGCTGTGTATATTGATGACATGTATTATCGCTTTGATGGTGCAGGTTATAATAAAGCAGGTAATAGCCATATTTTTGTTATGTCAACTGATGGGGGAAATGCACGTCAACTTACAGAGGGTGAGTTCAATCATAATGAAAAAGTTAGTTGGAGTAAAGATGGAAGCAAATTATATTACTCAACCAACAAACGTTTAGATAAAGATCTAGAATGGACAGATAGTAATATTTACTCTGTGGATATTGAAACGCAAGAAGTTAACGTATTAACAGATCGTAATGGACCTGATTCAAGCCCTATTATCTCGCCTAATGGTAAGTTGATTGCGTATTTAGGCTCTGATCAGCACTATAAAAATTACGAAAACACTGAACTTTATATCATGAATATTGATGGTTCAAATAAACATTCTATTACTGAAAATTTAGACCGTTCAATTAATAACATTCAATGGGCTAAGAACAGCAAATCCGTTTTAATGAGTTATCAAGATAAAGGAGAAACTTATGTTGCTTCTCAATCGTTGAGTGGCAAACGAAAAATTGTTGCGAGACAGTTAGGCGGGCTCTCTTACGGTAGACCATATAATGGCGGTGAATTTGTTGTTTCAGAAGATGGAACTGTTGCTTTTACTTTTTCGAATCCTCAACGCCCTGCGGATATAGCAATAACGAAAAAGGGTAAAACAACCCTACTAACTACACTTAATGAAGATGCATTAGGTTATAAAACTCTAGCTAGTATAAAAGAAATTAATACCAAATCTTCATTTGATAAACGCAATATTCAAGCTTGGATTGCTTACCCTCCAGGGTATGATACGGCTAAAAAAGCGGGTAAAAAATTTCCTTTGATCCTAGAAATTCATGGTGGTCCAGTCACAAATTATGGACCTCATTTTTCTGCAGAAATTCAACTTATGGCAGCGAAAGGCTATGTCGTAGTTTATGCTAACCCAAGAGGAAGTGATAGCTACGGTAAAGAATTCTCTCAAACCATTCATAATAATTATCCAAGCCAAGATTATGATGATTTAATGTCTGTTGTTGATAATGTTATTAAGCAAGAAGCTATTGATGATGAGGCATTATTTGTAACAGGTGGTTCTGGTGGTGGTGTTTTAACGGCGTGGATTATTGGCCATACTGACAGATTTAAAGCTGCTGTGGTCGCTAAACCTGTAATCAATTGGATTAGCTTCGTACTGACCACTGATATTTATCCTTTTGTTATTAAAAATTGGTTTAACAAAATGCCATGGGAAGACAGCGAGCACTATATGAAGTTATCACCTATTAGTTATGTTGGTAATGTCAGTACACCTACCATGCTACTAACAGGGGAAGCAGATCAACGAACACCCATTGCTGAAACTGAACAGTTTTATCAAGCGCTTAAATTACGTGATGTTGATACAGCCATGGTAAGAATACCAGACGCTTATCATGGTATTTATAAACGCCCTAGCAATTTAATGTCTAAAGTTGCTCATATATTATGGTGGTTTGAGCAATATAAAACGACTCCGAAATCAAAGGGAGGTTATTGATTACTAATATAAAGTAGAGGTGATGAACTAAATGCAAAATAGTAATCTCTTAGTTCTTTAATCATCATAGTTGTGTCGCCATTGGTTATTGAGATAGTGATTTCCTTTAATCAATGATGATATTTTTCAATCAGTTGTCAGGTGAAAATATACATTTTTTCCTTTGTAATAAGCGAGTTTAAAATATGCGGAATTTATACCCTATAGCGGCGTGTAGCTTAATCGTCTCAGCATTAACGATTACTTCGGCGTTAGCTGAAGTTAAATACACGGATCAAGTAAAGCTACATCAAATAGCTGAGCAGGTATCAGCTGATAATATCGAAAAAGACATTAGGAAACTCGTCGGCTTTGGCACCAGACATACTTTATCAGAAACTCAATCTGAATCACGCGGTATCGGCGCTGCAAGACGTTGGATTAAATCTGAATTTGAAGCTATTTCGAAGGCTTGCGGAGAGTGTCTTGAGGTGTATTTTCAACGTGATGTGATATCGGGTGAAAAACGTATACCAGAGCCTACCGAAGTGGTGAGTGTCATCGCGATATTGAAAGGTAAAACGGATGATAATCGCTATGTCATTATGTCAGGCGATATTGATTCTCGTGTTAGTGATCCTATGAATGCTACCTCAGACTCTCCGGGCGCCAATGATAATGCTTCAGGTGTTGCAGGCGTTTTGGAAGCGGCAAGAGTACTATCTAAGCATGAATTCAATGGCTCAATTGTGTTTGCTGCCTTAGCTGGTGAAGAGCAAGGGCTCTTTGGCGGTAAAATTATGGCTAAGCAAGCGCAAAAAGATGGTTGGCGAATTAAAGCGGTGCTAAATAATGATATGATCGGCAATATTGAAGGGATTAATGGCGTTATTAATAATACAACCGCAAGAATATTTGCTGAAGGCACTCGCCAAAAAGAAACACAAAAGCAGGCAACTAAAAGACGTTTTACAGGGGGAGAGGTCGATTCACCTACTCGTAACTTAGCTCGTTATATTGACTGGATGGCAGATAGGTATATTCCTAATTTAGACACTATGATGGTTTACCGTTTAGATAGATTTGGACGTGGTGGACACCACCGTCCGTTTAACGACCTTGGTTATCCTGCGGTTCGAATTATGGAAACGAATGAGAACTACAACCGACAACATCAAGACCTTAGAACAGAAAATGGTGTCAACTATGGCGATACTATCGACGGTATCAACTTTAACTATGCGGCAAAACTTACGGCACTCAATGCAGTTTCTTTAGCTGGCATGGCATGGGCTCCTAATCCACCCGTTAACGTTGAAATAAGCGGAGCAGTGCAACCCAGTACTAAACTTGCTTGGGCAAAGGCAAATAAAAATGAAAAAAATATTATTGCAGGCTATAAGATTTACTGGCGATTAACGGATGCTTCACAATGGCAAAACAGCCGTTTTGTTGGTAATGTAACAGAATACACTTTGGAAAATATTGTTATAGATAATTACTTTTTTGGCGTGGTTAGTGTCAGTAAAGATGGCTTTGAAAGCCCTGTTGTTTTTCCTGGTGATGCGGGTTCATTTGGTAACTAGAACACCCATAGTTACTATATATTCAGCGAAAGAAAATACGTTAACCTATAAGTTAAACTCAATAGTGTCGGCTATTTTGAAAAGTGGTGAATAATATCGCTCACCATTTTTCAATTGGCTACTGGCTATTCGAACGTACCAAACACCTTATACATTCTCTTAGGGTATTATTTCACCGACAAGGTTCACTGAGTGTTATTTAATCACTGTTATTTTCAATTTTTATCTCTTAACGACCTAATCCTAAAAACTTTAAACTCAAAGCAAGTAATAAAATAGAAACAGGCAATATTAATATCTCCCATGTGAGGCTATTTAAGTTAATCAAAATGATTTCAAAAAACTTAACAAACAAGATAATAACAATGACTTCACCCAGAATATTCTTTAAACGACCAATATTTGGTGTGCTTATCCATTTTAGAACAGAGGTTTTATTCGTAACTTTCTTATCACAAATAAAACTGCTGCGATATCATCCATGACACGGCATTTTTATCTAAGATTAGGATGACTAGTTATTTAAGTGCTTTGCATGGAAGCGCAAGTGCTCTTCAATAAAGCTCGAAATAAAGTAATAGCTGTGGTCATAACCTTCGTGAATTGACAGCTCTAATGGATAATTATTGACGTTTGCTGCCGCTTCTAGTGCTTCTGGCTTTAACTGTTCTTTCAAAAAATCATCAGCTCCACCTTGATCAACTTTAGCCGGAATAAACGTGGTCGCTCGACGCATTAAATTACTGGCATCATAATTGTGCCAAGTTGCTTTGTCTTTACCGAGGTAAGCGGCAAAAGCCTTTTTCCCCCAAGGTGCATTCATTGGATTGCAAATGGGGCTAAACGCCGACATTGAGCGATAACGTTCCGGGTTTAGCATAGCAATAGTCAGTGCGCCATGCCCGCCCATAGAATGGCCGCTAATGGCGCGTTTATCTGACACAGGAAACGCCGCTTCGATTATCTGAGGCAACTCATTAACGACATAATCGTACATGTGGTAATGACGATTCCAAGGTGCTTGAGTTGCGTTTACATAAAAGCCAGCGCCTTGACCTAAATCATAACCTTCGTCATTCGCTACGTCGTCACCACGAGGGCTAGTATCAGGCGCAACAATGGCAATACCTAATTCGGCAGCCATGCGCAGTGCTCCTGCCTTTTGCATAAAGTTTTCATCGGTGCAAGTCAGGCCCGAAAGCCAATACAACACTGGCACTTTTTCTCCGTTGGATACTTGTGGCGGCAAGTAAATAGCAAATCGCATGTCGCAGTTTAATACTTTGGAATGATGGCTATATTGTTTGTGCCAGCCACCAAAGCTTTTGTTTACACTTACGTTTTCTATTAAAGGGGCAGTTGTCATGGTAAAACCTCAAGACGTTACTCCTTATCATTTATTCTATGTAAGGAGTAACTGACTAGCTATTAAGACGGATTAGTATTACCTATCAAAATCGCTAGTGATTATTTATCGAAATGGCTAATTATTTCTTATCAAAATGAATGACAGTACGAATACTCTCGCCTTTATGCATTAATTCAAATGATTCATTTATGTCTTCCAGCCCCATGGTATGGGTAATGAAGTCACTTAATTTGAATTCTCCGGCTAAGTAACGTTCAACGTAATCAGGTAACTCAGTACGGCCTTTAACACCACCAAACGCAGAGCCTCTCCATACACGACCAGTCACTAGTTGGAACGGACGGGTTGAGATTTCTTTACCTGCACCGGCAACACCAATAACCACTGATTCGCCCCAGCCTTTATGACAACATTCTAACGCTGAACGCATTAAGTCTACGTTACCAATACACTCAAACGAGTAGTCAACGCCGCCATCGGTTAGTTCAACAATCACGTCTTGAATAGGTTTGTCGTAATCTTTTGGATTAATGAAATCGGTAGCGCCTAATTTTTTCGCTAACTCAAACTTACTTTCGTTGATATCGATAGCAATAATACGGCTCGCTTTCGCCATAGTAGCGCCAATAACAGCCGATAAACCAATACCGCCAAGACCAAAGACAGCTACCGTAGCACCTTCTTCAACTTTGGCTGTATTCATTACCGCGCCCATACCGGTTGTAACACCACAACCTAGTAAACATACTTCTTCTAATGGCGCAGCTTTATTAACTTTCGCTAACGAAATTTCTGGTAACACTGTGTATTCAGAGAAGGTTGAACAACCCATGTAATGAAAGATTGGCTGACCATCTTTATAAAAACGCGTTGTGCCATCAGGCATCAAACCTTTACCTTGTGTTTCACGAATTTTCTGACAAAGGTTAGTTTTACCTGATAAACAGAATTTACATTCGCCACACTCTGGTGTGTATAAAGGAATAACATGGTCGCCAACTTTTACACTCGTTACGCCTTCACCTATTTGTTCAACAATACCACCACCTTCGTGACCTAAGATCACCGGGAAAATACCTTCAGGATCATCTCCAGATAAAGTAAATGCATCGGTGTGACATACGCCAGAAGCAATAACTTTAACTAATACTTCACCTTTGCGCGGTAGCATTACATCAACTTCTTCAATAGATAACGGTTGGTTTGGGCCCCAAGCGATCGCGGCTCTTGATTTGATAAATTTGTCAGTCATTTGAATTCTCACTTTTGTTTAAATATTGGTTTAAATAATAATCATGTAAATAACCTTTGAGTTACTCACTTTCAGTTTTTGTAATAATTAGCATTAAGCCTATTATTGAATGTTTTTACTCTAGCATGTCACTTAGTGTGCATGCCCTTGAGATAAATTAATTAATACAACCCCTGTGGCAACAAGTGCCATACCTGCCCAGGTCGTTAAATCTAAGTGTTGGCGATAAACGATAGTTGATAATAACGTTACACTTACAATCGCTAATCCAGCCCATAAAGCATGAACAATACCAACCGGCATCCCTTTCATTGCTTGCGACAAAAACATAAAAGCCGCAAGGTGCCCTATTAACACCAAAGCACTTGGTATCGGGCGGGTAAATCCCTCTGTTTCTTTTAACGCAACGTGAGATAATGTTTCAGCGATAACGCCTAATAAAAGAAATAACCAGCTCATGTATTCACCCTTATAAATATAGTCATAACCTAGCTCAAAACTTTATTTTTTTAATAGGTTGCGCTTTGTTGATGGAAGCTATTATAACTATCTTATAAAAAATGATAATATACTGTTTTAGTAAATCACTTGTACACAGGGGTAACAATCATGCAATGGGATGGTATTAGCGAATTTGTTTATGTTGCGGAAAATGAGAGCTTTACGCTCGCTTCAAAAAAAATGGCGATATCAACAGCGCAAGTGAGTCGCCAGATCAGTGCGCTAGAAAAGCGCCTTAATATCAAATTATTTTATCGCACAACACGCAAAGTATCCTTAACCGAAGAGGGACGTGTTTTTTATCAGCACTGTCGTAGCGTACTCGATGGATTAGATGCAGCAGAACGTGCTATTACAAACTTGCAATCTAAACCTCAAGGGAAAATTAAGTTAACAGCCCCAGTAACCTATGGTGAGAAACAGGTATTGCCCCTTGTGAATAATTTCATGAAACAATATAACGATGTAGAAGTGTCTGCTTATTTAAGCAATCGTCAAATTGACATCGTTGATGAAGGGTATGACTTAGCTATTCGTCTGGGTAAATTAAGCGATTCGACAATGATGGCAAAAAAATTAGGTAAGCGAACAAACTATGTTTGTGCCTCGCCAAGCTATCTAGAAAAACAGGGGATACCACATTCTATATCAGAGCTTAATAAGCACAGTTGTTTATTGGGGACAAATGATCACTGGCATTTTAGAGAGTCAGGCAGAGAAAAAAGTATCCGAGTAACGGGGAGGTTACGATACAACAATGGTTATAGCTTAACCGATGCAGCACTCAAAGGTTTAGGGATAGTGCAGTTACCAGATTACTATGTTCAACATCATATTCAACGTGGCGAACTGGTTACCTTGTTAGACAGTTATCGTGCGCCTGACGAAGGTATATGGGCGGTTTATCCTCAAAACCGCCATTTATCACCTAAAATTAGATTACTTGTTGACTATTTAGCTGAGCAACTACTTTAAACTCATTCTTTTCTGAACTGTATACCCAAGCCACTTGAATATGCAGGATTCAGCAAGTCGAGAAAGGGTTAGCACCAAGGCATTAATTGAAGAGAATGGTTGTTCCATTTTCGAAATCAATAACGTAGGAGATGACCCTTTATCGGCTTGCCCGTAGGGAGTTAAGCTAGAAAACCAGCCCAGCGTTGCACTACTTGATAATGGAATAACCATTCTCTTCGTATCGCGCCTTGATCTGATTTCCTAGCTTAGCTCTGAAACTGCATCTTCAAGTGGTTTGGGTATATACCCAGATCCTATATAGCACATCAATGTATGTCGTGCATATCCGCCACTGCATACAAACTCCCCCTTCTTTATTTGTTTTCTAATCAAGTGTCATTGTTACCATCAGGTAAAGGTAATTTACATATTTAGGTATTATCATTTATTTGGAAAGGTATATTATACCTCCATCGAAACGAGCCGTAGCAATTTAGCTACACATCGATAAGCAAATAATTAACTTTACTCTATGGAGAATATAAATGAGCATATTTACTCATGTAACTGTTGGTACTAACGACTTAACTCAATCACGCACTTTCTACGATAACGTTTTAAAGACAATTGGCCTTAAGCGCATCGCTGATTTAGATGAAAATGGCACTATTTGGGGCGTAGATGCACCATCATTCTTCGTTTTAAAACCAGCCAATGGTCAATCAGCTAGTGTTGGTAATGGTGTTACTGTCAGTTTTGAAGCGCCGAACCGCGCAGCGATTGACGCATTCCATGCCGCCGCAATAGCTGCTGGTAGCCCTGATGAAGGCGCTCCTGGTACACGAGATTGGGCACCAAATGCATACGCGGCGTATACTCGCGACCCTGATGGCAACAAGCTAGCAGTCTACTGCTTTAAAGAAGCTTAGATTAACGCACTCTATTAGTGAAACGTCAAAAAAGATTAATCAAGTAGCGAAAGCCGCTTGATTTTGAAGCTCGGCCATTTATGGCCGGAGTAGTTCACTAAGAGACTAGTAATAAGCGACTCACGTCTGCTAGGCTTTTTTCATTTAAACATTTAAACCACTAGGCCATTAGCTTTACTGTTCAATTTTATTAGCAATCGCCTGCGGAGAGCCTGTATTACGACATAACCAATAATATGCGCCTGGCACAATAAATAAGGTAAATATACTCGCTAGTGATACACCCGCAAAAATCACCACGCCAATCACCATTCTACTTTCAGCTCCAGGACCGACCGCAAACACTAAAGGAATAGCACTGGTTACCGTTGTAAATGTTGTCATAACAATAGGGCGTAATCTTTGCTGTGAAGCACTAATTAATGCTTCTTCAAAAGCAATCCCTTTGTCACGTAACTGGTTGGCAAATTCTACAATTAAAATACCATTTTTAGCTGCTAAGCCTATTAGCATGATAATACCAATTTGGCTGTAGATATTTAAACTCATGCCCATTAACTCGAGCCCAGCAAGTGCACCAACCAGTGCTAACGGTACGGTAAGTAAAATAACAAAAGGATGAATAAAGCTTTCAAACTGGGCAGCTAACACCAAATAAGTAATTAATAGGGCCAACAAAAAAACAAACATGATGGAATTACCTGATTCTTTTAGCAATAGCGACTCGCCTTTATAATCCACTTGCACATGTTCTGGCAGTTTATTTTTAGTCACATCGACAAGGAAATCTAGTGCGTCACCTAAAGCATAACCATCAGCCAAATTTGCAGTAACAGTAATACTACGCAAGCGGTTATAACGATTGAGTTGAGACGAGGTTGCATTTTCACCAATATTTAAAACACTCGCTAATGGTATTAATTTGTCGGTAGTACGAGAGCGAATATATAAATTTTCAATGTCTGCCGGGCTTTGAAATTGCTTTTCATCACCTTCAACAATTACATCATACTCTTCACCTCGATCAACAAACGTTGTAACACGACGTTGACCTAGCATGGTCTCTAGGGTTTGGGCGATATCACCCACTGTCACACCTAAATCATAGGCACGTTCACGATCTATTTGAACTAATAACTGAGGATATGTTTCTTGATAATCACTGTTGATATTCGACAATTTAGGATTTTTTTGCGCTTCTGTGATCAAAATATCACGCCACTGTGCTAGCTCTTTAAAGGTGTTCCCCTGTAAAACAAAAGACACAGGGTTATCACCACCGCCACCGCCACCAATGCCACGGCGCATGATGGCAAAGGCTCGTACATCAGTCACACTTTGCATATCTGCGTTTATTTTATTAATAAAACTGAATGTATCAATACTACGTTTATCCCATTCAGGTAAGCCAACAATAGCAACACCACCGCTCCCACCAAAACCAGGTACACGCACTAACACTCGGTCTAACTCACCTTGAGCTTGATAAGCTAGAAGCTTTTCTTCAATTTCATGCATATTTTTAACGTTGCTTTCATAACTTGCGCCTTCAGCGCTTTGCATCATTAAAAAGAAATTGCCACGGTCTTCTTTCGGTGTGTATTCAGAAGGTAATTTATTAAACAGCAAAAACACTGCGGCTAGTGCTAAGCCCAACACGAGTACGATAAGCATGGGTTGATGAATACTACTTTTAAGGGCGCGACCATAAGATGCTTCAAAACGAGCAAAAGCACGATCTAGCTTTTGACCAAAGGAAGAGCTCCGCTCTCTGTGTTTTAACATTTTTGAACACATCATTGGTGTAAGCGATAAAGCAGTCAGGCTTGAAAATATTACTGCGGCGGATATAGCGATAGCAAATTCGGTAAATAATCGGCCCATATTACCCGATAAAAAGACAAGAGGTACAAATACGGCTACTAACACCAACGTAGTTGCAACAACAGCAAAAGCAACTTCACGACCCCCCTCATATGCTGCCATCAATGGTGTTTGACCATTTTCGATACGACGATAAATATTTTCCAGTACAACAATGGCATCATCAACGACCAAGCCAATTGCGAGTACTAAGGCGAGTAAGGTTAATAAGTTAATAGAAAAACCAAACCATGACAGCGCCATCATTGAACCAATTAAAGCGACGGGTACTGTAATTGCGGGTATAAGAGTAGCTCGGACATTACCTAAAAATAAAAAGATAACCAATACCACCATCAACATGGCGATAATTAACGTGTTATAGACTTCATCAATCGAGCCTTGAATGAAAACAGAGCTATCGTAACTATTAGTAATAGTGGTACCAACAGGTAGCGTATTACGAATAGCGATCATCTCTTTTCTTGCTGACTTAACAACATCTAAGGTATTCCCCTTAGATTGCTTAATAACACCCAAGCCAACCATATTTTTGCCATTACCACGAAACATGTTTTCATCATCTTGCGCGCCAATAAAGACTTCAGCAACATCACCTAAACGTACCAGTGAATTACTTTCAGAACGATCAATAACCATATTGGCAAAATCTTGTTCTGATAAATAACTGCGCTCTACACGAATAGAGAAATCTCGATCAACTGACTCAATGCGTCCCGCTGGTAATTCAACATTCTCATCACGTAAAGTACGTTCAATATCCTGTACTGTAATATTACGCGCTGCCATTGACGCACGGTTTAGCCGTATTTTCATTACATAAGTACGTCCACCACCAACCCGTATGCGAGCAACACCATCAACCACAGCAAAACGGTCTACAATATATCGATTAGCATAATCAGTTAGCGCTAGTGTGCTCATGGTTTCACTTTGTAAAACAAACCAAACAATAACGTTTTCATCATCATTGGCTTTAGATACTTCTGGAGGATCGGCTTGCTCTGGTAAGTTATTTAGTGCTCGAGAAATACGATCGCGTACATCATTAGTCGCCGCATCAATATCTCGATCTAAATTAAATTCAATGGTTATACTAGAACGACCAACACGACTGTTTGAGTTAATAGTTTTAACGCCTTCAACGCCACTGATTCTGTCTTCAAGTAATTGGGTTATTTTAGTCTCGACAATCGCCGCTGACGCGCCGGGGTAATTAGTACTGATATTAACAATAGGAGGGTCAATATCAGGGTACTCTCGTAATGGCAGCATTAAAAAAGCAACAATACCAAAAGTAATGATAAGCAAATTTATAACGGTAGCAAAAACCGGTCTTTTAACCGATAAGTCAGACAATATCACTAGATCTTGCTCCCATTTTCAGGAATATCTGTTTCAGCTTTTTGACCACTAATACTTACAGCAGAGCCATCACGAAGTTTCAGTGCTCCTTCTACAACAACTTCTTCACCGGCAACTAAGCCTGATATAACTTCTACCACTCCGGGGTGACGTCGACCAATCTTTATCGCTTTACGTACAGCTTTGTCTTCTCTAACAACAAAAACGTAGTGAATATTCTCTATTGGAATAATACTGCTTTCAGGTAATTGCAAAATATTTTCTACTTGTAATAACACGCTAATATTAAGCAACATACCAGGTCGCAGTTTTAACGCTTTATTATTGATAGTAGCGCGAACTTTAATACTGCGCGTGCTTGCATCAATACGGCTATCAATCGCTGTAATTTCACCAATAAACTCTTTACCTTGATAGGCGCTATTAAAAGCAGTCACTTGTTGACCCACATGAATATGAGTGAGTAAACGCTCAGGTAAATGAAAATCTACCTTAACACTGCTCAGGTCATCTAAGCTGGTAATAATATCACCCGCATCAAGATAAGCTCCTTTACTCACTTCACGAAAACCAAGAACGCCAGCAAATGGTGCACGAATAATTAAATCATTTACTTTACTGTTTGCACTCACAAGTTGTGCTTCAATCGCTTTAGTTTTTGCTTCTTGCTGCTCGACTAGAGATTTAGAGGTTGTGTTGCTAGAAAGCAGCTTAGTTAAACGCGTTAAATGTGCCTGTGATTCTGACAAGTTGGCGGTTAACTCGTTAACTTTAGCCAGCTCTTCTTGATTATTCAGCTTAACTAACACAGCACCTTTTTTTACTTTTTGACCATCGTCAAAATTAATCGCATCAACAAGATCTGAATATTTACTGGTAATAATCACTTGTTCATTAGCGCGCGCTGTACCGACAGCTTCAACACTCTCAATAAATTCAGTAAGTACCACTGGCAGCATTTTTACCGCAACAACACGTTCAAATTTACTTTCTTCCTGCTTAGCTTCAGGCCACTGCAAATAAACAATTAAGACGACTAAAATAGCAACTAAAATCAATAAAGGTAGTCGGTTGGTAAAAGTAGAAGTACTTGTTGGTGCTGTAGATACAGGCTTATTTGACATAAAAGTTCTCTGAAAGCATATTAATAATGAGGTTAAGCAGTAAGTTTAGCGAGCATGTTCGCACAAAGATTATAACCTAAAGCCTAATTAATAGCATTTAACTAGCCAGTAACTTAGCCCAGAATATTAACCACTTAACGTAATCAAATTGCATCGAGTTAGGCCGGCTAAAATCCTAAAAGATATAGTAGAAGTGTCTGTAAAAAGCTTTCAAAAGACACTACCCTGCCCCTAACTTATTACTATCTCGACAGTCTGCTACCACTGCAATTATTAAGTGTCTATATTTCATATTGTTAAGCATCAATAGATACAAAAAAACATCAATCATGACAATTGATGTTTTATCGAACCTGTCGAGAAAACCCCGTGATCCGAGCGAAGCGAAAGTCGCGGGGTAGTTCACTAAACTAGTCTCCTGTCTAAATCAGTTATCCCTAAAAATAAAAAACCACTCAAATGGAGTGGTTTTTATAACTATATTTATAACTCAAATAACGAATTAAAATATGAGTTAGTTCAAACTACCACTAGGCAGACGCACGGAGTTGACGATAGTCAATGAGTACTTCTAACAACGTGGTAGGAAGAAATAAACATAGTTTAATCGTTATTGGCCTTTAACTTCTGACAGGCCATTAAATATAGCTTTATCACCAAGGTACTCTTCAATACGTAATAATTGGTTGTACTTAGAAACACGGTCTGAACGACAAAGTGAACCGGTTTTAATTTGGCCTGCCGCTGTACCTACCGCTAAATCAGCAATCGTTGCATCTTCAGTTTCGCCTGAACGATGAGAAATAACGGCAGTAAAGCCAGCATCTTTCGCCATTTTAATCGCCGCTAATGTTTCAGTTAAGGTACCAATCTGGTTAAACTTAATTAAAATTGAGTTGCCAATACCTTGTTCAATACCACGAGCTAAGATTTTAGTATTCGTTACAAATAAATCATCGCCAACAATTTGTATTTTATCGCCCAATAATTTTGTTTGGTAAGCAAAACCATCCCAATCAGACTCATCCAAGCCGTCTTCAATAGAAACGATAGGGTATTCTTCACATAGCGTTGCTAAGAAATCAGAGAATTCGTTAGCTGTAAATTGCTTACCTTCGCCTTTCAGATCGTAAATGCCTTTCTCGCTATCATAAAATTCTGAAGCAGCACAATCCATCGCTAACGTAATGTCTTTACCTAATTCATAACCGGCAGCAGAAACGGCTTCCTTAATAACGGCTAAAGCGTCAGCATTCGAGGCTAAATCTGGTGCAAAACCACCTTCATCACCAACTGCAGTATTTAAACCTTTTGCAGATAATACTTTTTTCAAGGCATGAAATATCTCAGCGCCCATACGTAATGCTTCACTGAAACTTTTAGCACTTACCGGTTGGATCATGAATTCTTGAATATCAACATTATTGTCTGCATGTTCACCGCCATTGATGATATTCATCATAGGTAAAGGTAATGAGTATTGACCCGGAGTTCCGTTTAAATCAGCGATATGTTCAAACAATTGTACTTTCTTTTCCATTGCGGCTGCTTTTGCATTTGCTAATGAAACCGCTAAAATAGCATTGGCACCAAATTTTTCTTTATTTTCAGTACCGTCTAAGTCGATCATGATTTGATCAATAGTGGCTTGTTCTAAAGCACTTTGTCCGATCAATACCGCTTGAATGTCATTGTTTATCGCCGCAACCGCTTTTAATACGCCTTTACCTAAATAACGAGACTTATCACCATCACGTAACTCTAACGCTTCACGTGAACCGGTTGATGCGCCAGAGGGTGCAGCAGCACGACCCCAAGCACCCGATGCTAAAAAAACGTCAGCTTCAACGGTTGGGTTACCACGAGAGTCCATAATTTCACGGGCGATAATTTTACTGATATTCGACATTATAATTCCTTTAAATTGAGTGCACTACAGCGAATGAACCGCTATTAAGTTGGTAATAGTTTTTAGTTTACATTTTACTGATAAAACATTTTGCCATAAATAATTATGCCAGAAAGCAAAACCGCAGCACTATGCTACGGTTTTATTAATTTTCAGGTTTAACTTGATTGCTGTTTTTGATGCTCAAATGAAGCAGCAATAAAGCTTTCAAACAATGGGTGTCCATCACGTGGAGTTGAATTAAACTCAGGATGAAACTGCCCAGCAATAAACCAAGGATGATCCGGTATTTCAATCATCTCAACTAATGTTTTATCCGTAGATAACCCCGAGAACACCAAACCAGCTTTGCTAATTTGCTCACGGTAGTTATTATTTACCTCATAACGATGACGGTGTCTCTCATAAATTGTTTCACTGCCATATACGTCATATGCCTTGGTACCTTTCACAAGGTGGCACAATTGTGAACCTAAACGCATCGTGCCGCCTAAGTCTGAATTTTCATGACGGTATTCAACTTGGCCTTCTTCATCTAACCATTCATTAATTAAACCAACCACTGGATGTGGGGTTTCAGGGTTAAATTCGGTGCTATGAGCGTCAGTAAGACCTGCAACATTGCGGGCATAATCAATAAGCGCCACTTGCATACCTAAACAAATCCCTAAATAAGGCACTTTGTTTTCACGGGCATATTTCGCCGCTAAAATTTTTCCTTCAACGCCACGAATACCAAAACCACCTGGCACTAATATCGCATCAACGGTTCCTAAAACATCAGTTCCTTTGCTCTCAAGATCTTGTGAGTCAATGTATTTAATGTTTACCGTTACTTGGTTTTTCAAGCCGGCATGTTTTAATGCTTCGTTAACAGATTTATACGCGTCTGGTAATTCAATATATTTACCTACCATGCCTATGGTAACTTCACCAAAAGGGTTAGCTTCTTGATAGAGTACTTTTTCCCATTCACTTAAATCGGCTGCGGGTACATCAAGACCAAAACGTTTAACCACTAATTCATCAATACCTTGGGCTTTAAGTAACGCCGGAATCTTATAAATACTATCAACGTCACGCATTGATAAAACCGCTTTTTCAGCAACATTGGTAAACAAAGATATTTTTGCTCGCTCATTAGCAGGCACAGTGCGTTCACTTCGACACACTAAAATATCAGGGACGATACCGATTGAACGCAGCTCTTTCACTGAATGTTGAGTTGGTTTTGTTTTAATTTCGCCGGCTGTTTTAATATAAGGCACTAACGTTAGGTGCATATACATCGCACGCTCACGTCCTAATTCTGTACCTAACTGGCGGATAGCTTCTAAGAAAGGTTGTGATTCAATATCACCAACCGTGCCGCCAATCTCAACCATAGCAACGTCATAACCTTCAGCACCCTCGATAACGCGACGCTTAATGTCGTTAGTAATATGAGGAATAACTTGAATAGTGGCACCTAAAAACTCACCTTTGCGCTCACGTGCAAGAATATCTTGATATATTCTGCCGGTGGTGAAGTTATTAAGCTTGGTCATTTTGGTACGAATAAATCGTTCATAATGCCCTAAATCCAAATCAGTTTCCGCGCCGTCTTCGGTAACAAACACTTCACCATGTTGAATAGGACTCATCGTACCCGGGTCAACATTAATATAAGGGTCAAGTTTTAACATTGTGACTTTTAAGCCGCGTGCTTCAAGAATTGCAGCAAGAGAAGCCGCGGCAATACCTTTACCAAGAGACGATACAACGCCGCCGGTTACAAAAATATATCTAGTTGTCATGTGATACCAAAAGTCAGAGTGAGCAGGAATTTTGTGTGTTTTACTTAAGTTGTTTTGCTGGCTTATTATACGAATTAATTAACGAATAATGAGGTAAGTTTAGTCATGATTTTGAAAAACGCACCAACCTAGCAGGACGGGAAAACATTATACTTAAAACTAGCTACCACGACAATATGATCAACCGATCAATTTCTGTTATTTTGACAAAAACATTTAATCACTGTGTTTATTTTATCGATAAAAAGCTAACATATTGTTTTAATTCACCCTAGGCATTGGATACCCTTTATGACTTCATCTCGTTTAACCGCCGTACTTTGTGCAATCGATAAAATAAATAGTGAAGATCCCAATCAAACACTTGTTAATGGGCATCCTCAAGCCAATGAATTACTTTATGGTCAATACATGACTTCTTGTCTTGAGCAGTACTTTCCTCAGTCAAATGAATTATTACAAATAGCTGTGCGGGCACAGCATATTAAACGCTGGGACTTAAAGCGTACCGAATTTGATGAAGGCAAAGCTGGCTATTATCAATGGCGAATTTCCCAAGGAAAGTTCCACGCTGAGCTCACTAAGTCATTAATGTTAGAAAATGATTATTCTGAGCATGAGGCTGAATTGACCGCTTGTATTTTAAGAAAAGAACAGCTCAAAACAAATGCCAACACGCAAACGTTAGAGGATGTCGCTTGCTTAGTATTCTTACAATATTACTTTGACGCTTTTGCCGCTAAATATACTGAAGCAGACAACGAAGCTAAAATCATTAGGATAGTAAAGAAAACTTGGGGAAAAATGTCAGCACGTGGTCACGAAATAGCACTTTCATTAACACTCCCTAACCATTTAGCGACCTTAGTGGGTAAAGCACTCGCTGATTAATAATTAACAGTTAAGTTTGTTGTTCCTCTGCTGAAAGAGGTAAACGCCATAGAAAAATAAAGGGCCCTGCAACTAAAACGATGACCAACACTCGCAGTAGGTTATTGTCTAATTGATAGCACGAACCCATGGTGGCTAAGATAATAGTACTTAAAGCGATTGTTTTAGCCCTTTTAGGAATACTGCCTGATGTTTGCCAATGGTAAATCAAGGGGCCAAAAACTTTATGTCTAAGTAATATTTTATTCATACGTGGCGAAGACTTAGCAAAACAACTCGCCGCAACTAACAGAAAAGGTGTGGTAGGAAGAATCGGCAATACCACACCCAGTAGAGCAAGACCTACAAAGAACAAACCAGTAAGTTTTAAGAGCCGCTGTGCTAGCAGTTCGTTCATTCTATTTGCCAATCATTATAGACAAAGTCAACTGAGGATAATAACTGCTGTAGCTCTCCTGACAAGCGCATTTCATTAACAATTACACTGAGTGCTTTATTCAGACTTTGTCCTTTCTCTGTCTTAGGAAAAACCATTTTAACTTCAAACTTTTTATAAAGTTGACGTTTAACAGCAGCTAACAACGGCAAATTTTCACGTAAAAGAGGATCGGTGGAAGAATCAGCAAAAATATAACCGTCGGTCATTTTGTGCTGCACTTTCTTTAAACTACAAAGGATACAACTAGAACCCATCTTTAATTCACTAAAAAAAGGCAGGTGAGCAGCATCAGTTTCAATTTTATAATTTACCAGTTTAGTGAGATCAACAAACCTATCTTTATGGGTATAAAGTACAAAGTTGACATGAAAAATAGTTTCGTCTGAGTAAATAAAGTTATCTTGAGGCGAATTCTCAGCTTGGGGCTTAATAAAGGGTAAATGAAAATCAACTTGATTAGTAATAACATAATAGATAGAACGCGAAAAAGGCACTATCTGGATTTCTATATTTTGGTCTAGTTTCTTGGCAAGCACTTTAACAAAATCGACCAAAACCCCTTCATCTTTACTTACCGCATGAACTGGCATTTGAGGAATACTGACACGTAATATATCTGTCGCAATACTGGTATTACAGTAAAACAACACACTCAAAAGGCAAATAAACTTAATAAACACACGATTGGTAATCACTAATAACTATCCTTAATTGCTATAAATTAAGCATAATATATTTTATCTAATAAAAAAATATTTTTAAGCGCTTTAAATTTCATTGATTTATAACAAGGTTATCTTTGCTCAACAGCGAGGTATTATCGATAACACTCCTAACGATGAGGGGGTGTTATCGATGGTTTTTGTCACGCAACGAGACCTAGTATAATGATTAATAGGTCTCACTATAAAACAGCAACCGCTATTATCGCTCGGTATTCCAACTAAATAAGTAAGAGCCTAACGCTAAAAAGATAGTACTCATAATCAAAAGTGCGGTCAGGTGATAACTGATATCAGCTAAGGTTGCACCTTCGGTGATCACTTTTCTCGCTCCAGCCACTAAATGAGTTAAAGGTAAAAAGTCAGCAAAAACTTTTACCGCATTGGGCGCACCTTCTAAACTAAACCAAACACCTGATAACAACATCATTGGCCATGAGGTCAAATTAAGTAAACCGCCAATAAGCTCTTCACTCTTACTTCTGCTCGCAACCAGCAAACCTAAAGATATTAAGCTAATAGCGCCTAAAACTGCGATAATAAATAGATCAAAATAGCTGCCCAGCATGTAAAAATCAAAAAAGAAATTACAGCCAATATAAACAACACTCGACATAAACATCACAATAAAGATGCGTGACACTAATTGTGCTGATACAAATTCAAACGCTGAAAGCGGTGTCGCTTTTAAACGTTTTAATACTGCATTTTTACGATAACGTACTATCACGTAGCCAACACCAAATAGGCAACTGAACATCATGTTCATTCCAAGGATCCCAGGCAGCACCCAATCGACATAACGAATTTTCTTACCATAGGTTTCTAGGCGTTGAAAGTTATTGTGCTGTCCTAAAAAGATTTTTTCAACCAGGTAACTGTTTGGCGAACCTTGGTTAACCCAATAACTTTTTTGGCTAAAGTCGACTAAAAAATCAATAGCATGCTGTTCTAATTTTACGGTTGCTAACGCCTTATCTTGATAGTCGATAAAGTCAACGTAACGTGTTTCCATAAAACTTGATTGAACGGTTTTACTGTCGATAACCCCCACTTTATAAACGGCTTTTCCGTCACCAGAAAAAACAAAAGATAAACCCGCTAACATAAGAATAGGGAAAAACAAATTCCATCCTAATGATGAACGATCGCGAAAAAATTCAATATTACGGGCTTTGACTACCGCAAAAAAACGTTTGAAATTCATATCTTTTATTCTCTCAATGAATGGCCGGTTAATTTTAGAAAAAGATCATCAAGATTAGGAGACTTTACTTGTAAACCTTCTAATGGAATTTTTTCAGCAATTAACAAGCTAATAGTTTCTTCCACATGTTGCGTCGTTATTTCGACGCGCTCGTGTTCGATAGTCCAATGATGTTTTTCAATTAATGGCTGCGGTACTTGCTCTTGAGGTAAATAAATAAAGACCTCTTGAAAATGCTTAGCAAGTAATCGATTAGGTGTACCACTTTCAATAATTTTACCATTGTCCATAATAACCACTTCATCACAAAGTTGTTCCGCTTCGTCCATGTAATGAGTGGTTAAAATAACCGTCTTATTTTGAGCTTTAATATTTTTTATTAACTGCCAAAAATTACGTCTCGCCTGTGGATCAAGCCCCGTAGTGGGCTCATCAAGAAAAATAATATCGGGGTCATTAATTAACGCCAGTGCTAATAATAACCGTTGGCGTTGTCCACCCGACAACAAACGATTATCTCTATCTAAAAAATCTTTTAAGCCACAGAGCTCAATTAATTGCTGATGAGGTACAGTGTTGTCATAAAATGCGGTGAATAAATTTAAGGTCTCTTGTACCGTTAAAAAATCTTGCAAAGCAGTACTTTGAAATTGAATGCCAATTTGCTGACTTATATCCTTACCTATGCTTTTTCCTGAATAAAGCACTTCACCACTGGTCGCTGGAATTATCCCTTCCATTATTTCAATGGTCGTCGTTTTTCCTGCACCATTTGGCCCTAACAAACCAAAACAATGCCCTTTAGTAATGGTGAAACTAATATCATCAACCGCTTGCACACCTTTATAACTTTTAACTAAATGATTAACTTCAATAACATCGTTTTTTGTTTGACCAACCCGTTGCTGACTCTGTGTCATAACTTTCCTAATAATACCTAATGCTTGCTCGTTATTGTAATGGGATATGTGTAAAAATCACATCACTAAAAATAATAAAACACCTAACAATACAAATGATAACAATTATCATTTGCATTATGGTAACTATTACATTAAATTAAATCTAACGTTATCGGCAAAGCAAAGGAGTTTCATCATGGGTGCGCAACAATACTCTATCAATAGAAAAAATATCCAAGACAATTATCACCAAACACACACTGAAAAGGCAAAAGTTGAATTGCCCATCATATTATTAGAAAAGTTAATCTTGTCTGGCGCTTTGCCTGGTAATGAGTGCAGGTGCTTAGATGATGCTGCACGTAAAACATTGTGGCAATCACTCTTACAAAGCAGCTTGCAGGGAGAGCAATCAAGATGTCGTTAACTTATTCAGCGAGCTCTCATAAAGACAGTATTCATTGCGCTATTGCTTATTCAAGTGAGCTTTATCAAATAGAAGATTGGTTGAGCGTATTAACCAAAACTTATGCGCAACATCCCAGTAATGAATTAGCAAAGGTGATCAGCTATTATTTAACTCGCCTTATTAAACATGACGACTTCACCGCTTTCGCCAGTCAGCCTTGTCATTATTTTACTATGCTTAAATTTTGGCAACAACAGATCGCCTAGGCGATTGAATAGCTAGTGCGCTTGCGCTTGAGCCTGCGCAATGTAATCAATTAGGGCCTGATTTAGCATTTTTTTACCAGTTAACTGATGATTCTTACATACTTCATCAACGGGCTTTTTCTGTAAAATACGTTCAATTAACACGAGTATACTTGCTTGATAATTTTCTTTACAGTGTAAAAGACACCAATAATGTAACGCTTTTACGCAATGACTAAACTGCCGTTTTTGTTGAACAAAGTCGCTAATACTGCTTAGCTGATGGGCGCTTAGCTGTGGTAAACTTTTATCCGGGCAATGATGTAATATTTGCCACACTAACTTAGGTGATAAACCTTTGTATTCATCGGTGAGTAAATAATCGAATGAACTATAAAATTCACTGGCAATCTTTCGTTGAAAAAATTGCCCCCGGTCGCTCATTGCAGAAACCACTAGCGCGGAATGCTCACCACTGGCTTGGTCTTTAGTAAAACCTATTCGAGCAATTTGATAATCAGCATCTTGCCAAAACTTAAGTAACTGCGCATTGGCACCAAAACTCGCGCCAATAAAATCAACTTGCTGCTTTTTTGCAAAATTTTCTAGCGCTTTAATAAAACAACGGCCAAAACCATATCCTTGATATTGTGGATGAATAGCTATGCGTAAAACCCGCAAATATTGATAACTAAAACTTTCACTAAAACCACAATGAGTTAATAAAGATTGGGGAATAAACTGATTTTTTAGTCGACGTTGATTTGTTGCTATCGCTTGAATATCGGCTGTTTTATTACACCCTTCTTCAAGAAGTAAGGCAACACCGACAATATCATCACCTAATTTGGCAACAAATAATTGTAGCGCTTTATTGTCTAGTAATAGCGTAATATCGTTTGGTGACGTTTGATAATGAGCAGTGACCAGCACAGCAAAAACTTGCTTTAATAACGCTGTGTCTTCAATCAACGAGGTTGATGATACTTGGCTAAAAGATAACGACTCTTTAGCCAACTGCACTGTCGATGATTGGCTTAAGGTTGTTTTATTGAAAGAAATTTCGCTTACAGGCTGAGTTAGTAACGGCAATTCTGTTAACTTGGCGTTGAGTAAACAACTTTCAAAAACAAAGACTTCTAGCGGATCGTCTTGACGCCAGCGAATAGGCTGATGCATATGAAAGCTTCGCCACTGCGGCACTTGCTTTGTTAACGCTTGTTGAAACTTTACCGTAAAGCCGCGCCCTGCTCCTTCATAACCATGAACCGTACTTGAAAAAACAACACGAGAAAAAAGGGCCGTTAAGCTTGTTAATAAAGGCACCGGAATGGCAGCTGCCTCGTCAACCAGTAATAGCGAAATATTCAATGAATCATCGCGGCGAATGAGTTGATCGACCGCAACAAAAGTTATCGACCCCAAAGGGTGAACCAAGGCGGTTTTACTGGTATTAGCATAGTCAAATTTTTCGCCAAGTGCCGCTAATGAACAAGCAAGTTGACGGTAAAAAACCGATAAAGAACGAACATGGGGTGCGGTAATAACAATATTAATTTTTTCATGGCCCATAGCGGTGTTATTTGCAATGAGCTCAACACAAGCAATAGCAAGCGCTGATGATTTTCCACGACCACGATCAGCGGTTAGCACTAATGGGCGGTTTCGATGACCTCGGCTGACCTTAATAATATGTTCAACGGCTATTTGTTGTTCTTTGGTTTTACATTGATATAAAAAATCACTAGAGACGGTCGATATTGCTGGTGCTATATCATCTAACAACGGAAACGTTTGTTCGTCACTTTGTGAAATCGTAATTAACGCTTTATTGTCGAGTAGTTGTCGATAAAAATACTTAAGTGAAGCTTTCTTTGTTTGCTCAATCGCTTGTATTAATGGTTTTTCAAGCCATAAACACATAACACCGCCAGCGACTAGCGTGCCAGAGAGCGCCGCAAAAGCATCCAAATTGATACTATTAAGCGCAGAACAGTCGCTATTTTCAACACCTGAAAATAATATTCGACTATGCTCACTACCGAGTTGCTGAGCAAAGTGTTTGTTGTTGATCGTGGCAGAAATTTCGGGGTGGTGACTAAACACCAGCCAAGCGTCTTTACTCTGGTTTTGTTCATTAAGTTGCAGTAACTGCTTTACCCAGCAAGCATCACCGACCAGTAACACCAGTTGTCGCTGAAATTTGCTCAAAGCCTGACATTGCATTTCTTCAAGCCATTCGACGAAATTACGGTTAGACATAAGCAGGCGCTAAATTCAGTAAAACTAAAGTGAAAGCAGTTTATCAATCTGCTACCGCAATTCAAATAGTTTATTTTTATCTGCGGTTATTTACTAAAAAATAATGGCATTAATAGTAGGCGATTGAGCTAATTTATTGAAATTTTCTCAGTTGTTGCCTATCTTGAAATTAATCCTTATTAATAAAAATACTTAACCGTGAGAAAAACACGATAATGGCAGATGAATATAAAGCAAATGACGAGTCTGATAACTACGACAAAGATCTCGCCACCGGTAAAAAAGCAGATAAAAATAGCAAGGTGCGTAAACGTATCGATGATTTGCTAGAAAAAAAGCGCCTTCGTGAAGCATTAGACTTCAGTGATGATTGGGAAATATAGTCATCACTGCTTTAACTTTTGATTGCATTAAGCCGATAATCTCTTATTGTCAGATAAAACATTCATGCTACTATCTAACGAACTTATTCTCCCTACATCATTTAAATTTACCGTTATGACATTATTTGAAAAATTACGTTGCTTATTAACATTTGGTCAAGGTGTTGCCTTACCACTTCCCGATATTTCTGAACAAACAACACCCATTGAATTGTTTGGCCGATGGTTTGATGACGCGAAAAAATCAGGCATTTTATTACCTGAAGCGATGTCTGTCAGCAGCTGCGATCAAAACGGACAACCTAGCTCACGTATGGTGTTGTTAAAAGAGTTTAATGACGATGGTTTCGTTTTTTATACTAATTACGCCAGCCGAAAAAGCCAAGATTTAAATGAGAATAATAAGATAGCCTTATTATTTCATTGGAATGTACTGCAACGCCAAGTCAGGATAGAAGGCAGAGTAGAAAAAGTAACGCCTGAACAATCAGAACAATATTTTCATAGCAGAGACCGCGGTAGCCAAATTGGCGCATGGGCGTCAAAGCAAAGTTCACCACTGGCGAGTAAAGAAGCATTAAAGCAGAGCGAAGCTTATTACACTGAAAAGTTTGCTGGTCAAGAAGTCCCCTTACCTGAATTTTGGGGCGGTTGGCGAATAAAACCTCATTACCTTGAATTTTGGCAAGGTCGAGCTAATCGTTTACATGACCGTATTTGCTTTGAACAAGAGCAAAATCAAGATGACAAAAAGGTACTATGGCATCAATTTAAATTGAACCCTTAATGGCTATGTTTAAATATTCAAACGGTATTTATAGGATGTCTATTTTGAACAACATATCAATGCTATATAAGGTTGTCGGTGTTGCTGTTTTATGTGCTTTATTTAGCGTTAAGCCATTAGCCAACCCTACTAATATTTTAGTTGGCTTGGAGCCATTTCCTCCTTTAGTAAACGAAGACGGCACTGGTTTTGTTATTGATATGCTTAATGGCCTGCAAGAAAATTCCACACTAACGTTTAATTATCAAATAATGACCTATGCTCGCGCGAAGCTAGAATTAAAAAGTTACCGTATCGACATGGTAGGTTTAACGCCTAAAGATAGTGAAACAGAAAGCTTTTACCAATACGCACAAGAGTTATCTTGGCACTTTGACACTACCGTTGATCTTTATTCAACATCCCCCGCTAACTTTGACATCAAAAATTTGCCTGAAGGGAGTATAGGTACACTAATTGGTAATGCTGATTTTTTCGCTGAATTAGCGCAAGTTCCCAGAGAAAAGTTTGTTGAAATAAGTAGTTTAGCGAAATTAATTATGATGATGGCACGCGGGAGACTTAAAGTGATACTTTTCGAACGGGTGGCTATGATGTCAACGATTAAAGAATTACAAGACGATCTCTCCACCAAAGTTCCAACAGAATTCAATTCCCCCGAAAGCCCACAAAAAATTTATTATCAAAAGTTTAAAGTTATTGCAGCCAGTCTTGCTGTTGCAAACGATGCAGTAGGAGCAAAGCTAAAAAAACAATTAGATGCGTTACTGTCTGACGATACCGCTCACTACTTTAAAAAAATAGCTCCTTACGCCCAATTGCCTGATAACGGTATAATTGAGTAAAAGATAGCTAAGCTAGCAAATATGTCATTTGTTGTCGTAGCTGGGTATTAGCCTAGCTAAGATGAAAAAAAACGGGAAGCATTGCTTCCCGTTTTTGTTAGTTAACGCGTTAAGCGTACCACAATTTCTATCCCACTAATGCTAGTAAGATACCTGCCGCAACCGCTGAACCAAGCACACCGGCAACGTTAGGCCCCATCGCATGCATTAATAAGAAGTTGTGTGGATTAGCTTCTAAACCCACTTTATTAGCAACACGTGCCGCCATAGGTACGGCTGAAACACCGGCAGCGCCAATAAGAGGATTAATAGGTGTTGATGAAAGTTTATTCATTAACTTAGCCATTAATACCCCAGAAGCAGTGCCAATTGAGAATGCCACGGCACCTAAACCTAAAATACCTAAGGTTTCTATATTCAAAAAGGCTTCGGCACTTAATTTAGAGCCAACCCCTAAACCTAAGAATATGGTGGTGATATTAATTAACTCGTTCTGCGCTGTTGAGCTTAATCGTTCAACCACGCCAGATTCTCGCATCAAATTACCCAAACAGAACATGCCAACTAAAGGTGTTGCTGATGGTAAAAAGAAAATAGTCATCATGAGAACACCTAATGGGAATACTATTTTTTCAATTTTTGTTACTGGGCGTAATTGCGCCATTTCAATTTTACGTTCAGCATCAGTGGTTAATGCGCGCATAATAGGTGGCTGAATAATTGGCACTAAAGCCATATAAGAATAAGCAGCAACGGCAATAGCACCTAATAATTCTGGCGCTAGTTTTGATGCTAAAAATATCGCTGTCGGGCCATCTGCACCACCAATAATAGCAATAGCTGATGCATCTTTAAGCGTAAATTCAATACCAGGTATTGCGTTTAAAGCAATAGCACCAAATAAGGTGGCAAAGATACCGAATTGGGCAGCAGCACCAAGTAACAAGGTTTTAGGGTTAGCGATTAACGCGCCAAAGTCGGTCATTGCACCCACCCCCATAAAGATAATCAACGGGAATATCCCCGTATCAATACCCGCATAGTAGATGAAATGTAATAAACCACCAACTTCTGAAAATCCAGCCAATGGTATATTGGTTAATATCGCACCAAAGCCCATAGGTAATAACAATAACGGTTCAAAATTACGTGCTATTGCAAGATAAAGTAGCAAACAGCCAACTATCATCATGATCACCTGACCTGACTCGAAGTTAGCTAAGCCAGTAGACAACCAAAGTTTATTTAACGAATCCATTATTATCTATCCTAAACTCAATAAAGCTTGACCAACAGTTACAGAATCGCCTTCTTTAATATCCACTGAAGTGACGGTACCTGAGTTAACTGCACGAATTTCAGTTTCCATTTTCATTGCTTCCATAATGATAACAACTTCACCGGCTGCAACTTCATCACCTTCATTAACTAACACTTTAAATATATTGCCAGCAAGTGGTGCATTTAACGCTTCAGAAGTTGATGAGGACGGTTTTGATGACTGCGATGATGATTGACTACTACTAGGCTGAGTAATTTGGCTAATATCGCCTCCAGGGCCTACAACGACGTCAAACACCTGACCATCAACACTAACGGCATAACTTTCTGGCGCGGTTGAACTTTTAGCGGGTGCAGAGGCTGCTACCGCATCTTCAATCGTAGGCACAGGTTCAAATGCATCCGGGTTATTTCTATTTTCTAGAAATTTCAGTCCTATTTGCGGGAACAATGCATACGTTAAAACGTCATCAATCACTTCATCGGCTAAATCAATCTGTTTCTCTTTAGCAAGTTCTTCTAATTCTGCAGTAAGATTATCAAGTTCAGGTTTAATTAAATCAGCAGGACGACAAGTTATCGCTTCAGCGCCATCTAAAACACGCGCTTGCAATTCGGCATTAACTTTATCGGCAGTTGCGCCATATTCACCCTTTAAAACACCGGCTGTTTCTTTAGTGATTGACTTGTAACGCTCACCCGTCAATACATTTAATACCGCTTGCGTACCAACAATTTGCGAGGTTGGCGTCACTAATGGGATATAACCTAAATCTTTTCTTACTTTTGGAATTTCAATTAATACTTCATCAAGCTTGTCTGCAGCGCCTTGTTCTCTTAACTGCATTTCCATATTTGTTAACATGCCGCCAGGAACTTGTGCAAGTAAAATACGCGCATCGATACCTTTTAAGCTACCTTCAAATTTGGCATACTTTTTACGAACTTCACGAAAGTAAGTGGCAACTTCAGCAAGCTTCACCATATCTAAACCAGTATCTCGTTTGGTACCTTCAACAATCGAAACAATCGTTTCTGTCGGTGAATGACCATAAGTCATACTCATTGAAGAAATAGACGTATCGATAACATCTACATCGGCATCAATAGCCTTCATGTGAGTAGCAATACTTAAACCTGTGGTCGCATGACAATGTAAAGCAATAGGTAAAGAGACCGTTTCTTTTAGACGACCAATCAATTCTTCAGCGTCGTAAGGTTTTAATAAACCAGACATGTCTTTGATACATAAAGAATGCGCGCCCATATCTTCAATTTGCTTAGCCATCGTCAGCCAACCTTCAAGGGTATGCACTGGACTCTCGGTATAGCTTAATGTGCCTTGCGCATGAGCGCCGACTTTTACTGCTGATTTAATCGCTGTTTGTAAATTACGTACATCATTCATTGCATCGAAAATGCGAAACACGTCAATACCGTTAACATGAGCACGTTCAACAAACTTCTCGACCACATCATCAGCATAATGACGGTAGCCTAAAATATTCTGACCGCGAAATAACATTTGTTGTTTAGTTTTTGGCATCGCTTTTTTTAATGCGCGTAAACGTTCCCAAGGATCTTCACCTAAATAGCGAATACAAGAGTCAAACGTAGCACCACCCCAAGACTCGATTGACCAAAAACCAATTTCATCAAGTTTTGGCGCAATGGGTAACATATCCTCAAGGCGTAAACGAGTGGCGAGCAATGATTGATGACCATCTCTTAAAACAACTTCAGTGATACCTAATGGCTTTGTCATGAGTTTATTCCTATTTAGTTTTATGGTTGCTTAAGGGTTGATTATGTTGTTTTCGGTATTGCGATACAGCAGAAGTAATTGCTGCCACCATTTTAGGTGAAACACCATCAACATTTTGTTTTGTTTTTTGATTTGAGCGGGTAGATCTTGTTTGGACAACGGCATCTGGAAATTTGATGGCGAGGCGTTTTAAAACGACATTAATAAAAACAATCATTAATCCCAAAAAGATAAAAACGAAGACCATGCCAGCAAACATTAACGTGCCCGCTTCTACAAATAATTGATTTAGGTGTTCCATGAAAAGTCTCATTCAAACAAAAAGTTTTATTAGAATAATCACTCCAATGCCTAAAAAGCAAACTAATTATTGCAGTTTCATAAAAATAATTTCGTGTCAATCTAGATTAGAGTAAATATTCAGTATTTTTAGCACTTTATTAAGAAAAAACTGTATATTTACCATATTGTATACAATATAGTATTCTGATATTGCTGAGCTAGCGAGATAAAAGCCAGCATAATATACAATATACACATAGTTTTGATTTATTCTAAATATGTGCATAAATATATAAAGGGGGTTTAATTAACAAATAATCAACTGCTTTAGCATGTGTATGAGATAACTATTTTGAACAAAGTAAACACAAGATAGCACAGTCAAAAACCCTGAATGTTACTCCGTCATCCTGAACTTGTTTCAGGATCTGAACTTAGAACCAAAACGCAGATACTGAAATGAATTCAGCATGACGACAAGAGTACCAAACAGTCCCAAATACGACTTCGAAATTCGAAACATAACACTGCCCGCCTGAAACAACACCATCACCCTGAACACATCTCCGTCATCCTGAACACATCTCCGTCATCCTGAACTTGTTTCAGGATCTGTACTTAGAACCACAAAACGCAGATACTGAAATGAATTCAGCATGACGACAAGAGTACCAAACAGCCCCAAATACGACCTCGAAATTCGAAATACAACACTGCCCGCCTGACACAACACCATCATCCTGAATTCATTTCAGGATCTGTACTTAGAACCAAAAACACAGATACTGAAATAAATTCAGCATGACGACAAGAGCGTAAAGCGAACACCCTCATATTGAACACGACACCGTCACCCTGAACACGACACCGTCAACCTGAACACACCTCCGTCATCCTGAACTTGTTTCAGGATCTGTACTTAGAACCAAAAAACAGATACTGAAATGAATTCAGCATGACGACAAGAGTACCAAACAGCCCCAAATACGACTTCGAAATTCGAAACACAACACTGCCCGCCTGAAACAACACCATCACCCTGAACACATCTCCGTCACCCTGAACTTGTTTCAGGATCTGTACTTAGAACCCAAAAAGCAGATACTGAAATGAATTCAGCATGACGACAAGAGCGTAAAGCGAACACCCTCATATTGAACACGACACCGTCAACCTGAACACACCTCCGTCATCCTGAACACAAAACCGTCATCCTGAACTTGTTTCAGGATCTGTACTTAGAACCACAAAACGCAGATACTGAAATAAATTCAGCATGACAAAAAAATAAATTCAGTATGACAACAAGAAAAATCAATTCAGCATGAAGAAAATTGTGCTAATAATTATAATTCGGTCTATTTTTCATCGTAAGTTTAGTTGTTTTCTTGCCTGACGCCAAAAATAAAACCTTTATGATTCATTCAATTTTTTAGCAAGTTTGTTCGCTTGTTTACAAACTAAGCCATAAATAGAAAGTTGTGGGTTAGTACCAATAGAGGTAGGAAAAACAGAACCATCAAATACCCATAAATTATCTAAATAATGGTACTTACAATCGCTATCAACTAAGCATAGTGCTTTGTTTTCACCCATCGCTAAGCCTCCCATAACGTGAGCGCTACCAATTAAGTTGTTACTGACTTTATGCTCAAGTTCATTAAAACCGGCTTTAAAAGACTCAAAGCTTTCAAACCATTGTCCGTGTTGATGTGCGGGGCGAACTCTTTTAGCACCAGCAGCAAACTGCACTTCAGCCATAGATAAATAAGCGCGTTTAACCCCATCAAATAAATAATCATTCATCGGATAATCAACAATCGGGCTACCGTCATCAGAAAGCGTTATTTCAGCGCCTTCACTATCAGCGTCAAAGCCATCACGTAACAAGGCTAACATTGCATGGGTATTATTCAGCTTTGCCATATCCTCAACATGTTTAGTGCCATGGCCCATTAACATAATTGAGGACATAGCCGGGTGTAATGGCGGTACCTCTAACTTATAACTTAACGGCCCGGTAGCACCATTTTGCCATTGATAATGATCACTATAAATAGTTTGTGGCGCACCATAAAAAGGCGATATTTCTTTATCAAATTGAGCAAAGGAGAAAACAGTTGGATGCAAGAAGGTTCTTTTACCAATACGATTATTTGGATCTGGCGCTTTAGAGCGTAACATCAGTGCTGGGCCGTTAATCGCACCAGCTGCTAAAATAATATAAGGTGCTTTGGCGATGATCTTCTTCGCTGTCTTTTTCTTATTATCATCGAGCGCAAAACATTCTACGGCTGTTATTTTTTTATTTTCAATAATTAACCGTTCGACACGAGTTTGATAAAGTAATGTGGCACCATGTTCAAGCGCATCTGGGATAGTGGTAACTAGCATCGATTGTTTTGCGTTGGTCGGGCACCCCATACCGCAGTAACCTAAGTTCCAGCAGCCTTTAACATTGCGCGGAATAACTTTCCATGGAATATTGAGTTGCTCACAACCTTCTTTTAGCACCGCATTATTTTCATTCGCTCCACCTTGCCATGGCGTGACATTTAAGCGCTTTTCCATTTTTTCAAACCAAGGGACCATATCGCTGGTGCTACAGCCTTTTACCTGAAATGTTTTTTGCCAATAATCTAGGGTTGGTGACGGTGTTCTAAAGCTTGAGGTCCAGTTGATTACCGTAGTTCCGCCAACACAGCGCCCTTGCAAGATACCAATGCCACCATCTTTTGTGGCTCGCCCAGCATTTTCTTGATACAAATCGGCATAGGCAGTTCGTTCATCCATTTTGAAGTCACGGGTCGACTTTAATGGTCCTTCTTCTATCATCAACACCTTTAGCCCTGCCTGCGCCAGTATTTCAGCACTTGTGCCACCACCAGCCCCAGTGCCAATAATAATGACATCGGCGCTAATAATATTGGTATCTAGCTGATTAGCATTGACCGTTTGCTTAGTGATCGCTTTATTTGCTGAGTACGGATCGCTAATACCACGAATTTCAGAGACTATTTTCACGTTTTATTCCTGCGATGGATATATTTTAGGAGGGCCTGGGTATCCCGCTTGTAAATAATTTTCTGACTGAGCATACCAACTCATAATAATCAGCTTGCCTAAAGAAGCGTAGCCAGTACGTTTTAATGAAAATAGGCTATTTTTCCAACCTTGTAGAAAGCTTTCAATTTCTTTCGTTGGGGTTGTTGTCCAATCACTGGTCGGTGCACCAACAAGATAACGAAATGTCGTCGATGACATTAAATCAAACAGCTGCCGTAATTGCTTTTGGGAGTGTTCACCTAAAGTAATTATTTGTTGGTCAACAGCCATTAATAAGCGCATTCCAGCGTCTTCTACTAATACACCGGGATAGTTACTCTTTAACATAACAGGGGCAAGCGCTAATAAAAAATCAGCATCAGATGCTTGAAGAAAATCAAACTTTTGTAGGTTTTTTGTACTTGGGTTGGCTAGTGCTATAGCAGACAAGCTACTGCCAACCAACAAGATGGCACTGCCAAGCAGACTAACTTTAAAGAATTCTCTACGACTTGTATTCACACAGCCACCAAAATTATAAAAGATAATACCAACTGGTATTACCTGTTAATTAATCATCAAAAGATAAAGGATAATAGCGACAAAGTCTAGTGGCTTAAATTGAGTGCTGTTTTTGATGTGTTTATGTTAGCGTGACTTTCTGCCCGATCATCACGGTCTCATTCACTTGGACAACTTGCCTGTCAGTATTAGCTGCCTCTAAACAAATAAATTCTTTTTCAGCGCCAACATGAAGATCTTTCATTCGCTGAGCAACCTCAACGCCGGGGTTCCATAAAACCCACTGCTGACAATTTGTTGACGATACTGTAAGCGTTCTTTGCCATTGTTTATCTTCGATTAAGCATTGTTGGTTAGTGTAATAAATACGATCGACTTCACCCAGACAATTTTCTAAAGCAGCATGCTGCTGTTCTTTACCCGTAACTTTGTCATCAAAGGGAAACTCAGCTAACGGCGCTACCGTAATATTTTCTGGTGCACTAACGGCAAAGTAACTGTGTAATGCCGCTGAATATTCAAACGCCTTGGATGATAAGTTACTGATAAATAATTTTTGTTCAAATTGATCAGAAAAAATCAACTGCTGCTTCAATTGGTATTGATGAGGCCATAATGGGTGCTCATTTTCTCCAGACAAAGATAAAGTTACCGTAACCCTGTCTTTAGCAACGATCACGTCATCAAGTTGCCAATTTCGTTGACGAGCAAAACCATGATTACCCGCTTTTTCACCACTAGGTGCTTGATATGGACCAAACCATGGCCAACATAAAGGGATCCCACCTCTAATAGGCGTTCCCTGTTCAAAAATAACGTCATCACTTAGCCAAAATACCGGCTTTTGGTTAGCCGGTTGCCAAGCGAGAACATGACCACCATATAAACTTATTTTTGCGGTACAAGTATTATGGATAATTTCTAGTGCATTTATCTGATCGGTAAGCGAAACTTGCTTAATTTGACCAAATTCATTTTCAGCAATAATTGATGACATACAACCCCAAACGGTATTTAGAAAGTAGAGAACAAATCATTATAACGATAATACAAATAACCGTCATCCTGAATACAAATAACCGTTATCCTGAATACAAATAACCGTTATCCTGATACCATTTACGTCATTCTGATACAATCTCCGTCATCCTGATACCAACCCCGTCATCCTGATACCATCTCCGTCATCCTGATACCATCTCCGTCATCCTGAACTGGTTTCAGGATCTGTACTTACAACCACAAAGACCAGATACTGAAATAAATTCAGCATGACGACAAGAGTGTAAAACGAGCTCCGTTATCCTGAACATTACTCCGTCATCCTGAACATTACTCCGTCATCCTGATACCATCTCCGTCATCCTGATACCATCTCCGTCATCCTGAACTGGTTTCAGGATCTGTACTTATAACCACAAAGACCAGATACTGAAATAAATTCAGCATGACGGCAAGAGTGTAAAGCGATCTACGTTATCCTGATACCATCTCCGTCATCCTGATACAATCTCCGTCATCCTGAACTGGTTTCAGGATCTGTACTTATAACCACAAAGACCAGATACTGAAATAAATTCAGCATGACGACAAGAGTGTAAAGCGAGCTCCGTTATCCTGAACACTACTCCGTCATCCTGAGTACTACTACGTCATCCTGATACCATCTCCGTCATCCTGAACTGGTTTCAGGATCTGTACTTATAACCACAAAGACCAGATACTGAAATAAATTCAGCATGACGACAAGAGTGTAAAGCGAGCTCCGTTATCCTGAACACTACTCCGTCATCCTGAGTACTACTACGTCATCCTGATACCATCTCCGTCATCCTGAACTGGTTTCAGGATCTGTACTTGCAACCACAAAGACCAGATACTGAAATAAATTCAGTATGACGACAAGAGAAATAAATTCAGTATGACGACAAGAGAAATGAATTCAGCATGACGACAAGAGAAATAAACTCTGCATCACGGCAAAAATGCTAAACAACAAAGCGCAAAAAAAAGGCATTAAACGAATTATCGTTTAATGCCTTTCGCTATCGAATAGCAAACTGCCAATAAGGGTTACTTCGTGTAACCTCTTGGCATATCACTCTCAGTGGTATAGCGTTTACGTAACTCATCTTGACGACTCTGCGTTGAGACTTCTTTGCCGTTAATCCACATTTTATCTACTTTCGTACTAAGCTCGAAAGGGTCAGCACTCCATAAAACTAAATCGGCTTTTTTACCAACGGCAATACGACCCGCATTAATGTTAAAAGCATCGGCAACATTGGCAGTAACAGCGGCAAGTGCTTGGTCTTTAGTTAAACCATTAGCAATTGCATTACCCGCTTCGAAACGCAGTTGATACAAGTTATGTGCGTCGTGTATAGCTAAAGCAACATTGATACCGGCTTGAGTTAATTTCGCCGTATTGTCTAACGACGAATGTAGCGAATCAAAACTACTCGGTAAGTTATCTAAAGCGCCAAATATAACTGGAACTTTCGCTGCAGCTAATTGCTCGGTAATTAATATCGCATCAGCACCGCCAGCAATCACTAAATCAAGATTAAATTCAGCTTTTAATTTCAGTAATTCTAGTAAGTCTGTGGCGCGATCAGCATAAGCTACAAGTGGTTTATCACCGGCTAATAAGGCGTTAATAATTTTTTCATCACGCTTTAGTTCTTTTGGTTCTTTTGGTTCTTTTTGCTTCTCGTCAGCCTTTTTGTCTTTTTTCGCTGTTTTAGCGTCTTCAGCAGCCTTGGTTAAGGCCTTTTGGGCGTCTTCAAGCGTGTAACGCAGTTTTTGTAAGTTTAGAGCGCGTGAACCACTGCTTTTAGCACCAAGATCTATGATGACGGCATTTTCTTTAATGTAAACACTGTCAAAATCGCCTGAGAGGTCTGTTACAAAGGTTTGCCCTTTGAACATACTATCACCACCGCTAGGTACTGAAACGTTACTGGTGATACCACCTTTGCGTGTATAAGGCACAACCGTTGAGCGTGGGTTAAAAGCGATTGATGCATCAAAAGTGATGTCTGCTTTTTTATCACTAGCATCACGGGTTCTTGATACGGCATTTACCTCAACCAAACCTAATGTATTCATTGAACCAATTAAACCCGGTGTCAATATTTTCCCCATCGCATCGAAGGTTACATCAGCAACAATCTTTTCAGGGTTAATCGCAATAATTTTTCCGTCATCAATAACAACCGTGGCATTTGTTAAAACACCCTGTTCAGTAACCGTATGAATAGTGGCATTGGTTATTGCTAAACTTTCTGCGTTAGCATGGCTTATTGCCGCTAAAGCAAGTGCAACTAACGAGGCTTTAAATAACTTAATTTTTTTCATGATTACTGCCCTCCCTTTTTAGGTAAAGCCGGAACTTCAGCTTGCCCTAACATAAAGTCACTTGTTGCTTGGTATTTATCATCAAAACGGTCATACACTTTTGCACCATCAACAAATACTTGTTCAGCTTGTGCATAAACGCTGAAAGGACTTTGATTCCAAAGCACCACATCCGCATTTTTACCCACTTCTAAACTACCGGTTTTATCATCAATTCCTAACGATTTAGCTGCATTTAAAGTGATCCAACGGATCGCTTCTGCTGGTTTTAAGGCAAAACCATTCTCGTTAGCACGGTACATTACTTTACCTGCTTCTTGGTTTAAACGCTGAATAGTACTGTTTGAGTCTGAGTGAACAATCGCACAAGAGTTTTTCACTGCGTTAACAACTGCAACGTTTTCGTGGATCATGTCGTAAGCTTCCATTTTGAAACCCCACCAATCAGGCCACATGGCTGCACAGTTTCCATTTTCAGCTAATAAGTCAGCAATTTTGTAACCTTCAATCGCATGATGAAAAGTCCCTGACTGGTAATTAAACTCTTTACCCAGATCAATCATCATCGCCATTTCTTCAGCTTTGTAACAATGATTGTGAATTAAAATTTCACCGTCAAGTACGCCACGAAGGGTATCAAGCTCTAAATCTCGTGCTGGCGCTAAAGGATTTTTCCCCGCTTCGTAGTCACGGTCGTATTTTTCCCAGGCATGTTTATACTCAGTCGCTTCTGCCCAAGCCATGCGGTAACCTGCCATGTTACCCATACGAGTTGAGGGTAATATTTTACGGCTACCATAAACACGCTTAGGGTTTTCACCACAAGCCATTTTTAAACCATAAGGCGCTTCTGGAAACTTCATGCCTTGCATCGTGTGGCTTGATACATTACGAAGCGTTACACCACGTCCACCAAATAAATTAGCCGAGCCAGGTAAAATTTGCATTGTAGTAACACCGCCAGCGCGGGCAGCATTAAAACCAGGATCTTGTGGCCAAATACTATGCTCAGACCAAACTTCAGAAGTATTGGGCGAACTCATTTCATTACCGTCTGAGTGTGACTCAGCCGACGGGCTTGGATAAACCCCTAAATGCGAATGCACATCGATAACACCAGGCGTAACCCACTTATCAGTTCCATCAATTTCGACAGCACCCGCAGCGGACAAGTTTTTGCCAACTTGAGATATTTTTCCATCAGTCATCAATACATCAGCATTATCAAAACGCTCACCATTACCAATTAATACCGTGGTATTTTTGATTAATGTCGTTTGCTTAGGTATAGGTTGATAAGTACTCGGATAAGGGTTTTTATTAATAGATACTTTTGGGTCTTGCTGCTCAGACTCTAAACAGCCAGATAACGCGAGTGATACGCTAAGCGCCAACAACGTAGGCGCGATGCTTTGCTTGATATGCATTTAATGCTTCCTGTGCGGATTATTATTTTGGGTTTTAATAGGCAACAATAAAATGATTTGAACAATACAGCAAGTGAAGCTTAGCCAATTACGTTCAATGGTTATACATTCAAGGTGAATGGAGAAAGAAGCAAATAAATAAGTGTAATTCCGAGACTAAAAGCACATAGTAAATTTGCCTTCTGGTTTTACTCACTCCCATGTCGTCATACTGAATTTATTTCAGTATCTGGTCTTTGTTCACTCCCATGCCGTCATGCTGAATTTATTTCAGTATCTGGTTTTTGTAGAGCAAGTACAGATCCTGAAACGAGTTCAGGATGACGGAAAGTCGTTTGTTTATTACTCGTGTTTTTTCACTCCCATGCCGTCATGCTGAATTATTTCAGTATCTGGTTTTTGTAGAGCAAGTACAGATCCTGAAACGAGTTCAGGATGACGGAAAGTAGTTTGTTTATCATTCGCATTTTCTCACACCCATGCCGTCATACTGAATTTATTTCAGTATCTGGTTTTTGTAGATCAAGTACAGATCCTGAAACCAGTTCAGGATGACGGAAAGTGGTTTGTTTATTACTCGCATTTTCTCACTCCCATACCGTCATGCTGAATTTATTTCAGTATCTGGTCTTTGTTAACTCCCATGCCGTCATGCTGAATTTATTTCAGTATCTGGTTTTTGTTCACTCTCGTGCTGTCATGCTGAACTCTTTTCAGTATCTGGTCTTTGTAGAGCAAGTTCAAGATGACGGAGAGTGGTTGGTTTATGACTCGCATTTTCTCACTCCCATGCCGTCATGCTGAATTTATTTCAGTATCTGGTTTTTGTAGAGCAAGTACAGATCCTGCAACGAGTTCAGGATGACGGAGAGTGGTTTGTTTATTATTCGCATTTTCTCACTCTCATGTCGTCATACTGAATTTATTTCAGTATCTGGTCTTTGTTCACTCCCGTGCCGTCATGCTGAATTTATTTCAGTATCTGGTCTTTGTAGAGCAAGTACAGATCCTGAAACGAGTTCAGGATGACGGTGCTCGTTCAGGATGACAGAGTATTTTCTAGGCTCAAGAGTCTGTTGAGAATGATAGTCTTAGAGTTCAAAGTCACCAAAATCAAGATCTGTTGAGGTATCTGGTTTTGCTTTTGATTGGGGATCAAGTAACGAAGGTTGCTGCGTTTCTATCTGGGTTGGAATAACTTTAACTTTCGGTTTGGCATTTTTACGTTTTTTGCGTTGCAAGCAGCGTTTAACTACTTTTTGTTTGTTATCAGAGGTTAAATTTATCCACGTTTGGCGTTCTTCACGCGTGCGGTAGCAGCCAAGACAATTGCCTTTTTCATCAGACTGACACACACCCATACAAGGGCTGGGAACATCAAAAAACTCTAATTGCATAAAAACCTTCGGCCAAACTTAAAAAGCCTATACATAATGTATAGGCTTGTATCATATTAGTCTAATTTATCAGTAGCAATATGATAGTCCGGGTCTTCAATCACGTTGATTTCAACTAGACTACCCGCTTTGGTTAATAACTCTGTACATTCACTGCTTAAGTGTCTTAAGTGCATGGTTTTGCCGCGCGACAAATAACGGTCAGCTAAGGTATCAATCGCTTCGATAGCAGAATGGTCAACAACGCGTGAATTTTTAAATTCAACGATAATGTCGCTACTTGCTTCATCCATATCAAACTGCTCTAAAAAGTTTGCAACTGAACCAAAAAATAACGGTCCCTTTACATCATAAACGGTTGAGCCATGTTCGTTAGTTGAACGATGCACAGTAACGTGTTTTGCGTGTTCCCAAGCAAAAACTAACGCTGAGACAATAACACCAACAACAACAGCAATAGCAAGATCTGAATAAACGGTCACACCCGAGACAAGAATTATCACAAAGGCATCAGCCTTCGGCACTTTGCCTAAAATGCGGAAACTTGACCATTCAAAGGTACCAATAACAACAATAAACATAACACCGACTAAGGCCGCTAGAGGGATTTGTTCAATTAACCCTGAGGCAAATAAAATAAAGCCAAGTAATGCTAATGCCGCAGTAATACCTGATGCTCGACCTCGACCACCCGAGTTCACGTTGATCATTGATTGACCAATCATTGCACAACCACCCATACCACCAAAGAAACCCGTAACAGTATTTGCTGCACCCTGTGCAATACATTCTTGGTTACCGCGGCCACGAGTACCGGTTAACTCATCAATAAGGGTTAACGTTAATAATGACTCAATTAAACCAATCGCTGCTAATACAATAGCGAATGGAAAGATGATTTTTAACATTTCTAAATCAAAGGGTACGCTAGGTATGCTAAATGTTGGTAATCCGCCGGCTATAGAGGCAACATCACCCACTAACTTAGTATCTAGGTTAAGGCCGAAAACTAAGAATGATACAGCAACTATCGCAACCAATGTTGACGGTACCGCTTTAGTTAACTTAGGGAAAAAATGAATAATTGCCATGGTTAAAAGAATTAACCCTGCCATGGTATACAGAGGTGCTCCTTGCATCCATTCTAATTCACCCGCGTCATTAGTAAATTTGAATTGACCAAGCTGAGCTAAAAATATAACGATAGCTAAACCATTAACAAAGCCAAGCATAACCGGATGGGGTACTAAGCGGATAAACTTACCCAGTTTAAAGATACCAGCAAGAATTTGCAGTAAGCCAGTTAATACCACCGTAGCGAATAAATACTCAACACCATGAATAGCCACTAGACTCACCATGACAACAGCCATAGCGCCGGTTGCACCAGAAATCATGCCAGGGCGTCCACCGAAAACAGAGGTAATTAAACCCACCATAAAAGCAGCATATAAACCAACAAGAGGGTCAACACCAGCAACAAATGCAAAAGCAACAGCTTCGGGCACTAGCGCTAAGGCGACGGTAAGTCCTGAAAGAACATCGTTCTTCAGGTTAGAAACTTTACTGGCATGTAATTCGAACATTGCACTCTCATTTTATGGATAGTGGGGTGTAACCTGACGACGTCCTAATAATAGGAAAACTTAACAAGAAGCGTTAATTGACTTATTTGAGGGTATATCAAGGTAAAAGCGCGGGAATACTATAGATTTGCCGTGAAAAAGTCAATAACTAGCCACTTTTATGACTAGTTATTGTTCATATTTCAATGCTACTTATTAGTAGAACTATTAAAACGTTTGATTAGATTTTGGCTTGAAGCTGACAGCATTGACATTTCGCCACCATTGATTGCTGATAAAATACTGTTGCCTAATTGTTTGCCTAGTTCAACACCCCATTGGTCAAAAGAATTTAACTGCCAAATAACACCTTGCACAAAAATTTTATGCTCGTAAAGTGCAAGTAATGCCCCTAAATTTTCGGGTGTCATTTCTTCAAGTAATAAGGTGTTACTGGGTGTATTACCTTTCATGGTTTTATGTGACGCAAGTGTAGATATTTCGTCCGGTGTTAAGCCTGCGGCGTCAAGTTCACCTTCAACTTCTGCTAAGGTTTTACCGCGCATTAACGCTTCACTTTGCGCAAAACAATTAGCTACTAATACTTGATGATGCTCAGGTAAATGGCTCGCGCCTTTTAAACAGACAATAAAGTCGGTAGGAATAATGTCATCGCTTTGATGCATTAATTGCATAAAAGCATGCTGACCATTCGTCCCCTCTTGACCAAAAACTGTGGGGGCGGTTTGCCACGCTAATTTCTCGCCAGTATTAGACACCGACTTACCATTACTTTCCATATCTGTTTGTTGTAGATAACCGGGTAAAGCCCGCAAAGAATGGTCGTACGGTAAAATAGCAAGGCTTGAATACTGCAAAGCATTACGATTCCAAATACCAAGCAGTGCCATTAACACCGGCATATTCTGCTCAAAGGGAGCATTTTGAAAATGCTGGTCCATTTGATAAGCCCCCTGCTTCAGTTTATTGAAATTTTCATTGCCAATCACTAAAGCCAGCGGTAAACCAACAGCAGACCAAAGAGAAAAACGGCCACCTACCCAATCCCACATCGGAAGAATGTTTTTTTCTAAAACACCAAACTCAGTCGCTTTAACGATATTAGTACTAACCGCAAACCACTGTTTTCCAATAATGTCAGAACAAGTTGAATGCTTAATCATCCAGTTTTTAACCGCAAGCGCATTTAATAATGTTTCTTGGGTGGTAAAGGTTTTAGAAATAACAACAACCAAAGTGCTAGCAACATTCAGCTTAGCGAGTTTCTCTTCAACTGCAGCGCCATCAACATTGGCAATAACATGGGCATTCAAGCCGGTGGTATGAAAAGTACTTAATGCAGAAAGCGCAACTTTAATACCGTAATAAGAGCCACCAATACCAATCGCGATAATGTCAGTGAACTTTTCACCAGAAGCTGAAAGTAACGTTCCTGAGCTAATATCATTAACAATGTCGGCCATGTGCTGCTCAGTGGCAATAACTTCGTCAGCTTGTGCACCTAATATTGCTTGTTTTTTTTCATCTGGGGCACGAAGAACGGTATGAAGCACGGCACGCTTTTCAGTATTATTGATAACCTCGCCACAGAACTGCGCGTTTATTTTTTCAGCTAAACTAGACTTTTCTGCTAAGTCAAAAAGCTGATTAAGTTCTGTTACGTTAATGTTTTGTTTAGAGAAGTCGAGGTATAGACCAGCATTGCTAGTTGAGTATTGCTCAACACGGGTTTGGTCAGTGGAGAACAATGAAACAATTGCCCGAGACTTAGCCGCTTTAGAAAGCGCTGATAAAGAAGATATATCCATATTTATACTTTTCTTATAGTAAATTTAAAATAGGTGAAAGCTAGTCATGCTGATACCAACACCGTTATTCTGGGGGATAAACGTCATCCGTTGGGATAACAGTCATCCTGATACCATCACCGTCATCCTGAACACAACACCGTCATCCTGAACTTGTTTCAGGATCTGTACTTACAACAACAAAGACCAGATACTGAAATAAATTCAGCATGACGACAAGAGTGCCTCTACAAAAAGTGGCCGTTACCGTCATCCTGAAGCAGTATACCGTTATCCTGAACTAACATACCGTCATCCTCAACACTACTCCGTCATCCTGAACTTGTTTCAGGATCTGTACTTACAACAACAAAGACCAGATACTGAAATAAATTCAGCATGACGACAAAAGGACTAAACGATTAACGACTCCCTGATACCAAAACAGTCACCCTAAAGAACAAACATCATCCTGCGGGATAACCGTCATCCTCAACACTACTCCGTCATCCTGAACTTGTTTCAGGATCCGTACTTACAACAACAAAGACCAGATACTGAAATAAATTCAGCATGACGACAGAAGGACTAAACGATTAACGACTCTCTGATACCAACACCATCATCCTGTGGGATAAGAACACTACTCCGTCATCCTGAACTTGTTTCAGGATCTGTACTTGTAACAGCAAAGACCAGATACTGAAATAAATTCAGCATGACGACAAAAGTGCAAAAGTACATAAAGTACAAAAGAGTACAAAAATAGTTGTTACTTCATCAAGTCGGTTAAATATGCTCTGAAATCATCAGCTAATTCTGGGTGGCGTAAACCGTATTCAACGTTCGCTTTCATGTAGCCTAGTTTTGAACCACAGTCATGTGACTTGCCTGTCATATGGAAAGCTTCAACCGTTTCTTTTTCCATTAACATCGCAATAGCGTCAGTTAATTGAATTTCATCACCAGCACCTGGAGGGGTTAACTTTAATAAATCCCAAATTTTCTCAGAAAGGACATAGCGACCAACAACGGCTAAGTTTGATGGCGCGTCTTCCATCGCTGGTTTTTCAACAATAGCCGTCATAGTTTTTGACTCACCGGGGGCAAGCTCAACACCACCACAATCAACCACACCATAACTACTTACTTGCTCCATTGGCACAGGTTCAACCATAATCTGGCTGTAGCCACCAACTTCGTTATAACGCGTTAACATCGCTGCTAAATTTTCGGTTTTCAAATCTGCTGTAGCATCATCTAAAATAACATCAGGAAGTACCACAACAAAAGGTTCGTTACCAATAATAGGACGGGCCTTCATTACAGCATGACCCAAGCCTTTCGCTTCACCTTGTCGAACATGCAGTATAGTAACGTCTTTCGGGCAAATCGCTTGAATTTCATCTAACAACTGTCGTTTAACACGGTTTTCAAGGGTAGTTTCAAGCTCAAAAGATTTATCAAAGTGGTTTTCAATAGCATTTTTTGAAGAGTGCGTTACTAGCACAATTTCTTTAATACCTGCTGCAACACATTCATTAACAATATATTGGATCATCGGCTTATCGACGATAGGAAGCATTTCTTTTGGTATAGCTTTTGTCGCTGGCAACATACGTGTACCTAACCCAGCAACTGGAATTACCGCTTTCGTTATTTTATTATTCATTTTCATCCTTAATTTATATGCTTAATTTTATATTAAAGAGACTCTTATCAATTGTCACGGTCAAAAATAATTTTTTTCTATTAAAATGCAAAAACGATATCAATTGATATCGTTTTATTGCTAATAAATTTGAATGTTTATCACTTATTCGTATTGAGATGCAATCCAGTTTTGGTATGAACCATCCATAACACTTTGCCACCAAGACTCATTGTTTAAATACCACTGAACAGTTTTAGCAATGCCCGTATCAAAACTTTCTTTAGGTACATATCCTAATTCTTCATTCGTTTTAGTCGCATCAATAGCATAACGACGATCATGCCCTGGACGGTCTTTTACGTAAGTAATTAAAGACTCAGTATTCTGCTCAATGGCAGCTCTAGCAGCAGGAAAGCGAGTAGCTAAATCAGAATTTTTAACAAATTCTTGTTCAACTAATTTAGAAATAGTTTTAACAATATCAATATTGGCCCACTCATTATTACCGCCAATGTTGTAGTTTTCACCGATTCTGCCATTTTGTAAAACTAGATCGATCCCATAAGCATGGTCTTCAACATACAACCAATCGCGTATTTGCTGTCCATCACCATAAATAGGTAAAGCTTTATCATGAAGGATATTAGTAATAACCAATGGAATTAATTTTTCAGGGAAATGAAATGGTCCATAGTTATTTGAACAATTACTGGTCGTAACATTTAAACCATAAGTATGGTGATAAGCACGTACTAAATGGTCACTTGCTGCTTTACTCGCAGAATAAGGAGAATTAGGTGCATAAGCCGTATCTTCAGTAAAAGGTGCTTCAGTAGGCGTTAATGTGCCATAAACTTCATCAGTAGATACATGATGAAAACGATGACCTTCCAATATACTCTCACCGTCTAACCAAACTTTCTTAGCTGCTTTTAATAAGCTGTAAGTACCTAAAATATTAGTTTCTATAAACGCATCAGGACCTGTAATAGAACGATCAACATGTGACTCTGCGGCAAAGTGAACTAGAGTATCAATGCTATGCTCAACTAATAACGTTTCAATTAACGCTTGGTCACAAATATTACCGTGCACAAAGGTAAAGTTACCTTCATCTTTTACACAGTCTAAATTGGCGATATTACCTGCGTAAGTTAATGCATCTAGTACGACGATTTTATCTGCTGGGTATTTGTTCATCCAATAATGAACAAAATTAGCACCTATAAAACCTGCACCGCCTGTAACTAATAATTTTTTCATAATAATTCTCTAAAAATTTAATATATAAACTTAAGACTGATCAGCCTTTAAGGCTTTCATCATAGTTTGTAATTGAGTTTGCCAATGTACGAAAGAAAGTTCGGGTAAAGCGTTAACTAAACTAGATTTGTCTAAAACACTGTAATGTGGTCGTTCAGCAGGTGTTGGATACTGCGAAGTTGAAATGGGCTTAATCGGAATTTTTTTATCTAACAAACCTAAATCGAAACCAATCGATTGTATCGCCACAGCAAAATCAAACCAGCTAGCAACACCGGTGTCAGTATAATGATGAATACCTACTAATTTATTTTCCAGAGCAAGAATACAAGCCTCAGCTAATCCTTTCGCATAGGTTGGCGATCCTATTTGGTCACTAATAATGCCAAGTTCAGGTTTAGTATTCATCAAGTTCAGCATAGTTTTCACAAAGTTATTACCATGCGTAGAATAGACCCAAGAGGTTCTAATAATAGCGCTATTATTAGGGTGGATATCAGTAATTAACTGCTCACCCTCTGCTTTACTAGCACCATAAACACCTAATGGATTAATTTTGTCATTCGGTAAATAAGGAGCGCCTTTATCACCATGGAAAACGAAATCAGTAGATATATGAACCAATGGCAGAGATAATAATTTACACGCTTGTGCTAAATGCCCTACCGCTTTAGCATTAAGTTCATATGCATTATCAATATCACTTTCTGCTTTATCTACAGCGGTATAAGCTGAAGCATTAATAATAGCTTCAGCTTTATGAGTTTTTAAAGTTTCACTAACCGATAAAAGCTCATTAAGATTAATATCCTTTCGGCCTAAACATACAATTTCATGCTTAACTGATGAAAGTTGGCTTAACTCCCAAGCTAATTGACCTGACTTACCTATAACAATTATTTTCATAAAGTTTTATCTATCCGTTCTATAATACTAAAGTTATGAAAAAGAAGGTGCGTCTTTAAACAATAATCCGACTTCGTCTTTTGCTGATAACGAAGGTAAAATTTCATCTACTAGTGGCCATTGAATATTTAATGCTGGGTCATTCCATAATAATGATACTTCATGCTCTGGAGCATAATAATCAGTACATTTATAGACAAACTCTGCTGATTCACTCATCACGTAAAAACCATGAGCAAAACCTTCTGGCACCCAAAGCTGGCGTTTATTTTCACCTGAAAGAATAACACCTACGTGTTGTCCGTAAGTAGGAGATGACTTTCGCATATCAACCGCAACATCATAAACTTCACCAGAAGTAACGCGCACTAATTTACCCTGAGTATTTTTCAGTTGGTAGTGTAAACCACGTAAAATACCGTGACTAGATTTACTGTGGTTATCTTGTACAAAGGCATGTTCAGAACAATGCTCTTTAAACTCATCAACGCGAAAGGTTTCCATAAAAAAACCGCGTTCATCGCCAAACACGTTTGCTTCAATAATTTTCACATCAGGGATATTAGTATCCAAATACTTCATTAATTATTTCCTATTATCTTAAAAATTAACACAGTCGTCTTAAACAACAAACGCTTTACTAAGCAAGTATCCCATCATTCTGAAGCAGCATACCATCATCCTGAACTTGTTTCAGGAACTCGTACTTAAACAGCAAAACCAGATACTGAAATAAATTCAGCATGACGACAAAAGTGCCTATACAGAAAGTGGCAGCTTCCCCCCATTCCGAAGGAGCATACCGTCATCCTGAACTTGTTTCAGGATCTCGTTCTTAAACAGCAAAACCAGATACTGAAATAAATTCAGCATGACAACAAAAGTGCCTCTACAAAAAGTGTCCGTTACCATCACTCTGAAGCAGCATACCGTCATTCGGACGCAACATACCGTCATACTGAACTTGTTTCAGGATCTCGTTATTAAACATCAAAACTAGATACTGAAATAAATTCAGCATGACGGCAAGAGTGCCTCTACAAAAAGTAGCAGTTTCCCTCATTCCGAAGGAGCATCCCATCATCCTGAATGGACATACCGTCATCCTGAACACGACACCGTCATCCTGAACTTGTTTCAGGATCTCGTTCTTAAACAGCAAAGACCAGATACTGAAATAAATTCAGCATGACGACAAAAGTGCCACTACAGAAAGTGGCCGTTACCGTCACTCTGAAGCAGCATACTGTCATACTGAAGGAGTATACCGTCATTCTGAAGCAGTATACCGTCATTCCGACGCAACATACCGTCATCCTGAACTTGTTTCAGGATCTCGTTCTTAAACAGCAAAGACCAGATACTGAAATAAATTCAGCATGACGACAAAAGTGCCACTACAGAAAGTGGCCGTTACCGTCACTCTGAAGCAGCATACCGTCATTCCTGAAGCAGCATACCGTCATACTGAAGGAGTATACCGTCATTCCGACGCAATATACCGTCATCCTGAACTTGTTTCAGGATCTCGTACTTAAACAGCAAAGACCAGATACTGAAATAAATTCAGTATGACGACAAAAGTGCCTCTAAAAAGTAGCAGTTTCTCTCATTCCGAAGGAGCATCCCATCATCCTGAATGGACATACCGTCATCCTGAACACGACACCGTCATCCTGAACTTGTTTCAGGATCTCGTTCTTAAACAGCAAAACCAGATACTGAAATAAATTCAGCATGACAACAAAAGTGCCTCTACAAAAAGTGTCCGTTACCATCACTCTGAAGCAGCATACCGTCATTCGGACGCAACATACCGTCATACTGAAGGAGTATACCGTCATTCTGAAGCAGTATACCGTCATTCGGACGCAACATACCGTCATCCTGAACTTGTTTCAGGACCTCGTATTTAAACAGCAAAGACCAGATACTGAAATAAATTCAGCATGACGACAAAAGTGCCTCTACAAAAAGTGGCAGTTACCGTCATTCCTGAGGAGCATACCGTCATCCTGAAGCAGTATACCGTCATCCTGAACTTGTTTCAGGATCTCGTTCTTAAACAGCAAAGACCAGATACTGAAATAAATTCAGCATGACGACAAAAGTGCCACTACAGAAAGTGGCCGTTACCGTCATTCCTGAGGAGCATACCGTCATCCTGAACTTGTTTCAGGATCTCGTTCTTAAACAGCAAAGACCAGATACTGAAATAAATTCAGTATGACGGCATAAGGCGCCTATTTCCTATTAATGTTAAAAAACACGACCTTCAATTAACTGTATAAGATACTCACCATAGCCACTTTTACGTAAAGGCTGCGCAATCTCACGTAATTTTTCTTCACTCAACCAACCATTACGAAAAGCGACTTCTTCAGGGCAATTAACTTTTAAGCCTTGGCGTTTTTCAATAGTCGAAATAAAGTTAGCAGCAGCGAGTAAATCATCATGAGTTCCGGTATCAAGCCATGCTGTGCCGCGTCCCATAATTTCAACTTTCAATTCACCTGCTTTTAAGTACTGTTCAATAACATCAGTTATTTCTAATTCACCACGAGCAGAAGGCTGAACATTCTTAGCAAATTCAACCACACGATCATCAAAGAAATACAAACCAGGAACTGCGTAATTAGACTTAGGCACTTCTGGTTTTTCTTCAATAGATACTGCTGTACCTGATTCGTCAAATTCAACTACACCGTAAGAGCGCGGATTTGAGACATGATAACCAAACACAGTTCCGCCAGATAGTTGAGCATTTGCGTTCTGTAAAGACTTAGTCAAATCATGGCCATAAAACATATTGTCGCCAAGAACCAGCGCAGCAGCCGAGCCATTAAGAAACTCTTCGGCTAGAATAAAGGCTTGTGCCAAGCCATCAGGACTAGGTTGAATTTTGTAAGATATAGCGACACCAAAATTAGATCCATCGCCTAATAGCTCTTCAAAACGATGAGTTTCTTCAGGTGTAGATATAATGAGTATCTCTTGAATACCTGCTTGCATTAACGTTGCGAGCGGATAATAAACCATAGGTTTGTCATAAACTGGCATAAGCTGCTTACTGACAACTTTCGTGAGGGGGTAAAGGCGAGTACCACTGCCTCCTGCTAAAATAATTCCTTTTCTTCTCATCATACTAAACTCCAAAAATTCGTTTTTTAAAATATCTACAAATACTAGTAATGTGCCAAATAAAGTGCATTGAAAAAATAGACCTGTTGGCATGCTGGGCTAAATGAATGGCTTTAATGTTAGGGCAATATAAAACCTGTTCATTATATTGGATTGAGGAGCGATAACAAATATCTAAATCTTCACAATACATAAAATAACCTTCGTCAAATCCTCCCAATTGTTCATAATGGCTTAAAGTAAAACATAAAAATGAACCTGCAGCCCATGGCGCGAAACAAGGGGTGTCTATTTTATTTTTATTTATTATCGATGGATTGTTCTTAAATATGAATGACTTTATAAAATCAGATAGCTTTGGAAAATTCCGTATGGAATTGTCAGGATCTTTAAACTCTATATCTTTATAGAGGTCAATTGCAGCTAACTTAGCTTTATTACTTTTCATTGTAGTTATAAGTTCAAATAACTGTGCTTCATTGATTGCTACATCTGGATTTAAAACCACAAAATAGCCATTATCTAGTGTTGGTAGTTCTTTTTTAAAGCTTGAAAAAACAATATTATTATTCTGACCAAAACCCAATTGCTGATTATTACATTGATAATTAATATTATTATCTAAACACCACTCTTGTAAGCCGGGCTCATTAGAATTATCTTGCAGTTTTATTATTATATTCTTATTTTTTGCAAGAATTGGTAATGTGTTTAATTTTTTTAAAATAGCCAAATGACAATGAGATACAACTGATATACAAATGTTCATTATTTACCCGTTTTTTTTATATATTCCAACTTACCTTTACTTCCTTTGATACCATGCAAAAGGCCAATTGCTCCATATTTAATATATTCTTTTCTCTTACCTTTTTGAGTTATGACTAATAACAATTGATGAATTATCGAGAATGTAACTTCTCTGATGCCCAAAAAAATCGGGATATGTTTAAGCCTTAACATCACAAAAGAGTTTCTCACTCTGTAATATCTTCGATAAGCAGAGTGCACAGGTACCGTAAAGCCAAGAACATTAAAAGACTTATCACCAATAGAATGTATCATTTGATTGTCTGGTAAAATTAATACCTTTATACCAGCGTGGTGACACCTTAAACACCACTCGGTATCAACATAATCGATAAACAAATTATCCAGCATCTTCCCTACTATATTGAACACAGAAGTCTTAACAGCTGTACCACTTGATATAGCTGTATTAGTGTAGAAAGAAGCAGAATTTTTAGAAGGTATTATTTTTGTTCTTAATCCAAACTTTGAAACTGACACTATTGGATAAATAAAGCCTTTTTCTGCATCAACGAAAGTGGGTGCAACTATATTTTCATTTTCATTTAATATAGGCGCAATTAATTTTTCGATAAATCTTTCAGAAATAACACTGTCTTGATCAAAAAAAACTATGATATCAGCATCTTGCTCAAGGCAATAATCAATTCCTACATTTTGGGCTGTTGCTATTCCCTTATTTTCACCTAAAAAGATAATGTTACTGTTATCGATAGTTGTATCCTTCAATGGAACTTCACTATTATCAACAATAACTGTGCTGACTCCAGATACGGAAAGCTGATGCGTTAATAAACGAACTGCCTGCCAATCTGGGTTATATGTAACTATTACTGAATAAGTATTCAAACTACTTCCTTAATTTCAAGAACCTTAGACCAAAACCAAAGTATTACAAGAATACCATATGAGTTTAGTAAAATTGGATTTGTAAAAGACATAAGAAGATATAAAATAAATATCAAATATAAGATGGGAAGTTGTTTATACCTTCTAATTAATGTTATTTTATTCTTATTATTTAACCTCATTGGTATTAATAAAAGTAAAAAAAACAACAACGTGCCCAATATGCCGAAATATCTTATTGAATCGAGAAGAAATACTTCTGTTTGTCCTGTGATTTTGTCAAAACCTACTGAATAATATAGTGATGCTAAACCATCCCCAACGATAACTTGCTTAACGTTTAATTGTTCTATGAATGAAATAAAGTGCCCTACTTTAACGCTATTAGACTTCTCAGTAGGTGAGAATAAAGTAAAATCCGTTTCTAAATTAGTTATGATAAAAGCACATGCAAGGGCTAAAATGAAGATGAGACTTAATTTTGTTTTAATTCCTACCCTATAGAAGTAAATAAGCATTATACCTATTAAAGAGAAAGCAACAATCCCTCGAGAACCACTAAGTAAAATTGCCGTTAAAACAATTAAAAATAGTATGAAATTTTTTAATTTTGTCTCCCTTACAAGCTTATCAAACAACAATAACAAAGGAACTAATAATATCGGAGAGCTAATAAAATGTAGCATTGGCGGCTTAAAGTTACCAAAAGCCCTAAATCCAATATAACCTAATTTATTATCAATAAAAAAAGCAATTAACTGATCCGTAAACGGGATTGGTATAGATATAAAGTTAGAAAAAAAACCCATAGACATATAAATAACTAACAAAGAAAATATGATACTCACTGTTTGTAAGTTTTCTTCTATATCATAACGGATTTCAGTAACTGTAAATATTATAAAGAGTGATACAGTCAACAATAAAAATTGTAATGCTAACGGTCCATCTTGAACGGTGTAACCAACACAGTAATAAAACAAGAAAAACAAAAAAATTATTACGGGATTTATAATAACTAGACTTAATTTTTTTTTTAAATACACATAAATCAAAGAAATAGTTAAAACCAATATAAATATTACTTTTTTTGGAAATAAAGGAGGTAGAAATATCGAAAAAAAGATATAAATTGTTAGTAAAAAAGCTACTATATTTTCTAATGAAATATTTTTTATATTCATAAGGTTTTTGTTTTTAGTCTTAGCCATTGTCATCTAGCAAGATACTTTTTTAAAAATTGAAATTTATATTTTAAATATATGATAAATGGTAATTTAACACCTGACAGAAACACATATCGAATAGTTTTTATTAATGATAGATTACCTTCTAATCTATCAGCCGTAGCCAACATTACTGAATACCATTTCAAACCAAATTCTTGTTGATATTTTTGAGCGAGTTCACGATAACCTTTAGAGTCGTTTGTTGATACACGCTCCCTGTTAGGATCAATATTTACGGCATAATCTAAACGGCCTAATTTATAACCATTGCCCTCTTTTAGCATTCTTATAACAAAGTCCCAATCTTCTAGATTTGTAAACGACGGGTCAAAACCACCGATACGAAGAAAGTCACTTCTAGTCACCATGAAGCCAATATCAATATCATTAGCATACTTAATATCTTCTAATTTGATTTTTCCTATATATTGATATGGAACGTTATGAATTTCTGCGAAATCACCTATTTCGTAAAAACGTCCAGAAGATACAAAGATATTTTGTTTATTTTCCATTTCAGACAACATATTTACTAACCTTCCTGGTAGGTACATATCATCATCATCTAAAAAGGTAACATACTGACCTTTAGCAAGCTCAACACCTAAGTTTCTAGCATTGGCTACGCCATGCATTCCATCATTTATATAATAGTACAAGTTATAGGAGCTGTATTTATCTACAATTAAGCTCTTAAGTTTATTATTTAATCTAGGTGAATCATCAATAATAATAATTTCAAAATCAGACAGATGCTGATTGATAACAGAATCAATCGCACGGGTCAAAGACTCTACACTTCGATTGCAAGTAGGTATGATAATAGTTAGTTGCATATTATTTTTTAATATAAGCAGAATAAAAGTTGTAGGTTGCTCTATATAACTCTACATAAATATTTGTAACAAAACTTGGTAAACTAGCATGCTTTTTCAACTGATACTTCCAATAATCCATATATTTATTAAACCGCCAATTGGTTATAATCTTACTTTCACCTGTTTCTGAAGACACATCATGGACTAAACAATCAGATAAAAGGTAAAAGTTTTTATTGTGGTTTTGATAGTCGTTACAAAACTCAGTATCAACACCATAAAAAATAGTATTATTATCAAAGCGTAAATTATCATCCCATAATTTTTTTGTTATTGTTAATCCGCTGCCTACTGCAAATAAATGATGACTTGGAAAATATCCCGTATCATTTTTATTAAAATCCTCACTAAATAGATATTTAGTAAAGAGATAGAACTTATTCTGCCTTCTCGGTGATATTATTAAACTAGACTTGTTTGATACTATTTTTGGTAAAATCAAGCATGCTTCTTTGTCAATGCTCTCAACATTCGATACAAAAGATTTAGATATAACGGTATCATGATCAAAAATTGATAATACATCATCAAGCTCAAGCAGGTAGTTATCCCCAACCTGGTTATAAATTTTTGATAGCGATTCATTAACATCAGTATTGATATACTGTACGTCATTAAAAACACTTTTAAGCGATAACAAGTCAGTTTCAGAAACATTTTCCATGCCATCTGTGCCATTATTCCAAAGCACTAAACGAGCCTTACTTATATTTTCACATAAAAGAAGAGATGTTAATGTTTCAGAATCAGAAACTAAGCGTTTATATAGGACTACTAGAATTGTATGCATTATTCTCTTCTGTGTTAAATGTTGGCTTTATTGATAAATAGTAATAAATAGTCACTGTTATAAAAACAATAAGTTCACAAAAAATTGTTGAAAAAGCCGCTCCTCTCGCCCCCATAGTAGGAATAAGGAACCAATTAGATAGAATATTAATGATAATCATTATAATATTTAAAAAAATTAAAAAATTTATTTTGTTTTTGGCAACTATTGCATTATTTATAACACCATAAGAGAACACTATTGCTAGATACCAAACTAAGATATTAAAGACATTTTTAGACGCTAGATATTTACCTTCATATAACTCGTTATATAAAAAAGGAGCCAACAAATAAAGAACTATACTGAGTAATATTCCAGCTGTTGACAAAATAATCATCGACGTTCTTTGAATACTTAAAAAAGACTCCTTTTGATTGCTATTATTAGTTAGCATAGGAAAAACAGCCATAACCAGTGCTGATGAAATAAACATAAAAGGATAAATAAAAGTAGTAGCTCCTGAATAAATAGCGACCTCTTCTATACTAGATAATTCACCAATCATAATGACATCAATTTTATTAAAAATAATATTAGCGATAGATAACAAAAGAAATGGCATAGTAACTTTCAGAATACGATACAACTCTTTAAAATCAAAAAAGAAGTAAAAACAGAAATTGATTATATTATTTTGATACACGTAAGCACATATCGAAAAGCCGACTAGTAATGCTAAGTAAGGAGCTAAGTAAATAATGAAAGAAGGCGAGTCGGAATATAGTATTAACAATAAAAATAACAACCGGATAATAGAATTAGTAATATCTTTAATAAAGATAACCCCTTTCCTTTCTTGGGCGATTAATAAAGCATAAAGAGGTGAAAATAACCCCGAGAAAATAGTACCTAAGCCAAATACAATTAGAGACGTAAGAATATCGTTTTTATTATAGAAGTAGGTTGTAAATAAAAAAGTTGATGCTAGTACTATAGATAGACTTATTTGATAACCCAAAACCGCACCATAAAATTTTTTAGCGCTACTTAGATTGTTTTTTAAATTTTTAGAATTGTATTCTTTGATTATATAACCAGTCATCCCGCCATCTACAATAAAAGCAAACAGAGCTACAAAGGCAATAACCAAGCTATATTGTCCGTACTGTTCAATGGTTAGATAACCCATTAATACAATAACGAAAATCAAATTAAAAAGTTGACTTATAACACTACCAAATAAATATACCGAGGTATTTTGAATTATCCTCTTAAGAAACATTAATTTTTCCTACCAACTCATGCAAACATGCATCCCAAGTAAAGTACTGTTCAGAGTGTTTTAAAATTTGTTCAAACTCTAGTTCTGATATATCGCTAGATATTTTCTCGGTAATTGCTGACGCGAGTTCTTTAACACAACCGATTTTTGTTAAGCTGCCTAACACACCATTTTTAGTTATATCTTGAGCCCCTGAAACTTGAGTAGAAATAATGTAATTACCAAAATGTAGTGCTTCAGGAAACACCAAAGGAAAACCTTCATAATTAGAGGAAAGGATAAATATTTTTGCTTGTTTATAATACGCCATTAACTGACTTCGTTCTGAAGTAGCCCCAACAAAAATCACATTATTTACATGATGAGGGTTGTTCTTATAAAAATTATCAATATCACATTGAAAAGTATTTTCTACAGGACCAATTAAGAACACTTTCCAGCCGTGCAGGTTTGTTTTCTCTAATGCATCAAGTAATAACTTGGTGTTTTTTTGTTCAACACCAAGTCGTCCAACGGTGATGATAATATTTTCTTTTTGATTAAAATTAACCTCACCAAAATGTTCATTGATATATTTACTGTCTACCCCATTTGAAACTTTAATCAATTTCTTTAGTGGGTATTTATCATTCTCAGTTAAAAGTTGAAGACCTTCATTTGTTTCAACTGAAACATAATCAACCAAGCGATTAAATAAATTTTCATATGAGTTTAAGATTCGACGATTTAAAAACCCTCTTGCATCTTTTTTTGCTATCAGTTTTTTTTCATACTCAATATCTAAATCTAATTTCATATAAGCTATTCCTTTACGGTTTAATAATTTATACAAAATACAATAGAATTTACTTTCAATTGATGGATGATATACATTTAACAATGCAATATTTCGTGCATTTTTAATAAGGTAAAATATAACTTTAAAATCCAGCCATTTTATTAACAAGGGATTTTTGATAAAAGCTAGATGCAAACCTTTAACTTCTTGCTTAATTGCATCATATTGCTGATCATTTTTATAGGTTAATATAGTCGGCTTGAGTTTTAAGTGTCTAGCTAAATTTAGGCAGATTTGACCTACGTCTTTGGTCAAATGAAAGTTTTGCGTATTAGGGAAAATTGTAACTAAATTATTTTTATGCATATGACAACCATTGACACTCTTCAAAAAATTCAAAAATATATTTTTTCTCCATTGTATGTGTTTAATTTTTCAACACATACACTCAGATAAAATAACCACCTGAGAAAAATTCTGCAGTGATTAGGACACTTTTTAGATCGACTAAAGATTGTATCACTCCCTTTGTAACCAAAGAGACGATATCCTTCACCAGCGCCTCTATTTATTCATATCAATAGGTTTTCTTATTTAACTTTTTCAAATTTTGTTATTTTTCGAATAACGAATACATAACATGCAAAGATAAAAATAAAACCTATTAGCATAATGATATCCGGAACATTAAAGTATTCACCCGCCAAACCAATTATTGACATTGCTACTGCAGATATAGAGATAATAACCAAAGTTTGTCGTGAGCTATAACCAACACGTTGGAGTATATGATGAAGGTGGTCTCTATCTGGCTTAAAAGGTGATTTACCATTTTTATAACGTCGTACCACTATTGCTAACATATCCATTAATGGTATGGCGCAAATCCACAGCGCGGTTACAGGCCTAAATGAGGCGTTTTCATTTTGAGTCCCCATAGTAAGTAACCAAATAACACTCAAGCCAATGAACATGCTGCCTGCGTCACCCATAAATATCTTTTTTGCTTTGGACACTAAACCTAAATTAAAAATTAAATAGGGAATAGTCGCCGTAGCAAGTATTAACGGGTAACTCACGTAATCGATTTGTCCACTCATGATGAATAGAATAGCGATAGCAGTAAAAGTATTAATGCTTAAGCTACCGATCAAGCCATCAATACCGTCAACCATATTAAAAGCATTGATAACAACAATAATACCGACATAGGTAAATATAATACCTACAGGGCCTAGTGTTACATCACCTAAACCAAACAAGTTACCTAAGTTTGAAATATAACCACCTACACCATAAATCATCAGACTAGCGACAATAAGCTGCCCAATAATTCTAATACGTACTTTTAGGTCAAATTTGTCGTCTACCGCACCAATGAAAACCATCATTGCTGAGGCAATTAAATACATACGAAGTTCTAAAGTATTAGGAAGCCATAAAAGGCTAGCCATAAGTACCGCTATAAAGATTGAAATTCCGCCAATAAGCGGAATATGTCCAGCATGTAACTTTCGTTCGCTGGGTTTGTCAACTAAGCCAACTTCTATTGCTACCGGTTTAAAGAACTTAATTGCGATAAAGGCAAAGCAAAAAGCGGTAAGTGCAGAGATAAATACTTCCATCATAATTTCCTATTAGCTTACGCTAAACTTTCGTCCTTACATTTAGTAGATTTATTGTTCTTGGTAAAGTGCCTGATTAACACGATAAGTATCGACAATATACCACCCAGCATTGTACCTAGTACTACAATTAATGCACGCTTAGGTTTAGCCTTAGTATCGGGCACTTGAGCAGGGTCAATCGTTTTTAACACATATTCTGCTGAAACCTTAGTTAGCATCATATTTTTTGTTTGCTCTTCAATCAATTGATAAAAAACAGTTTCCATTGCACTTACTTCTGTTTTCTCAAGTTGTTTCGTTAAATAATCAATAGACGACTGAGCCTCTTGTTCGTCTTGCTCTCGCATAAAGTTGTTAACGTCTGTAATTAACCAAACAAGCCATTTTTTTGCAATATCAGGTGAATAAAACTCAATATCGATTGTCACTAGTGTTGTTGCTTTATCTTGTGAAATTGTCAATAAGCTTAAAAATTGTTGATAAGCTTCCCATGGAGATGGCGCTGAAGTTTTAGGGAGTGATACTTCTCTGAGCCATTTTTTATTTTTACTATCATAAAGTTCTTTATTAATAACGAGAGAGTCCGTTGCTCTATCCCAATTTTCACTTGCCATTAATGGCACTAACAATTCATGTTTAATAATAAAAGTTTCAAGAAAAGCACGTGATTTTATAATTTCTAAAGCTAAAGCCGTTTTATCAGTTCCACCGCCACCTAAGCTAATACCCGCAAGACTAGCTAGACCTCCAAATTGTCCGGCAAGAGCCCCCATTCCACCGGCAGAATCTGATGAGGCTGGTGCTAATAAAATCGACGCTTTATAGATATCGGGTTTTGATAAGGCAAAAGCTATAGATGAAACAGCAAATATAAATGAAATAACGATAATAATATATTTCCCTGACCATATGGCTCGCCATAATTCTGCTAAGTCAATTTCATCGTCTGAGTTATTCTTTTCGGCAAGTTGCTGAGAAAGCAAAAGTACTTCTGGAGAAAACGGTGTAGTGGATTGCTGAGTACTATTATTACTCGATTGATTCTGATTTGGCACTTGCAGATTTTCCATTCTTAACTATTTGAATAACAATAGGACACTTTCCTATTAAAGGTTGCGAATTATACGGTATTAAATGTTGTTAAGCCACTGTTTTGCTGATCTTCAATGATGGTTTGCTATTGTTCTTGGCTACGTGTAATTCTCATGGTTATCTCCGAAATTAAGTTTGGGGATAAGATATTGGAGATCGAGAATTAGAGACAGATGTCGTTAGCTATAAGCTTACGAACAAGCTTAAAAAAAGTAGTAATAACTTAAATTATCAATAACCAAAAAAACGGCTATTTAGCCGTTTTTATTATCTGTGTAATAATTTATCCCACACCCAGCAACTCAAATGATCACTGGGATTTATTAATAATGGTAAACATATTAACGCGCTTGATAATATGCCTCTTTTAAGCGATTCGAATTTTCATAAATATATTCACTGCCTAAACGATCACGATTATAAAAGGCACTATCAAGGTTATAAAACTGCTTAGTGTTATCGCCAGTACCTGGTGTTAGCCTATTCCGGCTTTTCCCAACGAGCGTACTCACTGAATAATTCCACTTAGGCTTGCCTCTTACTTGAAAGTATTTATTATTGTAATCTTTACGTGGTGTTAACGGTATTGAAAAACCAAGACCAATAAATTGATTAGCTTCTTCGCCATCAATTTTTGTGTTTTTATAGGTTAAATTTAACGACACATCACCAAACATTCTCTCTACTTTAAAGATTAAACCTTTATCGCGTTGCCAGTACTTTCCTACTTGTAGTTCAGCAGTCGCATTAAGATGAGCGTTATAATATTTATACGTACCAATAAGAACCTCTCTTGGTGCAGGTTCTTTTGGCGATCTACAACGCAAAGCTAAAATATTACACCCCGCGTAAGCCCTGCCTGTTGGTACTAATTGGTTTTCATATCTTGCAGTGAATAGGTTTAATTTATGAGCACCACCAACACTTTGCCAACGAGCTTCGTTCGCTACATAGTTATAAGTATCACGATAGCGACCAAAAAAAGTCATATTTTTTACCGAATACGGTAATGAAAAGGTCTGATGAAAGCTATATTCTTTTAGTCCTGTTGTTTGCTTATCATCAGCGAAATATTCACCATCTTCAAAGTTTTTGGTTTCAGCAAACTGTGCAACATGTGCAGCGGTTAAAGCAGCACCAGGCCATAAGGGTAATTCAACGTGGCTAATTAAGGCTACAGACGCATCAAAGGCGCCAAGCTCTGTACCCACTCTAGAGGCTATTCCAGGCCAAAAGGTAAAGCGTGGTTTTAGCCAAAAATTATTGCTATTATCAGCATCATCCGAGGTCAATCGCTCAGTGGCAAAAGTATCGGTTGATATATCAATTTTTAAAGGCTTATCATCTCTTAAGAAGGCATCATATTCGGCGATACTACCTTTCACGACTAAAGTTGATATTTCTCGCTCTTTTAGCACTAAAGTAAAATGCGAGTAATTATGATGTATATTTTTGCTGACAATCCCTAGAATAACGCCAAGCCCATCTATTTTATTACGGTTATAAATGTGATCTTCAAGTTCTACATAGACCGTATTTACATCAGCTTCAGCAACCCTGATTGATTCAAAACCTTCTTTAACCAGTAATTTTCTTAACCGTAATCGTTCAAGTGCACCTGAACGATAATCATCATCTAACTCGATATCATTTATAGCTAATGCTACATATTCACCCGTTTGTTCTAATTCACTATCAACTTTACCATGGTTTATCGGCTTACTTTTTGGCTGAGATGGATGAGTACCTGCGTCATAATCAAGCGGTATAGTTAACCCTACACCATAATAAACATCATCTTTTAATGCCTCGTTACTACTAGAGATAAGTAGTTCAGTCGTTAATTGAATACCGCTGCTCAACCACATTTTAGGTGAAGATAAATGCATACCTAATTGAGTATCGGCTGCATCATATTCTGCTGAAAGCTTTACCCATTGATAAGGCTGCCATTCAACACCCGCAAAAACACCATCAAGGCGCCCTTGGTTTGAGTCGCTTTGTCCGATCCCCAATGAAATATTAACGTCTTCTAGGATGTTTTTTGTCGCCACAGCATACTTAGCATCAAAAAAGTTTTCCGCGCCACCCAGATCTTGAATACCTACCGCTAAACTAAACCAGTCCTTTGGAATAAAAGGGATTCCTATTTTAATGTTGGCTGATAGATCAGTTAAACCATCTTTTCCACCGAAATTATAGTCAGCTAATCGTGCTGATACTTCAACATATTCCCATAAACCGACGCCAAAGTTATAATTATCACCGTTTCGATAACCATCCCTTGTTTCAACTTGGTTACTGTATTTCAGGTAAAGCGTACCTTCATCAAACAATGTTGCTGTAGGGGTATTTATTAGTCCGCTATACCCTTGAAAAGACATACTTGCCTCAGGTTCAGCGGCAATAATAAAACAAGGCAGTAAAGCCAATACAAATAAAATACGGTGCTTCATTTTAATAAATCCTAACAAGGTTAATTCTAACTATTGATAATAAGAGGTCGTAGAGCAAAATATCGCCAGGTGCTGCGACACTTGGCTCGACAAAAATCATAGGCTTTGTGTTGCTATAACTAGAAAAAACCATTCTGAGCATTCAACCCCGAATGGCTTTTAAAACATAGTAACGATAAACATCCACATTTTAATGAGCACTTAAACAGCAAGCCATTAGCTTTAAAGTATTGGCGTATTAAGTGACTTTTTTCAACGCGATAATTTCAGCTGTTTTCAACGGCCCTTTTTCTTTTTGTAGCCACACTAAATCACATATTCCATCGGTGGGGTTAAATCCTGTTGGGCCCTGAAGCAAGATTTCACGAATTAACTCATGGTCAAATGCATGACAGGCTTTATCGAGTTTGTTTAGTAAGGGTTCTAGCTCATGCCAATCAAGCATGGCTTCTTGCGCACTCATAATACGCTCATGATTAGTCCCTGAAACGTTATCACCTATAAGAAGTTCTTCATAAAGCTTCTCACCGGGCCTTAACCCAGTACATTTAATAACAATGTCACCGTTAGGCTTGTTATCAGATTTAACCGAAAAGCCACTCAAGTGAATAATTTTACAGGCTAGGTCATAAATTTTTACTGGCTCGCCCATATCAAGTACAAATACATCTCCACCTGTGCCCATAGCACCGGCTTGAATAACAAGTTGAGAGGCTTCAGGTATCGTCATAAAATAACGGGTAATGTCTGGGTGCGTTAACGTTACCGGGCCACCGCCCTTAACTTGCTTTCTAAACAAAGGAACCACTGATCCAGACGAACCTAAAACATTACCAAAGCGAACCATACAAAAACGCGTGGTATCTTGTGTTTTAGACAACGCCTGTAGTACCAATTCAGCCACACGTTTAGACGTCCCCATGATATTAGTGGGTCTAACGGCTTTATCGGTAGAGATTAATACAAAAGTCTCAACATTGGCATTTATTGCCGCACGCGCTGCATGATAAGTACCAAAAACATTATTTCTAACACCTTCAACAACATTATGCTCAACCAATGGTACATGCTTGTATGCGGCAGCATGGTAAACAGTTTGTACGGCAAAACTTTTCATCACAGTTTCAATGCGATTAACTCTTTGCACTGAGCCCATAATAGGCAATACTTCTACGATTAAACCGTGTGTTAATTTATATTCATTAAGCTCTTTATCAATGGTATACAAACCAAACTCAGACGACTCAAATAAAACCAGTTTAGCTGGCTTTAGCTGAATAATTTGGCGACATAATTCAGAGCCAATAGAGCCACCGGCGCCAGTAACCATAACAACTTTACCCGCGATATTAGCATTCATTAACTCAGGTTTAGGCTCTACTGGGTCGCGGCCTAATAAATCTTCAACACCAACATCTTTAAATTCTTCAAGCTTAGCCTTACCATCCAAAACATCCGCCATGCCAGGAATAGTTAATATCTGCACACCAAGTGAATCAATTTTACTCAATACTTCTTTACGGCGTGATCTTGAAGCACTGGGCATTGCTAATAATATTTTTTCTATACTTTTACTTTTAATAAGGCTTGGTATTTCCTCGGGGCCATAAACATAAATACCTTGAATAACGGTTCTTTGCAATGCAATATCATCATCAACAAAAGCAACTGCATGATATTCAGGCCCCTGTGATAAAGCGGTTGATAACTGACGTCCTGCAGAGCCAGCACCATAAATTAAGACTGAGTTTTTTTTATGCCAGCGTGGGTGGCTAATTATCGCTCTTACCGAGACTCTTGAACCACCAATCAATATCAAACATAAACTAAAGAAAATGAAAGGAACAGTACGAGGCATAGCCGCTGTAAAGAAGAAAGAAAAACCAATGATTAATACAGCAGAAAAAACACTGCCTAAGCCAATAGCCCAAATAGCTTGCATATTCATATAACGTAGAACAGCACGATACAGACCTAGTTTTACAAAAACGAGTAAACTAAGCGGCAATACACAGGAAAAAACTAGCCAGTAATCTTGCTTAAATAGAGGAGAGAAGCTTTCAAGACGCATGAACAATGCTAACCAAAAAGCTAAAAATAAAAATACTGAATCTATTAATAGTGAAATGGCGCGCTTATAGGTGCGTGGTAATTTCAAAACTGATTGAATCAAAGTCACTAACTAATTCCTTTTATAAATTAAAATACATTATCCTTTACAGAGTGGCGTAGTATAAACTAAAAAAACCAAAATTTAACTGAAAAAATGCACATGTGTGCATTTATACAACCATTAACTTTCTTCGTTCAAGAGCTCTAAAGGCATGTTCCAATCTATGAACAATTTTAATATGTTTTAGTTTGTAACGCTTACTCTCCTGAATAAAAAAACCATAACTAGAATAAAATAGGAACCCGATTAACAAACTCCAAGGATGATTATCATGAGGCCAACACTAACTACCCTTAATACGATCACCAGAGCCTTTACCAGTTACGGTTTGCAAAATAAATTTAAAGTAATTCTTTAAATTTAATTCACTAATCATCTTAGCATCAGTTTTTGCGAGCAGCACCGGTGTCGACATGTCAATGTCATTGACTTGTGCTTCACCGGTAATTCCGGGACGTACAGCATAAACATTTTTAGCCTCTCGTGCTTCAGTCAACTCTTGCTGATTAAACAAACCAGGGCGAGGACCAACTAAGCTCATTTCACCTTTTAATACATTCCACAATTGTGGTAACTCATCTAACTTAGTTTTCCGTAGAAAATTACCAAAGGGTGTTATTGATGCAGAGCTTGCTAAGTGAGTGGCTACTGAAGCGGTATCAACAGACATAGTTCTGAATTTAATTAAGATAAAAGGTTTTTTATTTCGTCCAACACGTTCTTGTCTAAAAACAGGTGAGCCCGTATCAAATAAACCAATAATGAATAAAATAACAAAGAAAGGCAATGCACAGGCCAAACCAACCAATGATAAAACAAAATCTATACATCTAATCATTATTTTTCTCTACGTTTATTAAGTCACTAAGAACATCATCTAACTTTTCTTTTTGATGCCACCCTAAAAGGGTATTAGCCTTTGATGAATCAACTCTTAAATTTCCAATTAAATTATTAACTAACGTGGACTTCCCCACCATTTTAGCCGTAAGAAACATCAAATGTATTGGAATAGGGACTTGAATTAAGGGCTTTCCAATTTCTTTGGCAATATTACAGGTTAAATTTTTTATTGATATATATTCTTTGTCCGCAATCACAAACACCTCATTCGCGGCTTTAGGGTGCTTACAAACCAAATAAATAAAACTACATATATTATTTATAGAAATGAAACTCCTGGCATTGTTTACTAAGCCAAAAGGTACAAATGATAACTTATTAATAATACAAATTAATTTATTAAAATTACCTGGGGCACTTGGACCATAAACTATGGCTGGCCTAACTATCACCAACTCCATTTCCGATGAATCAACTAATTTTTTCAACTTTATTTCAGTCTTAAGTTTTGAATCAGCTTGTGCTCCAACCGGTTCAGGCTCCACATCTTCAGTTAAACTAATATTTTGTGATTTGTTGCCATAAACCCCAATAGAACTTATATATACAAAACGTTTAACCCCTACCTTTATTGCAGTCCTAGCTAAGTTAATTGTACCTTGAACATTGACTTGGTTATAGTTATCTAAAGTATATTTATTTGAATGAGCCAACCCAGCCAAATGAACTATACAATTAACATCTGCTAAATTATTAGCAGTAATATCATTTAACGAGTTTATTATAACTTTATTAAGGTACTCATATTTTCTATTTCGAGTAATTGCAACAATATCAACTTCATTAGAATAATGTTCTATAAACTTGGTTCCTATATAACCACTAGCTCCTGTTATCGCGACTTTCACTTTATTTCACCTTATTAAAGTTACATATATAAATTAAAATTCCCCGCAACAAGCTGCCTCGCTTATACTCGCCTTTCACTTCGTGAAAGCGGGGCATTAATCCTTCCATCGACCATAGGTCTAGTTGTTCTTCCTTAAATTCCATTTTATAGTACCCCTTGTACAATTAAACATAATATTACTTTAAGAGCTCACTCTTAATTTTTTATAAACTTTAGAAACCATATATCCCGGTAATAACCTCACTAGAATACGGGGTAGGATATATTTTAATGAATCGATTATTGTAAATTCTTTTAAATATATTGCAGCTTTTAAGAATTTAATTTCATTTTTGAAATATTTGATTCCATTTCTTCTATTACCTAAATCGCCAACACGTACAAATACATGGACTTCGTTTACATTTTTTAAGTTCATACCTTTACTAATCATTTTCAACCATAAATAATAATCTTCATGAAAAAGTACGTTTTCATATCCTTCTACAGCCAACAAGGATTTACGCTTAATACAAACGGTGACATGATTCATCGGGTTTCGCATTTTTGAATAATTAATTATTTCACTTAATTGAGTCGGTACAACTCGCCTATTTTTCAAATCTCCGGGTTGCTTATTGAATTCTTCTATCTGCGTACCTATAACATCCGTTTCAGGATCATCAGTTATAATTTCAACTAAGCGCTGAAAACGATTATCTGCGCATATATCATCACTATCCATTCGTACAATATAATCTTGATTACAATATGCAGTCCCTATATTAAGAGCTTTTCCAAGTCCATTATTTACTTCCGTTTTTGGATTTATAAAATCAATCTTATTTTTTGTAAAATATTCCTTATACTCCTTAATGATGGCTTCTAATTCACTTCCAACCTTGCCATCACAAACAAGAACCAATTGTTGATAATATTCAGATTGATGTAACAAACTTTTTAAAGCCAAAGAAAAGTACTTTGGGTTATCCTTACAATAAACTGACATTAATACACTAAACGACATAATTTACGGCCTTTTAAAATTTAGATTTGTAGCTAAGGGTAATACGAGAATAAAATAAAAAATCAGCCCTGATGAGTAACCATAAATAGCAGGAGTGAATAAACTAACAACTAAAAAACCCATAAGTATTCCGAACATGTGACGGTTAAATTTTAGTAGTTTATTCGCAGAATATACTACTAAAGATAAAAACATGAGTATCCCGACTAAACCCAACTCTACAAAAAGTTGAATTATAAAGCTCTCAGTAGAACCAGATAATAGAACATACTCACCTATTTGTTGTCCACCTCGAGAAAACACTCCGATACCGTTACCAAATAAAAAAGAAGGGAATCTACTACCATACTCTATGGCCTCTGACCATATGGGGTATGCCGAATACTTGTCAACATTTGCCATAAAATACGAAATTTCAGTGATCCTATCCAACTGTTCTTGGAACACAAGAACAGCCGATATCAACAAAAAGCAACTAGCAAAAAGCTGCAAACTTTTGGAAAGAGAAAGGTAACTAAAAACAAAAAAAGTAATCAAAAAGACAAAAAAAGCTTTACTCACTGTTAACGCACCAGCAAATAAAATCAGACCTTTATACATAAGCATATACTTTGATTTAAATACAAAACTAAATGAGAAGCTAAATGCGAGAAACAATGATAGTGACTGTGGTGAAGTGATAAAAGAAACAGCTCTTACATTCACATTTTCATTAATAAAAGTGTCTTGGTCTGTGTATATATTATGATTAATTAAACCAAATAAATCTATTGATACGTAGGTTTGAATTATAGCACCGACTGCATTTACGCCGCCCAAAAACAATAGGAAATAACTTATCTTTTTGAAGCTTTCATAATTCAAAGTTTTTGATAGTACAACAAACCAAAAAAGCGGCATACATATTAAATTAGTAAACCCAATTATCGCTGTTAAATAATTTCCTTTTGTGGAGAAAACCGGAAATAAAAGCACCAACAGTACACTGTATAAGAAATACAGAAATAATAAATAGTGCCCAGTGGACATTTTACTTTTAACGCTATATTTCAAAAACATGGGCACAACTGCAAAAATCAATAAAACTAAAGCATTGGCAATTAACCCATTTAAAACTACAGTAATTGAATTCCGAAAAACTAAAATTAATGAAATTGTATATAAAAGAATATAACTTTGTGTTTTTTTTGTTTTATACATCTGTATGTTCTTTTGTATTTATTGGCTTAAAATAATCTCGCTGCATTCCTTTATTTATAAAGCTAGCATTTAAGTGTTTCATAGAAAACTCCCTGAATCGAGATCTCAAACTATACAGCCACTGACTTTTATTAAGTGGTGTAAAAGTAGTGTAATGATCACCACCTATATTACTAATTAACCAATCGACTATTTCATCAATTATACCAATAGGACTTTCTTTATCTATACCCTTTTCTTGTGTTAACACCATAAACTCTTCAACACTTGATAAGTTAGTAACTTTATTATTCCAAAACGTATTTAACCATTCAGGTCTAGGCTCAGGAGTGAATAAAAAGCCAATTTTTCCTATTTTAATACTATCCCAGACAGAGGTACTCCACGAACTACCGATTAATTTAGCAACCGATATCCACTCTTTTATCGAGTAACTTTTTGTGATTAATATATTTTTAGGGATATCTAATTTTAATTGTTTGAAAATCAATTCATATTGTTCTATAGAAATAGAAGGATGAGGTCGAATAATAAAATAATCTGTCGTGTTAACTATTGCTGCCTTAGTTATAAACTTTACAAACTTATTTAAACATCGCTTTGAATAATCCCTATACTGCCAAGCAATATTTTCATCATAACCCATTTTAATTTTTGCTTTAATTGTTTTATCTGACGAAAAAGCCCAACCATAATTCATAGGAAAGAAATAAATATCAGCCTGATGAGGGATTGCAAATTCCTTTTTTAACGAGGCAGTTAAATCGCTTGAATTCAATGTTTCATGAAAGAGCAATTCATGCAATGGGTTACCTATAACCTCTACATTTGTGGGCCTAACTCCTGAAGAGCATAAAAAATCTTTGAAAGATTCATCCCACGCTAAGTGTTTAAAAAAAGACTTTATCACATCCGATTTTGGCTTTTTAAACTCTTTATTTGCATTGCTCAGTAGTTGCTCCCAATTCAAACTGACTAACTGGCTTTCTCTCCACTTTTTATTCCTAAAAAAAGAGACTGGCCATGTTTTATCATCAATAGAATACGGGAAGACTATACATTTAGGGTTATATTGACCATAGCGATGAGAATGAAATTCAGTTGATAATATGACACAATAATATCCCTTTTTAGATAATCTTTCAGTAATATTATACAGTGCGGCCCCTTCTCTATCTTCGTGTTCCATCAAAAACAAAAAATCTATATTTATCATTTAGGTAAGCTCACTTTTCCTTTTTCAACCAGGTATTCCAAATATTCAAAGTCATCTTGAGAGTCTATATTGGCAAAAGAGCGACTAATATATGGTTGAGTATTTGATGAAAAAAAAGATTTATTACTAATCAAATTTTCAACAGTTGATATGTATATTGCGCCAGTCAGAGCATAAGCATCTGGCAGCTCCTGCCTATTAATTTCAGATTCGGCCCCTGGTAAATATGACTCAATACTCCCATTAACAATTCTTTTTAGTTTAGCTGGATGAGGGTCATCAATTTTAGCTATAGAAACAACCGATTCACGATTTTTTTGAGCCAAAGATATGCATTCATCAATCATCTCTCCCGAGCGAATCGGGGATGTAGGCTGCAACAATATAACATGTGTTACACTTTGTAGAGATTTATGTTGTAATAACTTCAATACAACATCGACAGTTTTTGAATTATCCCCCGCAAGTACCTCTTCTCTTAAGCCTAAACTAGTAGCTCCCTCACTAGTTGCTATCTCTTCGTAGACTTTTGAGTCGGTTGAAACCACAGTACGATCTATTAATTGGGATTGTTTCGAACTTCTTACTGCATAAGCTAATAGTGATACCCCATCCACTTCTGCAATATTTTTATTTTTAAATCCTTTAGAGCCCGCTCTTGCAGGTATTATTGCCACTATCATATTAATACGTCATTGGTTTTAGTAATAAGGGTGTTAATTTAGGGATTTCATTAGCTATTTTATAGCCTGCATCTCCACCTCCAAAGATAGTGCCTTGGAGATATTTCCCATGCTTTATTTGTGATGATATTTTCATCTGAATTTCATCACAATCATGACCAGAAAAGACAATGTTTTCGCCATGCTCCCTCTGGTTTTGTCGATCACCTAGGGCAACAGAAGGTACACCAAGAAATTCCCCTTCCCTTAGAAATGAAGACGAATTACCGACAGCACAAACAGCATTATTTAATACTCTAATGAAGTCTTCTGCTGAGAAATTTTTATAAAAATGAAAGTTTTCATCTCTGTTCTTTTCTCTAAATACTCTAATCCCTTTGGCTACATCTTCACCACCGGCATCAGCATTAGGCCACAGAACAACTTTCTGAATATTTTTAAATTCTAATAGAGCTTTGAGAGTTTCATTTACTTGATGAAAACCACTACCATAACTGGTTGTTACTGGATGTTGTATCATTAATATATAAGGTCTTGTCCAATCAATATCTGCACCAACCCCTCCATATTTCCTCATTATATAATTAGAAATAGTAGTATCTGAATTAGCAATTACATCCATTGCTGGGCAGCCATAATTAAATACGGAGCTTTCCAGCTCCCCCATTTTTATAACTCTTTCTTTACTTTTTTCTGTTGCTACAAAATGAAAATCAGCAAGTTTAGTGATAGCATGACGAACTCTATCGTCTATATTACCGCTGACTTCACCGCCCTGGAGATGGATTAATGGTATATTTAAATATGTCGAAGCAATTGCTGTGGCCATCGTTTCAAATCTATCAGCGACTGAAACAACAAAGTCAGGCTTTAACTCGTCCAATGCAGTAGATAATTCAATAACCCCCATACCTGTTGATTTAGCTTGAGTTAATAATGTTTCACCTTCAACAGTGTAATAAATGGCTTTATTAGGCTCAAAACCATCTTCTTTTATTACATTAACTGCTTTACCAAATCGCTCCAGCATTAAAGATGCACCAACGATTATTTGTAGTTCAATTTCATCTTTTTCTTTTAACGCTTTAAGCAAGTACTTGACTCGCCCATAATTTGCCCTGCTAGCAACAACAACACACACTTTAATTCTATTCATTTAAATCACCCTCATTTAAAAAATCCCATTTTGAAAGAGGCCTTAAAAGTCTACGCCCTACGATTTCTTCATAATTAGCGGCTGAAGCACCAAAACCTGAAGGTTTTTTTGCTTCTAGATCTTGTATCGTGATTAAATGCCCTGCTGGTAGCGATTTATTTACTGATAAAGATTTTTCAAAAATTCTCTTTAAGTCAGTAAAACCTGAATTATCCTCTTTCATTACTGGATTAGCTAACATTTCACTTATATTTCTTACACCTTCATTTAATTGCTTAAATTCTTTTATAGTAAGAGACGATGTAGAGTCGGGTCCAAATATATTTTTATCAAAAGTCACATGTGCTTCAATTATTTTCGCACCAAGAGTCACTGCGGCTAGTGAAGGATAAATTGTGCCTGAGTGATCCGAGAAACCAATGTCAATATTATATCGTTCTTGCAATTCAGGTATAACATTCAAACCAACGTCCTTCGGCTTTGTTGGGTACTTGGTTGTACATTGTAAAAGAGACAACTTGTTTCCTGATTTTTTCACCTTATCAACTGCTATATCTAACTCTTTGAATGAACTCATACCGCTAGATAAAATAATCTCTTTCCCCGTTTGGCATATGACATCCAACATCAAATTATTAGCAACTTCCCCGGAGCCAAATTTATATTTATTAACACCAACTTTTTCGAGCAGTTCGACTGCAGCTATTGAAAAAGGAGAACTAATGAACTCTAAACCGACTTCATCACAATGTGCTTTAATTTCTATCCATTGCTCATAAGTAAATGACATTCTTTGCCAATAGTCATAACGCGTTTTATCTTCATAAGAAAAATTAACACGAAATGGTTCATAAATGCTACTTTCAGCTTCTGCAATATGAGTTTGAAATTTTATTGCATTTACACCCGTAGTAGCGACCGCATCTATATAGGAATGTAAGATCCCCAAACTGCCATCATGCGCTTGCCCAACTTCTGCAATTATAAAAACTTCTGTCTGATTCATACTAACTCCCGCACGAGAACCGAATTTTCTTTCAGTTCAAATACATTAAAATAAAATAAAGTGAATAACGTTACTGAAATAATTACAGTACTAAATATAGATAAAACAACAATATTTTCTATATTTATAAATAATAAAGGAATTAAGCTTGTTACTAATACCAAGCCAAGTATTTTAACATTTTTAAGAAAAGAAAAAGTTATTCTATAGGCCTTGCCTGAAAAGTAATAGGCAAGAACAAAACTACAAAAAAATGAGGCTAGAATAGCAAAGGAAGCGCCACTAAGTCCATAAAGCTTAATCAATATATAATTAAAGACTAGAGATAAAACACCAGTTAAAATTGTAATTTTAGGGATAACACCCGTAAACTTTTTAAAGAATAGTGGTGCTGAAGAAAAACAGTAGAACCCCCTAAATATATATGCAGAACTCATTAGAAATAAAGGTATAAATACGCCACCATAATCACCCGTGATATAGTTTTTTATGAATAATTCTGCAAAGAAAGAAAAATGGAGAACTATTAGTAAAATCAATAGAAACCAAATAGGTATAAGCTTTTCTAAAAACGCCTTCCCTTTATAATCACTAATAACAGATAGTCTATTAAAAATAGGCATAATCACATTATTTAATGAATTAACAAGAGCTTTTATAACTTGGGAAAATTTATCAGCAATAAAAAAGACACCTAAAGCAGAAAGCGACAACATGTTTTCAATAAAAAACACACTGCTATACATAAAAACAACGCCCCCTATAGCATGAAAAATCAAGGGAAAAGAATATGTTAAAGACTCCAAAAGATAATTAATATCTATGGTAAATCGGTATTCTTTTCTAATAATTAAAAAAGAAACTATAGTCATAGATATATAATATAAAGCCTGTGAGTATAAAAAACCTTGTACGCCAAATTTACAATAAATTATAAAGTAAATGCCTGAAGTTATACTAATCCCTTGACAAACAAGGCTTCTTACTAAAATCGCACTCCCTTTTTGCTGGTTAATTAACAACCTTTCAAAACTCAAATTAGTTAAGTTAAATAACAGCATGATGAGTACAGTGTGGAATAAGTTTACGTACTCAGAACTTTTAAACACTAAATCAGTAATAGCATCAGATAATAGTAGGTAGAAAACAATAAAGACTAAAGAGATCAGAAAACTTCCGTTAATAACTGACGATACATATTTTTTTCTTGTTTCTCCTTCATAATCGAAATAGATTCTAGACAGGGCACCTGGTAATTGTAAATTAGACAATGTACTTCCAACCATCATACACGCCATAGCCAAACCTATAAGGCCAAAATCAGCAGGAGTTAAATAATGGCTATATAAAGGCAGTATAAGAAAGTTAATTAAATAAGGTAAAAAACCAACAGTAATTAACCCAAATATATTTTTCAGCTGTTTATTCATTAATTACTCTTCAGATATCGCTTTGACAATCCGATTTAAGCATTTTCCATCAAATGGTGAAATTTCATTCTTGATATTAGAAGTTATTAAGTTGTCATTACTAACACTTTCAAACAAGATCCTTTTCACCTTAACAAGAAGTTCGTCATTATTTATAGCTAAAGGTATTAAAAATTCAGAATAAAAGTCATCATAGGCCAAGTTAATATGATCAAAAATCACAACAGGGATATCACACATTAAAGCCCAGGTAACAGTTGATGAATAAGTAGCTAAAAAGATATCTGCACAAATCAAATTACTCGATAAAGGTTCATCCAATATATGAACACTTTCTTTTTTGTCGAGGTGATTATAATTAGCTTTATCCATTTTAGGGTGGAGGCTAATAAATAAGTTCACATCTAGTTTAGATAATATATCTATCATTTGATTGATAATTAAAAAATGTTCTGTTTCCTCACATAAGCCATGCTCAAAATACTGTGGTAATGAAATAAATATATTAGGATCAGAATTTAAACTATATTCTTCTTTGAATTTATTTTTATAAGTGCTTTTGTTTATGAATTGAGAATAGAGGCTATCATGAGTAGTTAGACCCGTTACTACGTATTTTTCTTTATGTCCACCTAGTTTTACTAGCCTACTTTTCTCTCTTTCACTATCTACTAACATTTTTGAACAATGCCCCATCCCTAGTACCCATGGATTACTGGATAGTACCCCTAGCTCTTTTAATGCGCAGGATTCGAAAGAACGATAAAAAGCTTTATTACCTAATGAGCTAGATTTAAAAATAACTGTAGATGGCTGACCACGTAAAAATGAATATATCAGAGCATTCCTCAACTTATAAACAGACTTATAATCTGCGCTATATGCGAATGACATTAAGATAATGTCTAACTTCTTCCGTTTGGCTAAAAGGATTACGGAAGCTTCATTACCATATGAGCGATCTGTCGCTATAACTACTTTTAAAACTTTATGTCTAATTACAATGGAGTCTAACGATACCATCCGCTTAATTATCTTATTCTTCAATTTTTTTGTTAGATAATTTTTTAAAACACTAGATTGTAAAAAGCAACCTAAATAACTATTATCAAAGAAATGCTTTATTTTTGTAACAACAACTCTTTTTATTGTCATGAAAGTATTACGTTTTATCTTATTATCATTGTGTTCTGTATAATAACAAATATTAGACTCTTCCAATATTTGTATATATCGACTTTTATACCCCAAGTAAAATACTGGTACAAATCGAGTAGTAGAATTAAAAATTGAAACATATTCATTTAATGCTGCATCATGAGGCACAACTACTAAAACACTTATTTTATCCATCAGAGATACCTCAACCATCAATAATTATTTTTAACTAAAAAACACAAAACGAAGTTTATTTCGATTATAAAAATTTGGCTCTGTTGTAGAACACTGTTGTCGTATTAATCAAAGTTAGCTACGGAGCATATGCATAGGTACTTGCAAAGGATTTACGCTTAAACCCTGAATTTGCTGATAGCCCTGTAACTATAAGCCTTTGCGCAGGTAACAACAATATTCTACCACAGAGCCAAAAATTTACAGGGAAAACCCATCATCAACTATAATATTTTGCCCTGTTACAAACTTTGATTGTTGCGATAGAAGAAATAGAACAGAGCCTATGATCTCTTCCACTTCTAACATACCTTCTCCATTCGTTAATGCTTTATATGCATTTAAGAATGACTCGGGTTGATTATCAAAAATACCTCCTGGACTTACGCTATTAATTCTAAATAGACTATTGTTAACATACTTAATCGCGTATTTATTTAAGTGAAGTATCGCTGATTTAATAGCTGCATATTCTACTGGCATTGACATCGGCGTATTATCATAGATTTCGAACTTCGGTGCAATGACACCATAAACAGATGATATATTTACTAATGAAAAAGGCTTCTCATTTAACTTAAAGTATTTTGCACACTGTTGAGTGAACAAAAAAGCACTTCCTAGGTGGAGTGACAGGTTTTCATTAAAATCAGTTATTTTAACATCAAAAAAATGAGCGCCATACGCTTTATTACGAGGATAAGTACAGTTAACAGCTCCAGTGATTACAATTCCACTTTTAAAAAAATTGATTACATCTTCTTCAACTGTTATATCTAAACTAGCACAGCTAAGATTTGAATTAGCTATGTCTATGCCTACTTTTGATAGTTTCGCTTGTAAGTTATCTAAAGAAAGGTCTACTGCTATAACCTTCGCACCTTGCTCTAAAGCATGTTTAGTTACTTTAGTCCCTAACAACCCACCGGCGCCAATGACTAAAACCTTCTCACCTACTAATAAGTTATTCATATTTTTATCCTGCAAAAATAGCTTCAGCTAATTTAAAGTCATAAATATCATCGATATCAACCGCCCTGTATTTAGGAACAACGACACTGGTTACTTTTCCTGAAAACAAACTATCATTATTTTTAATAAAGGCTGGTGTCGCAACATAAACAACTGTGGTGATATCAAAAACATCAGGAGCATCTTGTCTTCGAGTTACAGCCCCTTTAGGTTTGATAACTAATTCACACGTTTCATCATCTAAAACCTTAACCATATTAAAATAGGGACTTCTTGATGCAGGAGTAATTGAAATGCAGATATCAGCTAAACTGCTTTCTAGTTTAGTAATTGCTCCCTCAACATCAGAAACATCACGAAGCGGACTTGTAGCAGGTAAACTAACAAAGTATTGAAATTTTCCGTAATGACTTTCTACCCATTCAATACCATGACGCCATGAAAGCCATTCTGGACTCGTATCACTAGCAAGCTCAGCTGGTCGTTCAATAATAACTGCTCCGGCTTGACGGGCAATTTCAGCAATTGCTGTATCATCGGTGGAGACAAAAACCTCATCAATAGAAGGACAATTTTTAGCTGTTTCGATAGAATAATGAATCAACGGTTTACCAGCTAGTGGTCTTATATTCTTACCTGGCAAGCCTTTTGACCCGCCTCGAGCAAAAACAAATGCAAAACTTTTCATTTTATATCTCCATTAGCATTGATTTTCTGTTTTATTTTATCAATAAAAGAAACTGTTCTTATTGCGTCAGTAAACTTAATGCAAGTATGATTCTTTTTTTCAACCATTTGAATAAAGTCTTCTATCATAGCCAAATACATTTGGTTCTTATCCCATCTAGGATCACGGTATAATACAGACGTTTCTGTTGCAGTAGTTAAAGTCAGTTGATTTAGCATCAAATCCCAGTCTATACGGCCTTCACTACCGATAAAGCTACATTGCCTGTGAGCTTTACGCTGTAAAAAGTCCAAATGAATCGTAGCTACGGCGCCTGATTCAGTCAACGCAATAATATCTGCCATATCTTCAACATCTAACGCTAATTCTGCTGATGAACGTAAAATTGAATGTTTTACATCTAATGGCCCTAACAACCATTGCGCGTAATCTAGTTCATGACTGAGTTCAAATAATGCACCTCCACCTAATTTCTTTTGGGCAGAAACGCTGTCACGATAGTTTATATTAGGACGCCAATCAGGTAGATATTGCCCAATTTCAATATGAGCATTATATATAGTGCCAATTACTCCATTATCCAACAAAGCCTTTAGCTTCTGTGCTGAAGGTAAGTATCGCAAGCAATAACCTATGGATACAGGTGTTTGGTGTAATTCAATTGCTCTGTTAATGGCTTTTGCATCATCTACAGATGTTGTCACCGGCTTTTCAATTAACGTTGGAATACCAGCTTTAATAAAAGGAATAGAATGTTGAGCATGAAAAGGTGCTGGCGATGCCACAATAACTAATTCAACCTGCGCTTGAACTAGATCTTCAATACTCGTTACAATACCATCACAATCATCAATATTTTCTTTGACCACTCGCCCACTTGCGGACATTACTAATAATTCAACCTTTGGGAACAGTAGTTTCAAATTATGACGGTGACGGGTAGCTATATTGCCTAAACCAATTACGGCAACTTTTTTCATTATTAGTCAATTCCTAAAGTCTGAATATCTATTTGAGCACGATTAAAATCATCTATACGGCCGATATCCAACCAATATTCGTGGAATGGAAACATTAGTACACCTTGATCTAAATACCTTTCCAATAGTGTTGGCATATCGACTACTTCATTACTATTAACTTGCTCTATGATTTTTCGTCCAACGACATATATTCCAGCATTAACATGAAAGCGCTGCATAGGCTTTTCTACCATGCTTTTGATTTTATTCCCTTCGCTTTCAATTACACCGAACGGCACTTGATATTTATATTCACGAACACACATTGTTGCATTGGCGTCATTCTCATTATGAAAAGTGAGTAAGGCTTCTAAATCAACTTTTGTCAGTACATCTCCGTTCATCATGATTACAGGTAGTTCCGGTAAATCTTTGGGCAGTAACCCTAAAGCACCTCCAGTTCCAAGCGGCTCTTCTTCATGTACATAGTTTATCGATACCCCCCATTTTTCTCCGTTCCCGAAATATTCTTTTATCATTTCGGGTAAGTAATGAGTTGAAATATAAAAATTGTGAAAGCCCGATTTAACAAAACCTAAAAGTACCGTTTCTAATATTGGTTTATCTCCCACTTTCAACAATGGTTTAGGACAATTATCAGTTAAAGGCTTTAATCTACTGCCAAAGCCACCAGCCATTAAAAACACAGGGTTATCGTACTTAGCTTTTTGGGTTATGTGATGTATTGTCTCCAAACCAATTACGATTCCTTTATCTAAAATAGGAATAGAATTAAGCTGCTTAGTATTCATCAACTCTAAAAGTTGATATTTAGAGGTATTACAGTTGGCAACGGTAGGCGTTGTAAACATAATTTCAGAAATAGGATGAGATAAAGGAACACCATTAATTAATGCTCTTCGTATGTCACCATCAGTGACCGTGCCTAATAAACGATTGTCAATGTCAACGACCAACGCAAGTTGTAGCGCTTCACTATCAATGATTTTTAGAACCTCTTGTATGTTACTTAAAGGGGAAACTAGTATATTCTTCCAATCTTGACTCATATTAACTTATTACCTTTTTGAATATACGTGCGGGATAGCAAATAGTGTTTTTAGCTACGTCTTTAGTGATAGTGCCCCCCCCCCAACAACAACATTTTCATTTACATTAATTGACTGAATAATTGAAGAACCAGTACCAAAATGAACATTTTCTTTTGAGGTCACTTGTCCACTAATAGTGACGCCTGGCGCGATATGGTTATTGCTTCCTATAGTACAATCATGATCAACTATTGAACCCGTGTTTACGATACTATTGTAACCAACACTTGTTCCTGTTTGTATAATTGCGCCACGCATGACTTGTACACCTTCTTCTAAAGTAGCATACCTAGACACGCAAGCTTCTTCAGAAACTAGTGTTGCAAAGCTATAACCTAAATCTTTATATTTATTATAAAAATCAGCTCTTAAAGTATTCCCTGGTAATGAGCCAATACCATTGACCAATTTAACCACTGTTTTATCAAACTGCAAAATATTCTCATCTGATTTAAACCAATGAAAATCTGAAAATAATTTTTGATTAATTGCTGGAAGTGGAGATATATAACCAAGAATATTAATCTTTTGCTCAATTAACATATCTAATAGAACGGAAGCATGTCCTCCAGAGCCAATTAATAAAACGCCATCATTCATTAATTAGATCACCTATCTGATAATCATTTATTGCTTCTTTGCCAAGTAACTCCCAGTAATTAATCGGATTTTGTCCTGAGCCGGGACGTTTTGTAGTCATATTGTCTTTACTAAAAACAGCTCCTTTATTAATAACTTGCTCCGCAACGAGGCTTTTCCTTGCAACCGATTTATTTTTGACTTCTGAAGGCCTTGGGCCTTTAAGACCATCACCCAATGCTAACTCAATGTTCCGAATACCATCAATCATAGCTTTTAACTGTTCAGGCTCGAGTGACGCTTTGTGATCTGGACCTTCCATATTGCAATCTAAAGTAAAGTGTTTCTCTATTATTGTTGCTTCTCTAGCAACCGCAGCGACAGGAATGTGGATACCAGCACTATGATCTGAATAACCAACAGGTAATTTGAACGCATTAGCTATCGTATCCATTGCCTTAAGGTTAATATCTTGCAAAGGTGCAGGGTATTCTGTTGTACAATGAAGAATTGTCACTTTTTCTTTAAGCATTTTTTGACCAAGTTCAGAATAATATGCTTTTTCGAAAGCTTGAATACTTGGTTTCTCTGTTTTTTTTGCTACATAACCAAAGGCGATAACGCCTAATGCTGTTTCTATTTCAGCCAAAGTAGCCATTCCTGTAGAAACAATTAAATCACAGCCAGTTTGGGCATGTTCAAGCACTAAGGGGGCATTAGTTAAATCACCGGAGGGTATCTTTAGTTTTTTTAATTTTAAATCATTCACTAAAAACTTTAAGCTTTCAGAATCAAAGGCTGTAGATAAGAATTCAATACCTAAATTGTTGCAGTAATCAACTAATTTAAAATGAAATTCAAAACTTAACTCTAAACGGCTAAGCATAGCAAGTTGAGATTCTTCTTTCTTTGTATTAGTTATTTGGTAATCACATTGCTTAGCATCAGCTGTAACTAATCGTTTTGCTTTAAATGTTTGAAATTTCACTATATCCGCACCGGATTTTTTAGCGACATCAACCAATTGAAAAGCTAATTTTTCATCTCCATTATGATTAACCCCGGCTTCAGCAATAATAAGTACAGCCATAATTAGCTAATCTCCTTTAGTAACATAAATGATTCTGCTGCTTCACAGTTTGATTGTACACCACGAAGATAAGCTAATGAACGAATTGCTTTCGGACTTCTTGGAAAAGGAAATACTCCCATTTCTGATTCAAAAATATTCAATATATTTAATTTTTGTTCTAAATGTTTTTCTATATTAACAAATACGTTGGGTTTAAATCCGGGGTCTTCTGGTTTCATCGAGAAATCAGTTTCTGATATTGTTTCATAGGCTAAAACACGTTTCACAAATGGATATCGAAAAGATTTAGTAGCTGACATTACAGCATCGAATACGACTTCATGATCGCTATGTGCATCATTACGATATACAGTATATACAACTTCTGGTCTTACTTGATTAACGACATCAGAAATAGCGCCTATAACATCTCCCAGGGCTAAGCTATCAAGCTTAGCTGGGGGCAGTCTTAATTGAAAGGTTTCAGTTATCTCATAGCTTTCAATTACTTTAGAAATTTCCACTCTTCTAGTTTCTATTTGCAGTTCAGTAAAACCTGTTTCTATACTCATGCCTGTGACTAAGAGCCAATAAACTTCATCGCCATTTGCAATATGCTTTAGTATTGTTCCACCACAGCCTAAAGACTCATCATCAGCATGAGGAGCTACAACTAATATTTTTTTCATAGATAATCACCTACTTGGGGTAACTTATTCATTTCAAGGTTAAATAACTCTATCGCTGTATCCCCGCCAGTTTTAACTATCATATTGGCATCCCCAGTACTTAATACCGTGCCTGGTTCTATATTCCGAGAAAATAACTCTTTTGATATTTTACTTTCCCACACTGATTGTAATTCATCCAGATACTGAAATTCAGCACCAGGATATGGTTTCGCCAACGCACGGATTAAATTATAAATATCGACAGCTTGCATTCTCCAATCAATTAAACCATCTTTTCTTGTTCTCTTACGCCAATTTGTTGCTTTACTATGATCTTGGCATGTGAACTGAGCTGTTCCATCAGCTAACGCTAAAGTAAAATCTTTTATTTGCAATTCCATTGCATCTAGAATTTTATTATATAAAGCCTTTGCGTTATCCCTCTGGTCAATATCTATATCTACTTGGCTCAATATCGGCCCCGTATCAGCTCCTTCTTCCATTTGAAAAAATGTTGATGCGGTAACCTCTAAACCTAACGCTAATGCCCAAATTATAGGGTGCCGCCCCCGATTTTCTGGTAGTTTAGCTGGATGAAAGCCAATAATACCTTTAGGTGGCATATCAATAAATTCATTTTCGAGAAGGTAGCTCCAACCAAAACAATATATAACATCTGGTTGATAAATAAGCATAAAGTCAATACTTGCATGTTTATTTTTATTCTCTTCAAAATGGCATGGAATGCTATTACTTTTACAAACACCGGACAAGTCAACATGATCAGCATTGAACATTGATTTATCTTTTGTAATAACCGCAACAACTTCAATATCATGTTGTTTCAATGAAAGTAGCACATTCAAAGCTAACAAACTTGATTCAACACAACCGATAAAACCAACTTTCATTAGATATCCTCTAAATCATTAAATTTTTTATTAATAATTTTATTTAACGGATAGTTAATTAATTGCTCAACAATACGTGTTGATGAATCACCGTGCCCATATGGATTTATTGTACCTTGGCAGAACTGTTTAAATTTTTGACTCAATGCTCTTTCTAAGGCAAGCCTAATTGAAGCAACAGATTCATCGCAACTTAATACCGTATCACCACCGATACGGCCTTTTTGACGATTGCCAATGTTTACCGTGGGGACTTTAAAAGATGGGGTTTCAATTAAGCCACTCGATGAATTACCTATAACAACCTCACAATATTTCATTAAACTTAGGTAGCGAAGTTGCCCTAGTGATTGCACTAATAAAACTCGACTCTGATTCAATGTTTTGTAATCATCGAGTATTTTTATCAGTTTACGCCCGTTAGTATCAGCGTTGGGATACGTTATTATTAATTGATGTTCAGGATATTCGTCTAAAACTTTTAATAAATTTATTAGTGAACTAGATGCTCCATCACTTTCTAATGTTACAGGGTGGTATGTCACCATGATGTAGGGTTTATTTAATTCGAAGTCAATTGCTGACGGTAACTCATCTAATTCAATTAATTTCAGTTTTACAATACTATCTATACCCGGAGCACCAAAATTAAAGACTCTTTCGGGTTGTTCTCCAAGTTGCATTATTCTTTTTTGATATTGCGCTGTTGCTGCAAAGTGTAGATGAGACATTTTAGTAATAGAATGACGAACCGCTTCATCTATTAAGCCTTCAGTAGTCTCTCCGCCGTGGATATGCGCGACAGGAACACATGCTATCATTGCCGCTTGTGCTATTGCCATCGATTCGAACCGATCTCCTAGAAGAACAATAAGGTCTGGCTTTTGTCTTTCTATAGCTTCTGCAGCGTTAATTAGTGCTAACCCCATTGATTTTGAAATACCTACAGGGGAGTCCGATGATAGTAAAAACTCCATCCTCTCCACTATTGGAAAACCATCAGCCTCTATTTGTTTTACTGTATAACCAAATTCAGGTGACATATGCATACCACCGACAAACAATTGCAGATCAACATTCTCCGATTCATTTAGTGACTTAATTATCCAATATAATAAACCGTATTCTGCTCGAGTTCCGGTGAAGACTGCTATTTTTCGCATACTATTGTCCATTATTTACTGGTGAACTAGGAATATTGACTAAAGTCGATTCGAGCCATTCAGAAATGGGTAAAGCTCCTCGTTTAGCGTTTTGAAACATTGGCAATCGATGCATTAATTTCCATATTGGACGAGTCATCACCCCTTGTGCATTAGTTTCTTTAATAAAGGTTTCACGTGTTTCACTATTTGGGCAAATAATTGCATTTAACCAATAATTTGATTTAGCATAATCAGGTTCGGTTATAAAGGTAAATTCCGAATCGGCAAAAAAATTATTATATTGCTGCGCCAATGCTCGCTTTTGTTGAATAAATTTAGGTAATACTTCCATTTGAGCACAGCCCAATGCAGCGTTTAAGTTCGGCAGGCGATAATTAAAACCAGCTTCATCATGAAAAAATTCGTAAGGGTGAGGTACTTTGGCTGTAGTGGTTACATGCTTAGTATGCATACCTTCTTCATAATTTTTACATAAAACCATACCGCCACCACCGGTGGTAATAACTTTATTACCATTAAAGCTAACTGCACTGAAAGAACCAAAAGTGCCTGTGTGCTGCCCTTTATAAAAAGAACCTAAACTTTCAGCAGCATCTTCTACTAACTTTAAATTCCACTTAACACAAACAGCCATTAGTTCCTCAAGCTCCACAGGATGACCAAAAGTATGCATAGGGACTACCGCACGAAATACCTGTTGAGTAACGTTATGCTGACTGAAACCATCATTATTAATAAAGGCATTATCTTCGAGGTAACACTCTAACGCTTTAGGGCATAAACCTAAACTTATCTTCGATACATCTACAAATACCGGCTCTGCGCCCATATGATATAACGCATTACAGGTGGCAACAAAAGTTAATGCCTGAGTAATAACAAGATCACCTGATTTTACACCTGCCATATACAATGCGGTATGCAATGCTGCCGTACCGTTTACTGTTGCAATTGCTTTTGCTGTACCCGTAAAGGCTTCAATTTGCTGTTCGAACTGATCAACATATTTACCAACACTAGAGACAAAGGTGCTCTCGATAGTATTATTCACATACTCTTTTTCATTACCTGCAAAAGTAGGCGCATGAAGAGGAATAAACTCTTTGGTTTGATAAGTATCTTGAACGAATTTTACTAACTTATTATGCATGTCAATTCCAACTACATTTTACTATCGAGATATTTGCCTGTTTCTTTATGACCAAACGCGGGGATCATCTTAAAGAATAATTCGACAATTTCATTCTTAGTCCAAGCTTGTGCTTTCTTTAGTTTGCTAATTGTTTGTTCAAATTCTGTCACTAATTCAGGATCAAATAAAGCTTCATTTTTTATCACGCCTAAGTTTTCAAAGCGATTCATATCAAGGGTTTCATTATCAGTAAAAAATTCTTCAAAATCTTTTTCTCCCGTAGTATCACTGTCGGTAAACAAACAAGGCCATTTACCTTGTTGCGGTAATGAATGTGCTAATTCTCTAGCTTCATCTTCTGTTGTACATAAGTAAGGTTCATAACCTAGATTGTCTAAATATTTAACGGCAATATCAGCGAAGGTAATTAAGTGAAGGGCCTCACTTAATTTTGGAAAAAATATATCGCGGTTTTCACCAAAGATACACGACATCAAACAAAGCTCACCAGACTCTTGAGGTGTAACAAAGTAGCGTTTTATATCACGAGGAGCAACTATAGGCTGGCGTTTTTGGATGCGCTGGTTAAAGCCATGCAACAATGAACCATCAGAAAAGGCTACATTCGCAAAACGTGCTGTTGATATAGCAATATCCGCGCTGCGGCGCATTAAAAACATTTCCATAATACGCTTAGAAGCCCCCATCATATTAACGGGATTTGCAGCTTTGTCAGTAGAAACACAGAAATATTTTTTGCTGCCCTTTTCGGCAGATTGTTTCATGGTTTTTTCGGTGTTAAAAACATTAACATCGATCATGCGCATTAATGTATAAGGATCCTTTTCACTACGAACATGCTTTAATGCTGACAGGTTAAGTACATAATCATACTTTCCATCCGCTTTTATAAATGCATCATATTCAATTGATCCAATATCCAAAGCAAATGTTTGAAAATCACCTTTGATGTAACCAAATGAGCTACGAATATCACGTACTAGCTCAACCATGTTGTTTTCACTTATATCGACAACATGAATTTTTTTAGGATTACGCTTGAAAATTTCTTTAGTGACAGCTTGACCAATAGAGCCCGCGCCCCCTAAAACTAGGAAGCTAGATTCTGACACTATCGTTTCTAACATCGTTTCGTGGTTTTTAATATCACCACTAAACAATTCTTCAGTACGGCCAATTAAAGGTAATATTGTATTCATCATTATCTCCAAATACCTTTTGTATCAATAACAATACCAGTATATATTTCTATTTCTTTAAATTCTTTATGATCCACTAGCATTAATTGAATATCAGATCTTGTAGATGCCACTTCAAAACTTACCAATTCTACACCTCGGAGTGTTAAGGGTAAGTGGTGTATATTTGGTTCAACAGCGACGACTAGTCCTGAATGCATTACAGCAATTTTTTCAGTGATAAACATTGCAGGGCTTTCACGTAAATCATCAATATCAGGTTTAAAAGCTAAACCATAACAAGCAATAGTAATATCCTTTGCCGTTTTATTCGGATTAGCTTGTAAAAAGTCTGCTATAGCTATTTTTACTTTATCAATTACCCAAAGTGGCTTAGCGTCATTTACTTTACGAGCCGTGTGTATTAATTGAGCTTCTTCTGGTGTTTTTGAAACAATAAACCAAGGATCTACGGCAATACAATGCCCACCAACGCCTGGTCCTGGTTGCAATATATTAATACGAGGGTGCCTATTTGCTAAAGAAATAAGTTCCCATACATTTATATCTAACTTGTCACAAATGATTGACAATTCATTGGCAAAGGCAATTTGTACATCACGGCATGAGTTTTCAGTTAACTTTGCCATCTCAGCTGTACGAGCATTGGTTGTTACGCACTCACCTTCTACGAAGGTTTTATACAACTCAATTGCACGTTCAGAACACTTAGTTGTCATTCCACCGATTACCCGGTCATTTTCAACGAGTTCACGTACAACGTGCCCAGGGAGAACGCGTTCAGGGCAATGAGCAACATTCACATCGGCGTTTTCACCAGAGTGTTGTGGGAAACTTAAGTCACTTCTCGCTTCAGCAAGCCATTCAGCCATCTGCTCTGTGGCGCCAACAGGTGAGGTCGATTCTAGAATGACCAAGTCGCCTTTCTTCAATACGGTCGCTATAGCTTTTGCCGCTGATTTGATATAACTCAAGTCAGGTTCAGGAATTCCTGAGTCGCTTTTTTTATTTAAAGAGCTTTTAAAAGGCGTTGGTACCGCAATTAAAAAAGCATCCGCTGCTTCTGGAGTAGTCGTAGCCTTTAAATATCCTTCAGTCACTGCTGCATGGACCAACATATCTAATTCTGGTTCTACAATGTGTATTTCACCACGATTAATGGTATCAACTGCATGTTGATTTACATCTACACCAATGACTTTAATTTTACGTGATGCGAACATCGCTGCGGTTGGGAGGCCTATATAACCTAGGCCAACGACTGAAATTGTTTTAAAAGACACTTTATTTATTTCCAATTAATTTTATTATCGTGTGATTTACTATCTACAGAGCGCGAATGAATTCCCGCCTACAACATACTTCACTTAACTGCGCGGATAAATTCCCGCCTACTTGGCTAAAATATCGCAAATACGCTGACATGCTTTACCATCACCATAGGGGTTATGAGCAAAGCTCATCGCATTATATGCATCACTATCAGTAAGTAATGTGTTCAATTCTGCGGTGATCTTAGCTACATTTGTGCCAACTAATTTAACCGTTCCTGATGCAACGGCTTCAGGCCGTTCAGTGGTATCACGCATCACTAATACTGGTTTGCCAAGGCTAGGTGCTTCTTCTTGAATACCGCCCGAGTCTGTTAGGATAATATGAGAATGATTCATCAGGTAGACAAAAGGTAAATATTGCTGTGGTTCAATTAAATGCACATTATCTACACCTTTCAGAATTCTATTTACTGGTTCTTGAACATTAGGATTTAAGTGAACTGGATATAGAATTTGACAATCAGGGTGTGCTTTAGCTGTTATGGCTAATGCTTCACAAATACGTTCAAAACCTCCACCAAAACTTTCACGGCGATGACCCGTTACTAAAATTAGTTTTTTATTTTCATCAAGCATTGGGAATTGTGAAGTTAAGGTACTACTTAAGTCATTGTCATTTTCAATTTGTTCTTTAACGAGTAATAACGCATCTATAACCGTATTACCTGTCACATGAATATTACTGGCATCAACATTTTCATTTAATAAGTTTTGCTCTGATGTTGCTGTCGGCGCAAAGTGAAACGTTGTTAATGATCCTGTGAGTTTTCTATTACCTTCTTCCGGCCAAGGCGAATAAATATTGCCTGTTCTAAGACCTGCTTCAACATGACCCACTGCTATTTGTTCGTAATATGCAGCAAGCGTTGCAGCAAACGTTGTGGCAGTGTCACCATGCACTAGTACAACATCAGGTTTAAATTCTTTTAATACGGGTGTTAAATTAAGCAGTATACGGCTGCTGACTTCAGGTAACGTTTGACCTGCTTTCATTAAATTTAAATCGTATTCTGGTGTTATTTCGAATAGCTCCAATACTTGATCTAGCATTTCACGATGCTGTGCTGTAACGCAAACCTTCGCTTCAAAGCGATCATCATTTGCTAATGCATGAACTAATGGTGCCATTTTGATTGCTTCAGGACGCGTACCGAATACGGTAAGAATACGTTTTTTAGTCATTTAAATCACTTCTACTATACTGTTTAGTGCGTAATACATATTGCTTGATGTTGAATTAATTCAACATCAAAACTCTTGTTTATTTTATGCCTGAGACAAAAACTGTCGTTATTGAGACACTATCTTATGTTCGTAATTCATATTTATTCCTTTAAATCCGATTAGTTATAAGGACTTAAGCCTAAAACTCTCTAGCTACGCCAATAGGTCCGCATATTAGTGTCGGATAATTTATGGTTTGTATTTATCGCTAATTTTTATTTATTAGTAATTGCACGAATAAATTCCCGCCTACAGAGCTCATGGATTCCCAACAAGACAACTCGGGAATGACGGTATAGCCAAACTCGCGCCTATGGATTACTTATCAGATTTATATTCGTAATTAGCGTATCCATAATAGCCGTAGGCGTTACTGGCTTTTTTAAGAACGCCATTAAATACCACACCTTTCACATCGATACCGTTTTGTTCAAAACGTTGGCGAGCGTAATCTATTTCTTTAATGCCATTTTGACCAAAGCGCGTAACAAGTAGCATGCTTCCAGCATGGCCACCAACAATGGCTGGATCCGTGACCGCTAAAATAGGAGGTGTATCAATAATGATAATGTCGTACTTAGTTTTTATCTCTGCGATTAATTTACTAAAATTGGCATGCATCAATAATTCAGACGGGTTAGGTGGTACTTGACCCCGTGTAATAATGTCAAAACCTACTACATCAGTCGATTTAGTGACCTGCCCTAGCGTTTGTTGGCCTGATAAATATTCAGACAAACCGTTTTTCCATGCAAAGCCAAAATGCTTATGGATATAGCCTTTACGCATATCTGCATCTATCAACAGCACTTTTTGGCCACTTTGCGCGAGTACTACCCCTAAGTTTGTTGAGATGAAAGATTTACCGACACCTGGAGAAGGTCCAGAGATAGCAATAACATTATTCTTAGCTTCCATCATGGCAAAGTGTAGACTGGTACGTAGGCTACGTAATGCCTCTATAGATAAATCTGCTGGGTTATCTACGGCTAATACCTTTTTTCCTGCCTGCTTTTTTCTTTTCTTACCACTAATTAAATCTGACAATTTATCTTGATAGGCAGAAAAAGGCACACTGGCATATACTGGCATGCCAATCGCTTCTATTTCACTTGGGTCTTCAACGCCTTTATGCAGTGCTTTTTGTATAAGTACTATGGCTATTGCCAACATACCGCCTAGCATAGTAGCCATAACCACAATTAATGATTTTTTAGGTTTTACTGGCTTGGTAGTATTCACTTCAGCTACATCAATTATACGCACATTACCTACAGTACCGGCACGCACAATATCTAACTCTTGCACTTTACCTAGCAGCATCATGTAGATTTCGTTACCTACTTCAACATCACGGGTTAGGCCTAAGAGCTTTTGTTGCATTTCAGGTAGGTTAGCTATTTTTTGTGCTAAGCCATCACGTTGTTTTTGTACGGCATCAATTTGTTCCACAATGCCTTGGTAATTAGGATGGGTACGTTTGAACTTTCTAGACATAGCAAGACGGTTGAGGTCAAGTTCTTGTAACTTAGTATCTAGCTCAACTATTTGCTCTAATACCCCTTGAGTTTCGAGGGTGATATTGACTGATTTTTGGTTTATTTGATAGTCGTTAAATAAGGCTTCTGACACTTCTAATTGCTTTTTAATTTCAGGTAATTGTACTTCTAAAAAGTCGAGTGATTTTTTAGCTTCTGCTGAGTTTCTATCGACATTTCTACGTACATATATTTCAGCTGCTTTGTTTAATACATTTTCAGCGTAAGCAGGCGTTTCATGTTGCAAGCTTAAATTAACAATACCTGAGTCTTTACCTTTTTCGCTGGCACCAATGGCTGCCTGTAAATCAACGATGGTATTTAAACGATCTTTACGGATAACAGTAAATTCAGTCCCTGCTCTTGCCGTTAAAGATTTAAGGGTAATACTGAAAATGCCATTAGTGAGTTCTTCGCCTACTTTACCTTGTAAAATCACTTCTTCATTTGCTGATAAAAGTTTATAGGTATTATTTTCGCCAGCTTGAACTATATACCCACGATTGATAGCGTACTTAGGTACATCAAAGCGGAATACATCAATTTTTTCACCACCCCAAGCGTAACTTACTGCACCAAAACGGGCTGGTGCTACCTTGCCTGTTTTTGTCGGGTTGAATTTTCTAAAACTGCGACCACCAATTACTGGGAATAATTTTGGCTTGGCAACAATATCTAGTTTCAACGCATCAACGGCTTCGCCGATAACAGAGCGTGACTTTAATAATTCAATTTCTGTTATTGATTTAGAACTACTTTCAAACATGCCGGCCATGTCATCTAACCCTGGTACTGAACCACCACTTTCTTCTACTTGAATCATTGCCATTGCTTGATAGATAGGCGTTGAAAAAATGGCGACAGCAACACCCACCAGCATAAAGATAACTGTGATAATACAGATAAAAAACTTACGATCGACTAACGCGCCAAAGAGTGACATTAAGTCAATTTCGTTCGCTGGTGCATTATTGCTTTGCTGATTTTTAATTGTAGGCTGAGCTATATTTTCATTAATTGACATATTAAGTGTACTTTTTAATAAATAATTCTGAATTTAAACTTTTTGTTTAAGGGTAAATTAAAACGCTAGTTTAAAGGTATTTGGTCCAAGCAGAACAGGCTTTATCAACTAATTGATAAACATGATCAAACGCTTCATGACTTTGGCGATAAGGATCAGGAATCTCAGTATTATCGATCCATTTACCTAACAAGAAGGTTTTTCCTCTGGCCTGTGGATATTTACCTAACAAATCGGTTAAGTGACGTTCTTCCATCACTAAAATCAAATCATTTGCTGTAATTAATGTTGAATTGAGTTGTCTGCCTTTATGGCCGCTCATATCAATATTATTACTTAAAGCAATACTCGTTGCCGTTGCTTCTGCGCTATTACCCACTAATGCGGTTAGTCCTGCTGAAGAAACTTTTATATGGCTATCGCCTTTGTCTTTTAGCTTATCTTTAAGTAAATATTCACCCGTAGGGCTTCGACAAATATTACCCGCACACACCACTAAAATATTATTAAACATCGCCATTAGAAAATAACACCTTGATTTTTAACCGTTGATATATTTTCAAGTGCAGAAATAGTTGGTACAAGTTGGCTGATTAAACGATTCCAACGCGCAATAGGTGCTGTGGTAACGTAAACGATATCTCGAGGCTGTAATTTAAATTGATCGGCTAATACCAGTGCAATTACATTTTGTGCATGTAATTGATAAACATCAGCAATGATGCCTTCTTGGTTGTCTGGGCGTTTACGTAAAACAAAAACACCATTAGCATTTGCTGTTTTTTCGTTTAAACCGCCTACGTCACTTAACGCTTCAGCAAGGCTTAAGCCATAACGATTAATTTCAATGCTACCGGCTTTGTTTACATCACCAAGAACAAATACTTTTTGATTGTCTGTGCGATTTACATGAAGGATATCACCGTGTTTTAGTAAACGGTTTTGACTGATATCACCTTTGGTATAAAAGTCGTCTAGCTTAATGATTTCGGTTTGATTGTTTCGTGTAAAAGTGACTGTGCGCCAATCGGCTCTTTCACTTAAACCGCCAGCTTGGTTAATTGCGTCGATTAACGTTAGTGGGATTTCGGTAACTGGGTATACGCCTGGCTTGTTTACTTCGCCAGTAACATAAGCTCTTTGGCTATTAAAACCGACTACTTTTATATCTAGTTGTGGTTTTTCAATAACTCGGCTTAGTTTTTCTACTAATATCGCGTGTAATTGTCTAATGGTTTTACCGGCAGCAGGTACATTCGCGGCATAAGCGTAGGTAATTGTGCCATCAGCTTGAATTCTAAAACCGTCAAATGCAGCAGTTCTTTGAACAGCTGCCGGAATAGTAAGTTCGGGATGGTCCCATACGCCAATAGATAACACATCACCAATACCCAGCACATAATCATAACCTTCGAGTGACATCGGATTGTATTTTTTGGCTTTAGTGAAGGCTTGTTGATTGTCTTTTAATTCAGAGATAAGCGCTGAATCGATCACCGAAATACTAACATTCGACAAGTCTTGCGCTAACGTAGAATTTTCAGGTTCAACATCAACCCCTTCCATATGACTGCCAGGGATCATACTACAACTACTCAGCATCAATAATGACAATGAGACAACTAGTTTTTTAGAGTATTTTAACATCGTGTAAGTCTATTCAATCCTTCGCTAAGTGAGTCAACTGCCGTGTTGTTTTGAAATTTTTGATGTTTATTATAAATAACATCTTAACAATGCGTACAGTTCTCGCTTTATTATTATGGCCATCTTAATGCCGGAATAGTCAGCAGACAAATATAATTGCATGCTTTCATCTAAACGATATATACATTTCAATATATGAACGTATGGGCTTAGATAGTTAAAGCTGTATTGCGCAGAATAATACGCAAGTTATTAACTATTGTCTAGTCAGAAAAAAGTAAAATTTTGGAGTAACGGAGTTATGTCCTTGTGGTATTGGATTTATGTCAATATCTGGTTTGGGCATGTTGCTGTTTGTCGTCATGATGAATTTGTTTCAGTATCTGGTTTAGACGGGTTCGCCCTGGTCGTCATGCTGAATTTATTTCAGTATCTGGGGTTTGTTGGGTAAGCCCAGATCCTGAAACGAGTTCAGGATGACGGTGGTGTGGGCTGGCTGATGGTGGCTTGGTCTAGCTTATGGTGGCTTGGTCTAGCTTATGGTGGTCGTGTCTGTTGACGGCAGTTCGGTCTGTTTGACTGTGTAGAGACGTAGAGTTACGTTGCCCTTTTGGCGTCATGCTGAATTTATTTCAGTATCTGGTTTAGACGGGTTCGCCCTGGTCGTCATGCTGAATTTATTTCAGTATCTGGGGTTTGTTGGGTAAGTACAGATCCTGAAACGAGTTCAGGATGACGGTGGTGGCTGGCTGACGGTGGCTTGTGGTCGTGTCTATTGACAGTGTTTGTTTCTGTTTGACGGGGTGCATACGTAGAGTTATGTTGCCCTTTTGTCGTCATGCTGAATTTATTTCAGTATCTGGGTTGGTTGAGTAAGCCCAGATCCTGAAACGAGTTCAGGATGACGGTGGTGGGGTTTGGCTGATGGTGTTTGGGGCTGGCTGACGGTGGCTTTGTCTGGTCACGGTGGTTGTGTTTGGTTGTCGCGATACACACGTAGAGTTACGGAGCCCTTTTTTCGTCATGCTGAATTTATTTCAGTATCTGGGGTTTGTTGGGTAAGTACAGATCCTGAAACGAGTTCAGGATGACGGAGGTCGTGGCTGTCTGACGGTGGCTTGTGATCGTGTCTATTAACAGTGTTTGTTTCCTTTTGACGGGGTGCATACGTAGAGTTATGTTGCCCTTTTGTCGTCATGCTGAATTTATTTCAGTATCTGGGTTGGTTGAGTAAGCCCAGATCCTGAAACGAGTTCAGGATGACGGTGGTGGGGTTTGGCTGATGGTGTTTGGGGCTGGCTGACGGAGTCTGGGACTGGTTGACGGTGGCTTGGTCTGGATGACAGTGGTGGGGTTTGGCTTAGAAATCTTTGCTCAGATCTAACCAATTAGGGTTTATTTGTTCTATTAAATTTTTCTTCCAGGCCCTTCGCCAGTTTTTGAGTTGCTTTTCTCTTGTTATCGCCTCGTACATAGTTTCAAATGATTCAAAATATACTAATTTATTCAGGTTATATTTATTGGTGAAGCCTAATGTCAGTTTAGATTTATGTTGATAGACCCTTTGAACTAACTGACTTGTTACACCTATGTATAGTGTCGTGTTTTTTATATTTGTCATTATATAAATATGAGGCTGTTTCATATTGACGACCCTGTTAGTAAATAAATTTTTTCGCTAATTTAGATATTTCAGGCCAATCATTGTTGATAAGAAATTGTTTTTGTTTTTTAGACCACCTTCTAATTTCATTTTCTATCAATCTTGCTTCTTGTTCAGTTTTAAATTTCTGCTGGTGGACAAGTTTGACAGGGGGCGTTATTTCAGTACCTAAAAGAAGTTGGTTATATTTATCGTATTTCGCTAACACAATGCCAAGTTCATCACAGCAGCCAGTGTGGTAGCTACCATCCACCGACTGTAATATATAAATATAAACTAATGTATTCATACCAACTCCTTTTGTTAACATTATTTTTACATGTTATTAATATTGTAGTTGAGCTTTATTGTTTTGTCAGGTTTCTCATATGAAATTAAAAATACTGTTTTGGTATTTGTGTTTTTTGCGTTCTAAGTACAGATCCTGAAACGAGTTCAGGATGACGGGGTTGTGTTCAGGATGACGGGGTTGTGTTCAGGATGACGGTGGAGGTGTCTGGCTGACGGGGCACACAGGTAGAATTACGTAGTTCTTTTGTCGTCATGCTGAATTCATTTCAGTATCTGGGTTTTGGTTCTAAGTACAGATCCTGAAACGAGTTCAGGATGACGGGGGTGGTGTTCAGGATTACGGTGTTGGTGTCTGGCTGACGGGGCACACAGGTAGAATTACGTAGTTCTTTTTTCGTCATGCTGAATTTATTTCAGTATCTGGGTTTTGGTTCTCAGTACAGATCCTGAAACGTGTTCAGGATCATGGTGGAGGTGTCTGGCTGACGGGGGCACACAGGTAGAATTACGTAGTTCTTTTTTCGTCATGCTGAATTTATTTCAGTATCTGGGTTTTGGTTCTAAGTACAGATCCTGAAACGAGTTCAGGATGACGGGGTGGTGTTCAGGATGACGGTTGTGGTGTCAGGCTGAACGTGGTTGTGTCAGGCTTACGGTTGTTGCGTCTGGCTTACGGTTGTTGTGTTTGGATAACAGTTACGCAATTAGGATTACGGTTTACAGTGCTACTATGATGGTGGGTTGTTCTTATTTGCTGAACTGGTCTATGTTTGGGTTTTATTCAACAATGTAAAGTCCGATAAAGATCGGACTTTACTTATTTTTTTTGTTAAAAATTATCTATTTTTAATTTTTATAAAACAAGTATTAAAGTCCACTAATTGCCGCTATGGCAACCGCTGTGTTATACATAATGGTTGTCGCTGTTGTCCACAAGGTTAAATTGTTCATGTACTCTGAATCAAGTGGTACAACAATTGAATCACCCGGTTTTAAAGCTGAGTCAGCACCGCCGCTAAACCAATTGCTTTCTTCAAACATTTGGATACTACCGTTTGATGAAATAATATAAATTCTCTCATCATCAGCACGTTTTTTTAAGCCACCGCTTTGCGTTATATAATCTTCGACACTGCTTGATGAGTCAAACATGTGTGAGCTATTTACTTGCACTTGCCCCATGACATTAATTGAACGATTCTGAGTGGGGATGTACAGTACATCGCCGCCCTCTATCGCAATATCATAATCATTTTTGGCTATAACTTGCGGTAAATTAATAACTAAACGCCCTAGCGGCTCTACCTTAGAGAGGTCTGCTAATAACGATTGAATTTCACTATATGAAGTTACCCCACTGTTGCTTGATAAAGACTTAGTTGCCATTTCAATACGTAAGTCGGCACTTACTTTCATTAAGTTTTGTCTTTCAAGTTGTTTTAACTTTGTTCTTGAAAAAACAGAGCCATTGGGATCTGCAAAAGCGGTTAAGCCTCCCGCTTTAAGAATAATACTTGATAAGCTGTCTCCACGACGAACTGTGTATTTACCCGGAAAAAGCACTTCGCCGCGCAACTCTATAACATGGTTTTCACTCCATGAAGGGATACGGTGAATGTTAAGGCGATCTTTACTTTTTAGCAAAATATTATCTTCATCAATATTATTGAGGGCATTCACTAAATGAATATTTTTAGAGGTTTTTACAGAGTTAATACCACTCATTTCATTACGTGTTAACTCAGCCCTTGATAAATAAGCTGACTCTTTTACGCCGCCGGCGGCTAAAATTAAATCGATTACCCGAGCCCCTTTCCCTAATGGATAAACCCCTGGAAATTTAACTTCACCATCAATTTCAATTAACTTTACCGCTTCACCGGCTCCTGCTTGGTATCGAAGCTTGTTAACAATAGGTACCAGTAAACGTTGGCGAGAAAACAATGCCATTTCACGAATAGTGACATTTTCATGCTCTGCTCCACTGTCAATATTATCGATAGAGGTATAAATTTTTTCATCTTTGGTCTCAGCCATAACATCATTTTGCTCATGGGTTTCCCAAAACTCTTTTTTCTTACTCGTTTCAATCGCTAAATTTCTTTCTTTCGCTAATAGCTCTTCTTGAGTGTAGGCGAGCTCGTCTAATAAGAATTGCTCTTCAGAAAACTTAAAGGCTTTAGAAAAAATGATAATTTTATCATTACTGCTGAGTTGAATATTGCTCTTAGAATTTTTATCAGCAAAAACATTGGCTAAATTAAACTGTAATATTTCAATATTACGGGCACTATCAATTTCTCTAACGACAATGCCGTAATTTAAATCGGCGTAAGGTAATAGGTGAGCGTCAGCATTGGTAATAACATCGGATAACAACATATTTTGTTGCAACTGGTATTTACCTGGACGCGCTACAGCGCCTATTAAAGTAATTGAATCGACATATAAGTCTGAGCTTTTTAACACTCTAATAAAATCGCCCGCTTGAACTTTTTCAGTTTTTTGGGTTTTATCAGATAAATCAATATTTAGGATACTGCGTAAATCGCTTTTGTTATAACGCTCTACGATGGTAGATTTTGGGTAAGCCGCGGGTAAAAGTCCGCCAGCCATTTTAATGACATTAGAAAAGTCGTCTGATTGGCTCAATTCATAAATAGCAGGACGTCTAACTTCGCCGGCAATTGACACAGACTTGCCTTGAGGGGGAATAAAAACCACATCGCCTGATTGCAACAAAATATCACTTGATGAATCACCTTCAATTAATAAGTCATATAGATCGACTTGTTGAATTAGCTTTCCTGAACGTTTTACTTGAATATTTCTTAATGAGCCAATATCACTGACACCACCTGCAGCAAAAATGGCATGGGTAACTGAAGATAATGAACTTAACGTATAGGGGCCGGGTTTATATGCTTCACCTAAAACAAATATACGCATAGAGCGTAATTCGGCTAAGCTAACCACCACATTAACACCGATAATTTTTTGTTGAATTTTATTAACAACAAAAGTCTTTAATTCTGAAAATGTTAATCCCGCAACGCTAATGGGGCCCAGGTTAGGAAAAACCAACTCACCTTCACGTGTCACCGTTAATTGCATTTCACGATTTTCTTTACCGAAAACCTGTATTGAAACTGAGTCTCCTGTACCTAAGATATACCCTTCTGGAATGGCAATATCCATAACCGGTGAGAATGTTGTTGGCGAATTTGCAAAGACATCTAAACCAAACCGTGGCAAGGTCTTAAAAATGGCTTCAGCTTTCTCTGTTTCTTCGGCATCTTTGGCTTTAAGGTTTTCATTGTTCAGGCTATTTATATCGCGTGGCATTACCTGTGTATTAATAGGAGCGTTTTGTGTATTACTTCCTGATAACTGAGCCTCAATAGCATTTAAATCGACGCCCATACTTTTGGCTAATGCTTGTTGTTGAGATTTAGGTAACTTTTTAAATTGTTCAATTTGCTGAGCAGACACTTGCTGGGCATGTAAATTTAAAGAAAGCGCAAAAAGTAAAAAGGTTGCTATAAGATAGCGAGTAATGTTCATCATTGGGGCAATAAATTTCCTATAAATGCGAGGTATAACATTAGCTCAATACTTATAAACCATAAAAATTAATAATGGCCAAATATATCGACTAAATAAGTTCTAAAATTAACGTTTGGAGTTTATCAGTAACAAGCTATTGAATAAAGTAACTTGCTTACCTTTTATGGTGTCAAATAATTAATTTTGGAGAGTCTGTTTATTATTTTTCTTTCTAAAAGTATCAAAAGTAACTAAAACATTACATCTGCTTAATCAAATCTCGGTGCCAAACTATTGCCTTTCATGGCAAGCACAGGTATAACACACGCTGACTTTCGCAAATAAATTTGACAATAATTACAGCGCAAAGAACTTATTTCAATATTTTAAAATGTTTTTAGCGAATTAAAATAATAATATTTATCTGTAATTTACACTTATCTTAGAGGAATTTTTTATGAGCAAACCTGATTCAGGTTCTTTTTTTGGCCATCCGGCAGGGTTACAAACGCTGTTTGTTACAGAAATGTGGGAGCGCATGAGTTATTACGGCATGCGTATGCTACTTGTATTATTTATGACCGCTACTTTACAAGAAGGAGGCTTAGGTTTAACCGTCGCTTCTGCAGCTGCTATATATGGTTTATATACCGGTAGTGTCTATTTTATGGGCTTACCTGGCGGTTGGATAGCTGACCGATTAATTGGCGGTCAAAAAGCAGTTTGGTACGGCGCAATCATTATTATGATTGGCCATATCATCTTAGCTATTCCTAATGACACCACCTTTTTTATTGGTTTAATTGTCGTCATTTTAGGTACGGGTTTATTAAAGCCGAATATTGGCGCTATGGTGGGTCAATTATACTCAGATGAAGATGTTCGCCGTGATAGTGGTTATGCCATTTATTATATGGGCATCAATTTAGGTTCAGTTATTGGCTATGCAGTTTGTGGCTACTTAATGGAGAATGTTGGTTGGCATTGGGCGTTTGGCGCCGCTGCTATTGGTATGGCATTAGGTTTAATTCAATACAAAATTACTACCCCTAAGCTTAACGGTATAGGAGAAAAGCCTGTATACCCATTATCAGTTAAAGCACAAAAAACAAGCTGGACAGTTATTGGTGTCGTTTTAGCGGTTATTGCACTGGTAACGGTTGCTGTATTTCAGGGCATGTTAACCATTAAACCTGTTACTGTTGCCCAATATGTTGCTGTAGCATTTTCTCTAATATTTGTTATTTATTACGCAGTTATTTATTTTGGTAGCTCAATAACACCTAATGAGAAGAAAAAGCTTTGGGCGTTATTACTTATTTGTATTGCCTCAGCTTGTTTTTGGTCTGGCTTTGAACAAGCGGGTTCTTCACTCAACTTATTTGCGCGTGATTATACTGACCGTATAGTGGGATCATTTGAAATACCTACGGGTTGGTTCCAAATGACTAACTCGTTCTTTATCGTTTTACTCTCACCTTTTTTTGCCGCTCTATGGATTAATTTAGGAAAAAGAATGGTCAGCCCTTCTTACGGTATAAAATGTGCTTTTGGTTTAATTATTATGGCCAGTGGTTTTATCGTGATGTTTTTTGCTGCACAATACGCTGCTTCAGGAATGAAAGTTGCCCCTTATTGGTTAGTAGCAACTTACTTCCTACATACAGTTGGTGAGCTTTGTTTAAGCCCTGTAGCATTAAGTGCCGTAAGTAAATTATCTCCTAAGCGTTTCGCTGGACAAATGATGGGTGTTTTTGTATTAACCTATTCAATCGGTAATATTATTTCTGGTTTGTTAGCGGGTAACTATGATCCAAATAACGTCGCGCAAATTCCTTCTCTTTACATCCAAGTGAGCTTATTCAGTATTGGTATTGGTATCATTATTTTACTGGTTGGTTTCAAATCTAGATTTTGGGAAAATTTGCCTGATGATTCAGAAGCATCTACAACTAACACAAATGGTTCAACGGCAACGACTAACGCTTAATTAACTGTTAGTCATCGTTAAAGTGATTTTGAAAAGCCAACATTTATTGTTGGCTTTTTTATAGCTCATTTTTACTGTAACTTACTTGTTGTCGTTAGACTTATTTTATAAGGGGTTAAATATCATGAAAACAAGAGATGTTCTTCGCCAAGAAATTCGCTATCAACGCAGTTTATTAAACGCTGACCAGCAAGCAGAACAATCACTTTTATTATCGAAAAGACTCATTAAAGAAAAAGTAGTCAAAGGCGTTAAACACATCGCTATTTATTTAGCCAATGATGGCGAGTTAAATACTCAGCCTTTTATTGATTGGTGCTGGCAAAATAACATCACCGTATATTTACCGGTAATACATCCTTTTAGTAAGAATAATTTACTCTTTTTAAAATATGCTGAGACGTCTATTCTCGTCAAAAACAAATATGGTATTTTAGAGCCTAAGCTTAACGTTCAAGATATAATAACGGTCGCTCAGCTTGATATTATTTTTACCCCCTTAGTCGCCTTTGACCGATATGGTAATCGCTTAGGCATGGGCGGTGGTTTTTATGACCGAACACTTTCGGCCTGGCATGCTCAATATCAACAAAACAAACACGCTAAACCCTTACCAGTTGGCTTAGCTCACGATTGCCAAAAAGTTAACACGATCCCCTTTGAAAGTTGGGATATTCCACTGCCTAAAATTATCACTCCAACCACCAGCTATAACTTCGATATTTAATCATCTGCTGATATACTTCTCCCTAATTTCCCCTCGCTAATTAGGATTCACATGACACAAGATGAAATGAAGAAGGCAGCAGCCTTTAAAGCACTCGAATTTATTAAAAACGATACCATCGTTGGCGTAGGCACAGGGTCTACTGTTAATCACTTTATTGACGCCCTAGCAACAATCAAAGACGATATTGAAGGTGCCGTTTCTAGCTCTGAAGCGTCGACTCAAAGATTGAAAGCCCATGGTATCGAAGTGTTTGAATTGAATAATGTCGGTAGCGTTGATGTTTATGTTGATGGCGCCGATGAAATTACTGAATATCTGTCGATGATAAAAGGTGGTGGTGCTGCACTAACCCGAGAGAAAATTGTCGCGGCTGTAGCAAAAACATTTGTCTGTATTGCCGATGAAAGTAAACAAGTAAAAATGCTAGGAAAATTTCCTTTACCGGTAGAAGTTATTCCGATGGCACGAAGCTATGTAGCGCGTGAACTTGTTAAGTTAGGTGGTGACCCGGTTTATCGCCAAGGCGTAATTACCGATAACGGTTGTGTGATTCTCGATGTGCATAACTTAGAGATACTTGATCCTAAAAAACTTGAAAGCGATATTAATGCCATTGTAGGTGTTGTTACTAATGGTTTATTTGCACTACGTGGCGCTGATGTTTTAATTTTAGGCACTCAAGATGGCGCGAAACTCATAAAATAAATCTTTAGAGTTTATACACTATATGCTAGTTTAGAAATCTAGCCATCTAAACACTTTATATTTGGTTAAGGCAATGACCACTATAGTCCTACATGAGATATTAGAAAATGAGCAATAATTCATTAGCAAAAGAAAAAATTAAGATTTTATTACTTGAAGGTGTCCACCCGAGCGCTGTTGAAGAGTTAAAAATGAAAGGCTACAGCAATATTGAATGTATTAGTACATCGCTTGCTGAAGAAGATTTGATCAAAAAAATTGCTAATGTTCACTTTATTGGTATTCGTTCTCGTACTCAGTTAACTGACCATGTACTAAGCCATGCTAAAAAACTCGCGGCTATTGGTTGTTTCTGTATTGGTACTAACCAAGTTGAAATTAAAGCGGCACAAAAACGTGGCATTCCAGTCTTTAATGCCCCGTTTTCAAATACACGATCGGTTGCCGAACTAGTATTAGGTGAAACCTTATTATTATTACGTGGTATTCCTGAAAAAAGTGCAAAAGCTCATCGCGGTGAATGGAATAAATCTGCGGCTGGCTCGGTAGAAGCTCGTGGCAAAACCTTAGGTATTATTGGTTACGGCCATATTGGCATGCAATTAGGCATTTTAGCTGAAACCTTAGGTATGCGAGTACGCTTTTATGATATCGAAACCAAACTTCCGTTAGGTAATGCGAGCCAAGCATCAAGTTTAAAAGTTTTATTAAAAGAAGCTGATGTAGTTAGCTTACACGTACCTGAAACGGTTCAAACTCAAAACATGATGGCAGCAAAAGAATTTGCACTCATGAAAGACGGTGTTATTTTTATTAATGCTTCTCGTGGTACTGTCGTTGATATTGATGCATTAGCTGAAGCGCTTAAAAGTAAAAAAGTCGCTGGCGCAGCAATCGATGTTTTCCCTGTTGAACCTAAAGGTAATGATGAAGAGTTTATTTCACCATTACGCGCATTCGACAACGTTATTTTGACACCACATATTGGTGGAAGTACTAAAGAAGCCCAGTCGAATATCGGCTTAGAAGTTGCCAGCAAAATGGCAAAATACTCTGATAACGGCTCAACACTTTCGGCAGTAAACTTCCCTGAAGTTTCTTTGCCTGGTCATACGGGAACAAGCCGCTTATTACATATACACCTTAACCAACCGGGTGTGTTAACCCAAATTAACCAAGCATTTGCTAAGCACAATATTAATATTGCCGCACAGTACTTACAAACAGATGATCAAATTGGTTATGTAGTTATTGATATCGAAGCACAAGATAGCGTACTAGCATTACGTGAATTAAAACAAATTGACGGCACAATACGCGCACGTATTCTTCATTAATTTTTCTGAGTATTTAGCGTAAACAATAAAAAACGAGACTTAATAAGTCTCGTTTTTTTATTGCCACATTAACGACCCATCATTTGACCGTGTAACAAAACCTATTACAGCCCCGATGATAATGAAATGAAAAAACTTTTGTCATACTGAATTTATTTCTGTTTCCATTCTCGTCATGCTGAACTTGTTTCAGTTTCAGCTTCCACTCTCGTCATGCTGAATTTATTTCAGTACCCATTCTCGTCATGCTGAATTTATTTCAGTATCTGGGCTTTGGGTTGTTAAGGACGAGATCCTGAAACGAGTTCAGGATGACGACTGTTGGGTTCATTCTAACGGTGGTTGAGTTCACGCTGATGGGGTTTGAGTACATACTGCATTTATTTCAGTATCCATTCTCGTCATGCTGCATTTATTTCAGTATTCATTCTCGTCATGCTGCATTTATTTCAGTATCTGGGCTTTGGGTTGTTAAAGACGAGATCCTGAAACAAGTTCAGGATGACGGCGTTTTAGTTCATTCTGCGGAGTTTGAGTTCATCCTAACAGAATTTGAGTTCACGCTGATGGGGTTTGAGTACATACTGAATTTATTTCAGTATCCATTCCCGTCATGCTGAATTTATTTCAGTATCTGGGCTTTGGGTTGTTAAGGACGAGATCCTGAAACGAGTTCAGGATGACGGCGTTTGGGTTCATTCTGATGGAGTTTGAGTACACACTGAATTTATTTCAGTTTCCACTCTCGTCATGCTGAATTTATTTCAGTATCTGGGCTTTGGGTTGTTAGGGACGAGATCCTGAAACGAGTTCAGGATGACGGCGTTTGGGTTCATGATAATAGGGGCTACGTTAATGCTGAACTTGTTTCAGCTTCCATTCCCATCATGCTGAATTTATTTCAGTATCTGGGCTTTGGGTTGTTAGGTACGAGATCCTGAAACAAGTTCAGGATGACGGCGGTTGGGTTCATTCTGATGGAGTTTGAGTTCATCCTGATGGAGTTTGGGTTCACGCTGATGGGGTTTGGGTTCACGCTGATGGGGTTTGGGTTCACGCTGATGGGGTTTGGGTTCACGCTGATGGAGTTTGGGTTCACGCTGATGGGGTTTGGGTTCACGCTGATGGGGTTTGGGTTCACGCTGATGGGGTTTGGGTTCATGATAATAGGGACTGCGTTAATGCTGAACTTGTTTCAGCTTCCATTCCCGTCATGCTAAATTTATTTCAGTATCTGGGCTTTGGGTTGTTAGGGACGAGATCCTGAAACGAGTTCAGGATGACGGCGGTTGGGTTCATGCTGATGGAGTTTGAGTTCACGCTGATGGTGTTTGGCTTCATTCTGATGGGGGTTTAGGTTCATACTGAACTTGTTTCAGTATCCATTCCCGTCATGCTGAATTTATTTCAGTATCTGGGCTTTGGGTTATTAAGGACGAGATCCTGAAACGAGTTCAGGATGACGGAGTTTGGGGTCATGCTGACGGAGTTTGCGTTCATGCTGATGGGTGTTGCGTTGATGCTGAATTTCTTTCAGTATCCACTCCCGTCATGCTGAATTTATTTCAGTATCTGGGCTTTGAGTTGTTAGGGACGAGATCCTGAAACGAGTTCAGGATGACGGCGGTTGGCTTCATTCTGAAATTATTTGGCTTCATTCTGATGGGGCTTTAGGTTCATACTGAATTTATTTCAGTGTCCACTCTCGTCATACTGCATTTATTTAAGTATCCATTCTCGTCATGCTGAATTTATTTCAGTATCTGGGCTTTGGGTTGTTAGGGACGAGATCCTGAAACAAGTTCAGGATGACGGCGGTTGGGTTCACGCTGATGGGGTTTGGTTTATGCTGATGGTGTTTGCGTTCATGCTGATGGGGTTTGAGTTCACACTAAACTTGTTTCAGCTTCCATTCCCGTCATGCTGAATTTATTTCAGTATCTGGGCTTTTAGTTGTTAGGGATGAGATCCTGAAACAAGTTCAGGATTACGGAGTTTGGTTCATACTGACGAAGTTTGAGTTCATTCTGACAGAGTTTGAGGTCATCCTAACGGAGTTTGATTTCATGCTAATTGACAATATCACTTAATCTCAATTTAATGATACGACTACACCTTCTGGATTTGCTAGTAGTGAACTCACTTTCTTTAACATTTGAGCATCATTACCGATAAAATGTTTTACTGCTTTTGTCATCTCTAATTTAACTTCGGCGCCATCATCAGGCGTTAATGGACGATGTACTTCTATCTTTTTGCCATCCTGTTCATAAGACATTTTAATGGGCTGTTCGAATATGCGAATAGGTGTGCCTATGGGAATATTATTATATAACCATTCGATGTCATCATCGTACATACGAATACAGCCAGAGCTTGCTCGCATACCGATACCAAAGCGCTTATTGGAGCCATGAAGTAGGTATTCACTTGTGCCAATACGTAATGCATATTTACCAAAGGGATTATTGGGTCCTGCGGGGACTTCTCTTACCATCTCTTTACCATGTTCGGCAAAATAACGCGCGCGCATCTCTGCTGTTGGACGCCAACTTGGGTTTTTACGTTTGTCGCCAATAGTACTGGTTAAATGCGGTGTTTCTAGTCCTTCTCTACCAATACCCACAGGGAAAACGTAAACTAATTTCTCTCCTTTTGGGTAGTAGTACAAGCGTAACTCAGCTAGATTAATGACAATACCTTCACGTTTACCAAAGGGTAGAAGCATCTGTTTAGGAATCACAATATTATCATCAAGAGCCAATAAAAAAGGATCAACACCGGGGTTAGCGGCCAGTAAGGCAAAAAAACCTACATTATAATTTTCAGCTAAAGCTTGAAAGTAATCGCCTTTTACTGCCTTATGGGTAATATCTTCGCCCACTAACCTTGAATTGGCGGCAGGGAGATTATAAACACTCGCCAAACTTACACAGGTAATAAAACTACTTAACAATAAACTTAATTTAACAACCCACTTCATTAATTTATGACCCTACGAATTATCTTCAACATTATCTAAAACCTTTTTCTATTCGAACTGATTAACAGCTATGACTCATCTAACCAGTACGGCTTTGTTAATAACGCCATATTTCTTGAGCTGTCTAACGCAATGAGTAACCCTTCAACTTTGCTTCCTTGCCATGAAACGAGTTTTTTAGGTTTTTCATCTAACGTTTGTAGTTGCTGGTGAATAATCCACAATGTTTGTAATTCACTGATCCCTTGCTGAATGTCCAACCAAGGTGCTCGATATTGTTTACGTTCTTCTTCATCAAACAATAAACCAAACCAAGTGCCTGTCAGTAAACTTCGGTTTAAAAGTTTTGCTTGTGATAAGTATTGCTCACTGCTCAGCGACTGCGATGGCGTGCTATCAGAAAATAACACCGCCATACTTTTCGTTAAACTTTGCTGCGCAAAAGGCAACAACGAGTCACTAAACTGTGTATCTTCAGTTAATAGCATTTCCAATAAATGAGCCTGCAGGATATTAAAACGCTGGCCATGCAATAATTCGATAACATTTTCGCTCGTTGGAAGACGACGTTTCTCCATTCTTAGTTGTTCTACCAATTGTTCGCTGTAATTTAACTTGCGTCTGTAATTACCCGTTTTATTAGTAAGCTCTTGTAGGTTAACGGCATTATCAACCCACGAGAGTAAGTGGACAAAATAGCTTAGTTCATCACGAATTTTTACGGCTTCTTCGGGTAAATAGTCTGCAAATAGCCAAAAGCCATGGCGGATTAACGCTAAAGTTTCTGTTATTTTTTCTAACTCGACTAAGCTTGGCGACGTTATATAGTATTCAATATGATCATGTAGGTTAACTAGGCAATAATTGATACCGGTAGAAAAGGCATTAGAAATAGAGTGACTGCGGTCAATGGGAAAAGTGTCTGTAATATTCTTTTTATAATTAACGGGAATGTTTTTCCATAAACCATAGCCACGAGCCGCTTTACTTTGACTACTTGGCCTAACAAGCAGTACAGAAAATAATAACTTGGCAAGCAACAGTAAATCTGAGGTTATACCACTGACAAGTTCTAGTTCGAGTTCACAAATTTTAACACTGCGACCATCACTACTAATATCACCTTGATCGAAGGCAACTTCTACCACGGTACCCGACGATAAAGTAACTAACCAAATAATACGGGTAAAGTCCGTTGAAAAAAGGGGGATTAACGTTTCTTGTAACTGCTCTACCTTTTGGGTTGACTGCCAAATTTCATTTGGGAACAAGGAAAGTTCAGGGAAGTTATTAACAATATTAACGTTATACTCTGGTCGCTGATGCAAGCCCGCAATTACCACCCCAGCTGTTTTTATGGTTTGCTCTAACTTTCCGTCACAACCTCTAATTCTTAGCCCCATATCATGACGGCGAAAATCTAAATTAGTTGTATCGTAATAGCAGTTCGATAATTGCTTTGTTTCACAGCTAAATGACAGCTGTTTTGTGGTGAATAACTGGGTGATTTTTTCTTGAGTATTATCACTTGTAACAAAATACTTAAGCTCAATTTCGGTAACCATATTCTTCCAATAATTTGTTTTATTATGTCAACATAGTGAGTTTACAACAGCGACATATGAAAACAAATAGCGAATGCCAATTCCGATAAGTTTCTTTCATATAATATAGCGATATAGAAAAAATTTAACTGACTGCTAATGCCCTAACAAACTTTTAGTAAAAACTATCATAATGAATTAGCTATGTAATATCTTGTTTACAAAATATTGAGAACACTTATTTATTTTATCAATAAAACCTTAATGTTCGTAAACTTAACTTGCTATCAATCCGCCAAACCCCTAGTATTTTGCTATGCATAATTTTATAAAGGTTAATGGTAGTTTCATGAAAATAATAAAAGCTTTATTGGTTGGTTTAGTCCTCAGTTCATCTTCCCCACTTTTTGCAGAAGACAGCCCAACCAACCTTCCTTCTGGCTATATTTCAGACGATTTATTTATTTATATGCATTCAGGAGCGGGTAATAATTATCGAATTCTAGGCAGTATAAATTCAGGCACTGAAGTGAAAGTAACCGGTAAAAATGAAAATGATTACTCTGAAATTATTGATGATAAAAATAGAAACGTCTGGGTTGAAAGTAAGTATCTATCATTAAAACCCGGCTTACGTTTTGTTATTGCCGAGCTTAATGAAAAATTAGCCAATACCAGCAGCAATACTGACAGTATGTCAGAGGAACTTTCCCAAAGTAGAAATACTATTCAAAACCTTAGTAGTGAAAAAGCCCAACTTAACAACGAAATAAGCCAGCTTAATAAAACGCTGATAACGATACGAGCCAAGTTAAAAGACCAAGATACCAATATCAAAAAAGAATGGTTTTATAATGGCGCTATAGTGCTAGTTATTGGCTTACTTTTAGGTTTAATTCTGCCAAGATTAACTTCTCGCCGCAAAGGCTCAATGGATAATTGGAAGTAAGCCCTATTATGTTAGAAAAACTCGCGTATAATCACCGCGATTTTTAGATTATATGATGGCTTTTTTTGTGCACAAAACTAAATACTTATTTTTTATCGCTTTATTTATACTATTTCATACAAAACAGGCTAATGCCGATGGTGTTAGCCCTTACTTACCGTTAAAAACTGATGCTCTTATTGAACTTGAAATCGCACGTCTAGCGACAATTTCTCGAATGCCAATCTTGAGTAAACCCTACCATATTGTCGCGGTTGTTGATTATCTAAACAAAATTAAAGGTTCTCATCCTGATCTTTTTTATAGAATTTCTGCTTATATAAAGCGTTATAAAAAGCAGAGTGCGATCACTCATTTATCAACTACGCTTTCAACATCTAACAATAAAAACTTCACCATAGCTAATAATCGTGGAGTTGCCATGGACAGCACGGCCCAAGCAAGTGCCGCTGGATTTTATCAGTTCAATCAATATGCCATCGCAAATTTAGGGGGGACCATCGTCGATGGTAAGAATATTATTCCACATAATAGCTACTTTTCATTGGGTTATGAATATGCTCAATTTGATATTGGCTACCGCGAACATTGGCTATCACCCTCACAAGAGAGTGCATCATTACTGTCCACTAACGCTGCTCCGACTTTTTCTATTACCGTGAGTAATGTAAAACCTATTACCTCTTGGCATGTTAAATACGAATTTTCATTAGGGCAGTTAGAGGAAATGGCGGGTATAAAATATAAGGGTTCTACATCATCAGGAAAGCCATTATTAATGACTATGCATATGAGTTTTCAACCCTTTAGCTGGTGGACGATAGGTGCTAATAGAACCTTTCAATTTGGTGGTGGCGAAAGAAGCACTGGCCTAAGTGATATTTGGAATGCGATTATTGACCCCGTTAATTCAGATAACTGTAGCTCAGGTTTAACAGGTTGTGCCAATTCTGATGAGGAAGTAGGTAATCAAATTGCTTCGTTAACCAATAAATTTGACTTGTCTTACCGAGGTTTTCCTTTTACCTTTTATATGGAATATGCAGGTGAGGATACCAAAGAACACAAGAACACTCAGTTAGGTAACATAAGTCAAACCTACGGGTTATTCTTTCCATATATTAACAAGGACTTTTCATTGTATGCTGAGCACTCTAAATTTCACAATGAATGGTATGTTCACAATATTTATGGTGAAGGTTACCGTAATGATCACGTTGTAATGGGTCATTGGTGGGGTAATAACAAAGAGCTGGAAGATAAATCACCCGGGAATGCTTCGTTAATTCGACTAAACTGGGACTTTTCACCCAAGTATCATTTACAAACACTATTTCGAACCGCTGCTATAGATTCTTTGACGCAAGATAAGTACTCTAGAGCCCAAGAGATAGAATTAAGTTTAAAACAAGTATATAAAAATGGATTTATTAATTATTCGTTAACAGCTGGTAGTGATATTTATGGAGAGTCTTTCTACCGTGCGACTTTGGGTTATAACTGGTAATTTATGAATGTTTTTTTTGATATTCAACATCTTTATTATTTACCTCAGTATTTGCCGGTAAAAAATGCACTTGAAAAAAATGGCGTAAATTGTCATTTTCTTTTATACAATCAAAAAGAGCTACAGAGTGTACTAATAAAGAGTGTTGAACAAGAAAAATTAAGTTATACCCTTGTTGAAGATTCTGATGAGGCGAGAGAACTTTATCTGCAAAAAAAGCCTCATTGGATTATTTTCGGAAATGCCTTCAATGGCTTAAAAAAAATTAACGCTTTTACAAAAACAGCACTGATGCAACATGGTATTGGTCCTAAATCATGCTATTACGATGTATCTAAATCAGATATAACTTACCGTTTTGTCGAAGGTCAGCATAGATTAAAACGTTTACAGAACCTATTTCCCAATAAAGTATTTGTTGATACGGGTTATGCTAAGTTGGACCCTATTATTAAGAAAACTTCAGATTGCATCAACTTATCTGACTTAGGATTAGACCCTAAAAAGAAAACGATTCTTTATGCTCCCACTTTCTATCCCAGCAGTATAGAGTGCTTACCTGACGATTTTCCCTCTTTGGTAGGCCAGTATAATTTAATTTTGAAACCTCACTTTTTTTCGCTGATAAAAAACAAATATAAAAAGCATCAAGCACTATTTAAACACTGGGGCACTTATAGTAATGTCTATGTTTCCTCCATTGAAGAAACATCTATTATTCCTTTTATGGGCGTTGCCGACTTGTTATTTAGTGATGCCTCATCAACACTCTTTGAGTTTACTGCACTAAATAAACCTGCTATCTGGTGTGACTTTTATAAGGTCCGTTGGTCTTATCGTGGAATTTTTAAATGGCGTTTAAACAAGCGATTAGATGATGATTTAAAATATTTTGCCAAAGTGGCCTGTCAAACAACAAACATAAAACAATTAATTCATGAAATTAGTAATCAACTTATGCATCCCGATTTAAAGGAAGCTGACCGTATAGCCATGACCGAGCTGCTTACGGGAACGGTTGATGGTAAATGCAGTGAACGAATTGCGAATTTTATAACTTCAGAGATTTAACTATGCGCGTAATTACTTTTGGTACATTTGATGTTTTTCATGTTGGCCATGTCAATATTTTAGAGCGTGCTCGTCTTCATGGCTCTCATTTAATTGTCGGTGTTTCATCGGATGAATTAAATATTTCAAAAAAAGGTCGAGCGCCTATATATTGTGATGAAGATAGAAAGCATATTATCCGGTCATTAAGATGCGTCGATGAAGTTTTTCTTGAAGAATCTTTAGAACTAAAAGCTGAATATATTAAATACTACAATGCCGATATATTAATTATGGGTGATGACTGGCAAGGTAAGTTTGATCATTTAAAAGACCTTTGTCAGGTGATATATTTACCAAGGACACCTTCGGTTTCTACCACGGAAATTATCGAAATAGTTAAAACTAAGCGCAGTTAATGAACAATAATCAAAAATACCTTTTCTATATCTCACAAAATTATTCTTTTGAAATTTTGCGACCTTTACAGCGAGAAATACTAAGCCAAGGCAGCCAAGTTGCTTGGTTTGTGGCCGGTAGTGATGTTAATTTGAGTAATTTTGCTGCCGATGAAGTGGTGCTTAACAGTGTTGCTGATGTGATTAGTTTTAACCCTGTCGCTAGCTTTGTGCCGGGTAATATAATCCCACGATTTATTCCCGGTATTAAAGTACAAGTTTTCCATGGTTTAGAGTGGAAGAAAAAAGGTCACTTTGTTATTAGAGACTGCTTTGATCTCTATTGTACTCATGGGGCAGCGACCACCAATCGCTTTAATCAATTAGCTAACCAGCATAAGTTTTTCGATGTTAAAGAAACAGGCTGGCCAAAATTAGATAATTTATTTAATACCCCCAAAAAGCAATATTTTAGTAATAACCTGCCTACAATACTCTTTGCGCCCACTTTTTCACCCGCGTTGACTTGCGCACCTTTTTTATATGAAGAAATTGCCGCTTTAGTGGATGATAAAAAATATAATTGGCTGATTAAGTTTCATCCAAAAATGGATACAAAGTGGTTAGAGCTTTATGCTCAACTCTCTTCAGAAAACCTGAAAATAATAACATCGTCGAATATAAATAGCTTATTGCAGTCGGCTGATATTATGGTATCGGATACTTCATCGGTTATTGGTGAGTTTGCTTTACTGGGTAAGCCGGTTATCGCGTTCAATAATAGCCAACCGGGTGATTACTTAATTAACATTACCGATGCCAAAGAATTACCCCAAGCATTAACTGTTGCATTATCGCCTTCAGAAACACTTATATTGGCGATAAATCGTTATGCCCAAGAGTTACATCCTTATAGTGATGGTAAGTCGTCACTTCGGATATTAGAGGCTGTAGAAGATATTCGACTCAATGGCAAGCAGGCAATAAAAACACTACCGCGCAATATCATCAGAAACTTAAAGCAACGCAAAATTCTTAATTATTGGAAGTTTTAAACGCCTTATATTCATTAGCTCCACCATTATACTTTTTAAATATTAATAATTAATTGACATTATTTGAGTAAATACGCTATTAATAGATGACTGTTTGCTCTAGCGAGTTAAACTAACCTAATAAGACAACTTTAATGACAACGACAATGACCATAAAAAATATTATTCGCATTAACCTCCTCCTCACATTATCAATGCGCGGATAGGTTTTTTATTGTTGTAAATTAAAGATAAACATTAAAACCCGCGCATATTACCGCGGGTTTTTTTATACCCGTATTTTATGTAAGTAGCCAATACCCTAAGCACAATAAATATTAAGGAATAAACATGGACAGCAAGGTAATTATTTTCGACACCACCTTACGTGACGGAGAGCAGGCACTAAATGCAAGCCTTTCAGTGCATGAAAAGTTACAAATTGCGCTAGCTATTGAACGCTTAGGGGTAGATGTAATGGAGGTTGGCTTCCCTGTTTCTTCGCCAGGCGATTTTAAGTCAGTGCAACAAATTGCCCGCACCATTAAAAACTCCCGAGTTTGTGCTTTAGCTCGAGCTGTTGAAGGCGATATTCAAGCCTGTGCCGATGCGTTAAAAGTCGCTGACCAATTCCGTATTCATACGTTTATTTCAACGTCAGATGTTCATGTTCAACAAAAATTGAAGAAAGATTTTGCCGATGTTGAAGCAATGGCAATCCATGCAATTAAATTTGCCCGAAAATTTACTGATGATGTCGAGTTTTCTTGTGAAGATGCTGGCCGTACCCCTATCGACAATTTATGTCGCATGGTTGAAAACGCCATAAAAGCCGGTGCCACCACCATTAATATTCCTGATACGGTTGGCTACACCTTACCCAATGAATTTGGTGGCATTATTACTCAATTATTTAATCGTGTGCCTAATATTGACCAAGCGGTAATTTCGGTGCATTGCCATAACGATTTAGGTTTAGCCGTTGCCAACTCAATGACTGCGGTACAAGCAGGCGCTAGACAAATTGAATGTACCATTAATGGTATTGGTGAGCGCGCCGGTAATTGTTCATTAGAAGAAGTCGCGATGATCATGAAAACCCGGCATGACTTCTTAAATGTACACACCAATATTAACCATCAAGAAATTGCCCGCACTTCAAAGTTAGTCAGCGAATTATGTAATATGCCCGTGCAATTAAACAAAGCGATTGTTGGCGGTAACGCTTTTAGTCATTCGTCAGGTATACACCAAGATGGCATGTTAAAAGCCAGTAATACTTATGAGATCATGACCCCAGAAAGTGTCGGCATCAGTAAAACAAAATTAAACTTAACCTCACGCAGTGGTCGTCACGTTATTAAGCACCGCATGGCAAGTTTAGGTTATACCGAAGCTGAGTTTGACTTAGAAGAGTTATACAGTGACTTTTTGGCGCTAGCCGATAAAAAAGGTCAAGTCTTTGATGATGATTTAGAAGCGTTGCACTTTAATATTCAACAACAAGGTGAAGAGCAAGAATTTTATCATCTAGAAACATTAAACGTGCAGTGTGGCGGCGGCGAGTTTTCCACGTCAAGTATTAAATTATTAGCCGGAAAAGAAAGCCATATTGTTTCTGAGACCGGTAATGGCCCGGTTGACTCATTATATAGAGCGATTAAAAAAGCGGTTGATATTGACTTTGAGGTCGCTGATTACAAAATATCAAATAAAGGTGAAGGTGAAGACGGTTTAGGTAAAGCTGATTTAGTGGTTACCTGGCAAGACAGAAAATTTCATGGCTACGGCTTAGCGACCGATGTTATTGACGCCTCAGCAAAAGCCTTGATACACGCACTGAATAGTATTCATCGCGCCATTACCATTAATGAAATAAAAAGCGAACTAAAAAACGACGTTCAAGCTTCATTATAATAAATTCAAACATATAAGATTGACTAAAGGTATAAAAGACATGTCGAACATAGCAATATTAGCCGGTGATGGTATCGGACCAGAAGTAATGGTTGAAGCTAAAAAAGTATTAAGTACCATCGCAACAATATTTGATATAAAAATATCGACACAAGATTACGCTATAGGCGGTGCTGCTATTGATAGCCACGGTCACGCCCTTCCTGATGAGACCATGAAAGGTTGTGAACAAGCCGATGCTATTTTATTTGGCTCGGTTGGCGGTCCAAAATGGGCTAACTTACCTCCTACACAGCAACCTGAACGTTGTGCATTATTAGGCTTGCGTAGCCGTTTTGATTTATTTTGTAATATGCGACCGGCGACCTTACAACCGGCTTTATCATCATTATCGACATTGCGCAGTGATATTTCACAGCAAGGGTTCGACGTACTGGTTATTCGCGAGTTAACCGGCGACATCTACTTTGGTGAGCCAAAAGGACGTCGCGGTGAAGGTGAAGAAGAAACCGGCTTTGACTCGATGTTTTATTCTCGTCGAGAAGTTAAACGTATTGCTCACTTGGCGTTTCAAGCGGCGCAAAAACGTAACAATAAGGTAACGTCTGTTGATAAGGCCAATGTTTTAGCGACCAGTCAATTATGGCGCCAAGTGGTTGAAGAAGTCGCGAGTGAATACCCTGATGTCGCTTTAGAGCATTTATATGTAGATAACGCCGCCATGCAACTTGTTCGCGATCCCAACCAGTTTGACGTTTTGTTATGCCCTAATTTATTTGGCGATATTCTTTCGGATATCTGCGCAATGATAACTGGCTCTATGGGCTTATTACCTTCGGCAAGTTTAAATAGCGAAGGTTTTGGTATGTATGAACCTGCCGGTGGCAGTGCACCTGACATTGCCGGAAAAGGTATCGCTAACCCTATCGCGCAAATTTTATCAGCAGCATTAATGCTACGTTACAGCTTAAATGAAAGTGCAGCGGCACAAGCGATTGAAGATGCCGTAGCAAGCGCATTAGACAATGGCGTGCTAACCGCTGATTTACTGCCCGCAAACCAAAGACACCAGGCTAAAAATACCACTGAAGTGGGTGATTATATTTGCCAACAGATTATTGCGCAACATAGTAGTGCACAAAATAGTAGTGCACAAAATAGTGCTAATCAAAAAATAACAGAGGCATAACCGATGAGTCCTAAAAATTCTGCTACCACCTTATATGAAAAATTATGGCAACAGCATGTTGTTGAAGAAAAAGCGGGTGAAACACCTTTGCTTTATGTTGACCGTCATTTGATCCACGAAGTTACCTCACCACAAGCGTTTGCTAACTTAAAGTTTCATAACCGCCCTGTTCGTCATCCTGAGCGTACGATTGCCACCATGGATCACAACATTTCAACCCGTTCAATAGAAATTGATGCTGCGGGTGAAGGCGCAGCCAATCAATTAAGAACATTAGAAAAAAACTGTAAAGAGTTTGGTATTGAACTATTTGGTATGGGTCATAAAAATCAAGGTATTGTTCATGTTATTGGGCCAGAACTTGGCTTAACATTACCTGGTACAACAATTGTCTGTGGTGATTCTCATACCGCAACCCATGGCGCATTTGGCGCATTAGCCTTTGGTATTGGTACTTCTGAAGTTGAACACGTTTTTGCCACGCAAACCTTACGCCAAACAAAAGCAAAAACCATGAAAATTGAAGTTAATGGTCAAGTAGGCGCTGGAATTAGCGCAAAAGATATTATTTTAGCGATTATTGGCAAAACAGGTAGTGCGGGTGCGACCGGTTATGTCGTTGAATATTGCGGTAGTGCTATCGAAGCACTGAGCATGGAAGAACGCATGACCGTTTGTAACATGAGCATTGAATTTGGCGCGAAAGCGGGCTTAATCGCTCCTGATAAAACCACCTTCGATTATCTAATAGGTAAAGAATATGCGCCAAAGGGCGACGTATGGCTTGAAGCGTTAAATGATTGGAAAACATTCAAAACTGATGAAGGCGCTGAGTTTGACACGATATTAACCCTTAAAGCCGAAGAGATTAAAGCGCAAATAACCTGGGGAACCACACCAGGACAGGTTACTTCAGTCGATAGCGTAGTGCCATCGCCCGATGACTTTACCGAGCAAGTAGAAAAAGATTCTTGTGCGGCCGCCTTAACCTACATGGGCTTAACGGCGGGTACAAAAATTACAGATATTACCATTAACAAAGTCTTTATTGGTTCATGTACAAATTCACGTATCGAAGATTTACGCGCAGCCGCAGGTGTTGTTGCAAGCTATCAAGCACAAGGGAAATCAGTATCAGCAAATGTTGATGCCATCGTTGTTCCCGGTTCATATCGCGTAAAAGCGCAGGCAGAAGCGGAAGGTTTAGACAAAATATTTAGTAATGCCGGCTTTGAATGGCGTTTACCCGGTTGTTCAATGTGTTTAGGCATGAACGATGATGTGCTAACAGAAGGTGACCGTTGTGCTTCAACCAGTAATCGTAACTTTGAAGGCCGACAAGGCCGTGGCAGCCGAACGCACTTAGTGAGCCCTGAGCTAGCTGCTGCGTCTGCAATTACCGGTCATTTTGTTGACTTGAATTCACAAGGAATATAATCATGGAAAAATTTACAACACATACGGGGTTAGTTGTTCCTTTAGATGCAGCAAACGTAGATACCGATCAGATAATCCCAAAACAGTTTTTACAAAAAACAGAGCGAATAGGCTTTGGACAACATTTATTTCATGACTGGCGCTATTTAGACGTATCAGGGAAAGTAAACAACCCTGAATTCATTTTGAATAAACCTCAGTACCAAGGTGCAAGCATTCTACTAACCCGTGAAAATTTTGGCTGTGGTTCAAGTCGAGAACATGCACCATGGGCATTAGAGGAATACGGTTTCAAAGCCATTATTTCACCGAGTTTTGCCGATATCTTTTATGGTAACTGTATTAATATTGGTTTACTGCCAATAAAACTTAGTGATGAAGAAATTGACACGTTATTTAAAATGAGCAGCCAAGAAAACCTCGCGTTAACCGTCGACTTAATCAATAACACAATCACTTGTGGCGAATTAAGTTTCACCTTTAGTTTAGATAAGTTTCATCAATATTGTTTAGAACAAGGCATAGACAGTGTTGGCTGGACATTAAACAAGCTAGACACGATAAAAGCTTTTGAAGCAAAAATGCCAAGCTGGCAATAAGTAAAGTATTAAGTCCTAAAGCTTTATCTGCTCTTTACCGGTAAATTGTAGATGAAGCTTTATTTTTTCACCCTTTCCCCCTTTTACCCATCAATTGCACTAATGACTAAAATTAATCTAAAGTATTGTTTAGTAATAAGCTATTATCAATTATAGCTTTGTAACTAGCCGACCAACAATATGTCCAAAATAACAACGAGCGAAATCACTAAAATTATTTCTATCGATCAGCTCAAACCTGGCATGTATGTAAAATCATTTTCCGATAACAATCATCTTTCGATCAAATCTGAAGGTTATATTTCGTCTCTTGAAAGCATTACTCAATTACGTAACGCTGATATTGTCCAGCTCGTTATTGTCCCTGATAGAGAGAAGCAAACCGTTAATGTTGAAAAGGTTTTTGCTGACATTAAAACCAGGCAACTTATTGAACTAAAAAACAATTCGCTGGAAAAGTTAGCTATATCATTTGACAGCGAAATGAAAAAAGCCAATGACTTGTATAAAAACGCAAAATTACTGCAAGAAAAAATCCTCTCGCAAATTAGACAAAAAAAATCAATTAATATTGCCGAGGTTGAAGAATCAGCTAACGCTATGGTTGACTCTATTTTTCGAAATCAAGATGCCCTAACCTGTATGTCCCGTTTTCAAACCAAAGACTCTTATCTTATTGAACACTCACTCAATGTTTCAATTTTGATGGTTGTTTTTGCGAAACATTTAGGCTTTGACAAACGTTTGATCCAAGAAATAGCGCTGGGTGCCTTTTTGCATGATATTGGTAAGGTATTATTACCTAGCGATATTTTAAATAAACAAGGTACGTTAACCGCTAAAGAGCAAAGTATTATTCGCAGTCACGTTGCGCTTGGCTTAAAAATATTAGAAGACAGTCCTAGCATTTCTCATGTCGCGATGACCATGATACAAGAGCATCATGAACGTTTAGATGGTTCGGGTTATCCTAATCACCTTAAGCGAGATGAGATATCAAAATATGGCAAGATGCTTGCTATCATCGACAGCTACGACGCCATGACTTGTGATCGCCCATATAGAAAGAGTGTTCATCCTATTAATGCTTTTAAGAAACTTATTGCAGAATCCCCCGAATGTTATGACGAAGAATTAGTTGAAAGCTTTATTCAGTGTATGGGCGTTTATCCCGTCGGTACCTTAGTCAAACTTAACAGTGGTAAATTAGGGCTAATTAGCCGCTTAAATAAACAAAAACCCTTACACCCATACGTACGCGTTTTTTATAATATACGCCTCAATCAAGCGATACCGATTAAAGAAGTTAACTTGAGTGAATCAAAATACAAAGATCAAATTGACTGCTGTATTCGACCTGAAGAATTTAACCTTAATTTATTAGGTTTTTTCAAAACCGCCTTTATCGACTAACGTTTAGCGCTTGCAGATAAACATTAGTCAGACCACTTAAAACGATGATATTACCAAGAAGAAAGCGCCGGCAAACTAAACTGCTGGCCTTTAAACGTTAAAATAACTTTCTGACCATAAATATGATTTAACACTAATTTCTCAGAAATGGTGTCGCCTTCATAGCGATCTCTGCCATTAACTTTTACCCAACTTTCACCTTCACTGGTATAAATATGTTGTTGAAAATTTAATGAAGGTAACTCACTTTGCACCCAAGCAGGCATATCTGATAATGTCGGTGCATTAACCTCAGGTTCGACAGCTTGGTTTGCGCTATTTTTGAATTGTGGGTCTTGCTCGGTATCATCTATTGCGCTTTGAAAAAGCGCCAGCAAATCATCAGAAACACCGTCAACCGCCTTCACAGAAAGCTTTTCTTTAACTTTGCTTGTCGCTTTATCTTCAGCTAATTTACTGTCTGCTAATGTAGATAGTTGCTCTGAAGAGTTCTTGTCCGGCATAAGCACGTTTGCGGTGTTATCGGCTGTTACGATACGCTGCTCAACAGCACGTTTTTTGTCACCATCGCTTTCTATTTCAAACACTTTAGAAGCATTGTCTGTTGTTACTGCAACTAAGTTTTCATCCGGTGTTTTTTTATTGTTAGTCGCTAAACTTTCATTAGCCGCAGCAATAAGCGCTTTAGCGCTAGTGTCACTTATAAGGTTATTAACCGCAGGCTCAGTAATATTGAGCGCCGACGTTTCGTTAATATCTTCACCAAAGAATTGGCCTAGGAAATACGAGCTACTGACAATAACCGCTAACACTGTACATGCGGCTAGCGCCTTAACCGCTTTGTGTTGCCACCAATAGGTCGCTTGATATTCATCGCCTAATGCTTCTTGTGCAGATAATAAAACAATTTTTTTAGTCACCAAAGCATTATTACTGCAATAGGCGTTGGTCAGTGAACGCTCACATAACAAATTAATTATCCGCGGTATACCTTGTGAAATGCGATGAATTTCCGCCACTGCGGCACGTTCAAATAACATACGTTCACATTGTGCTACTGACAAGCGGTGTTGGATATAATGTCCTACTTCGTCCTTAGTTAACGGCAGCAAATGATAGCGAGCAGTAATGCGTTGTGCCAATTGTCGCAAGTCTCGACGTTGCAACAATTGTTTTAATTCAGGCTGACCAATTAAAATGACCTGCAGTAATTTTTTAGTATCTGTTTCTAAGTTTGTTAATAAACGTAACTGCTCTAAAACTTCTGGCGCTAAATGCTGCGCTTCATCAATGATTAATAGCGTATTAAGGTTAGCTTGGTGATTTTTATTGAGCTTTTCATATATTTTATCGGTGAGTGTTTTTAACGTTGCCCCCGTCTTTCGGTAACGAATTTTTAGCTCGTCACAAATAGTAGCCAGTAGCTCTTGGCTTGATAATGTTGGATTAAGAATAAAAGCCGCTTGCGTATTTTCGGGTAACTGCTCCATTAAGCGCCGACTGATCGTGGTTTTTCCGGTGCCAACTTCACCCGTTAACAGTGCAAAGCCTCCGGTTTCACCCAAGCCATAACTTAAATGAGCCAAAGCCTCTTTATGGCGTTCACTCATAAATAAAAAGCGAGGATTAGGTGCGATTGAAAAAGGGCTTTCTTTTAAACCAAAATAACCTTTATACATAATAGATTTAAGTAATTTTTAAAGTCAATAAACTGTCATAGAAACTACCCTGTAGTCCATCATAAGTCAAAACTAGCTGGTAAATAATTTATATAAATATGCTAAGCTTTCTGAAAATATGTCAGCTTTAATAAATAAAGAGTAATAATGATCAACAATGACCTTTCAGTACTTAACCGCTATTTAGTCGGCGGTGCCGTTCGCGACAAACTTTTAGGACACAAGGTCTATGATCATGATTATGTTGTTGTTGGCGCAACGATTGAACAGATGCTGACATTAGGCTTTACGCAAGTCGGTAAAGACTTTCCGGTATTTCTGCATCCCAAGACTAAAGAAGAGTATGCCTTAGCAAGAACTGAACGTAAGCAAGGCCAAGGCTATACCGGTTTTGTTTGCGATGCCAGTAGCGCGGTTACCCTTGAAGAAGATCTACTTCGCCGCGACCTCACTATTAATGCAATGGCGATGCCCTTTAACGATAGCGTTGATAACACCACTATTATTGACCCTTATAATGGCCAAGTTGATTTAAAAAACCGCATACTGCGACATGTTTCATTAGCTTTTGTTGAAGACCCGCTTCGTGTTCTACGGGTAGCTCGATTTACTGCCCGTTATCATGATTATGGTTTTACCATTGCTGGCGAAACAGTAGACTTGATGACTAAAATCAGTGAAAGTGGAGAATTAGCTACACTGTCAGGTGAACGTATTTGGCAAGAAATGCAGCGCAGTTTGACTGAAAATAACCCCGAAGTATTTTTTCAAGTGTTACGTGAATGTGGAGCATTAGCGAAAATATGGCCTGAACTTAACTCGCTATGGGGGATCCCTAATCCAGAAAAATGGCACCCAGAAATTTGCTCGGGTATTCATACTATGATGGTACTGCAACAAGCGGTTAAGCTCTCCCCTAAAACATCTGTACGGTTCGCGGCACTTTGTCATGACTTGGGTAAGTCTTTAACCTTAGCAGAAAATTGGCCCAGCCACCGAGGTCATGAAACCTCAGGTTTAGTATTGGTTGACAAAATATGTGGGCAATTAAAAGTGCCTAAAGATCACAAAATTTTAGCGCGTAAAGTCTGTGAATTTCATTTACATTGCCACAAAGCATTCGAATTAAAAGCCAACACGCTAGTTAAGTTATTTAATAGTTTAGATGTATGGCGCAAGCCTGAAGAGTTTACTGATTTCTTGACTGCCTGTACGGCTGATTTTCGCGGTCGATTATACAATGAGAACAAAGCCTATCCGCAAGTAGATTACTTACGTAGTGCTTTTGAAGCGGCCTTAACGGTAACCGCTAAAGAGTTTATCGAACAAGGAATACAAGGTGCAGATATTAAAGAAGCCATAAATAAAAAACGCATTGAGCTTGTTCAGCGCTTTAAGTTAGGCCATGAACAGGCTAACAATCTTTAACCTTTGGCTGAAAAATAAAAATACATTCAAGTACCAAATAAATCTGCCCAGCCCGCACGCTCATTTAGCTTCACTATGAGCACGTTATTATTCTCGACAGAGCTATTATTCTCGACAGAGTTATTATTCTCGACATAGTTATTATTCTCGACATAGTTAACTAACCTATTCAACTCCTCGATATTTTTATATAAAAAAGTCAGCTAAATTAGCTGACTTTTTAAGTAAGACGATTAATGTTCTAACCGCTATTTACAACTCAATTAAAAGCTATAAGTTGCTTTTACGTAGTAGAAGCCACCGTTAAAGCCAAATGGAGATGTTTCGTAGTACTTACCACCCCAGTTGTTATTAGGTGTGAAACCATCAGGATGATTACGTGAAGATTCTTCAAAATCTAACTCTTCAGCTTGTTGATCAAAGATGTTCTGTGCACCCGCTGCTATTGTAAATGAGTCATTAATAAAGTAACTCACTTCAGCATCAAAGGTAATTGCTGCATCAGCATCTTGAGCCGCTAAGTCATAATCTACGTGTACCGCATGGTATTCACCGAAGTAGTTACCACGAACGTACATACTGATGTCATCCCAGCTTTGAGAAACAGTGAATGAACCTCTATGCTGTGGTAAACCTTCTTCTAAGCGTTTAACTTTAAAAGCACCTGTAATATCAGAACTACCCGTAACATCGGTTTCATTCCAGTTGTAAGCTAAGCTAAGTTTAGTATCACCTTCAAACAACTGCATACCGTAGTTTGCAACAATATCAACACCTTGTGTTGTAGTATCAAAATCGTTAGCAAAGAAACTTACCGTACCTACTGAACGAGGGTTAGCTACATTTAATGCTTCTAATTTAGCATAGTCAGCTTCTTCTAATTTTGTACGGTCAGATTGTGTAATACGGTCATCAACTTCAATATTATAATAATCAGCCGTGAAGAAAAAATCTCCATTTTGATAAACAACACCAAATGCATAGCTGTTTGACTGTTCTGGCTCTAATTCTTTACCACCAAATAATTTTGAAAATTCACTTGTTGGCGGTAATAACGCTGAATCGGTTAATTCACCATCTTCTAATGCGGTAGAAACATTACTTACATTAGCTTGACCAACGGTAGGAGCTCTAAAACCAGTACTTATAGAACCACGTATTGATAACTCATCATTAATAGAATATTGAGCCGTTAATTTATAATTTAACGTATCACCAAATGATGAGAAGTCTTCATAACGTAAAGCTGCGCCAAGTAAAAGGTCGTCAGTCATGTATGCTTCAACATCTACGTATGCAGCAACACTGCGTCTAGAGAATGCACCGGCTTGTGATGGTTGAAAACCAGGGAAACCATGTGAGCCTAGGTTAAACCCTTGGTCGATTAATGGGCCAGCAAGGAATGAGTATTGATCACCCGCGCCAATTTCAAAGGTCTCTTCGCGCCATTCTAAACCACCTGCAACATTCATCGGTGAATCTAGACCAACTTCAACGCCCTTAGATAAATCTAAGTTAAACGTTTTTTCTAATTGTGTGTAATCACCTAAATCAAAATCACGTGGAGATTCAGGACCCATTGAAGAGTTAATGGTATTTACAATACTAAAGCTTGATTTATTACGACCAACAGAACCACTGATGTCAAAGAAAACTTCGTCTAGCATTCCGCCGTTAATTTCACCTTCAACACCCATAGTTAATGATGTATCGACTACATTACCACCAAAGTTTGGCGTATAACCGCCTGGGTATGTTTCGTTAACCGCAAAACAGTTTTTACCTAAAGCCGTACTATTGTCGGCAATAGACTGATAATCAGCTTGGTCTAAAACATTAGCGCCAATAGAAATGGTAGGACAAGTAATACCGTTATCTACGCCATCTAAATCACCAACAAGTAGTGTGTCACCACCGTCATTTGAATAAATGCTTGAACGGTTATGTGGATTTCTCCAGTAGAAGCCACCCTTTACATCACGTTCGGAATAGTTACCAAACATGTAGAATTTTTTATCATTGCCTAAATCAAGACCAATATTACCAAAAATTGTGGTGTCATCATTAACTTCTGGAGAACCCCAAACTTGAGCTTCTTCTGCGATGAATGAGTTACCTGCCGCTGCAATGGTCGCAGCATTGGCTACTTGAATACTGCGGCTAGTCGCATCAGCATTTTTATATTGAAAACTTAAGTTAACGAAACCATCTTTAGTTAATGGCATACCAACGTTACCTGCGTAAGTTGTTGTAGCGCCATCGCCTTCGTAATATTCACCGTGCTTAACAGAGAAACTACCGCCTTCTGCAGCATCTTTTAAGACAAAGTTCATTACACCAGCGATTGCATCTGAACCGTATTGTGCTGCTGCACCGTCACGTAACACTTCAACTTGTTTTAACGCTATGCTTGGAATAACAGAAATATCTGGACCTTGTGCACCATCATTAATGCCGCCACCTTGGAATGCAATAACAGAAGCGCGATGACGACGTTTACCATTTAATAACACCAATGTGCTATCTGAAGACAAACCACGTAAGTTTACCGGACGAACTAATGTCGCCGCATCACTAATTGGGTTAGCGTGTACGTTGAATGAAGGAACACTGCCGACAAGTTGATCAAGCATGTCACTTGAACCCATTTTCTCTAAATCTTCACCACCAATAATATCAATTGGAACAGGAGAGTCAGCAACAGAACGAGGCGCTGAACGTGATCCAACAACTGCTATTCTTTCTACATCTTTTACTTTTACTTTTGAGCTGTTTTCTTCTGCATATGCTGGCGCAGTACCTAGTGCAATACTTACCGCTAACGTTAACGTTGCTGTACGAAATAATTGAGTAGACATGTTACTTCCTTCATAGATTTGTGTTTATATTTTTATATTTTTATGTTTTTTTAGACTAGGTAGTCAATAGGTGAAACTACCTACACTTGCACCTACTTTATAAAACAGCCTAAAAGTGTTTACAAGAGCGAAATTAATTGAAAATAGCGCGAAAATAGATGTTCTTCATTAAATAACATTTAATTACGAAAAGAAGTCTAGTTATTGATAAAGGGATTTTCTCTATAAAGACTATACAGGCTAGTGACTGCGGACTTATAAACCAGAAATTAATATCCGAATATTTTCGTAATCAAATAGATCTAAATAGACCTAAAAGAATTTGCTTATTCCAAATTAGCATAAAAATAAATTCTACAAATATTGCACTATTTAGTGAAGTCACAGTCAAAGTACTAAAAATTAACACTAACTTCACAGTGCATACAATATACAAAGCAATCTATCGCCTTTATTTAGCATTTCATCTTCTTTTTTTAGCATTTCGTCGCTTATTTATGCACACTTATTGAATAATTTTGTATTCGCCGGATTGATTTCTAAAAAATATATCTAGAGCAAAACAAAATTTAATGAGAAGTCGTGAAGGAGTAAATAGATTATTACTATTGAAATTTAGTGATAAAAAAAGCGCTGATCATAAACAATCAACGCTTTGCGATTAACTCAATGAGCAATTAGCTAGATGAGGCGTTAACTCGCTGGTAAAATTATCGCTGATACGGCACCAAAACCAATGCGCACTGCACCTTCTTTTTGACACCAACCTTTCATTATGACGTTGTCACCATCTTCTAAGAAAGTACGTTTTTCACCATTAGGTAAAGTAATAGGATCGGCACCCGCATTTGAAAGCTCTAACATTGAACCGGCTTCTTCAGGCTTAGGTCCAGATTGCGTGCCACTGCCAAACATATCGCCCGCGCGAAGGTTACAACCATTAACGGTATGATGAGCGACCATTTGTGCCACTGTCCAGTATGAGTCTTTAAAGTTAGATTGTGACATTTCAACGGCTTCTTCACTTTTTTCACGCATATTTTGCGTTTCAAGCAAGGCTTGTAGCTGGATATCAAATGAACCGATCGCACGATTATTTTCTGACTCTAGGTATGGCATTGGTTGAGGATCTGACTCAACACGTGTCCAAGCCGAGCGGTAAGGTGCTAATGCTTCTGTCGTCACAATCCAAGGTGAGACTGTTGAAGCAAAGTTCTTCGACAAAAATGGCCCTAAGGGTTGGTATTCCCAACCTTGAATATCACGCGCAGACCAATCGTTGAATAAACATAAGCCAAAGACATGATCTTCGGCGTTATCAATAGAAATAGCGTCGCCTAAGTCATTACCTTTACCAATGAATATGCCCACTTCTAATTCATAATCGAGACGCTTACAAGGGCCAAATGATGGTTCAGTTGCCGTTGGCGCTTTAGTTTGTCCCGATGGACGCTTAAAATCTCGACCAGAAACATCAATAGAAGATGAACGACCGTGGTAACCAATTGGTACCCATTTATAGTTAGGTAATAATGGATTGTCTGGACGGAACTTCAAACCCACTGACGTAGCATGGTGAATTGAGGTGTAGAAATCAGTGTAATCACCAATATTACAAGGTAGTGCATATTCAACGTCAGCTTGAGCGATTAAACAAGCGGCTACTTTATCTTGTAAAGCTGATCCTTCCTTCAAAGCATTAGAGAGTGCTAAACGTAGAGCGCTCCATGTCGCTTTACCCATCGCCATATAATCATTTAACTGTGGTGCATTACAGGCTTTTACGCCTGCTTGGGCTAGACCGTCAAAAACATTTGCGTTAGCCAAGGCAGCTAAGTCAATAACTTGATCACCAATGGCTACACCACCACGGAATGCTTCTTCGCTATTTGCACGTTTAAAAACCGCAAAAGGTAAGTTCTGAATAGGAAAGTCGGTATCTGCTTTATTCGCAGTGACAAGCCAACTAACTCGGGCTGAATTGTGGGTTTCGTTTAACAAATTCATAGTAGACATTGATTGAAGAACTCCTGAAATTTAAGGCTTACCTTGATAAAACGTCAAAATACGTTTTAAAACACAAGTAAGTATAGAAGATAACGATATAAGATAGCGGCATTATACCAGCGAGAACAATAATTGGTATTAATGATAACATTGAGTTATTTTTCTGAGGGTTAAGCTGTCAACAAATAGTTGCACTAAAAGGTTTACAGCCAATAATTTTATTAAAAAGCTATCTTGATAATTGTGCTGGTCGTAAAATAACGCTGAAGCCATCACGACCCAATACATCAGGTACATACTCTTCGGCTTTTTGGTTAATGGTTAATGGTTAATGGTTAATGGTTAATGCAAAACGGTTTAATGCCGAAGCTATTTGCTTTAGCAATGGCTTGGTGAGTATCTTAGATACCAAAACGGCCTACATAATTAGCGATGTCATTAGGTTTTCCATCAGATAAATAGGCTGATATGTATCAGGTAACCCGTCATTTAATCAAGGTTTTAAAAAGAAGTGAACAGACAGTAAAACTCGACTTTCTGTGCTATTGATTAAAAAATTAGGTGCATGCAAGCCAGTGCCGCTAAGCCTGCAAGAATATCGTCGACCATAATACCTAAACCGCCATGTAAATTTTTATCTACATAGGAAATAGGCCAAGGTTTAAAAATATCAAAAATTCTAAATAAGATAAAACCAACAACAATACTTTGCCATGTCAAAGGAACAAGAAACATGGTGATTAAAAAACCAACAATTTCATCCCAGACAATTGCGCCATGATCAGGTACACCTGCATCTTCTGCCGCTTTTCCACAAATATAGATACCGGCAATACTCATGATAATAACAATAGCTAAATAAGTACTGACTGAAGCAGGCGCTAACAGCAGATACAAAGGAATGGCGGCAAGCGTGCCATAAGTACCTGGTGCTTTAGGTAATAAACCACTACCAAACCCTAAAGCAAGAAAATGGATGGGGTTAGTTATACGAAAGTTCTCGGTAGATTTACTCATTACATTTAACTTAAGTTATTTATTAGAAGGAGTATCAGAAAAATGTTGATAGCTCTGAACCTTAATATTTACCGCTTTTTTATTTAATGTCGTGGTAATTTTTCCTGAACCATTCAATTGGCCAATACAGGTAATCTTATTGCCTGTGTTAGCTAAGGCTGTTTCCAAGCCTACTCGGTTATCTTCAGTAACACTAAATAATAGCTCATAATCATCGCCACCTTCTAAAGCTATATCGTACGCTGCGTCTATACCAACAGTATCACTTAATGCGGCAGAAAGCGGTAAAGCATCAAGCACAATATTAGCACCAACACCCGAAGCATTACAGATATGAGCTAGGTCTGCGACTAAACCATCAGATAAATCTATCGCAGAAGTCGCATATTTACGTAAAGCTTGTCCAGCTAAAACTCTTGCTATTGGAAAGTCTAAGCGTTTTTGTATTTCTTGCTGATATTTAGCTGCTACTTTCACTTTACCTTGGATATGTTGTAAAGCGAGGTTCGCTGCACCGATCTCACCGGTAACATATAACCATTCTCCGGCTTTAGCACCTGAACGGGAAATATGTTGTCCAAAAGGAATTTGTCCTTGCGCTGTAATGGTTATACTCAATGGTCCCTGCGTCGTATCACCACCAATAAGCTGGACATTATAAAATTCACAAAGGTCAAAAACACCAAGGCAAAATTCATTGATCCAATTTTCATCAATATCAGGAAGCGTGATTGCTAAAGAAACCCAACTAGGCTCTGCCCCCATAGCGGCAAGATCAGACAAATTAACCGCTATCGACTTATGACCAATAGCACGTGGCGATGTATTTAAAGGAAAATGCACACCTGCCACTAAGGTATCTGTTGTTACTGCAATGTGTTGGCGTTCACCCGGAGTAACCAGTGCACAATCGTCACCAATACCTAAATAAACGTCTTTGCGCTTTACTACCTGTTCAGTAAAATAACGTCTAATGACTTCAAATTCTTTCATACAACAACCAATCCTTTGCTTTGCTTTGAGAATATGAGTGCAAATTATTCTTCTGGACGAATCAGTTTAACGGCTTTATCAAGGACACCATTAACAAACTTATGACTATCGTCAGCAGCAAAAGATTTTGCTAATTCGATGGCTTCATTAATAACAACTCGATATGGCACATCTTTACAATCTTTCAATTCATAAATGGCGACACGTAAAATAGCTTTTTCTACTGGATCAACGTCGTTTAAAGGACGGTCAACGTGCGGAGAAATAGCTTCATCGATAGAACCAACTGATTTGGTTACACCGTGGAGTAATTGTTGAAAATATGGAATATCAAAACGTCGTGCACTATTATCAGTTAAAAAATTAACTTCGATATCAGTTACTGAGTTTTGGCTAAGCTGCCATGAGTAAATAGCTTGAACAGCTAACTCACGAGCTTTCCTTCTAGGAGTTGGTTTCACAAAAATTCCCGCTTATATTTTATCTAAAACATTAACCATTTCTAAAGCACTTAAAGCCGCTTCTGCGCCTTTATTACCTGCTTTAAGTCCGGCACGATCTATTGCTTGCTCAACGGTATCGGTAGTAATAACACCAAAAGCAACAGGAATAGTGTATTCCATTGAAACTTGCGCTAAGCCTTTATTACATTCGCCCGCAACAAAATCAAAATGTGGAGTTCCGCCACGAATAACGGCGCCAATAGCAATAATGCCATCGAACTCGCCTTTACTTGCAATACGCTTAGCGGCAAGGGGTAATTCATATGCGCCAGGAACACGAACAATAGTAATGTCGTTATCTGCAACATTGCCATGGCGTTTAAGTGCATCGACTGCACCTTCTAATAAATTTTCAACTACAAAACTGTTGAAACGTGAAACAACGATGGCAAACTTTTTACCTGCTGCGTCAAAATTAGCTTCAATGATATTCATTTATAATTCACTCACAAAAAATTTGCCGCAATTCTACCAAACCCAGAGACAATTCGGTACTTGTTTGCTTAATTAAGTGTAAAAATACTGTAGAATAGTGCGATTACTCACTAAAAATACGATACCTATGGCTTTTATATTTTCAACAAATAAACTTCCCGAACTCGAAAGCTATACGCTTGGGCAAAGACAGCAGATTTTAACACTCGCTGCCGCTAAATTGACCGCACCAGAGAAGTTCGTATTAAATATTTTGAAGTTAATCATGTTGGTGCCACCCTTTATATTTATGGCACAATTAGAGGGGCTGCTCTTTGTGGTATCTTTGTTTAGTTTTCTAGCCGTGTATTTTATTTTACTTCGGCCAGTATCGTTAATTTTTACCCGTAAATATCTCAGTGTTGCGATCAAGCAGTTTAATAAATTAGCTTAATCTTTAATTATCACATCGAAAAACTTGCGGTTTACATTAACACTCACTGACTTTATTTTTTCAAAACAAGTGAAGCTTGGAGTATTGTAAGCTTCACTCTGCAAAGCAAGTTTATTGTTCAACGTCTGCCATGTTATCGAGTTCTTCTAAAAAGGCATTAATTTCGTCTTCACTTTCTTCATCAATCACGATGGGCGGGTTACCGTCATAAACTTTAAATTCCATATTTTGAAAGTAAGCATTTTTAACAAATTCGTACGAATCAATAGATTCATTAATAATTTGCTCTTGATCAACAAGCGCAGCTCGTTGTTCAAGACCAAGTACGGCTTGTCGAAATAAGTTAGGCCAAAAATCAATAATAGCTAAAGGCCAGTAGTATTTATCAACATAGTCACCTACTTCTTCACGAACTGAGCTTGGCCCAAGAGCCGGTATAACTAGATAAGGTCCATCTCCAACACCATATGAGCCTAAGACTTCACCAAACTCTTCTTGTGCTCGGATCCATTCAAAGTCACTTGCTGGGTCAAAAAATCCAAATATGCCGATAGTAGAGTTAAGGATAAAACGACCGGTACTTTTACCCGCTTCACTAAACTTTCCTTGCAGCAGGTTATTTATAACCGTTGATGGTTCGTTAAGGTTTAAGGCAACATTATGTAAACCAGACCTAAAATCTGTTGGCATATATTCAACATACGCTTGGGCTGTTGGTTTAAGTACATATTTGTCTGCATAATCCCAGGTAAAAGTCCAAAACGGTCGGTTAATCGACTCTAATGGATCTTTAGGATCTGAAACACTAGCACTATTTTCAGCTGGTGTTGATGAACAGGCAGAAATAACTAAAGCCAGTAGAATAATAACAATTTTTTTTGTTGGGTTATTGAACAAATAAGAAAATATAGCGGCTACTTTCACTTAGCGTCCTTGATATTGAGTAAAAAAATAATAACGCAGTTTACCACGCAAGAATGCAATGCAACATAAATCTTTAACTATTTATCCGCGGTAAAAGCATAAAATGATTGGTTTTAAGAAGGCGATGTTTTATTTCTGTGGACAGATATTAACATCTCAGCTTCAGCAAGTGGGATGTCACATTCTCGAACGACTTCATCTATCTCTGCGCCTAACTCAACGAGTTTAAAAGCACGTGAATAGAGTTTATCTTGCGGTTGCTGATTTTGAAATTGGTCGATTAATTGCTTTTGTAGCACACTCTCTTGTTGCAGTGTTTTAATACGATGTTCAAGTTGTTTACTGACTTGCTCGTTTTCTAACTGCAGACTTTCAAGCTTATTATTAAATTCAATCAATTGTTTATTTACGGTATTGTGCGACGACTGTAGCTCATTTATAAACAACTCTTGCGTTTCAAGTTGTGTCTTGAGCACTTTATGGGTGCGATAAAAATAAGTTTTTTGGCGATATATATAACCAATTAGCACTATAAAAAGCACAAAACTGCTAACTGAAATAACAAGTGGCGAGATAATAAACATAAACGCTTCTTAAACCATTACAACTAAATAAAGCCTGATAAGTCAGGCTTTATTTAAAGAGACCCAATAAACAGCCTAGAACTGTTTCAGTTCATCCCATTCGTCGTCAGAAAGTAACTGATTTAGGTCGACTAAAATCAATAACTCACCTTCTCTGTTTGAAACACCTTGAATGAATCGTGCACTATCGTCATTACCAACATTCGGAGCATCATCTATCTCAGAATTTTTTAAATAAACAACTTCAGCGACACTATCTACCAAAATACCAATAACTTGTTTTTCGGCTTCAATGATAACAATACGTGTATTATCAGAAATGTCCGCAGGTTTAAGTCCAAAGCGTTGTCTGGTATCAATGACAGTAACAACGTTCCCTCGCAGATTAATGATACCTAATACATATGTAGGTGCACCTGGCACCGGTGCAATTTCACTATAGCGCAAAACTTCTTGCACTTGCATTACATTAATACCGTAGGTTTCACTATCGAGCTTAAAGGTTACCCATTGCAACACTTCATCGTTATCTACGTTTTGATTTGTATTACGTCTATCATCAGCCATACAGCCTGCCTCTTAAATATCTTATTGAAAATCAATCTGTTTGATTATTCGTCTAGTGTACATAGTATAATACTATCTGGAGATCTAGCCATTAATCTTGGTTAATATTTGCGCCTGCGTCAAGTAACTTAATCAAAGACTCGACATCAAGCAGTGCACACATACGTTCTTTGACTAAACCAGCTAACCAAGGTCGCTTGTTCGGTAGGTCTAACCATTTTACATCTTCTTGCTCTAACGTCACTGTATCGACTAATGTTTCCGCCGATAATCCCCAATGACTATTTCCTAGCATGACAATATATTGATAGTTTAGCGAATTTATTAACGCTTCGTCACATTTTTCTGGCATTACCCATAAAGCGGTATTTACTACGTTAATTTTTTCATCTCGATGTAACATAACACCGGTAAACCATTTAGGTTTACCCATTAGACTCGTTGTCTTGTCTTCGTTATGTATACCACCCAATTCAATCAACGGCACTGCAATCGTTAAACCAGCAACATTAAAGAACATCGCTTGAAAACTACCCTTTCGATAATTTTTACTCTGATGAACAATTAATGGCTGATCACTTTTTCTTGTCTTAAGTGGTTCATCAAGAGTCAGTTGTGTTTTTTCTTCGACTTTTTCCTGAACTTTTTCTTCTACTATTTTAGGTCGTTCATTTTTTACAGAGCTTTTTACAGTATAAACAGGTTCATCTATTGGGTCGGCAATACGTTCAGTAATATCAACTTTTTGTAAAAGTTTTTCTAACGGTTGCTGATATTTTGCTTTTACAGCAATAATTGGCAGGTCAGATTCTTGCTGATCTTCAGTCAACAATTCTGATAAATAATTCTGCATTAGTTTCTTACTTGCAGCGAGTGACTTTGCCATTGGACAATTAACCTAATTTTTGCAGTTCTAATAAACTGCTTAGTAGTTTTTTATATGCACTAACACCACGTGTTAACGGTGCGTAATCTGAAGGTACCTGCATTGCATAACTGGCATTTCTAAAATTAGTATCTACCGGTATAACACCGGCCCAAACACTATCATCGTATAACTCTTGTAACTTTCTATAGGTCAGTAATGATGCCTTAGTCCGTTTATCAAACATGGTCGGCACTATGGTATATTTAAACGGCTTATCTTGCTCAACTTGCATAATATCCATTGTTTTCATCATGCGGTCTAGCCCTTTCAAGGCCAAGAACTCAGTCTGCACTGGCACAATAATACGTTGCGATGCCGCCAAAGCATTCACCATCAGCACACCTAAAATCGGTGGACAATCGATTAAGACATAATCATATTCATCGGCTATTTTTATTATCGCTTTTTTCAACACTAAGCCCATACCACCTTTATTACCGAGTGAACGGTCTAAAGTAGCTAAGCCCATAGTTGCCGGGAGTATATCTATATTGTCATATTTCGTTGGACATAAACTTTGCATTATTTGTTCTTTGGTTGAAACTTGAACAAATAAATCGTAAACACTTAACTCAAGATCTTCAGATTCGATACCAAAATAATAACTCAAAGAAGCATGGGGATCAGTATCTACCAACAACACTTTATAGCCCTGCTCAGCTAATAAGCCACCTAAGGAGATTGTTGTTGTGGTTTTACCAACGCCACCTTTTTGATTTGCTACGGTCCATACTACCAAGTTGCTAACCTACTTATTTCGTTATGCTAATTATTGTTCTGCTCAGAAGAGGGGTTATCATCTTCTCGTGTTGTAATTCTAATGCCACCGTTATCAAGTCTTATGATACGTATTTCATTATCCTCATCATCACCATTATCTATCTGCTTTATGGCTTCGACGTCTTTAATGCTGATGGTAGGGGTCGCAAGTAAATTTGACTTTTCTAAACCATATTTTGATATAGCGATAACAACACGACGGTTTTGCGCGCGGCCTTGTGCTGTTTTATTGTCTTCTCGTGGATAATATTGCCCATACCCCTCAATAGCCATACGAGCAGGATCAAGGGATAAGTCTTCAAGCACTCGTAAAATAGCGGTTGCTCTAAAAACTGATAATTCCCAATTTGAAGAAAATATCTCAGTATTAATCGGTTGGTTATCAGTATAGCCTCTTATACGAATAAAATTGCTGGATGAACCAATTACATCATAAATAACCGCAAGTATTGTTGTAGCGTTGTTGGTTGCTGATGATGAGCCGCTAGGGAAAAGCATACCACTGTTTAATTCTATTTCTAACCAATCGCCATCAATCTGCAGTTGCGCATAACCTGATTCGATTAATTCATACAAGGCGGTATGTAATTCTTTTTCTAGTGACGTTAGATTGGTGCCTACTTGACTGTCAGAAACATTAGAAAGTGTTTTCTCTCCGTCAAAAAGTTCAGGGCCAGCGACATCTAAAATACCATTACCAAACAAGCGCTTATTAGTTTTTGAGCTGTTAACATCGAGGATATCGTCACCATGCCCCCGATTTTTAGGTAATTTATTATTGGCTTGAAAAACTTTACCTATCGATTCTGTCGCGGTTTCATAGGGCTCTTCATCAACCATTGCCATTGCATATAAAACAACAAATAACGCAAAGAGCAAGGTCATATAATCGGCGTATGAAACTAACCATCTGTCGACATTATCATTTTCGACTGAATGTCGACGTTTCCTTAAGTGGTTCATTGCTCTAACCGAAAGGCCGACAACTTATTTTCAATGGCATGTGGATTTTCTGCTAATGCAATAGAAATAAGGCCTTCAGCAATCATTTCTCGGTACATCGTTTGCTGGTGAATAATAGCCTTTATTTTATTAGCAACCGGTAGGTAAATTAAATTGGCAAAACCAACGCCGTAAATAGTCGCAATAAAAGCCGTTGCAATGCCTTGTCCAAGTAAGGTTGGATCGGTAAGATTACTCATCGCATGAATGAGGCCAAGTACCGCTCCTAAAATACCTATGGTAGGACTGTAACCGCCCATAGATTCAAAAACATGAGCAGAGCGCAAATTATGCTCGCGATAAAGATCTAAATCTAATTCTAAAGAGACCCGCAAGTTGTCTACTTCTATACCATCAACTAATAAGTTAAGCGCTTTATTGGTATAAAAATCTTGTTCTTCTTCGGCAATATTTTCCAGTGATAAATATCCAGATTCTCGTGCTTTTTCAGACCAAGAAACTATCGAATCAATACCTTGGTCAATATCATACTTAGGGGGATAAAATATCCACTTTAATAAAGACAACGCATGAAAAAATTGCGCTGAAGATGACTGTAACATTACAGCCCCTAAAGTACCGCCAAAGACAATGATAAAGGCAGGTAACTCAAATAACGCAGCAAGGGAGCCTCCGTCAAGAATAAAACCTAAATATATGGCCGTAATTGCGACAAAAAGCCCGGCAATGGTTAACTTATCCATGGTCCACTTCCTTGATAATACTTTGGCTGATATCTTCTAATGCTAAAGATAAAACAGAAATACCTGCAACGGTAACGGCTTGCGGCATACCATAAACCACACAAGAAGCTTCATCTTGTGCCCATATTGTCGCCCCTTTACCTTTTAACATGCGAGCGCCTTCTCGACCATCAGAGCCCATACCGGTTAGTACAACACCCAATACTGAGCCACCAAATACTTTAGCTGCTGAGCCAAAACTCACATCAACACTTGGTTTAAAAGCAATCTTTTCAGACTTATCTTCTATAATTTTTAACTTGGCTAATTTTGGCGTGCCGTCAAGAATCATTTGCCTGCCACCAGGCGCTAGGTAAGCACAACCAGGTTTTAAAATATCCCCATCTGCTGCTTCCTTGACATTAATATTGCACAAGGTATTTAAACGATTGGCAAAAGCAAAAGTAAAAGCAGCGGGCATATGCTGTATTAAAATTATGGGTAATGGAAAATTTTGTGGCAATTGCGTTAATATTTTTTGTAAGGCAATTGGCCCCCCGTTGAGGTACCTATAGCAAGTAGTTGGTAACTTTTACCTGAACTTCTTTTAACAACCTGACTGCGAACACTTTCGCTTTGACTCGGTTCAGTTTTAGTTGTACGCAGCGGAGTTCTCGATTGAATGTCGAATTTATTTACGGGTTTACTCACCGGATTAGTGGCCGTTGAAGATAGGCTAATTCGTGACGCGTGAGCTTTTACTGCCAATTTTCTTTTCAATAAACCGTTAGTCTTTGCTAATTGAACCACTCGTTGACGCAGCAAACTACCCGCATCATCAGTTGTTTTGGCTATTTCACTAAATTTTTTCGGGAGAAAATCAAGTGCTCCGGCTTCTAAGGCCTCGAGGGTCGCATTAGCACCTTGATGAGTGAGCGATGAAAACATTAAAATTGATGTTGGCGCTTTTGCCATTATTTGTTTCACAGCTTCAATACCATTAAGCAATGGCATTTCTATATCCATGGTGATCACATCAGGCTTTAAAGACAGAGCTTTTTCGACAGCATCTTTACCATTTACAGCAACATCAATAACAGTAAGGTTCGGATCTTTATTTAAAATATCGGTAACTCGACGTCTAAAGAAACTCGAGTCATCAACAACCAACACCTTATAGGGCATTTATTATCTCATTTGTTATTATGAATGAAAAAGCCCTAATAAAATTTAATAGGGCTTTATTATGCGTTAAGAGCGTAATTTTTTATTAACAACAGATTTTTTTGCGTAAAATTTCAGCATATTAGGCACATCGAGAATTAACGCTATACCACCATCGCTGGTAATTGTTGCGCCGGCCATACCTGGTGTGCCGTGTAATAGACGGTCGAGTGGCTTTATCACCACCTCTTCTTGTCCAATTAGACTGTCGACCACAAAGCCAATTTGCTGATTGCCCAATTGAACAATGACCACATGACCTTTTTCTCTTGGCTTTTCAACAAAATCACGAACTAACCACTTATCTAAGTAAAAGAGTGGAATCGCCTTTTTACGAACAATAATGGTTAATTGTCCATCAACAACGTTGGTCGTGGTTAAATCAAGATGAAATATTTCATTAACGCCAGCAAGTGGTAAAGCAAACGTTTGCTTACCGACGATAACCATTAATGTCGGTAAAATAGCTAACGTTAACGGTACTTTAATCTCTAAGATTGTACCTACGCCCATTTCAGAATCTATACTTACCGTACCGTTTAACTGGGTAATTTTAGTCTTGACTACATCCATGCCAACACCACGGCCTGAAACTTCTGAAATCTCAGTCTTGGTAGAGAACCCTGGAGCAAAAATTAAACTAAAGGCTTCTTTATCTGTCATTCTAGCAGCAGAGTCAGCGTCAAGAACACCACGAGTAATCGCAATTTCTTTGAGCTTTTCTGCATCCATGCCAGCACCATCATCTTTGATGGTTAATAATATATGGTCACCCTCTTGAGAAGCAGAAAGTACCACGACACCTTCTCTTGGTTTCCCCAAGGCTTCACGCTTATCAGGCATTTCTATACCGTGATCTACAGAGTTTCTCACTAAATGCACTAATGGATCAGCGAGTGCCTCAACAAGATTTTTATCCAGATCGGTTTCTTCACCTTTAAGGACTAATTTAATTTCTTTATCTAAACTGCGCGCTAAATCTCGAACAACTCGAGGAAATCGTCCAAAGACTTTCTTGATTGGCTGCATACGGGTTTTCATTACCGCGCCTTGCAAATCAGTCGTTACCGCATCAAGGTTAGAAACAGCTTTCGTTAAGTCTTCGTCCTCTTTGGTTAAACCCAAACTTGTTAAGCGATTTCTCACTAAGACAAGCTCACCAACCATATTCATAATTTGATCAAGACGTTTAGTGTCAACCCTAACAGTCGTTTCACCCTGCATTGCTTTAGCGGGTGCTTTTTCTGGCACTGGCGCTTTAGCGACAGGTTTAGCTGCAGGCGCTAAAGGTGCTGGCTTCGCGGCTGGTGTTTGAGCAACAGGAGTTGGTGTTGGTGCGCTAGGTGCTGGAGTAACAGATAATTTCGGCGCTTGACCTTGACCATGTAATTCGTCTAATAAAGCTTCAAAGTCATCGTCACTTATTTCATCTGATGAACTGCTATTCGATGAAGATGGCTTACTTGAATTATTAGCAGCGACTTCAGGCGAAAAAGCCCCTTGACCGTGAAGTTCATCAAGTAAGGATTCAAATTCGTCATCTGAAATATCATTGCTGTCTGAAGACGTTGCTGTTGCTGCAGGAGCTGGAGCTGGCGTAGAAGCTGAGCCACCACCATGGAGTTCGTCGAGAAGCCGTTCAAATTCATCTTCTGACATTTCATCGCTAGAAGAACTTTCGCTTTCATGAGTAGCGACTGCTTCAACAGCGACTGGCGCAGGCGCTTGCTCTTTGCCTTCTGGTTGGCTTAAACGATGCAATTCTGCAAGTAATTGAGCATCCGCTTTATCAAGTTTCTCGCCGTTTTGAACTTGTACAAACATTTCATTTACAACATCAAGCGCTTGTAAAATAACATCCATTAAGCTGGCACTAACACTACGTTGGTTGGTACGTAACAGATCGAAAATATTTTCCGCGCCATGACATACGTCAACTAAATTATGTAATGCTAAAAATCCGGCCCCACCTTTAACGGTGTGAAAACCTCTAAAAATAGCATTTAATAATTCGGCATTATCGGGGTCGTTTTCAAGTTCTACGAGTTGTTCCGAAAGCGTTTCAAGTATTTCTCCAGCTTCTATTAAAAAATCCTGAAGAATCTCTTCATCTTGCTCAAATGACATCCAGCAACTCCTATTAAAATCCTAAACTTGATAAAAGGTCATCTACATCATCTTGGTCAGCGACAACATCATCACGTTGTGCTGCATTAACGATCGGGCCTTCAACTAAGTTATCACCTACTTTAGGTTTACTTCGCTCTGCATTACTATCTGTCGTAATACCAAAAGCGGTTAGCATACCAATCAAGCTATCCTCTACTTCACGAACTAGATCAATAACTTTACGAATAACTTGTCCGGTTAAATCTTGAAAATCTTGCGCCATCAAAACATCAGTCATTAAATCATGCATACGCACTGATTCTCTATCTGTCGTTTTTAATAATAAATCTATATCAACACATAAACTTTTAAATTCGGTTAATTCCAATTTGTTATGCATTAATTTGTGCCATAACGGATTAACAGCCTTTATTTGCTTTTGTATCGTATCCACAACGGGAAAAATAGATTCAACAGCATCCATGGTTTTATTAGCGGCTTCTTCCGTTCGCGTTATAACGTAGTTTAGACGTTCTTGAGCATCGGGGATATCTGCTGTCGCTAAATCATTTAACCGAGAATCTAATTGAAAATTATTTAATGAGTCATGTAGTTGGCGAGTCAGCTTGCCTATTTCAGCAAACAACTCAGAATTAATTGGATTTTGAATTTCAGCAATTAATTCATCTGCCTTATCTTGTTGACCACTTTCTAAATATTCGACCAGTAGCTTTGCTTCTTCCAAAGAAACATGCACATTTGTATTCGCACTCATGCAAAAACCTCACGTTTAGATTAATTAATTATCTATCTAATTAAGGAATTAACCTAAGCGTTCAAATATTTTATCTAACTTGGCGTTTAACGTCGCTGCGGTAAATGGTTTTACAATATAGCCATTAACACCGGCTTGAGCCGCCATCACAATTTGTTCTTTCTTTGCTTCAGCAGTGATCAGCAATACTGGGATATGTGATAATTTTGCATCGGCACGGATGGCTTTGAGCAAATCAATACCTTGCATACCTGGCATATTCCAATCAGTTACAACAAAGTCAAAAGAGCCTTCTTTTAACATCGGTAAAGCAGTGCTACCATCATCTGCTTCTGAAATGTTAGTGAAACCTAAATCTCGTAACAAGTTTTTGACGATACGTCTCATCGTTGAAAAATCATCAACAACAAGAACTTTCATATTTTTATCCAAGGCACCCTCCGGTGAGAACATTTTAAAATTGTGATTATATGTATATTCTACTCAACTTTGCCAAGATTGCATACGTCCTTTTAACCTATGCATCGCTTGACTGTGAATTTGGCTAACACGCGACTCACTTACATCAAGCACTTGACCAATTTCTCGAAGGTTTAATTCTTCGTCATAATATAGTGACAGTACTAGAGCTTCGCGTTCGGGTAAAGTGGAAATGCATGCTGTTAACGATTTTTTAAAAACTATTTTTTCAAAATTATCATAGGGATCGTTATTATTCACATCTTCCATATTCGATATAGCATCGGCCCCCGTACTTAAGTCTTCAATACCAATTATTTTACCGGTACTGACCTCACTTAGAATATGATGGTAGTCATTTAACGAAATATCAAGTTTTTCAGCAACTTCAATATCAGTTACATCACGACCTAAACTTGCTTCAAGCAATTTTATCGCTTCACTGACCATGCGGCTATTTTTATGAACAGAGCGGGGAGTCCAGTCACCACGGCGTATTTCATCAAGCATAGCACCACGGATACGGATACCAGCAAAGGTTTCAAAACTTGCACCTTTGCCGTGATCAAAATTATTAGACGCTTCAAGCAGGCCTATCATGCCTGACTGAATAAGGTCATCAACCTGCACACTCGCAGGCAACCTTGCTAATAGGTGATAAGCGATTCTTTTCACTAAAACTGTATGCTGCGAAATTATAGCAGATTTATCAGTTTGAATACTGTAAGCATTTGGTTTTACCACTATCGCTCACTCGCTAAATTATAGGAAAGATAAAGAACTTTCAACAAAGTACTCATATCTGATTACTCTTGTTGTTAATGTTCTAACAATTGTTCAATAAAAAACTCTAAATGACCTGATGCTTGTTTAGGCACCGGCCATTTAATTAAATTACCTGCTAAAGATTTAAAAGCAACTGCTGCAGGCGATTGTGGATAAGCTTCAACAATTGCTTTTTGTTTTCTAACGGAATTTCTTATATTTTCGTCAAATGGAATGACAGCAACGAGTTCAAGTGCAACATCTAAAAATCGATCGGTAACTTTAGAAAGCTTACTAAAGAGTTGCTGTCCTTCTTTTGGCGTTCTCACCATGTTGGCAACAACTTTAAATTTAAATACGCCATGATCTCGACTTAATAATTTCATTAAGGCGTAGCAATCAGTAATAGAGGTAGGTTCATCACAGACTACTAACATTACATCTTGTGAGGCACGACAAAAGCTTAGTACCATGTCGGAAATACCGGCTGCAGTGTCAACAATAAGTACATCAAACTTTGTGTTCATATCACTAAAAGCGCGAATTAAACCCGCATGTTCAGCAGGCGTTAAATCGACCATAGATTGTGAACCTGACGTAGCAGGAATGATATTAATGCCAGCGGGACCTTCAATAATTATATCGTCTAATTCACATTCGCCAGAAAGCACATGTGATAAGTTACGTTTTACCCGCAAACCTAGCATAACATCGACATTAGCCAAGCCTAAATCGGCATCTAAAACTAAAACTCGTTGTCCTAATTGTCCAAGTGCAATAGCGGTATTAAGCGAAACGTTAGTTTTACCTACTCCGCCTTTACCGCCAGAGACAGCAATGACTTTTACCGGAGCTGAATTTTGCATTTTTCTTAAGCCACTTGCTTGATCATTCATTTATCGTCTTTCTCTACTTTCTTACGAATAGCCATCAATTAATTTAGTATAACCCTATAATCATTTAATCTGCATATTTTTATAGGGTTAAAATTCACATATTTAGAACACGTTATGGAAATACAGCTGTATTGGCACTCATCGGTGCTGTTCGCCAATTTATTGGATTATTAATTTGATTTTTCGCACTCATTTTATCTGCTAGCGTAACGAGTTTTTCAGCATTTGCAACTTTAATATCTTCCGGAACTCTTTGTCCATCCGTTAAGTAGCCTATCGCTAAACCGTTTTGAATCGAAGTGGAAATTATTTCTCCTATGCTAAGGCTTTCATCAAGTTTAGTATAAATACAGCCAGCTAAAGGTACTTTTTTAAAGCGATCAACATTTTCTTGCATAACTCGTTGTTGAGTATTAGCAGCTAACACTAAATAGTTGCGAATTCTGACCCTTGCATTAGAAACTAAAGTAGTTAGGTGTTTAGCTAAACGCATATCACGTTGCCCCATACCTGCAGTATCAATAAGTATCAGTTTCTTTTTGGAGAACTGTTGCAACAATGTATCTAAGGTTTTTGCATCACCAGCAAGCTTTACATCACAACCAATAATTCGGCCGTAAGTGGCTAATTGTTCAAATCCAGCAATACGGTAGTTATCTGTTGAGATCATCACCACTTGGTCTGCGCCATGAATCTGAGCAAACCGCGCCGCGAGTTTAGCGACGGTAGTTGTTTTACCTACGCCGGTAGGTCCCACTAATGAAACCACACCACCACGATGAATAATGTCATTATTAGTGGTGTTAATTTGTTGGCTGATAAATTTCTTCGCTAATAACCAAGTATCTTGGTCATTTTTTTGTGCTGGAATATAGCCTGCAATTTGATCTGAAACTTGTTCGCTCATACCCAAAGACATTAGTCGATTAACCAACATCGCACGAGCGGGATCTTTTTGCGCCATATCCTGCCACATTAACCCCGAAATTTGATGTTCTAATAATTCACGAATAGAAGACATTTCGTGTTTCATCTTCTCTAAGTCGGCGTTATTTACATTTTGTTGCGGTAACCCATCGGTTGCTAAAGACTGTGCTTGGTTCATCACCGGCTGTTGATATGAGTCGCTTGATTGTTCATCACCTTGTTCTTGGCTATTTTGTTCTAAACGGTCGGTGAAGCTTTTAAATTGCTGCTCAATATTACTTGACGGTGTTGGTGTTGAAACTGGCGCTGAGTTATTAGGATTAGTTAGCTTAGCGGCTGCCTGGACAATTTTATCATGCTGAACTTGATTAATACCTTGACCAATATTTGCTGGTGCTTGCTGAACTTGACGGCTTAATAAAGCCGCTAAACTGTCTGAAGGTAAGCGAGTATCTTCTGCTGCCGAGTTGTGCGAAACACTAGGACTGGTCAAAGGATTATTTTGTCTAATATTGACCACATCATTGTCAATCGAACGGTCAAAACTGCTTGTTGCTTGCGCTGTTGAGTTGTTTTCAGGAGAATTTTGCATTACGGGTTGTGCTGCCTTAATTTCTACGTTGTTGTCAACCGCAGCCATTAGTTCAACGCCTTCAGGTACGCGTTTATTTGACATAATCACAGCGTCAGCACCTAGCTCGTCTTTGATTTGTGTCAGCGCACTTCTCATATCTTTTGCTACAAAACGTTTAATTTTCAAAACTAACCCCTTATCAACTGCAATCGCTGTTAATGACTTATTCATTTAACCGCAAATATTTTCTGCTGCTCATTACTGATATCGTAATTATTGACCTATGGCGCTTACTATCTTTATCTGCTTATCATCAGGAATTTCTTGGTAAGAAATCACCCGCAAGCCTGGAATAGTATATTTAACAAATTTAGCCAGTACCGCTCTTAAAATCCCTGAGGTTAACAATATTGGCGTATCACCCGCCATTTCTTGTTGTTGAGCACCATCAGCTAATGATTTTTGTAACCGTTCGGCTAAACCTGGTTCAATGCCAGCACCATCGTCGCCAGCCATTTGCATAGACTGGTGCAACATCTGTTCCAACTCTGGCGCCAAAGTTATGACAGGTACCTCAGTCACTGGCCCCACTAACTCTTGAACAATGAATTTACGCAAGGTAATACGCACAGCGGCGGTTAAAATTTCAGGGTCTTGGGACTTAGGACCATACTCAACTAACGTTTGAATAATACTGCGCATATCACGAACAGCAACACCTTCATTCATTAGGTTTTGTAGTACTTTAACCAAAGTACCCAGTGATAAAACATCAGGGATGAACCCTTCAATTAATTTAGGGTAATTTTTGCCTAACATATCAAGAAGGTTTTGTACTTCTTCATGACCAAGTAACTGTGCCGCATTATTTGTTAGTATTTGACTTAAATGAGTGGCAAGGACAGTCGATGCGTCAACCACGGTATAGCCTAAAGACTGTGCATGTTCGCGTTGTGCTGGTTTTATCCATACTGCTTCTAGTCCAAAAGCAGGATCGATTGTTGCCACGCCGTCAAGTTTGCCAAACACTTGCCCTGGATTTATCGCTAATTCATGATCGTGTCTAATTTCAGCTTCACCGATAGTCACGCCCATTAATGATATTTGATAAACATTAGGGTCTAAATCAAGATTATCGCGAATATGTACCGCCGGCACTAGAAAGCCAAACTCTTGGGATAGTTTTTTACGAACACCTTTAATACGGTTAAGGAGTTCCCCACCTTGAGATTTATCTACTAGAGGTATTAGGCGATAACCAATTTCTAAGCCGATAATGTCAACATGGTTAACATCGTCCCAACCTAAGTCTTTTACTTCTGCTTCTTGTTGCTGGGTTTCAACCTGTTCAGCATCTGACTTATCCGCTAATTGTTTTTCTTTGGCAATTTTGTACTTTCCACTTAAAAAGGCGGTTCCAGCGATCATAAAAGCAAAGAATAAAAACGCAAAGTGTGGCATGCCCGGAATAACCCCCATGACAAACATAACGGCGGCAGCAATATACAAAGAACGTTCTTGACCTAATTGACTGCTGACTTGCTCGCCCATGTCCTGAGAGGTATTTTGTCGCGTAACAACAATCGCCGTACCTACCGATAAAAGTAGACCTGGAATTTGTGCAACTAGGCCATCTCCAATCGTTAATAAGGTGTATATTTCAACCGCTCTGTCAAAGCTTAAATCGTGCTGTACCATACCGATAACGAGTCCACCGATAATATTAATCAATAAAATTAATATGCCGGCAACCGCATCACCTTTAACAAACTTACTGGCACCATCCATTGAGCCATAGAAATCAGCTTCACTGGTGACTTCGATGCGTCTTTCTCTTGCTTGGTCAGCGGTAATAAAACCTGCATTCAAATCAGCATCGATTGCCATTTGCTTACCGGGCATAGCATCGAGGGTAAAACGCGCGGTTACTTCAGCAATACGCCCAGCACCTTTAGTAACAACCACAAAGTTAATAATAATTAAGATAACAAAAACCACTAAACCAACCGCATAGTTACCACCAATAACCACAGAGCCAAAGGCTTCAATAACTTTACCCGCAGCATCAGGCCCTTCATGGCCTTCAAGTAGCACCACTCGTGTACTCGCGACATTTAGTGCTAAGCGTAAAATAGTGGCAATTAACAGTACGGCAGGAAAAGAGCCAAATTCAAGAGGTTTTAAGGTATAAACGGTGATCAGTAATACCACCAAAGATAAGGCAATATTAAAAGAAAAAAGTATATCGAGTAAAAATGCCGGCATAGGTAAAATAACCATACCAAGCGCCGCCATGATTAATATTGGCGTACCTAAACCAGAAAATAGGTTTATTTTACTTTTTTTGAACGCTTTAAATGAAGCAATTAACTGCATATTACTCTTATGATATTTTTTTGACGCATACCATGAAATAGCAATAAGTAGACCAACGTCGATTAAAAATAATTAGAGTGATGGATAAATCGACAAAAAACATTTAACTTAATGATTATAAAAAGTATTAATATTTGAATTCATCGGGGATAGGAAGATTTTTTGCAATCGGTTTTGGCCTTTTGGCTTTACCTTTTTTATGTTCGTTAAGTTGAAAAATAAAAGCTAACACTTGAGCAACTGCAGCGAAGAGCTCTTCTGGGATTTCTTGATTGGCGTCTGCGCTATAATATAAAGACCGTGCTAATGCCGGAGAAGCAATAATTTCAACATTATTTTCTTTAGCGATAGTACGAATATGCATCGCCATTTCATCAATACCTTTTGCCACTAACATTGGCGCACCACCGGCGGTGACATCATATTTCAACGCAACCGCATAATGGGTCGGATTGGTGATAACCACATCAGAGTCTGGCACTTCTTGCATCATTTTACGCTGCGACATTTCATATTGAGTACGACGAATACGACCTTTGATTTCAGGACTACCCTCAGAATTTTTCATTTCGTCTTTAATTTCTTGCTTTGTCATTTTTAACTGACGGTTGTGATCCCAAGTTTGATAGGGCGCATCAATCGCAGCAATAATACCTACCGATAAGGCTAATGCTAAAAACATCCACTGTAATAAAGTTACCGAGTGCTCTAAACTCAGTGGGATCAGCTCCAAACTAAGACCTAATATCTCTGGAAACAAACTACTTAACAACAGATACGCAACAATAAAAACCACAAAGAATTTCATTAACGACTTGAATAACTCGACTAAAGCTTTTATGCCAAACATACGCTTTAAACCGGCTAAAGGTGACAACTTACTAGCCTTTGGCGCCATAGCCTCAGCAGAAAAACTCATCCCTCCCAACATAGTATTGCCAATAAAAGCGGCGACAATAATAATAGAGAATATCCACAACATTGGCGCCACTAACGAGCCTACTGAGCCCCTAAGCACATTGTATAACGCATGAATGTCCATGACTTCTGCACGGCTCAAGCTAAATGACCGTTTCATAATTCCGGCTAAGCTTTCAGTTAACATACCGCCGACCAGCATTATCGCAACAGCACTCCCCACCAGCACAAACATAGTACCTAAATCTTTTGAACGTGCTATTTGACCTTTTTTTCTCGCATCAGCAATTTTCTTAGCCGTAGGTTCTTCTGTTTTTTCACCACTACCTGCATCAGCCATTAGTTCGCCTTACAATTTATGAGGTAACAGCTAAAATCGAGTGCCCGTTGCCATTGCAATTCATAATGCGTAAAAAAGTTACCCATCGTTAACCACATAATCAACAAACCCGCACACATAGTTACCGGAAAACCTATCGCAAAAATATTTAATTGCGGGGCTGCTCGCGTCATAACTCCAAAAGAAAAGTTAATCAGTAACATAGCCGTTAGTGGCGCTAATGCTAACGATAACGCGGTAACAAACATCCACTCGCCCCATTCAACCACTTCTTTAAATTTATCGGCCGTAAACTTGTACTCCCCGATGGGCAAGGTTTCAAAACTGGCAACAATAAATTGTATATAGGCTAAATGTCCGTCCATTGCCCAAAACATCAGGGTAGATAAAATCAAGAAAAACTGGCCAACTGCAGGAACATTCATGCCACTAACAGGATCAACGAGTGAAGCAAAACCTAAGCCCGTTTGCATGGCAATAATTTGTCCCGCTAAGGTAAAAGTATTAAGGACCATAACGGTAACTAGGCCAAGCGCAACACCAATAACCATCTGTTCAAACATAAGCAGCGCTGTTTCAAAAGAAATCAGGCTGCCAACTTGTGTTGGCGGGATTGCCGGCATAACGGCGACCGTTAATGTTACGCACAGAAAAATTTTAACTTTACCTGGAATGATTTTAGAACCAAAGCCAATCATTGCCATAATAAGCGCAGAAATGCGCGCGAAAGGTAAAATAAAGTCAGCAATATATTGCATCACAACTGACTCGGTGAATTCCACTAGCTCACCACACTGGGTATACTTGCAATCAGTCGGATAGTAAAATCCATGAGTTTTTGTACTAACCAATGCCCTCCAAAGATAAGGGCTAAAAGTGTCACGATTAGTCGAGGTAAAAAGCTTAATGTTTGTTCATTAATTGATGTTGCTGCTTGAAATACAGCAACGATTAAGCCAACACACAAACCCGGAATAATAATCGCAGACACCAAAACAATCACTAAAAATAGTGCATCACTGAGTATGTCGACAAAAACTTCTGGATTCATTAAATACTCCCCATGCCATAACTCGTCGCGATAGTGCCTATCACTAAATTCCAACCATCAACCAGCACAAATAGCATTAGCTTAAAGGGCAAAGAAACGATCATCGGCGATAGCATCATCATACCCATTGCCATTAAAATACTAGCAACGACTAAATCAATTATCAAAAAAGGAATAAAGAGCATAAAGCCTATTTGAAAAGCCGTTTTTAACTCGCTAATAATAAAAGCAGGAATAATCACGGTCATGGGTAAATCAGTGGGTTGATCAACTTCAACAATACCCGCCATATTGGCTAAGGTTTGTAGATCTTTAATTCTGGTTTGTTCAAGCATAAACGCTCTTAAAGGAATTTTTGCACTATCTATTGCTTGTACTGATGTCATTTGATCGGCTAAATAAGGTTCAATCGCTCGTTGATTTATTTCATTATAGACAGGCGTCATAATGAACATGGTCATAAAAAGCGTTAAACCTATAACCACCTGATTAGACGGTGTTTGTTGTAATCCTATCGCTTGTCTTAAAATGGCCATGATCACGACAATACGGGTAAAAGAGGTCATCATAATAATCGCCGCAGGAATAAAGCCTAATGCGGTCATAAACATTAATATTTGCAGGGTTACCGTATATTCTTGTGAACCGTCAGGGTTTGTTGTCAACTTCAATGCCGACATACCCAAATCATCAGCGGCTAATACCGTTTGACTGGCAAAAAAAGCAACAAGGAGGAAAAATAAAAAAATAAAACCTTTTACTGAAAATAAACGGGTCAGTAAATTTTCGAGTGGATTTTTTTTTGCCATAGCGTTAGCAGAACATTGCGCCGTTTTAGCACCATCGTTTAATATCGAGTCTTTCATGAGTATTTTTCACTATTGGCTTTATTCGCAGAATTACGGCTAAAGCGTGCTAATGTTTGACTAAGTTCTATCGGCACACCACTTTTAACTTCAATAGGTTCGGCTAGCGTATCAAGTATATTAATTTGTTGGCCGGTAACACCGAGTAACAATTGTTTTTTACCCACTTGCACCACCACTAATCGTTCTTTGGAGCCTAAATTTAAACTAGTCACCACTTTTAAACCATTTACTGAGGTGCCGCCTACTTGAAGCTTTTTTAATAGCCAAGCAACAATAACGATAGCAACGAGTACCGCCAATAATGAAACGATCATGCTACCGGCATCAATATTACCCATAACATGTCGTCCTACTTCGACGGTCGCCGGTGCTGTTTGCGCTATAACGGGAGCGTCGTCTGTTTCAACGACGGTTGTTGCGACGATACTTTCTTGAGCATGGCCCAAAAAAGTAAGTAAGCTTAGCAAGCTAAAAAGTAAAAAACGCATCAGTATTACTTCAACTTTTTAATACGTTCAATTTGGCTAATAACATCGGTTAATCGAATACCAAACTTATCGTTTACCACAACAACTTCACCATGCGCGATTAACGTACCATTGACCAATACATCGAGGGATTCACCCGCAACTCGGTCAAGCTCAACAACAGAGCCTTGGTTTAACTGTAATAAATTACGAATGCTAATATGGCTACGTCCAACTTCCATTGAAATAGTCACCGGAATATCTAAAATCGCATCCAGTTTACGTTTTTCATCACCCGTTATTGGTGCATCTTCTTCAAGCTCTTCTAACTCAACAGTTTCGGCTTTGGCTGCAGCTTCGGCTTGTTCATCCATCGCTTCATCCCACATGCCTAAATCATCGTCTTTATCACTCATGCCATTGGCCTCAAATTTATTTTCTTGTTTACTGCTGCTTTAATAAAATTATTCATAATCGAAATCGTCTTCTAAAAGATGTAATTCAGCGTCGCTATCTAAGCGCTTACCCCCTTTAGTTAATATCGTTAATTCGTTTTTCACTGATTCAGGTCGTTTAATTTTTTCAGATATTTTAATCGCAACATTATCGCGACTACGGCCTAGTTTTGCTCTAAACGACGGTAAACCTTCAATTAATACCGTAATATGTTCTGGCATCTCAATAGGAATAATATCGCCCTTCTCTAAGTCCATAATCTTTTGTAAAGGTAGGTCTACAGAGATAAATTTAGTGGTTAATTCAACAGGAACGTCCATTATTTCATCGCGTAGGGCTTTCGACCATCGCATGTCGGTATCTTCTTTATCACTTTGTACACCGGCATCAAGTAGCTCGCGGATAGGTTCGAGCATTGAATAAGGCAAAGCAATGTGAAAATCACCTCCACCACCATCAAGTTCAATATGAAAAGAGCTGATCACTACCACTTCGGTAGGACTAACAATATTGGCCATCGACGGGTTAACTTCAGAATCTAAATACTCAAAAGAGACATCCATCACGGGTGACCAAGCTTCTTTGTAATCTTCAAAAATTAACTTTAACAGCATTTGAATAATACGACGCTCTGTTGGCGTAAATTCACGACCTTCAATTTTTGCATGATAGCGACCATCGCCACCAAAAAAATTATCAACTAAAATAAAGACCAGCCGCGCTTCCATAGTAATTAATGCGGTGCCTTTTAATGGCCGAAAACGTACCATATTTAAGCTTGTAGGCACGAATAAGGTATGAACATATTCGCCAAACTTTATCATCTGAATACCATTAATTGATACTTCAGCAGTGCGGCGCATCATATTAAATAAACTGATACGCATATGGCGTGCAAAACGTTCGTTAACCATTTCCAGTGTTGGCATCCGGCCACGAACAATGCGATCTTGTGATGAAAAGTCATAGTCAGACGTGCTGCCAGCTTCACGGGCAAAGTCTTCAACTAGCTCCTCTTCTTCAACGTCATCAACACCGTGTAATAGCGCATCAATTTCGTCTTGAGATAATAAATCACTCACTGAATAGTCTCTTTAATTAAATGCATTGTTTTATCGCATAGCCTTATTGCATTACAAAACCGGTAAATAATACCTTTTCAACCACATTACTACCTTCAACTTCTTTCATAACTTTATGAACTGCTACTAAAGATTTCTGTTTCAATGAGGTTTTTCCGGCACTGGTTGCTAAATCATCGGCATTTGATTGAGAAAAAGTCGCTAGTAAAGTACTTTCAATTAATGGTACATGCTTCTTTGCCGCTTCTTCATTATCAGAGCCACGTATTAATAACTGCACTCTGATTTCTACGAATCTGTCGCGGGCAGCGCCGGGAACATTAAAGCGAAAAGGTCTTGGCATAGGTACATAAAGCGCAGTGCCTGTACTGGCAGTAACACTTTCAGCGACTTCGCCTTCAGTCGCACTATCAACGTCAAGCTCAGCATCAAGTTGCTCTTGAGAAACAGCATCATCTCCAGCCAGAAAAAAATAAGCCGCTCCACCGCCAACAGCCAATATTACAACAGCAGCAATGATAATAATCATCTTTTTGCTTTTGCCTTTACCGTCTAATTCTAATTCTTTACCTTCGCCTTTATCATCAGCCATCATCAAGCCTTTATTATCTATTTAAATGTTAAAATTACTTTCAGTCAACTATATCGTTGAATGGTCAGCGAGCCAATGAGTTTTGTCATTTATGCGTAGTAATCTATACCAGTTGACGAACCTTTAACCAAATGTAGTGTTTGAGTATCACTTAAATCTGAAAATTCATTCTCGTTACCGTCACCACCACCTTGGCGACCTTCACCGAGTTCTTCTTGGTTCTTTTGTTTACTTTGCTGTTCGACATTCGCATCACCGACATTCACGCCACTTTCAGCAAGCATCTCTTTTAATCGCCCCAAATTTTGATCGAACGCTTCTTTAGCCTGCTGATTTTGAACAGTAAAATTAACAACCGCCTGTTCATTTTGCAGATTTATTTTTACGTTCACATTACCTAACTCTTGTGGGTCAAGACGAATTTCAACCTGCTGAAGCTTTTGGTTCATCATCACCATGACTTTGTCTTTCAACGCGCCAGTAAAGTCTTTACGGTATACCGATAAGGCTTCATTTTGTAAGGCTGTCACTTGCTTGGCATTTGTTGCTGATTGGGCCGTTGATTGCACATGGTCACTGGTTAATTTAGTGATCATTTCCTCCGCAGAAGCCGTAGATTTTGTTACTTCATTATTGGCTCGATGCATATCTCTATTAAGAGTATTCTCAATACTTGTACTGACTTGTTTCTTATCAAATATTTCATTAATAGTTTTTTCTTTGACTTGAGCATCATTGTTAGCCACTTTATCAAGCTGAGTTAAGCTTTGTGCCTGCTTTTGGTTTTGTTGCTCTGCCGACTGATCTTTAGCTGGCTCTTTAAATTGTTCACCGGCATTTAAATTTTGTGTTTCAAGGGTTTTCTGGTTTATCTGATTAACCCCTCGACTATTATTTGCGTTATTTTCCTGAGCTTGTTTTTCACCTGGGACAGCTACGCTTGAAAAAACAACATTATTCGTATTGACCTTATCAGCATCAATTGCTATTTCGTTAACCAAGCTTTCATTTTTAAGGGTTACAGGTAATACCGCTCCAGCCAACTCTTTATCGACCGACGTTTTACTATTGCTGATACTTTGATTACTTTTATCAGGAATTATAGCTTTGTCTTGATTGGCGATAAGTGCAGCTTTAATTTGTTCAAGTTCAGTATCCGTGGGCGCTTTTTCCATATCCGCTAATAGCGCTTCAAGATCACTTAAAGGCATCGCCTGTTTCGGTACATTATTGGTTTTATCTACAATCGGCTCTGCTTTTAACGACGTTTCGCTTTGAGCAGGAGGAACGGATTGCGTGGAAAGTTGGCCATTAACATTCGTTGTTTTTAGCGAGGGATCTTGTCCTTCACTGTTTGTTTTTTTCTCCAATAATGCAGATAAAACTAATTCAGCCTCCCCTTGCACAACTTTATCAGCAACGACTTTGGGTTCGCTAGCTAGGTCAACTTTCTTTGATGGCATTTCACTGTTAACGGTTACTGGAACGGTTAATGATTTAGCTAACTCTGGCGCAAGGCTATCTTTTGCTAGGGTATTATCACTGGTCACTACATTTTCTTGGCTATTGCCACCAAGCACTTGCCTTAACATTGCTGCTAACTGTGTTTTTTCTTGTTGATTACTACCAGCCACAACTATTGATGGTTTTTCATTAAGTTGTGATGGTATCGCACCGTTATTTTTCACCGTATCATTTAATAGTTGTTGTGACGCAGATAACAATGACATTAATTGCTCGGTACTTTTATCTGTATTTTCAGGTGCGGTGGAATTAGTATCAAGATTAATTAATCCGCTAGCTTTGTGTTCCGGTGTCTCTTCTTGGCTATTTTCTACTCGAACATTTTTTTCACTAGTCGCTGTATCATCATAAGGCAATCTTTGTGAAGCTTCGCTTTGGTTAATTTCTGTATTAACCTTCTCATCAGAAACTCCACCCATTTCCTTTTCTTTTGGTTGCACATCCGTTGTGGAAGATTTTTCTTGGGGTGCTTTCTTTTCAGCATTAATTTCGCTAGCAAGTTTCATGTTATTGCCACTTGCCTGTTGCTTTTTGCCGCTTTGTTGACTTTGATAATGCTGGTCAACCATTTGTGCAAAATCTTTAGTTGAATTTTTGGATGTGCTAATCGCTCCTGACTGAACAGGGCTAAAGTCCTTACTTGGCGAGATATCTATGGCTAATGGAGTAACTTGCGGCATAGTAAACCTTTTTATTTCAATGGTAAATTTGAGCTATATTTACAATGATGACAACGTCGTTTATTGCGAATACTTTTTATATTAGTTAAATAAGCAAGTATTGTTCCACTTAGAAATTACAATTTAATTCACTTTATCCTCGCATTTTTCGACGGACAAATTGTTGAGTAGCAATTTCATCAAACATTTTTTGTTCTTGCTTGTTAGCGATAAGGGTCAACGCTTGTGTTTTTTTATCAAGCAATAGTTCTACCGCTTGAATTTTTTGTCGCTGCGCTAGCCAGAGCTGTTTGCTCTTTTCCACCATCGCCTTACTCTGCATAATCGCAATATCAACTTGCCCAGCAGCATAATCGAGCTTGGCAATAAAGGCATGAAAATGACTAAACGTCGCGCTATCAATACCCACCATAGAGCGAGCATTCAAACGTTTCATATATTCAAGACGATAGTCACTGACACTTTGTAAACGTTCAAGATTTTGTTGGTATTCAAATTCAGCAGTTTGCAGTGCTTGCGCTGCTTTTTTTTCTTTATCCTGTTCATAGCGATGTAAGGTATTCAGTTGCTTTAATGGCATAACGTCCTCCTAGATAATGCTAAACAGCTAATAAATTTTTCGAAAATAGTGTTAACGTTATTATGCTTAGGCATTTTGCTGGCCTTGTTTTGCTTGCGCGTGTGCTTGCGCTGCAGAAAGTATTTCTTGAAGTTGCGTTAAGCTTTGATCATAAGGAATAATTTCCAACATTTTTTGTTGTAGGAAGAACTTGATCACCGGCATTAAATCAATGGATTGATCAATGCGAGGATCATTACCACGGCTATAAGCGCCAATAGCAATCAAATCTTTATTTTGCTGGTATAGTGAGTAGACTTGCTTTAGTTGCCGAGCAAGTTGTTGATGCTCATCACTGGTCACCATCGGCATAACACGGCTAATCGAGCCTTCAATATCAACAGCGGGGTAATGCCCTGAATCGGCTAAGGCACGAGATAAAACAATATGTCCATCTAAAATAGCACGCGCCGCATCAGCAATCGGATCTTGTAAATCATCACCTTCGGTTAATACGGTGAAAAATGCGGTAATTGATCCCTGACCATCGCCACCATTACCGGCTCGTTCAACCAGTTGGGGTAACTTTGAAAAGACCGAAGGCGGATAACCTTTGGTTGCCGGTGGTTCGCCGACAGCCAGTGCTATTTCTCGTTGCGCTTGGGCATAACGCGTTAGCGAGTCAACCAGTAGCAAGACATTCAGACCTTGATCACGAAAGTACTCAGCAATTTGTACCGCAGTTTCACAGCCTTTTAAACGCATTAATGGCGAATTATCGGCAGGCGCCGCAACAACAACTGAACGTGCTCGCCCTTCTTCGCCTAAAATTTCTTCGATAAACTCTTTAACTTCTCGACCACGTTCGCCAATTAGCCCCACAACGATAACATCAGCAGTTGTGCCGCGTGTCATCATACCTAACAAGACACTTTTACCGACACCTGAGCCGGCAAATAAGCCCATACGCTGACCAATACCAACCGTTAAAAAACTATTAATAGCGCGCACACCGACATCAAGCGGTTCAGTGATACCACGCCTTGATAACGGATTAATCGGCTTATTGTTTATTTGATAATTGCCTGAGTTCTTGATTGGCCCTTTGCCGTCGAGTGGTTTACCAACACCGTCAACGACTCGGCCAAGTAAATCCATTGAAAAGGGTAAGCGAGCTTTAGTTGTCAGTGGCACAACGCGCGCACCCGGTAAAACACCTTGTAAGCTTTGCTCTGGCATTAGAAAAGTTATGTCTTTAGAAAAACCAACAATTTCAGCGATTAAATCGCCTTGTGCCGTTTCGACTAAACATTGGCTACCAACTGCCGCTTTTACGCCAACAGCTTCAAGCGTTAATCCGACTACTCGGACTAAACGCCCAGCAACAGAGACTTTATGCGGGTGCACAAATTCTTGGCAGTTTTTTAGTCTTTCATTAAGGCGAGAAATATCAACCATAGCGGTATTTTGACTCTTTTGTACAAGAAATTACTGATGTAGTGCATCTTGCAAAAACGAGTCCAATACTTCTTTTATTCGAGATTTAACACTCAGGTCGATATTAGAGGTGCTATTTTCAATTTGACAGCTACCCGGAACTAATTGCGGGGCAGCGAGTAAACGCCAACCTTGTTCTTGCACATGTTTAGCGCCAAATTGCTTTTCAACACGTTTAATATCGTTGGGGTGTAATAAAATTTGCGTTTGCGCTTCTTGGCTAGGTAAAGCTTTTATACCCGCAGAAATCGCAGCAATAATAATATCAGGGTTAGTTTTAGCTTCTTCTAAGGTAATCGCTTCGGTGAGTTCTACGACAAGATAAAGTAATTGTTGTTCAACATTTTTTTCGACATCGAGTAATGGCTTATGGAGCTGTTCAGTAAGTGACGCCCATGCAGCTGATTGTTCATCAATACTTTCTTTTGCTTCGGCTAAGCCGGTTTCAAGCCCTTCTTGGTGACCAAGTACCACACCTTCTTCATGGCCAGAGACTTTACCTTCTTCATAACCTTTAGCAAAACCTTCTTCCTTACCCTGATTAAGGCCTTCATCAAATGCAGCTTGACGAATGTTTTCAATATCTTCTGCCGTTAATGGCGCGATTTCTTCTTCAACAAAATCTTCAGGGGGCTCGAAACGCCAAGCGGCTTTCTTTCCCATAGCATTGGTTGTTTCATCTTTAATTTTATTTTCAGATTCAACCGTCGGCAATGACCAAACATCGGTTTCTTGTTCGGGATTATGTTTAATAACTTCAGCATTCGATTTATTTAATAATTTCATAATATTTTATAACAGTAAGTTTTGACTGACCTAAAAATATAAGGTTTATAAGAACTCATCACCACCACCAGCGCCGCCAAGCATAATTTCTCCAGCGTCAGATAATCGTCGAGCAACAGATAATATTTCTTTTTGTGCGGCTTCAACTTCACTAATACGCACAGGTCCCATAGCTTCAAGGTCATCTGCCAGCATTTCAGCGGCACGTTTGGACATATTAGCCATAATTTTTTCTTTCAGCACATCATCTGCGCCTTTAATTGCTTTCATCAACGCATCTTGTTGTACTTCACGTAATATCGCTTGAATACCACGGTCGTCTACATCGGCAAGGTTTTCGAAAACAAACATCAAGTCTTGAATTTGTTGACTCATCTCTTCGTCATGTTCACGAATTGAATCCATTAGCATACCTTCAACATTGGTATCCAAATAGTTCATAATGTCAGCTGCTGCTTTTAAACCGCCCATTTTAGCGGCTTGTGCACCTGCTTGACCGGCAAACTGTTTTTCCATAATTTCATTAAGTTCTTGTAATGCTGCCGGTTGAACTTCTTCAAGGTTGGCAATACGCATCATTAAATCTAAACGCACTTTTTCGGCAAACTGGCTCATAATTTCAGCCGATTGATCAGGGTCTAAATAGGAAAGTACAATGGTTTGAATTTGAGGATGCTCGTTACGAATAATATTGGCTACTTGTTTTGAGTCCATCCATTTCAATGAATCTAAACCTTTTGCGCCGCCTCCCATGACAATTTGATCAATTAAATTACCGGCTTTGTCTTCACCTAATGCTGCAGTTAATGCCTTGCGAACGAATTCTTCACTTTGGAAGCCAATGGTACTGAAGTTTTGTATTTCATGGATAAAGAGCTTATGAACAGCGGTAATTTTTTCTTGGGTGAAATCTTCCATAGCAGCCATAACCATGCCCACTTGTTGAACCTGCTTAGGCTCTAAGTGTTTTAATATTTGCGCGGCATCTTCTTCAGATAAACTTAGTAATAATATCGCAGCTTTCTCTGCACCATCAAGTTTGTCAACGTCAAAACCCTTAGGTGCAGGGGCTAACTCTTGCATTTCATCACTCATCTTCGTTCAACCAACTTTTAACCACTTGAGAGGAAAGTTCAGGCTCATTAGCAACAAGCGCTCGAACAGCTTTTAGTATATCTTCATCGCGATGTAAATCAGGTAATTGTAAACTACCATCAGGTGCAAAACCTACTGCCGCCGCATCAAAATCTGATGTTAGCATATCCATGGTTTCATCACCCAAATCAATGTGGCTATCGAGTGATTTATCACCGTAGTCATCAGGTGTTTGATCAGGGTTAATAAGACGTTTAAGCATAGGTTTAACAACGGCAAGTATCAATACAATAATCACTAATGCGCCCATGCCTAATTTGAAAAACTTTAATATGTCGGCATTCTCATAGAAAGGAACTTTAGGAGCATCCTCAATAATTTGACGAGAGAATGGCAAGGTAACAACTTCTAATACATCACCACGTTGTAAATTAAAACCAATACTCCCTTGTAATAAGCGACGAATATTTGACATTTCTTCAACAGATCTCGGTGAATCGGTAATCGCGCCTTCAGCATCAGCAGTTGCCAAGTAATCAAGTGCAACAGAAACGCTTACTCGACGAACGACACCTGCTTGTTGTTTGGTATGGCTGATAGCTTCGTCTAATTCATAATTTTTTGTTGATTCAAGGTGTTTACGACCAGGCATTGATCTTTGTTGTGCACCACCATTCGCATTTTCTGGAATATTTGAATCCAGTGGTGGCTGATTGCTTAACGCTCCAGGAATACCACCAAGTAAACCGCCAATCGTGTTGTCTTCGACTTTCATTTCACTGCGCAGTGCCGGTAAATCTGAATTATAACGACGCTGCATTTCTTCACTTGAGGTGAAATCCATAGTCACATTAACTTGTGCGGTGTAGTTCCCTAAGCCAACAACAGGGATGAGTATGCTGTCTATTTTGTTTAAATATTCATTTTCTCTTTTTTTCTCCATTTCAAACTCTTTGCGTGAGCGAGAAGAAACAGAGGTTTGTGAGCCTGAATTAAGTAAACGACCATTTTGATCTGTCACTGTAACTCGGTTAGGCTCCATTCCCTGAACGGCAGAAGCAATAATATCAACAACAGAGTCAACTTCTTCTTCAGATAACATCCGCCCTTTACGCATAGTTAGTACCACAGTGCCAGATGCGCTGCGGGTGCGTTTAGCAAAAATATTTTCGCGGGGTATCGCCAGTAAGACTTTTGCTCTAGAGATAGCTTGCAGTTCTTCAATGGTGCGAGCCAATTGCTGCTCACGAGAAAACTTAAGACGTTCTGTTTCAAGGCGCTGGCTGACACCAAAACCCATATCTTGCATAATAATTTCACTACCTTCTGTTGGTTCATCAGATAAACCTTCACGAGCGAGTAAAATTTTAATTTCTTGATATTGATCACTTTGTACTGAAATAGTGTTGTTTGCTTGACGATAATCCACTTGGTTAGCGTCTAGAAAGTCCATTGTTTTGATTAATTGTTCGGTAGGTTGTTTGGCAAGAAATCTATATTCGGCTTGATTTGCCCACATAATAACAAAAACAGCGATAGCTAAACATATTGCTAATGCCATAATTAAGGTGACTTGGCGTAATAAATCGACATTACCCATAGCAGAAGCAAAGCCTGATTTTTGCTCATCAGCCATATTATCAGCACCATCACTTGCCATTAACCCGGTGCCGCCATCGGCAGCAACCATTGAATTATTATCAGTATCAGCCACTTAATTTCTCCACTACCACTTGATTTTATTACGAAATACTATCTATTTTATACTAAGGTATTGTTAAACTGGCATATTCATTATTTCTTTATATGCTTCAACAAACTTATTACGTACTTGTACGGTGGCATCAAAAGCAATACCAGCTTTAGCGGAAGCAACCATGGTATCAGCGAGCGTAACGCTTCGGTCGCCCATTTCAAAAGCTATTTTCTTTGCTCCAGACTCTTTTTGAATATCATTGACATTATTCACCGCATCTTTAAGCATATCGCCAAAATTACTGGTCGACTTATTCAGCGCTGGAATAGCGCTGTCTCCCATACCAAGGTTATTGCCCATTTTTTCAAATGAAGCCCCCTGCAACGAAGAGTTTCCAAGCGACATACTTTGCATTTGTGCGTATAAAGAATTGGTATCGATATTCATGAGCTACTCACTTGTGTCAATTTTTTGCTACTAAGCCTATAAATAACGGTTTAAGTAACGATATAACGATGATATTGCAAGCATGGTGCCAGTATGAGAATTAAAGAATTATCGAGGTTATGGAAGGTTTAATGAGTGAAAACTGCAAATAACAGTAAAGCCAATATTTTAAATGAAAATATTGGCTTTATAGGAATATTACCCTTTTTAGCTATTGTTAGGCTGGTATTTGAATGCCCGAATCACGCATTCTTGCTATTTTATAGCGAAGCGTTCTAGGGCTAATGCCTAATCGTTCAGCAACATCTTTACGGCTACCTTGGCAAGCGGTGAGGGTATCAAGAATAATTTGATGCTCTTGTACTTTTAATTCATTACCAAGCATGTCTTCGCTATTATTTTCTAACGCCACATCAGTAATAATTTCACTGTCGAAATTTTCAATTAACAAGTCACCGGCATTAATAATCTGGTCGCTATGCAAAATAATGGCTCGTTGAATAACATTGTCTAATTCACGAACATTGCCTGGCCAATCGTAACTCGTCAGTTTATTTCTCGCCGAAGCGGTTAGTTCTGGAATAGCCATGTTATTCGCTAACGATGCTTGAGTAATTAAATGTTTGGCTAATGGCACAATATCATCTCTGCGTTTATTTAATGCTAACCAAGTTAATGGAAAGACATTTAAACGGTAGTAGAGATCTTCACGGAAGATACCATCTTTTACAGCAACTCTTAAATCACGGTTGCTGGTTGCGATAACACGAACATCAAGCTTAATTGTTTTACGACCTCCTAAGCGTTCAACTTCTCGCTCTTGTAAGACCCGTAAAATTTTTGCTTGTAAGCCAAGATCCATTTCAGTGATCTCGTCTAATAAAATAGTACCGCCCTGTGCTTGTTCAAATTTACCTGGGCACGCTTGAATGGCTCCGGTAAAGGCACCTTTTTCATAACCAAATAAAGTCGCTTCCAGCATATTCTCTGGAATTGCAGCACAGTTTATAGCAACAAAGGGCTTATCACTTCGGTTCGAATGGTAATGAACGTATTGTGCTAATACTTCCTTGCCAGAGCCACTGGGGCCGAGCACCATAACAGAAGCATCTGTGGTCGCGACTTTCTTTGCTAACGCTAATAGTTCAATACTTTGTGCGTCAGCAACCACAGGTTCATGCCGACTAGTCACATTCAATGGCACATATTGGTTAACCATATTGAGCAGCACTTCTGGCGCAAAAGGTTTTGCCATATAATTACAGGCGCCATCACGCATCGCTTGAACAGCATCATGAATCGTACCATATGCCGTCATTATCAGCACAGGTAAATTTGGCCAATTTCTTTTAATACTATTGAGTAGTGTTAAGCCCGACATACCATCCATTTGCACGTCACTAACGACGAGATCAACACTTTGTTCTTTAAGCGTGAGTAAAGCATCTTCACCTGATTGAGCTTCAATACATTGATAACCTGATAACTTTAAAGTATCCATCAGGGCTTCACGTAATCCTGCATCATCTTCAACAACTAATATTTTACTTTGACTCATTAGTGTTCTCCCCGTTAACATTGTTTGTGTCTAAAATAGGTAAGTGAATACAAAAGTGCGCGCCCTCTCCTGGCTTACTCACTAAGCGAACATCGCCTTGATGAGCCTTAGCAACTGACTTTACCACCGCTAAACCTAAGCCGGTTCCCTGTGCCCTTGATGTATAAAAAGGTTCAAAAATTTTATTGGCAAGCTCTTCACTAATACCTTGACCATTATCTTGTACACTAATATAAGCGTATTCATTTTGGCAGTAGGTGGTAATGGAAATCTCCGCACCCTGCTTAATAACTTGTAAACTGTTGTGAATTAAGTTTTCAATAGCACCGCTTAACGCACGTTTATTACCTAAGATTTGGCAATCGTCATCACAAAGTTTAATGTTTACTTTCGCTTTGGCCTGAACAATTAATGCTTCTACGGCGTTAACTGAATGGGTAATCAATTTATTAATTGAAAGTGGTTCAACAACTTTTTGCTTGCCACTTTTTGAAAACAACAACATATCGTTTACTTGTTGTTCTAGGTCGTGCAAGCGCGCCATTAATTTGTCTTGAAAGCTAGTTCGATCGTCTGAAGAAAGCTTTTTATTTTTTAAATTTGCGCCATATAACATAGCAGCAGAAAGCGGTGTGCGAATTTGATGAGCAAGCTTTGAAACCAAATGACCTAATGACGATAAACGCTGCATATGGCTAAGCTTATCTTGTAATAAACGCGTTTCGGTCAAATCAGTGATCATAATTAACTGGCCAGGTTGATCACCTAGAGCAGTAATTTCTAATTTAACTCGGCGGCCGTCTTTCAATGACACTTCATGCCAATCGTCGGCACGAGGTTTAAAGGAGCGTTTAATAACATCAAACCAAGCTTGACCAAGAATCGGTTCATCAAGTAACAAACTAGCAATTTTATTGGTTTTAATAACAATACCGTTACCATCAAGCATTATCATCCCGGTCGGCATAACATCAATAATTTGCTCGAGTTGATTAGACTTTTGACGAAGTAACGATAGCTCGCCACGGTATGCTTCACTTTCTAACGTATCGCTATGGGCAAATGACTGCGGAGTAAAAGCAAACTTAGCTTTATGAAACAGATTATCGTCCACACAATGAATGGGTGTAGACAATTTAGAAGATGCTGATGAATGTGAAACTGCAACGGCCATATACTTTACTCAATTTAGAAATACCAACTGAATAAAGCATTAACTATGCCAAAGAGGTTTTTTATTAATTTACATGATGTTAGAAGCTATTTTTAGAACAATTCTTGCCGTCAAAGATTTGGCTTTACTGTCTAAAAACATTCAATTCAACCAAAGATAAAGACGCTAACCCTCGCGATACTTTCCAGTACAACAGCTGGTGTAATAACGGATATAACAATCAATACATTTGGTTAACGTAGGATATTAGTTAATGTTTTTTTGTAAGTTATACTTACGCATTTTTTCAACTAATGTGGTTCGACGCATCCCTAATAATTCTGCCGAGCGTGCAACAACCCAATCATTTTTATCAAGTGCTTGGTTTATCATCGACACTTCAAGGTCCGCTAAGTATTCTTTTAAATTCAAGCCATCGTTTGGCAAAACATCAACCACAGATGCTTCATCTGGTTGGTCATCAAAACTGCTGGTATCTTCTTCGTCATCATAATCAAAGCCAGAAAATAGCTCATTTATCGCATCACGTTCTTGCAACTCATCAGGGTATTCAGGTTGATACTCTTCAACATCAATATGACGATACTTTGCCGGTAATTCACTGACATTAACCACTTGCTCAGCAAACATAATGATCATACGTTCAATTAAGTTAGATAATTCTCGAACATTACCTGCCCAAGCATGTAATTTTAAAGATTCAATCGCTTGCTCAGTAAAACGAACACCTTGTCCTTGCTCGGCTTCAAAACGAGAAATAAGTTCTTTAATCAGTAATGGAATATCTTCTTTTCTATCACGTAATGCCGGTGTTTCAATAGGAAAAACATTAAGACGATAGAATAAATCTTCGCGGAATGTGCCCGCGGTGATCATATCTTCTAAGTGCTGATGGGTTGCAGCAATAATACGCACATTGGTTTTAATACTCTTAGCGCCACCGACACGCTCAAAAGTACGTTCTTGCAGAACACGAAGTAGCTTCACTTGCATGGGTTGCGGCATATCACCTATTTCATCAAGAAATAATGTGCCACCCTCAGCCATTTCAAAACGCCCTTTACGGGTAGAAATAGCACCCGTAAAGGCACCTTTTTCATGACCAAATAATTCACTTTCCAATAATTCACCGGGTATAGCGCCACAGTTAACTGGAACAAAAGGCCCCTTAGCGCGGTCAGATAAATTATGAATATTACGTGCTACAACTTCTTTACCCGTACCTGACTCACCTAAAACCAAGACACTGGCTTGCGTACAAGCCACTTGTTCAATTAAAAAGCGCACTTGTAACATAGGTTCACTGGCGCCCACCAAAGAGCGGAATAACAAATTAGGACCGTTGTGATTTCGCTTGGAGGGTAATTGGTTATGGTATTGATGACAGTGATGTACTTGCTCGGTAAGCTGAGCATAATTTAAAGGCACAGCTAAACTGCCTAAAACATTAACAGCACCACTTAATAAAGTCGCGTCGAGTACATCATGGAGGATAAAAGGTGTTTCAGGGTGTTTTTTAACAAAATCGACCAGTAAATCACTGACCTTGCCACACAAAACAACCGTAAGAATATTATCAGTGTCTTTAAAATACTGCTCAATATCATCTTCAGGACACACATAAAAATGTTCACCGACAAATGATAATACGGTCGCTATTTGATCGCGTCTGGCAATGTCGTTATCAACGACAAGTACATGTTTTTGACCCTGCATATATCTAAAAAAACCATATTTTTGTTATCTATAATTTTATTCTAGCGAGATATAGTAAATAAGCAACAATAAATTGACACTACAACGCCATAAAATTGACTTAAATAGTATGATATTTATTGTCGTTAACCGATAAAGCAAGTCCAAAAAAGTGATTCTATCTAAATGATAAATCACGCTATCTTCATATAAAGGTAAAAAGGTCTAAAGATAAATAAAAATTTGCCGATAAATTTTCTAGGATAATTTTTTTATAGCAGAGCCCCATGGTTAGCATAAATACCAATGTAACTAGTTTGTTTTTGCAACGTCAACTCACCGATAACACTAATAAGTTATCGGTAACCTTTGCTCGACTGTCATCTGGTATGCGCATTAATTCAGCAGCAGATGATGCCGCCGGTTTACAAATATCAAATAGATTAACTTCACAAGTTAATGGTCTGGCTGTAGCACAGCGCAATGCTAACGACGGTATTTCAATTGCTCAAACGGCTGAGGGTGCTTTAAACGAATCGACCAATATTCTCTTTAGAATGCGTGACCTTTCACTACAAGCGAGTAATGGATCATTATCTACAGACGATAAGGGCGCTCTAAATAAAGAATCAGAGCAATTAAAGCTAGAATTAGACAGAATTAATAGTACCACCTCTTTTGGGGGTGATAATATTTTTGAGCAAACGGATCAAGTTGCTTCAGGTGGAGGAACTGAAGCTGAGCGAAATATTCTTCAAATTCTTCAAAGTGGTGTTTTAGCTGAATCTGAAGACATCATTCAAGATGTATTAGGCTTAACAGGCGATGGGGCTAAATTTAAAATAGACCTAGAATTTGACGCTGTTGGCGGCGTATTAGCTTCAGTTGCCTATGCTAGTGGCACTGGCGCCAATTTAACTATGACTATAGATTTAGCTGATTTCTCTTCACTTGATGCTGATAAAACAAAACTTTTAAAATCAACATTGTTACATGAAGTGGTTCATGCCGTTATGGCAAATCAAATGGACTTATCTAACACACCTACTTGGTTTGTAGAGGGTACCGCTGAAGCTGTTAGTGGTGCTGATTCCAGAGTCGCTGCCGATATATCAAACCTAGGCGTTCCTGCAATAAAATCACAGTTAAACTCAATATTTTCCAATAATAGTGCTCCACTTTCAACGCCAACTGAAGTGGCAGGGGTTTATTCTGGCGGCTATATTGCTATGCGTTACCTCGAAAATCAGATTGGCAGTACGGGCATAAAATCTTTTATGGGCGCACTTGCAGGCGGACAAACATTTGATGCTGCTTTAAATTCTACCACGAGCTATGCAAATACTGAGGCGTTAAGGTCTGAAATTATGGCGGGCACTACTTTTGAAGATTTTATTACCAGTGATATAAATACGGGCAATGCTGACAACGGCGCTTTTGGTGGTTTAGATGCTTCGGGTGGACCAAGCAGAGCAGAAACTATCGTCGGCGCAAACGGTGCTCCGACAACGGCAAATTTCAGTGCTTTTTTTGTAAGTGGAGATGACGATAATAATGCTGGTGATTATGGCGCTGGTGTTAACTGGGATAGTCATGCTTTCGACGAAGTCGCTTTAGCAAATTATAGTACGGCATTTACATTAGCGGGTTCAAAAACTGACTTTCAAATTGGTGCAGATGCTAACCAAACCATAGATTTAGAAATTGCCGGCTTTTCCAGTAAAAATATGGGACTTGCTAATGTAGACCTTATTGAAGATTCCCAATCAGCAATCAAAAAAATTGATGATGCACTTAATTATATAGGGCAACAGCGTTCAGGTTTAGGTGCTTTTATGAACAGATTAGAGTACACCATTTCAAATCTAAGCAATATTAGTGAAAACGTTTCTGCAAGTCGTTCTCGAATACAAGATACCGATTTTGCCACAGAAACAGCGCAATTAACCTCTTTACAAATTAAGCAACAAGCAACAACCGCGTTACTCGCACAGAGCAACATAGCTGCAGAGTCTATATTAAAATTACTCGGCTAAAGCGAGTGTCAAAATTTTGCCATCTGCTTACGCTAAATATATTTATTTTTATAATTATCACGGTTAGCACTATTATCTAAAAGTCATAAATTACATTTAACTTCAATCACTTAGTGAAATAAATAATATTAATAAAATCAATCAAAATATTTGGCATAAAAAAAGCATAGTTGGTATTAATAACCATATTTTACATAATAGGAAATCAGATGTTGATCATAAATGGCACGGCTGAATTAATGCATGATAATAAAGAGTTTACTAAAGGGACCCGTCACGAGTTCAATATGTTTTCAAAAGAAATGCCTTTTGAACAACAAATCAGTCAAATAGAAGAGTATTTAGTCACTCGCGGTTGGGATAATATTGAGGTAATAAGCAACGGTGTCTTAAATAACAAAGAAGATATAACTCATGATGTGTTACTGCAGGCTTATCAAAAAGCACAAAATGAAGGCTTTGCGGTAACTGTAAATAACCAACCTTTAGTTTAAGTTAGCTAACTTAAAAGTTAACGTCTAAAGCTATTGTTTCAATTCTACAAGTTTTCTATACTGAAGGTATAGCTAACGAGGAGGTGTCTATGACACATACATCACTTAAAAAGTATCAACAAACCAATAAAAGCACTGCTCAGCAGGCATCACCTTATCAATTAGTTGCTATGCTATTTCAAAAATTATTAGGTAATATCGCTACTGCTAAAGGCGCAATTTCACAAAACAATTTTGAAAAAAAAGGCACTGAGCTATCAAACGCTATCGCTATTATTGGTGTTTTAGAGGGCTCTCTTGATTTTAAACAAGGTGGTGAAGTTTCAGAAAACTTAGCTTCACTTTATAAATATTGTTCAGAACAGTTATTAGTTGCTAGCAGTAATAATGACCCTGACAAGCTAGAGGAGGTTATCCAAATATTATTACCTATAAAGTCTGGTTGGGACTCCATTCCTCTAGAAAGCCAGGGTAAGGTTAGTTTTTAGTGCCAAATAACACAAAAACAGCCATTAAACAGATAAACGATGTATCGCGACAGTTATTGTCGCGCATACAGTCAGTGCAAAAAAACAGTCAGAATACTCACGATTTAGCTGAAACTTCTGAAGAAGAAAATTCAAAAGAAATCAGTCAACTACCTGAGTTAATGTCCCAAAGAAAAGAATTAATCACTCACTTATTTAGTCATTTTTCATCTATCGATATATCATCAGAGGAAGCCCTAATAATTGAGATGACCAGTCTTGACAATGAATTAACTAGCCAATCAAAAGCCTGTAAAAATATAATCACTGAGCAAATAATTAAACTCAAGAATAGTACAAAAATCATTAAATCCTATAAAAAGTATTAGCACCTACTCCGAGTAATCGTTTTCCTCTTTTCTCAACTTGTGACCTATTAAGCTCATTCAAAGCCCCCCATTATAAATGAGTAAACCAATACATCTGTTTTTTTTGTTCAACCTTCTATTTTACACCCTATACTGAGGATATTGGCAAGCTAATTAGAACGATGCAGGGGTGCTGTTATGTCAGTTAAAAATCAGTTGACCGCAAGTAGTGGTATAGCGCGTAGTCTTGATTCTAAATCTGCATCTATAACGAAAGACATGCCATTAAAACCTAATTTAGGAGTATTTGCTTCTGATGTTGTTGAAATATCAACGCTTGGTATTGAAAAAACAAAAGGAAATTCAAGTTGAAGCAACTAGAAAAAAATTGAAAAAATTGCAATTGAGGTGATTAGGAGCAGCTCAACCATAGGCAGAGCTCATTCAGTGGGGAATTTATCAAACAACCAAGCCACTAGTCTTTATTTATTCTTTCGTACCACACCCGGCATGTTATCTAATTGAGCCATCAAGTAAGAGCTAGTAGAGTTCAAACCGGCAACGATTAAATCCATTGCATTATACTGGGCATATAAACGTGCCTCTAGTGACTCAATTCTACGTCCAAACGCTAAACGGTCATCATCTATTCTCTCTAACTGGCTGGTTCCACTGTCAATACGATTTTGAATAATGCCGTCTGTATCAGTATAAAACGCTGTAAGACTTTTAAGTGAACTGGCAAAACCATCAGTTGAGTCAGAGCCGACAAAAAATTGTTCTACCCCAGCAACATCACTTTCAATGAATTCATTCAAATCTTCAGAATCTAAAGTCAACACACCATAACGGTCACTACGCACACCAAGTTCAGATAAAGAAATGCTATTACCATTACCTGTATCAAAGCTTTTACTCAGCTCTTGGCGTAATTTCCCCATAACACCACGTAATAATGAATCACCCGCTAATGGGCCAGTACCACCTTCTCCTGCGGCACCTAGTTGTTTGCTTAGTTTCTGTAATTCATTATAACTTTCAACAAATTTTTCAACACCAGACTGAATATTAGCATTATTAGCACTAAAACTAATTTTGCTTATATCATCATCAACGTCATGCATTTTTTTTGCCGTGATATCAACACCGTCAATAACATTTTTAAATTCGTTCGTACTACTAGAAACAACCAAAGTACCATCAACGGTAATTTGCGCATCTACAGCTTTGTCAATCTCTGCTAAATTTGTAATATGATTTAGCGGATCGACATCTGAAACATCATAAGCAAGACGAGACAAACCGAGATTATCAGTGTCATTACCATCACTAAGATCACTAACGGTAGTAGTAATAGCATTAGCAACACCCGTTTCTTTACTAGTCATAATAAGGTGCTGACCCAAATCATCGGTGACTATGGTGGCAATAACAGAATCGTTATCAACACTGTCATTAATAGCATCTCGAATATCACTTAAGGTATCGGTTGCTGAAACGGCAATATCAAAATTACTGGTTGCTACAGCAATATTTAACGTACCTTCGCCAACAGCTTCAGTGTCACCAATAGCGCCAGACATTAACTTGTGTGATTGCGCTAAGGCATCCACTTTAACTGAATAGTTACCAATCTGAGCATCTTTACTAGCCGTTAAGTTAACAAAGCTATCTGCACCACTGGCTCTACGCAATTGATAATTATCAGCGTCAGCCAAATCAGCAATAGAGTTAGTAACACTTTCTAATGCCGATTTAAGTGCACCAATAGCAGAGATATCAGTGGTAATCGCTGATTGCTGTTTGTTAGATCGAGAAACATAAGGAGCGGTTTCAGCACCAACAATAGCTTCAACAATTTCGCTAACCTGTAAACCAGAACCTATCCCTGTAAACGTTAAATTAGGCATAAGACCCCCTTAATATTTCATATGTGAAATTAAGTCTAATATCGAGACCAGACAAGTTACAAACAATTATACCTTAGCATCAATAAAACCGCCTACTGAATCAGACAGCTTAGCTACTAAAGTTAATACTTCTTCTGAAGGGTATTGTTTAACTAAGTCACCACTACTTTTATCAATAACTTTAATCACATCGCGTCCTGAATCTTTATCAACAGAAAACTCTAAGCCACGATTCATTTCTCCAACAAAGTCCTGCAATTGCTGAGCCACTTTCTCGAGTTGTTGTGGTGTTAATTGCTCTTCACTAACTTGTTCCGCTTGTTCCGCTTGTTCGCTAACAACAATGGCAGAATTCTTATCACTTACTATGAGTTTATTATCTTTAGTATTACCGGTAACTTCTATCGATTCGCTAGGCTTTCTAAACTCAGGAGTTAAGTTAGCCAAACTAACGTCTGTACTACTGTCTATTACACTCATTATAGACTCCTTATGTTATTTCAACAGCTGTTTCAGACTAATGAATATCCTTGTCTAAACATAAAATAACTACGATTAATTAAACACAAAAAGGAAGAGGTATAATTGCCCCTTCCTTTTTCACATTTTAGGCTGGACCTAAACCTTAATGACTGCGAGCTTAACCGATTAAACTTAGTGCTGCTTGTGGTAACTGGTTAGCCTGAGCCAAAATTGACGTACCTGCTTGTTGCAAGATTTGGTTCTTAGTCATATTAGCTGTTTCTACTGCAAAGTCAGTATCTTGAATACGGCTACGTGACGCTGATACATTCTCTTGGATGTTAGATAAGTTACTAATCGTATGACCAAAACGGTTTTGTACCGCACCTAAATCAGCACGTTGTGAATCTATTTGAGACAAAGCACCATCAATAACAGCTAATGCATCTTGAGACTTACTCGCCGTTGTTAAATCAACCGTTGATATTTTATCTAAAGCTGAGGTGCCTGACACACCCATAGTCGCCTGTGAAACAGTTACTGAAAAAGCATCTTCAGAAGTAAGCTTAATTGCGCCAGTTATACGCGCTGTATCTGAAACTGCACCAGCTGTTACTGTGATGGCTGCATTAGTATCACCGTCTGCATCAACAGCCTCTAAGCTTACCGTTTTTGTTGTTCCTGTATTATTAAAAGATACAATTTCAATATCATCACCGTCGGAATCAACCATTGACAATTTACCAGCATCATCGATAGTAGCCGTAACACCCGTTTGAGTAGATTTATCATTAATCGCTGTCGCTAAAGCTGACAAATCTGTTTTATCTGTAATCGCTGCAGAGACATTAATACCATTTAATGCAAAAGAAACAGTACCAGGGTCACCCAACGCACTCATTTTCACTTCAGTACTTGCTTCTGCGGTAACGCCTGTAGTACCTGAAGATACATTCATCGCTGTTGCTGCAGCCTTTGCCGTAGAGCTTGCACCTATAGTTGAAGCAGTATTATTGTCTATTCCAATAGTTCCGCCAGCAACGTTACTTGCTACTAACGTACCTGCACCGGTACTAACAATAGCCGCAGCAAAACCAACGTTAGCTACTGTAGCTTCTAGTGATTTTGAATTAATACCAATATCGGCAGCCGCTGTACTTTTCATTGAAACATTAATGATTTCATTTGCGTTTGCACCCACCTGGAATGCTTTAGTACCAAAACTGCCATCCAATAGTTTTTGACCACCAAAAGACGTTGTCTCTGCAATACGTGTTAATTCTGATTGTAATGCAGTTACCTCTTTTTGTAGTGCTGCTCTATCTTTGTCTGAGTTGGAGCCGTTAGCCGATTGCAATGCTAATTCACGCATACGTTGTAAAATATCTGTAGATGCAGACATCGCACCTTCAGCAGTTTGTGACATGGAGATACCGTCGTTAGCGTTACGTTGTGCTACGCCTAAACCATTAACTTGTGAAGTTAAGCGGTTTGATATTTGTAGACCAGCGGCATCGTCTTTCGCGCTGTTGATTCGCATACCAGATGATAAACGTTGCATTGATGTAGCAAGCCCTTCTCCAGATTTAGATAAGTTACGTTGAGCATTTAGAGAAGATACGTTAGTAATTACTGAAATAGCCATGTTAAAACTCCTGATTACAAATATGTAATGCGTTAATTAGTTTATAAAATTGGAACTTTCAGTAAATGCTTCCAGTCCCCGTTCTAATCACCTTAACGGCAGGGTTAAAATTAACTTTAATCTTTTTATTAAAATAGTTCTTAATTAATGTAAATTAGGGTTAAATAACTGATTGGGATAAAGCTCAGGCTACTTAAGTTTCCCTACTCTCCCCTACAAATTCTAAAAACATAAGTTATAAAAGCAAAAAACCGAACTTTCGTTCGGTTTTTTAATATTAACCACATGATTGAGGTTAATGGTATTACTAACGGTTAGAGCTAACCACCAATTAAGCTAATTGCTGCTTGTGGGATCTGGTTCGCTTGCGCTAAGATTGACGTACCTGCTTGTTGTAATATTTGGTTTTTAGTCATTTGCGCTGTTTCAACAGCAAAGTCAGTATCTTGTATACGGCTACGTGACGCTGATACGTTTTCTTGGATGTTAGATAAGTTACTAATCGTATGGCTAAACCTATTTTGAATCGCACCTAAACCAGCTCTGCTTGAATCTATTTGTGCTAAAGCGCCATCAATTACCACTAACGCACTTTGTGACCCATCAGCTGTATCCAAATTAATTTTTGCTACATCATCTAAAGCTGAGGTGCCTGACACACCCATAGTCGCCTGTGAAACAGTTACTGAAAAAGCATCTTCAGAAGTAAGCTTAATTGCGCCAGTTATACGCGCTGTATCTGAAACTGCACCAGCTGTTACTGTGATGGCTGCATTAGTATCACCGTCTGCATCAACAGCCTCTAAGCTTACCGTTTTTGTTGTTCCTGTATTATTAAAAGATACAATTTCAATATCATCACCGTCGGAATCAACCATTGACAATTTACCAGCATCATCGATAGTAGCACTAACACCTGTTTGAGTAGATTTATCATTAATCGCTGTAGCTAAAGCTGACAAATCCGTTTTATCTGTAATCGCTGCAGATATACCAATACCATTTAATGCAAAAGAAACAGTACCTGGATCACCCAACGCACTCATTTTCACTTCAGTACTTGCTTCTGCGGTAACGCCTGTAGTACCTGAAGATACATTCATCGCTGCTGCTGCAGCCTTTGCCGTAGAGTTTGCACCTATAGTTGAAGCAGTATTATTGTCTATTCCAATAGTTCCGCCAGCAACGTTACTAGCAAGTAACGTACCTGCTCCGGTACTAACAATAGCCGCAGCAAAACCAACGTTAGCTACTGTAGCTTCTAGTGATTTTGCATTGACACCGATAGCATCAGCCGCTGTACTTTTCATCGTAACGTTAATAATTTCATTTGCATTTGCACCCACTTGGAATGATTTGGTACCAAAACTGCCATCTAATAGTTTTTGTCCGCCAAATGAAGTTGTATCTGAAATACGAGTCAATTCAGATTGTAATGCCGCCACTTCTTTTTGTAAGGCTGCTCTATCTTTGTCTGAGTTAGATCCGTTAGCTGATTGTAATGCTAGCTCACGCATTCGTTGTAAGATATCAGTAGAGGCCTGCATTGCCCCTTCGGCCGTTTGTGCCATTGAAATACCGTCGTTAGCATTTCGCTGCGCGACTGCTAAACCATTGATTTGTGAGGTTAGACGGTTTGAAATTTGTAAACCTGCCGCATCGTCTTTTGCGCTATTAATCCGCATCCCTGATGACAAACGTTGCATGGACGTTGCTAAGCCTTCCCCTGATTTACTTAAATTACGTTGCGCATTTAATGATGAAACGTTAGTGACTACTGATAAAGCCATGATAAAACTCCTAATGTATTAATGTTATTTATTAGAAGCTTTTTTAAAAAGCCTCTTTACTCTTATTGAAAAACAACTGCGTTATTTAATATCGACTTTTGTTGTTTATTTGTCTTTTATTCGTACTAATAATAAAGCATGAACTGTGCCACTTAATAAATGACGGTATTTAATCTCTAGATATAATTAAACAGGCTTAACCCTTGTACCTTACTAAACGCTTGTTGTGATGCTTGTAAGGCTAATTTTGATTGTTCAAATTCAGAAATAGCTTTGGCAAAATCTAAATCTTCGATATTAGATTTTCCTTTAGCTAGATTAAGGGCTGAATCAAGATGACGGTTCTCTTGGCTTTCAAGTGTTTGTAAGCGAATACCTGAGTCAACACGCCTTGACGTTATATGGTTCATCGCTGAATCAAGCTGTTTAAGTAAGGTGTTGTAATCTACTTGATGTTGTTCTTGATCTATCGTAGAACTTCCTCGTTCCATCCAAGAAATTGCCTCATTAATGGTGTCAAAAACACTCATTTCATCTTGCTCGCTGATGGTAAAGCTATCACCCGGCAAAGGATTGCCGTTTAGGGTAACGTCGATGCCGTCAAAGGAAATGGTTTGACCTGCGGTATAGGGCGCAGCAGGAAAAACTATGCCGGCACTGCCTGTTACGGTTAAATCATTAGTGACCGCGTCAAAAGTAAAGGTGTAGTCGTGCGGCAGCGCACTAGAGTTGTAGCTATCACGGTTAGTTATTTTGGCACTTTCAACCGCAACACCTGAGGTGTTAGCGGTGTAATTAGCAGTAAAATCACCTACGGCATTTTCAACCTTTAAAAAAGCTGCGTCGCCCGCTTGATTAGTGGCTATATTAATATTCTTAGCGACTTGCAACTCTCGAACACCCGAGTCGCCATTGTAAGTAACGCTACCGTCAACATTTTGGCTGAAGGGTTTTTGTTCGGTTTGATAGCCAGAAAAAATATAGTCACCATTTTCATTTTGACTATTAGCAAGATCAAGTAACTGACTGAAGTTACTTTTTACTTGTTCAGCGAGCGATTGTAGGTCTTCACTTGACATGCGACCATTATTGGCAAGCAACATATCAGACTTTATTTTATCTAGAATAAGATCTGCATCAGCAAAAACAATTTCTTGCATATTATTATGACTTTCAGCCATAGTAATATTGCGTTTATATTTTTCTATGTTGGCTAAGTCATTGTTATACCCAGCTAAGGTACTATAAGAAATAGCATCGTCTTTTGCGGTTAACACTCGTTTACCACTTGATAAGTAAGCCATTTGATCATTAACATCAGAGCTTTTTTGGCTCATTTGCTGTGAACTTTGTAAGTAAAACTGAGCTGTAGAAACGCGCATAAAAATTCCTTACCTGACTGCTGATAAAATGGTGTCAAAAATAGTATTTGCTGTAGAGATTATTTGTGATGCCGCTTGATAAGCTTGTTGATATCTCAAAAGGTTGGCAGCTTCTTCATCAAGATTTACACCTGATGTCGCTTGATTGCGGTTATAAGCTTGAGTAAATAAAGCCTGTGCGGTATCTGCTGATAAATCAGCATTACTCGCTTTTGAACCTACTATTGAGGTTGAAACGGCTAAGCTTTCGCTAAAGGTTTGTTTTCCCGCATTGACCACACCTATTTCTTGGGTCTTTGCCATAGCAACCGCATGATTACCATTACCAACGCCAAAAGCATTACCTAAGGTAAACGTTTCACGTGCATTAGCGCCTGAACCAGCAAGATCACCTTTAATTTCAATTTGAAAATCAGGTGAGCCGGCAGGAATATCAATAATAGCACTCGCCCCTGTTGCATAACTGCCTGATGCTATGGCCGGCGTTCCAGGTGGTGGCGTTGATGTGTTATAGACTCGATACTCAAATATTCCGGTAGGTATTTGGGGTGCTGGCAGTGGTGGTGGTGGTGTTTCATATACATCAACAGTGATATCATATGCACTCGCCGCAACAGGGTTAGTCACATTAGTAATTTCTATTTTACCATTGCTAATATTGTTACTCGACGGTGTCACCGCAATCGCTGTACTTGCTGCGATGGCATTAGCGTCAGTTAATGTCGCTTGCATTAATGCTGCACTGTTTTTGGTCGGTACAATAGTAAACTTGTCACCTGCCTGAAGCGTGCCACCCGCTGTTTCAATAAATGAGAAACCGTAATCGGGTGTAGTGGCAGTATGCGTTCCTGCAGGAGTACCTGTACCAGGCATCCCTAGGTTTTCGCTTCCACCGGTAGTCAAATTATATAACGTAAAATCAGTACCATCGAAACGCACTTCAAAGTCATCAGTAGATAATAAAGAAACGTCGTTGATAACCACTTGAGGTTGTGTGGTACCCGTGTTTGATGAAGGAGCTAGCACACGACCTTGTTGTAATTGTGTTGCATTAATATCGGTGAAAAAATTTGCCCCTTGAACACCATTTAGATCTAAACCACTGGCTTGACTGTCATTTAATATTGACGATATAGACATAGCTAAGCGATCAATTTCTTTACGTGTTTGATTTAAATGCTGGTCTCTAAATTCAAAATTTGCCGCTAAAGAGCCGCCTAACGTAGAACCATTTAATGCCACACGACTATTGCCACTGACTAAACTTAGCTGGGTTTTATTTGGATCGGGATCGCCAGCCTTAACTTGTACTGTCATTGGCGTAATACCGGCAACCAGTGTCGTACCTTGTCCTATCATTACAGTGAGTACACCGTTAGCATCTTCTACGGTAGTCACTTTGGTATACTTACTTAGTTCACCAATTAATCGATCTCGTTTATCAAGTAAATCATTAGGTTGCCCTGTTTGATTTAACCCTTGAGTTTGCATAATGGTTTCATTAATTTTTGCTAATTCATTGGATATTTCAGAAATTTTAGTAGCAATTTGTTCAATTTCACCGTTGACCGCTTTGGTCATATTGTCAAAATTATTAGTCAGCTCATTAAAGTCTTTGCTTAAAATATTCGCTTGATTAAGCACAATACTGCGTAAACCTAAATCATTAGGATTGTCAGCAACGCCATTGAGTGATTGGTAAAAACTGTCAAGTGAACCCACCACGGCGTTACCTGAGGTACTCATTACTTGGTCTAGTTGTGTTAAACGCCCTTGTAATAAGTCAGCATTACCGAGTTTACTTTGATTAAGTAGTTGTTCTTTATGGGAGAACTGTTCGTATAGACGAGTGATATCGTTAACATAGGTACCAGAGCCAACATAGTTGCCGCCACTGAATAAACCCACCGATGAATTTTGTTCTGCGCGTTGTCGGCTATAACCCTCTGTATTAACATTGGCAATATTATGACCCGTTGTCGCCAGCTGCTGCTGTGCGGCAAGTAAACCACTAACACCTGTGTTATATAAGTTAACCGACATGACTTCACTCCTAACCTAACCAAAACTCAATGCATTTATATGCTGAGCGCTTATTTACTTATTTAGTAAACTGGTTACGGTTCGTAGTGTTCCCTTAATTTTTTCTGCGTATTTGGGATCCGTCGCATAACCAGCACTCTGTAGGTTATGCAGGAAGTGTTCCACATCGCCAGCTTTGTCTAATGCATTTTTATAGCGTTCGCTGTTTGAGAGAAACTGCATGTAATCATTAACGCTGTCACTAATGGTTTCATAAACGCGAAAGGGCTCACGTTTTTTAACCATAGCACCTTGTTCAAATTCAAGGGTTTCCTTATTGATTTTGTCGCCATCCCAGCGTTTATCCGCTTTAATGTTAAACAAGTTATTAGAGCTTTGACCACTTTCTGTTTTGATGATTTTTTGTCCCCAGCCAGTTTCTAATGCGGCTTGAGCTATAACAACTTCAAAGGGAATATTTAACTTTTCTTCAACACGTTTAGCATCTTCAGTTAATGCCATAACAAAGTCTTTAGGTTGCTGATACTGAGGCTCTTGCATGGCAAGCATTTCATAAACAGACGGTTTGTTATCTAACGAATTTACCGTGTTAGACGAAGAAGGCGCTCGTTGCGGCATATCAAATAATGCTTGTCGATTATTAGTTGAACGATCACCTGAGTCATTAGTTTGACGATCCTCGGCAGAAATAAGGATCCCTGTGTCGACAATTGACTTGCCTTTATTATTATCTTCACTGAGTAAGCCGTTACTTTTACTGAAGCGATTATCACTTTGTAAAAATGACTGCGGGGTAAAACTTTCAGTGTCACCACCTAGCTGGCGAACGATTAAGTCTGATAAACCTAAAGAGCCGTTATTTGATAATTCTAATGACATTTGTTGGTCATGCATATCACGATAAAATTTTGTACTTTCTGAATTAAAGGGACTATCTGACTCTAAAACGTCTTGTGCTTTACGCATACTTTTCATCAGCATTTGCATAAAGATCGCTTCAAACTGCTTAGCCGCTGTTTGTAAAGCCGCATCTTTTGAGCCTTTATCAGTTTCTTTAGACTGTTGGCGAATAGAATTCAAGCCATTGATGTCTAAAAAATTCTGAGAATTAGCGGTCACAGATGCTTGCGGTGCCAATGAAGTTAGTGATGATTGATTCGGTGTAATCATAAGCTTTATTGATCATTAAATAATGATCAATTCTCCTCGTAATGCGCCCGCTTGTGATAGCGCTTCAAGAATAGCCATAACATCACCAGGGCCCGCACCAATTTCATTAATCGCTCGAACGAGTGTGTCTAAGCTTACCCCGGATCAAAAACAAACATCCGGTTATCATCTTTATTAACGTTAACAATAGATTGATTCGTTACCGCCGTATTACCATCAGCAAAAGCATTAGGCTGAGAGACATCTCGTGTTTCATTAATCGTTACCGTAATACCACCATGAGTAATGGCGGCAGGCAATAAGCGCACATCAGAGCCGATCACGATAGTACCGGTACGGGAGTTAACAATAACTTTCGCCGCCGGACGTGAAGGTTCGAATTCTAAATTTTCTAAGGCAGCCAAAAAACTGACTCGTTGGCTCGCATCTCTTGGTGCATTGACTTGAATAGAGGTTGCATCAATAGCGCGAGCAATAAAAGTGGCGGGGTCGTTAATGTTAGCAAACTCGCTATTAATGACTCGCTCTAAACTTCTCGCACTACTGAAATCAGAATCTCTAAGATTAAAGGTAATATAATCGCCAGAAGTAAATGGTGAAATAACTTCACGTTCAACCATAGCACCATTAGCAATACGGCCTACGGTTGGTGTATTAACAATAACTTTTGAGCCATCTAAACCTTCAGCACCTAAACCGCTAACGACTAAACTGCCTTGAGCAACGGCATAAGCATTGCCATCAATACCCATGAGAATAGTTTGTATTAATGTTCCACCACGTAAGCTTTGCGCACTGCCCATTGAAGAAACGGTAATATCAATTCTTTGGCCGGGTTTAGTAAATGCGGGTAACTCAGCATGAACAGCAACCGCAGCAACATTTTTAATTTTTGGTTTTAAGTTAGCCGGCATAGTAATACCAAAATTACTTAGCATGGTTTTAAAACTTTGTTCGGTAAATGGACTTTGTTCGCCTGTGCCAGGTAAACCCACCACTAAACCATAACCTATCAATTGATTACTTCGGACACCAGCAACATCGGCTAAATCTTTAATTCGCTGTGCAGAGCTCATCGAACTAAACAAAAATGTTAGCACCAAGACAGTAACTTTCATACTTGTGAAAAAAGTGTTCATAATAATACCTATTGAAAGTTTATGTTCAATTAACCCTACAGGGGCCACCAAGAGCTAGTAAAGAAACTAGATAACCAACCTTGTTCTTGTACATCAGCAAAAGTCCCAGTACCTGCATATTCAATGCGCGCATTAGCGATTTTACCAGAAACAATGGTGTTACTAGAGCTAATATCTTGTGCGCGAATAACACCGGTTAAGCGAATAAATTCGTCACCGTTATTTAAAGTCATCCATTTTTCACCACGGATCATCAAATTGCCATTGGGCAAAACACGCAAAACATGTACAGAAATATGACCGTTTAAGCTATTACCTTGGTTAGACTTTGAATCACCACTAAAGTCAGAGCCTTGGTTATAGCCAAATTGAATGGCATTATTTTTAAAGTTTACTGCAGCGCCGCCTAAACCAATAATAGGATCTAGACTGGCACTATTTTCTTTACTCAACTCTGTTTTAGCATTTTTCTGTGCTTGTGTACTTTCACTTAACGTCACTGAAATAATGTCACCAACACGATGAGCTTTTGAGTCAGAATAAATATTATTAACGTAGTTAGCTCTAAACAGTGAACCCGTCGGGATAATAGAGGCTTCTTCCATTTCGGGTAAAATCGGCGCAAAGTCAGGATCGTCAGGTAACGTTTTTGCCTGTTCAACACTGGCACAACCCGTTATTGATAAAAAAAAGATAACTAAGACTAAGTGAATTTTCATAAGAGATTCCTTAACGCTATAACTGCTGATTAATATAACTAAGCATTTCATCAACTGCTGAAATTACTTTTGAGTTCATTTCATATACCCGTTGACTTTCAATCAAGTTAACAAGTTCTTCGGTGGTATTTACATTCGAGGTTTCTAGCGCGCCTTGCACTATCATGCCAAAACCTTCTAAACCTGGAACCCCTTCTTGTGGAGCACCACTAACCGCTGTTTGAATGTATAAATTTTGCCCTATTGGCTGCAAACCGGTCGGGTTAACAAAGTTAACTGTATTAATTTGACCGATAACAGCAGGATCAGGTTGCCCCTGAAGAGTTACAGAGACTTCACCATCTTGAGAAACAATAATACTTAACGCATCAGGCGGAATAGTGATTTGTGGTTGAATTAAATAACCCGCGCCTGGTGTAACCATATTGCCCTCTTCATCCATGGTAAATTGACCATTTCTTGAATATGACGATGTGCCGTCAGGGAGTTGCACTTCAAAAAAACCTTCACCTTGGATCATTAAATCTAAAGCGTTATCGGTAGTTTGCATATCACCTTGGGTATGAATTTTTTGCGTAGCCACCACTTTTGTACCCGCGCCAAGCATTAAGCCTGAAGGCATCTCTGTATCTTGTGCAGAGCGACCACCTGGCTGATTAATCGTTTGATAGAGTAAATCTTCAAATACGGCACGACTTTTCTTAAAACCTATGGTACTGGCGTTAGCTAAATTATTAGAAATTACCGCAATATCTTTTGTTTGCGCATCTAACCCTGTTTTACTTATCCATAATGCTGGGTTCATAAATCACCTCAAAAATTATTTATTTAAATTAGAAAGCACGTAATAAAGATGCTGAACTTGCATCAACTTCTTCGGCTGTTTTCATGAGTTTTAATTGCATTTCAAACTGACGTTGCAAAGAAATCATCGCGGTCATCTCCCCAATAGGGTTTACGTTACTTGCTTCAAGCATGCCGTTTTCGACTTTGACATTGACGTCAGCATTCTCATTTAGTCCATCTTTTCGACGAAACAAGCCATCAGCACCTTTTGCTAACTCTTGCACCCTCGGGTTAACCATTTTTAGACGACCCACTTCTTCTTGAAGAGAGCTAGGTGCTCCTTCAGGCTGAACCATGATGGTGCCATCTTTACTGATATGAATATTATTGACTGGCAGAGGTATAAATATCGGGCCAGTATCTCCTAAGACAAGCTCACCTTTAGAGGTTTCTAAGGCACCTTCTTCGTTGAGTCTAAATTGGCCATCACGTGTATAACCTTCAGCACCATTTTCAGCTTGAACAGCAAACCAACCCGGCCCTTGAATGGCAAGATCTAAATCTCGAGAAGTTTGCATCAAAGAACCACTGTCAAAGTTTTGGCTGGCATTTTCTGTCATGGCAAACACACGAGAAGGCAAGCCTTCGCCAAAAGCTTGCATTGAACGCGCCTGTGCTAAATCGGCTTTAAAACCCGTAGTCTTAGCGTTAGCAAGGTTGTTAGCATTAACGGCAAGCGAATGCATATTTTGTTTCGCACCGCTCATTGCGATATAAAGCATTTTGTCCATAACAGATCTCTAAAATTGTATCTTACAATGAGAAATGCAATAACAGTGCCAGAAGAAATATAACAGGAAAAGGAAGATGAAAAAGTAATCGTTTTATCGTCAACGAAAAGGAGCCGACTGAGGTTTTGAAAGACAGCTGGTCTGATAAAGACCATCCGCTACTCAGGCATTGACAGGTTCGATAAAGAAGTATTAATGCGATGAAAACATGGATGCCTAAGAATGGCTATGTTTCGCTCTACATCTATACCGTTCATCCTGAAGATAAAAAGAGATAAAACATTTTACGTTTTATCTCTTTTATTTATCATGGACTAGATTATTTTAAAAATTTATTTATCGAATCTGTAGAATCGTTTGGTTTAGCTGGTTATCAACTTCTAGTGCACGAGAGTTAGCCTGAAAATTTCGTTGTGCTGAAATTAAGTCGATTAATTCTGTGGTTAAGTTAACGTTTGATTGCTCTAATGCCGATGAATTAATAGTACCAAAAGTACCTGAACCCGCCTCACCAGCCAATGCTTCACCGGAACTAATACTTTCTTTCCATGAAGTATTGCCAATTTGCGTTAAGCCCTGTTCATTGGCAAAGTTTACTAAAGCAATTCGTGATAATGGTTCTGAGGTACCATTACTGTAAGTCGCTCGAATTAAACCATCACTACCAATATCTATACCGGTTAATCGACCAACCGCTAAGCCATCTTGCTCAAGCGAAGTCACTTCAAAGTTTGAAGCAAACTGCGTAGGTTCATTTGGATTAGGGCCAAGAGGGTCTAGATTAAAATTAATTTTCACGGTTTGAGTTGGATCAGCACCATTGGCTAATATTACCGGTCCAAGTGGTACGGTAATAGCACCACCGTCACCTGGCATAGGTAATTGTGCAACGAAATCACCTGAAGAATCAAAGTACATACGCATACCAGTAACACCACCACTACCTGATAATGGACCTGAATTATTGCCACCTTGTGGATTTAATATTGGCGTTCCTGGGCCTGCCGTTGGACTTGGATCTGTCTGGCCACCTGGGTCAACTAAATTTACCGGTATGCCATCAACGCCAGCAAACATCATCCACTCGTTAGCATCAGACGAAGGATTATCTTTAATAAAGTAATAAGTCATTATATGACTATCACCTAATGAATCAAAAATAGTTACTGAAGTTGAATGGTTAAAAGTCAAAGGATCATCGGGATCAAAGTTACCGGGCGCACTACTAATGAAAGAATCACCCGCAGGTAAGTTCATTCGTACATCTACTTCACTGGTTTTTTGAGGAGCACCAGAGGCCGTAGGAATACGAATAGGCTCTGCCGTACTTAAACTTACCGACGCAGAGGTGCCGTCAGGGTTAACGGGGAAACCTAACAAATGCTCACCCGCAGAGTTAACAACAAAGTTACTGTCGTTTAATTTAAACTGACCTGCTCGAGTATATGACGTTTCTAAGGAGTCGAGTTCAGGTACTGTTGCATAAAAACCATTACCCGTAACGGCTAAATCTAATGCGTTATTAGTAAACTGAATACTACCTTGCTGAAACTGCTGAGCGACATCTGCCGTCAAAACACCGTCACCCACTTTTGTTTTACCCGAAGCAAGTAATGATGCTGCATACACATCAACAAATTCCGCACGCGACTCTTTAAAGCCGGTGGTATTAACGTTAGCGATGTTATTTGATGTAACATCCAAATCTTTTTGAGCAGCGTTTAATCCGCTCAACGCTATATTAAATGACATAATTGCACCTCATATAAAAAACTGTTTATCTTAATTATTTCTAATTTTCGAGTATTCACTCTTCATTGAAATAACAGTGGCTTAAATTTATTTAGTTCAAAGAACTATTAATTTAACCTTCTGATACTTCCACCACATCTGCTAGTGCCATGGAACTGCCACCATTAAGATTTAATAAAATATTTCCACCTGCACCGGCTAACGTCACACTATCAACTTTACGATAGGTCATCGCTTGTAATTCTGATGCTTCACCTTCCACTAATCCTGCAATCCTAAAACGATAAGCACCTTGTGGAGCGGGCTCGCCATTTGTCATCTTGCCGTCCCAATTAAAGGTAAACTCACCTGATGCCACACTGCCAACAGGAACTGTTTGAATAAGTTCTCCGGCGGTGTTTTCAACATAAATATTCACATTACTTGCCGCTTTATCAGTGATCATTTTGCCTTTAACGGCTTCACCTTCAGCCATACCAAAAACATTATCATCAACTAGAACGCTACGACCCACTAACGAGGAGGCTTGTAATGCTTGACTCGATGACATAGATGCAGCAAATGAGGTAAATTGTTCATTTAGCGTTGCCACACCGTCAGTCGTTGAAAACGCGGTCATTTGCGAAATCATTTCATTATTTTCAACGGGCTTAGTCGGATCTTGATGAGAAAGCTCTTTGGTCAGTAGCGCAAAGAAATCTTCTTGCGTTAACATACCATTGCCATTATCCGTCTTTGTAACATCTTCCTTTTGCCAGCGCATGCCATCTAAAGGTTTACTTCCGCTTACTGTTTCCATATTTTATCCCACCTTTAATTGTTACTTGCCAAGCTGTAAGGTTTTATTCAGCATATTTTTTGCTGATTCAGCCAATTGAACATTTGTTTGATATGAACGTGATGCTGAAATCATATTAGTCATTTCTTCAATCACGTTTACATTGGGTTTATAAATGAAACCATCTTTATCTGCCATTGGGTGTCCCGGAGAGTGCTGAATGTTTAAAGGCTGATCGCTTTCCACAATGCCTAAAACTTTGACACCTACGCCTGAGTCATCTTGTCCTGCGGCAGCTTTTTGCATCTCTGCGGCAAAAACCGGATGCCGTGCTCTATAGGTTGCATCAACACTACTGCTAACACTATCAGCATTAGCAATGTTACTTGCGGTGGTATTTAAGCGAACAGATTGAGCGCTCATACCCGTGCCAGATATAGTAAATACGTTAAATAGGCTCATAATTATTGCCCTGCTCCGGTGATGGCTTTTTTCAAGCCTTTAATCCTGCCAGTAAGAAATTGAATGCTGGCTTGATACTGCATTGAGTTTTCTAGATACAAGTTTCGTTCCACTTGTGCATCTACGGTATTACCATCGCCAGTATCTGGTTGATCGGGTGTTCTAAATTGCACACCATTATTGGTTGCAATGCGAACATCAAAATGCTTTTCGTGGGTTCGTGACATACCTGATTGTTGCTTTTGAGAGGCTTGCGCTAAGGCAGACTTAAAGTCCATGCCCTTGGCTTTATAGCCGGGTGTATCTGCATTAGCAATATTACTAGCAATAACTTCTGCACGTTTAGAACGAACAGCAAGTGTTTGTGGGTGAATGCCAAGTGCTTTTTCAAAAGTGATAGCCATAGTGTTACCTCCAAATCAATGAAGATAACTATACAATTTCTATGCCAATGGGGAGATTAGTGGGGGGATATGAAGTCTTTTTCTGGTAAATGATACCAGGATTACAGCGAACCATATCAAAGTTTTGGTTTAAACCCGTTAAGGATTCTGAGGCGCCAAGAAAGAGATAGCCGTTAGGATTTAGCACGCCTTCAATTTGAGATATTATTTGCTTTTTAATTTCTGGTGCGAAGTAAATCAATACGTTACGGCAAAATACAATATCAAACTTACCCATTAAACTATAACTATTTAGGAGATTTAGTTGCCTAAAGCTAACCATTTTCTTAACCGAGTCTTTGACTTTTGACATACCTTTATCGCCATTTTCAAAAAACATTCTTTTGCGTTCGGCAGACAAACCTCGTGACAACGCTAAATTGTCATAATGGCCATACTTACAATGCTCAAGCATAGTATTGGAGATATCAGTGCCAATAATTTGAACACCCCCCGAAAACGCAGCAGGATGACTTTGCTTAAATTCTTGAACGGCCATCGCAATAGAATAAGGTTCTTGACCTGAAGAACTTGCCGCTGACCAAATTTTCAAAGGCGTTCTTTTATTTTTAAACTCAGGAAGTAAGCGTTTTTTCAATAGTTCAAAGGGGTACTCATCGCGAAACCACAAGGTTTCATTTGTCGTCATGGCGTCGATAACAGCGGCGCGTAACTGCCTTTCAATTGGACTGAGAGTACGAGTGACTAAATCACCTAATGTGGTAACATCAAATTTTGCCATTAAAGGGGCTAAACGGCTTTTCACTAGGTATTGTTTATTTTCACCTAAGACGATGCCACATTGTTTCTCTAGGAAGACTCTAAACTGATGATAACTGCTATCATCAAGCTGTCGGATTGACACTTCGATATTCCGCCTTAAATTATTATTATCATTAATTAACGATAGAATACGCTAAAAACAATGGGTTAATTAGCATTATTTGCTAGTTCATCTTTCTTTAACCATTTTTTTACTGCTGTGGCTAATTCATCAGGATGAAACTTTGGAATAAAATCTTCTGCACCGACTTTAGCAACCATCGCATTATTAAAAACACCACTTAGCGAAGTATGTAAAATAACTGGCATGGCTTTCAATCGGTCATTATTTTTAATCTCAGCGGTTAAGGTGTAACCGTCCATTTCAGGCATTTCTATATCAGAAATAAGTAAAGCGACTTTTTCAGTAATTGATGTATTACACTCGGCTTCTATAGCCAGTAATTGATCTAAAGCGTCTTGGCCATTTTTAGCTAACAACATTGTTAAGCCTAAGGGTTCTAAAGCTCTTCTCACCTGATTTCGAGCTACGGTTGAATCATCCGCGATCATAATGACCCGTTCGCCAAGACTCACTCCGACACTCGCATCAACAACATCTTCACTGAGCTCTGTTGAAATAGGACTAATTTCATTTAAAATTTTCTCTACATCTAAAATAGAGACCATTTTTTTGTCTATTTCTGTAACCGCCGTCAAATAGCTTGATTTACCAGCGCCTTCTGGAGGGGGCATGATATCTTTCCAGCTTAACGTAACTATTCTCTCAACACCGCCAACTAAAAAGCCCTGCACACTGCGATTATATTCAGCAATAATGACAAAGGAATTTTCATCTGGCACTATTTCTGGGCCACCTGTCGATTTGCTCAAATCGATCACTGAAATGGTTTGGCCACGAATATGGGCAACACCTTTAATAAAAGGGTCTTGTCCTGGCAGTAAGGTTAAGCGCGGACAAGGCATAACTTCACGTACTTTAAAAACATTAATACCAAAACGTTGTGGTCCGATTAAACGAAAAAGTAATAATTCAAGCCTATTCTGTCCAACCAACTGAGTGCGTTGATTTACTGAGTCTAAAATTCCTGCCATACAAACCTCATTTTACTTAATTCACAAAAAGGCACACTTCTTGATTGTGCTTACAGATACATATTGAACGTTCAATTTTTTGACGTTTAGTGCGTATTCGTCTGCTTTTAATTATTGTTAAACTTATACATAAATTAAGCATAGACGAGTATTTTAATTTCCCTAGCAAATAGTTGACAAATTTATGAGCATATTCAAGATATTTATCATTCTTTCGCTAATCTCAGCGCTTTTTTCAAATATAGCCTTTGCCCAAACGATGGACAGACAGCAACTTCAAGATTTTGTTACCCAATTTATAAAAAATAACACGCCATTGCCAAAGCAAGGAAAGATAAACGTTTCAGTCTCTACTTTAGATCCCAGAATTATTATTAAACCTTGTTTAACACCTTTAATCGCAAATATACCTGAAAATCATAATGGTAGAAACGTAAATGTTAAAATAAATTGCGACGACCCATCGTCTTGGTATCTTTATATTCCTGCAAAAATTCAAGTGGTCATACCGGTAGTTGTTGCAAAAAGTATCATAAGTAAGGGCAGTAGAATTGATAGTTCAAATGTAACTATTGAATATCGTGATAAATATAGAATTCGTGGTGAGAGCTTAGATGATACCAGAATCGTCATTGGTACCCGAGCTAAAAGGAAGTTAAGGGCGGGTGTCATTCTAACTAAAAAGAATATTTGTTTTGTTTGCAAAGGCAGCCATGTCACGCTTATTGCTCAATCGAATACGTTGACAATAAAAACCTCCGGCATAGCCCTTGAAGATGGTGGGCTTGGCGAGCAAATAGCGGTTGAAAATGAAGGCAGTGGTAGAACGGTAACAGGGCGAGTATCGGCTATCAACGAAGTGATAATTAATTTATAATAATGGTTAAGTTATTAGGCTGCTTGCCGATAACAAGATAGTGAATATCAACCCGTTATCTATAGGATAGTATTATGGCTATAAATATCAATAACTTGTCAAATAACAGTCAGGTAAAGCAAAAGCTTGATCAACAAGTACAAGTCAAACAGCAAGCCACACAAAATGCAGCAAGTAGTGAACAAGGAAGATCTGTAGGTAAAGATTCAGTCTCTTTAACACCACAAGCTCAACAGTTAAATGAGTTACAAAAGAAAGCGAATGACGCACCAGCAGTTGATCAGAAAAAAATCGATCAACTTAAAAAAGCCATTGCAAATGGTGAGTATAAAGTTGATCCTGAAAAGCTTGCTGCCAGTATAGCAAATTTCGAATTTAAACTAGGTTAACAGTTTACTGTTAACCTAATCACAGGAGTTACACCTGATGACAGCGTTAGCAGCAGAGCAATTAATTGCTCAACAGTTACATAACCTACAGCAGCTTGAAGAGCTGCTCAGCGTTGAAAAAGAAGTCTTACAAAAACAAAGCCCACAAGCATTAACTGCCGTTACCGAGCAAAAAGAAGCTTTGCTAAAAGACATACAGCAACTTGATGAACAAAACGCTCAAAATATAATTTTGAAAAACGAAGTGAAATCAGGTATTCATCAGCAAGAGATTGCTGAAATTGAAGCTATTTTACTGCGTTGTAAAGACAAAAATCAGGTTAACGGTCAAATAATACAGCAATCTTCACTTGCCGCCGAACGCATGAAAAACTCCTTACTTGAGAATCATAACCGCTCATCAATGACCTACAATAGTAAGGGAAAGAAAAGTGGTGGCCTTAGTAGTTTAGGCATTAAAGCTTAGTAAAAATAACACGCTAATTAACAACAAAAAGCCTCAACTTAACAATAAGCTGAGGCTTTTTTACAGAAAAAACTAAAACGACTTTATTAAACCAGTTTATCTTGGCCGCTCAGCTTATCCTTGGTAACTCGTAAGATAGCTGAGCGTAAACTTGTCATTTAATGATGAGTAAGCTAAGTAAGCCTAACCAAATAGTTTCCCTAGTTTTTCTTTTGCTTTGTCTTTGAGCTTATCTTTTTGTTTATCTTCAAACTCTTTCTTTTTCACTGCGACGATATCTGAGTTAATCAGCTCATCTAATGCTTTATCACTATCTCCGATGAGTGCTTCAACATCCATTAGAGACTCTGCTTCCTTATTACTTCCCCCTAAAGCTTGAGTAAGCTTAGTGTTTAACCCTGCTTTAATGTCAGATTTGAAGCTTATTAATTTAGTTGATACCTGCTGCACCATTGAATCTTTTAATTGGTTATCAAGTGGTGATGAGATAGATACCGTCGGAGCCGTTATTTTACCTTTTGCAGTTATGGTTAACGCCAACGACTTAAGAGACTGAACTGTGTCAATAAAGAGTGTACTTAACTTCGAAGTGCCAGCACCACTATATTGAGTGTTAGCCAGGTTAAGTTTATTTTCACTGTCAATTTGGTCATCAATGAATGAAAAAGCCCCCTTACCTGATAATAAGCCACTGTTAAGATCTAAAGTAAAAGCACTTGATTTTTGTAGTGAAACATCTTTTAAGTTAACGTCGGCAAGTTGCCACTGCCCCTTACCTGCTAAAACATCTTGCTTATCTAGTGAGAAAGCTAACGCTAAGGTTAATTTCCCCGAGCCCTGTACATTGTCACTTTTAACATTAATAACACTGTTATTACCTCGTACCCAGTGCTGATGTGTCAATTCTTTGCCGCTAATTGCAAATTCACCTTGTGGCAATATTAAAGAAAAATTTGCTTGTTCGATAAGTACGTCGGGCAAAGGTGTTTCATCATTAAACTGCACATAACGACCTTGATCGCTTGCTACTGGTGCTTCTTTGTCGACTTTTGAAGATTTAATTAGCGGTGCTATATTTCGATAAACAGTATCAGCATAACCAAAGTATTCTCTTGCTTGCTCACCAAACAACAAGTGAGCAAAATCAGCACCATCGACACTGTCAAGTTGGTACTTGCTCTCAATGTTTTTCCAATCGGCGCTTGGCGCATCTTTTAAAGCTTTAGTTTGTTCGCTTAATAATGTTTTTGAAGCGCTAACTTGCTGCTTTGCCTTGTTCATGACCACTTGGTCAGCTTCGAACTTCGTTTTTAGCGCAGTAAAATCTTTATTAAGCTTTTCAAGATCGGCTAAACTTTCTATCTTAATATTAGCGAGTTGCTCTACTTGCTTTTTATAGTCTGCTAACGCGTCTTTAGTCGGCAGTGTTTCATAAGCAGCTTGCAGCTTTTTCTTTTCGATTTGATAACTTTGCTCTAAAGCTTTGCCACGCTTGACTGTTAGCAAATCACTATTATTGAGTAAATCTTCAGCTTTAGGTAGGCTAACATCAAGGTTAGGTAACATTGAATCACCTACGCCGTCACTGCCATTTTCAGTATCGTCACCAAGTCTATAGACTTCTCCTACAGACTGCCTAGGCTGATCGATTCTTAATTCAGCAACGTTTAACTCGCTAATATATAACTTACCAAATAAATATTGCCAAACATCAACACCGGCTGAGGCTTGTGAAAAACTCACCAAATTATGGCTAGGTTTTTCAGGATCGGTTGCTTGGAAACCTTCAATACTCAGTGTTAAGGGTAAATAATTAATTTCAACTTCATTAACATTAACTTCAGCACCTAGATACCATTCACCTGATTTTTCTATACCTTTCTTAACTAAAGCGTCGGCAAATAAATAAATAAAAGCGATCATTAATCCCATGACCACAAAAAAACCGACTAGCCCTTTCCAACGAATAAAACGACTCATTACAACTCTCCTTGGCCAGAAACGTGGCTATAAATACGGTAGAACTTTGATGCTTTTAATGCCTTAACAATACGGAACTTCTCAAAGAAGGCTTTAATATGTAGTCGATACTTTTCAATTAAAAAATTACTTAGATAATATAACGGCACCGCTAATAAACAGCCAAGCACCAAAGCACCCAAGGTATAAGTATGGTGAAGATGGCCTAGTTTAAATAACGAAGACTGATATAAAGCATCAAATAAAGGGTGTAATGACTTTGCTGTTAGTAATGACTCACCAACAGTAACGATCAATGATGATAACAAATAACTTAACCCTTTAAAGAATCCCCAAGCGACTATAAAGCCACCGATATTGACTCTTAAAAATAAAACCACGAATATAAAAGCAATATTATGCAAGGTAAGCAGTGGCGATAGTCCAACAATAAAACCTAACGCTATGGCCAATGATATTTGCCGAGTAGAGCTTTCTGAGTTCAGTGCATTGAACAGTTTAGCGAGTAATGTAAGCATTCCTTTTCCTTTTTTGTGTTCTCTTGCTATGTATTTACCACTTAAAGCTTAGTGGGTTAAGTATAACTGAGTAAATAAACTAAAGCAGGCTTATGCATTAGCGCTACTATTGCGTTTCTTTACGGGTATAAACAAAATCATTACCTTGACTCATTTCTTCACTATATTGATAGCCAGCAACATCAAAAGATTTAAGTTGTTCAACCTCTGTTAAGCGATGTTCAATGATATAACGCGCCATTAAACCTCGTGCTTTTTTGGCAAAGAAACTGATCATTTTAAATTGACCATTTTTCCAATCTTTAAATGCCGGAGTAATTATTTCACCTTGAAGCTTTTTTTTATTTACTGATTTAAAGTATTCATTAGAGGCAAGGTTAATTAACACTTTATCACCCTGCTGGGCCAAGGCTTCATTGACATGGTCAGTAATAATGTCTCCCCAAAACTGATACAAGTTGCTGCCACGATCATTCGCTAACCTTGAACCCATTTCTAAGCGGTAGGCTTGCATTAAATCAAGAGGTTTGAGTAAACCGTATAATCCTGACAAAATTCTCATGTGTTTTTGTGCGAAATCAAAATCATCTTCATTAAATGTTTTGGCGTCTAATCCGGTATAAACATCACCATTAAACGCTAATACCGCTGGGCGAGCATTATCAACAGTAAAAGGCATTGACCATTCACCAAATCGAGCAGCGTTTAACCCAGCAAGTTTATCACTAATGCCCATTAAGCTTGATATCTCTGCAGGTGTTAATTTTTGGCAATGGTCAATTAAATCTTTACTGTGTGCTAAAAGCTCAGGTTGAGAAAATTTATTAGTGGGTAATGGTGACTCAAAGTCTAAGTTTTTAGCTGGAGAAACAACAAGTAGCATAACGGTCCCGTTTAATACAATATCAAAATATATAACCCATATAATACAATAAATCCGCTAAACATGAAGATAAATGATAAGCCAATTACCGTCATAGTTAAAAAAATGTCGAACATACTTGCTATATATTGAAAATTTGTTACAAATATAGTCATATTAGGCATTACATCAAAGGTTTATCACTTTTTCAGCCATTTATGTTGTAATAATTCTCCAATTTTAAGTTTTTCGTAAAAAGGTAAAGGACATGACTAACCAGCTTTCTCAATTAAAAAAAATGACTACAGTAGTTGCTGACACCGGCGATATTGAAGCAATCGCAAATTTTCAACCACAAGATGCAACCACAAACCCATCGCTATTATTAAAAGCAGCATCACTTGAAGGTTATCAACATTTACTTACCGAAGCGGTAACATGGGCAAAAGTACAGTCATCAAATACAGAACAACAAGTTATTGATGCCGCTGATAAACTATCAGTATTAATTGGCTTAGAAATTTTAAAAACAGTACCCGGTCGTATTTCAACAGAAGTAGATTCACGTTTATCTTTTGATACACAAGCTTCAATTGCCAAAGCGCATAAGCTTATGGCGATGTATAAAGAAGCAGGTATTAATAACGATCGTATCCTTATTAAACTGGCATCAACTTGGGAAGGTATTAAAGCGGCAGAGCAACTAGAGAAGGTTGGCATTAACTGTAACCTAACTTTATTGTTTAGTTTTGCTCAAGCACAAGCTTGTGCCGAATCAGGGGTTTACTTAATCTCACCTTTTGTTGGCCGGATCTTAGATTGGTACAAAAAGGATAGCGGCAAAAGTGAATACGCAGCGGATGAAGACCCTGGTGTGATCTCGGTAACTAGCATTTATAACTATTACAAAGGTAAAGATTATAAAACGGTGGTGATGGGAGCAAGTTTTAGAAACATAGATGAGATACGTCAACTTGCCGGATGTGATCGTTTAACGATAAGTCCAAACCTATTAGACGCACTATCAAAGTGTAATGACCCGCTTGAGCAAAAATTATTTAGTGAGCAACCCAAATTAGCCGCTCAAGAAAAATTATCAGAAAGTAGCTATCGTTGGGCAATGAATGAAGATGCTATGGCCACAGAAAAACTGGCTGAAGGGATCAGAAATTTTACCCTTGACCAGATAAAATTAGAAAAACAGCTTGCTGAGTTACTTTAATAGCTATTTTTCATACGGTTAGTTTAAAATAAAGCCTAAAAAGAGTTACTTTATCACCAAGTATTATCGGAGTTTATTGCTTTAATTATTTGCTTATCATCTTGAATGTGTTATTAAAAAGGTGCTGTTAAATAAAAAGGAGTGTTCTATGGATAAACTTGAACAAGTAATGGGCTCGTTTGGTAAAAGACCTAAGTCCTCAGAAAGCACTAATAAGAAAAGAAAATGGCGTGAAATAGAACTTATAAAAGAAAGATTCCAATTAGAAAAAGAGCTAAAAGCCTACGAAGACTCGTTAGAATTTATGCTGGAAGATTTCTAGTTTTATTTCAAATGAAAAAACCCAGTTTTTAACTGGGTTTTTTATTGCTTGAAATACCATAAATGTAAAAGCTAAACTTGCTCTAGAACATACCCCGTAGGCTTAACACCAAAAAACGCCTTTATCTGTTCAACAAGCAAGTAGTTAACCGGCACTAAAATCAAGGTAATAAATGTCGCGAACAATATACCAAAACCAAGAGAAACAGCCATTGGGATAAGGAATTGTGCTTGAGTTGATTGCTCAAAAAGTAACGGCATTAAACCAATAAAGGTGGTTAAGCTAGTTAACATCACAGGACGAAAACGTGAAGCGCCCGCGGTAAGTACTGCTTCCATAAGCTTAATACCTTCGGCTCTTTTTTTATTGATAAAATCAACTAATACCAAGGAGTCATTCACCACCACACCAATTAATGCCAGCATGCCCAATAAGCTCATAATCGTTAATTCCATGCCCATGATCCAGTGACCTATAACGGCACCTATCATACCAAAAGGAATAACGCTCATTACAATAATAGGTTGTAGATAAGACTTAAATGGAATGGCCAGTAAAGCATAAATAATAAAGAAAACAAAAACTAATGCCCAAGCTAACGATCCAAATGATTCACGTTGCTCTTTAGCTTCACCTTCAAGCGAATGACTGACACCAGGATATTGTAAAAGAAGCTCATCCAAGTAAGTTTTTAAATCGGCCTGTAATATTGTCATATTGGTGTTTTCTTTATCGACATCAGCGCTGACATTTGCCGTTCTATAACGATCGATTCTAGAGATGGTTGATGGACTTTTCCCTGGAATTAAGCGAGCAACATGCGCCAAAGGCACTGAACCACCATTGGGAGTTCCAATAAGAATATTTTCTAAATCAGCGGTCGTGCGACGCTCACTCAAAGGTAAGCGTACCATTACCCGAACATCGTCTCTACCACGTTGAATACGTTGAACTTGTGAGCCAAAGAACGAGCGGCGTACTTCATTAGATATACTTACTCTGGTTAACCCTAGCGCTTTGCCTTGCTCAGTTAATTCGATTTGTAGCTCTTCTTTTCCGTCAGACAAACTATCTTCTATGTCAAAAACGGTTGGGTAAGTAGCTAAGCGTATTTTTACCTTATCGGTAATTTCTTTAAGCGAGTCCAAAGAGCTTGCTTTTAGCTGTACTTGAATAGGGTCTGATGACCGACCTATTTCGGCTCTAAAGGTCATACTTTCAGCGCCAGGAATTGGCCCAATAAGCTCCCGCCATTCGCGAACTAACTGTGTTGAACCAATTGATAAGCTTCTAGACTCTGGCGGCGTTATTTCAAAACGAACACTGCCTTGATTGGTTGTGCCACCTCTGCCACCCGTTGTCGCCAAAATATTAATAATGATACTTTCATTCGTCGCCTCATCAATATATTTCTCACGTAACTCTTCCGCTTTCTCTGTCATTTTTAAGATATGTTTATTCGTTACCTCAAATGGTGAGCCTGCTGGTAAGGTTAATGAAGCTCTTACCGTCTCACTGGGTATTATTGGAAAGAAGACAAATTTAGTCCAGCCACTCATGACCAAGGTAATGATAATTAAGAAAACACCAACAAAACCAAAAAATGTCGCTGTTTTAAAATTAATGGCTTTTTTTAATAAAGGCTGATAATAACGTAAAATTGTGTTTTCAAAGCCATCCGCAAAGCGTTGTTGTAATTGGCTAAATTTAGATGTTTTTGTTTTTTGACTACGGAGTTTTAAATGCTTTAAATGTGACGGTAAAACAAACTTTGACTCGATTAGAGAAAACAATAAAACAGGAATAACAATGACCGGAATTTGTGCGAACAATGCCCCTCGCGCACCTTCAATAAATGCCAGAGGTAAAAAAGCGGCAATAGTGGTTAATACACCAAAAGTAACCGGCGTAGCCACTTCTTCAGTACCTCTTATGGCTGCTTCTTCCCCTGACTTAGCTGTTTTTAAATGGGTATAAATATTTTCTCCGGTGACAATGGCGTCATCCACGACAATACCGAGTACTAAAATAAAGCCAAATAGGCTCATAACGTTAAGGGTTATGCCAAAAAAAGGCATTGCTATAAAAGCCCCCATAAATGAAATAGGAATGCCAATAAAAACCCAGAAGGCGATCGACGGGCGTAAAAATAAGCTCAGTAGTGCTAAGACTAAAATACCACCTTGCAACGCACTTGTTGTTAACGTTGCAATACGATTTTTTACAATTTGAGAGTCGTCATCCCAATAACTTAACTCAACACCTACCGGCACATTTCCTTGTTGTTCATCAATATAATTTTTTACTGCATCGGCAACGTCAATGGCACTTTGTGGACCAATACGATAGATGTCGATAAAGGCGGCTTGCTTACCGTTAAAGCGTGTTCTTACCGGTGTTTCTTCAAAAGCATCGGTGATCAACGCAATATCAGACAAACGTAAAATAGAACCATCAGTGTGAGTCTTTATCGCGATGTCAGAAAACTCATTTTTACGATAAGCTTGCCCCTTTGACAATAATAAAACATCCCCTCCTTCGGTTCTTAGATTGCCCGCAGAAACATCGGTACTAGAATTATTTATCGCGGCTGACACTTGGGAGATAGTTAAGTTATATTGTTGTAATTTATCTTGAGGTATTTCAATAGAAACTTCGTAGTTACGAACACCACTAAGCTCTGCCTGAGTAATTTCAGATATTTTTAACAACTCATCGCGTACTTTCTCTGTATACTCGCGCGTTTCTTTTTCACCATAAATACTGGCGACACTAACCGAGATAACTTCTCTTTTTCGAGTCGCTAACGACACTACAGGTTTTTCAGCATCTGATGGAAAAGTATTGATAGAGTCGACACGACTTTTAATATCAGCCAAAACTTCTCGTGCATCGTAGCCACTTTCAACTTCGATATTAACCGCTGAAGAGCCTTCAGATGAACGACTAGCAATTTGCTTAATACCTTCTAGGTCTTGTATCGCCTCTTCTATGCGAATAGAAATACTTTTTTCAACATCTTCTGGCGTAGCACCACGTAACGAGACATTCACATTGATACGATCAGAGGCAAATGAGGGGAAAACCTCAACCGGTATCCGCACAGAGAGACTAAATAAACCTAAAATTAAAATAGTAATTAATAACAGATTCGCAGCTACGTGATTTCGAGCAAACCAGGCGATCATTGTGCTTCACCCTTTGATCTTTTAGTGCCTTCAAGTTTTGCCTTATTTTGACGAGCTTTTGGGTTATTTTGTCTTGCTTTACTCGGGATATTTCCTTCAATGGCTACGGGAGTTCCAGAGCTCACTTGTCCTAAAGAAGTTAGCACAAGTTCATCACCGGCAACGAGCCCAGACTCAACAATTGACTCTTTACCGTTTTGCCACCCTAGTAAAACCTCTTTACGAATTAACAAGCCATTTTCGACTGTGTAGACATAGCTTCCCTGATAAATAACATTGCTGGGAATAACCAAAACATTGCTTAGTTCTTTCCCTGTTATCTGGGCAGTAACATATTGACCTATTTTTATCGGTGATCCCAAAGAGGTTGTTGCATCATAGGGGCGATTAATTTGCGCTACAACATAGAGCTGCTGCGACTGTTCATCGATAGCACTTTCGGTGCGAATTATTTTTCCATTCCATGATTGATGGCCAATTAAATCAGAGCTTATTTTTACATCGTCCTTATTACCCTGTTCACCAATATCTCGATATACTTCAGGTAAGTTAATCAAGGAAAGATCTTTATTATTAATCGGTAAGCGAATTTCTACATAATCAACAGCAAAAATGGTGGCAAGTTGACTGTTACTGGTAACAACTTGACCAATATCGACTTGTTTTTTCAAAATGCGTCCCGCATAAGGTGCCACTATTTGGGTGCGTTCTAACGATAGCTTAGCTTTATCTAATTGTGCTTGTGCAGAAAGTACTTTTGCTTTTGCTGACTCAAGTTGCGGCTGACGTAACACTAAAACACCGGCTACTTTACCATTTCCCAACCGCTGCCAGTCAGCTTCTGCTTGTTGAACTCTTGCTTGTTCTTCAAGTAATACTTGGTTGGCAGATAAAAGATTTGCTTGTGATACTTTGACTTCTGACCGGTAATCTCGATCATCAAGTTGTACTAAAACATCACCTTTTTCAAAAAAACCTCCGTCACGAAATTGACCACTAACTTGAGTGATTTGGCCAGCAACCTGCGCAAAAAGTATGCTTTGTGTACGAGGTTTTACCGTACCAAAACTTTCCACCATAACTTGATAACGTTGCGGCGCTAAAATCTTTGTTGCTACTGTCATCTGGGGCGCTTTTGAGGGTTTAGCCCTTTTCGATTGTGGCGGGTTACTATAAATCAAAGCGACTAATGATAATGTAACGCCAATAATAACAGCTAGGATGAGCAACTTTTTTAGCGTGCTTGGTTTTTGTGTTATTTCTGTATGTAAACTTGGTTGTGAAGACATTATTATTCAGCCTTTGGATTAATAGTTGTGGCAGTTTTCTCAGGCACAGTAAAGTCGCCACCGAGTGCTAAATGTAGTTGTATGCGATTGGCAATCAAGCGATTTTTAAGCTTTATCAAGGTACTTTGTGCATCAAACGATCGTGATTGAGCATCAAGCACCGTAGTATAATTAACCAAACCACTTTGATATTGTTCAAAAGAAAGTGTCGCGGCAACTTTGGCATTTTCTTGTGCAGCTAACATACTTTTATAGCTATTTTTTAAACTTTTTTCTTGGGTCACCGCATTCTCAACCTCAGTAAATGCATTATATAAGTGCTCAAGATATTGCTGTTCGTTTTGTTTCAACGCTAACCGTGCTTGCTCTTCATTAGCAGCCAAACGACCAGCATTAAATAGTGGTGCAGAAATATTTCCAAACAATGACCATGCTAACGATGATCCTGATAGCAAGTCATCTATATCAATGCCGCTGTCTCCTACCGACGCTGTTAAACTTAGGCTTGGAAAACGTTGTTTGTGTGCATAAGCGAGGCCAGCATCTTTAGCAAGTAATAAATACCAACTAGACTTTAACTGAGGTTTTCTGCTAATAAGCTCCGATGGCAATCCTAAGGGAATATCAGAGGTTAGTAGCGGTAAATCAGCCTCAACTAACAATGTTCCTGTGGGATACTCACCAACTAAACGTTCCAACTGTCTAATTAATTGAGTTTTTACTGTTTTTTGTTCCCAAACACGAGTTAACTCATTGTTTAGCTCATTACGTGTTAGGTAAACATCAAGTGCTTCACTTAAGCCACTGTTATAGCCTGATTCAATAATGTCTAAATTTTGTTGGGAGTTTTTTACACGACCTTGATAAAGTGACAGTAGCTTTTCTGCCTCAACAACCGCGAACCACGTAGTGACAACATCAACCACTAATTGCTGTTTACTTTGCTCAAAATTCGACTGTTCAGCCATAAACGTTAAGTTAGCTTGTTGGTCAGCTGAAGATAGTTTCCCCCATAAATCAAGTTCGTAAGTTAAATTCAAATTAACTGAGCTTGAATTAGTGTAAGTATCAGAGTCATTGTATTTATTTCGACCCGAACGCAAAGACAAATCAAGCGATGGCCAAAGTGTACTGCCAGAAATGATCAGTTGTTGCTTTTGAATTTCAACATTATACGCTTGAATTTTTAATTGGTGATTTGATGCTAGTGCTGTTCTCACTAATTGTTGAACTTGAGGACTATCAAGCTGTTCTAGCCAGTTATTTTCAACCTGCAGGTTTTGTTCACTTTGTTGCCAAGTCGCAGGTAAGTTAATATTTCTAATATTTTTATCAAGCTCAGATGTACTCGAGCAAGCCAACAACAGGGTTGTTGCTAGGACAGTCATAACACTGTGTTTGATCTGTATTCGAAAACGGTTTTCCATAAAAGATGAAACCACTTATAGTATTTTTAATGCTTTAATTGTAATCAGTATTAATGAAAAGCTGTAATGACTTTACAAAAGTTTACTTTCAAAAAATTTACTGCGATGAATAACCTGAATAAAACGTTGAGTGGTGGTAGTTTTCAATTTGGGTGATTAAACCCATAACTAAGTAAGCGTCAAGAATACGCTTGGCTCAGTAAAAAACAGATAAGATGATTAACGAAGGGAATACGACAAAGGTACTTTCATCATTAGCCTCAAATAACTATGTACTCCCTTAAGTTAGAACAAAAAAAAGCCCACAATTGCTTGTGGGCTTTTTTGTCTCAATAAAGAGAAATATGGTGCCTTGACCCGCAACGTACCGTTCGCCGATACGTTTTATTAATATATTGCACATAACGTCTACCCACAGATTGTATCAATTTCTGGATAGATATTGTTTTACTGGGTGTCATAAGTAAATGAACATTGTTGGTCATCAACACTTAGGCATGAACCGACACTGTATATTTTTGACAAGCATCGTTTACGTATTCAAGATAAAAAAAATAATCAGTATAGGTAAAATAATAGACATTGTGATTATTGCAGCGACTAATAATATGACAAGGAACATTTACTAAAAAATGGCGTTGTTTACGTATCATTATCGATTCCTTTCGATAGTAAATACCCCGTTAATATTAGCTAATTAATGACAATAGCAAATGAGATCTATTCTCAAGTGTCACCGACCCCTTTTATTCCGGATTTATTCCCCCGCCGTTTGCGGCGTAAATAGATGAATGAGCGAATTTATACATAAAAACTACAATGTGACAGTTCTAATTTATCATCTAGTTTTCCCTGTAAAGTATAGAAGGGCAGTTCTTGATGCTGGTGTAGATAGGGTTATTACTTTAACTTGGGCAGAGATAGATAAACGTTACGAGATAAATTTTTTAGAAATAGGGTCAGATGAAGATCACATACACTTTTTAGACCGGTCGTTACCAATGTATAGCACTGGTAACGATGATAAAAAGTTTGTAAGCGTATAGCTAACGGCTCCTGCTGTTAGCTATACGCTTACTATCCAACGCTGTATTTTAGTTATCAAACTAATAAGATCCTTAATAGCAAGGCTTTCATATGAGATACAGGTGCGAAGACTCTAAACTCCACGTCTGTCGACAGGAATTTTGAAAAATATTACTTACCTTTCTTTTAAGATTAATTAGTTGCCTGTGATTTACCTAAGTGTTTTTTACGGGCTTTATCTTGGATTACCAGCTTAATTTTATCAAGCCTCACTGCATTATGTTCAGTGCTTGATAAACTGTGATTATAATTATTAGCAGTCATTCTGTTCTTTTTAGTTCTATTCGTTACAGTAATATCTTGTTGATTAAAGCTATTTGTTGCTCGTTTCTCAATTTTTTCATTTAACTCGGTTATCTTTTTTGTTAATTGTTGAACGTCTCTCTTCAAATAAACATATTTATCTTCAATCGATTGATTATTCGTATAGTTGATATAACCAACGGTGCTTGCACCTAAAGCCACTCCTGCAATGCCTACTACTATAAGTTTTAACATTTTCACCTCATAAAAAAGGGCTAAATTAATAGCCCTTTGATCAAATATTACAAATTACTGATTTACCAAAACGCCTAAACTTTCTAAAGTCGTCACTTGTGAGGCATCAGACAACGGTATATTTTGAATATTTATACTCATCATTAATTGTTGTAAGTCATCATTAAGATGCAATTGATCTTGGGTATTCCTAAGATTTATTACTTTACTTAAATCAGCTACTTGTGATTGGTTAATCGATAAGAATGATAAATCAACAAGAGATTCAATAGGAGATAAATCAGAAACGGCTGAATGGTTTAGTTCTAACCCCCAACTTAGGTTCGTTAATGTAGAAGCTATCGTCGATAAAAATGCATCATTTACAGAGTCATCAAAACCAATAGATAAGTACTGAAGGTTAACTAACTCAGGGATCACGCCAGCAGGATCGCTGTCACCGATCTCTGATGTAGTTAAAGGACCATGCAAATATAATGTTCTTAAGTGTGGCAAATTTAATAACTGTGCTGCATCAACATTTATATCATTACTATCAAGTTGATGTGTACTCAATGCAATTCCTGATAGTTTAGGTAAATTAGCTAACGGTGATAAATTAAATGTTGTATCACCCCACAAGTGTAAAAAACTTAAATTATGTGTATTGGTTAAATGATTCAAATCTGTAACGTGCGTACCTGCTAACCATAAGTCTCTTAACCTTATACCACTAACAGAATTTGAGAAATCTGCCAGATTTGTATCGTTAAAGGCATGATTATCTAGATTTAAATTTTCAAGTTGAGGAAGGTTAAATAATGGACTGTAATCACCAATTACAACAACATTAAAATTTAAATCATTAGGTAAATTTACATTACTAAGACCATATAATTGTTCAATACCTGCAATGCTTGTCAATGCAACATCACCCGAACAATTGAGGTTATGTAATTGCGCAACATATGTAAATTCTCCTTTATTGTCATCAAAACACGTTGTTAAACCTGCATCAGTGAATGTAATATCGGCTAGTAAATCAGATTTAACATTACCAGATAATCCGCTACCTAAGTAACCGTTAATTTGTTCAGGATTTTCTAATGGTAGATTATCAATAATTAGATTATCTAGGTGTGAATAGAACTCCAATCCACCTAAATTGTTTAATTGGGTATTACCCACATCAACAAAACGCAGTTTTTGCATACTATCAAACTCACCATGAACTTGAGTAATAGCAGTGCCATTTAAATGAATTTCTTCAAGGTTATAAAAAACTGATAATCCCCATACTTCAGTAATAGCAGAGCCGTCACACCATAATGATTGTAATTGCCCTGTTACCAACTGTTCACCAACGTTATCAATTAAACATTGTTTAAGGGCAAGATCTTGAATCTCGTCTAAATAAGACGCTAGCATCTGCCCATAAGCCAACTCACCTTCTACATGAATACCAAAATCACGTAATCTTTGTACCTGGTACTCAATATTTGAACCATCAATCACAGGTAACATATTCACATTTACATAACTTAAATGTGGTAATGGCTCATTATTCATATCTCCATTAACAAACAATTCAGATAAATCTGTTACGTTAGTATTTTGAATGTTGACTGAATGAATTTTCCATAAATGATTAATAGGAGCCAAACTAGTAATAGCTACTCCTTGAAAGTCTATCCATTTAACTCCTTGATGGGTTGCCATTAAACTTTCAAATTCAGTATCTCCTAAACCACTCCCCCAACCTAAGTCTAAATTTTCAATATTAGAAAGAGATAAAAGAACAGTTAAATCATTTGTGCTGATATCACCATGAATACGAAGTTGGTTTAATGCTGGCATATTTGCAATTTGTGCAAACATCGTTTCATCAATCATCTGGTTTCGGCGAATTGATAAACCTTTAAAATTAGGTAATGAGGTGAGATGTGTTAAATCAATATCTTGTTCATCTTGCCCCATTATCTCTAGCTTCTCTAAAGTAGTAATAGTCGCCAACGGACTAATATCCGTTACTGATGTTTCTGAAATATCAATATGTAATAACGATGGATGGTTTTCTAACGCAAGTAATTTCGTATTATTAAACTCAAAGTTATAACCAGCAGTGAACATTTCTAAATTAATCAAACTTGCAACAGCACTAAAATCAGTAACCTGAGATAAGCCACCTAAATGTAAATAGCGCAAATTATATAGTTGTTCAAGCCCACCTAAGTTACTAATTTCTCGAAAACCACAATCAATGTGTTCAAGACGGTCAATGTATTGGTCACCATTTAGGTAATCGATAACACATTGTTCAAATTCGCCATCTACAAATGTAATATCAGCTAAAGGTGTTCCGGTTGTAAAATTAGGATCATGTGGAAATGCATCAGAGTTATCACCGACTCCATCTCCATCACTATCAAGTCTTTCAGCTGGGTCATTAGGGAAATGGTCAGAGTTGTCACCAACACCATCTCCATCAGAATCAAAAGACTCAGCGGAATTAAATGGGAATGCATCAACATCATCATCTATACCATCATTATCATCATCTTCGTCAATGCTATCTACAACACCATCATGATCAGAGTCGATATCAAGTACCTCATAGAACTGAACACGAGGAGAAATAAATATGTAGTTATCTTCTTCGACTGATGGAAAAGTCCAGGTATTATTGTTGCGTTCTTCCCACTCTAATACGTAAATACGATTACCAATTTGTGCTAGAGGCTGCCAGTGACGAATCCTAAAACGATTGCAGTAATCATTTGCTTCTGCATTACATTGCCAATTTCCATCTTCAGTACGATTACTATTAAAAGATAGGCGATTGTTTTCATCTTCTGACCAATACCAGCGATCCCAACCATTGCCATGGTCGTCAAAGTTAAAGTTTTCATCCCAAATACGGCTTACATTTGCAGATGCTTCAAACCTAAAGCCAAATAAGTCGGTAAGTTCGCCCTGCTCGTTGTATGCATCAAGGTTTGTTAAGCTAAAACTATTTTGTAAATAACGATTTAATAATGGCTCAATCGTCGCTGTTGTATCTTGCGAAACAATCAGACTAAACGATGCAAGGGTAATATCCCCCTTATTAGCCGTAACATAAACACCAAAACCTGTTTCATAAGCTCTCGATTTGGTGATTTTTATTAACTCACCAGAATGTAGCGCAATATTCAACACTCCATCTACATCAATTGACCAGTCAAAGGTGATACCAAAAATGGTTGTAATACCACTACCGTCATTATTAAATGAAACTAAATCACTGCGCAATCTAGACCATTGGTCTTCGCTTTCAAGGTCTACAACTATCGGTAACGCCCAAGTTTTTGCTTCTAATTCTGTAGATGTCCAACCTAAGTTACTGAGAGCTTCTAAGTTATCTAGCGTTAATACATCTGCATCAGTTTCCACTTGAAATGGTTCTGGATCTAAAGAACCTAATAGCTGTTCTCGACTCCAATCATCTTTTATCGTTATATTAGAATCGGTCACTCGCCAAAATCTTTCGAAGCCATCTTCTGGAGCTAATAACTGCCAAGTGGTTTGTACTTCGGTATAAGTAATATCGATGTAATTATCACCATGAGCTTGAATATAGTCATGCGCGGCTTGGTCACTCACTAAGCCAATTTCCATCAACTCTGTTACTGTTTTACTATTATAAGACCCAATGTTAGTAATAGGAATAGTCGTCATAACATCATCAGTAAAACTATAATTTGAGTTATTATGCTCAAATGGACTTTGTTCTGTTAACTCACCATTTGCGAAATGATACGTTAGACCATTTGATTGTCCTATTTTAAAGTCAGGGTTCTCTAAATAACCTTCAGAAATGTAGATGTAACTGGCTAATAAGTCAGTCTCTATAAATGCCATAGCAGCGCCGACTTCATTATTACCTGGTGCAATATCAGATTCATTTAATACACCATCACCATCGATATCTGGATCTGAATTATCACCTATACCATCTTCATCAGTGTCTAACCATTCACTAGCATCATATGGAAATGCATCATCCTCATCATTTACGCCATCATTGTCATCGTCATTATCGTAATTGTTACCAATAGAGTCGTTATCACTGTCTAATGTTTCAAACGGGTCGAATGGGAAATCATCATCTTCATCATGTACACCGTCATTATCATCATCGGTATCGATACTATCTAGAACACCATCTTTATCTGAATCAATATCGTGTACTTGATAGAATTGAATACGAGGGGCTATAGCAACATATAAGTCTTCTTCTTCAGAAGGGAAATTCCAGGTATTATTGTTACGTTCTTCCCACTCCAATACATAAAGTCGATCGCCAACTTGCGCTAATGGTTGCCATTTACGTAAGCGAAAGCGATTACATTGATCATCATTTACTGAGTCACAAGATGAATAATGTTCTTCTTCACTATGCCAATTACTTTGCATAGTTATCAGGTTACTTTCATCTGTATTCCAAAACCAGCGATCCCATCCATCATTATGATTATCGAAATTAAAATTATTTGATAAAACTCGAGTTACTCTACCGCCACCACTTTCAGGTCTAAAACCAAAGAAGTCTGTTAATTCACCTTCATCGTTATAGGCATCAGGATTAGTTAAGCTAAAGCTGTTCTGTAAGTATTTATCGACAAGTGGAGTTATGTTAGCCGCTTCTTCAACAGGTACAACTAATGAATAAGAATTCAGAGTTTCTTCACTATTAGATATAGTAAATAAAACACCAAAACTATCTTGATAAACTTTTGATTTTTGAGCGGTAACAGTTATACCGTTTGAATAAGTAAGCTGCAGTAGACCTTCCCCGTCAACTTGCCAATCAAAACCAACGCCAGACATTTCACCCATTGCAGTACCTTGATTACTTGCAATACTCTCAAAAGTAAAAATATCACTTGAAATTCTAGACCATTGATCTTCATGATCTAGATCTATAACTAATGGCATAGCAAAGGGTTGAGCTATTAGCTCAGCTTCTGTCCACGCAACCAGATCTACTGTAGAAGTATCAAGAAGGTAAACAATGGTTGATTCCTCTTCTAAAGTTACAACGTTAGCTTCAACTGAGCCTAATAACTGCTCTCGTTCCCAATCATTAGTAAATCTATAATTATAAGTTGCCGTTTTGTAGAAGCGGAAGTAGTCACCATCAACATCTAAGCGTTGCCATGTAAAAAATGGTTCACTCTGTAAAATTTCAATTTGATAATCACCATTTTGGTCAATAAATGGCTGAGCAACGTCCCAAGAAATAACACCCATATTAGCTAATTCACTTACATTGATGTAAGTAATATTTTCAACAGGAGTTTCTGGTGTTGCCGTCATCACATCATTATTAAAGTCATAACTATAAGTAATTTCTTCAAAAGACGAACTAACAACCAACATTTCATTATCAAAACTGTAAGTACTACCATTTGTTTGCCCTAATCTATAATCAGGGTTAGTTAAATAACCTTTAGCAATAACGATATATGATGGTAATAATTCTGCATCAGTAAAACTTAATACCGTTGTTACTGCATCATTGTATGGGTCAAGGTCATTTTCATTAGTTACGCCATCGCCATCAATATCGGTATCTGAATTATTACCAATGCCATCTTCATCTAAATCTTCCCATTCAGTTTCGTCATTAGGAAAAGCATCATCTTCGTCACTAATACCATCGTTATCATCATCGTTATCCCGATTGTCTCCAACGAAGTCGTCATCATTATCAACTGACTCTTCTCTATCAAAAGGGAAAGCATCATCTTCGTCAGCTACACCATCATTATCATCATCTGTATCAATACTATCGAAAATACCGTCTTTATCGGAATCAATATCATGTACTTGATAAAATTGAATACGAGGTGCAATGGCAACATATAAGTCTTCCTCTTCAGAAGGGAAATTCCAGGTATTATTGTTACGCTCTTCCCACTCTAATACATAAAGACGATCACCCACTTGTGCTAATGGTTGCCATTTACGTAAACGAAAACGATTACATTGATCATCATTTGCTGCATCACATGATGAATAATGCTCTTCTTCACTATGCCAATTACTCTGCATAGTTATTAGGTTACTTTCATCTGTTCCCCAAAACCATCGATCCCAACCATCTCTATGTCTATCAAAATTAAATTCGTTTGATAAAATACGTGTCACCCTTGCCCCCCCACTTTCAGGTCTAAAACCAAAGAAGTCAGTTAATACACCTTGTTCGTTATAGGCATTAGGGTTGGTCAAGCTAAAACTGTTTTGTAGATACTTATTCACTAAAGGATTGATACTTGCGTTCGTATCTTGTGCTACGACAAGTGAAAATGAATTTAAGATTTTTTCACCATTTGAAATAGTAAAATATACACCATAGCCTGTATCATACTCTTTCGATTTTTGTGCTGTTATTGCCACACTGTTTTCCAGAGTGATTTGCAATATACCTACTGAATCTAATTCCCAATCAAACACAATACTTGAAAGTGCGCCTGTTGCTGTGCCATTACTAGCGAAAGTGAATATGTCACTTGAAATACGGCTAAAATTATTTTCATTTTCATTTTCAAGATCAATGACCAATGGCATAGCCATTGCGGTGGTTGTAAGTTCCTCATTCGTCCATGCAAGTTTGGTCAGTAACGACGTATCTGTTAACTCAAGTAAAAATGACTCATTATCGATAGCAACAGGTTCTGACTCTACTGAACCCATCAATTGTTCACGATTCCAGTCATCTATAATTGAATATTCAATCGTACTCGTTACCCAGAAATTGTAAACGTCACCAACAACCGCTAAGCGCTGCCAAGTGAGTCCAATTTCTCTTTGCGATGTCGTTATTTGAATATCCCCATACTTGTCAATATAAACGTTTGCAAGTTCAGAAGAGACAACACCCATATTTACTAAATCACTTACCATTAAATTGTTCTGTGATGCTACCGCTTCTTCTGACGTTGCAGTCATCACTCCGCCATCAAAAACAAAAGTATAATCATCTTGGTTTGAGGGTGAATGAATCGATAAGGTGCCAGTACTAAAGTTGAAAGTTTGACCATTTTCAAATCCAATTTTAAAGTCAGGATTAGTTAAATAACCAATAGTGTTCCCTATATAACTTGAGAGTAAATCAGCTTCAGTAAAATCTAACGCCACGGTTACATCTTCATTGGTAGCGTCAAGATCTTCATCATTTAATACGCCGTCACCATCAATATCAGTATCGGAGTTATCACCAATACCATCACCGTCAGTATCTAACCATTCTGATGCATCAAGAGGTAAGTCGTCGTCATCATTTAGATAACCGTCACCATCTTTGTCTTCATCAAAGTTATTTGGTATTCCATCCCCATCAATATCATCAAAACTAAATGCGGCTAAAATGTCAGTTTTCGCAACATCATTATATAATAACTCATCAACTTTCTCTGAACCTACTTCAGCGACAAACCCTCTTCGGACAATTGTTTGTCCAGGCTCTGATTCACTGTCTGTAAAAACAAACGGCATTAACTCTTCTTCATCAATATCATCACCTAGTAAGCTTAATACAGCATCAGAAATGGAGTATGAATAGATATCATTATCGCCAATAGCCGTTTTAGTTACCGCGACTGTATCAACAAGTATTGCTGATTCGCCATTGCTAAAGCGCTTAATGAATTTAGCAACTAGGTTAGTGCCATTGATGCTACCATCATTCGAAAACAAGTAGGCTTCTATAGAGTAGTCAGCCCTTTGACCAACCCAAATCCCCCCCATAACATCATATATACCTGTACTTGGCATATTAACGATTTCAGATAAGTTGGTCGCTAATTCTGGTTGGTTATTTTCCCAATTGACTGGAATGCCATTACTACAGTTAAGATTTTCAGCAATCCAATCATCACAGAAAAACTCGTACGAATTAGTATCGCGAATAAATTCAACAAAGTAGCCTTTGGCTCCCTCTGAAAAAGTTGACTCTGCATCGATAACGCCCATAAACTCATCATCTAATAATTGAGTTAAAGGTAATGACTGAATATTAACCGTAGTTAAATTAGCTTGAAATTCACCTGCAGCATTTGCTATTAGAGCTGTTTCTCCGCCTTCAAGGTAACCAATAATATTGAATACGTCTTGATATTCTAAGATACCGCTAAGTGTAACAATACGATCAGGGCTATTATCAGTTTGATTAATAAATTCAGCTGATTCAATATTATAGATGAATTGACTCTCATTTTCTCCATCCGTTAGCGTGCCATACTCATACTCTAGAGATTCAAGTTCACCGCTTGCATCATGATCATCATTTCCTTCAAACCAAGAAACACCTGTTGTAAAAGCTTGCTGTTCATTTTCAGCAATTATGCCACGGGCTGAGATTGAACCACTTTCGATACAAGCATAATTAGTGTCTGCCTCTATAGTTTCAGTAAAGGTAAACATGAAAGTGTTAGTGGCGCTATCGTATGTACCATCACTAGAATGTAAATCACTTTCTTCGTCACTTGAAGTAAATGTGAAATTCCCCGCATGATCGATTATGCCAATTACTTTCGCTGTAACGTCGTCTTGTTCATCTTCATCAATTAATTCGAGAACTTCACCGTTTTGTGTGGCAAGAATAACGAAGGCACTATCTTCATCAGCTTTACACTCACCATTCTCACCTGAACTTGTAAAAGTAATACTAGATAACCAACGACCCGATAAGTCAAAACTAAATTGGTCACAAACATCACCGATACCATTGTTATCAGCATCACCTTGATCTTCATTCGCTGTAGCAGGACAGTTATCAGCATTGTTACCTGTTAAGTCGCCATCTGTATCTAAGGTTTCAGCAGGATCACTTGGAAAAGCATCTTCAACATTGTTAACGCCATCGCCATCACGGTCTTCGTCAAGTTCATCAGGAATGAAATCACCATCTATATCAGCAGGTACGCTATTTGGGTCTAATGGGTCAGTATCTACAGCAACTTCGTTAGCATCAGAGAAGCCATCACCATCATCATCTGTGTCGGTGTTATTACCCGTACCATCACCATCTGTATCTAGTGCTTCGCTTTCATCTAATGGGAATGCATCATCGATATCACCAACACCGTCTCCATCATCATCAGTATCGGTATTGTTACCTATACCGTCTCCATCTGTATCTAGTGTTTCACTGCTATCTAAAGGAAATCCATCATCAGCATCAGCAACACCATCACCATCATCGTCGGTATCAGCATTATTACCTATACCATCACCGTCTGTGTCTAGTGTTTCGCTACTATTTAATGGAAATGCATCATCAGCATCAGCAACACCATCACCATCATCGTCGGTATCAGCATTATTACCTACACCATCGCCGTCTGTGTCTAGTGTTTCACGACTATTTAATGGAAATGCATCATCGTCATTATTAACACCGTCTCCATCAAGATCATCATCTATGACATCAGGTATAAAGTCACCATCCATATCGGCGGGTATAGAACTAGCTGAGTTAGGATCTGTACTTGCAGCTAATTCATTTTCATCAGAATATCCATCATTATCATCGTCAGTATCAGCATTATTACCAATACCATCACCATCATTATCTGCTGATTCTGTTGGATCAAAATCAAAAGCATCTTGGCTATTATCTACGCCGTCATTATCGATATCATTATCGCTAACATCTGCAATGAAGTCCCCATCGAAATCAGCTGGAGTGCTTGTACTTAATAAAGGGTCTGAACCAGCATGTTCTTCGTCTGAATCAGAGTATTGATCATTATCATCATCTTCATCGGCATTGTTACCCGTTCCGTCACCGTCGGTATCAAGCCATTCATTAATATCTAATGGAAACTGGTCATCGGTATCAATAACTCCATCACCGTCATCATCTTCATCTGTTGCGTCTCCTTTACCATCACCATCGGTATCAACAAATACAATACCTGGATTAGCCGCATCATTGTCATCAGGGTCTTGCTCTGTTGGCCAACCATCGTTATCAGCATCTTCAATGACTGAAAGGTTTGGATCTAATGGGTAGCCATCATCTATATCTGCAACACCGTCATTATCATCATCAGGATCACATGCATCGCCCATCGCATCATTATCAGAATTCACTTGGAAGGTATTAGCAACTAAAGGGCAGTTATCAGTGCCATTGCCAATGCTATCGTTATCACTATCAAAACGCTCTGTGGGATCTAAGGGTAATGCGTCGGCATCATCAAAGACACCATCATCATCAGTGTCACTATCTAGTGGATTAGTACCAATAATAACTTCTTGTTCATCTAATAAGTTATCGCCATCATCGTCGGTATCAGCATTATTACCAATACCATCACCGTCGGTATCTATTGTTTCTGATGCATTTCTTGGGAATAAGTCTTCCTTATTATCAACACCGTCACCATCTATATCGGTATCAGTGTTATCACCTATTGTATCGTTGTCTAAATCATTTGATTCTGTGGCATCGATTGGGAAGGCGTCTTCAGCATCCCTCACACCATCATTATCATCATCGCTATCTGGAGCCAATCCGCCAGTATCAGCTTGTCCATCACTATCTGTGTCGACAAAGTCTATTGTTGGAACATCAGCATTATTATCATCTGTATCTTGCCCAACAGTCCAACCATCATTGTCTTGGTCAACTGCATTGGATTTTGTGCTATCTAAAGGAAAGTCATCATCAACATCTAAAACCGAGTCATTATCATCGTCCGTATCAGCATTGTTACCCGTACCATCTAAATCAGTATCGGTATGCTCGGTAGCATCAAGTGGGAATTGATCATTTTCATCACTAACGCCATCATTATCATCATCGGTGTCTGAACGAGTTTCATCAATTGTTTCAGTTCTGATGCCATCTACAACAATATAAGCGACATCAGGTGTTCCATCTTGGTCAAAATCACTATCAGCTGAAGCATCTTCAGGATAAGCATCATCTGAATTCATAACACCGTCACCATCAATATCAGGGGAGGTTTCAGCAGGCTCTAAAATAATTTCTGCTTCACTTTCTTCAAATGCAGTCGTATCAGTTGATTCATTACCTGTTTGTGCTGTTTCTTCAATTATGACGTCTTTAACATCGGCTACCGTTCGACCTTCTGGGTCATTAGGAATAGGTAGTGTTGCAGGGTCTTGTTCTAGAACATCTAGTGCTGCTTTTGGGTAACTCTCTGTTTCTAAGCCTCCAACGACACCATCAATTTCACCATCAGATAAATCAGCGGCCATATCTGTGAGAATGTTATTAGTTGAAATATTTTCATCACCAATAATTTGTTGCATCTGAAAAACAACAGCGGTTAATGCCTCTACAGCACTCCTATAAGCTGCTGTTGATGCTTGATCTTCTTCACTATTGGTTGTTTCATTAATTAATGGGGGGGTCGAAAAAATATCAATATCATCATCCAATCCAAAACCCATAGTTGACTTCACTTGTGACTGAGCGGGAGTCATGGCAGCTAATATTTCTTCATTAGTCGTAGTGCCATCATTATTGCCGATATAGGGTTCTACATCAGAATCTGCATTATTGAATATCAAAGACACAGTCATATCGGTTAATGGTGTCGCATAAATATTTTCACCACTAGAAAGTAATTCGTCGGTTAATATTGTTTTAACAGTAGTAATGACCGGAGTCATACCTGTTGTAATATCGACAGTATTACCATTAGCTGAGATTTCTAAAATATAAGGGGGAGATAAAGGGAAAGTTAACGATAAACCTTCAATTTGTGCTTCTGCATTGGTAGTACCCGAACCCGCAATAGCACCTTTGAAACCTTCAACTGTTGGGTCGATAGCATAAACAGTAACATCAGCAAGCGCCATTGGACCTTTAACACCACCACCGCCTATGGAAAGAATTTCTGGTTCGGGCTCTGGAGCAGGAGGCGGAACAATTACAACGGCAGGTTCGTCATCAGAATTGTTAAAACAACCTGATAAAGAAAGCAAAAAGATAAAAACTAAGATCTGTTTAATCGAACTATTTAATAATTGGTTGGATATTTTCATTTCAAATTCCATTTTGTTATTTTTGGAGAATATAGTGATATTTACATTGAACTATACTTTCATACATTTCATACATTTCAATTAATACTATCAAATAATTTAATTTTCGCTAATTTTTAAACACATTTAAATCACATTTCACACAAAAAACGAATAAAATAACAACACAACAACATAAAATAGGCGACAAAAAATGCCAAACTTAGTTAACTCAGCTAATATTCCCAGCCAAATAGGGATACTACCAGGTATTCGCCCTGCTCTTTTTTCACTCTATGAAGCGAAAAAAATGCCTAATGATTCATCCGCTTGTTTTGTACTCATCATTATTAAGTTCTAGTAATATCAAGGGCAATATTTATAACATAATGTCTATTGAAAATAGTTTGATATAAAACTTGAATTTAGTGGGGTGATAATCATTTAATTGAAAATAATTTTTCTGTTAGAACAAAAAAAGCCCACAATTGCTTGTGGGCTTTTTTGTCTCAATAAAGAGAAATATGGTGCCTTGACCCGGAATCGAACCAGGGACACGAGGATTTTCAATCCTCTGCTCTACCGACTGAGCTATCAAGGCAGTTTGAAATTCTAAAGAACATCAAAGAGGCGTTATAATATAGGGTAATAGTGGTTCAGGCAAGCATTACCTAATCACTTTTTAATTATATAGTGGTTACCACTGAAAGTTTACAAATTCAGGGGTTTAAATAAAAAAACCAACATCAATGTTGGTTTTTTAAAAGTAAATTTTCTACGTGTGCTTAGGTGAAAATTGCCACCATTCCCCAGAAGAAAATGATAGATAAACCTGCACCAACCGGTAAGGTAACAACCCAAGAAACAACAATATTACGCACAACCGTTAAGTTAATTGCAGCAATACCACGAGCCATACCTACACCTAACACAGCACCAACTAATGTTTGTGTGGTTGAGATAGGTAAACCGGTACCTGAAGCGATAACAACTGTACATGCTGCTGCTAGTTCAGCAGCAAAACCACGGCTTGGCGTTAAATGCGTAATGCCATTACCTATGGTTGCAATAACTCTGTGACCAAATAATGCAAGACCAGCAACAATACCAAAACCACCTAGTGGTAAAATCCACCATGCGATAGCTGACTTCGCTGCAATTTGACCGTCATTACCAACAATACTGACTACCGCAGCTAGTGGACCAATCGCATTAGCAACATCATTTGAACCATGAGCAAATGCCATTGCACAGGCAGTAACGATCATTAATACCGCAAATACTTTTTCTACGTTGGCATAATGTGTTTTCTTGGCGGCACTTTCATCAAATTCTAAACGGCTTATAAATATTTTACCTATAACAGCGACAATAACTGCGGCAATAATTGCATATACATAACCTTCAACAGAACCGATGTTTAAGCCTAAATGCTTCAAACCTTTCTTAATAGTGACTAAAGCAAGTACGAAGCCCGCTAAAAACATGTAAAAAGGTACCCAACGTTTAGCTTGAGTTAATGGATTATCCGTATCAAAAATTAATTTTTGTGCACTGTTAAAAATAATAAACGCAATAATACCTGAGATAAGTGGCGTAATTATCCAGCTACCTACGATACCGATAACCTTACCCCATTCAACAGCATCAACACTAACACCAACGGCAGCAAAACCAACAATGGCGCCAACAATTGAGTGTGTTGTAGATACTGGCCAACCTAAAATAGAAGCAATAAGTAACCAAGTAGCCGCAGCAAATAATGCTGAAATCATACCAAAAACAAGTAATTCCGGACTATCTACAAAGTAAGAAGCATCAATAATACCCTTACGAATAGTTGAAGTAACTTCACCACCCGCTAAATAAGCACCAGCAAATTCAAAAACCATTGCTATGAGAATCGCTTGTTTAATCGTTAGCGCTTTAGAGCCAACTGATGTACCCATTGCGTTAGCCACATCGTTTGCACCAATGCCCCACGCCATAAAGAAACCAACAACGCCGGCAATAATGACCAACATAGGGCCATGTGTTAATAATATATCCATGAATAAGCCTTATTTTCTAGCCAGTAAAATTTCTAAGCGAGCACCAACACGTTCGGCTAAATCGGCTAAATCACCTATCCATTCAATAATTTGATATAAAAACATTACATCAATAGGATTTAAGTCATTTTCAATCGCCAATAAGTCGCTACGCAATTTAATTTGCATGCCGTCTGTATCATCTTCTATTTCATCTAATTGGTTAATCATCTTCTCAACCAATGCGACTTCTCGACCACGAAAACCTGTTTCTAATAAGTCGTCTAATTCATTAATCGCGTCAGCTGCTTTTTCTGCGGCTTCAATATTTCGAGCAACATACGCCACAAAAGAATCTTGTAGTGTTTCTGGTATAACCAGTTTGCGTCCTAAAATACGTCCGGCAATATCTTTTGCTTTATTAGCAATTTTGTCTTGTTGGGAAAGTAACTCTAGCAAATCAGCACGATCGACGGGCATAAATAAACCACCCGGAAGTTCAAGGCGTATTTCGCGTTTTAATGTGTCTGCGTCGCGTTCATATTTTGAGATTTTACTGCGAAGTTTTCCTGCTTTTGACCAATCTTGTTCAGCACAAGCAGCAAAGAAAGGAGTTAATTGATTACAACACTTTGTGACCAATCGAATGTGTTTTTCTAATGGTTTAATAGGTGATTTTGCAAAGACACCTAGTATTGAATTTCTAGCCATAATTTATTCCCAGAGCCAAATTGCTCTTTGTTATTATTCGTCGCCGATATTACCCCATTTAACACGATCTTCAAGCGTTTTATCACGATCACCTGACAATTTTTGTGCTTTTAACGAGATATAGCTATGATTTGTCGAAACATCATAGCTATATAGAAAGTTATTTAAACCTAGCGGATTTTTTCAAATTTACAAAGATTTAATATCTTCAGCTGTTGTGTGGCGAACATCTTTTCCTTTGACAAAATAGATAATGTATTCGCAAATATTTTGACAACGGTCACCGATACGCTCTAAAGCACGAGCTGACCAGATAACACTCATTATTTGTGGGATAGAACGCGGGTCTTCCATCATGTAGGTCATTAATTGACGCATTAGTGCCTCGTATTCACGATCAATCTTCTCGTCATTGCCATGAGTTAAAACAGCTGAGTCGACATCCATTCGTGTAAAAGCATCAAGAGTTGCTTGTAAAAACTCTAATACTTTACGACCTAAATTATCTAAATTAAGTAATAACGCTTTTTGCTCTCCAGAGAAATTTTCGAGTGCTACCCGAGCAATTTTCTGTGCTTCGTCGCCGATACGCTCTAAATCAGCAATTGTTTTTACAATAGCCATAATTAAACGTAAATCGCCAGCTGCTGGCTGACGCTTAGCTATAATGCGTGTACATTCATCGTCAATACTGACTTCTAAGGCATTAATTTTATAATCGTTCGCTAAGACATTTTTTGCCAGGGCTTCATCCGCATCATAAACAGCGGTGAGTGAATCGCTTAATTGTTTTTCAACCAAGCCACCCATATGCATGACATGGTTGATGACATTTTCTAAATCTTCGTTAAATTGGCCTGATATATGACGACCAAGATTGATGTTATCCATTGTTTTTCCTTGTTATTCTATAATAAAAGTAGAATATTAATCATCTCTATTAACCGTAACGGCCGGTAATATAATCTTCGGTTTTCTTTTTTGCCGGCGTAGTAAACAGCGTATTAGTATCGCTGTATTCAATTAAGTCACCCATGTACATAAATGCTGTTTGATCTGATACACGTGCGGCTTGTTGCATATTATGGGTAACAATGACTACAGTAAACTGCTTTTTTAAGTCATTAATCAATTCTTCAATCGTCAATGTTGAAATAGGGTCAAGTGCCGAAGTAGGTTCATCAAGCAATAAAACTTCTGGCTTAATCGCAATGGCGCGAGCAATCACTAAACGTTGCTGTTGGCCACCAGAAAGTCCCAGTGCACTATCGTGCAAACGGTCTTTTACTTCATTCCACAATGCCGCACTTCGCAGCGCAACTTCAGCAGCTTCATCTAATACACGGCGATTGTTTTCGCCCATAATACGTAAACCGTAGACAACATTTTCATAAATACTTTTAGGAAATGGATTAGGTCGTTGAAAAACCATACCTACTTGACGACGCAGCGCTGCAACATCAACATGTTTTCCATAAATATTTTCGCCATGAAGGTTAATTTCACCTTCAATCTTACAGATATCAACCAAGTCGTTCATACGGTTAATACAACGTAACAACGTAGATTTACCACAACCACTAGGACCAATAAACGCGGTAACTTGTCCTTTAGGAATAGACATGCTGATATTTTGTAGTGCTTGTTTGTCACCGTAATATAAGTTTAAATTTTTAATTTCTAACGCCACTTGTTCTGGCGATAAGTTGTTAAGGTCAAGTTTAACTTTTGGATCTAATGTTCTTGGGCTGACTGAAATCATAGTGTTCTCTTTCAATGCTTAAATTTTGTTCGTGACTGTTAAAACTTTTTTACTTTCTATTTTGAGCCCTTCTTATTTCAGTCTATTTAACTAAAATAAGAAGGGTATTCTTCAATAAAGTTAATGCTCTAACATGCGATATTTTTCTCTTAAACGGTTACGTATGGTAACTGCTGTCATATTCAGTGAGACAATAATTGTCACCAATAAAAATGCGGTTGCAAAAACTAACGGTCTTGCCGCTTCAACATTAGGGCTTTGGAAACCTACATCATAAATATGAAAACCTAAATGCATAAACTTACGGTCTAAATGTAAATATGGGAAGTTACCATCAAGCGGTAAATTTGGCGCCATTTTTACAACACCAACTAGCATCAGTGGTGCAACTTCGCCGGCCGCACGAGCAATCGCTAAAATAATACCCGTCATAATTGCTGGACTAGCAATCGGTAGAATAATACGCCATAACGTTTCTGCTTTGGTTGCACCTAGCGCTAAAGAACCGTGACGCATAGCTGATGGAATGCGTGATAGACCTTCTTCGGTTGAAACAATAACAACCGGTAATGTTAGTATCGCTAGAGTAATAGCCGACCACATAACACCTGGCGTACCAAAAGTTGGACTAGGCAGTGTTTCGGCATAAAACAGTTGATCTAAACTACCACCTACCATATAAACAAAGAAACCTAAGCCAAAGACCCCATAAACGATTGACGGTACACCTGCTAAGTTAATAACGGCGATACGAAGTAGTTTAGTCAGGGCGTTTTTACCGGCATATTCATGTAAGTAAATAGCCGCTATAACCCCCATAGGAGAAACGATGACTGTCATCAGTAAAACCATTAAAACAGTACCAAATATTGCAGGAAAAACCCCCCCTTCGGTATTTGCTTCTCGTGGGTCATCAATTAAGAAACTGCCTATTTGCTGAATAAATACCGCAGTTCGACCAAAAACAGACAGTTTATTGTTATAAGTAACTTTGAGTATTTCTTCAAAATTTATCTCAATAACCTCACCACCCATAGCGCGTACCACAAGTTGATCACGAGATACTTTGTCACGGATAGCCATTAACTGTTTTTCTAGTACTTGGTAATCAGCGTTATATTGGGCAACTTCTGCATCAATTTCTTGCTCGCGCTCAGCGGTTAAGGTTTCATCAAGTTTATGTTTACGCTTTTTCAGCCGTAAGCGTTCTATTTGATAATTGATGGCGCCGATATCAACTTTTTGTAATTCATCCATTTCGTCTTGAAAGTTATCAACACGTTCCAGCAACTCAGCCATTTTATCTAAGCCTTCAGGCTGACCATCTAAGATAATCCCTTCAATGAAGCCATAAAAATTACCATTGGTGCGACGTTCAACCACTACAACATCTTCAGGCATGGTGGTTTTGTTAACAAGCGGCATTAACAACCAGCGAAAATCTAGATTAACTAATTCACGGTTACCCGTTTTTACTAAAATTCGCTCAATGGTTTCTTTAGCAGGATCTAAACCTAAATTTAAATGCGATAACTGCTTGCTTGGCAGGCTTTCACGATCGTATATCTCACCAATAACGGTAACTGCTTGGCCTTTTTCATTAACCGTCTCAAATTGATAAATGTCTGCAGGCCAAAAGTAGGATAAACCACGTGAAGCAATTAACCACAATAAACCTAGAACTGAAATTAAACTGATACTTACTCCGCCAGCAGACAACCACACCCACGGAGAACCAGATTTAAACCAACTATTCATAAACTCAGTTCCTTAACTATAACGAGCTGTATTTTTCACGTAAGCGCTGACGTATCAGCTCAGCAAACGTGTTAAAAATAAAGGTGAAAACAAATAAAACAAAAGCAGCTAAAAATAGAATTCTATAATGCGAACTCCCTACCTCGGATTCTGGCATTTCTACAGCAATATTTGCTGCTAAGGTACGCATACCTTGGAAAATACTCCAATCTAAAATTGGGGTATTACCCGTAGCCATTAGCACTATCATGGTTTCGCCGACTGCACGGCCTAAGCCCATCATCACTGCAGAAAAAATACCCGGACTCGCGGTTAACAAAACAACTTTCGCAAGCGTTTGCCATTGTGTAGCACCCAAAGCGAGTGAGCCACTAGTTAAATGCTTAGGTACACTAAATATTGCATCTTCTGCCATAGAGAAAATGGTCGGTATAACGGCAAATCCCATCGCTAAACCAACCACTAATGAATTACGTTGGTCAAAGTCAATACCGAGGTCGTTAGTAATATACTGACGAACATCGCCACCAAAAAACAAGGTTTCAAAGAAAGGAGATAACAAAAATGCACTGCCACCGGCAATCAACAAGACAGGAACAAGTATGATCGGCGCCCATGTTTCAGGAATAGTGTTTTTCATATCTTTAGGCAGTTTATGCCAAGCAAATGCAGTTACAAAGACTGAAAGCGGTAACATAATTAATAGCATTGCGATTGCTGGCAAATAATTTTCGATTATTGGCGCTAACCATAAACCCGCCAAGAACCCTAAGATAACTGTTGGCAATGCTTCCATTAACTCAATTGTTGGCTTAACTTTTCGGCGCATACCAGGGGTCATAAAGTAAGCGGTGTAAATCGCAGCACTTAACGCAATAGGCACGGCAAATAACATCGCGTACATGGCCGCTTTCATGGTACCAAATGAAATGGGTACTAAAGAAAACTTACCTTCGAAATCATCTGAACCAGAAGTTGACTGCCAAATATACTCTGGCTCTGGGTAACCTTCGTACCAAACTTCTTCCCACAAAGCACTCCAAGTCACTTCGGGATGTTCATTTTCAACGCTGAATATTTTCAGCTGGTTTTCGTCAATCACGACTAAACCATCAGCACGAGGAGAAATTGCAAATACGCTAGGTTCGGTAGTTGTTAATTGACCACGCCATAAATCAGCTTCACTGGTGGTGTAGAAAACCCCCATATTTCCTGAGGTCGTTAAAGTATAGAAACTTTTACGAAATTGTTCGGTATGAATTTGAGTAACGGCTTCGGTATCACTAACGTTAAAGCTACGAACATTTTTAAATTGACGACCATCGTCAGTAGCCACTTCAAACCATTGTGTAACTTTACCCGCACTGCTACCTAATAATATTGAACTACTACCAGAAAGTAATGCCATTGCAGTAACATGATGAGGTTTGCTTCTGGTTTGCTCTAAAGAGGGAATAATTGTGGCTTTAAGTTCAACGTCATCTTCATCGGTAAGATCAAAAACAAAGACTTGATCATCACTGCGAACAAAAGCTAAGCCCATATCAGGAGTTACTAATATTTCGTTAACATGATCAGAAGGAAAATCGATTTCTTGATAAATAGTTTCGTAAGCGCTGTCGTAAGTAAAGTCATCTTCTGCAATTAAGCTGGTCTTAATTAAACGTTGGTCTTGCGTAAACGCAACAAAAACCGCTTTTTCATCATTCATACCAAATGAAATTTCTGTAAGAACTTCACCACTTTCGTCAACGGCTATCGACTCTTCTCCTAACGGATAGGCGACACTAGGAATAATTTCTCGTGTACCTGAATCAAAATTAGAAAAGAATTTAGCGGCAATAAGCTGCATGTTACCGTCACTATCAATGAGTAGTTTCTTTTCTACGCCAGAATTAACCACATTAACTAAGGTTTTATCATCACTCAATAAGTTTTCACTGAGTACTAACGTACCTTTTTCATGAGCAGCACTTTTGACGAGCTGATAAAAGTTAATATCACCTTGCTCAGTAATTTGAAAAGCGATTTCTTTTAGTTCATCAACACCCGCAGATAACGTGGGTGCCGTGGTACTGATTTCAAATTGACCAACAGGCTCTATTGTTGCCGACTCAAAAATAGGTTTTATCACATAGAGTAAATATAAAAAGATCAGCACAAGTGTAAATAAAACACTTATACCGCCTACTGTTATTAACCATTGTGCTAATGTATTTTTCAACTGACGTGGGCCAGTCGATTTTAATGCAATTGCCACTTAAACACCTTCAATTATGGAGACTTTAGTACGATATCAATTATAAGACAGTTGTATGACACTTTTGTGACAGCCAACAATTAGTTTTATATAAATCACTAAAGAGCTAGTTTTGACTAAAAGATGATTGTTAACTAACAAAGTTTTGTTTATCGTGACGATCAAACAAAAATCAAATAGTAGGAGAGAATGATGAGCTTAAGTAAAATTATGTCGACAGACTTAATTACCTTAGAACTTGACGATGATTTAAGTAAAGCAAAAGCAATATTTGACCTACACAGCATTCACCATATTTTGATACTTTGTGATAAACAACTTGTTGGGGTGGTCACCGATAGAGATATATACAAGCATTTAAGTCCAACAATTGGCACTAAAAACGAAACGCCCCGTGACCATTCAATGTTACAAAAGAAGTTACACCTCATTATGAACAGAGACCTGACGACAGCCAAAGCAGAAGTCAGTTTGAATGACGCTGTATTAATGTTTCATGACAACCACCTTTCATGTCTGCCGATTGTAAATGATGAAATGCAACCTATTGGTATTATCAGTTGGCGTGATATTTTAAAAGTTATTGCACGACAATATCGTAACAAGTTAGCCACTAATAAATAATGGCTGATATAAAACGACTTATGCTTTATTTCACTTCAGCGCTTTCACTGAAGAAGCAATTTTAGTGCTGTGCATTAACGTTAATTATCTTTAAAATAGTTATTTATCTTCACAATATTTAATGGGTTATGCTTTAACAAAGGAATCAATATGTACTTTACTATCACCCCTTCTCCTTACGGCGATATCGCATTAACCGCTAATGACCAAGGGCTAACGGCGCTTGCTTTTCAAGATGGCGCTTTACCGCTGATTATTGATGAAAGTTACATAGAGAGCCCTACTCACTTTACCCCGGTGGTTCAACAGCTTGCAGAATATTTCTCTGGTCATCGTACTGTCTTCGACTTGGCACTTGCACCACAAGGTACACCGTTTCAGCAAAAAGTATGGCAAGCATTGCTGACTGTCAAACAAGGTGAGACCAAAAGCTATTTATGGATAGCAAAAAAAATTAATAATGAAAAGGCCGTACGAGCGGTTGGCGCAGCAAACGGAAAAAACCCGATCGCTTTAATTATCCCTTGCCATCGTGTTATAGGCGCCAATGGAAAATTAACAGGTTATGCTGGTGGTTTAGCTTTAAAAGCAAAGTTACTGATGCATGAACAAGCCCAGTTCAGCGTTTAATTGCTATTTTACTTAACAAAAAAGCAAAGTAACTCATCGATAAAAAGCAACAATATAGCGTTTAATTAACCTAACATAGAGTTAAGAGGACTAGCGGTTTAATTTTTGTAAATACCCGAGTTATAAAATAAAAATAAGCTTTAGCCAAATTCAATTTGACTGATAAGATGCCCACAATGTTTTTATAGAATAAATCAGTTATGAGTATAGATATTTTATTTGTTTTTGCTGTTGCCGTAATATTGTGGATGGCATGGTTATTAGTTAAAGCAAAACGTTTCACTAAATTTAAGCTACAGATAGAAAAAGAGTTAAAGCCAAAAGTTATTGCTGATATTTTAGCCGAATTAGAAGAAAGCAGAAGTGATATTTTTCCAAATAACGAAATTCATCAACAAGCAACGATTTATTATTGGTCGCAGTATAAAGTGCGTATTTTGCAAGCCGCCTTGCAACGAGAAATCATTAGTACTCAGTGGTTAAAAGACACCGGCAACTTACGTAATAGCCAGCATCTTTTTCACGTTGAACAAGAGTACTTAAATTAACTGTCCATTCTGGATTAATCTTGGCGTTTAAATTGAATATCCCAAACGCCATGGCCTAAGTTATGACCACGGTTTTCAAATTTCGTTAATGGCCGAGAATCAGGACGTGGCACAAAGTCACCATCGGTGGCTAAGTTTTTATAGCCCGGCGCTGAGTTCATATCTTCAATCATGCATTCTGCGTAATTTTCCCAGTCAGTTGCCATATGAAAAACACCACCCACCTTTAGCTTTTGACGAATAGTTTCGACAAATTCTAACGAAACAATTCGACGTTTATGATGCTTCTTTTTATGCCAAGGATCAGGAAAAAACAATTGCACGGTCGTTAATGAACCATTAGGAATACAGTCAGCAAGCACTTCTATCGCATCATGTTCAAAAACCTTTAAATTATTAACGCCTTCTTCATCTGCTAATGAAATACAAGCGCCAACACCCGGACGATGCACTTCAACACCAACAAAATTTAGTTCTGGGGCATTTTTTGCCATTTCGACTAAAGATTTACCCATGCCAAAACCAATTTCTAAGATAATAGGATTGCTGTTATTAAATAAGTGAGCAAAATCAATCATTCCATCAAGGTGGTTTAAGCCCATTGTTGGCCAAAATTGCTCCAATGCATTCGCTTGTCCTTTTGTTAATCGCCCTTCGCGCTTAACAAAACTACGTACTTTGCGAATATATTTGCCTTCTTTTTCAGCTTCTTCAATGCTTTTGTGGGTGTTTTCAGTTTTATCTACCATATATTTCTTCAATATAATCCAAGTTTTATTCTAAATAAATGCGCTTTAAACAAAGCAGCCAAAATTTTCAGAGTCTGCACTTATTGTACATAAGTAATGGCACTGAAAAATGCTGACAATGCCGGGTAAAGTTCATTTATGATGAATAAAGTTATTCAGCCCACCAAACATCGTAAAGATCACTAACAGCTACTGCTGTAGCGCCATTTTTATTCAACCAAGATTCTACAGCGGTACGATGTTCATCGGTACACTTACCGATATTTTGAGTACAAACGATACCATGCCATAAAACATCGCCTTCGCCACCAAAACCTAAACCATTAGGTTGAATAACTTCATTAAAAAAGTTATTCAAAAAAGTATCAACCGTATCATTGTCTGTACCGTCAGCTAATTTAAAAGCGACGTCAAAACCTAATTCTTGGTATTCATCAACACGTAATTTTTTACGTAAACGGCGGTTACGGTTTTTAGCATTTAATTTCATTTTAATTCCTTAAATCTTAGCAAGTATATTTCGAGTAATAATCTCGAGATTAATATGGACGAGAGCATAATGGCATTATAAATTTTTGCAATAAAAAATGCACATTTATTCGTGTCCGTTTATTAGGTAAACTAAGTCGCTATGACAAATAAAACTCAAATATCACCGAAATCAGCACAGTTTTTTGCCACGCAAACACTCGACTGGTATCAAGCCCAAGGCAGAAAGCACTTACCTTGGCAGCACAATAAAACCCCATACCGTGTATGGATCTCTGAAATAATGCTGCAACAAACACAGGTAGCAACGGTTATTCCGTACTATCATCGTTTTATGGACAGTTTCCCAACAATTACCGATTTAGCTAATGCCGATGAAGATAACGTTTTACATCATTGGACAGGATTAGGTTATTACGCTCGAGCTCGTAATTTACATAAAACAGCAAAAATAATTACTCAGCAATACCAAGGTACTTTTCCTGAGGACATTGAACAAGTTATTGCTCTACCGGGTATCGGTCGTTCAACCGCTGGTGCAATTTTAAGTTTGGCATTGAATAAGCATCACGCTATTTTAGATGGTAATGTAAAACGGGTATTAGCGCGTTGTTATATGGTTGAAGGCCATAATGGTCAGAGTAAGTATGAAAAAGCGTTATGGCCGATTGCAGAGGTATTAACGCCCAAAGAAGGTGTTGCGCAGTTTAATCAAGCGATGATGGATCTAGGCGCACTTATTTGTACGCGCAGTAAACCTAAATGCGAGCTTTGCCCGTTAAGTGACAGTTGTTTAGCTTTTTCACTGAATGAACAAAGTAGTTACCCACAAAAAAAACCAAAGAAAATCATTCCAGAAAAACAAACTATTATGGTGATACCTCGTATTAACCAGCAAGTATTATTAGAGAAACGGCCGCCAAGTGGTATATGGGGAGGTTTATGGTGTTTTTTAGAGGTCGAGCACGAAGAAGAGATTGCCGCATTATTAGCGAAGCTCCATTTGAAACAAACGTCCGTTGTACCCTTAGCAAAATTTCGCCATACCTTTAGTCACTTTCATTTAGATATATCGCCAGTAGTGATTGATTGTGAACAATTACCAGCAAAAGAAATCAACGAAAACAACCAACAACAGTGGTATAATTTAGCCACAACTGCATCGGTTGGCTTAGCAGCATCAACTCAAAAATTGATCAGCTTATTAAAGCCATGATATTTATATATCGATACCACTTTAAGATACAGATGAATATTAAAGTGGTAAAAGTATAAATGCACAGACCAACTTACAACCTAGAACAAGAGAATTAACTTATGAGCCGTATTATATTTTGCCAAAATTTAAAAAAAGATGCTGAAGGACTAGGATTTCAACTTTATCCTGGAGAAGTCGGTAAACGTATTTTTGATAATATCAGTCAAGAAGCATTTAAAAACTGGCAACAAAAACAAACCATGCTTATTAATGAGAAAAAAATGAACATGATGGAGCCAAATGACCGTGCTTTTTTAGAAACGGCTATGGTTGCTTATCTTTTTGAAGGAAAAGAACCAGAAATTGAAGGTTACGTTCCACCGAAAAAGTAAGGGTTCAACAACTTTTTTTATTAAGAATTTTGATTAAATGGTGATTTTACGCTGACTATTCCGCCAATAAGCAGAAAAAACAAGCAAACAAACATTTATTTAAAAAAAAGGGTTGACGAACAAATCGAAAAACAGTTTAATACGCCCCGTCTTCAAGGCAAAGCCGAAAAGACAGCAGATTAGACACTGCCTCGATAGCTCAGTCGGTAGAGCAGAGGATTGAAAATCCTCGTGTCCCTGGTTCGATTCCGGGTCGAGGCACCATCTATTCAACCTATTTGAATATTTGTTGCTTACTTTTTTAATATAGAAATAGTGTAGAAACATTTGTTCGGTGCCAAGATAAATAGTTCAATAGAATAAATTTATCGCACACATCTTTGTGTGCCGACTTAGCTCAGTTGGTAGAGCAACTGACTTGTAATCAGTAGGTCGCCAGTTCGACTCCGGCAGTCGGCACCATCCATTCCGAAAGGAAGGAACGAAACCTTAACAGCAATGTTAAGGTTTTTTTTCGTCTTAAGAAAAGTAAAACCATCTACTGATAAACTCAGTCACTCTTAACATGCAGCAATTCGACTCCGGCAGTCAGCAACCTTCCTTCCATTCCAAAAGAAAGGAACGAAACCTTAAAAGCAATGTTAAGGTTTTTTTCGTCTGAAATTTGTCGGTGATACTTTGAAGTTAGAACTAACAGCTACTGATAAACTCAGTCACTCTTAACGGGCTGCAGTTTAACTCCGGCAGTCAGCAACCTTTCTTCCATTCCAAAAGGAAGGAAAAAAACCTTAACAGCAATGTTAAGGTTTTTTTTCATCTGAAATTTGTCAGTTGATACTTTGAAGTTAAAAACTCGAAAGTTAGAACTAACAGCTACTAATGTTAAAAAGTACCTGTAATCTTGTTTTTTCCTGCAATTTATCAATCACTAGCTATATTCGATTGTGTAAAATTAGGCTACCCTGTTAACTGTTGTGACCATAAATAGACTGTCGACTCATGGGCATCAACGATTAATAGCAATTAACATATTTTCTACTTGGGTTAAAAAAGTAACTATGGCAAGGGAGCCTAAGTGCGATTTCTTAAATTTATCTTAATTGCTGTTATCACCTTACTGATTATTTTCACTATCACTTACAGTGCTAGAGTTTCAGTTATCAATTACCTTGTAAAAACACAATTCAATTCAGACAAAATAGCGTTGACTTGCCTAAATGTAAGCCTTACCAGTAATATGGCCATTAGGGTCAACAAGGCATGCTTACAGACCCCAAAGGCTAACATTCAAATTGTCGGTATTACAATACAATGGCAACTATCCCCTAGCCTTAATATAACGGATATTGATATAGGGTTGGCAGAGATTAAAGGTACAGATCATTTATTCTCCAAAAAAGATGATGCTCTATTAAGCAAAGAGCAAGAAAATCAAAACTTAAGCCAATTGCTTTCAACAAGTTTACAAACTTATGCACAACAGATTAAGCAGTTTAATTTACCGACAAAAATAAATGTCACTAAACTTTCCTATTCACCGTTTACGCTTAGCAATAAAACTGAGACAAAATATATTGCTAATTTATCGACACTCGCTAATAACTTGTCTTTTACACTAACAACATCCGCAAGCGTAGCGTTTATCGAAGCTAAGCTAACCCGAGAGAAAGAAGGTTTTTCCATTGAGATCTCAAGTAAATTAAGTTTACTAAAAAGCTTTTTAAGCGCCCATCGATTACCTATTACCGCAGCATTAGCAAACAACTTAACGGCTAGCGAAATCTCAGGTGATTTCAACACACAGATAAAATATCAAGCGAGCGCTATTAGCTTGAAAAATCAAATAAGCAATATCTCGATAACTTCTGAAAACGGCATAGGCAATAGCGGCCCGTTTAAACTATTAGGTGCGCTGAACTTCGATAGTCAATTTGATTTAATCACCAAAGAAACGACTCATGAAATTTCCGCTAAAGACAAGATAACCGTCGCGTTAACCTTTGTTGGAAAAAATGAAATATTAGTGGAGTATAGTCAGCCACAGTTGTTAGCGAAGTTAAGCCAAGCCGGGCTATCGCCAACAATGATGTCAATACTTGAAGAGAATCCGTTAACGCACGTAACCATAAAACCTCAAGGCAATGCTCGATTAACACTGAACGATAGTAAGGGCTACCTTAGTCATCTTGAAATAAGCGCCATTAGCGGCGCACGACCTCACCAAGTAAAATTTGATAATATTACTTTTGCCTTACCTACCCCACAAATACCTTATGCATTAGCAGTAGAGCATTTTGTTATTGATAGTCAGCTGAAGCTGCTTAACATAGCGAAATACACTCCTGCGCCTGTTGCTTTACATTTAATTGGCTCACTAAATAAAACCGAGCAAACAACAACGATTAATTTAACAGCAGACTCTTCAATCACCTTAAATAATATTGTGGTGCTTAAACAGATGACTGAGGACAAAGATAACAATCAAACGCACAATAAAATCACCACAAAAACGTCAACTGCACAAAAACCTCAAGCACTGTTAAGCCTAAAAAAATTAACAACAAATTTAACGGGTAGCGTAGCACTGTTAGAGGACAACAATCTAAACATTAAACTAAAAGTCGATAATCACGCTTCACAGTTGAATATTCCTAAAAAACTAAAGATAACTTCGTTTAATATTTTTAGTGAACTCAACGGCAGCTTTGACGATATTCAGCTTAATGCTCAAGCCAGTGCTGACGGAGTGAAGCTAGGCAATATTGTTTTAACTGGCCCAGTCAAGTCACCTAATGTAGTTATTACCGCCAAAAATTTACAACTCACCAACTTATTATCGTTAAATATCCAATTGCCGACTGAAGTTGAATTGATTGATGGCCTATTAGATTATAATATTTCGGGTCAAATAAACGCTTTAAACAATATTGAAAACACACCCTTTAACGTTTCGGTGGCAATTACCTCACTCAGTGGTGAAATCAATGGCATTTGGTTGCAAGAGCTCAATTGGCAACAACATTTTTCATTACTCGCTGGAAAAATAACAACTCAGCCCAATGCTAAAGAAAACCTAACCGTTGAATTAATTGAAACTGTGACTCCTATTTCAAAGCTATCAATTAACACCAACTGGACATTCGATAAAAGCTTTCAGCTTTCAGCCAACAAACTTAAGGCGAATGTTTTAGGGGGCAGCTTCTTTATTCCAAATATACAATGGCCTGTCGAACATGGGCATTCAGTTAATGTTCAGCTTAATAGTATAGACTTAGAGCAAGTATTAGCATTAGATGAAAAACAAGGTATTGTTGTAACAGGTAACATATCAGGCCAACTTCCCGTTACTTTTGATGGTGATAAATATATTATTGAAAAAGGTGAACTGCACAATATTAGCAACGGACTGATACAGGTCATTGATAACCCAGCCGTAACAGAGCTTAAAGCAAACAACAGTCAACTAAAACTGGCGTTTGATGCACTGCAAAACTTGCATTATCATCAGCTTTCCTCCGCAGTTACAATGGCAGACGACGGTTACATGCAGTTAAACACAGTAATAAAAGGTCGCAATCCAGATATTGATAACGATGTTAATTTAAATCTGAATTTGAGTTATGACTTACTTGGTTTACTTGAATCATTATCAATAACTCAACGTTTTGAAGAAAGCCTTATCAAAGGTTTACAAAAAAAGAAGGAGTAAGTATGAGTAAAATACTAATCGTGCTATTCACTGTGTTCATTATCAGTGCTTGTACACATAAGATAGAAGTTAGTGCAAAAGAACCGATCACCATTAATTTAAATTTGAAAATTGATCATGAAATAAAGGTGAAGGTAGATAAAGAACTAGACGACATATTTAGTGCTGAAAGCGACATATTTTAGGGAAAAACCATGAAAAATTTAACAAAGAAATTCATAAAAAAAATAAGCTGTGCTCTATTGGTCTCTACTATAGCCTTTTCCGCTTGGGCTACTTCACTCGACGATGCAAAACAACAAGGTTTAGTGGGTGAAATGTCTAATGGTTACTTAGGTCTTATTATTGATAGCCCAGACGCGAAAAGCCTAGTCACCAGTGTTAACGAAAAGCGCAAAAGTATTTATATGAATTTAGCACGCACCAATAAAATCACCATGCAACAAGTCACCGCTTTAGCGGGTAAAAAAGCTTATGATAAAACTCAACCAGGCCACTTTATCCAAAATAGCACGGGTCAATGGGTTAAAAAATAAAGAGTGATAACTGCACCTAAAGCGAATAGCTCTAAGTGTTGGTTTTATAGGTTTTTTGGCGATATCCATCAAAAAAGTACTGTTACTGATGGCATTTAAGTATAGCCTTACCTAGAAAGAAACGAAATCTTAGCAACAATGTTAAGGTTTCGTTCCAATATAAAAACATAAAAAAAACATAGACACTCACTTTAATTCAAACAACAGAAATATTTAATAACTGATCTTCTGTCGTCAGTCATATCGATTTTTAGTCATATTAAAGTGTGCTAAAACAGTTTTTCAACTTTATTTTTCTTAAATCATCGATATTTTGGCAATTTTTTCCGCAGGAAGAACCTGATTAACAATCTGAAGATATTTTTATGGATTAACTATTTAAGAAAATAGTTGTTTGCAATGACTCAAATTTTGTCGTCGCTTTAACTGTTGATGCTCACAGTAGTCACTCAGTGCCATTTCATGACCAATGGCACCATGGAACTGGGTATTAAATTCAGTGGTGATTATCAACCAATTTTCAGCGGATATATTTAATCGATTGAGTATTGCAGGTTGGCTTTCTTCTATGAAACCAGATGTAGCTTCTCTAATGCATCGACCTGTTAACTCAATTAATTTAAGATAATCTTTGAGTTCAAAAGGTAAACCTTTTGGCATACCCTTTATTGGATTGCCAATAAAGGGTAATAGCGTGCTGGGCTGCTTGCTTTTTTCTGCCTGTTCACATCGAAGTTTAATACTCGTATGTTCTGAATTTTCTGGTGTTTGTGCAGCATTAGCTCGAATAGGGTTTAAATCAACATATGCCATACAAGATGCAAGAGCAGCTTCGTCTAATAGCGCTTGTGATTTAAATCTACCTTCCCAGAATCTACCTGTGCAGTCATCTTCTTGATTAGCGGCCCTAGCAATACCCTCATTGATATAACCCATAAACCAACTAATTTTCATCAGACGTTTTCGATAAACCTTAGCTGTTGACTTAACTATATCAAGTAATGGTTTTGCTAAGGCTTCACCTTGACAATATTGCTTGGTCAGTAAGGTGCCTTTGTATAAAGTATGCCAACGTTCAAGAACTTCTATCATGCTCCATTGCTTAGCTTTTGCTTCATCAATAAATACTACTACATGATAATGGTTACTCATTACAGCATAAGCACAGACATCGATAGCGAATACTTGCGTAAGAAAATGAAGTTTGTCTTCTACCCAGCCTCGACGGTGTTCATAGCTTTGGCCTGAATATTTATCTTCACCACATAAGAAGGCCCGTCGAACACAACGAGCTACACAATGATAATAAGGGGTGTCTTCTAAACTAATTTGTTGCTTCCTTGGCGTTGCCATCATTCATCCTAAATAACATAGCTACCTTATTTTAGCTTAGTGCAAAGACTGTTATTGTTCAATTTTAAGTGGATTTCAATTTTAAGTGAGTGTCTGCTTAGGTCTTGAAGTGAGTGTCTTTGTTATGATTGCTTAGGTCTTAAAGTGAGTGTCTTTGTTCTGATTTTTTTTAATATGCTTGTATAAGTTGATTTTTTGGTATACAAATCACAATAATCGTCTTTTTGCACTCTACGATGAGAGAAAAGTATGATTAATACCAAAATTAATTAGGAATTTAAATGGAAGCAAATAGCGTTACCGTCCGTCATTTAACATTGCAAGATATGACAGAGCTTCGCAAGGCGAGTGAATCAGTTTACCTTAATAAAGAATTAGCAACGTGGAATGAACCCACGGTTAAAGCCTTATTAACTAAATTTCCAGATGGGCAAATCTGTGTAGTTGTTGATGGCATTGTTGTCGGTTGTGCCTTCTCATTAATAATTGAATATGCTGATTTTGGCGATGAACATACTTATTCTGAAATCACTAGCAATATGACCTTTGATAATCATGATCCTAAAGGCGACTCTTTATATGGAATAGAGGTCTTTATTCATCCTGATTATCGTGGCTTACGATTAGCTAGGCGCTTGTACGATGCTCGTAAGGAGCTTTGTGAAAACTTGAATTTACGCGCTATTGTAGCCGGTGGTCGTATGCCAAACTATGCGCAACATTCAGATAAAATGAGCGCTAAACAGTATATTGAAAAAGTAAAAATCAAAGAATTATATGATCCGGTATTAAGTTTTCAGCTCGCCAATGATTTTTATGTCCGCAAGTTACTAACCGGTTACTTATCGGGTGATAGCGAATCAATGGAGTATGCCACGTTACTTGAATGGCCGAATATCTTTTATACTAAATCGGTAAAACTTATCAATGCTCCGCGCTCAGAGGTTCGTTTAGGTTTAGTGCAATGGCAAATGCGTTCGATGAAAAGTATTGATGATTTATTTGAACAAATGGAATTTTATGTCGATGCAGTATCCGATTATAAAAGTGATTTCGTGCTGTTTCCTGAATTGTTCAATGCACCTTTAATGGCAGAATTTAACCATTTACGTTTAACCGAGAGTATTCGCAGACTATCAGAATATACTGAACAAATTCGTGATAAATTTATCGAATTTGCAATAAGTTACAATATTAATATTATTACCGGTAGCATGCCGTTTTTTGTTGATGGCAGTCTTTATAACTCAGGCTTTTTGTGTCGTCGTGATGGTTCATGGGAACGTTATGATAAAATCCATTTAACGCCAGCAGAAGTGCGTAGTTGGTCTATGGTCGGTGGTAAAAACCTCAAGGTGTTTGATACTGACTGTGGCAAAATTGGTATCATGATTTGTTATGATGTTGAATTTCCGGAGTACTCTAGAATACTTGCCGACCAAGGGATGAATATCTTGTTTGTGCCGTTCTTAACAGACACCCAGAATGGCTACACACGTGTGCGACACTGTGCAATGGCAAGAGCGATTGAAAATGAATGTTATGTTGCTATAGCTGGCGCGGTAGGTAATTTGCCAAAAGTAAATAATATGGATATTCAATATGCCCAATCTGCGGTATTTACGCCGTCTGATTTTGCTTTTCCAACAACGGGTATCAAAGCAGAAGCAACACCTAACTCAGAGATGACTGTTATTGTAGACGTAAATCTAGATTTATTGAAACAGTTACATAGTCACGGCGCTGTACATACCATGCGTGATAGACGCCATGATTTGTACAGTATTACCCAACATAAAAAATATTAGTTGGTCATTTTTATAAGCAATTAAATATATTTACCTGCTAATAATCTGCGGGGTCAACGCACTAAAATCGAATATCAAAATCAGTGCACTAGCCCCGCAAATTAAATTCCCCCTATCAATTAGTGCACTAATTCACGTCTCAAGTTGAATTATCACCAGCACTCATCAATAATAATTGTTACTTATCATTATTTTTTTTGTTGGACATTAAGCGGCTGTTAAATTCTAATTCGCCCTAATTACCCATGAAGAATTGCCATTCTATTATTAAGTAGAATAAGTAAAGGAAAATCAATGAACAAAGATAATCTTGCTCACGCTCGCGCACACTATAACGTACGTCACTGGAGTCAGGGCTATTTCGGTATTAATGATGCTGGAAATGTATATGTCGCGCCAAAATTTGAGCGTCAGGATCACACAGTAGATTTAATCAATATCGCTAAAATGATTGAAGATAAAGGCTTAACACTGCCTGCATTAGTGCGTTTCCCGCAAATAATTCATCATCGCATTCACAGTCTATGTGAAGCCTTTAATAAGGCGATAGAAGATTATGATTATCAGGAAAAATATTTATTAGTTTATCCTATTAAAGTCAATCAACAGCGTGAAGTTGTTGATGAAATTTTGGCGAGCCAAAATAATAAAGAGTCCACACAACTTGGCCTTGAAGCAGGCAGTAAAGCAGAATTATTAGCTGTTTTAGCTATGGCTCAAAAAGTTTCATCGGTTATTGTTTGTAACGGCTATAAAGACCGAGAATATGTGCGCTTAGCGTTAATTGGCGAAAAGTTAGGTCATAAGGTTCATATCGTTTTAGAAAAAATGTCTGAATTAGAAATGATTTTAACCGAAGCAAAGAAACTCAATGTTGAACCTCGTTTAGGGATCCGTGTTCGTTTAGCCTCTCAAGGCAAAGGTAAATGGCAAGCCAGTGGCGGTGAAAAATCAAAGTTTGGTTTGTCAGCTTCGCAAGTACTTAACGTTGTAAAAGTTCTTAAAGCAGAAAACATGCTTGACGCCTTAAAGCTTGTCCATTTTCACTTAGGCTCACAAATAGCTAATATAAGAGATGTAAGATTAGGTGTTAGTGAGGCGGCACGTTTTTATTGTGAGCTGCGCAACCTAGGCGCAGGTATTTTATGCATGGATGTTGGTGGCGGTTTGGCCATTGACTATGATGGTACACGAAGCCAATCTCATAACTCAATGAATTACAGCGTTGCTGAGTACGCGAATAACATCGTCCATACTATTGGTGATATTTGTAAAAGTTATCATCAACCTATGCCAATGATTATTTCGGAATCAGGCAGAGCATTAACCGCACATCATGCGGTACTTATTTCTAATGTTATTGGCACTGAGTCTTATGAACCAGAAAATATCATAGCGCCTACGCCTGATGAATCTATTTTATTAAGTAATATGTGGCGTTCGTTAGCGCAACTAAATGACCGTAATGATGATCGTGCCTTAATTGAAATTTATCATGACACCCAAAGTGATTTGGCTGAAGTACACAACCAGTTTTCGATGGGATTATTAAATTTAACCCAACGCGCTTGGGCTGAACAAATTAATTTACGTGTTTGTTATGAATTAAATAAGTTAATGGATGGTAAAAATCGTTTTCATCGCCCAATAATGGATGATTTAACCGAAAAACTTGCTGATAAATTTTTTGTTAATTTTTCTTTATTTCAATCATTACCCGATGCATGGGGAATTGATCAGGTTTTTCCTGTTTTACCTTTAAGTAACTTAGAAAAATCACATGAAAAACGAGCGGTATTATTAGATATTACTTGTGATTCCGATGGCACTATTGACCATTATGTTGACGGACAAGGTATTGAAAGCACATTACCTGTGCCAGCATGGACAGAAGATGAGCCTTATTTACTTGGCTTTTTCTTAGTGGGTGCTTATCAAGAAATTTTGGGTGATATGCATAATTTATTCGGTGACACTCACAGTGCTGTGGTCTTCATCAATGACGACGGTGAAGCAGAAATCACTGAAATTAATGAAGGTGATACGGTAGAAGATATGCTGAATTATGTGCATTTAGATGCCGAATTATTCAAAAAAACCTATGCCGAGCTTATCGATGCTAGATTATCAAAAAGCGAAGGTGAAGAAATTTTTAAAGAGTTAGTTGATGGCTTACAAGGCTACACCTACCTTGAAGATTTGTAGAGATTAAGCACAATGAAAAATATTTTCAATCAAGTTGATGAGTCAATTTACTCAAATGCAATGACGTTCTTACGTCAGCCTTTAGTGCAAAATCCCATTGAGTCGGCTGCTGATATTGTTGTTTTAGGCTTACCCTATGACATGGCTACCACCGGGCGCTCAGGCGCTCGAATGGGCCCCACTGCGATTAGGCAAGCTTCAATTAATTTGGCTTGGGAAGGTAAGCGATTTCCTTGGCCTTTTAGCTTATTAAAACACTGTAAAATCATTGATGCTGGCGACTTGGTTTTTTCTCCTGGAGACTCTGCACATTTTTGTACGCAAGTTGAAACGGCTGTAGGTCAGTTACTTGATGCAGACAAAACCATTTTATCGCTAGGCGGCGATCATTTTGTTACTTTGCCGATACTGCGTGCTTATGCGAAAAAATTTGGCACTATGGCACTGATACATTTCGATGCCCATACTGATACTTATAGCAATGGTAGTTGTTATGACCATGGCACTATGTTTTATCATGCGCCTAAAGAAAATCTCATAGATAGAGATAAATCTATTCAGGTCGGTATTCGCACAAATTACAAAGAGCAAGACCATGGTTTTTCTGTCATTAATGCCATGCAAGCTAATGATATGAGTGTCAGTGAGATCACCGCATTAATTAAAGCTAGAGTTGGCGATACGCCAGTTTACTTAACCTTTGATATTGATTGTTTAGATCCCGCCTTTGCTCCTGGTACAGGTACGCCAGTATGTGGCGGTTTAACCACAGATAAAGTGTTGAAGATATTGAGAGGTTTAGTGGGTATTAATCTGATTGGCATGGACGTAGTTGAAGTCGCTCCTTCTTATGATCACAGTGAAGTTACTGCATTAGCCGCTGCAACAATAGCGTTAGAATTGGCACATATTTGGACCGCTAAGCATAAGCTTGTATAACAAAGCAGGTAAGTTATTTTTACGCAATAACTTACCTGCTGACTAACTTAAAACCCACATTAAAAAAGTAAATGTTAACAATAAAGATTGGCGAGTTAACTCGCTAAACTTTTCAACTCTTGAACAAGAAACAAAACAATCTCAATACCAATTAACACGATAATAATCCATTCTAAAAAGGATGAATGTTGATGCTTTTGTTCAGCCGCTAACATTTCAAATAGTTCATGAATCGTCGAAAGCTTTTTAGATAATAATTCGACGCGTTGATGAATATCCATATAACGCGCCATACGTTCGTAAGTCGCTTCATATTCAGGGTATTCCCAAATAAAATCTGGGGTATCAAGTAATCCATAATGTAAAATAATATCGCTTTTAGTACTCAGTAGCGTACCTCTAATTTTAGCGATTTCTTTTTGGCTAATCGATATTTTACCCAGTTTAGCCAACTCTTCAGGAATATGAGAATAATCCATTATTTTATTTTGCGCTTGAAGTTCAAATTCCATCAACTTGTTTGATTGCGCCAACGCATGGCTTATCGCAAGACGTGTCAACGGATCGTTATCTGGTAGTACTATGGTATCTTTTTTAATGATCAGTTCATTAGAAAAAGTAAAGCGTAAATGTTCTTCAATATTTTCAATATAGAGGGTGTTATCACTCTTAAGTCGATTGATTAATGCTTGGCGTTCACCTGCGGCTACTGCCCAAAAAACCACTACACCATAGTCAAATATCCAATACTCTCCCGTTGCCACGATTATTTGTACAGCGTCTCTATAACGAGTACCGCCTTCAAAAAAGCGTTTATCTATATTCGATTTTTCTGATAAAAAATTATCGCCAAAATTATAAACTGATAATTTATCGTCGCTAAAAATGACTTCATTACCTGCCATTAAGTTACTCATGATTACTCTTATAAGTGATTGTCTGATTTTTATTCGATTTAAAATACATTAAAAAATTTAGTCGCTATTGATCAACAAAAAAGTTGTTTTGATGAACAGTAACTAACTAAATTTGCTAGATTCTGCGCCGTTAATAGAAATACTCAATATCAATTTTTTAATCAGTCTGATAAAAAAATTGATATCGTTTAGTTGTTTAACGGCGCATATAATGGCGACAATATTTGCTATATTTTAGTTAATATTTTTAGCTTAAAAAATAAAATAGGGCTTAAACTAACCGGAAGACACAAGCGTAATGAATATCTGCTGGGAGTTTTACAAGAATGGTTAAAAGATGTAGTGATTTTTTTGTTTGTAAAAAGAGGATGTTCTTTATAGATTAAATTAACAGCAACAATCTGGTTGCTACTGTACGTTATCATAAATTAAATGTGAGCGTTTACTTGCAGCGAAAGTAAATAGAAATAAGCCTTAATTTTTAAGTTATTTAAGTCTTCCCCTAGTGCCTCTGATTTCATTTTTGCTCATTTTTTTTAAAATTTCGTTTTCAATATCAATTCCTTGCCAATGGGAAATATCTAGTACTCTTAGGATAATATCGGCAAGCTCTTCGCCAAAGGCATCACTAGGTTTTTCGTGCCGACATTCATTAATAGCCTCACCGACTTCTGATGCAACAAGGGCTAATGCTTCTAGCGTTGTTTTATTATGCCAACCCATTTTTTCTACCCAAAGATAGTTCTTCTCTGCTATTTCGTTAATCTTCATTTTTTTCACTTATTTTGTTTACGTTTGTCTTTTATCGTACATATTTACTACTTATAGTTGCCAACTCGCATCTGGTCGCCAATTGTTGACCCATGCTGGCACATCATGCGCTGGCATAGGTTTGGCTATGCCATAACCTTGTGCCAAATTACAGCCTAGTTGCAACAGTGCCTTACCATGTTCAATCGTTTCAACACCTTCAGCAATAACTTCACGTTTAAATGATTTAGCCAAGGCGATAACACCTTCAACAATGGCAAAATCATCGGTATCGATCAGCATATCTCGAACAAAACTTTGATCTATCTTAATTAAGTTTGCGGGTAACCGTCTCAAGTAAGTTAAGGAGGAATACCCCGTGCCAAAATCATCTAAGGCAAAGCTTACGCCTAATGCAATACACTCCAACATAGTTGTTGAAACATGATTGACATCATCTAAGGCACTGGTTTCCAATACTTCTAGTTCTAAATAGCAAGGTTTAACATTAGGGTGCGCTGCTAGTAAAGTTGTTAATCGCTGAGTAAAGTCAGGCTGCTGTAATTGAACCGCGGCAATATTTACGCTAATGCTAACCGGAAGGTCGAGGCCCATTTTTTGCCATTGGCTTATTTGTGTTAGTGCGGTATCAATAACCCATTCGCCCAATTCGATACTCATCGGATTATTTTCAATAATAGGTAAAAAGTCGAAGGGATTTAATAAGCCTCTGCAAGGGTGTTGCCAGCGGATAAGGGCTTCAACGCCAATCACTTTGCCTGTTTTCATATTAACCTTAGGCTGATAATAAAGCACAAATTGCTGGTTATCGAGTGCACTGCGAATGGCCTCAAGGCTTTCCTGTTGTATTTTAACTGCATCATCTTGCGCAGTATCAAATAAATGATAACGATTTTTACCTGATTCTTTCGCCACATACATGGCTTGGTCAGCATGGCGCATAAGTTGGTCAGCATCAACGCTGTCTTGTGGATAAAGTGTTACGCCTATACTGGTTGATACATTTAACACGACGTTACTAACGGTCACTGGCTCAGATGCGGCTAATAACAAGCGATCTAATATTGGCTCACAGTCTTCAACCCTTGTTAAGTTAGTTAATACCGCAACAAATTCATCACCACCAATACGAGCTAAAGTATCACCTTCGCGAAGTGCCGCTTTCATGCGTATGGAAATTTCAACTAGCAGTTCATCCCCCACATCATGGCCATGCTCATCATTAACAAGTTTAAAGCCGTCTAAATCTAAAAAGACCACAGCGAGTGTTTGCATATTACGGCTACACTGCAACATAGATTGAGATAATCGGTCGGCCAGTAGCACCCGATTTGGTAAGTTAGTCAGTACGTCATAATGGGCAATATGCTCTAACTGACTTTGATGTTCTTTCATTGGAGTGATGTCGGTAAATAACGCAACATAGTTACTTATTTTACCATTAACATCTTTAACCGAACTAATATTAAGCATTTCAGCATAAATTTCACCGTTTTTACGACTGTTCCATATTTCACCAGACCACGCCCCTTTACTCTGCAGCACTTGCAAAATCTCGGTATAAAACTCGGCGGGGTGTATTCCTGATTGTAAAAAATTCGGCTTCTGTCCAATCGCTTCAACAGCGCTATAACCAGTTGAAGTGACAAAGGTGTTATTGACATTAATAATGCTCCCCTTGGCGTCGGTTATCATGATGCCTTCACCAGCATGAGTAAAAACACTGGCAGCGAGTTTTAATTCTTCTTCGGCTAGTTTTCGTTTGGTAATATCATTAATGACCCCGACGATAAAATAGTTACCTTTACCATCTATAAAGCGATTCTTTCTGGTTAATATAACTCTAGTTTCTGAGCCATTAATCGTCAGGGTTTCTTCACTTAAAATCGCTTCCCCTTTATCCAGTACTAACCTATCAATTGCTAAAAAATGATCACGCTCGCTTGGGGGTACTGTTTCAGCGAGTGTTTTTCCAATTATTTCGTGTCTAGTTAAGTTAAAAACCTGGCAAAAAGCATCGTTAACGAGTAACAATCGACATTCATCATCCTTTACGAATATAGGATCGTCGTGATTATTAAAAACCACATCGAGATACATCTCTATATCATGGGAATTTACTTCGAATTGCTCTAGCGCAGTAGTATTTTGATCCTGTTCAGACACCATTTAACATAGTTCCTTGTTGGGCAATTCAAGCAAAAAGTATTCAATAACACTACCGGAAGTTGCAAGTAATACACTTTACTATACGTTTATTTTATATCGATATTGGAGACTTCGCCTGCCCAAATATTGCACTTGAGACTCTTTAGGCAACCTTGATTGTTTCAAGGTAAAGTGTTTTAAATATAAGGTTAGGCTAAAAGGATGTCAAGTGCGCAGATACTCGCCAATTTATTGACTGGCCAGCGGGCGATCTCTTAGAAAAGTAAAAATTGTTTTATTAAAATATAATTATTTTAATAAAACAGAGCATAATTCGAGCTGTTTTTCTGCGAACGAGGTTAAGTGCTTAGTGACCTTAGCGTACAGGTCTATCTTGAACAACAGTGAACTACTCGGCACTAAAGTACCGAGTTTTCTCGACGGTGCTGATAAAAAATCACAACCTGCTGACTAACTGTGATCCTTATGTTGCCACTCTATTTAAAGCAAATAGCTATTTTATTAGCTTTGCTTGCTCTTGATAATGTTTAAGTATCGGTAGCCAATAGCCAAAGCCCCACAGCATGGTCTGTAGAAAATTCATTTCTGACTTACTGTGATATTTAAAATTAGCTTTCATCGCAAAAAACTCAATAAAGTGCACTAAAAGAACAATAATAGCTAAGGCTAACAGATAAAATTGATATTCTGTGGGCAAAGGTGATATCGATAACAGACCTAGCAAGGCTAATATCCATAAAACGGTAAGTGACATTTTAAGCATAATTATAATGGTACTGAGCATGTTTTTCCCCTTTATTAACTGACTAACATCATCTCTGCCGCTTTTTCTGCGATAGCCATGGTCGGTGCGTTTGTATTACCACTGATAAGTGTTGGCATAATAGAAGCATCAATAACCCTGAGATTAGTAATACCGTGAACTTTCAATTCATTATCAACCACAGCCATTTCATCGATACCCATTTTACAGGTACCCACCGGATGATAAACTAAACCTAAGCGTTCTTTGGTTTTAGCAAAAATTTGTTCATCACTTTCAAACGCATTTCCTGGATGCATTTCATTATCATAATGCTCAGCTAATGCCGGTGCGGTTAATATTTTGCGCAATTGACGCATACCATTAATGAGCACCGCTTTGTCCTTACCATTAACATCAGAAAAAAAGTTAAAATCTATCTCTGGCGCATCTTGATAGTTAGCTGACAATAACGATACGGTTCCGGTACTTTCTGGACGCAAAATACAAACATGACATGAAAAGCCATGTTGTGATAACAGCTTCAAGTCTCTGCCATTATCATCAAATAACAAAGGCAGCATATGTAATTGAATATCAGGTCTATCTTCATTGTCATTCGATTTAATAAAGCCCCCCGCTTCTAGAATACTATTAGCAAGTTTACCTTTTTTACTGGTGATATATTTAAGGGTATCTGGCAGCATTTTTAGCAAACCGGTAACTGACAGTGTAAAACCGTCTGTTTTTTTGCTTTTAACTAATATGCAGGCGTCGACATGCTCTCGTAAGTTTTTGCCAACACCTTTCAATTCATGCAAACACGCTATGCCATGCTGGTCGAGTTCATTTTTATCACCAATGCCTGATAACATTAATAACTGCGGTGAAGCGATACTACCACCACTTAACACCACTTCTTTTTTAGCCGTTAATATACTTTTTGTACCTTCAATATAAACCTCAACACCATAGGCTTCTTTATCTTTTAGAAGCACTTTGCTTACCTGTGCACCAGTGAATACGCTAAGGTTAGGCCGAGACATCACCGGCAGTAAATACGCATGGGCGGCAGAGCATCGTTTACCTTCTTTTATGGTGCACTGGTAATAACCAACACCTTCTTGGTCAGCACCATTGAAGTCATCAGTCACTTTAAAACCAGCCTGTTGGCTTGCTGTAATATAACGCTTACTAATGTCATAAAGAACAGGCCGTGAGGTAACCTGTAATGGTCCTTTACTACCATGAAACTCACTTTCGCCAAGACTATTGGTTTCCGACTTTTTAAAATAAGGCAAGATATCACTAAATGCCCAACCCTCATTACCGAGTGCTGCCCAATGATCATAGTCTTGTTTTTGTCCACGTATATAAAGCATGGCATTGGTCGCTGAACTGCCGCCTAAGCCTTTGCCACGCGGCACAAAAAGTGGTTTTCCATGACGAATATCATTTTTAGCTTTAGCATTAAAGCTCCAATTGAATTTTTTCAAAAACATAAAGGCTGAAAATGCTCCCGGCGTATTGACTAACATACTATTGTTATCGGTACCGGCTTCTAATAAACAGACGGTGAACTTACCATTCTCAGTTAATCGATTCGCTAACACACAACCTGCGGAGCCTCCGCCAACAATAATATAGTCAAATTCATTGCCGATATTTTTTTTAATATTCATAATAAAGCACTCTTCATTTATTTTATGCTATTACGGAGTAGCAATGTTGAACCAGAAAGGAAAATCATCCATCATCATCAGCAACTGACCAAATACCTTGCCATTACCATCGAGCTTCATCTTGCCTGATTTAACCAGTTGCCCAAATGATTGTTGTTTTAACAACAAAAGATTTAAATCTTTGCGATTAATCGTGACGGTTAAATCCGCCTGTGCTGCTTGAATATTTTCAATATTATTTAAATGTGCATTGCTCAACTCAACTAAGAATTTTTCATTACGGTCAGGGAAAACAAAATTAATTTTAAAGTGGTGCGCCAATGCTTTATCGGTGTTTAGACGCACCCCCAGAAAATCAAAAATTAATTCACTGCTCATCGATTTGATCATATCAGGGCCAGCTTTAGTGGCTTTTGCTGCTTTAGGTATGCCGTGGCGCAGTTCAAAAGCAGCGGCTAAATAACTATTACGCCAACCGGCATTCTCAGCTTGATAACCCAATTGCTCTAAGGTGTCAGCTTGAAGATGCCTTGCTTGGTCATTTTCTGGTTGAGCAAAAATCAAATGATTAAGCAACTCAGCCACCCAGCGATATTCACCGTTATTAAAGGCTTTATTTGCTTGAGATAACACCTGTTGTGCGCCGCCCATTAATTCAATATATTTACCTGAAGACTCTGCTGGACTCAATTTATTAAGGTTGGCGGGATTTGCATCATAAAAGCCTAAGTATTTATTAATAATACCTCTAACATTATGAGAATAAGAACCATGGTAACCGCGGTTATACCATTGATGCGCTAAGACATCAGGAACCGCTAGTTGGTTGTGTATCTCATTAATGGTGACACCCTTATTAGCAAGATTTAAGGTTTTATCATGTAAGTATCCATACATATCACGCTGTTTTTCTAAGACTTCAATAATGTATTCTTTACCCCACCTTGGCCAAGAATGCGAAGCAAACATTACCTCACTGTCATGAGCGAAACGGTATATCACTTTATTGATAAACTTACTCCACGCCTGTGAGTCACGTACTTCAGCACCACGTAAAGTATAAATATTATGTAATGTTCCAGTGACATTTTCAGCTAACCAAAGGGTTTTAAACTGTGGGAAATAAGTATTCATTTCTGCTGGTGATTCTGTGCCTGGAGTGTTTTGCATGACCATTTCAATGCCATCAATAATCAGGGTTTCTTCATCAGCCAATATTTCTCTACTCGGTGCAATTAAATCGATATAACCTGTCGATAGCCCTTTACCAATCGCAGCGTCGACTTGGCCTTTAGCCCCTTTAGCAAGTGCATTACCATATTGATAAGTAGCACGGCGTGTCATCGCATTACCCGCTAATATATTCTCTTTAATCGCGTGTTCCATAAAACCACGTGGGGCGATAATTTGCACTTCCCCTGAATCAACTTGCGCTTGACTAACAACGCCTTTAATACCACCAAAGTGATCGGCATGGGCGTGACTGTATATAACCGCCTTTACCGGAAATTTTCCAAGCTCTGCTGTTACTAGTTTAAAGGCCGCTTTAGAAGTCGCCGCAGTAAGTAAGGGATCAAAAATAATCCAACCACTGTCACCTTTAATAAAGGTAATATTGGCAAGATCATAACCTCTAACCTGATAAATCCGCTTAGTGACTTGATATAAGCCATAAGTCATATTTAGTTTAGCTTGGCGTAGCAAACTGGGGTTAACGGTATCGATATTATTATCATCAAGTAAAAATTGATAATTACCTAGCTCCCAAACAACATTGCCCTGCTCATCTTTGATGAGTAATTTTTCTGGCCGTTTTATTAAACCTTTTTCAGCTAAAGAAAAATCAAGTTTATCGCTAAAAGGTAGGCTTTCTAGTAATTCATTTTTGAGAGCCAGAGTATATTTACTGGCGGGTTTTAACGCAGTATCGGCATGAACAGAACCTATCAAAATGAACAGCAGGCAATATAAAAGTCCAAAAAATGAAAGGCCTTGTTTTAACATGATTTTTCTCCCTTAATATTTTACTAAAAAGCTGATTAATATTGACTAACATTGATGAAAAATAATGCATTAAAAATATTAACCAGCTAGCTTAATTTTACATAAATTAACGACCTAAACGTCTTAATGCTGAAGTAGAAAAATCTTTTCTTTTAACTTTTTCTCCCCAAACCATAAAGGTTGGCTCTTCATTACTTAAACCGGTAACTAAGTATCGTCCAGAGTTTAAGTCATGTAAGGTTTCAGCAACCATCCACGGTGTATCAACATCATAAAATTGAATGTTATGTGCTTCTGATAATTTCCATAACTCGCCACGGCCATCATATTGATCAATAACAGATGCGCCCCAAGTATCTTCATCAATAAAGAAAGTACGTTTTGCATAAATATGTCTAGCACCTTCTTTTAATGTCGCCTCTACTTGCCAAACACGGTGTAATTCATATCTTAAGTGCGCAGCATTAAGGTGACCTTTTTCTATAATGTCTTCATATTTAGCTGTCGTATCAAGTAAATTATAAGAGTTATATGGAATATAAAGCTCTTTTTTACCAATTAATTTCCAGTTGTAACGATCTGGCGCACCATTGTACATATCGTAGTTATCGGTCGCTCTTAAGCCGTCCGTTCCAGCACCCGGTCCATCATAGGCAACATTAGGTGCACGACGAACACGACGTTGACCTGCGTTATAAACCCAAGCTTTACGGGCTTCTTTAACTTGATCGATCGTTTCATGAACCAATAATGCTGTGCCAGTTAAGCGCGATGGTGCGGTAATTTGTTGTAAGTAATAAAACAAAATATTGGCATCTTTTTTATCATCACGTCCTCCTTGTAAAAACTCTGGCCACACTAATTGATCATTCATTTTAACGGGTACAAATGAACCATTAGCTTGCACTGGAATAGTGGTTAAAAAACGTTTAGCCGTACCGCCACGATAACGGGTTATATGATTCCAAATAACCTCTGAACCATTTTCAGCAAGCGGAAAAGGGATCGTAGTTTTAAAGTTAGCGATACCATTGCCTGACTGCACTAATTCAGCGGTAGTGGCATTTTTCTTAACGATGTCGTAAAGCTCATTTGAGTAAGCTGCAGTTCTTCTTGTTTTATAAATAGGCATTTTATAGTCTGCATATTTTTCAAACATATTGATTTGACCGGCACTTAAATTATCTTGGTAATCGCTAAAGTTAGCACTCGTAATTTCAAACAAAACCTTATCTTCAGTGAATGGGTTAGCCGGACGGCCTGAATCTGCACTTTTTGTGGTATTTTTACTGGTCAGCCCTCCGGTCCATGCGGGAATCGTTCCGGCAGCATTTGCCGCCATTTCAGCACCTAAAGGTGTTAAATTTTTACCTAATTGTTCTGCTTTTTCTGAAGTTACTTTTGCAAAGACAGCGCTGGTCGCTAGTGATAACATCAGTAAACTTGCTGTTGTAATATATTTTTTCATCATAATTCTCTTAATGTTTTGTAATATAATTAATATGAAATGCCAAATGACAGCGAGACGAGATCTTTATCTTCTAAATTACTGTGACTACCACCTGAATAGTTGTTGTAACCTAACGTCATGGTATATTTTTGTTGATAGGAAGCTTCTAAAGAAAAGCCTAAGTTTTTACGACCTTCATGAAATTGCTGGCCTGGGTCTGGCGAATAACCACTAACATCATGAGCCCAAAAAACGCTAGGTTTTAATGATATACCGGCATAAACATCGCTATAATTAAATATCGCTTTCATTCGATAGCCCCACGCATTGTCACTGACAAAACCATCTGATTGACAATCCCCTGATAAGGCACCGGCAGCCACTAAGTTAGTGCAGTTAAAGCCACCACCAGCATCAAAGTCACCTAAACCAAACACTGAATTACGCCCATAATGTTGGTCTGAGTCTTCAACACCATCGGTTAAAATAACCCCCACTTCGGCTATAACGGTAATGCGAGAAGCACCTAAGGTATTTTCAAAAAATTGAATAGCCGTCATTTGTAATTGGGTAACATCAAATTCATCCCAACCTTTTACTTGTTCACCATAACCAACAGCGGTAACTCTTGGGCTAAAGCGTAAAACAGGTGATTCAGATAACGCGCCATTTAATATTTCAGGACCACTGATTTGAATAGGGGTATCGGGCTTATAAGAAACTTCGCCTGATAAAGCCACACCGGCAATATTTGTGGCAAAGCTGGCTCCAAAAAACTTTAAATCTTCAGGAAATTCAATATTGTAACCAGGATTGAGTGCGGCTAAAGCCCCCCTGTTGGATCTAATGCTTTAGGAACAAAAACGGGTGTTGGACTTCCCGTTGCCAAAGGGACACTGGTACGAATAGCGTTAATTAAAGGAACACGAGAATGAATATTCATATAATAAAAGCCAAACTCGGTGTCATTTAGTTCTTCTGCATAATAACGCGCAGCAACACCATATTGACCACCGTCATCGGGCTCTACATCAGCTTGTCGCTCTGCAGCAAAACCTGCTGACAAACCCGCTTGATCTCCAAAGGGACCAATAGAAACGAAGTTACAGCCACTTGCCGCAAAGTCTGCGCCAGAGAAGTAAGTACCACAGCCATCAATTTGGGTTTTTTCCCATTCATATTGATAAAAGGCTTCGATACTTAATTTTTCTGTTAAACCTAAATTACCGTAAAGCATACCAACCGGTAAAATACCTTCTTTTAAGGTTGCTCCCGGGCGACGTAATGCCGGAACATCAAAAGGATTAGATGAGTTCATTCCCCCTTGAATAAAGGTACTTTCACCCCAGCTTACCACTTGGCGACCTAGACGAATATCGAGCGGAGACTCACCCAAATCAAACGAGCCATAGATATAAGCATCAAGTAAAGTGATCCCTGAAAATTTAGTATTATTTTCAAAGCCATCATCACTAAGCGGGGTATTTGGCGTGAAACCATTATTAGAATTACCATGAAGAACGTCGCCGTCTTTAAGCGCATAATCATACCAATATTTCACACGTACAAAAGCGCCGAAATCACCTTGGCTTAGTTGAAGATCATGTACACCTTTAATTATTTTTGAATACGCATCATGCTTGGCGTAATTTAAATTGCCATCATCGGTGGTCGATGTAAAACCAGTACCACCATTAGTTTTACCAATAAAACGAGGGTCGGCATCCCCTAACCTCCAACTTGCACCAATATCTAGTTGAGAGTTTATTTGCAGTAGAATGTCATTGTCTTCACCAAAATTAAAGTCTGCGGCGTGCGAAGATGATGCACCCAGCGCCATAGCAACAACCAGAGCTATTGGTTTGATTTTACAGTTATTATTTAGCATATTATTCGCCTGTTATTATCGTTGTAATAGGTAATGTAATATTTCTTCCCCGATCACATTACGCCAATCAATAGATTAATATTTCGCTAAATGTGCCAACCTATTGTCATTTCGTGCAAAACCCGTACAGTGGTACAACTTCAAAAGGTTAGGCAACGCAATGCAAGATTATTATTCAACATTAACCGGCTGGATGATCCCTATATCAAGGGCTATGGAGGCACATGGCATTGATGCAATAAAGGCATTAGAAGAATGTAATATTTCTTTGGACGCCGTAAGTGATCAAGAATCTCGTATTGCTGCAGAGAAATTCTCTTTACTCATTGAGCACTGTAATAAGAAACTAGCTCGTCATGATTTTTCTGTTTTAATTGCAGAGCAATTTCACCCAGGAATATTTCATGCTCTGGGTTATGCCATGATGTCTTCAAACACTTTACACGATGCATTAGAGCGTATAGCTCATTACAAGCGAGTCGTTTCGAACTCTTGTCAACTGATTAACCACGAGATTAATGAACAATTAGTCTTTGAAATGAACATCTTTACGTATGAATCAACCAACAGGCCTGTATTGTCACAAGAGATCGTTGAGACATTTTTAGCAACTATCGTCCGGTTTTCTCGGGAGCTTGTCACGTTAGACTTTGCTCCTGAAAAGGTCTGTTTTGCCTACTCAAAGCCGAGCTATAATTTATCTTATCTAGAAGATTTTTTTAATTGTAAGGTAGAATTTGATAGCCATCACACTGCCATTGTCTTTAATCTTAAACAAACAAAAGAAAAATTAATGTGTGGTAATCCATTAATAACCCATAGCCATGAGAAAATGCTTGATGAGTTTATGGCAAGAGTTGATAAGAGTGATTTAAGTCATGTCATTAAAAATAAAATTTTTGAATTATTGCCCCTTGGTGCGCCATCACAAACTGAAATAGCCGAATATCTAGGGATGAGCTTACGTAATTTACAGCGCAAGTTACATGACCAAGGCACAAGTTATAAAGAAATATTAGAGAGTACTCGCAAAAAATTAGCCATGAATTACATTGTTCAAAAACATTTAAGTCTCAGTGAGATTGGCTATTTGGTTGGTTTTTCAAGTGTTGGCAACTTTAATCGCGCTTTTAAACGATGGACAAATCAAACACCTGGTGATTACCGACACAACAAAACATAATAAAGGCGTATTTACCCTCCTTCATCGCCTTTAAATTAATAACAAAACGTCACGTGTTGCAAAGATAATCATTTGGCACGTTTAACACCTCTCAAGTCAGCGTTGTTCATTAATACTAATAAGCATAACTTTTTACTTATTAGGTTTTCTATGCGCACACCTTATATTGCCTTTAGCATAACAAGTGTAATGCTTGTTACTTTACTTGGTTCATTACTTACTCTGGCTCAAGCAAAAAACTCCGCAGACTTATTGGCATTACCCGCCCAAAAAAGCGCTTTGGCAAGTCAAAGTGTACTTATGGCAATGACGCCAAACAATGGCAGTGTGCTGGTGGTTGGAGAACGAGGCCATATTATTAATTGGCAAAATAGCAATAACTGGCAACAGCAACAGTCTCCTGTCAGTGTTGCTATTACTGGGGTAACAATATTATCTGACGGCAGTAAAATAGCCGTTGGGCATGATGGTGTTATTCTCAAAGCAAATAGCGATAGCACAACTTGGCACAAAGTATTTACCGGTGTTGAATTAATCAAACTTAAAATAGAACAGGTAAAGCAACAATATCAAGACTTACAACAGCTGATAAAGCAAACGCAAGATGAAGATGAACTAGAGGAATTAACCTACCAGCTAGAAGATTTGGCCTTTGCGATTGAAGATAATCAGTTAGAATTAATATCAGGGCCAAATAAACCGCTGCTTTCTGTTACTCACACCTCAAATGATACCTTATTTGCCTGTGGCGCCTACGGTACCCTCCTCACGAGTACAGACAAAGGAGAAACGTGGCAGTTAATCAATAATCAACTTGATAATCCTGACAATTATCACCTTAATGCGGTGATAGCTACAGTAGATGATGAACTCTATCTTGTCGGTGAAAATGGCTTAGGTTTTAAATCTCATGATGTAGGAAAAACTTGGTCAGTAATGACACTTCCCTATTCTGGTAGCTTATTTGGCATTATCGCTAACACCAATAATGTTGATAAAAGAGCCGCTAACGGTAGCCATTTCATTGATAACAAAACACAACTTGTCGCCTTTGGCTTGCAAGGAAACTTGATGATCTCCCTTGATGGTGGCACGTATTGGCAGCATGAAAAATTACCTAATGGTATCAGTTTACTTGGCGGTAACTTCTCTAAGCAGGGCAACGCTTACTTAGTGGGACATGGCGGTTTAATTGTCAGTTTCTCGCCTGAAAACCTAGCGTTATTAAACATTAAAAAGCACCCTTCAGGCGCCGCATTCTCTAGTATTTTAGTTAAAGAAAACTCATTAATTCTTGCTGGTCAATTCGGCATTACCCAATGGCCAATTAAGGAATAGGGAAAAACTTATGTCTACTGATAAATCGACACATACACCGAGCAAATTAGCACAAAAAATAGAGCAATTTATTTTTAGTCATCGTGCACTATTGATGACGATAATCGTTATTTGTATCACCTTGTTAACCCTACAAGCAACTAAAGTTAAACCTGAAGCTAGTTTCACTAAAATGATCCCCGGCTCGCACACCTATGTTAATAATTTTTTAACCTACAAAAAAGAACTCGCTGATTTAGGTAATGTCATTCGAATTGTCGTTGAAAACAAAAAAGGGGATATTTTCAACGCTGACTTTCAAGAAACCTTAAAGCAAGTAACCGATGAAGTTTTCTATATCCCGGGGATAAGTCGAGATGGTTTAAAATCATTATGGACACCCAATGTTCGCTGGCAAGAAGTCACTGAAGAAGGTTTTGTCGGCGGTGCGGTAATTCCTGATGGCTATAATGGCTCGACAAAAATGATTGAACGCGTTAAAGCTAACGTTTTTAAGTCGGGACAAATTGGCGTACTGGTCGCTAATAACTTTCAATCCGCTATTATTTTAGCGCCATTACAAGACATTAATCCTGAAACAGGCTTACCACTCGACTACCGAGAGTTATCAAGCGTTTTAGAAGAAAAGATAAGAGACAAATACAGCAGTGACGATGTCACGATACGCATTGTTGGCTTTGCAAAAGTTGTTGGTGATTTAATCGATGGCGCCTTACAAGTTGTTGCTTTTTTTGTCTTAGCCGTTGTTATTACTTTTGTACTACTTTGGCTTTATTCGCGTTGTTTACGTAGCACAATATCAGTGTTGGTATTTTCAATTTTTGCCGTGTTTTGTCAATTAGGTATTTTAAATTTACTGGGCTTTGGCATTAATCCTTATTCTATGTTGGTGCCTTTTTTAGTGTTTGCTATTGGTGTCAGCCATGGCGTTCAAATTATTAATTCGATTATTCATCATAGCGTAACCGGCGCAGATAAAATTGACGCTGCCAAGCTTGCTTTTCGCTCACTTTATATTGCTGGCATTACCGCTTTAGTCAGTGATGCTATCGGTTTTACCACTTTAATGGTCATTGACATAGAGGTAATACGAGAATTAGCTATCGCCGCTAGTATTGGTGTTGCAATCATTATTGTTACTAATTTAATCGCCTTACCAATATTAATGAGTTATATCGGTGTTTCTCCAGCGGGTCTTAAATATGCACAAAAGTCAGCTCATAACACAGGTATAGTCGAAAGCTTATTTAAAAACTTTGCTAAGCCTCCACTAGCAAAAGTAGCTTTAGCTGTTGGTCTTGGCTGCTTAATCCTTGGTTTGTATTTTTCACAATCAATGAAAATTGGTGATTTAGATGCAGGCGCTCCAGAGTTAAGACCTGACTCTCGTTATAACCTTGATAACGCTTATATTGTTGATAATTACAGCACCAGCACAGACTTATTTGTCATTATGGTCAAAACAGAGGTCGAGCAGTGTGCTCAATATCAAACCTTGGTTTGGGTCGATCAATTCCAATGGCAATTACGCAATGTTGCGGGTGTTCAGGCGGTTAAGTCTGTCGCCGATGTTTCAAAATTTGGCCTTTTTGGCATGAATGAAGGTTCTTTAAAATGGTATGGCTTAAACCGTAATCAATTAATGACCAATGCTTCATTGTCTAAAACACCACAAGGGTTGATGAATAAAGACTGCTCTATGGTGCCCGTGCTGGTTTTTCTCAAAGATCATAAAGCACAAACCCTAGATAATGTCGTTAAAGCAGTAGAAAAGTTTAATCAAAAAAATCAAATTGACGGTATAGAATTTTTAATGGCTGCAGGCAATGCAGGCATAGAGTCAGCCACCAATATGGTTATCGAGGAAGCACAAACTGAAATGCTCGTTTGGGTTTATGCCATTGTTATTATTATCTGTTTAATTACCTTTAGAAGTGGTCGCATTGTAATTTGTATCATTACTCCACTGATATTAACTAGCATTATGAGCCAAGGTTTAATGGGCGTATTAGGCATTGGCGTAAAAGTAGCCACTTTACCCGTTATTGCTTTAGGTGTCGGTATCGGTGTTGATTATGGTATTTATATCTTTAGTAAAGTTAAAGAAGCGCTAGGCCAAGGCAAGTCATTATACATGACCTATCGCTACGCATTAAATCAAACCGGTAAAGCCGTTGCCTTTACGGGGATAACCTTAGCTATTGGTGTTGCTACTTGGGTGTTTTCACCAATAAAATTTCAAGCAGATATGGGTATATTACTAACCTTTATGTTTATTTTTAACATGTTAGGCGCCCTAACGCTGATCCCTGCCATTGCATGGCTGCTCAATATAGGCTCTCACAGGAGTAAGAAATAATGACAACAATAACAACACAACTAGCACTTGATGATACCTTTTTACAGCAAAAGCAATATTTTGCTAACAACACTTACCCAAGCTATGACAAGCGTATTAGTGACTTAAAAAAATTAAAAGCATTAATGATAAATAATCAACAAGCCTTTATTGATGCTATGAGTGATGATTTTGGTCATCGCAGTACCGAAGATACAAAAATTGGGGATATTCTCACCACTGTCATGGGTATTAATTACAGCATTAAACACCTAAAGAAATGGATGAAACCTGAAAAAAAGCATATTGGTATATTATTTCAACCGGCAAAGGGTGAAGTGGTTTATCAACCTAAAGGTGTTATTGGTATCATAGCGCCATGGAATTATCCGGTTTTTCTCGCCTTTGGACCATTAACTGCTGCCTTGGCTGCAGGTGATACCGCTATGATAAAAATGAGTGAATACACCCCAAAAACGAATCACTTATTAGCAAAGCTGATTACCGAAACCTTTCCTGTTGAACAAGTCGCCATTGTTTGCGGCGAAGCTGCCATGGCGGCGGCATTTTCGACGTTAGTTTTTGATCATTTATTTTTCACTGGCTCTACCGCCGTTGGTAAATTAGTGATGAAAGCCGCGGCTGAAAATTTAGTCCCGGTCACCTTAGAGTTAGGTGGTAAATCACCAACTATTATTGATGACGATATAGATATAAAAACCGCTGTTAGTCGATTAATTCTTGGAAAAACCCTCAATTCTGGACAAACCTGTGTCGCCCCCGATTATGTCTTCTGCCCAGAAAATAAAGTAGCTGAATTGACCCAGGCTTTTCAAACCTACTATCAAAGTATGTACCCTAACGTTCAAGGTAATGATGACTGCACCGCTATAATTAACCCTGCCCAAAAGGCCCGCATTGATGGTTTGCTTGCTAATGCTAGCGAGCAAGGCGCCACTGTTACTTCCTTACAACCAAAAAGTGATAAGACTCAATCAAGAAAAATGCCGTTAACCTTATTAACTAATGTCAGCGACGATATGACCGTAATGCAACAAGAAATTTTCGGCCCGCTACTGCCAATAATAGCTTATAAAGACGTAAGCGAAGCGATAGACTATATTAACAGTAAGCCTCGTCCGCTTGCCTTGTATATTTGCAGTTTTAACAAGTCATTTCAGCAACAAGTTTTATTAAATACCCATGCAGGTGGCGTTTGCATTAATGATGCAGCATTCCATGTTGCTATTGATGATCTCCCTTTTGGAGGCATAGGTGCATCGGGTATGGGGCAATACCATGGTAGTGAAGGTTTTAAAACTTTTTCTCATGGAAAGTCAGTATTATCGCGAGGAAAAATAAGCTTAGGCTCATTATTATTCCCACCTTTTGGTAAGAGAATTCATAAAATTTTATTTGCGTTATTTATACGCTAATTAATTTAGTTAGAATTAGTTTTACAATGTTAATCGCTTTACTTGTGTTAACTATTACTTTTTAAGCTCAAAACAACGCGTACTTAAGGAAATTACATGACTAAACCTTGGCTGATAAATTATCCAAAAAACGTCGAACAGCAAGTCGATTTAAACCGTTATGCCTCTTTATTAGAGTTATTTCACCAGACCACCGCTAAATATAAGCCACAAACCGCTTTTAGTAATTTTGGCGCTGAACTCTCTTTTGAGCAAGTCGATGAACTGTCTCGCGACTTTGCCGCTTTTTTACAAAATAAATTAAACATTACTAAGGGCAAACGTGTCGCGCTGATGTGCCCAAATACTTTGGCTTTTCCAATAGCAATGTGGGGCATTATTCGTGTTGGCGGGGTGCAGGTAAATGTTAATCCTATGTACACCGCACGAGAACTTAAGCACCAACTTAATGATGCACAAGTCGACACTATTATTATATTTTCACCCTCAACAAAGATGCTCGCTGATATTATTGATACGACCGATATTAAACATGTAATTACGGTTAACTTAGACGATCTCGTCAATAAAAGCTTACCTTGTCAACCGGTTGATCAGCGGTTAACCACAACGGTCCGCTTTACTGATGCCTTAATTCAAGGACAAAACCTCGCGTTGGTTGAACCGACCCTTTGCCAAGCTGATTTATTATTTTTACAGTATACCGGCGGAACTACGGGGTTATCTAAAGGCGCGATGCTTAGCCACGGCAATTTAATTGCTAATATTTTACAATTCGAAGAGTTTGCTAAAAATCATATTCATTACGGTAACGACGTTGTTATTACCGCCATCCCGATGTACCACATCTTTGCTTTAATGGCGAATACACTCAGCTACTTTTACTTTGGCGCCAAAAACGTTTTAGTGACTAATCCTCGAGATATGGCCAGTTTTGTAGATATATGGAAAAACACCGATGCAACTATGTTTACCGGGGTAAATACCTTATTTAATGGTTTATTACATAAACCGGGCTTTGATCAAGTTGATTTTTCAGCATTAAAACTTTCTTTGGGCGGTGGTGCAGCAGTGCAACAAGCCGTTGCCGATAAATGGCAACAAGTTACCGGCGCTAGGCTTCATGAAGGCTATGGTTTATCTGAGACTTCACCTGTTTTGTCATTAAACTTTGGCACTGTTATTGATAACGAAACCGTCTACATACCAGGTATTGGCGTGCCATTACCTAATACAGATATTTCTATTCGAGACGATGATGGCAATATAGTATCGCAAGGCGAATCGGGTGAACTTTGTGCTAAGGGCCCACAAGTTATGCAAGGCTATTGGAACAATGCTCAAGCAAGCGACGAATGTATGACCCAAGATGGTTATTTTAAAACTGGCGATGTCGGTATACTTGACGACAAAGGTTTCTTTCATATTGTTGATCGTAAAAAAGATATGATTAATGTCTCTGGTTTTAATGTTTACCCTAACGAAATTGAAGCTGAAGTAGCTAAAATGGCTGGCATTTTAGAATCAGCTTGTATTGGCGTAGACGATGATAAAACTGGCGAGGCGGTTAAACTTTTTATTGTAAAAGAAGATGAAAACATCACAGAACAAGATGTTATCAATTTCTGTCGCCAAGGACTAACGGCTTATAAAACCCCTAAACATGTCACTTTTATTAATGAAATTCCTAAATCAAGTGTCGGAAAATTATTGCGCAGAGAGCTAAGATAGAGTGATGTTCATCATCAGTTTTTAGCCACTCTCCACAATGAATTATCTTTGCTTATAACCTTGTTTGGCTATTAACAAGGTTATAAGACTTAATACCCAAATTCATCTGATAAAAAAACGTGAACGGTTTTTAGCCACTCATCACGATGAATAACCTTTCCTTATAACCTTGTTTGGCTATTAACAAGGTTATAAGACTTAATACCCAAATTCATCTGATAAAAAAACGTGAACGGTTTTTAGCCACTCATCACGATGAATAACCTTTCCTTATAACCTTGTTTAGCGATTAATCAAGCGTAAAGACTTAATACCCAAATTCACATCATAAAAAAACGTTAACGGTTTTTAGCCACTCATTACGATGAATAACCTTTCCTTATAACCTTGTTTAGCGATTAATCAGGCGTAAAGACTTAATACCCAAATTCACATCATAAAAAAACACTGATGTTTACCATCAGTGTTTTTTATAAAACGTTATCAGTTTTTAGCCATTCATCAAGATGAATAACCTTTGCTTATAACCTTGTTTGGCTATTAACAAGGTTATAAGACTTAATACCCAAATTCATCTGATAAAAAAACACTGATGATTACCATCAGTGTTTTTTATAAAACGTTAACAACCTAAATAATCATTACGCTTATTGCTTAAGGCGTCGTACTGCTAATCCCATTATACCTAAGGCAAAAATAGCTAAACTGGTCGGCTCTGGTACTTTATTCATTACGACATTATCCATTACACCATAAAGATTACTGGTACTTAACATCGTTATGCGAATTTCATCGACCATAACACCCTTCAAATTAATCGCTTCTTCAGTTGAGAACTGATCATGCCATTTTGTGGTAGTCGTTGTATATGCGTCAATTCCTTGAGGTATGAGATCTAAGAAACCTGTCACAGTGAAAATGTCACCCTCATTGTAATATGAAGCAATATCAAACCGTTCAAAAGTAAATAAGCCGTTAGTTGAGAAAACCCAAGTTGACTTTGAACCACCATCAGCAAAAGCGGTTTGACCGGTAGTAAACCCTGGATTTACAATTTTAGTACGAGCTTCATCCCCAAAATCACTATTAACAATACCATCAATAGCAGCAAAAGCAGCACTTGTAGTGCTAGTAGCATTGGCATTGCTAGAAGCACTAATATAAAAGCCGTTGTCGAAACCTTTATCAAAATCACCTATATCTAAGCTTTCAAAATCGATGGTAATTAGTGATGCCGATGCGACATTAACTAAACAACTACACGCGAAGATAAAGCTTGTGACACTGGCTGTTATAAATTTAGTTTTCATTTGATATTCCTATTTATTCTCAAAAAATAATATTAATGAGTAATGCTAAAAAAGATAATTCATCAATGTGTTGCGCTAATAAAAAGCTAATCTGGTACTGGTATATATTGTAATAATAGTGGGTAATTAAAGCCTATCTGATGTTACCCGATAGGCTTTATTTGCCTTGATACTCAGTCTATAGGTAGTTATTAAAAAAACGTGTCGCGGCTACTGCGTAATCAGCGCGGCTAACTCGTGCTTTACCGTTAAAGGTCGCCGTTATAGTAGGGACTAAATCATAAGTACCCTGTTGAACGTCAAAGCTTGCGCCTAATATTCCTAAGTCTAAGGCTAGTTGTACGTAACCTTTCATTGCTTGTGGAATATCAGCTTGGTCTGCTATCGCTATACGTTGCTCGCCATAAATAGCAGTAATTTCACCAGTAAAGCTTTCTGCAGTCGATTGTAAAGCCAATGACTGTACAAAAGAATAAGCTAACTCATTGCGATTAACTAAGCCTTGTGGATTAAAATGAGTACCATTAGTCAACATTACTGCATGTTGATCTTGTGCACCATTTCGTAAAGCGGCACCCTTTTCACTAGCCGCGTTAATAGCAGCAGTGTAAGTAGTATTTTCTGTGACATCAGTAAATGTGCTTGTTGTTGCCAAATTTGATTGACGAATACCGGCACCTAAGCTTAAGAAATCAGCTAGGTCTTCACGGGTAAGGCTAATATCTGGTTGAAAACCTTCCGTATTTGCATCGACTAATTCTTCACTAACTGCGAATTCAATAAACGCTTTAGCGGGGTGGTTAGTTGAATCATCAAGACCAAGATAACCATCAGTTTTTATAATCTTAACCGTTACGTCAATATCACCAGGTACCGCATAACCATTGGTTAATCCAGCAGGGTCAAGCGCAACACCGGAAAGACTACCAATACCACCAGCTTTAAGAATCCACTCACCCGCTTCCGCTGGCGCTGTCACTGCAATGTTTTGACCTAAAACAGGTAAAGCGATACTTGACCCGTAACGTTTTTTCGAAGGACTAATCAAGGTAAGTGCTACCGTATTATCATCAATGTTTGCTCGAACCATCACCATAGAAGCTTCGGCATTGACGGTCAAAACAACACCTTCATTATCACCAACAGGACTAAACGGCACAGACATATCATCTTCTGACTGAACTGAGGTTAACGCTTTAGCATTAAAATCACGGTTGATTTTAGCAGTTTTGCCAAAAACTAAACTTTTATCGACAATTGATTGTACTGCCGCGTAGGCATTGACATAACCGGCGCCAGCTTCCCATGTTTCTCGACCAGGCATATTGGTAGCGGTTTCTTGCAATATTGACTTAACTTCACGCCACGTTAACTTAGGTTCAGCTTCTAACATCAAAGCAACGACACCAGCAACATGTGGCGCTGACATCGACGTACCGCTCATAGAAGTATAATAAGGCACGTGATTAGCTTCCATCACTTCGCTATCATCGGCAATGCTCAAGGCACTTAAGCTAGATAATGAAGCACGGGTTGAAATAATATCAACACCCGGCGCAGTAACAGTAGGACGGTCTTCCCACTGAAAGAGCTCGCCATCAACCGTAACTTCGCCACCTTTACCTTTAACACCACGTGAACTAAAGTCAGCTAATTTACCGTCTTTATCACCCGCTGCTACGGTAATGACCCAAGGTGCTTTTTTGAAGTTACCAGTGATTGTCGCTTCGCCGCTTCCCGAGTTACCCGCAGAGAAAACGACAATAATACCCGCATCTGATAATGTTTTAGTGACAACATTGGTTGGATGGTCAGGGTTAAAGTCAGTACCTGTATCACTTGTACTACCAAAAGAGTTTGAAATAACGCGAATATTATAATCAAATTGATGCGTCTTAGCGTAATCAAAACCACCGATAGTGTCTAAAATAAATAAACCTGCACCTGAGCCATAACCAACAATTTTTGCGCCAGGAGCTACACCTTGATATTTACCCCTGGACATCGCACCGTTGCCACCAATAATGCCCGCAACATGAGAACCATGACCACCAGCAATATCACTGTTCGCGATATCTTCTTGGTAAGTTATGGGTAAAATATCTGATAACGATTGTAGGTTAGTTTGTGCCAATACGTTTTGAACAACGTGGTTAGGAAATTTAATGTCGCTGTGCGTGCCATCAACACCCGAGTCATTAACCACAACCCCGATACCACGTCCAGAATATGGCATACCGTTACTACGTAAAGATTCATCATCACGTAAGCGGTCAACACCGGTAATTTGTGTTGCTCTATTATTTTCTAATGACAATGGCGCGTTGTAGTAAACAGAGCGTACTTTATTTGATTTATAAATAGCTTCTATTTGCGCCTTTGTTGCCGTTATACCCACAATAGGAAACTGCTTAAAGCTTACGCCACCAATAACACCCGTTGATTCAATAACGTTTAGCTGTTGTGCATTAATAGCTCCTTTACCTTCGAAAGTAACGATGACGTTAAAAACTTCATGTACTTCAGCAGTTGCCATCAAACCTTTCAGTTCAGGTCCGATAGATTTAGCGGCAATATTTAGCGACATGAAAGTTAAGCCTGCACCAATAAGGCCAGCGATTAATATTTTATTTTTTAATTGTGTTTTTAGCATTGGAATAAACCTTATATGTTTTGATACATCGAGCATGCCAAACATTAAGGTTTAAAATAATCAGGTAAAACCCCTACAAGGAAGAGGTTAATATACCTTGTTTATAGCAGTAGGTTATTTTTGGCCGCATAACGGACCAATTCAGCAGCGTTGGCAACGCTCAATTTATCTAGTACTTTACCGCGATGGTTTTCTGCTGTTTTAACACTTATATCTAATGAACGAGCAATTTCTTTGGTGGTTTTACCTTCAATGATTAAATGAAAGACTTCACGTTCACGATTAGTCAGGTTTTTGTAGGGGTCTTGCCAATTTTCTGCTGGTTTGTTGTATTGTGATGCCAACACACTTGCCGCGTATTGGCTGTAATAGGTTTTCCCCGCAGCTAATGCTTTTACCGCATCGATGAGCTCGTCACTCGCACTGTCTTTTAATAAATAACCAGAAGCACCCGCTCTAACCATATGAATGACATACTCTTGTTCTTCATGCATAGTTAGCACTAACACTTTTGTGCCTGGCAGTTGGCCATTTAGGCGTTTAACCGCTTCCATACCGTTCAATCCTGGCATGCTAATATCGATAACGATAACGGTGGGTTTTAATTCCAGCGCTTTGCTCACGGCTTCAAGTCCGTCTGCTGCTTCAGCAACCACCTGAATATCATCATCTTTACTTAATAAACTGACCAGTCCATGACGTAAAATAGTATGATCATCTGCAATAAGAACACGGATCATCGGCCATTCCTCCCCGTTACCAATATTTTTATTTCACAGCCTTGTCCTGGCTGCGAAATTATTGTTAATTGACCACCGAAGGCACTTATTCTATCGCGCATTGCGCCTAAGCCAAAACCCTCAGGACTCGCTTCTTGATCAGCTTTCATTCCTATACCGTCATCTTTTATTTTAATCATTAAAAGATTATCAGTCGCAATTAAATTGAGAATAATTTTTTGTGCTTGTGCATGCTTAATCGCGTTGGTCAGCGCTTCTTGTATTACTCGAAACGCTAGGGTTTGAGTATCACTATCTAAAATACTGTCAACTTGATGATGAAATTCAATCATCGCTTTTTCGGGGTCCGCCATAATACGCACTAACCAATCAAGGGCAGGAATAAGCCCAAGGTCATCTAAAATTCTGGGGCGCATTAAGCGAGAAATCACTCGAGTGTCTGATAAGGCTTGACGTGCAAGATCGATACTCTCATCAAGCGCTATACTCTCGTCACCTTTTTTAACTTGCTGCAGTTGATTAATCAAAGCCGTTAGCAGTTGTCCTACTCCATCATGTAATTCTCGAGCGATATGCTTACGTTCATCTTCTTGCACTCGCCAAACGCGTTTTGCCAAACCACGCATTTGCTCATTACCCGAATAAAGCTGTTGTGATATTTGTTTTTGCTTCTCATTAAGTTGATTAACCATTTTAGCAATATTGGCATTATTGGTCATGGCGTGATAACTCCATTAATGAATCATTTAATTCAAAATAGTCTTGAGTTTCTATGAATTTACCAGAAAATTCTGGAGGTAAATTAACCTTAAGATGCATCAGCTTTTTAGTCACTTTTTTATAATATTTTGTTGGGTCTTGTTGATTAACAATCGCCAATTGAGCACGTAAACGATCAAATTGAAAACTGCGCCAATAATCGCCCATTTTTCTTAATAAAATATCGGCTGACCTTAGTGTTGCTTTTAAATCAAGCCAAGCTCCTGCAAAATATTGCTGTACGGCTAAAAGCTCTAAATATTCAATATACTGATATTGTTGCAGGCTAAAATCAACGTTAGCTAGTGGGGTCAAATAAACGCTGATATCTTTGTTGCCTTGGTGTAGAGACTGTCTTGCCTGATAAATTAATTGGCGAATATAAATAGATTGATGGGCATGATCTAAAACCCTATTATTTTTATTTTCAATAACCGCTGTCGGTAAACTCCCTACCGTCTGACTTTTTAAGAACTGAAATTTACTCATATGTTCTTTATTGCCATGATGCGAAACTATATCGTTTATGTTGGCTAAGTGCTTAGCCGCTTGCTCTTGGTCGCCCAGCTGTAATGACCAATCGGCTAACCATAGACCAAATTCAGCCATAGCTCTAACGTCATTAGCTTTAACAGCCGCTTGATAAGTCACCGTTAACTCTTCAATGCTCGCATAAAAATTACCTTGTAAAAAAGCGAGTTTTGTTAGGTAGCTACGCGAAACGATCGACTCTTCGGTAATATTGAGTTTTTCAGCATCGGTTAAAGTGTTGTTAAACAGGTGATAGGCATTGCGCCAATTTCCCTTAGCGAGTTCCATCTGCCCTAAGTTTTGTCGTACATGGATAATGCCAATGGGAAATTGTACTTGCTGATATAACTGCTCTGATTGACGCCAATAAACCAAGGCATGTTCTGGGTCAAGCAGCATAAAATAAGTGAAGCCAATATTATTCATACTCTCTGCCTGGAGCATTAAGTTATTGAGTTCAACTCGAATATTTAACGCATGACGATAATTCTCTAAGGCCGTTTGATACAAAGCTTGCTCTTCAGCCAATTTTCCTAGCTCATTATAAGTATTCGAAAGACCCTCTTGATCGTCTAACTTCTGATAGATAGCTAAACTTTCTGTTAGGTATTGTTCCGTCTGCTGGTATTCACCAACCGCTAAATGCATAGCGGCTAAGTTAGTCATAGTGGTCGCTGCATCGGCTAAGTTACTTAGTTGTCTTCTAATTTTTAACGATTGTTGATAATAATCAAAGGCAAGTTCTGTTTCTCCTAACTGTCCATAAACAACACCAAAGGCATTTAGCGCCTCACCTTCTTGAACACGATTTTTTAGTTTCTTAGCGGTGACCAGTGCCTTAACAAAATATTCATTTAACGCTTTTTCAAAATCACCTTGTAAAAATGCCACTCTACCTAACATAAACCATGCACTAGGATGGTTTGGATCAATTTTTACCACTTCTTGTAGTAAGACTTCCATTTTTTTATGTTGTTCAATTAAAAAATAGAACTCTGATAGCATCATCTTAAGTTCAGTGTTGTAAGGAAATGCATTCACTAAACTTAAATAATCAGTTTGAGCTTGTTCGATTTTACCCGCTAAATCATTTAAGCGTGCACTCGCTAGTTTCGCCGTATAAGAATTAGTGGCGCTAAATGCTATCGCTTGGCTATAAGCCTGTTCGGCTTCCATGAATAAACCTATCGTCAGGTTTAATTCACCTTGTTGCAGCCAAGCTTGCGCAGAATTGGGTTCTCTCGCTAATATTTGGCTTAACGCTTGCTGCGCCTGCTCAAACTCACCCTTTAAAATAAGTGTTTTAATAGGAAATAAATCAACCAAAGGGTTTTCTTCAATCTCAATGGTTTTTTCGGCATTCACCTCTATGTCTAAACGCTGCCTAAATTTATCGACAAAATGTCGAGTCACTTCTTGCCAATCTTTCTCGTCATAAGGGGCTTTTATTAAGGTTTCGCGTTGAATGTTAAAACCATCGACAGAAACCAACTGAAACTGAATATCTTTAGCCTCAGAACCGGCAATAAATGTTTGTGGGCTAATAAGCACGTCAATCTGCAGTAAGTCTGATATCAACTCCATATTAGCGTCATCAATGGGAGGCGTAATACCCAGTTGCGCTAATAGCTGGCTTAATCTCGATTGTTCAATCACCCGTAAGTTCTTAATATCGGTTAATTGGTAATTCAAATAGTTAGCAAAGGTTTGATCAAATTCGCCCTCTTGTGTCTGCAAAGGTAATATCGCCACCGCGTAATGATCGACTGCATTGGCTTTAATCGGTGTTTGACGACTCAGAAACAAAACCACTGCGATGGTAAAAAATACCATCATCGACATAACCGTCACTATTAACCGCTTTTTGCTGATGGGTTTATTATCTTTTTCTGCTAATAAACTAATATATTGATTCTGCGCTTGGTTAATATTAGTGGGACGGGATGCGGGATGTGGAGAAATGAGTGTCAATGACCATGACTTTAGAAAGTTAAACTCTTCTTTAACGGCCTTAAATTTAGGTTTATCTAACAACTTAGTCTGTAAAATTTCATCAATCGAATGGCCACTAAAGGGTAAACCGTGACAACATAATTGAAAGATCACTACACCTGCGGCATACAAATCAGTGGTTAAGTTTATTTTACCGGTTTGTAAATACTCTGGTGGCGCATAATAAGGTGTCCCTGAAACACGGTCAGCGTTACTTTCTTTATTAAAAGCAGACAAGCCAAAATCGGCAATAAAGAGCCGACCTGACTCATCTAACATGATATTTTCAGGCTTAATATCTTTATGAGTAACCCCCGCTTTTTCAGCAAAGGCTAAGCCATCTAATAATTGCTCAATAATTTGAAAAGTTTGTTCAGTTGTGAGTGAATTTGATGCGATAGCTTCTTCTAGACTGCTACCCGAAATCCAATCCATGGTTAAAAAGTGAACATCTTCATCTTGGTAGTATTCATGAACGCGGATAATATTGGGGTGACTTAATTGACGAACCAATAATAATTCTTTTTTAAAATCAGCAATGGTTTGCTTATCTTGACTCAGCGATGTATTGAGGACTTTGATGGCGATAACGGTATCGAGCTGCTTATCATAGGCGCGGTAAACAAAACCATAACGGCCTTGTCCTTGCAGACTTTCAATTTCAAAACGACCAACAAGACACTCTCCAGCAGCAAGCGGCTTAGACAAGGGTATTATTTGAGTCGCATTTAGCTGATCATCATCGCTATGTGTTAACTTGGGTGATTTTAAATCGCTCATATAGCCTTTTTACTAATGATATAGTATTAGTGGCACAAATTAAGCAAACTACAGTCTTTATCGCTAGATGTCCATATCGAGTTCTCATTAAGAATTAGTTGCAATGAATCAATAGATTGTTGCAGCAACATCGCCTGAACGGTTGCTTCGAGTTGTTGGCTCATACTGCTTAAGATTTCTATATCCAACTCGGTTAGCACTTTATCAGACATTTTGCTGTCGGTATAAATAATCCCTACCACTTTATGCTCATAAAACAGTGGAATGCAGGCTAAAGCAGCAATTTGTTTCAGTTCGATGCTTTTACGAGCACTTAACAGTTCATGGCATGAAACATCCATAGCAACCACGTTTTGTCCACTTTCAAAACAACGTGTTATCGCGCCAACACTGCCTTCAAACTCTGATAGTTTAAAATCATTTCGCTGCATACCATGGGCAATACTGACATTAAGTGAAGCTAACGTATCGCCAAGTAAGACGATACCGCGTTGAGTGCCCGTTAACATGATAATATTTTGCAATTGTTCAGAGAGATTTTGTTTTAAATGCTCGGTCAACGGTATTGAAGTAGGTGTTTGGCTACTCGACAACCGCCATGCATTGTGGGTAATTATCGCATCAACTTGTTTTGACGACTTAGTTTCAAAAAGACAATCGAGTTCGCCAATAGAAATAATCGCGTCATCTTTTAAAGTAGAATGGGTAATTGCTATACCATTAACTTTAGTGCCATTACGACTGCGCTCATCATCAAGTTGCCAAATTTCGTTTAAATGGGCAACTTTAGCATGCTGGCGAGAAACGGTTGGGTGATCAAGCAACAACTCACATTGGTGAGAACGTCCTAAACGGTAACCATTATCTTCATAAAGAAAACTTTCTATCGCTGGTTGGTCCGGATAACAAATTGTAATTTTAGCTGGCATAAGATCACCCTTAATTGAACACTATTTTGTCGATGCTATTTGATTAATCGCAAGCTGAATCGTAAGGTGTTGGCATAAGCCATAAGCTCGCCAGCAACATTATGAATATCTCGACTTGAACGCCAAACATCAGGAATATTTATGCCTTTATTATCATTAATACGGCGATTAAAGTCATTAAGCTTACTACTCGCCATATGGTAATTGTTCGACAAAATAAGTTGGTTAATTTCATTTACATCTTGCAGTAACATCGAATAAACCGCTGCATTTATTTTGGATGAAAAATCATTAAGTGCGGTTTGTAAATCGTTAAATTTTTGGTTAACAACAACCAACGGAGCCCGTAAATCGGCAACAATAATAAATTGTGAGAAACGCCCTGTTGAACCACGTGTTCTATAGCTACCGGCACCCATAGTCATAGTGATATCTTTAAACTCACCATTAAGTGGCGCTTTAAAGAATCGCAGCGGTGTACCCGCGGTATATTCTAAATTATGCGTGTGTAAATCAACCGAAGCTAATCCTGAAAATGAAAAACCACTGTTCGCCAAAGGCTCAATAGTAATCATCATTGGAAATGCTGCAGAGGGAGAGATATTTAAGTCTTCGGGTAAACGGTCAATAAAATCTAATGAGGTAACGTCAATAATTTCTGCCGTTAGCCCTAAACTCTCTTTCGTTAAACCAACCGCATTTTCAAATTGTAGAGTCATATCGGCAGAAATATTGCCCGGTAAATGAATAACCGCCTCGACCTTATTACCTTGTACGTTGACTGACACCGATTCAGAAGCGAATGAGATTGTACTGACCAACATAGCTGTTGATGTTAGTACTAAAGTAAGTAGCTTTTTTATATGCAACATATTTTGTCCTCTGGGTAGTAACCTGACAATGTCATCAAATTATTTTTTACACTATTCTAACTAGAACCTACGTTGATCTACGTCAATTAGCAAGTTCTATGGCGCTTTTACTAACAACAAAACCAAGCCTAGTCAGGTTGGTTTTGTTATTAATGTTAATTATATAAATGTTAAGTGTTAACAGTTATTTACGTAAGTATCCATCATATAACCGGCTAATGATAATGGCATAGTCTCCACGCTTAACAACGCTGGCTGGTTCAAAGTAAGCAACAACGGTTGGCGATAGGTCATAAGGCCCTTGTTCAATAGCGAAACGAACCCCGATTAATGACATATCGATTGCAGCCTGCACATAACCTTTTAGCGCTTCATTAATATCACTTGAGTCCATAATAGCAATTCGTTCGCCGTTATATTCAACGGTTATATCACCACCAAAGTCTTTAACTTGTCTTTCTAATCCGAGTGCCTGTACCAGTGAATAGGCTAACTCTTGTTTATTCACCTTAGCGTGTGGTTGAAAACTATCACCGTTAGAAATCATCACCGGTGCTTGGTTTTGTACTCGATCTTTAAGCGCTGAGCCAGTTTCCGTGACGGCATCAACAAAAGGGGCGTGTTTCGCGTTAACATCAGTAAAGACGGTTTTATTATCATTTAAAAAGTTACGGTGCTGCCTAATTGACATACCCATGACTAAATATTGCGCCAGCTCTTTACGTCTTAACTTAGCATCAGGACGATAAAATTGATCGTTTTTACTATCAACTAAACGCTCACTGACCGCAAATTCAATTGCTTTTTCTGCAGGATGTCCGGCAATGTCGCTTAACCCCTCGTAGCCACCTGAGGTTAAAATTGAAATATCACCTTCGATATATTCAGGAATACCAGGGCCATTAGTAGTACCTGTTGGATCAGCTTGTACACCTGATAAAGAAGTGATACCAAAGGCAGATAGTTTCCATTCTCCGGTTTGTGCTGGTGCAGAAACTCGCATGGTGCTACTTAGCACAGGCGTTGTTAAGTTACCAAAATAGACGGTACCGTCTGGAGCTTCCAATTTAAGTTTAACCAGATTGGCCAATGTTTCAGAGGAAGCACTTATCCATGCTGCATCATCTTGAACGTTAAATGTATGGACTTCAGGTTCACCTGCTGGAGTAAATAGAACGCTAAATGGCTCAGGTGCTTCGTCATCAATAATAATCGCATTGGCATTAAAGCTATTGAGATTATTCACCGTTGCACTGTTTTGTTCGTTATAACCTAGGGCTCCAGCAACTGCTGCATATGCATTGACATGACCCGCGCCCACTTCCCAAGATTGGTAACCGGGCATATTAGTAGCGGTTTCTTGAAGAATAGTTTTTATTTGTAAGTTGGTTAAATTGGGATTAGCTTCCCACATCAAGGCAATAATACCGGCAACATGAGGCGCAGCCATCGAAGTGCCTGAAATTCTTGTGTAAAATGGTAAGTATTCGTTTTCAATCACGCCAATATCATCGGCACCACCATTAGAAGCGATATTGGTTTTAGCACGTGTCGAAATAATATCAACACCTGGGGCAACAATAGTCACTTCATTTATATAAGTCCAAGCTGAACCGTCTGGCATCCTAAAATCACCGCTTTCACCACGTTTACCCCGCGATGAGAAATCGATTAAGTCGCCTTGCTTGGTACTTGCACCAACAGAGATACCCCATGGGATTTGAGCATATGGATTATGTGTGTCTTCACCTGAACCACTATTACCGGCAGCAAATACCGATATAATGCCCACTCTGTGGGCTTTATAAGACGCTAAAGATATTGGACCTGCAGAGTCATATTTGCCACTAGAGCCCCAAGAGTTACTCATCACTCGAATGGGAGAGTTAAAATCATAAACGTGGGTAATAGCATAATCATAGCCGCCCAGCGCATCTAAAATAGAAAGACCCGCTCCAGAGCCATAACCAATAATATCAGCGCCGGGTGCTGCACCTTGGTATTTGCCGCCAGAGTGAGTACCCCAACCACCTACAGTACCGGCACAATGTGTACCATGACCAACATTTAAGTCAGTGTTACGTTGGCCTTCTAGCCACATACCGTCAAAACCTGTTAAGGAAAGTGCTTGAGCATGGGTAACGCCTTGCACATTTTCAATCACTTTAACGCCATATTCTAAATCATCTAATGTTGCATCGATGCCTGAATCATTAACAATAACGGTAACGCCCTTACCCGTGTATTTCATGCCATTGTTGCTGTTGAATGCGCTAGATTGTAGTTTTTCTACACCTGTTATCTGACGTGCTTCAGCATTATAATATTCTAATGAACGGTTAGCGAATATCGAACGAACACCTGGCATTGCCGCTAAGTGATTAATCTGATTAGCGTTTGCCATCACACCAACGATAGGTAATGATTTAAACTGTACACCTTGAGTTAAACCAAGGTTTAATAAGCTTTGCAACTGGGTAGTTGTTAATGCATCAAGTTGATCATAGGAAACGACAACCATAGTGCTGTCCGTTACTGTCATATTTTGTAATTGTTGCTCTAATTGAGAGCCAATGACTGCAGCTGCGGTTGCACTTAGACTGATACCTGCGATTGACATGGTTATTGCCATGTTCTTTATTATTGTCTTCATACTTTATATCTACCAGTCTTTAAAAGTGTATTTTATTTACCCTATTATTTGACTAGATTTTGACAAATAACACCATCGGGAACAGCCCCTATTTTATACAGGGGAAAACCCCTAGTCGTTAATTTTTCAGATAAGTCATTAAGAATGATTTAAGCGGATTTTTGTTTTAGCACAGCCATTTTATTCACCCTCTTAATTCATACGCTAATAACTGGCTTTGGTACTTTTAGACAGCAAGCCACTACATCTGGAATAACATCACCTGAGATTTAATCAAGCGGACAGTTCAGTCACCATTTTCCTGGTGAACTAAGCTCAAATCAATCCCACTAATGACTCAACCATAAAGCGCTCATCTAACTAATCTCTCTCAACAACAATCGTTTTATTGACTCCTTTTTAAAGGTGCCTGCTAAATATGAGTGCTCATTAATGATGCATTGATTACTGACTCTTTTTTTGCACTCTTTTTTGCACTCTATGTGTGCGTAATCGTCATTGTGTTGTGCAATAAAAGTCGTCCACAAAAGAGAAATAACAATAAACGCTTTTAAAACAATGTTATAGATAAAGTAATAATGATGGCATTACCTTTGCTCTACATAACTCAATCGATGATGAGTATTAAATAAGCCTGCTTATTTAATTGACTAAATTTTAGGAGTGGTACATGAGCGGTCAAGAAAGTCTCAATATATTTTCATTCAAAGGTAAGATGAAAGCATTACATATGAGCTGGATAGCGTTTTTCATTACGTTTGCTGTTTGGTTTAACTTTGCTCCCTTGGTGTCAGTTATTGCTGATTCATTAGGGCTAACAAAAGCTGAAATAAAAACATTAATGTTATTAAACGTAGCGTTAACCATTCCAGCGCGTGTTGTCATTGGTATGCTTACCGATAAATACGGTCCGCGCTTAACATTCGCTGTGTTACTTGCCGTGTGTAGTATCCCTTGTTTTATGTTTGCGCTTGCAGATACGTTTGAACAAGCGGCACTTTCGCGCTTCTTAATAGGTTTTATTGGTGCGGGTTTTGTTATTGGTATCCGTATGGTTTCTGAATGGTTCCCCGCTAACGAATTAGGGACGGCTGAAGGTATTTATGGGGGTTGGGGGAACTTTGGTTCAGCTGCTGCTGCCATGTCACTACCTACACTAGCGTTAGCCTTTGGTGGTGAAGATGGCTGGAGATACGCCGTTGCTTTTACCGGTGCATTAAGCTTGATTTTCAGTGTTATCTGGTATCAAAACGTAACAGATACACCTAAGGGATCGACGTATTTTAAGCCTAAACAAACAGGTGCAATGGAAGTTACTTCAACGGGCGACTTCTTCTTATTACTCATTATGAAAATCCCTATGTATGGCGCTTTAGCTTTACTCACCTGGAAATTATCACCTGCTGGTGTCAGTTTATTAACAGAACAAAGTGCCATCATTGCCTACATTAGCTTAGTGGTTTTGTTTGCCATTGAATTAAAGCAAACCATTAAAGTAAACAGTCACTTATTTTCAAAACCAGTCGAAGAAATTCATCGTTACGAATTCAAGCAAGTCGCGGTGTTAAATGTGCTTTATTTTGCAACTTTCGGTTCAGAGTTGGCCGTTGTTTCAATGTTACCGTTATTCTTCGCCGAAACATTCGAATTAAGCATGGTTTACGCCGCGATGTTAGCCTCTACTTATGCCTTTATGAATTTAATGTCTCGTCCTGGTGGTGGTTGGTTATCAGACAAGTTTGGTCGAAAGAAAACCTTATTAATTTTAACAGCAGGTTTAGCTGCGGGGTATTTTGCCATGTCAGAAATTACCGGAGAATGGCCATTAGCTCTAGCAGTAGTAACGGCCATGGTTTGTTCTTTTTTCGTGCAAGCAGGTGAAGGAGCCGTATTTGCAGCAGTCCCCTTAATTAAACGTCGTTTAACAGGACAAATTGCGGGTATGACAGGCGCTTACGGGAACGTGGGCGCGGTGGTTTACTTAACCGTATTAACCATGGTTGATTACTCGACTTTCTTTATGGTGATTGCCGCTACCGCTGTGGTAGGCTTTATTACATTACTCTTTATGGTAGAGCCAAAAGGCACAATGACGGAAGTACGTGAAGACGGCACAGTTGAATTAATTAATGTCGGTCACTAAGCTAACATGAGTGTTATCAATACAGAAAAGCAAACGCCCCAAAGCACGGTTGTAGATTTACAACTATGCTTTGGTGGTTTTTCTCATAAAGGTTTAAAGGCAGAAAACCAAGACGCTTTTGCTGCTATTGTGCCAAAAAAACTTGAATTACGCGCTAAAGGCGCGGTTGTGGCGATCGCAGATGGAGTATCGAGCGCAAGTAAAGCCGCTGAAGCTTCACAACTTGCGGTCACTCAATTTATTCAAGAGTATCTTGCTACGCCCGAAACATGGTCTACACAGAAATCTGCCGCTAAAGTATTAAGCAGTTTAAATAACTGGTTGTATTCACAAAGCGGATTTGTTGATGCTTTAGTTAATCAAGACTCTCCTCAATGGCTAACGACTTTTTCAGCGCTTATTGCTAAATCAAACACCGGTTATATTTTTCATGTTGGCGATACCCGTATAACAAAATATCGCCAGCAACAATTAGAAATTATAACCCGTGCTCATAATCGTAAACAAATAGGGCAACAGGATTTATTAACACGCGCATTAGGTGCTGATAGCCATTTAGAAGTTGATGTTTATCAAGTTGATTTACAGGCAGGAGATTTATTTATGCTAAGTTGTGATGGTATTCATGACTTTGTTAGTAAAGCTGTTTTTAAAACACTCTTTGATTCATTGCCGTTATCACCCAATAAGTCTGACTTAGAAGCACTTTCTGAAAAAATTGTTGCCACCGCACTTGAGCGCGGTAGTCATGACAATGTGACCTGCTTACTGGTTTATATTGACGCGATACCGAATCGGAAACTGGCAGAAATTGAACGCGATCTAAGTTCAAAAGCGATCCCTCCAGCATTAAAAGTTGGGCAGAAGCTTGATGATTACCTCGTTAAAAAAATAATACACGCCAGTATTCGTTCACACTTGTATTTAGTCGTCGATGTTAGAACAGATAAGCCTTATGTGTTAAAAGCCCCCTCTGCTAACTTTTCTGATGACGCCTTTTATTTACAAGGTTTTATGCGAGAAGCTTGGGTGGGAGAACGCATTAAACACGTTAATGTCATGCGTGTATTATCTGCTAAAAAAGACAGCCAGTTTTTATACCATGTATGTGAATACATTAAAGGGCAAACCCTGGGTGAATGGTTACATGACAACCCTAAACCTAGCATTGCCCAGGTTCGCGATATAATGAAACAAGTGATTGGCGCATTACGATCATTTCAACGTTTAGATTTAGTTCACCGCGACTTAAAGCCCGACAATATTATGATCGATGAATATGGTCAAATTAAATTGATTGATTACGGCACCGTATTTGTCGCTTCGCTTGATGAAAACCAAGAAACAATAAAAGAACAAGTGCCACACGGTTCATTAAATTATATTGCGCCTGAAACCTTATTGCATATGCAAGCTGATTATCAAAGTGACCTATTCTCATTGGGGGTTATTTGTTATGAAATGTTATCAGGTGAACTTCCTTACAAACCAATGCAACGTGCTGAAGTCACCATTAAAAATTATAACGATATACAATATCGTAGCATTAAACAGTTTCGACCAGAGCTGCCCTTGTGGTTAGATTTAAGCCTTCAAAAAGCAACGGCTGCAGACCCAAGACAGCGCTATAGAGCATTTTCAGAATTTTTTAGTGATTTAAATAAACCGAGTTCATCTGCCGTTGAAGAATACAAAAACCAACCCTTGTTAAAGCGTGATCCTATCTTTTTTTGGCAATTAGTATCAACCTTATTGTTTATTGCCTTGGTGGTATCTTTAGTTAATTAACCCGTTACCCCTTTACTTCTTCCCCTTTGCACTTATCGCTCATTATTATGATGCACACCTCTGGTGCGTTCATGCCTTCACTGCAGTGCAAAATCTCTGTTACAACTCACACCTAAAACACTATCTAATTGAATTTATTAAAAAAACTACTTGGTTCGTTTATTGCAAATAACAAATCATTATCTAATTCTGCTAATACAGCAGTAATTTAAAGAAGTAGGGTTCCAAAAATGAGTACACAACCTCAGAAGATCGTCGTCGTTGGTAATGGCATGGTTGGCCATCACTTTGTTGATGAAATGGCGAAACATACCGGCTATGAAATTACCGTTCTATCGGCTGAAGACCGTTTAGCTTATGACCGCGTTCACTTATCAGAGTACTTTTCTGGAAAAACTGCTGATGATTTAGCCATGACTACGCCAGCATATTACAACGAAATAGGCGTTAATTTTTTTACTAACGCAAAAGTCACTAATATTGATAAAGCGGCAAAAACTGTTACGACTGAGTCGGGTGACATTTTCGCTTACGATAAATTAGTTATGGCGACAGGATCATACCCCTTTGTTCCCCCTATTCCAGGTAAAGAACGTGACCATTGTTTGGTTTATCGTACTATTCAAGATTTAGAAGACATTCAAGCGTCAGCTAAAGCGGGTAAAGTTGGTGTGGTTGTTGGTGGGGGGTTATTAGGTTTAGAAGCCGCTAACGCCCTTAAAGAACTAGGCCTGCAGACACACGTTGTAGAGTTTGCCCCACAATTGATGGGCGTGCAATTAGACAAAGACGGCGGCGCTTTATTGCGTTCAATGATCGAAGGTATTGGTGTTCAGGTACATACGCAAAAAGCCACCAATGAAATTATCGACGGTGAAGAATGTGTTCACCGAATGAATTTTGCCGATGGAACACATTTAGAAACTGACGTTATCTTATTCTCAGCCGGTATTCGCCCCTATGATAATTTGGCACGTGAATTTGATTTAGCGGTTGGCGAGCGAGGCGGCATTGTGGTTGATAACAACTGTAAAACCTCTAACGAAAATATTTACGCTATTGGTGAGTGTGCTTTGTGGAATAACTTTATTTTTGGTTTAGTGGCGCCAGGCTACACTATGGCTAAAGTGGCTGCCGATAACATTATTGGCGGTGAACAGCAGTTCACTGGTGCAGATATGAGCACTAAACTAAAATTAATGGGTATGGATGTGGGATCGATCGGCGATGCTCATGGCCGTACTCAAGGTTGTAAAAGCTACGTCTATTCAAATCAACCTGACCAAATTTATAAAAAAATAGTAGTCAGTGCCAATGGTAAAGAATTAATAGGTGCGGTTTTAGTGGGTGATACCAGTGAATACGATACCTTATTGCAATACGCATTAAATGGTATTGAATTACCAGAAAATCCCGACGGTTTAATTTTACCCAGCTCAGGCGAAAAACCCACCTTAGGCGTGGATGCTTTACCTAATACCGCAACTATCTGCTCATGTTTGAATGTCACCAAAGGCGATATTATTGCTGCTATTGATTGTGGCGCCGTTGATGTCGGTGAAGTAAAGTCTTCAACGAAAGCAGGAACAGGCTGTGGTGGTTGTGCCGCCTTATTGAAAAAAGTAACAGATCACGAATTAGAAAAACGTGGGGTAGAAATTAGCACTGACCTTTGCGAACATTTTGCTTACAGCCGGGTTGAGTTATTTCACATTGTGCAAGCAGAACAAATTAAAACCTTTGACCTGTTAGTAGAAAAACACGGATCAGGTTTAGGCTGTGAAATTTGTAAGCCAGCAGCTGCGTCTATTCTCGCTTCAGTTTGGAACGATTACATATTAAAACCCGACCATGTATCACTACAAGACACCAATGATGTCTTTCTAGGTAATATGCAAAAAGATGGTACTTATTCTGTCGTTCCCCGTATGCCAGGCGGTGAAGTAACCCCAGATAAGTTAATTGTTATTGGTGAAGTCGCTAAAGAATATAACCTCTATACCAAAGTAACAGGCGGCCAACGTATCGATTTATTCGGCGCACGTGTTGACCAATTACCGGCGATATGGAAACGCTTAATTGATGCAGGTATGGAAACTGGTCATGCCTATGGCAAATCGTTACGTACGGTTAAATCTTGTGTTGGCAGCACTTGGTGTCGTTACGGCCAACAAGACAGTATGGCAATGGCCATTTTCTTAGAAGATCGCTACAAGGGCTTGCGTTCTCCTCATAAAATTAAGTTTGCGGTCTCAGGCTGTACACGCGAGTGTGCTGAAGCACAAAGTAAAGACATTGGTATTATTGCTACTGAAAACGGATGGAACTTATACGTCAGTGGCAATGGCGGCATGAAGCCTCGCCATGGCGACTTATTCGCGACTGATTTAGATGATGAAACCTTAGTGAAATATATCGATCGTTACTTAATGTTTTATGTGCGTACCGCAGATCGTTTAACCCGTACTTCTGTCTGGTTAGAAAACCTAGAAGGCGGCTTAGCCTACATGGAGAAAATAGTTAAGGACGATCACTTAGGGATTAATGCTGAATTAGAAAAGCAAATGCAAAATGTCGTTGATACCTATCAATGTGAGTGGAAAACAACCATCGAAAGTGAAGAGCAATTAAAGCGTTTTCGTCAGTTTGTTAACTCTGACACTGTCGATGGCAACATCGAATTTGTTACTGAGCGTGATCAAATTAGACCCGCTCAAGGTGATGAGAAAAAATATGGCGTTCAAATTCAAGCCGTTGATTTAACACCTGCATAAATACGTTTACGAATAAGGAAAATAAAATGACAACAGAAAATAGCTGGCAAACCATTTGCTCAACCAGTGATTTAATTAAAAACTCAGGTGTTTGTGCCTTATTAGCAAACAAAGAACAAGTGGCTTTATTCCAAGTAGGTAAGGACACCGTTTATGCTATTTCTAACTTTGATCCCTTTGGTAAAGCAAACGTTTTATACCGTGGTTTAATTGGTGAAACTAAAGGTAATATTTACGTTGCTTCGCCCTTATTAAAACAACGCTTTGTTTTAAATTCAGGAGCCTGTTTAGATGATGATACCTTAGCGATTAAAACCTATCAGACACGTGTTACCGATGGAAAATTAGAAGTATTTGGTTAGACATTTAATTTTATTCTTGCTTTAAAAATCCCAGTTTAAGTGCTTAAGCTGGGATTTTCACTTTTAGTGATTGCATGATAAGTGTATTAACTAATTAGCAGGATAATTATTAACGCTAATAGCGTAACAAGTAGACGATTGGCGATGAGATAATAAAAGTCACCTAAGTAATTACTTGCATCATCAGCTAGTTCTACGTCAACAACATCTTCAGTAACACGGTCAGAGTGACTAGCGCGCAAACAGAAAAATTACTTTGCTCAATATTGGCAGACCAAAGGTTATTACTCTGTTCATCCTTATACGCTTTATTTATTTTGGTGCAGACTTGCATCAGAAACTAACAAAATGCAGATAAAAAAAACCATTAAAGAAACAAGTCATTGATATTAAACGATTTACCTTACTGGCATAAAACCTGCTGTATCACTTAATAATATAACTTCTTATTTTCTCTAGTTTACTAAATTGACAAAAAACACCTTATCTTTACTGAACAAACATCTGATGTTGCTCATGTAGATAATAATATTTAGCCGTTGGTCGCTAACCAGTAAAAAGCATAAATTTAACGCCGATTTTAAAAAGAAATTCAAGGAATACAGCATGCAACCAGTTCGTCAACTTTCAACACTGATTACATTAATTTTGTTAGCAAGTGCCAGTGCTTCAGCAACCGCAAATAGCGAGACTAAAGCTAAGGCCAGTATAGATTTAAACTTGCGATATGAAACAGTTGATCAAGACAATACCAAAAAAGAGGCCTCAGCGTTAACGCTAAGAACCCGTCTAAATTACACCAGTGCTAGCTACCATGATTTTACCGCAGTTGTTGAATTTGAAGACTCACGCCAAGTGGCGGGTATTAACAAGTATAACGATGCCGTGGGTAATAATACTGAATATGCTGTTATTGCCGATCCAGAGACGACTGAATTAGACCAAGCTTATGTGCAATACAAAAAAGATGGGATCACCGCTAAAGTCGGTCGCCAAGTACTGACCTTAGATAATCATCGTTATGTTGGGCATGTAGGATGGCGTCAAGATAGACAAACATTTGATGCCGCGACCATAACTTATGACGCATTAGACAATGTAAAAATGAGCTATAGCTACATTAATAAACGTAATCGTATTTTTTCTAATGAAAAAGATTTTAATGCAAAAGACCATTTACTTAACCTCGCCTACAAAACGAGTTATGGCAAACTAACCGCATACAGCTATCTCTTAGAAGTTGATGAAGGAACCGCTAATAGCTTAGATACTTTCGGGGTGAGTTTTAACGGTAAAAAAGACAAGTTTTCATATTCAGCCGAATTTGCTACTCAAGATTCAGAGAGCGGCGCAACTGACTACTCTGCAAGCTATATGGCCATAGAAGGTGGCTATAGCTTTGATGTGGTAACCCTTAAATTAGGTGCAGAAGTTCTGGGCAGTGATGATTCAATGGTTGGGTTTTCAACACCACTGGCGACACTGCATAAATTTAATGGTTGGGCAGATCAGTTTTTAGGCACACCAAAAGAAGGCTTGGTTGATCTTTATGCCTCTGTGTCAGGTAAAGCATTCGGCGGCGGTTGGACAGTGACAATTCATGATTATTCTGCTGATGAATCAACCGATACCGTTGATGATTTAGGTAGCGAAATTAATGCCGTTTACGCGAAAAAATTCGCTAAGAATTATAAGGCAGGCTTAAAGTATGCGGCTTATTCAGCAGGCGATTCTACTGCAGGTAAAGTTGATACCGATAAAATTTGGCTTTGGGTAAGTGCAAATTTTTAGCTCTCCAAACACACTTATAATGATAACGATCTACAGGTTTGTTAAGCGTTATCACAAATTGTAACCCCATATCACTATTGCAGCAGGTAAATAAAATTAGCTCAAGTAACCAACAAATCATAGAGAAACAAAAAGTTGTCGTGGTCGGTAACGGCATGGTGGGTCACCATTTTGTTGAGCAATTAGCTCAATTGAACACAGCTGACCAAGCCATTAAGATAACCGTTTTGTCAGCAGAGCCTCGCCTTGCTTATGACCGTGTTCACCTTTCAACATACTTTAGCGGTAAAACAGCGGCAGATCTGGCCATGGCTGACGAAACAACTTACCAAGATTGGACGGTAAATTTTCAAACTAATGCCAAAGTTGTTGATATCGACCGCAGCAATAAGCATGTTGTCACGCAAAACGGCCAAGTTATCGCTTATGACAAACTCATCTTAGCCACTGGCTCTTATCCTTTTGTACCGCCTATTCCAGGAAAAGACCGCGAGCATTGTTTGGTTTATCGCACCATAGATGACTTAGATAAGATTCAAGCCAGCGCAAAGGTCAGTAAAGTAGGGGTAGTTATCGGCGGTGGGTTACTCGGCCTTGAAGCTGCAAATGCGCTAAGCCACTTAGGCTTAAAAACCCATGTCGTTGAATTTGCGCCACAATTAATGGGAGTGCAAATTGATGCGGGTGGAGGTCGTTTATTAAAAGAAAAAATTGAAGCTTTGGGTGTTAAGGTGCATACATCAAAAGCCACCAGCGTAATTGAAGACGGCGAAACCTGTCGTTACAAGCTTTGTTTTAGTGATAATACCGAGCTAGAAGCTGACCTTATTTTATTCTCCGCAGGTATTCGCCCTTATGACAATCTAGCTAAATCATTCGCACTTGAAATGGGCGAACGAGGCGGTATTGTGATTAATAACCACTGCCAAACCTCAGATAAAAATATCTATGCCATTGGCGAATGTGCCCTCTGGAACAACTTTATTTTTGGTTTAGTGGCGCCGGGTTACCAGATGGCTAAAGTGGCGGCAAAACATATTATGGGTGAACAAGCCTTGTTTACCGGTGCCGATATGAGTACCAAATTGAAACTCATGGGGGTTGAAGTAGGCTCAATAGGTGATGCACATGCAAAAACAACCGGGGCAATAACTTATACCTATCAAAATCAACCGGCGGGCGTTTACAAGAAAATTGTTATCTCTAGTGATAAGAGCAAAATGCTTGGTGCGGTATTAATTGGTGATACCCGTGAATACGATACGTTATTGCAATATATGCTTAATGCCATAGATTTACCGGCATCACCCGAAGCGCTGATATTGCCTTGGTCAGATGAAAAGCCAACATTAGACGTTGGTGCACTACCTGATAGCGCCATTATTTGTTCATGCCATCAGGTTACAAAAAGCCATATTATCAGCTCAATCGATCAAGGAGCTTGTACCCTAGATGATATTAAAATTTGTACTAAAGCCAGTAGCGGATGTGGCGGTTGTAGCGCTTTATTGAAAAATCTGGCTGAGGCAGAATTTGAAAGCCGTGCTGTGAACGTTAAACAAGATATTTGTCTAAATGTCATCGAATAAAATTCGAACATAAATAAATAAACAAAACATCCCATATAAAGCGGGCTGTATATCATTCTCTGTTTTAAAGGTAAATTTTATGAGTTGTTCTCAATCGTCACATATTGTTCAATCAACTTGTGCATACTGTGGTGTAGGTTGTGGTATTGATATTACCGTTAACAATGGCAAGGCCAGTGCATTAGTCGGCACTATAGAGCATCCCGCCAACTTTGGACAACTGTGCGTTAAAGGTACCAATTTATTAGCCACCACAGATTTAACCAACCGCTTGCTTGAGCCACAAATAAATAATAAAACGGTTGATTGGTCAGCGGCGACAAATCATGTTGCCGATAAATTTACACAAATTATTAAAGAGCATGGCCCTGATGCCGTGGCCTTTTATGTCTCTGGACAGCTACTGACTGAAGATTATTATCTGGCGAATAAATTAATGAAAGGCTATATAGGTTCAGCCAATATTGATACCAATTCACGCCTTTGCATGTCTTCAGCGGTTGCCGCTTATAAGCGCAGTTTCGGTGAGGACGTTGTACCATGTAGCTATGACGATTTAGACAGTACAGAGCTGTTATTAATTACCGGCTCTAATGCCGCTTGGACCCATCCGGTATTATTTCAACGTATTGAACGTGCTAAAAAACGTAATCCAGCGATGAAAATTGTGGTTATTGACCCGCGTAAAACCGCAACCTGTCAAATAGCTGATTATTTTTTACCGATAAAGCCAGGCACTGACGCCGCATTTTTTAACGGTCTTTTAAACTACTTAAGCGCTAACAATGGCTTAAATAATGAATATATTGCACAGCATACCCAAGGTTTCGAACAAGCTTTATTAGCAGCAAAAAAATGGTCACTCGCTGAAGTATCAGCCTATTGCGATCTTGACCTACAAACCCTTGCCAGTGTCTATCAATTATTTGCCGACACTGAAAAAGTACTCAGCTTTTATTCAATGGGCATCAACCAGTCAAACTCAGGCACTGATAAGTGTCAAAGCATTATTAATTGTCATTTAGCCACCGGAAAAATAGCCAAAGACGGTTGTGGGCCTTTTTCTATAACGGGTCAACCCAATGCTATGGGCGGTAGAGAAGTGGGAGGTTTGTCTAATCAATTAGCCGCTCATATGGATATTGAAAACTCTGAGCACCGCTCAACAGTGCAACGTTTTTGGCAGTCCCCCACTATCGCGGTTAAAGCAGGTTATAAGGCAGTTGATCTGTTTGACGCTATCGATGAAGGTAAAATAAAAGCGGTCTGGATAATGGCAACTAACCCGATGGTAAGCTTGCCCGACGTTAAAAAAATAGCCCAAGCATTAAATAAATGTGAATATGTTGTGGTCTCAGACTGTGCTGAAAACAATGATACGTTAGACTTTGCTGATGTAAAACTACCGGCAACGCCATGGCTAGAAAAAAACGGTACTGTTACCAACTCAGAGCGCCGAATTTCGCGCCAAACTAATGCTATAGCTCCGAGCGGACAAGCAAAGCACGACTGGCAAATTATTGCGGACGTTGCCACAGCCATGGGTTTTTCAGGCTTTGACTATTCACACGTTAGTGAGGTATTTAGAGAGTTCGCTCAACTGTCAGGTTTTGAAAATAACGGCAAACGTGTCTTTGATATCTCTGCATTTTCAGCCATTACTCCACGACAGTATAACCGTTTAAAGCCTCTACAATGGCCAGTTAATGATACCTATCCTGAAGGTAAAAAACGTGTTTATGAAGAGGGTAAGTTTTCTACCCCTTCAAGTAAAGCTGTCTTTTTTCCTATTACGCCACGCCAGCCAACTCAAAAATTATCCGCTAAATTTCCCTTTAGGTTAAACAGTGGTCGATTAAGAGATCAATGGCATACGATGTCTCGAACCGGCAAATCCCCTCAGCTCACCGCTCATACCGATAAATGTTACCTTTATATTAATCCTGATGACGCGGCGCGATTAAGCATAGTAGATGATGAAATAGTCAATATTTCATCAAACACTGGGCAAGTAAAAGTGCATGCAAAGTTAGATAAAAACCAGCGCTCTAATGAATGTTTTATGCCTATTCATTGGAATAAGCAATTTGCGTCTAGCGCAAATGTTAACAATTTGTATGCAAGCATTACTGACCCGTTTTCTGGTCAACCTGAAATGAAGCATGGCGCGATCGCATTAAGCAAAACAGACTTTGCCCAGTTTGGTCAACTTCATCTTAGCGAAGAATTTATCGTGCAATGCCAAATGAGTAATGACTTTTGGAATAAAGCACGCACCCATTATGGCCTTAGTTATCAATTTGCTAATATTGAATTTGAAAGTGACCTTTTAAATTGGTGCCAAACAAGCAGCCATATATCTGGTGAGTGGCACCAATTTAGCCAAGCAGGCACCTCTTACATTATTTGCTTACAAGCCAATAAATTAGTTTTCTTATGTTATGTGTCAACAACACAGCCCCGTATTGAAAGCGCATGGCTTAATTATGCTTTTGGTCAGTCATCTCTAAGCGAAGCCAATATTAAATCTTTACTCGCAGGGACTTCAAGTGAAGCGTTCGCCAAAGGTAAACAAATTTGCAGCTGCTTTAATATTGGTGAAAAAGACATTATAGGCGCCATTAAAGGCGGCTGTAGTTCTGTTGAACAATTAGGAGAGGGGTTAAAATGTGGCACAAACTGTGGTTCATGTAAATCAGAATTAGCTGCATTACTTAGTGAACATCACATCGATAAAACCACATTAATTAACAGCACTTGGAGTGAATAATGGATAGCGCTTGTCAGTAAATGTAAAGCTTGTGAGTATTAGCAGATTATAATATGACATTTTAGCTATTATTAGATAAAATGTCGGCAGACTTAAATAAACTGGCGATGGTCAGTTGTGCCTAAATATGAAATATAATGCCAATTCAAACACCTGCTAAACGCCCGAATACCTTTTTAGAACTCCTTTATAATATTGCTATTCCATCGATTATTTTAATGAAACTTTCGACAGATGAGTATTTAGGCACTGTACCGGCCTTAATTTTCGCCTTATTGTTTCCACTCGGTTATGGCTTGTATGATTTCATTAAAAACAAGTCGATGAATTTTATTTCCTTATTAGGATTTTTCAGTACCTTGTTAACGGGTGGCATAGGCTTATTTGAACTGGACGTTGAATGGCTCGCTATTAAAGAAGCTGCCATTCCATCTGTTATCGGCATAGTTGTGCTGATATCTGGTTTTTGGGGAAAACCCTTAATTGCTAAAATATTGTTAAATCCACTATTATTTAATTTAGATTTAATCTATCAAACGCTAGCAAGCAAAAACAAAACGGATCAGTTTAAAGCAAGAATTCAGTGGGCAAATCATCTTTTAGCTTCAACCTTTGTTTTTTCTGCCACGATGAATTACCTATTAGCTAAATGGATTGTTATTAGCCCCGCTGGCACAGTAGAGTTTAATGAGCAACTTGGCGAAATGACACTGTTAAGTTATCCCGTGATTGCGGTACCTTCAATGGTAATGCTAATTGCAATTATGTTCTATGTGGTAAAAAGTACCATGAAATTAACAGATTTAACCTTAGAAAAAATATTAAACGGTGACAAATAACCTCCTAACTACCGATTAATTACCAATTAATGATAGACGGATGTAAGTGGCTAACCCTCGACCTACTCCGTCTATTTTCAATAAAGCCAATTTTTGTATTGCTCAGTTAATAACCCTGTACTATTTTTCTTTAGTCATTAACCATTCAGACAATAACCTCACCCCAAAACCTGTACCGCCGGTGGGTACTTTATCCTTTGCTTTACTGCTAAGGGCATTACCGGCAATATCAAGATGAGCCCATCGAACATCGCCAACAAAGTGCTGAAGAAAACTAGCTGCTGTGGTTGCACCTAGCCCACCTGAACCGGTATTCTTTAAATCTACAAAAGTTATTGTTTCTACCAATACCCTTGTACTAGCAAGCATAGCGCCTAAAACAGCTGAAATGGTGGTACGTTTTAACAACATAAAAACCTCTATTTAATGGCAAATAAGAATAATATTAAGATATACGACAATGAAGTCATATTAGCTTAATGACCACTTTAATAAATATACCCTTATAAAACGTTACCTTATCGCGACAAGCCAATTATTATTAAAGATTAATATCATTGATTTTTATCTGGAATTTAATAAAAAACATTATCAATGTATGTCATTTTTAAAATGGTGTTAATTACCTATATTTAGGGAGGCATAACCGTTTATACTTTCTTGTTATTAATAGTTGACTTGGATTTAACATGATTGATTTTCGCTCTGACACCGTAACAAGACCCTCCTTGAAAATGCGTAATGCAATGTCACAGGCTGAGGTCGGTGATGATGTTTATGGTGACGACCCAACCGTAAACGAATTAGAGCAATGGTCTGCCAAACGTCATGGCTTTGATGCTGCACTCTTTTGTAGCTCAGGGACCCAAGCAAATCTACTCGCCTTAATGGCACACTGTCAGCGAGGCGACGAGTATTTGTGTGGCCAACAAGCCCACAACTACAAATTTGAAGGTGGTGGCGCTGCAGTACTAGGTTCCATTCAACCACAACCGATAGAAAATGAGAAAGATGGCACCCTTTGCTTAATTAAGCTTGCCCAAGCGATTAAACCCGATGATTCACATTTTGCTCACACAAAACTGGTTAGCATTGAAAATACCATTAATGGTAAAGTACTGCCGTTACACTATTTAGCAGAACTGCGCGAGTTTGTTAATAAGCATCAATTAAGCTTGCATTTAGATGGCGCGCGCGTATACAACGCTGCGACCGCATTAGACGTAGATATCACTGAGATAGCCCAATATTTTGATAGCATGTCGATTTGTTTATCTAAAGGCTTAGGCGCACCAATTGGCTCATTATTACTAGGTTCAACGCAAATCATAAAGCAGGCAAGAAGATGGCGAAAAGTGCTGGGTGGCGGAATGCGTCAAGCCGGTATTCTCTGTGCAGGAGCTAAAATAGCGTTAACCGAAAATGTTGAAAAACTTAAAGTTGATCACGAAAATGCTTATTACTTGGCAGAGCAACTTAATGGCATCAGCGGATTTACTGTTAATGTAGAGCAAGTCACCACTAATATGGTCTTTGTAAAAGTCGACAGTTCTATCGATATTAATGCCATGGCTAACGCGCTAAAAACAAAAAACATTATAATATCCCCCAGTGAAAACATGCGCTTGGTAACCCATTTAGATATTAGTAAAGCAGATATTAATAGCTTTATTACCGCGGTAAAAAATCACTTAACGAGCTTAGCTTAAATTTTTAACTAAAAAGTAAATATTGTGCTATTCGTAATAGATTATTTTGATTAATTATCTATACTCGATATATCAAATAAATTATATGCGAAAAATCAAATGGATAAGTCTCGTAGAAGCGTGATTAAGAAAATAGCCTTAGGCGGCGCGGCAACCATAGCCATTGCCAAAGCGCCCTATGTATTTGCGCGCAATAAGGTGACCTTACGCATTTTGGGTACGCATGTAACATTACAAGAAGAATTACGACAAAAAGCGATGGAAGACCTAGGGATAAATTTGATATTTGAGCCTAAAGGTAGCGCTGCAGTTTTACAAAAAGCGTCAATGTTTCCTCAGTCATTTGATCTCTATGAGCAATGGTCAAACAGTATTAATGTGCTTTGGCGCTCTGGTGCTATTCAATCGATAGACAAAAGAAGAATTACCCATTGGGATGAAATTAATAACCTAAGTAAAACAGGAAAAATAACACAATCGGCGAAACTCGGTGACGGCGATGCACCTTATAAAATATTACACGTACAAAAAAATAATCAATTAGGTGAAAACCATACCAACGATTTAAGCTTCTTACCCTATGTGCATAATGTTGACTCTTTTGGCTACAACACTGACTTTATTAAAAAGGGCATACCTTATGAGACCGAAAGTTGGGGCTGGCTATTAGATGAAAAATACAGTGGCCGTGTCGGTATTATTAATGCGCCGACCATAGGTCTTTTTGACTTAGCTCTCGCCGCACAAGCTAAAAATCTAATGTCATTTAATAATATTGGCGCCATGACCAAGCCAGAATTAGACAAACTTTTTGGTATATTAATAGGCTTGAAACAAGCAGGTCATTTCAGTGGTTTATGGACTTCGGTGCCTGAGTCAATTCAATTTATGAAATCGGGTCGTGTGGTAATAGAAAGCATGTTTTCTCCTGCCGTAGCCTCACTAAACGGCATGAATGTACCGGTAACTTACGCTGCACCTAAAGAGGGTTACCGCGGTTGGCACGGAGTCATGTGTTTATCTAAGGCGACAACTGGCAAGGTAAAAGACGCAGCCTATGATTACATGAATTGGTGGCTATCCGGTTGGCCAGGTGCTTACATTGCCAGACAAGGCTATTATATTTCAAACCCTGAGCGTGCTGCTCGCCACCTTTCTCCGCAAGAGTGGGATTACTGGTATGACGGAAAACCCGCCGCGATCGACTTAAAAGGTACTGATAACAAAGTATCTGTTTATAAAGGAAATATTCGTCGCGGGGGCAGTTATGAAAAACGATTTAGCAATGTTGCTGTTTGGAATACCGTTATGCCAACCTATGACTATAGCCTGCAAAAGTGGTATGAATTTATTAATGCTTAAACAATCAAATTTTTATGCCAATATAATAAGCATTCAAACTCAAGGGTGCCAGTAATGTTTCGAAGTTTAAAAACACAATTGATGCTTTCGCTCACCCTCATTATTTTACTTTTTATCGGCCAGGAGACTGTTTCGTATCAGAACCAAAAACGATTAGTAACGGGCTTAGCCTCTAATCAAGAAATAGTTGATGGAGTCGTTCAGGTTAAAGCATTAGAGAAAGATGTTTTAGATTTACAGCGCAATGTGCTTATTTATAAAGAAAATCAAGCTTCTTCAGTATTAAAACGATTAAATGACATTATGAGTTCGGTAACGGGGAAATTAGCTATAACCTCGCTCTTTATCGCAAAAAATAACATTGGCACCGATCAGCAAGTCGCGATAGAGAGTATGCGTGATCACTTAAAAGCTTATCGAGAAAACTTTGATTCAGTTGTCTTACTCATCGATAAAAAAAGTGAATTATTTAATAAAACCATAGTAACTCACTTAAGCCATCTAAATACCATCACCGCTGAGGCATCTAATGGTATTCATCTTAACCAATCTATTCAAACGACTCATGTAACAACCAAGAGACTTGCAGATCTGACTTCGGCCCTACAACTTTCGGCTTATCAATATTTTATACGACCTAATACTGAAAACATTACCAATTTTCAGTCTATTTTTAGCCAAGTAGAAAGTACCGCAGAGCCACTCAATATCAATGGCTTTACTTCAACATTAACCGCTTTATCTAGTGACTTTAATTTGTTGACGCAAGTAACCCGAAATTATAATTACTTAGTCAATGTGGTTATGTCTGGCTCCGCTAACGAATTTTTATATTTAGCAAAAAATTTAAGTGAAGTTTCTTTAACCCACCTCGATTCAAGTAACGCTCAGCTGAACACCCTAGTTGACGAGTCAGTTATTCGTGGCAATATTATGTTTATTCTTGGTATTTTCCTGACCAGTCTTATTACTGTCTATATTTTGAAAAGACTTATATTTCCAATAGAAAAAGTAACTCAAGTATTTAATGCACTTGCTGAAAATAAAATAATTAATGAAAAGCTTGAACTTAACGTTAATCGCAGAGATGAGATAGGTCATCTAATGAAATCGGCGACTATATTTCAATTAAAAAACAAACAAACCAATGATTTATTACAACAGTCACAACAATTAAATCAACAGCTGGTTCTATCACAAAAAAGAGCTGAACAGGCAACTAAAGCAAAAAGCATGTTTTTAGCAAATATGAGTCACGAAATTAGAACACCAATGAATGGTGTGGTTGGTATGCTGAGTTTATTATCTAACACACCACTAAACGATGAACAAAAAGAATATATTAATCTGGTAAATTCGAGCTCTGAATCATTGTTGACCTTAATTAATAGTATTTTAGACTACTCTAAAATTGAATCAGGAAAACTAGCAATAGAAAGTATTCATTTTAATGTCACTGATATTATTAACGAAGTCGTCATAATAATGAATGCACTTGCTGAAAAAAAATCATTAGTACTTAACATTAGGTCGATGTCACTTTCACAAAAGACCGTTATTGGCGATCCTACAAGACTTAAACAAATACTGATTAATCTGCTAAGTAATGCCATTAAGTTTACCGAGCAAGGCACTATTGACCTTGAAGTTGAACTGATAGAAATAAATAAAGAACAACTTAACTTCTCGTGTAAAGTCAGTGACACAGGTATAGGCCTTTCAGAAGAACAGCAGCAGAATATTTTCACTCCATTTTCTCAAGCTGATAATTCAACCACTCGAAAATATGGCGGTACAGGTTTAGGTTTAACGATTGTAAAACAGTTATGTGAACTTATGTCCGGAGATATAGATATAAAAAGCACCTTAAATAAAGGTAGCTGCTTTTCCTTTTATTTAGTTTATCAAAAACCAGAAAATGATATTACTGACAGTGTTGAGCCAGGCATCACAATTAACCCGGTTAACTTATCCTTTAAAAAAATACTTTTGGTGGAAGACAATAGAATAAATCAAATTGTTGCTACTAAAATTCTAACCAAATTAACGTTAAGCGCCGACATAGCCGTAAATGGTATTAACGCGCTAGAAAAACTAAACTCGTCTAGTTACGATTTAATTTTGATGGACTGTCAGATGCCTGAAATGGACGGCTATCAAACAACTAAAGCTATCCGAGCCGGTAAGGCAGGGAAAGAGCATCAAGATATTGCGATTATCGCTATGACTGCCAATGCGATGAAAGGAGATAAAGAAAGGTGTTTAAGTGCCGGTATGAACGACTACCTGGCTAAACCCATTGATATCAATAAACTCCACCAAAAACTTACGTTTTGGATGAATAAAAATAATAAAACATCATAAAAATAGGGTTTTTAGTATTAATGATGTGATAAAAATCATCAATACTAAAAGTTAAATCGGCGTGTGACTAGGACGACAAGGCCTAAAGCAAAATACCCCATGTTGACGGTTCAGTTACCCCGTGGCTATTGGCTTAGTACCGGCAAAGGATATTTCAATGCGGGTAATATCACTAAGGCCATTAAAACCAATAAATTGTAAAAAATAATTTTTCTATTATTTTCACACCACTTATTTATCTTTAAATTTACGTTGCATTATGAAATTTTTTGCAAATTGCACAGATGAATAATCTTGTGCCCATAATCAATGATTATTGATATTTTATAAACTCAAGAAAAAGCTAAAGTGCATGATTAGCTCATTAATTGCTGAGTACTTATTTAAGATCAAAGCGTTAAATAAGTCTCTTTAAAGCAACATCTCGCATTTATTTTGTGCATAATAGCGCCTCTGCACTTTTAACATCGAGCCATTATATGAAAAACAACATAGTTGACTTACAAGGTAAGCTAAACGCATTACTGCTTTCTTACCGTGATAGCTTTGTCGAGGGTGCTGTAGCCGATTATATTCCTGCTCTTGCTAGTGTAAAAGCCGACTTTGCCGGCATAGCAGTCGCGACCATTGACGGAAAAACAGTTGGCGCTGGTGATTATCAGCACGCTTTTTCTATTCAAAGTATTTCAAAAATATTTGGTTTAGTAATGGCGATGAATCGACTAGGTGATTCTTTGTGGCAACGCGTAAGAATGGAGCCCTCAGGTCAACCTTTCAATTCTATTATTCAGTTGGAGTGGGAAAAAGGTATCCCCAGAAATCCGGTAATAAATGCGGGTGCTTTATTAGTGGCTGACGTATTAACCAGTCATTACTCAGCAAGTAAGTTGGCTTTTTTAGGCTTTGTTAGGAAGCTAGCAAACAATGAAGACATTCGCGTTGACCTTGAAGTTTATCAATCTGAATTCACCCATGGTAATCGTAATGCCGCCCTAGCCTACTTAATGAAAAGCTTTGGTAATATTGAAGCCGAAATTCCAGATGTACTCAGCCATTATTTTACTCAGTGTTCAATTAGCATGAGTTGCGAGCAGCTCGCGCAAAGTTTACTATTTTTAGCCAACAAAGGTGTCGACCCATTAACGAAACGGGTTATTTGTAGCCCAAAAGATGCACATCGCGTTAATGCAATATTATCAACCAGTGGTATGTATGATCAATCTGGTGAGTTCGCTTTTTCTGTCGGTTTACCAGCTAAAAGTGGTGTGGGTGGTGGTTTAATTGCTATCGTGCCAAATTATGGCGTGATCTGTACATGGAGCCCACCGTTAAACAGTTTTGGTAATTCTGTTGTTGGTATGAAGTTAGTGGAAGGTATTGCAGAAGAATTAGGCTTGTCTATTTACCATTAATCGCTGGCATCAGCTATTTGTGTCTTAAATACCTAGGTTAACTAAAAGCAGCACGTTTCTGGTTAAAAACGGCTGCTCAAAGTCACTTATTGTGCAAGTATATAATTATTGTTGAAAACGATAAACAGCTCCTAAAGATAAGATTTGTGAAAGTTCATCTAATGCCGTGCGTGACTCAATAATTAATTGTGGGTCTCGTAAATCATCTATGACTAATTTGTCGCGATAATGACGATTAACCCAAGTCACTAATCGGTTATATAATGCTGGTGTTAGCAAGCAGTCAGGATTAACCCCAAGTAACTCTTGCTCGGTGAGCGCAACTCTTAGCCGTAAACATGCCGGACCACCACCATTTTTCATACTTTCATTGACATCAAAAAACTCAACATGATTTATTGGGTTATCACCGGCAATTAATGTTTGTAGGTAATCATTAACCTGACTATTTTCTCGACAATGCATCGGGGCAATAATAGCCATAGAATTATCAGCTAATGTGACAATTTGAGTATTAAATAAATAGGTATTAACCGCTGCTTCAATCGACACTTGCTCGGTTGAAACTTCAAGAAAGTGCAGCTTTTCGCCGTTATACTTTTGAGTAACTTCGGCCTTGAATTCTGCCGTATTTAAGTATGCTTGTTCGTGGTAAAGAAAAACATTCTGGTTACCGACCGCAATCACGTCATTATGAAAAACACCTTGGTCGATAATATCGGGGTTTTGTTGAACAAAAACAGCTTTATCTTCAGAAAGGCCATGTAATCTTGCGATCGCCTGACTCGCCTCCAACGTTTGACGAGCAGGGAACTTAACGGGTGCTGGTTTATTTCGATTAAAAGCATAGCGACCATAAGTAAAGATCTCTACACCAGCATCTCCATAGCCTTCACATAATCGCGTATGGTTAGCAGCTCCTTCGTCACCGAAGTGTTCATTATCATTAAGGTGCTGATGATGCTGAAAATGCTTATCATCGTTGAACATAGCTTTAAGGATTTTACTGGTCGTTTCAGGTTCGAGTGAACGATGAAACTTATTCGCTAAATTAGCTGAGGTAAAATGTACCTTTTTATCAATCGTATCAGCTGATGGTGAAACGGTTGCTGCATTGGCTGTCCACATCGTTGATGCAGAACAACAAGCGGCGAGTAGTGTTGGCGAAGCTTTATAAGCTGCTGACAATATTTGCGCATCGCTGCCGTGAAAGCCCAATCTTTTAAGCGTATAGAGGTCAGGACGTTCTTGAGGGGCAAATACGCCTTGTTTTAATCCCATATCATGCAACGCTTTCATTTTTGACAAACCTTGCAAGGCTGCTTCTTTAGGATTTGAGCTGTTATTGGTATTTGATAATGAGGCAACATTCCCCTCAGATAGACCCGCATAATTATGGGTTGGGCCCACTAAACCATCAAAATTCACTTCAAAACTTTTCATTATTACCTCAACCTTTTAATTTTTTTTAATTTTTTTTAACAACATAGTAAAATACGCACCAATCAAAATATTGATCATCAATATATAAAAATTTTATATTAACGTTTAATTTATCAATAGTCATAGCGCCATTAACTGAACATAACCTGCAACGATATATAATGTAAATAAAGCGTGTACGTTATAAATATCATAAAGGCTGTAAGCCGGAAAACACTTATTAATTGTATAAAAATTGATAGATGAAAAAAGTTAACCTATCAGGTGAATTTATCTCGTTTGCTGTGACTGATGAATAAATTTAAGATGCATTTGTATTTTGAATCTTCCCCGATTCTTTAATAGTACTGCTTATATTGTTAAATTGTTTCATTTTAAGGACATCATTTGATGTCCTTTTTTTTTAGCTAGGCGATTAAATAAGCTGACTTTTATAAAATGGATCTTACTTACTGTGCCTAGCGAATAAATTTCTAACGAATGAGCATTATTGATCTCAATTATACTGAATACTGACACTTGCTAATAATTTTACAACGCCCTTGATTACACTATGTTGATGGGTAAAAAATACCTTTTTAATAGCATGATTTCTTCCCATTTAATTTTATAGGTGAAAAATATTGATCCATCGAATGAATTTATCTCGTTTGCTGTGCCTAATAAATCAATTTACGATGCAGTTGTTTGTTGAGTCGCTCTAATAATAATTTATAGATTCTTTAAAAACACCTGTTTGTATTGCTAAACTGCTACATTTAAGGACATCATTGATGTCCTTTTTTTCTGCTTATAATTCTATAAACAGATTGTTCTTATAGTGCAAATGAACCAACATGGTGCAAACCGAAAAAAACGGCAGCTTTATAAAAAAAGTATTAACAATAATATCAACTAGTTACACTTCGGTATAACTATTGCTATTACTATTTGTCTTCATCAATTTATTTTACTCACATGCCTATTCAAACACCCATCCGTGGTTTACGGTCATTCTGCGTGGCTTCAAAATGTTTAAGCTTCAAACATGCTGCCGCACAATTGTTTTTAACACCTTCAGCGGTTAGCCATCAAATAAAACAGCTAGAGGAACAATTAGGTTTTGACCTCTTTAAAAGAGGAACACGTTCAATAGAGCTAACCAGTTCAGGGAAACAGTTTTATCAATCTATTCAACCGATAATTCATCAGCTTGAATCAACAATTTCGGAGTTCACTCATAATCAACAAAATAAAACTATTGTCATTAGTTTGCCTGAGTTTTTTGCCAGTGAGTTATTTATTCCTCAGTTAAGTACATGGTCTGAAAAAAATCCAGAAATAAACTTACAATTAGAAACGATAAAATCAGGCAGTGAACCCTCACAAATTGCTGATTTATCGATAGTATTGGCGAATGGCAAGCCAAATGCGAGTATTGTTCATGAATTATTCCCTGTGCGTTATACCCCAGCTTGTAATAAAAAACTTTATAAAAAACTTAAAAGCATGGGGACTTCGGCATTAAGAAATACCCCACTGATTTTACACCGCTCTCGTCCTTGGTCATGGCATCAATGGGCCGACAACGTCAATATTAATGATTTTGATCCAAAACAAATTATACAGTTTGACAGTATGTTTGGCGTTGCACGAGCGGCTCAACAAGGAATGGGCATAGCATTAGTGCCTCTTCCGATCAGTAAAACATGGTTTACTGAACAGTTATTAGTAAAACTCTTCGATGAAGAACTCAATACCAATGACAAATACTATTTGATCCAACATGAAAATATGGAAAATAAAACTGAGCTAACTTTATTTGCTGACTGGGTTAAAGAAACCTTCGCCAATAACAACGAATAACGAATAACGATGCCAATGATAGATGAAATTTATTCACTCAATACGTCGATTTTAATCGTTTGTCTCGCGAAATGAAAATTTCTATAGTAGACCTGCATCAACCGGATGCGCTTTTAAATAGAGAGAGAAAAAATGAAAACTACATTAGCTTTATTAACCCCATTATTGATAACTTTACTAGTAAGTAACCCTGTATCAGCTTTTGAAAGTGACACCGCATTAAAAGTTGCGGTAGTTAAAGATGCCAGAGGTACTCAAGATATTGTTAAAGGCAATTTTAATAAAAGCATTAAGAAACTCACCAAACGCCATCAAGATGAAAGTTCGTATAACAGCCATATGAGTTTATGTGTTGCCTATTTGCAAGCTGATAATGCAGAACAGTCAGAGTTAGCATGTACTGCGGCAATCGACAGTATTGAGGCCATGAACTTAAATAACACCATTGGACTTTACCTTAAGTCATTAAGTTACAGTAATCGTGGTATTTCAAGGTACAAAAACAATGATATTAGCGGTGCCCTAGCTGATTTAAACCAAGCGATATTAATTGATGAAAACACAATTACGTTAGGTAACTTAAAAATTATCAAGCAAAAAGCATATCGATTGGCATCACTTTCAGAAACCTCACCACTGATTGCAGATTAATCAATAACTTAACACTAGATTTTAGGAGATATATCATGATCAAACGCATGCTAAATAGCATTTCATCTTTTACCAGTTTACTCATTAACATCAAGCACTTATCTGTGAGTCAGTGGGATATTGAAGAAACAGAGAATAGCCAAAATTTTAACGAAATTCGACAACCAAGGTAAATGAATGGCTTATTTAATAAACGGTAGCAGCGCAAGCAGAAATCGCTAAATATTTCAGGATATCAATGGCGTTGCTACTTTCCCACCCAGCTTATTCATAATATAAACACCTGTAGGTTAACCCTATTCAACTTGCTACTCCCCCTAAATAATATTTATCATCAAAGTAGAGTTTAATGAATTATATAAGTGTAATAGATAGATATCATGAATATCACAATGCTATTCATGAACTTATGGCGTCAATCGTCGCAGGAGCCTTTGATGAAAACTTTTTTAAAGACGAAACCCTGCTACAAACTTCAATGCTCTGGCTAACTAAACATTACCCTTTTATTGAGTTGATGTTCACTTTAGATAGCGATGGCGTTCAAAGTAGTAAAAATATTTCTAAGAAGAATAATATAAATAAAGGTATTACCGAAGGCCTAGGGATAGACCGCTCTTATCGCCCCTATTATATAAAGGCAGATAAAAATAATACCATCATTGTTACTGAGCCTTATTTATCAACCTCTAGCCATAATCTATGTATTTCTACATCAATGAAATATGCTAATAAAAATGGTGATGTTATTGGTGTATTGGTGATTGATATTAACTTAGCTCAAGCCATTGAATTTTTAATGGGTGATGTAAAAAGAAAAAAATTCCATCCTTTTTTCGTCAGTGTCTATTCATGTATTGTCGTTGGACTATTCTTTATTGTTGGTATTCTTTTATATTCTGCCGGTAGCGAAATAGTTAATTTATTACTCTCACCCACCCCTGAAGATCTACAAATAAAACCTTTTGGTATTATTATTTTTCTGACCTTAGCACTGGCCATTTTCGATTTAGGCAAAACAACGATAGAAGAAGAAGTGTTAATGCAAAAAGATATATTACGCCATAGTTCAACAAGACGAACAATCACTCGATTTATTGCCACTATCTTAATTGCCGTTTCAATAGAAGCTTTATTGCTAATGTTTAAGTCAGTACTTGGCTCTCCTGAATATTTAGTTAATGCTGTTGCTATGATGGCTACTTCAGTTGGCCTACTTGTTGGTTTAGGCCTATATGTTTACCTTGGCGCAAAAGCAGAAACACTACTAAAAAAATAACACTTTCCCATGAAGAGAATAAACAAAAAGATTACCTTAATGTCTCTTTGATTTAAATGGCTGACAATATTCACTGTTATTACTGATAGAAGTTATTTAAGGTTTTACTAAAATCACGTCAGTTTATCTTTAGCAATATTTTGCTTCACTAATTAACCAAGAGTTCAAGTCCCTTAGCTATGATTTAATGGTGTTAAAAATAAAAATATCGATGATTAATTCACTACAGGCTAGTCAAAATTGACTTCAGCGGGTAGAATCTAGCCCATCAATTTATTAAGAACGACGAGATGCATTCAGATGGGCAGAGCATACCAAAATCGCAAATTATCAATGGCGAAAACAGCAGGCGCAAAAACTAAAGTTTATTCAAAATACGGTAAAGCAATTTATGTAAGTGCCAAAGAAGGCGGTGTTGACCCAGATGGTAACCTAACACTACGTGGCTTAATCGATAGAGCTAAAAAAGATCAAGTACCTACTCACGTCATTGAAAATGCGATAAAGAAAGCATCAGGTGCCGGAGGCGAAGATTTTGTTGCCGCAAGGTATGAAGGTTTTGGTCCAGGTAACTGTATGGTTATTATTGATTGTTTAACAGATAACGGTAATAGAACGATTAAAGATGTTCGCCAATGTTTTACCAAGACCTATTCTAAAATTGGTTCATCGGGCACCGTTTCTCACATGTTTAATCATCAAGCTGTCTTTGCTTTTCAAGGCGAAGATGATGAAACTGTTTTAGAAACCTTAATGATGGCTGACATTGATGTAACAGATGTTGAACTTGAAGACGGTATCATTACTGTTTATGCACCACATACTGAGTTTTTCAAAATAAAAACTGAATTTGCTAATTCAATGCCAGAGTTTGATTTAGAAGTTGAAGAAATCACTTGGGTACCGCAAACCTACACTGAAATTACCGGTGAAGATGACACAGCAAATTTCGAGAAATTTATCGCTATGTTAGATGATTGTGATGATGTACAAAACGTTTATCATAATGCCGATATTGCAGAGTCGTAATTTGTAAGAGTATTAAGTTCAGGATGTCTTTTCTCAGGCATCCTGTTTTTACCATATCAGTACATATCAACCTTATATGATGATCGATGTTAAAGGGTACCGCCCCTTTATTTAGCCAGCTTTTCCATCATCACGTTTACCGCGTCTAAATGCTCAGGGTTGTTATGACACATTCCTTGAAATACCGCACAAATGTCAAGAAAGTCTGGTAAGTCAGTACGTTGTGCCATTTTCATTAACCGCTTAGTTAAACGCATTGCCGCCGTTGGTTTACTGGCAATATCATTTGCTAAAGCCATAACGTTATCCATTAAACACTCTGCATCAACAACATTTAACACCACTCCCATTTCTTTCGCTTCATCGGCATTAATTATTCTGCCTGTAAAAGTTAACTCCGCGGCTTTTTGATAACCAATAACTCGCTGCATAAACCATGCACCACCATCACCTGGAATAAGACCTAAATTAGCAAATGTTTCGCCAAACTTAGCTTTTGTTGAAGCTATTCGGATATCACACATATTAGCAACATCGAAACCGGCACCGATTGCTGCACCATTAACAGCAGCAATGATAGGGACTTCACATTTATGTAATGCTAGTGGAATGCGCTGTATTCCTTGACGATAACGAGCTTCAAGTTCTTGTACATCACCAGCAAAATCACCACCACGTTCAGCCATATCTTTAATATTTCCCCCGATGAAAACGCAGAGCCGTCACCGGTAATAATCAGCACAGCCACAGTAGCCGTTTTATTAACCCACTCGACGGTGGTAACAATATCATCAGCAATTGCGGTACTTGTTAGCGCATTACGTACGTCATGGCGATTAAAGGTTAGCGTTGCAATATTATTATCTAGGGCAAGTAGACAGTCGGTTAATTGGGGAAGATTTTCTTTCATCGTTGTTTCTCATCAAGTTTGACTTGTTGCCAATATTCTTCAAGTTTTTCTAGCGAATGTTGTTCAAATTCTACGCCAGAGCTTGCCACTTGTTTTTCAACACCATGAAACCGTTTTGTAAATTTCTGATTTGCTTGGCGTAATAACTGCTCAGGATCTTGTTTGGCATGGCGACAAAGATTGACAACGGCAAACATTAGGTCACCTAACTCTTCAGCGAGCGCTTGCGGATTATTTTGCTCAATTTCAAGATGAACTTCTTCGACTTCTTCGACAACCTTAGCAAAGACATCTTCAATGTTATGCCAGTCAAAACCAGCATGTGCGCAACGTTTTTGAATTTTAGCGGCTTGAGAAAGTGCGGGTAAATTTCGCGGAATATCGGCTAAAATACTGATGTCTTCGTTGAGGTTTTTTTGTTGTCTTTCTTGCGCTTTTTCATTTTCCCAATTGGCATTAATCTCTGCATCAGATGTTAGATTTTTATCGCCAAAGACATGAGGGTGTCGACGAATGAGTTTCTCACAAATGGCCGCGACGACACTGTCAAAATCAAATTGTTTTTGTTCTTGCCCGAGCTGACTATAGAAAACAATCTGAAATAACAAATCACCTAATTCTTTTTCTAATTCTGAGAAGTCTTGCTGTTCAACAGCGTCAATGACCGCATCAGCAACTTCGTAGGCTTCTTCAATGGTATGCGGTACTATCGAAGCAAAGTCTTGCTTGATATCCCACGGACATCCTGTTTTAGGATCGCGTAACTCGGTCATGATCCAACGTAGCTTATTCATTGAGGCTTGTTCAGTTAACATATTTATACATTTTCCATAAAGTAGATAAAATACAGCTAGAGTCGCTTAACTTCTAATACATCATCAAGTTGAAGTAATTTGCCAATTAAACGTCCTAATATTTCATTATTTGGAATTTCAATATTTAACAACATAGCGACTGTTTGCTTGTTTGGATCAGAACGGCTTTCCATGCCAACAATGCTGACCCGTTCATTGGAAACAATCGTAGAAATATCACGCACTAAACCTTGACGGTCACTCGCTATAACTTTCACTGTTGCTAAATAGCTCTGTTGATTCTGCTCACCCCACTGAACTTCTACTTCTCGTTCAGGTTGCTGAGCTAACGAATTCGCTAATTGGTCACAATCATTACGATGCACCGAGATACCCCGTCCCTGAGTAATAAAGCCGGCAATATTATCGCCTGGCACCGGATGACAACATTTTGCCATATGCGTTAATAAATTACCGACCCCCGATACCGTAATACCATTAACATCGGCTTGAGATTTTTGTTGTGCCTGCTGAGGTTTGACCAAACTTTGTGGGTCAAGCTCCACCGGTGGTTTGTTTCTCTCGTCGTGATATTGCAAATGATTAATCACTTGCATCAAACGGGCATTACCTGAACCAATAGCTGCATATAAATCGTCAATCGATTTTATATTAAAGCGCCTACTCGCTGACATTAAATCAGTCTCGGTTAAATCGATTTTAGATAATTCTGTCTCTAACTGTTCTTTACCTATGGCAATATGTTTGTCACGGTCGAGCAATCTAAAAAAATGTTGAATTTTTGACCGTGTTCTTGGTGCATGGGTATAATGCAGATTAGGGTTTAACCAATCACGACTTGGGTTAGGAGTTTTACTGGTTAACACTTCAACTTGATCGCCTGTTTTTAAGCGGTAAGTAAAAGGTACAATGCGTCCAGAGACCTTCGCGCCAATACAACAATGACCTACATTTGAATGAATATAGTAAGCAAAATCTAAAGGTGTAGAGCCAGCAGGTAAATCAATAACATCACCGTTAGGTGTAAATACATAAATACGGTCTTCAAAGACCTGACTACGTAATTCATCGAGTAAATCGCCACTTTCGCTGACGTCATCTTGCCATTGTAAAATTTTTCTTAGCCAGCTAACTTTTTCATCAAAACCAGTTTTTTTATCTGTGTTTTTACTGCCAGTACTGCCTTCTTTATAACGCCAATGAGCCGCAACCCCCATTTCTGCATCATCGTGCATTTGCTGAGTTCTTATTTGTACTTCTACTGATTTTCCCTCTGGGCCTAATACAACCGTATGAATCGATTGATAACCATTAGGTTTTGGTGTGGCAACATAATCATCAAATTCGTTAGGTAAATGCTGCCAACTGGTATGGACTATACCTAATGCGCCATAACAATCTTGAAGTTTATCAACAACAACCCTCACGGCTCTAACATCAAAAAGTTGTTCAAAATCAAGCGATTTTTGCTGCATTTTTTTCCAAATGCTAAAAATATGCTTGGGCCGACCATATACTTCACCGGCAATATTTAAATCATTTAATTGCCCACTAAGATTACTCACAAAATTAGCCATATATTGTTCACGGTCTAAGCGTTTTTCATCTAATTGTTGCGCTATATTTTTGTACACCTTGGGATGAAGGTAGCGAAAGGAAATATCTTCAAGCTCCCACTTTAGTTGACCAATGCCTAATCTATTCGCGAGTGGTGCATAGATATTGGCGGTTTCTTTGGCAGCTAAAACTCGCGTTTCTTCATCGGCATTTTTTACCAGCCTTAAGTAACAGACTCGCTCAGCAAGTTTAATAACGACCGCACGAACATCGTCAACCATGGCAACTAACATCTTACGAATATTATCAACTTGATTGGCTGACACTTGATTAGATTGGCCTTGCTGTAATGTCTTTATCGCTTGCATTTGGCTAACGCCATTACATAAATTAAGAATTTTCTTAGAGAAATTTTCTTCTATATATTCTAATGATATGCATTGGTATTCATATAGCGGTAGCAAAAATGCAGCACATAAAGAATCGCGATCTAAATTCAAACTGGCAAGGATCTCAACCATCTCTAAAGACTTAGTCTGGCATTCTTGCTGGTCAACATAAAAATCACTGACTTGCTGCCAAAGCTTTTCAAGTGCTTGATTTTTTTGTTCACTAAGCTCCAATGAACTTAACCATTGCTCAAAATTTATTTCCGATATTTGATGAGATTTACGTACCGAAACCATAAAAATAACCTGCTAAATTTTAGAAAAAAAATAAATGCCTACTTCACAAACAATACCATAGTCTCAATATGCTTTGTTTGAGAAAACATATCCATTAAGGATATTTTTTCAATACGATAACCCTGTGCTAGCAATAATTCACTATCTTTGGCTAAGGTTGCCGGATCACAACTGACATATAACACGCTATTAATATTTAAATGTACTAATTGTTGTAACGCTTGATAAGCGCCAGCACGGGCGGGATCTAATAGCAGCTTAGTATATTTTTTATTTGCCCAAGTTTCCTCTTTCCAGTGACTATTTAAGTCAGCTTGATAAAACTCACAATTACTTAAACTATTTTGCAAAGCGTTTTTCTGCGCGTTGCTGACCATAAGTTCAACACCTTCAATACCGACAACTTGCGCAACTTTTTTAGCTATTGGTAAGCTAAAATTACCTAAACCACAAAATAAATCTAAAACAATATCTTGCTCGGTCAAGTTTAACCATTGAATGGCTTGATTTATCATGCTTTTATTAACTTGGTGGTTAACCTGAATAAAGTTGTCGCTACTAAAAGAAATAACAATATTGTCAGCTAAACTATAGTGCAAACTAGTTAAAGTCGCTTTATCGAGCGTTACGACCTCTTTACCTAAATCAAAGAGAATATCACAAGAAAAATCATCACTGAATGCTTGCCAGTGACTTTTATCTTGCTTGGTCAGCGGCTCTAACTGGCGCACGACTACCGTCACTTTTTCTGTGGCAATAACTTCAATATGACCAATAGCATTTTTACCTGATAATTTTTTTAGTAATGCTCTTAAGGGTAAAAAAATATTATTTACCGGCTCGACGAGTACAGGGCAACTTTTAATATTAATCAGCTGATTGCTGCCCCTCTGTCTAAAACCAATAATGGCTTGGCCTGCTTTATTATATTGCACACCAATACGTGCCTTGCGGCGATAATGCCAAGGCTGGCTGACGATAGGCGCTTGCCAAGGAAGTGACTGTTCGTGGTTGCTTCGCGAAAATAAATCACTGACCTTCTGCTGCTTAAAATCAAGCTGAGTACTAATGGCTAAATGCTGTAAATCACAGCCACCACAACTGAGAAAGTGCTGGCACTTAGCGGCAATACGTTGTTTATTAGCAACGGATACGTCAATTAACTTGCCACGACTATATTTGTTTTTTTGTTCAATAACCTTCACTTTTACAACTTCATCAGGTAAAGCACCATCAATAAATATAGGTTTTTTATTGTGTAAACCTACGCCACAGCCGTTAATATCAAGACGAGTAACCTTGATGCTAACTTCTTGACCTAGTTCTTGTTTTTTAGCTGTTGCTTTAAAAAAATTCGCCATAACGAAATATACCTGTTAAGTGCTATAAATTTATATGACGATATGCCATGATAAGGTTATTCAATGTCATGATTTTACACTAAAGTTCAGCAGATAATGCATAAAATAAGTCTGAAAGATTGGGTAATTTTACTTACCATAGTGCCAACCACGTTAATCGCTTTCTCGATAGCTAGCTATTTTTCATATAGCCGTTATGACGAATTAAATACTTTTTTAACGCAGCGCTCTCAAAGTATTATTGAACCCCTAGCAATTGCTAGCTCTTTAGGTATGTTAAACAAAGATCGTATTCAACTGCGTAATTTGATGAATTTCACCCATCGCAGTCAATCATCAATTATCAAAAGTATTGCTGTTTTTACTAAAGATAACCAAGTTTTTGTCACCAGCTCTTACCACGGTGACGCCAATTTATTACGTCTAAAAGCAGGGCAAGTTATTCCCAACAGCACTATTTTCTCTAAAAATGGTGATGACTTTATTTTTCATAGTCCTATTATTAATGAAACCTTGATAAATGAGGCAACTCGCTCAATGTCTCAAGACAATATTGGCTATATTGCTATGCAGATTGACAGCAGCAATATACGTTTAAAACAACAAGACCAGATGCTATTTTCTTTTCTCATTGTCTTGCTTGGTAGTGCTTTTAGTGCCTTTTTCTCTTATCGATTAATTAAAAACTTTACGCGTCCAATCGGTGCAATGGTACTTGCCGTTGATCGTATTAGAGAAGGAAAGCTAGATAGTCGGGTCACAGGACAGTTGATTGGTGAATTAAACTTTTTGAAAAATGGTGTCAATGCGATGGCACAATCATTAGGTGATTACCAAGAAGAAATGCAAGGCAGCATAGATCAAGCCACGACCGATTTACGAGAAAGTTTAGAACAATTTGAAATACAAAACGTTGAACTTGATATCGCTAAACGAAAAGCACAAGAAGCGAATAAAGTTAAATCAGAATTTTTAGCCAATATGAGTCACGAACTGCGCACACCACTTAATGGTGTTATTGGTTTTACTCGCCAGGTATTAAAGACACCGCTGACAATTACCCAGCGCGATTATTTACAAACCATAGAGCGCTCCTCGGCTAACTTGTTAGCTATTATTAATGATATTTTAGATTTTTCGAAGTTAGACGCTGGAAAAATGGTTATCGAAAACATTCCTTTCTCGATGCGAGAAACGGTCGAGGAAACATTAACATTACTTGCGCCAACATCTCACAAAAAAAATATTGAGTTATCTTTACGTGTTAATCCGCAATTACCTGATGCTCTCATTGGTGATGCCATGCGAATTAAGCAGGTCTTGATCAACCTGACCAGCAACGCCATGAAATTTACTGACAAAGGCTCTGTTGATATTGATGTCGACAGCGAGCGTATTGAAAATAATATTGCGGTTTTAAAAGTAACCATTAAAGATACCGGTATTGGTATGAGCCATGAGCAACAGAAAACTATTTTTGAGGCTTTTGGTCAAGCGGATAAAAGTGTTACGCGGCTTTATGGTGGTACAGGATTAGGCTTAGTTATTTCTCAACGCTTAGTCACTGAAATGAATGGCAATATGGGTTTTTCTACCGAGCAAGGTCAAGGTTCAACATTTTGGTTTACTTTTCGTTGTGAAGTAAATCCTATCTCTATTGATAATATTTTTGATAATCATGAGTTAGCCGGTAAAAGTGTTCTTTATTTTGAACCTCATACGCATAGCCGTATTGCGACCAGCGAAATTCTTACCGATTGGAACTTGGCTGTTCATCCGGTTCAAAACTTAGTACAAGTTAACGATCTATTAAATCAAAAGGTGCATTTTGATTTTGCTCTAATAAGTCATGATATAACGCCCACAGCATTAGTTGAGCTAAAAGAACTTATCGTCACACTCTCAAAAAACGTGACTCAAATTCATTTAGCAATTAACAGTAACTCCCCTAATTTACAGGAAGCATTGATCGCTTGTGGAGCGAAAAGCTGTTTAAGTAAACCCATTACGCCAGAGCGATTAAATAAGGTACTGTTACCGCGAAATCACCTGCTAGATATCGTAAGATCAACGTCAGAAGACAATAAAATTCCAGTTAAAATTTTGGCGGTTGACGACAATGAAGCCAATTTAAAGCTTATTAATGAACTTTTACTCGAACAAGTCAATGAGGTTACTACTGCCGTAAATGGCCAAGAAGCGGTAGATATTTGTAAACATGAAAAATTTGCAATGATATTCATGGATATTCAAATGCCGATAATGGATGGCATCTCCGCCCTAAAAAGCATTAAAGCAATCACTTTTAATGACAATACTCCCGTTATCGCAGTAACCGCCCATGCCCTTAAAGAAGAAAAAGATAAACTGTTGAAACTGGGCTTTGACTCTTATATGACTAAGCCTATTGACGAAGCTATGTTACGCCACTGTATTTATGAATATTGTGATTTAACACAGCCACAAAATATTAAAACAATGAAAAATAAAAATATCGATAACACAGATTTAGATCAGCAAGTTTTTGATGCTAACAACGCAACCATTATGCACCGACGAAACCATCAAGTAATTGACTGGCCTTTAGCATTAAAACGAGCAGGCAATAAAGAAGAACTTGCCAAAGAGATGTTTAAAGGTTTAGTGCAAAGTCTGCCTGAAACAAAACTGAATATTTCTGAAGCATTGACCTCGCAAGATGTTGAGCAATTAAAAGTACTTATTCATAAGCTTAACGGCGCTTGTTGTTACTCGGGTGTGCCCAGCCTAGGACGTGTTGTTCATCAGATAGAAACAGAACTGAAAAGTGGTGTCACTATCGATGACTTAGAGCCTGAATTTTTTGAATTCTTTGAACACATTGATAATGTCATCAATCAAGCACCAGAAGTTTTTAATAAAAAGCCTAACACTGAGCACTAATAATTATTTGATAATACTTTAGCTTTAAAAAACAAGTGACACCGCTAAGCTTATAGGCTCAATGACTTACTTAAGATTAAATATAGGCGTTAGTGCTTAGGTAAAGGTGACTAGGTTTAATCTTATGGCAAGACCTAAAATCGATACGATTCAAAGGCTAATCAAGTAACAGCTGATTAATATCGGCAACTAAACTAGTACTGGGCCTTTCAATAATTCGCCCCAGCTCTTCGGTTTTACTTTCATCTCGATAAACAACGATAGTTGGCGTGAATTTGACATTATTTTCTTTGGCTAATTGCTGAGGGTCTTCTTTTTGGTAATCAAGTGCAATAAGTGTGGCACTAATTTGCTTATTGCCTTGCAGTAATTTAAGTAGTTTAGGCACTTCACGTTCACTGTCATGACACCAAGTCGCAAAATAAATGTCTATTTTTAATGATTCAGGCCACTGCGCAACAATTTCTTTTTCTTGCTCAGTAATTAAAGACTCATTGAAGTTTTTATTAAAAGCACTAAAGTCACTCAACAAGCTAGCTTCACTGATCACACCTAAGGCAAAGCCATTATTATCCTCCGCGTGAACTGATAATGACAATAGATGGCAAAAAGCTATAGTGAATACTGCGAGTAAGACTTTTATCATTGCGACTCTACTTATGTTATATCCGTGCTACTGCAACCTAGCTGTTTAGCAATTTTTTAGTAGCACGGTAATGTTTAATGTTTTTTTAATTCGTTAGCTTTTAATAACATGACTTTGCTTTCTTGTAAAAAGATATCGGCATAATCACCAAACCAATCGGAGACTTGGTTAAACATGGTAACAAAAGCATCTTTATCACCCATTTCAACATCTTCTAACAACTCTAGAAACCGATAAGCGAAACGTTTCATCATCGCGACATTATCTTGATTTGAAAAAATGATATCAGTATAAAGCACAGGATCTTGAGCAAATAAACGACCCACCATAATTAACTCTAAACGATAAATCGGCGAACTCATTTCAACAAGTTGAGAAATGTCAGCCCCTTCAGTCATTAAGTGATAACCGTAGGCTATTGTTGAAAAATGTCTCATAACTTGAACCATAGACATTGCTTGATCGTGCGCCGACGCATCGACGGGATAAATCTTTGCTCCCCAAACCTGAAATTGTTTCAGCAACCAATTATATTGCTCGGGTAAACGCCCTTCGCAAGTAATAATTGTTTGTTTGATTAACCCTGACACATCAGGTCCAAACATTGGGTGTAAACCAACAACCGGTCCTTGATGAACTTTCATCATTTCATAAAGTGGCATTTCTTTTACGCTAGTCACATCAGCTAAAATGCATGTTTTGGGTAAACGAGAAAGCTTCTGAATAATCATTGATGTTAAGCGAATAGGTACAGCAACAATAACGACACCGGCTTGGGCAAGGATATTGTCACTATTTGGCCAGTCATCTTGTTCAAGAACGGCTACCTGATAGCCAGAGCGCTCAAATAAATCAACAAACACTTTACCTAACTGTCCGTTACCACCGATAACAACTATTTTGCCACTCTCTGTATTGACACATTGATAGCCACTCGCATCTTGACTGATGTAAGAATCACTCATTAGCCGTCTTAAAATATCTTCAATTAATTCTGGAGACACGCCTGCCTCCATCGCCTGTTGACGCCGCATCGTCAGTAATTGAGCTTCTCGGTCAGGTGCATAAATTGGCATGCCAACTCGGCTTTTTAGCTCACCTACTTTAGTGGTCACTCTGCGGCGCTTGGCTAATAGCTCGACTAATTGAGTATCTATCTCATCAATTTCATTTCTCAATGCGGTTAACTGAGGAGCTATACTTTTCTTATCCATTAATTTACTCATTTACGTTTCGCGTACTCGCCTTTATATCGATTTAAGATAAACGCTTCTTTAAAACATCATTAAGTTTATCGGTCGCATTTGCTAATAAAAGTGCCGTATCATTAAAATCAATACATGCATCAGTAACTGAAACACCATACTTTAATGACTCTTTCGGGCCATTAGAACTTTGGTTGCCTGCATTTATATGACTTTCTAACATTATACCAATAATTGATTTATTACCTTCAATAATTTGGTCAAATACATTTTCTGCCACCAATGGCTGGCGACGGTAATCTTTATTTGAATTACCGTGCGAACAATCGATCACAATACCAGGCTCTAAACCTTGTACATTCAATTCTTTCTCACATAACGCAACATTAGCAGCATCATAGTTAGGTTTTTTACCACCACGTAAAATAACATGACCATCAGGGTTTCCAGAAGTTTTAATCAATGATACTTGTCCTTGACGGTTTATTCCCATAAAGCGATGTGAAGACGCTGCTGACTGCAAAGCATTAATAGCTACATCTAGGCTACCATTGGTGCCATTTTTAAAACCAATAGGCATAGAAAGACCTGACGCCATTTCTCTATGTGTTTGCGATTCAGTTGTTCTGGCGCCAATCGCCGACCAGCTAAAAAGTTCAGCCAAGTATTGTGGGCTAATGGGATCAAGCGCTTCGGTGGCTAATGGCAAACCTAAATCTGTTAAGTAAATCAATAATTCTCGAGCTTTACGCAAACCCGTTTCAACATCAAAGGTACCATCCATATGAGGATCGTTTATTAAACCTTTCCATCCAACGGTCGTGCGAGGCTTTTCAAAGTAAACACGCATAACAATATAAAGGCTGTCTTGATGCTTATCATGTAAAGCTTTTAACTTTTGGGCATATTCTTTAGCGGCATCGAGATCATGCACAGAACAAGGGCCTGAAATAACGAGTAAGCGATGGTCTTTTTTATGAATAATGTCAGCGATCACCTTGCGGGCAGCTTTAACAAAATTACGTCCACTTTCTGACAAGGGGAGTTCATCTCTTAATTGATCAGGCGTTATTAATACATCTTCTGAATTGACATGAATATCGTTAAGGGTTTTTACGTGCGGACCTTTACTAGGTTGAGCGTTCGGTAATGAGTTAGACATTGTATTTTCCATTTATCGCAAGATTGTTTATTAAAGTAAATATAGAACAAAAGAACTAAGTGTGACTTAGCAAAAGAAGGGTTAGTAATAATATCGATGTTGTTGGCTTTTCATAATAGTTCCGCTAATCTCTATATCGTAAAGAATTATTTACTCTATTTGTACACAATATCTTACAGGGGTTTTTTTTGAAGGTACAGTAGTTTTAGTGTTTTTATTCTAGGTTATGTTCAGGGTAAAAGGTATAACGTGGTTCCGTGACTACATGGACATAGGATGTATAGTAACGCAGCAGCAGTACCGATATGGCAAAGAAGGTAGTCACGACTACAGCTATTTAGCATGCAGAGGGAAGTGTCTAAGCATAAGTCGAGCATAGCCTATCGCAGCATGCTCTATTTACGCCATTAGTGCAGGTATTCGAGCCATTTCCCCGCCAATAAAAACATTAAAAGCGCCCTAAGGCGCTTTTAATTAAGTGCTCGTTAGTGACTAACTATCATGAACAATTCGATTACTTATTAAGTTTTCTACAACGCTAGGATCTGCCAAGGTCGATGTATCCCCTAAGGTATCAATATCGTTTTCAGCAATTTTACGTAAGATGCGACGCATTATTTTACCAGAACGTGTTTTTGGCAAGCCAGGTGCATACTGAATATAATCAGGTTTTGCAAAACGGCCTAACTCCTTAGCAACAAACTCAGTTAGTTCTTTCAGTAACTCTGGTGATTCACTCGCACTAGCCATTAAAGTCACATAAGCATAAACTCCTTGGCCTTTAATTTCATGCGGATAACCAACAACAGCAGCTTCGGCTACAGCAGGATGAAGCACTAAAGCACTTTCGATCTCAGCAGTACCTAAACGATGGCCCGAAACATTAAGGACATCATCAACACGTCCGGTGATCCAATAAAACCCGTCCTCATCACGACGTGCACCATCTCCAGTAAAATAATTACCAGGATATTGGCTTAAATAGGTTTGATAAAAACGCTCATGATCGCCATAAACTGTCCGTAACTGCCCAGGCCAACTGCCTGTTATGATTAATAAACCTTGGTCAGCACCTGCAAGTGTATTACCTTCTTTATCAAACAATGCTGGCTGAACACCAAAAAACGGTTTACCTGCTGCACCTGGTTTCATATCAACAGCACCAGGTAATGAAGTAATTAGAATCCCCCCTGTTTCTGTTTGCCACCAAGTATCAACAATAGGACAGTTAGACTTACCAACCACTTCATAATACCAATGCCAAGCTTCAGGATTAATAGGCTCGCCAACCGTACCCAGTAAACGCAACGATGAAAGATCTGATTGATGGACTAAATCGTCGCCAATACTCATCAAGGCTCTTATCGCAGTAGGTGCAGTATAAAAAATATTAACTTTATGCTTTTCACATATTTGCCAGAAACGTCCAGCATCAGGGTAAGTAGGTACCCCTTCAAATACTAGTGTAGTTGCACCGTTAGCTAACGGGCCATAGAAAATATAAGAGTGACCGGTGATCCAACCTGCATCTGCAGTACACCAATAAATTTCGCCATCTTTATAGTCAAAAACATATTTATGAGTCATCGCGGCATAGAGCGAATAACCACCACAGGTATGTAAAACACCTTTTGGTGTGCCTGTTGAACCTGATGTATAGAGAATAAACAATGGATCTTCTGCATCCATGACCTCTGGTTCACAAACAGCTGATTGCTTGGCAACTTCTTCTTCGTAACTGATGTCTATTTTGTCATTCCATGCGACATCACCACCGGTGCGTGCAACGACAATAACTGTATGTACATTGGGGCATTCGGCAACAGCTTCATCAACGTTCACTTTTAGTGGAATAACACGACCGCCACGTAAGCTTTCATCTGAAGTGATAACAACTTGGCAATCAGCATCAGCAACTCGTGAGCGGATAGCCTCAGTTGAGAAACCACCAAAGACAACAGAATGTACCGCGCCAATTCGAGCACAGGCTAACATGGCATAACCCACTTCAGGGATCATCGGCATATAGATACAAACCCTATCACCTTTTTTAACACCACGTGCTTTTAATAAGTTCGCTAAACGACAAACATGATCATGTAATTCTTGATAAGTGATTTTTTTGTCGTCACTGGGATCATCGCCTTCCCAAATGATAGCCGTATCATTGGCTTTAGTAGCTAAGTGACGATCAATACAGTTATAACTTACATTTAATTTACCACCAGAAAACCATTTAATATCAGCCGTTTTCAAGTCAACATCACTAACACTGTCCCAGGGCTTATACCAATCAAGAAATTTTTCAGCTTGCTCACCCCAAAATACATCAGGTTGTTCAATCGATTGCTTGTACATCGCATCGTATGTTGCACTATCAATATGAGTGTGTGCTTTAGCTTGTTCTAAAACTGGATAACAGCTTTTCAATTCTTTCATGTTGAGTCCTTCATTGCTGACTTGATATTATATCAAGTTGATTATTGCTTAAATGCTATTGATATTCATCTAAGCACTAATAGATTTTGAGGTTATTTTTAAAACAGTGACAACATCATATAGGAAGTTAATTAGTGCGACTACTCAACTAAAGTCGAATACGCCTGATTAAATTTACATTAAAATGAAAAAAGATAATTGCCTACTAATAAGATTAACATTGAAACCTAACAATGACAACGCTGTCATTGTTAGGTTAAAAAAAAGCAAAATAAATTGCTATTAGCGGACCAAGGAGCCTTTAATAGATACGTTAACGAATAGTGATATCGGGGGAACCGTCAATTTCACCATCTTCGGTAATGATAACAGTACCACTATTATTTGATAATACAGCAATGCTACGTCCATTGTTATTACGTATAAAAAGCAATTGATAGCCAAACTTACCTAGACTACCCGCTGAAAACTTTTGAGCAAGTGTTAGCTTCTCCCACCAAACTGAATGCTCAGGAGATTCGTGTCTTCTCTCATTGAAAGGTTGCTTTTGTAGTTGCATAACTTATCCACCCGTTAAATAAATACTAACGTCATTGTATCAATATAGCCCAGATAAACAGCGGTGCCTATTGTTAGTATAGAACAGATTTTACCAACGTAGATTTTTTTATTGCTTTAACTAGCGAGAAAGTACCACGAACGCGGTAGCATATAATGCTTCATCAGAGAGCGAAATGTGCCAGTTTTCAGCCCCTAATTCAGTTGCTAACTCTGCTGCACGACCACTTAGTAGTAGTTGTGGCTGACCAGAAGCTAATGATTTTATTTCAAAATTTTGAAATGAAACCCCATTGGCTATGCCGGTACCAAGCGCTTTGGATGCTGCTTCTTTTCCTGCCCAGCGCTTTGCTAAATATAATGCAGGGGTTTTTAACGATTGGTATTTTTCATATTCTATTGGCGTTAACACACGAAGCGCTAATCGGTCTCGCACCTTAATCGCCATTTTTTCTATACGGCTTATTTCAATAATATCAGTGCCGATGCCAACTACAGACATAATGAATCACTTTTTTAAGCGCTAGATAAATGCTGTATTAACATTTAGTTTAGCTTCACTTGGTTAAATAAGGCAGAACTTTATTAGCTCTGCCGAGTAGGTTCTAGGTGCTGTGCTCTAAAAAGTTAACTACGCGCTTCTCTCATTAGCTGTTTCATATCGCGAATAGCTTTGTCTAATCCGTCAATCACCGCTCGAGCAATAATAGCATGACCAATGTTAAGTTCGATTATCTCTTCAATTGCCGCAATAGGTTTAACATTAAAGTAATTTAACCCGTGCCCAGCATTAACTTTCAAACCATTAGCATGCGCATATTTAATACCTTCAATTAAACGGATCAATTCAATTTTTTGATCTTGTTCATTTTTTGCATCAGCATAATGGCCAGTATGAATTTCAATATAAGGAGCTTTACTTGCAATAGCAGCATCAATTTGACTTTTATCAGCATCAATAAATAAACTTGTTTCTATACCTGCAGCAGTGAGTTGTGCCACTGCACGGCTAATTTTATCAAAATTACCAACAATGTCTAAGCCACCTTCAGTCGTCAACTCTTCACGTTTTTCAGGGACTAGGCAACAAAATTCTGGTTTAACCTCACATGCTATAGCCAGCATTTCATCAGTGACCGCCATTTCAAAATTCATTCGGGTATGCAATGTTTGCTTTAGTACATAAATATCACGGTCTTGAATATGACGGCGGTCTTCACGTAAATGCACGGTAATGCCATCGGCTCCAGCGTGCTCTGCTACTGATGCAGCATAGACAGGATCAGGATAATTTGTGCCTCTTGCTTGTCTTAAGGTAGCAATATGGTCAACATTAACGCCTAATAATAGTTCGCTCATTTTTTTATCTCTTAAATTTATGAATTTTTTGTAAATAATTTCCGGCTATTAAGTGGTTTACCATCTAGTAAATGATTAATAATTTGCCGCATCAGCACTTTATACGTTTGCATGACGTCTTTAGATGATAAATCTTCTTCGGCTATCGCCTTTAAATGCACAGCATTGTAACCAGTCTGTACCTGCTTGCTTATTATCGGGACAAAACCTTGTTCAGGGAAATAATGATAACGATGATTATTTTCTGAAAATATCGTTGAATAATCAATAGTTAACCCTAATTCTTCTAGTAATCTATTTTCAAAATTCCTCAATATAAATTCAATTGAACGTTGTTCCGATAATTGTTCAATACTTTGTTGATATTGACAAAAAAGTTCGTCATAAGGGATATGTTCACCCAGTAGACGCACTTGTAACTCGTTAAGGTAAAAGCCACTGTAGAGGTAATTACCACTGAGCTGGTAGGATTTTCTTTCGGGTTCGACACGTTGTAAATACTTGAGGCTGCCTTGACCTTTCAAAACAATTTTTAGCGGAGAGAAAGGTTGTAGTAAAGCTTTTTTATTAGATTTTAAGGACTTACCTAAATAAGAAATAGCAGACACTTTTCCTTGTTGAGCGGTTAAGAATTCAAGCAATATTTGATTTTCACGATAAGGTCGTGAATGCAATAAAAAAGCACTTTGCTCAAATTCTTCCATTATTTTTAGTCCAGTAGACGGTTCGAAGTCTAACCTGAATATTCATCCCCATAGCCTAAACTACGCAGTGCACGTTCATCATCAGCCCAGCCAGATTTCACTTTCACCCAAGTTTCAAGAAACACTTTCTGTTCAAAAAGCGCTTCCATATCACGACGAGCTTCTTGACCAATTGTTTTAAGTCGCTCCCCACCATTACCTATAACCATACGCTTTTGACTTTTTCGTTCCACTAAAATCAGCGCATTAATATGGATGATACCCTTTTCGTCCATTTTAAATTGTTCAACTTCGACGGTCGTTGAATAGGGCAATTCATCACCAGTGAAACGAATAAGTTTTTCACGAATAATTTCAGAAGCCATAAAACGACTTGAACGGTCAGTAACATAATCATCTGGGAACCAGAAATCACCTTCAGGCAGTGAACTAAGACAAAGTTGACGAATGGTATCAACGTTATCGCCTTTCGCTGCAGAGATAGGTACGATATCACTAAAGTTGTGCTTCTCGCCTAATTTCTGCAAGTGAGGTAATAATGATTCTTTATCTTGAACATTATCGATTTTATTAATCACTAAGATACAACGAGCGCCAGATTTTTTTATCTTACTAAGCACAAGTTCGTCATCAGTTGTCCAATGTGTACCTTCAACCAAGAAAACCACTAATTCGACTTCTGCTATTGAACTACTTGCAGCACGATTCATTAAGCGATTAATCGCGCGTTTCTCATCAGAATGCAAACCAGGAGTATCAACTAATACCGCTTGTTTATTTTCTTCTGTTAAAATTCCTAAAATACGATGGCGTGTCGTTTGTGGCTTGCGTGAGGTGATACTAATTTTTTGGCCTAACAAGCTGTTAAGCAATGTTGATTTACCAACATTAGGACGACCGACAATAGCAATTAAGCCACAATGTTTATTTTCACTTGTCATGATAATATTTCGCTGAGTTATTTTTTATCAAAAATGAGCGCGAGTACTTGTTGCGCTGCGGCTTGTTCGGCTTTACGACGGCTAGTGCCTTTAGTGATCACTTCGGTGTTTATCACATTGGTTGTACATCGCACAGTAAACTGTTGATTATGAGACTGACCACTGGTGTGAATGACTTCATAAAGTGGTAAAGCAATTTTACGTGCTTGTAAATATTCTTGTAAACGTGTTTTAGGATCTTTTTGTTCGTTACCGGGTCTAATAATATCTAATCGTTCAGCAAACCAGCTAAGCACTAACGCTTTAGTGGTGTCGTTATCTGAATCTAAATAGACAGCGCCGATAATTGCTTCAACGGCATCTTCTAAAATGGAATCTCGACGATGGCCACCGCTTTTTAATTCACCTGGGCCTAAAATTAAGTATTCGCCTAAATTAAAGCCTCGGCCAATTTCAGCTAAGGTAACACCTCGCACAAGGCTAGAGCGCATTCGTGTTAAATCACCTTCGTCATGAGAAGGAAATTGCTGATAAAGTACTTCAGCAATGACAAAACCAAGAATGGAGTCGCCAAGAAACTCTAAACGTTCGTTATGAGTTCCTTTAGCACTTCGGTGTGTTAATGCTTGAAGCAATAAGTCATTATCATTAAAGGTGTATCCTAACTTTTTACTGAGTCTAGTTAGTGCGACTGCTGAGCTTTTCACGATTAGTTTATTCCACCTAAACGTGAAAACCTGACATTAGTCGGTATCCACTTAGGTAAAAAGCTCTCTTCGTCACGATCAAAATCAAAACTCATCCAAATTGCTACGGCTTCGCCAACAAGATTTTCTTCGGGTACAAAGCCCCAAAAGCGTCCATCAAGGCTATTATCGCGGTTATCCCCCATCACATAATAATGACCTTCAGGTACAAAGAACTCATCGCGTTGGGTATTTTTCTGTTGATAAAAGTGCTGCGTGCGTGGCAGTATTTGATTATCCATTAAAATATCATGTGTCTTGTTTGGCATATCAGCCGTGTAACGGCTTAAGCCATATGAACCGTCAGGTGACTCATCTTCTTTTTTAAAGGTATTTATTACTTGCTCAAAGTCTGGGCATTTAACGTCACTTTCTTGACAAGCAGGCTTGATATATATGGATTTGTTACGATAAATAATTCTATCGCCAGGCAAACCAATAACACGCTTAATATAATCAATCTTTGGGTCTTGTGGATATTTAAAGACCACCACATCGCCACGTTCTGGTAGCCCGACCTCAATAAATTTATTACGTGCAACAGGATCGCGTAATCCATATACGAATTTATTGACTAAAATAAAATCGCCATCAAGTAATGTCGGCATCATAGAGCCCGAAGGTATTTGAAACGGTTCCCATAAAAAAGAACGTAAAATCAAAACAAAAGCGATAACCGGAAATATTTGTACCGACGTATCAACAATTGCTGAAGGCTCTAATAATTGAGCGATAACCTCAGCTGGCAAAACTTCTTGACATTGGGCTTGAGCGTCAGCTAATTTTAATTTACGTTGCGGCGCTAAATAAAACTTATCAGCTAACCAAACAATGCCAGTGATACTAGTAATAATAACGAGAAATATTGAAAAATAAACAGCCATAACTTCCCTACTAACTTTCTAATTTAAGTACAGCTAAAAACGCTTCTTGCGGTACTTCAACGTTACCAACTTGCTTCATACGTTTTTTACCATCTTTTTGTTTTTGAAGTAGTTTTTTCTTACGAGAAATATCACCACCATAACATTTTGCCGTAACATTTTTTCGTAATTGCTTAACGGTAGTACGAGCAATAACGTTATTACCAATCGCCGCTTGAATAGCAATATCAAACATTTGACGATGAATAAGTTCTTTTAATTTATCGACGAGCATACGGCCACGTGCGACCGAGTTACCTCTGTGGGTGATCATTGCTAAAGCATCAACGCGATCGCCATTTATCATCACATCAACGCGCACCATGTCGGCAGCTTCGAAGCGGATAAAATTATAATCAAGTGAAGCATAACCTCGACTCGTTGACTTTAACTTATCAAAAAAGTCCATGACCACTTCAGCCATAGGCAGCTCATATCTTACCGCTACTTGTTTTCCGTGATAAATAATATCTTTTTGCACACCGCGTTTTTCGATACATAAAGTAATAACATTACCTAAGTGTTCTTGGGGTACTAAGATATTTGCTTCAACAATAGGTTCACGAATTTCGTCAATACTGTTGATAGCCGGTAAATCTCCGGGGTTATCAATAGATATTACGTCACCGTTGGTACAAGCAATTTCATAGTTAACCGTAGGGGCTGTTGTAATAAGGTCAAGGTCATATTCACGCGCTAAACGCTCTTGAACAATCTCCATATGCAACATACCAAGGAAACCAATACGAAAGCCAAAGCCAAGCGCAGATGAGTTTTCTGGTTCAAAAAACAAAGAAGCATCGTTTAAGCTTAACTTGTTCAACGCATCACGGAAATTTTCGTAGTCATCAGAACTTATTGGGAAAATCCCAGCATAAACTTGCGGTTGAACCTTTTTGAAACCGGCAAGTGCTTTTGCGGCTTCTTTTTTATGAATGGTAATAGTATCGCCCACTGGCGCGCCATGTATTTCTTTAATACCAGCAATAATAAAACCAACTTCACCGGTTCTTAAAATACCCGTTTCTTTTTGTTTTGGTGTGAATATTCCGACTTTATCAATTTGGTGAACTTGTCCTGTCGACATGACCACCATTTTATCGCCTTTTTTCACTTCGCCATTCATCACACGCACTAATGAAACAACGCCTTGGTAATTATCAAACCAAGAATCAATGATCAAGGCTTGTAAGTTACCCGTAGGATCGCCGGTTGGCGCAGGGATATTGGCAACGATAGTTTCTAAAACATCTTCGATACCTAAGCCAGTTTTTGCAGAACACTGCACTGCACCTGTCGCATCAATACCAATGATATCTTCAATTTCTTCGCTAACGCGATCCGGATCCGCTTGAGGTAAATCAATCTTATTTAAAATTGGAATAACTTCTAGATCCATTTCAAGGGCGGTATAACAGTTGGCAACGGTTTGTGCTTCAACGCCTTGTCCGGCATCGACAACAAGTAAGGCACCTTCACAAGAAGCAAGTGAACGCGAAACTTCATAAGAAAAATCAACATGACCCGGCGTATCGATAAAGTTAAGCTGATACGTTTCACCATTTTTGGCTAAGTAATCAAGCGTAACACTTTGCGCTTTAATCGTGATGCCGCGCTCACGCTCAATGTCCATAGAGTCTAGGACTTGTGCTTCCATTTCACGTTCTTGTAAGCCACCACAATGTTGGATCAAGCGATCAGAAAGTGTAGATTTACCATGATCGATATGGGCGATAATTGAAAAGTTACGTATATTTTTCATAAATGGAAGTTCAAATAATGCTGTGGTTAATTCAATAGTGATGAGATTTTAGCGAATTTAGCGCGCTGGGGCTATCTTTATGTTGTGTTAACTTGTGTATATAGCCATTCAACTTCGAGATAGAGGTTTAAGCAAGTCGAAAATAGCTAAATTACTAGGCATTAGTCGCAGATAATCGTTATTTAACGGCTAATATTAATACGCAGAAGCGTCTACTTTAAAGACTTGTACTGGACACAGAATCAGTCGCAAAAATTTTAATCAGTAATTTCGACAATATTGATCATCGAGTTATGTATACGGAGAATTTTTGGGATTAACAAATTACAATATTTACCACGTTTTTGTTGGTGCCTCGCGAGCGAAAAACCTATGTATCCACCCAAAACGCCTAACGCTATCGCAAATAACTCGTGGCTAAATATGCTATTTTCAACCAGCCATTGGCCAAATACTGACGCGATGACTAGCCCCATCAATGGCCATAGATACACTTGCCAAGCGGTTAATAATAAATGCTTGTCTGATAAACCCAAGACCACAGTGTCACCAATTTTTACCGCTAATTCAGTTTCTAATTCTAAGCTAAGTTTAGCTTGTGGGAAAGCTTTAGCCACTTGACCACTGCCACAGTTATCAACCTGTTTACAGCCACTGCAGCTTGATTTAATTTGACTCTCCACGGTCACTTTATGCATAGCGGTTAGACCGGCATTTTCATCCGCCGCTAATTCTATGGCAACAACCGTAGCGTTTTCTTCAATCATGGTTTTTGAGGTGGTTTTATTGTGATTGCGTCGGCAATAGCCTTCGCTGTTTTAAACGGTATTTTTCCAACAATACTCACTTCAATACCATCGCTCACTTGGTTTAACACCAAAGTAGCTCCATCCATAACAAAGTCAGCATTGCGTTGTTTTTCTTGACTACCATTAACATAAATTGAAATATCGACTAAACCATCACTCAACAGCATAAATTCAACGGGTTGTTTTGTTAGTGATATTTTATGTCGATTAGCGTTAATTTGCGTAAAGCCCTCTGGCAACCAGTTAACATCCCATTGCAGTTCTTGCTGTTGGTATTCTTCAGGGATATCAACTAGCACAGGAAGTTCAGTCTCATTTAACTGTAAAACACTTTCTGAAGGTTTTTCTGTGATCTCAAGATGCGTAAACTGAATCTGCTCTAATTGTTGACCTTGTTTCGTCACAATAGACAACTTTAATAGCATACTTGATTGTTGGTCTAACCAAAGCCAATAGGCATAACGGTGGGTATTTTTTGCCTCTATTCTGATCAATTGTGCAGGTCGGCCTAAAACACGACTTCGGCCAACAGAAATAAAGTCATAAATATTTTCTAAGCGAGAAATATCGCCCGATAAAATAGCAGGAATAGGACCACTAATTTGTTGAGAAGTAACTGAATAAGGAGGCAGTTCAGGTTCGATATAGCTAACTACGTTGCCTTTGCGTAAAATATCGCGACGCGGTCCATTGAGTAAAGAAAGTATCTCAAGTTCTTTACCACTTTCATCAACACCATGGAACCAGTGATATGGCTGAGCTTGATTGTTTTTTACAACAACAAAAGACGTGCTAAAATTAAGTTTATTTAATGCGCTAGATAAACGTTCGAGCCAAACTTTTGCCGACTCACTTTCTTCACCAACCGCTGAAAAGCTGATGCTTAACAGCAGTAAAACATAACTTAAGAATTTCATTAATTACTTTTATTTGCCTTTTTGTTGTCAATACTAGTTGTTTCACTTTCATTGTCTGTATTTGTGCTATCAATCGTCAGTGAACCTAATTTAATTTGCTGTTGGTGATCAGACAGCAAAGCATGAAAACGACGTTGTTGATCAATAAAAGCTTGCTTTTGTGAAGCTCTGTCTGGTTCTTGAAAGTTCAAGCTGACCGGTTCAGCGAAACCTGCCATAGGAATAGTTTTTACTATTTGGCTAGGTAAAATAGTTTCATTATTTTGTGCAACATTACTTTGTACACCTAAAACCATTAAACCTGCGGCTGAAGCAGCAATCGCTAATTGACCAAAGGGTTTAGCAAACTCGACCACTTTATTTTTTAACTTAAGCATGAAAACATTAGTCGTTTTCGGTGCCAAAACGGTCGGTTCAGCGGCAATAGCTTTTGCTATTTCAGCAGATAAATCAAGTTGTAAGACATCAGGAATGTCATTACGTAAAACATCTCCAATTAAATGATAACGATCCCAAGTAGTCGACAAATGTTCATCGTTGATAATATCATCAAACGTTTTATCATTATGTTGAAAATTATCAACACAAGATGACACTGTTTCAAACTTACCTTCACTCATATATACACCTTAAAAATTAACACTTACATTCGTGTGAATTAAATTAATTTTATCTTCTATACCAAAAATCTACTCTGAATAGCTAGCTTTGTAATAATGGCCTAATTTTTTTATCTACAGCGTCTCGAGCTCTAAATATTCTCGAACGCACAGTCCCAACAGGACAATCCATAATATGTGCTATTTCTTCGTAACTTAACCCTTCTAATTCTCGAAGGTTAATTGCCGTTCGTAAATCATTGGGTAGTTGCTCAATGGTCTCAAAAATAACTTTTTTGATTTCATTGGTTAATAATAACTTTTCAGGAGAAGCATTTTCTCGCAAAGCTTCACCTGAATCATAAATTTCAGCATCTTCTACTTCTATATCAGAGCCCGGAGGTTTTCGATTACTCGCCACCATATGGTTCTTTGCGCAATTAACGGCTATGCGATAAAGCCAAGTATAAAAAGCACTATCTCCTCTAAAATTAGGTAAAGCTCTGTAGGCCTTAATAAATGCTTCTTGAACTATATCGGGTACATCACTGTGATTTTTTACATAACGCGACACTAAATTTGCTACTTTATGCTGATACTTTGTCACCAGAAGGTTAAAAGCATTTTTATCTCCGCGTTGTACTCGTTCAACCAATTTTTGGTCAACGTTTATTTCGCTCATCTGAGCCAATACTCCTAATTATTACTTACTTCTAAAATCCGGTTCAACATTTGGCTCATGGTAAACACATCAAGTAGGACTGCACTAATTTGAAAAAGTTCGAAAAAAATTTAAATAAGTCATAAAACTATCCAAATTTCGTCTTTATTTCTAAATACAGCCCATTTTATCTGTTACCACAGGTGAATAACCGTTAAGATTCCTGCTATATGTAGAATACATTAAAATCATAACTTTATGAACAAACAACACAACTGTGACGTATTAATTATTGGTAGCGGTGCCGCGGGTTTAACGCTTGCTTTACATTTAGCAAATAATGCCGATATCGTTGTACTCAGCAAATCCTTGGTTAATGAAGGTTCAACCTTTTACGCCCAAGGAGGCGTCGCTGCTGTTTTTGATGAGAATGATAGTGTTGCTGCTCATGTAAATGACACTTTAATTGCTGGTGCAGGCTTGTGTGACCAAGAAATAGTGCAATTTACCGCTGAAAATGCGCGAGCATGTTTGGAATGGCTAATTGGCCAAGGTGTTGACTTTGATCAAGAAGAAGATGAAAAAGGTGAGTTACGTTACCATCTAACCCGTGAAGGGGGTCATAGCCATCGCAGAATTCTTCATTCTGCTGACGCCACAGGTCAAGCCATTCAGACCACGTTAGTCGATCAAGTTAAAAATCATCCCCGTATTCGAATCTTTGAACGCTACAATGCGGTTGATTTAGTCTGTGAACAACCAAACGATACCAATAACCAGCAAAAGCGCTGTATTGGTGCCTACATTTGGAACCGAAATAGCGAATGCGTTGAACGTATATTTGCCCGTAAAACCATTTTAGCGACGGGGGGTGCAAGTAAGGTCTACCAATATACTTCAAACCCTGATGTTGCCAGCGGTGATGGTATAGCGATGGCGTGGCGAGCAGGATGCCGTGTCGCTAATATGGAATTTAACCAATTTCACCCGACATGTTTATTCCATCCTGATGCAGGAAATTTTTTGTTAACGGAAGCATTACGCGGCGAAGGCGCTATTTTACGTCGCCCTGATGGCAGTCGATTTATGCCAAGCTTCGATGAACGCGCCGAACTTGCACCTCGAGATATTGTTGCCCGCGCTATTGATTTTGAAATGAAGCGCCTCGGCGCTGATTGTATGTATTTAGATATTAGCCACAAACCTGCTGATTTTATTAAGCAACACTTCCCTAATATCTATGAAAAAACTCAATCTTTAGGCATCGATATTACCAAACAACCTATGCCCGTTGTGCCCGCTGCCCATTACACTTGTGGTGGTGTCATGATTAACAAGCAAGGTAAAACAGATATAGAGAGCTTGTATGCTATTGGCGAAGTCGCTTATACCGGCTTACATGGCGCTAATCGTATGGCAAGTAATTCGTTATTAGAATGTCTGGTATTTGCTCGCGCGGCGGCATTCGACATAGAACAAAAAATTGACCGTCAACAGAGTATTGTTGCGTTACCCGCTTGGGATGAAAGTCGCGTGACAAATTCTGATGAAGAAGTTGTTATACAACATAACTGGCATGAACTGCGATTATTTATGTGGGACTATGTCGGTATTGTCAGAACAACAAAACGTTTAGAAAGAGCGCTGCACCGTGTTGAATTATTGCAAAGAGAAATAGAAGATTACTATCAAAATTTTCGAGTCAGTAATAATTTACTAGAATTAAGAAACTTAGTACAAGTAGCTGAATTAATTATTAGATGTGCGATGGAACGTAAAGAAAGCCGTGGTTTGCACTACACGCTTGATTATCCTGAATTAAGTCAGGTAGCAACCCCAACTATTCTACGTCCTTAATATTAAGTGTTATGCTGAGTTATCAAAGGTTTAATCACCCGAAGTTGGGTTATTTAACTTAACAATAACACGGCATAGCCTTGAATAATGTTTAGCATACAAACTCGTTTTGAAAATAAAGTAGCTGGGTAAATTCAGTTGCGCGAGACAGTTTTTTAAAAAATGATTTTTCAGCCAGGTAACTTGTGCTGGTAAATTATCTTCAAAGACCAACCAACACCCCCAAAAACCAATACGACTAGACGCGCTTAACTGCCTTTTACCTTTAGCCGAAAACTGGCATTCACCCATTATATCAAGAGTAAAACTGTTAGGTTCAGTATAGAACATTCGCATAAAATTAAATTTATTATGCGTATGCTCAACAATTATATTAAACTTTAACTCGTTTAAGGATAAGTTGCACCATGGCGTTGAGTTCTTTGTCTTCACAAACTTGATGCCCCATAAACCAAGCAAATAATTCCGGATCTTGCTCTTCCAGTAAACGTTCAAAAACTAGCTTCTCTTTTTCTGAGAGCAAATCATAAGCCTCTTCAACGAAAGGCATAAAAAGTATATCTAATTCGAGCATTCCACGACGGCAAGCCCATCTTAAACGCGGTTTATTATCAGTTAAAGACATGTAACACCCAGTAAAATAAAATTTAGGCTTATTCTAACAAAGTCATTTGCCATTACAATATTGTTTATCAGATCTAGAAAAATAAACTAACGAATATCATATACACCTTGAATTTCACAAGAAAGTCCTCATTATTTAAGCTATCAATAAAACAAAAATGCCAATTTAATTATGACAATCTCTGTTGAAAATACCTTACCTAGTTACGATAACCTTCCTGATACTTGTATCATTAGTTTAGCTGAATATGGTGCAATTGCTGTACATGGAGCAGAACAAAGTAAATACCTACAAGGACAAGTGACTTGCGATGTTAATACACTGACAGATAATAACTTATTATTGGGTGGTCATTGCGACGCTAAAGGTAAAGTTTTTTCAGTGTTTAGATTGATAAATCGTCAAAATATTCATTTACTTTTACAACCTAAAACCAGTATTAGCCAATCATTAGCCGAACTGAAGAAATTTGGCGTATTTGCCAAAGTAACCATTGAACAAGTCACAGATTTAGCTTTTTATGCGGTTGCAGGAAAAAAGGCAACAGAAATACTCCATCAACAGTTTGTTGAATTACCTAATAGTTTAACACCGGTTTTACAAGTCGGTAGTACCACTATTGTCTACCTCGCGGGAAAATTAAAACGTTATCTTATAATTGATGAGGCGAAGGCTGCTGAAAAAATCATTAATGACTTTGCCTTAGTCACTTATTCTCAAGCGCTGTGGAATTTAATCGAAATTAATGAAGGTTTTCCTTTACTAGCACCAGAAACAGTTGCTTCTTATGTGCCACAAATGTTGAATTTACAAGCAATTCACGGCATAAGCTTTACTAAAGGCTGTTACTTAGGACAAGAGACTGTTGCTCGCATGCAGTATTTAGGAAAAAACAAACGCGCTTTATTTTCGTTAAAGAGTAAATCAGCAAATAATGAGTTAATAACCTTGCAAGCAGGTGATATTATTGAGCAACAGTTAGGTGCAAACTGGCGTAAAGCTGGTGACATCTTAGCGAGCTATATTAGTGATGATGGCATTTATTATCTGCAGGCTGTTTTAGCCAGCGATATCGATAGCACCACAAACTTACGGATTAAAAACCACGAAAACTCAGCATTAAGCTTAGTAGAATTGCCTTATAACTTAGCGGAATAGTCGCGAGTTACATTTATTTAAAATTTAGGACATATCATGAAAATTTCAGAAAACAAAGTTGTCGTTTTACACTATGCCGTATCCGACAGCGAAGACACACTCATCGACAGCTCTTATGACCACAGCCCTTTATCTATCATCCACGGTACAGGTTATCTCATTCCGGGCTTAGAAGATGCTTTAACAGATCATGTTGTTGATGATAAATTCGAAGTCGCAGTTAGCGCTGAAAATGCTTATGGCGATCGCCACGATGAGTTTGTACAAACCGTACCCAAAAGTATGTTTGAAAGTGTTGAAGATCTTGCGGTTGGTTCACAATTACGTGCAACGACTGATGATGGCGAGCAAACAGTTATTGTTATTGATGTCACCGATGATGAAATAACTGTTGACGGAAATCACCCTTTGGCAGGCATTGATTTAAAGTTTGATGTAGAAATTTTAGAAGTCCGTGATGCCACAGAAGATGAATTGAAACATGGACATGTCCATGGTGAAGGGGGTTGTGGTCACAACCACGACTAATCCTCATATATACTGAGTTCGAAAAATAAAAAGCGAAATATAAGTACTTATATTTCGCTTTTTTATTAATTATTTGCCGCTAAATATTCATCACACTGATCACTTTTTCACGCACTTCTTGATAGCGAATATTTTCACAACAGCCAAAACCAGATAACTGTTTTATTTTATTACGGCTAAAAAGCGGCACGGTTAATCCAGTTAAAAATCGACACATAGTTTCTAAAGATAAAACACCTTTGTGCTTGGTCGACATATGTTCAATAAGTGCCGTTAGCATGTCAACTATCGCAGTGTCATCTGGCAAAATACTTTCTTGTGAGTAACTTAGCTTAGCAACGTTTCCACGGCATACTGAACAATGTCCACAATTTTCAGGGGTGTTTTTATCATTAAAGTACAAGGATAAATTTCGACTTAGGCAAGAGGATAATTCAAAGAAGCGCACCAGTGTCGCTATACGTTTTATTTCTTTTTCTTCTTTTTCGACAAAATAATCATGTAGTGACTTAGCAAGTATATTAGCTGACAATAAGGCCTTGTTAACACTAAATACTTCAGTGATTTTTTTTGTTTCCAAGGTGATCAGTTGCTTCTCTTGTAGGTATTCCAAAGCCACAATCACTCGGCCACGCTCACAGCCATAATGCTGAAATAGTGCTTCAAAGTCTGGCTCTCCCCATACTTTTTTAAAGCCGCTGTATTTAAAAATAGTCGCAAGGAAATCTTTGCGTTCACCTTCAAATAAATTTAACACCTCGTCTTTATTGGTGGTAAATTTATATTTAAAATCGGCAAAATATGAAAATAGCGGTTTAATAACGCCTTGCAGCTCTAACTGAACAAGTAGGGTTCTCATGGGTAATTGGCGGATATTACTAGCATTTGACAGCGATAAACCTTGTAATTCCCAGCGATCATTTTGGCATTCTTGTTGAATGTTTTTTATAACACATTCAATACCACTCAGTTCGGGTGTATCACCAAAAACAAAATTTTCAACGGTATTTAACCCATCTAAATTTGCCAAGGTAATGCAATTTGACGCTAAGCCATCACGCCCTGCTCGGCCAATTTCCTGGCTGTAATTTTCAATTGACTTGGGTAAATCATAATGAATAACAAAGCGGATATCTGCTTTATCTATCCCCATGCCAAAAGCAATAGTAGCCACGATGATTTGTACTTTTCCCGACATAAAATCTTCTTGAATTTTCTGTCGTTTTTCACTTATAAATCCAGCGTGATAAGGTTGCGCATTCAAACCTTGTTGTGTCAAAAAGTTTGCCACATACTCAGCACTTTGCTGTAAAGTCACATATACAATGCCACAACCGGTTTGATCAGCGATACTTGTTAGCAATTGTTGATTTTTATCTTTTGTTGAAACCGCTAACACCGACAAATCTAAATTTTGACGATAAAAGCCTGTTTGTACGATGTGCTCTGGCAAGATAGCGAATTTAGTAGCCATATCTTGTTTGACTTTTTTGGTCGCTGTTGCCGTCAACAAAAGTACCAGCGGGATGTTGAGTTCTTGGCGATAGTTAGGGAGTTTTAAATAATCGGGGCGAAAGTTATGCCCCCATTCAGAAATACAATGTGCCTCATCAACAACTAACATAGATACATTCACAGACTCAATAAATTGGCGAAAACGCTCATTTTTAAAACGCTCAACCGACACCATAAGAATTTTTATTTTACCTGAACGCGTATCCGCCATGACTTGTTGATTTTGCTGTGGCGTTAATGTTGAATCGATGCTTGCCGCTGCTATATTTTTCGTCGCTAAAAAGGCTAATTGATCTTTCATTAGCGCCAGCAAGGGTGAAACAACAATCGTTAAGTGAGGTAGTTCTATAGCCGCTAACTGATAGCATAATGATTTACCTGAGCCAGTTGGAAATATAGCGAGAGAAGATTGGCTATTGAGGAGCTGCTCAATCGTTTGCTGCTGTCCATCACGAAAGGCATCAAAACCAAAGATTTGCTTGAGTGAGTTAACAAGAGATGACACAAGAAATACCTATTAAATAAATGAGTTAAAAAAAACGAATATCAACAGTCACTTTAAAATCACTGTTGATACTCGTTTTATAATAACAGAGTTACTTAAAAGGTTTTAATCACTTTAACTTTATCACTGACATTAGCAGCATCGATATAGCCAATAGCATCAGGGTTATCAGCAACAAAACTTAAAACATCTGCATCGTTGTCAAATTCGGCTAAAGGTTTAGCCTTACCAGAGAAAATTAGCTTAGCCCAATAAGATTTAACTTGGTAGCTAGTCTTTTGCAACACTTTGCTTTCAAACTCTTCTCGAGCGGGACTTTCATCTTTTAAATTGGCTGCCATGACAGAAGCACCGTTAGTAAACGTCTTATTTTTACCTAAAAAAATCCGAGATATGTCTCTGTCGGTAAGCGCACTAGAATTAGCCGGATTAACAATAACAGCAATATCGGCAGAAGCCGTTAAACTAAAGCCTATTGAAAGTAAGATCGCAGTGACTTTTATGTATTTCATCATCAATCTCCTAAAAAACAGTAACAAGTGAAGTGCGGAATAAACCAGCATCATTAGCACCATTAAGATCATCATTAAAGCCGGTATATTCAAACTTTAATGATGCAGAGCTATGAAAATCCCAACGTAAACCAACAGTAACATAGCTTGAGTCATTTTTTTGACTAGTTATAACATCTTGTGTTGGTACTTTTAAAGCATCAAGAGGAGTTCCAGACGGTATAACGCTAGTAAAATCGTTCGCCGCAGTGTCTTCATCAACACCGTAAGTAATGTGTACTAGGTAACGGTCAAAACGTTTACCTAGCATCACATAATAAGACTCTTCTTCACCTAATAACGTATTATCTATTTTAAGCGTAGTATATTCGCCAACAACTAAGATGCCTTCATAGTCAATTTGAAAGCCGAGTTCAGTGAACGTTGCTTTGTCTTCAAAAATACGAGTATTGTCTGCAAATTTAGGGTAACCAAAGGCATTCCAATTATTAGCAAGTCCATCTAATCCTGTTGAAGGTATTGATACATCAGCATTAAAATAAGCAGCTCTCAAGGTTAGCCAATCTCTGTTAAAGGTAGCTGCGCCACCTAAGATATTATCCATGTTAGGTGATGATTTTTCACCAAAGACTTCAATTTCATCTGAGTTATTACCCGCAATAAAGTGGTAAGTCGTATCAAATTCTCCAAGAGTACTGCTGTATATGCCGCTAAGACCGTCAAAAGTATTAAAAATTAAATCGTAAACACCTTTTGGTGGTGTTATCCACGGGTAGGCATACGAAACATCTAAAAAGTCTGAGTACATAAAGAAAGGTGCTCTTTGACGCCCAGCCAAAACTCTAAATTTATCGTTTACGTTATAGCTAACGTAGGCCCACTCAAATTCAGTATCCCAGTCATTCTCACCACGTGAAACAATTTGTGCAGTAATATCAAGGCCTTCACCTATATTACTTGATGCTTGAATGGCCAGTAATGAGCCATTTTTAAAGTCAAAAGTATCATTAAAGCCATACAGTGTTTCATCACTCGATGTAGTGATACCACCTGTTATTGAAGCAAAGCCACTTAAATTGATATCTGCTTGAGCCGTATAGGAAATAAAGCTACTAGCAAGCGCTAGTACCGCTATTTTACTTTTCATATTATCCACCTTAGAGTTTATATTTTTACGTGCTTATGTTTTATTAAATTTTTTTTATTAAAATCGATTCGTTTACAGGGAAGCTAACCTAATGAAGTGTAGATTAATATATTAAAAATGTTACAGAACAAGTTTAAAAAATAACTAGATTTCGGCCGCTATGACCGATATTTCAATAAGTAATTCATTTCTTGCCATTGAAGCTTTGACACAAGCTCTTGCAGGAGCAAACCCCTGAGGGATCCAATTATCCCAAATTTCATTCATTTTTGAAAAATCATTCATATCTTTTATATAAATAGTTGCCGATAGAATATGCTTATTGTCGCTACCTGCTTGTTCAAGTAATTCATCAACTTTATCTAACATTGAGCGTGTTTGATCTTCAATGCCTTGGCTCGCATCTTTACAAACTTGCCCACATAAATAGATAACACCATTGTGCTTAACGATGCGGCTCATTCGTGTTTTTGTTTCTTGCCTAATAATAGTCATTTTATTTAGTCATGATTAAATATGTTAAAGTATATACTCTACTTACTAAAAAATGTAGCTTTGGGACTAGTGCTGTGGAGAAACTTTACGCTAGTAAATAATAAATCACGCTTATTAACGTAATGTTGCAATTAATCATTCACAAATAGCACAATAAAAGATAAAGTATTTAGTAGATGTAATACTACTAATAAGGATAACTGATGGACATTAATCAGTGGGTTGATGAACTATTTGAATTTTTTGATGAAGATAAAGACGGTGCGATTAGTCGAAGTGAATTTGTTGAATTAATTGACTGTCTTTTGCAAGATAAAGGCATCCGTATGTGTGAGAGTATTTTTAATAAATTTGATGTTAATCATAATAATTCAATTTCCAAAGAAGAACTCAAAGCTATGGTCATTGAGTTAGCTTTGTAGTGTTTTTCATTAAAATTTACCCTTCTCCAATTATTCGTTGAGAAAGTAACTTTACTATTTTTCATCTAATCAAGAGCTTAACTAAGCTCTTTTTTTATACCTTAAATTCATTGGTCTGACCTCTTGTTTCAATTGTTTTTTCTGTTACCATTCAATCTCAGCTTACACGTGTACACTGAAATTGAATTTAAAGAAACAATGAAAAATAACAGGATAACAAATGACAAGCCAAGCTAGTTACAGCAAAAATGAAGAAATAGCCAACACCTTGACTCATGCTCTTGGTGCAATATTGTCTGTTATGGCTTGTTACATGCTACTCACTGCAGCTTTAGCTGATAACTCATTAGTAAAAATAGTGAGTTATGCCGTGTACGGTGCTAGTTTGGTTTTATTATTCACCGCTTCAACTTTTTACCATGCTTTTCAAAATCCTAGCAAAAAAAAGCTTTTTAAATTACTCGACCATTGTGCTATTTACTTGTTAATCGCAGGAACTTACACCCCTTTAATGATGGTTGCCTTAAACGACCAACTCGGTACTATTATGCTGACAGTTATTTGGAGTATGGCTATATTAGGGGTGTTTTTTAAAATGAAATTTGGGCACCGCTATAAAAAAACCTCGCTGATCACCTACTTAGGTATGGGACTGATATCTATAACCATTATTGAACAGCTAAATGACAAATTATCAGATCAAGCTTTAACACTACTTGCTCTTGGCGGTATTATTTATTGTTTAGGGGTTATTTTTTATGTGCAAAAGCGTATACATTTCAACCATGCTATTTGGCATTTATTTGTTTTAGGTGGCGCAGCATGTCACTTCTTTATGATCTACTTCTACTTATAAGCGCTGATAGGACTGAAAGAAATAACCAGGGATATAGTAGCTGGTGACGATAGTAAATTAATTTATACCTAAAACAGCCGTTAAAAGGCTATGGCCTTTGCAGGCTTTTAGGCTTAATTATCGAGTTATCGTCAACTTTCTTAGTAATGGAGAATGCTGCTACTAATTAATAGCTGTCATAGCAAAAATAAATTAATTCAGCTTTCAATGAAAAGTAAGCAATTAGCGACTATCAACAAACCCTTGTAATGATTCCAGTATCATTGAAAAGTTTTTTGCACCCAGCCCTAAACGAAAATATGGCCCAGTAAGCCCAAATAGGCATGATGGGTAAGCGAATATTCCCGCTTGTTCAGCGAGTTGCTCAGCCCATTCAAGCATGGGTAAATCACTATGGCACTTTACCAATGTAAGTAAGCCTGCCTGAGGAGGACACCAACTAAAATGCAACTGATTTTTGTCGATAAATTGCTGAAATAACGCGATATTATCTTTGATAATAAGATTATTTTTACTGATGATTTTAACATGGTTTTCTAAAGCAAGCTCTGCCAGCTTTTCATCAACGATTGAAGTACAAATTGAGCCTTGAGCTTTTACCGCTAATAATCGTTTTAGCAGTGATTTATCCTTAGACACTGCCCAACCAATACGTAGCCCCGCCAAACCAAAACTTTTCGATAATACCGAGACAACAATCGTGCGATCATAATCTAAATAGCGATGAGCTAATTTAAGATCATTATAGTTACTTGCTTGAGAGACGTCATCGGCTAAAAGGTAACAATTGAACTGTTTTGCAATGGCTAATATTTGTTCCGAAAATTGAGTGTCTATTATGCTACCACTGGGATTATGGGGAGAATTCAAGACGATTAGTCGGGTATTTTCGTTTACTAGCGCTAAAAGTGCCGCTTGGTTAATTTGCCAGTTTTGTTGAAAATCAACCGTAAGGCACCTTACTTTAATCCCCATCTGCTCTGCCATCGTCACCAAAGAGGGATAGCAAGGTGTAATAACAACAATTTCAATCGCTGCTTGTTGCTCAACTGTATTATCTTGCGTTCGTTCATTTTCGCTAAGTACTGTTTGGTAAATAGCTAACAACGCCTCTTGAGCGCCACAAAAAGTTAGAACATTGTCAGCAGTTAACTCAACTTGATGATGATTATAGTCTTGATGAAAACCGGCAATAAGTGATCGCAAATAATGGCTGCCACTTATCGACGCATAGGATAACGCTTGTTCACCCAGAAGATTATCAAGACTTGTTTCACCTAAAAGGCACAATTGTGCTGCGGACAACGACTGTCCGCAAGAATTACTCAAATTGTGTTTAATAGTGACCTTTTGATTTTCTGCAAGCTGTTGACCAAAGGCGATATGTGCCGGTAAAATATTTTTCATCCTTGCTATATTTTCCGCTGCCAAACCGACATTTCGGTGGTTGTCACGGTGAAAGTGCATTGATTTTTCTTAATCACACGCGTTAATGGCTGTGCGTCTAAAAAAGTAAACTCTTCTGCTAATTTTTCCTGTAAACCATCAAAGCCAATAACATTTTCACCATTGACTTTAAGCCCACCCAGCCAGTTTTCTTTTTCAGTGTGTTTCGCTGAGTATTGATGGTCGGTTAATACAAAAAGTAAACCTTGTTTATTAAGTCGCTTAGACAGTGTGGCTAACAACTGTTTGGGTTGATAACTTTTTTCTAGCGCATGCTCAACTAAAATCGCATCATAACCGTTAAAAATAGGTTTTAAATTGCTCGCATCACCCTGACTAAAAACAATATGATCAGCGTTGTTGTTTAGCGATAAAGCCTTAAGAGACACCTCATGAAAACTCTGTATGTCACCAGAAATAACATTGGTGTAACGGAGTGTTTTCTGTTGTTGAAGTTGCACACCAAATTGAATATAACGCGCAGAAAAATCTACCGCATCAATATGCTGAAAATGCTCTGACAACTCAAAAGTCGTTCGTCCAACACTACAGCCTAAGTTCATTAACTTGTCGGTATTAATGCCCTGAGCTTTTACTTTACTAAGCAATAATTGGCTAACTTGTTGTGAATAGTTTTCAACACTTAAATGTTGCTCACCATAATGACTGTCGAGTTGCTGACAAACTTCACGATCAGTTTCATATCGATTAACCGGCGTTAATGGTATTTTTCCATCGATGTTTTCAACATAACGAAAACCTGCATGCTGAGTAAAGTGACGACGAAAAGCATAACGAGACGACGGAATGGTTTCATTGCCGGTAGAAATCCATGAACCGCCTTTAATTAAGTTATGTTTACCATCAAAGGTTGGCGTAGAGAAATCATCATAAAGTGGATGAACTTTAAACCCCTCATAACCATCTATTGCTGACTCATTCCATTGCCATACATTGCCAATAACATCATAAAAATCTCCCGTTGAAAATTCATCAATCGGGCATGAAGAAGCGTAACGCGCCAAGTTTATATTAACTAATACTTGCTCTTCATTATCGCTGGCATTATTCATTAGACAATGCCACTGCGCTTCAGTAGGCATAGCAATGTTTTTTTGAGTTTGTTCACTTTTCCAATGGCAGAAAGCTTTCGCTTCTAGGTAGTTCACTTCTGCAGGCCAATTCAAAGGTAAAGGCATTTCATTAAGCAAGTTGCGCTGCACGTATTCATCGTTATTTTTTCGCCAAAAACGCGGCATTTCAGCTTTGGTGAAACTTAGCCACTTTTGCCCTTCTTCGCTCCAATAATGTGGCTTTTTGTAACCACCTGCATCGATAAAAGCTAAAAACTCTTGATTAGAGACTAAATATTTAGACGCTGAAAAGGCACTAACCTCAACAGATAACTCACCATATTCGTTGTCCCAGCCATAAGTTTCATCGGTCAACTTTTTACCTAATACAATAGATTGTTCTGTAACAGGTAATAATTCGTTCTCTGGAGCCGTTGAAAAATGAGCACAACTTGTCCATTGCCCCGCTTCATCAGATGGCTGTGTTAAACAATCTAGTGGTAACATGCGCATAATAACTGATGAAGTCTCAAGATGAATGCGTTCATGCTCACAGCCCATCAATATCACCCAAGCTAACGAGTCTTGTTTGATAGGTAAACTAATTTCCATGGTATCAATTAAGTTATTAACCACAGTGAACACTTGTTGGCGGTATTCTCTTACTTCATCAACATTAGGCCAGTCGTAATGCTCACTGTTGAGATCGTCCCAGCTCATTTCATCAACACCAACAGCACAAACAGCTTCTAACTTGGTATTAACACGCTTATTAATGTACTTACCCAAAAGTAATTTATTAATAAAAAAAGTAGCCGTATGGCCAAAATAAAAAATAAGTGGATGGCGTAAACTCTCAGGCCGTAAATAATAGGCTTCATCTTTGTTGATTAAAGCAAACAACGACTCGTAAGTCGTCCAAGTATTATGGAAGTAGTTTTTTAGCTCGGCGCGTTTATCATCTATAGATAAACCATTAAGCTGTGGGGTGATATTTTGATTATTAATAAGAGTCATATTTTATTTTTAAATTAATTATGATGTATGAGTGAGAATAAGTTTTTGTTGATACGGCGCTAAAATCATTTGCTTTAATTTGTCACCTAACAGCAACTGCCCTGATATTTGCTCACCATTTATAAATTGACCCGATAGCTTATTTAAACGTTCGCTAAACCAGTGATCATTTGCAAATAGTGATATTGCGCCCAATTTTTCTTGCTCTGTATTATCATACAATGAAAAAGGTAAATCTTGATGATGAACTTCTTTACGGAGCAATTTGCGACAGTTATCCACTTTATATACTTCAAGCGCGTCAATTAAGTTCAATAAAGAGTAAAGAATATTAAAATAAGCATTGTATTGCATACTTGAAGCACCAATTCTATGCTCGATACGAGCAGTTTTTTGCCAATTTTGTCGCTTAACTAGCACTTCATTTTTATGATTAAAAAGTACCGGCTCTTCGCCCATCGCTTGGTTATGTTTACCCACTTCTTTATACAAGGCAATACTGCCTTGGTGTCCGCCTGAGATATCAACGGGTGAACATAACTCAGCCGCTAAACCGTATTTAGTTTTTAATGCTAGTCGCTCAAAAGCTTCTTCTTCAGGTAAATAAATCAAACAACAATTAAAGCTAGTCTCCAGAAAACATTGCTGTAAATATTCACCAAAGCCGCGTTCAATAATAATGTTTTTACCTTCACTATCAAGCGCACTAATATTCATTTGAACAGCATTAGGGATATGCACTGCCCGTGTTTCTGTGCTGAAAATATCACCACAGCCACTGGCTAACTTACCTTTATCGCCAGACCAGACAACTGGTTTGATTAATGTTTTACTGATGCCTTGTTCGGCAAACAAACGAGGTAAAAGGTGTAACGCTTGGCTTAAATTATTAGCTTCTTTTAACGGCGACTGGCCATTAAATAAAGAAACATACTCCCACTGACTATACCAATACTCTGGCACTAATTCTCCGTCAATTCCGGCATGCGCTAACTGACGATTAATTCTTTGATAATCTAATGAAAATCTTTTTATTTTACTATCGAGCTGATAACAACCTTCTAATTCAAAGTGAATGACAGGAGTAAAGCCAAGCTGTTTTATATAATTCTGTAATAATATAATAGCTTGGACGGCTAACGGTGTTGTATTATTCATATGAGATAATGGCTTTCTATTGATATATAACCACATTATTTTTACCGTTACGCTTTGCCTGGTAAAGGGCAGCATCGGCATGTAGGTATAACATTTCACTCGTTGGGCTAAGTTGAGACAAGGTTGCTATACCGATACTTACGGTTAATTGTAAACTTGGCTCGACTTGGAAAACTTGCTGACTTATTTTTTTTAAAAAACGTTCGGCAATTACTTTACATTGCTTTTCGTCGGTACGAGGTAAAATACATAAGAATTCTTCTCCGCCAACACGGCCAATGACATCTTCATTACGAAAGACATCATGACAAAGATCAGCTATTTTTTTAATAACTGTATCACCAACAGGATGACCAAACTTATCATTGACCATTTTAAAGTCGTCAATATCAAATAAAATGACCGAAAGTTCAGTTTTTTCTACTAAGACATCGTTAAGGTAATTCGATAAGTACTCAAAAATATAGCGACGGTTATATAAATTTGATAATGGGTCTTTAATTGACAGTGCATACATTTTCTTATTATTTTTATACTGAATGGTTATCACAATAATGACAACCACGCCGGAACATAGCATAAAAATCAGTAGATAAAGGTTCTGTAATTTTTGTTGCTGATAAGAATCATTTTCTAAAGCAGCGACCTTTTCTCGTTGCAGGGTAAGTGCTTGTTCAATATATTTTCGCTCATTTTCCATCGCAGCGCGCGCTGTGGTTAATCGTGTACTGGAATTTTTTACCAGTAATTCATTGTATTTTTGATAGTACTGTCGAGATAATTGAAAAGCTTCACTGTCATTATTTCTTGCGTGAGCAAGCTCTGAGCCAAGCTTTATAACTTCTAATTGCCACTTAGTGCCGACTAATTCAGGTAAAGACATGAATATGTTTTCAGCTTTAGTCAACGATGCTTGCGCTTGTGCTAACTCACCCAAGATAATAAAACAGTGAACCTGTTGCTTATATAATTCGGCATTATAATCAATCAAGCCATTTAACGTTAGGGCATGATTAATAACATCAATAGCTTTAACACAATCGCCTTTTTCGGCCAGTGTCATACCTAAACCGTAAGCTGAAAAAAAAGAAATTTCAGTGTTAGGAGTATAGGCAATTTTTTCTTGATAAAGCTCAAAGTAGCGAATCGCCAAATCATATTTTTGCCAATATCGATAGGTTATAGCAATGCCGTAAATAGCCTCTGAAACATGAGCAGGATAATTTAAACGTTCGTAAGTATTTAATGCTTTTTGGTAATATTCTATCGATTTTTCATAATCATCCATATAGCCATAAATAGCACCGTAGGTTTCATTGATAACAGCAATTAGAAAGTGTTCTTTTAGTGAATAAGCATCTAAGTAAGCTTCTTGCATCTCATTCAATGATAGTTCAAAGAGCTCGGTGATACTTTTTGTAAAAGCAAGCTCTTGTTTAGCAAGAATAAAAAGGTAAGTTAAATTATTTTTTTTTGCTATGGACATAGCCTTTTGAAGAATAATTACAGAATCTGCATACTGAGCGTGGCGACGGTAAATTATCCCCTGATAAATATAAAGGTGACTATGAATTTTTAATGGGGTTTTGTCGTCGATAAGCGCTACGGCTTGTGCTACGGTCTTATTAAAGTCTTCATAAAAATAGAGTAAATTTTCTGCTTGAGCTTTACGTAACAACCACCAAGATTGTTGTAGCTTTGGCATAGTTGAAAAAGACTTTTCTGCGTTTAATAATTGTTGATAAGACTGCAGAGGTTGTTGGCGTATTTCTTCATCCATGTTCAATAAGCGACTTAGCTCATCGGTTTGTTCTACGGCTAATTGGCCACTACTATTTGCCTGTGATTGACTACAGGAAAAAAAAAAGATAATAACAACAACCGAAAAAAACCGATAAAAATCAAATTTCATTACACATCCGTGATTAATGATCTTGTTAATTCATGTAAGTATTTTAACTTTAACATAGACCTTTTTTTAAAACGAGTTAAAGCCATAAAATTGTATCATCACCAATATATTAACCAATATTAATCCTCGTAAAGCGCTTTAAAAGCCGCCACTTTAAAACCTTGCAGATATTCTTCGCCTATCTTTATTACCGGTACGGATCTAAAGTTTGCTCTGCGAAACTCTTTTTGTCCCGCGGCTGTTTTCACATTACATAAACGATAAGCAATGTTGTTTTTATCTAAGTACGCTTTCGCCGTGTCACAATGAGGGCAGTTACTCATACTATATAAGACAATTTTCTTCATGCTAAATTTCCTTGGTTATTTATCCGCTGCATGACCTCCAACAAATAAATATAAAATGGGTGTCCATAATACACACTATAATACACACTATAATACACTGAATTAATACACTGAATTATTTTACGGCTGTTTGGTTAGTTTACAGGAACTTACTTTGAAAAACGCTGACACTTGCGGAAAATTAAATTAAATTATCTGCTAAGTAATCGCCAGTAAACTAAAATAACGCCGCTTAATTGTAAAGACACACAACTACTTTAAGATAACTCGTAACCGTTAATCCAAATAACCATCACTTAGTGTTAGAAGCGAATAAATATTTCGGTTATCATAAAAAAAACAGATAAAATGTTAACAAATTAAAAGAGTCTTCATCATGCAAGATAACCCAGTAAACATCACTTCCACTATAGTAAAAACTTTTGTTTGGAGTAGAAATATTCGTTTATTTCATTGGTTGAATGTCTTGTCAGTACTTTTGCTTATTGTTATTGGTAGCGTGATTTATTTTGGTAAAGACCTAGGTATCTCAACAGAAGGTAAAATACTGCTTAAAACAATACATGTATGTGTGGGGTATGTTTTTGCTGCAAATTTAATTTTTAGAATTATTCTTGGTTTTATCGGTAAAGGATATGAACGTTGGGGACAAACACTGCCTTTTAATAAAGTCTTTAAACAAGAACTAGCCGATTTCAAAAAAGATAAAAATAAAACATTTAAAGGTCATAGTCCACTGGGCAAACTTATGGTGGGTGCTTTAATGTTAAGTCTTTCTATTCAAATGATTTCAGGTTTAGTGATTGCGGGTACTGACATTTATTATCCTCCTTTTGGGCAGTATTTTGCTAGCAGCATAGCTCAAGATAAAAACCAATTAGCCTTAATTAAGCCTTACAGTAAAGAAAATGTTGATGCAGATGCTTATAAAGAAATGCGTAATGTAAGAAAGCCTTTTATAACTGCTCACGTTTACAGCTTTTACTTTTTGTTACTGTTGATCCCACTACATATTTTAGCCGTATTTTTTGCTGAACGACGTGAGAAACATTCTATTGTTTCTTCAATGATCCACGGCTTTAAATATTTACCTAAAGACAAGTAAAGCCACTTTTATCCTACCGCTGTGATAATGACCTACTCACCACATAGTGAATGAGTGGGTCGCCCCCTAACTAAACCTAGTTACAGATGAAATAATTTAACTATAACCGAGAATAAATACTGTATAAAAAACCAGTTACTGTGCTAAGCTTATTCTAATGGTCAGTATTGAACCCTTGGAAATTCTATTGAAACTATATATTGCCGAAAAGCCAAGTTTAGGACGTGCCATTGCGGCAGCTTTACCCAAACCCCATAAAAGTCAACAAGGCTATATAGAGCTCGGCAATGGTGATGTCGTGAGTTGGTGTATTGGTCATATTCTTGAGCAAGCCGATCCCGAAGTTTACAACGGTGACTTTAAAAAGTGGCGAATGGAGCATCTGCCTATTATTCCCGAGCAATGGCAACTGACCCCAAAAGCTCAAACTCGTTCACAACTTAATGTCTTACGAAAATTGGTAAAAAATGCCAGTGAAATTATTCACGCTGGCGATCCCGACAGAGAAGGTCAATTATTGGTTGATGAAGTGATTGATTTCTTAAAAGTGTCTAAGACAAAAAAACAGCAAGTAAAACGTTTATTGATCAGCGATTTAAATTTACCGGCGGTAAAAAGGTCACTAAACGCATTAAAGAGTAACCAAGATTTTATGCCTTTATCTGTATCAGCGCTGGCTCGATCGCGTGCTGATTGGTTATACGGTATTAACCTTACCCGCGCCTATACTTTACAAGGACAAAAAGTAGGCTTTAATGGTGTGCTTTCTGTAGGGCGAGTGCAGACGCCCTTGTTAGGTTTAGTGGTTGAAAAAGATCGCCAAATCGCAGACTTTGTTCCCCATGATTATTTCGATGTTTATGCCGATATTATCACTCCTGGCGGTGAAAAATTCATCGCAAAATGGCAGCCGAGTCAAGCTTGTACTTCCTATATGGATGAAAATAAAAAAATAATTAATAAAGCACTCGCAGAAAACGTTGTTAGTCGTATCACAGATAAGCCCGCTATAGTGACCTTGCTTACCGAACAAGACAAAAAGCAATTTGCCGCACTGCCCTACAATTTGTCAGCATTACAAATTGATGCCGCGAAGCTGTTTTCAATGAATGCAAAACTAGTACTGGATGTTTGTCAGGCATTATATGAAAAGCATAAATTGATCACCTATCCCAGATCAGACTCTAGATACTTGCCGGTAGAACATCATCAACAAGCCAAAGCTATTATACAAATCTTAGCAGAGTCAAAGGACAAGTATGCCGAGTTTGCCAAAAATGCCAACTGCACGATTAAAGGTAAGGCGTGGAATAACAGTAAAGTAAGTGCTCACCATGCGATTATTCCTACAGAGAAGTCAGCCAACAATCTTTCTCTTAACTCTTTTGAAAAAAACATTTATCAGCTCATTGTTCGCCAATATCTAGCACAATTTTACCCGCCTTATTGTTACCAACAAACACAAGTAGAATTAGAGATAGCACAAGGTAAGTTCAGCGTTAATGCTAAAGTTCCACAGCAACTTGGTTGGAAAATCATGTTCCAATCAAGCAAAACAAAAAAAACGCCCCAAGCAAGTAATGACCAAGCATCTTTTACAGAGCAATTATTGCCAAAATTAACCCAAGGCGAAATACTGCATTGCCAACAAGGTTTAATTGCTGAAAAAGTGACACAAGCACCAACCCCTTACAACGATGCAACACTGCTCGGCGCCATGACAGGTATTGCCCGATTTGTACAAAATTCCGAGATTAAAAAGATCCTCAAAGAAACCGATGGCTTAGGTACCGAGGCGACACGTGCAGGTATTATTGATCTACTTTTTAAACGAGGGTTTTTACAACGTATTGGTAAAAATATAACGGCTACAGATATTGGCACTTCACTAATTAACGCTTTACCTAAAATGGCAACTACGCCTGATATGACCGCACAGTGGGAAGCAACACTTAATGATATTAGTGAGCGGAGAAGTAACTATCAAAATTTTATTACGCCGTTAACAGCAACGCTAAAAAGTATGGTCATTCAAGCTGAACAACAGTCTTTTGAGCAATTACCCAAAGTGCCTTTTAAGCGAAAATCAAAAAGAAAGACGCGCTTTAAAAAGGCAGGGTAATATTTTACTGGTGATTGAACACGTTCAAATTAATAGTGATACTAACGCTTATGCAAAAATATCACTATGTGGTTGGCTCAGTACTTGAAAGAGGATGTCACGAGGTGCCATCCAAAAAGTATAAAAAAGAGATTAGTTAAGGATACCGGTTAATATTAATACCGCAATAACAGCTAGACATAACAACAGAGTCCGCTTTGCCAACCTCACTAATAAACAAGGTTCAGCAGTACAGTCATCAGGGTCAACCATAAAGTCTTCAGACTTTTGCGCAACGCTAATCAATATTTGGTTGGGCTGCTTGTTAATATCAAATAAATTTTCTAACCATACCGGCATGGCTTTTGAGAAGTGTCCTACCAGCATATAACCAAAAGCAACCATGCGTACTGGCAACCAGTCGACCCAAAAGAGCATATCTTTCAATAACTGAGATTCATTTTTTTCCATAGAATCTGTAGTTTTAGCCTCATTATTTACTTCAACATCGGCTTCATCAACCTCAGCGTTAGCTTTTTCTTGCTTGTCTGAACATTCTTCTAGCACTTCAGGACATTCATTCATGGTCACTAGTAGACGATAAAATAATGCACCAGCGGGTCCAAAGACAACGAATAAAATCATAATGGCAATAAAATATCGGTAATTTAACCATACTAATAATTGACCAAAACTCATTGGTGCACTGCAAGTATCTTGTTGCAGTTGGCTATGATGCAATTCGCAAGTTGTCGGTTCGCCTCGAAAAGCCGACAATAAATAAGCTTTGTAGCTCTGCCGCGTTTTCGTACAACCAAAACAAACAATCAAAATCAAGGTTGAAAAAATTAAATAGAGTAAGCCATCATCAACAAGCTCGAGCAATAAGTCACAAACAACAACGGGGATGGCAATAAAGATAAGCTGTGAGACAATTGACGGTTTGGCTAAATGCATTAATTTAGTGCGTTTAAATAGATCAACATAAGCATGAAAATAGGTTTTAAATTGCCACGCTGTCGTCGACAAGTAACGCTCTGCCGCCAAGGCAATAAGTAAGCTAATAAGACTCATATAGTTTTCCTAATTTATTATCCACTTGTAAAATGAGTATATCGCCGTGGCCATTCAAACACTCTGATATCTGCATTTTCATTGGTAACGAGTATATACCCTTTGCTATTGAATTAACTAGACTTTAAACAATCATGAAAATGTTGCCAATTAAAAGCATCACCCGGATCTGTCTTTCTCCCGGGCGCTATATCACTATGCCCGGCTATATTACTTTTAATGTCGGGATAACATTGTTGCAATGCTTGGGTTAATTGCGCCAAAGTATGATATTGCGCCGCTTCATAAGGGATATCATCAGCGCCTTCAAGCTCAATACCAATAGAAAAATCATTACATTTATCAAGTCCCTGATAGGAGGAAACACCAGCATGCCAAGCTTTATCATCAAATGAAACGTATTGAATAATATGCCCTACTCTGGTTATTAGACAATGAGCAGAAACTTTTAGCTGGGCAATTTCTTCAAAATAGCAATGTGCTTTGCTATCTAACATCCCTAAGAAAAAATCAGTAATATAGCCACCACCAAACTGATTTGGCGGTAATGAGATATTATGTACAACCAATAAATGAACCGTATCATTTTTATCTCGCACACTAAAATGTGGTGATTTTTGTTGTTCTTCATTAACAAGCCAGCCACTGATAATAGGCATATTATTATTTTGCTTGGTGGACAATTTATTTTTTAAGTCTTTCGTCATACAATAGCGTTAATATTTAATTTCAAGATTTGTGAACAGAGTATGACTGAATTTGATTCGACAAACAAAATGGGAAAAATATTTATTTGGTTAGCGTGGTTAATTGCGTTGGCGTTAATGGTGTTTTTTTTTCAAGATGTACTTGATAAGCAATGGGATCCTAACAAAGATCCACAGATGAGTTTAAATACACAGGGTAAAGCGGAAGTAACATTACAACAAAACCGCCAAGGTCATTATGTAGTACATGGTGAAATAAATGAGATGCCCGTGGTTTTTTTACTCGACACTGGAGCAACACAAGTGTCGATTCCCGCTCATGTAGCAGAGCAATTGCAGCTAAAGGGAAACAGACCGTCACTCGTTAATACGGCCAATGGCACTACCACTGTTTATCAAACTGAATTACAACAGCTCAGTATTGGTAATATTTATTTGTATGATGTTAGCGCCCACATCAATCCCAGCATGCAGTCTAATGAAATTCTATTGGGCATGAGCGCATTAAAAAGGGTAGAATTCAGCCAGATAGGTAAGAGACTTATTTTACGCGAGCAATGATCTACCTGCTGTGATTTACTGGCGATAAACGCCCCACTAAAAACTCACTTAATTATTTACCAACAAGAGAATAAAATTCAATGCTTTCTGTGCAACTACAACACGATATTAAAAAAACAGTAACTTGGGCATTATGTGAAGATTTAGGTGTTGATAACGCCGACGCATTAAAAAATAGCCAAGATATTACAGCTGAATTAATTCCACTGGAAAATATAGCGGTTGCTAATATCATTACCCGTGAAGATTGTATTATTTGTGGTGTGGCTTGGGTTAACGAAGTTTTTGCCCAGCTCGATGTGATACATAAGACAAAAACAGATATTACTTGGTTTGTTAACGACGGCGAAAGTGTCAAAGCCAATAGCACTTTATTTGAATTATCTGGAAACGCACGTGTTCTTCTTACTGGCGAACGGTGTGCTTTAAATTTTTTACAATCTCTTTCAGGAACCGCAACATTAACCAGTCGCTATGTTAAAGAATTATCGGCGAGTAACACTAAGTTACTTGATACCCGAAAAACAGTGCCTGGCTTACGTAGCGCGCAAAAATATGCGGTAACATGTGGCGGCGGTGTTAATCATCGTATTGGTTTATTTGATGCTTTTTTAATTAAAGAAAATCATATTGCCGCCTGTGGTGGTATCGAGAAGTCGATTCAAACGGCTCGAAAAAACCATCCGAATAAAACGGTTGAAGTTGAAGTTGAAAATATTGAAGAACTCACTCAAGCATTAAAGGCTGGCAGCGATATTATTATGCTTGATAACTTTAGTCATGAAATGATTGAGCAAGCGGTTATGGCAACCGCTGAAATTTCACAAGGTAAAACCAAATTAGAAGTTTCTGGCAATATGACCATAGAATCACTGAAAAGCTATGCAAAAGCAGGTGTCGATTTTATTTCAGTGGGCGCATTAACTAAAAATATCAATGCTATTGACCTTTCTATGCGCTTTGTTTAACATTTTAGCGTGTCACAATTAGTTAAAAAAATGTTAATTTTTGATGTTTTTTTAACTAATATCAAAAAAATGATAAAAAAAGTGTCACAAAATTTTACATTTCCTGATTTTTGTCGCAATATAAATTCAGCCCCCGTAATCATGTATGGATATACCTATTATGAACAATGTTAAATCTTTAAGAAATAAATCTTTAAATAAAGCAAAGGGTTTTACCCTTATTGAATTAATGATCGTTGTTGCGATCATCGGTATTTTAGCGGCAGTTGCACTACCTGCTTATCAAGATTATACAAAAAAAGCGAAGTTTGCTGAAGTAGTTTCAATGGTTGGTGCAGCGAGAACTGCAGTTGAACTTTGCTTCCAAACTGAAGGTTCATTAGATACATGTGATGCAGGCATCGGAGGTATTCCAGCTGCAGTAGCTACTGGTACTTATGCAAACCTTGACACTATGACTATTGTGGACGGTGTTATAACAGCAGCGTCAACATCAGCGACTGATTCTTCCAATATGATTGCTACTCCTACAGGAAGCCCTTTAACTTGGACGATAACTTCAACAGTAGCTAGTTGTTTAACTAGCGGCTGGTGTAAGGCAAAATAATATAAGTTAGTAAATATTTATAAAAAAAAGCTCCTTTGGGAGCTTTTTTTATTGTATAAACTTTATTAACTCGTTGTTATTACTTAAATCAATCACGGGTTAAGCTATACTTATTGTAAACATTATGAGTAAATACATAATAACTTGCATATATCTAAAAGTTCACAATAAAAGGTTGCTATGAAAGGACATCACAGACAATTAAGTGTGTTATCTACACTTTTAAAACATAATATTGTCGCCGAAAATAAGGTTGACATTATAAGTGCTGACTTCCTTAAACAATCAAAACCTTTCATTCGTTTTCTTATTGAAGATAAGAGTTTAGACGCTGAAAATATTGCTAAAATACTCTCTCGCAGTTTTGGCTATCCTCTCATAGATTTAAACGCTTTTGACACGGCTATGATCCCCGATGGTATCCGTAACGAAAAATTGATCCGCAAACATAATGCATTGCCGCTATTTCTTAGAGGTAAAGTATTATTCGTAGCGATGTCTGATCCCACTGATTTAGATGCATTAGAAGATATTCAGTTCAACACCGGTTTTCCTACCGAATTAGTGTTGACTAATGATAAAGATTTACAAATATTTATTGACAAAATTCTTGAAGAAGAAAGTGATGCTCTAGATATTACCGATATTGATGCTGAAGAACTCGCAGGTATTGACGTTCAAGAAGAGCGTCAAGAAGATGATAGCGCTACCGGTGATAAAGAAGATGCACCGATTGTTGTCTATATCAATAAGATATTACTCGATGCTATTCGCAAAGGGGCTTCAGATTTACACTTTGAACCTTACGAAAAATCATACCGTATACGCTTTCGTGTTGATGGTATTTTAACTGAGATGGCAAAGCCGCCCGTATCACTTGCCTCTCGTATGGCAGCACGTTTAAAAGTCATGTCAAAGCTCGATATCGCTGAACGGCGAGTCCCCCAAGATGGACGGATAAAATTAGCCTTGTCCAAGAAAAAATCAATTGATTTTCGTGTTTCAACGTTACCGACGATGTGGGGCGAAAAAGTGGTAATGCGTATTCTTGACTCTTCAAGTGCGATGTTAGGTATTGAAATGCTCGGCTATGAGCCGGCGCAAAAGCAAATTTACATGGACGCTTTAGCGCAACCACAAGGTATGATATTAGTCACGGGACCAACCGGCTCAGGTAAAACAGTGTCTCTTTACACCGGGTTAAATATTCTTAACACCGAAGAACGTAATATATCAACAGCAGAAGATCCGGTAGAAATAAATTTAGACGGCGTTAATCAAGTACAAATTAATGTGCGTGCCGGCTTAACCTTTCCTAATGCGCTGCGCTCTTTTCTTCGCCAAGATCCCGATATTGTTATGGTAGGGGAAATTCGTGATCTTGAAACTGCAGAAATAGCGATTAAAGCCGCGCAAACCGGTCACTTAGTGTTGTCCACATTGCACACAAACTCAGCCTCAGAAACCCTGACTCGATTATTAAACATGGGCGTTCCTTCATATAACGTGGCCAGTTCGGTCAGTATTATTATTGCTCAGCGTTTAGCCAGACGCTTATGTAATCGCTGTAAAGTTGAGGATGTTATACCTAGACCTGAACTAGAAAAGCAAGGTTTTACCCCTGAGCAACTTAGCGAAATAAAATTATTTAAACCCGTAGGTTGCGATCAATGTACGGGCGGCTATAAAGGTCGTGTTGGTGTTTATGAAGTGATAAAAATCAGTGAAAAAATGTCTTCTATCATTATGGAAGGCGGAAATTCTATGGATATCGCTCAGCAGTGTCAAAAAGAAGGTTACAATAACTTACGCCAATCGGGTTTAGAAAAAGCCCATCAAGGGGTAACAAGTTTGACAGAAATAAACCGTATAACGTCTGCATAACAATAAATCACTCACTTTTTATTTTTAGTGATCTTGACTAGTATTAACAATGATTAATATTTTAACTTTACAGGTAAACACTATATGGCAACTTCAGGGGCTCAAAAAAGAAAATTACCGCAAGCTAAAGCTCTTGATACGTTTGTTTGGCAAGGGGTAAACCGTAAGGGTAAAAAAGTTAATGGTGAGCTACCCGCGACCAGCATGCTAGAGCTAAAATCTCAGCTACGCAAACAAGGCATTACCCCAGGGAAAGTAAAAAAGAAAGCCAAATCAATTTTTGGGAATGCCAATGACAAAAAAATAATACCTGCAGATATTGCCATTGTTACACGGCAAATTGCGACCATGCTTGGCGCTGGTGTCCCCTTAGTACAAACCGTTGAAATGATTGGTAAAGGTCATAGCAATGGCAATATGCAAAGATTGTTAGGTGATATCAATAATAAACTGCAATCGGGTATTCCTTTATCAGAATGTTTACGCGACCATCCACAATACTTTGATGACTTATATTGTGATTTAGTCAGTTCTGGCGAACAATCGGGCGCACTTGAGACCATTTATGATCGTATTGCGACTTACAAAGAAAAAGCCGAAGCATTAAAGTCTAAAATTAAAAAAGCGATGACTTATCCTATTTCTGTATTAGTGATAGCATTTATTGTTACCTCAATATTATTAATTTTTGTCGTGCCGGTATTTCAAGATATTTTTGCCAGCTTTGGCGCTGAGTTACCTGCGTTTACTTTATTTGTTATTGCCATATCAGAATTTATGCAAGCTTATTGGTATTTAGGCTTAGCGGGGCTATTTATTGCCAGTTTCTTTTTTAAAAAAGCTCATCTTAACAGCCAAAGTTTTAGAGACCGAGTTGATAGAATAATATTAAAAATTCCGGTTATTGGCGCCTTACTCGAAAAGGCAGCAGTTGCCCGCTACGCGAGAACTTTATCTACCACCTTTGCCGCCGGTGTTCCATTACCTGACGCATTAGAGTCGGCTGCGGGTGCGTCTGGTAATGCGGTTTTTCGTATAGCTATCCTTGAAATTCGCGCCGAAGTGTCATCGGGTATGCAAATGAATTTAGCAATGCGTAACTGTAATATCTTTCCTGACATGGTTATACAAATGGTCGCCATTGGTGAAGAATCAGGCGCTGTAGATGATATGCTTGCCAAAGTTGCCACAATATATGAGCAACAAGTTGATGACGCGGTAGACTCACTGACCAGTTTATTAGAACCGATGATAATGGCAGTACTCGGCGTAGTGATTGGCGGATTAATTATCGCTATGTACTTACCTATTTTCGAAATAGGTAAGGTTGTTTAGCGTTGCGCGCTAATATTTTTATACTAGTTTTCATCATAGTTAATTAATAAATAATAAAAGGTTTTATCTTGTCTGAATTTATTCATCTGTTAGAAAGTAACTCGCTGTTTTTTTATGGCTTTGTTTTTGTTTTCTCGTTAATGATAGGTAGCTTTTTAAACGTAGTTATTTATCGTTTTCCAAAGATGTTAGAACAAGGTTGGTATCAAGAGTGTCGAGAATTTCTTGCCGATGAGCTCAAGCCATCATCGACAAAGCAAGTAGAACTCCTTACTTTATCAACGCCCGATTCTACCTGTCCGCATTGCCAACATAGCATTCGTTTTTATGAAAACATTCCTGTGGTTAGCTGGTTAATGTTGAAAGGAAAATGTAGCCAATGTAAAAATAAAATTTCTGCGCGTTATCCATTAGTTGAATTAAGTACCGCTTTATTGAGTTTAGTTATTGCTCAACATTTTGGTGTCACTATGATCACTTGTTACGCCTTAATATTGACGTGGGGCTTAATTGCCTTAACGATGATCGACTTTGATCATATGCTGCTCCCCGACCAAATTGTTCTGCCATTGATGTGGTTAGGCTTAATCGTAAATCTATCAAATGGAATTGTGCCCTTAGAAGATGCTGTTATCGGCGCCATTGCCGGCTACACTAGCCTTTTTGCTATTTTTTGGCTGTTCAAATTAGCTACCGGTAAAGAAGGCATGGGCTTTGGTGATTTTAAGCTGTTTGCACTCTTTGGTGCTTGGCTAGGTTGGCAATTATTACCCTTACTTATTTTAATGGCATCAGTAGTCGGTGCCATTATCGGCATCAGTTTAATGCTTTTTACAAGTCATCAAAAAGATCAGGCGATTCCTTTTGGCCCTTACCTTGCGATCGCAGGTTGGATCACACTTTTATGGGGTGAAAATATATGGTCTTGGTATTTAGCCCAAGTGCTTTAGCCGAATGAAAATGACTATAGCAAAAAAGATCGTTATTGGTTTAACCGGCGGTATTGGTTGTGGCAAAACAACCGTTGCTAATTTTTTTTCCGACTTAGGTATCGATATTATTGATGCCGACATCGCGGCAAGAAAAGTTGTCGCACCGAACAGCAGCGCATTACTGCAAATATCTCAGCATTTTGGCAAGACGTTTATTATGCCAGACGGCAGTCTTAATCGGGCCTTATTACGCAGTCAAATATTCAGTAATGAAGCAGACAAACAATGGCTTAATAACTTACTTCACCCGTTAATAAGACAAACTATGCTCGAAGAGATCCAGCAAAGTCAGTCACCCTATTGCTTGCTTGTCGCCCCTCTACTTATCGAGAACAACTTACAGAGTTTAGTTGCACGCATTTTAGTAATTGATATCAGCGAATCAGCACAAGTTAAGCGTGCGGTATTGCGTGATCCTAGCTCATCAGATGAAATAAAGCGTATTATTGCCAGTCAAATATCAAGGGAAGATCGCTTAAAACATGCCGATGATATTATTGATAACTCCAGTTCTGACTTGAGCCTGATAAAAGCGAGTGTCATTAAGCTCGACCAAAAATATCGAAATTTAGCAACGAGTTAGTAAAATTGTACAAATTTTACTATTTTTAGCAAAAAAATTCGCCATTTCTGTTGGGTGTCGTTAGTATGGAAAGCTAAACACTCAGCTTTATTGATGACATCAGGTTAATGACTAAAATTTTATATGAACATCCGCTTAACGAACGGATCCGTAACTACCTTAAACTTGAACATTTATTTGCTCAGGCACAAGATTGTCTGCAGCGTAAAATTTCAGTCAGCCATCAAGTTTTCTTTAACGCCTTATTTGCCATTATTGATACCTTAGAACGAAATGATGTTCGCGGTGACTTAATTAAAGATCTTGAAAAACTAGAACAAAATTTAGTGATCTGGTCACAAGCGCCTGAAATAGATGACAGTATCTTAGCTGAAAATCTACAACAAACTGTTGAGCTTATTTGTCTATTAAAACCAAATACTCCTGTGTGGGCACAACTCAAACACGACAAGTTTCTGGCGACCTTAAAACAACGCTTTGCCATGCAGGGTGGTAGCTCAAGTTTCGATTTACCACAATTACAGTTTTGGTTACATCAAGACAGTGAGATTCTTGCTAAAGATGTCCAAGGCTGGCTTGCCCTACTTGAACAAGTTAAAAGCGCTTTAGATATGATATTAAAGTTTATTCGCCAACGGGCTGAATTCAAACAGATAGATACCGAGAGTGGTTTTTACCAAGATAATGGTGAAGGTATTTTATTACTTCGTATTAAAGTCGACCAAAAATCACCTTATTACCCAACGGTAAGTGGCAATCGTCTGCGTTATTCTATTCGCTTTATGTCTCTTTGTGATGAAACCGGACGTAAGTATTCAAATAAGGCCACTTCATTTCAATTAGCTCGCTGTTAGCATTGCCTTAATTAATTTCACAAATACCCTTTATCCATTCAATATGCAGGTTTCATCTTGGAGTAGGAAGGGTATAATCCCACCACTAAGTATTTAATTACAAGCACCAACTATGACCTTAAAAGTATCTTGTCCAACGTGTCAAAAAGAAGTTATTTGGCAACCAGAGAGTCAGTTTCGCCCTTTTTGCTGCAAACGTTGCCAGTTAATTGACATTGGTGAATGGGCTGATGAAGGACATAAAATCAGCCAGCCATTACAAGGTGATATTCAGCTAACCGAAGAAATGCTTGACGCACTCGAAGGTGAGTTCTTACAAAGTAATAAGTTTTTTGTTGAACCAGAATAGTATTAATTGTTCATCAGCAGTTTTTCAACAATCGCAACATTAGCGGCGGGAAAGTCACATTGGCTTAATTGCGCTAATGTGAACCAAGCTGATTGCTGCCCTTCTTGGGCAATAGGTTCATGTTGGAAGTTATCAACCACATAAACGTCTAATAGCACCTTTTTATCGCCATAATCATGGCTAACTTCAATGAGCGGGTAGCAAGAGAGAACATCTATTGCTACTTCCTCTTGAAGCTCTCTGTGCAAAGCCTGAGCAACTGTTTCATCTTTTTCCACCTTACCACCAGGAAACTCCCATTTCCCGCCTTGATGCGCATTATCGAGGCGCTTGGTAAGAAAGTACAGCTCTTCTCGCATGATAACACCGACAGCTACATGTACTACTTTTTGCATAACTCTTTCCTAAAGCTTTAAATCAATCAATGATTTCGTTGTTAACGTAAAAGACGAACCTAGCTTAAACAACAAAACATCTAATAATATCCGACGCATAATTATACATAACCATGCATTGCCATGTCTGTGAAAACGACATTGTTCGAATGAATTTAGCTAATGATAATTCGTCTGTAACAAAAATTATAACTGAACACTGCAATAATAATCGTCATTAGCATTGCGCACATAAAAAACGCCAGTTAATAACTGGCGTTTTTTTCAAACATCTTAATAAATAACGATTAGGTTAATTTACCATGACATTGCTTATATTTCTTACCTGAACCACATGGACAAGCTTCATTACGACCCACTCGTTGTATTTCTGGCTTTGTCTCTGTACTGCTAGCAGATTCGTGAGTATATTCTTTTGGAATAGCTTCAGCTTTACGATGTTGCTCTTCAACAGCTTCAACATCAGACTCAGCACGAATTTTTACCTTGCTAAGAATACTGATAACGTCATATTTCAGGGTCTCAAGTAATTCACCAAATAACTCAAAAGATTCACGCTTAAACTCTTGCTTAGGATTTTTCTGAGCATAGCCACGTAAATGTATACCTTGACGTAGATGATCCATCGCCGCTAAATGTTCTTTCCAATGAGAGTCTAAGCTTTGTAACATAACAGCTTTTTCAAATTGACGAATAACATCGGCACCAGCTTGCTCTTCTTTCTCGGTATAGTTAGCTTCAACTTCTGCTAATAGTTTTTCGCGTAAAGTTTCTTCATGCAATTTAGTATCTTCTTCAAGCCACTTTGCAATAGGGAACTCTAAAGATAGTTCGCCCTTAAAGCGCTCTTCTAAACCAGAGATATCCCACATTTCTTCCATAGATTGCTGAGGAATATGCTGATTTATAATACCAGTTACTACATCTGTACGAATATTTTTAATAACATCAGCAATATCAGCTTCGTCCATTAACTCGTTACGTTGTTCATAAATAACTTGGCGTTGATCATTAGAAACATCATCGAACTCAAGCAGTTGTTTACGAATATCGAAGTTACGACCTTCAACTTTACGCTGAGCATTTTCGATGCTGCGAGTGACCCATGGATGTTCAATGGCTTCGCCGTGCTCCATGCCTAACTTGCGCATCATGTTTGAAATACGTTCTGAAGCAAAAATTCGCATCAGTGCATCTTCCATCGATAAGTAGAAGCGAGTTGAACCTGCATCACCTTGACGTCCTGAACGGCCGCGTAATTGATTATCAATACGACGAGACTCATGGCGTTCAGTGGCAACTATGTGTAAGCCACCTAATTCTAAGACTTTATTGTGCTGTATTATCCATTCTTCTTTCGCTTTAGCGATGCTTTCTTTGCTTTGGTCTTTTAATTTAGCAACAATCGCATCAAAGTTTCCGCCTAAGACGATATCGGTACCACGACCTGCCATGTTGGTTGCGATAGTTACTGCGCCAACTTTACCCGCATCTGCAACAATTTCTGCTTCTTGCTGGTGAAACTTAGCATTCAATACTTTGTGCTTAATTTTTGCTTTCTTTAAGAAGTCAGATAAGAACTCAGAGGTTTCTATACTAATCGTACCAACAAGCACAGGTTGTCCGCGTTCAACACAATCTTTAATATCTTCTAAAATCGCTTCAAACTTTTCATCAGCGGTTAAATAGATCAGATCAGCAAGATCTTTACGGATCATCGGTTGATTGGTTGGAATAACTACGGTTTCTAAACCATAAATATGATTAAACTCAAATGCTTCTGTGTCAGCAGTACCTGTCATTCCTGATAATTTTTCGTAGATACGGAAAAAATTCTGGAACGTTATCGAAGCTAAGGTTTGATTTTCGTTTTGAATATTCACCCCTTCTTTTGCTTCAACGGCTTGATGTAACCCTTCTGACCAACGACGGCCTTCCATCGTACGACCGGTATGTTCATCAACAATAACGATTTCGTCATCTTTAACAATATAATCGACATCTTTTTGGAAAAGCTTATGGGCACGTAATGCCGCCATAACATGATGCAATAAGGTAATATTGGTTGCTGAAAACAAAGAATCGCCGTCTTGAATGAGACCTTTCTCATTCATGATTTCTTCAATTCTTATTTGGCCATGCTCTGTTAGATAGATTTGCTTAGACTTTTCATCAATGGTGAAATCACCTTCAACAAAATCTTTAGATTGACCGGTATCTTTATCTTTGTCTTCTTCGTTTTGTAGTACCAACGTCGGCACAACAAGGTTAATTTGACGATAAAGTTCAGAGCTATCTTCGGCTTGACCCGAAATAATCAAAGGAGTTCTAGCTTCATCTATTAAAATTGAATCGACTTCATCAATAACAGCAAAATTCAATGGCTTTTGCGTACGCTCTTCTGGCGAAAAGGCCATATTGTCACGTAAGTAATCAAAACCAAATTCGTTGTTAGTACCATAGGTAATATCTGAATTATAAGCCGCTTGCTTCTCAGCTGATGCTAATCCGGCAATATTACAACCTACCGTCATATCTAGAAAATCAAATAATGGTCGACACCAGTCAGCATCACGTGTTGCTAGGTAATCATTCACCGTTATAACGTGAACACCCTTACCTGTTAATGCGTTGAGGTAAGAAGGAAGTGTCGCGGTTAACGTTTTACCTTCACCAGTGCGCATCTCCGCAATTTTACCATCGTTTAAGACCATGCCGCCGATCATTTGTACATCAAAGTGGCGCATACCAAAGACACGTTTACTGGCTTCACGTACAACAGCAAATGCTTCTGGTAGGATACTTGATAGAGATTCTTCTTTGGCTAAACGCTCTTTAAATTCTGCGGTTTTTGCTTTTAGTTCTTCGTCAGAAAGAGCTTCCATAACGGGCTCTAAGGCGTTTATTTTTAAAACTTCTTTATTCATTTGTTTAATTAATCGATCATTACGACTACCAAACATTTTCGTCATTAACTTTACAAACATCTTGTTAAACCATATTGATATTAGAAGAAATACTTCCGCTGAAAATAACGTGACCAACAAGGGTCACATAAATTGTTTTTATTTTGCTTTTCTATATACGAACTTAATTGGATCTATTTGTGCATTATTGCGTAAAATTTCGTAATGAACATGAGGTCCAGTCGAGCGCCCCGTGCTACCCATACGTGCAATAATTTGTCCTTTGCTAACCACATCTCCTACTTTAACGAGTAAATTTTTATTATGACCATAACGAGTTTTTAATCCCCTACCGTGATTAATCTCGATAAGTTGCCCGTAGCCGTACCGGTCACTTGCCCAAGAAACAACACCTGAAGCCGTTGCAATTATCGCAGCACCTTCTTTACCTGCGAAGTCTACACCTTTATGTATCGCTGCTTTACCACTAAATGGGTCTTTTCGTACACCGTAATATGAAGAGAGCCAACCACCAATCATTGGTCGACCAGACAAATAGCTGCTACTTTCTATATGGTGACCCAAAGTCAAAGATTCAAGCGTAGTCAGTTGATTTTCTTCGTGGTGCAAACTTTCTTCTAGTGTTGATATTTCAGTTAACAACTCTGCCAGTGGCTTTTTATAATGGTTTTCACTCTGCAGCATAGGACCACCTGATGGCGGTAATTGTTGAAAATTAAATTCATTTTCTGGAATTGATGCTTCACTTGCTAAACGGTCACCTAAAGCATTCAGTCGTAACACTTGGCTTTGCAACTCAGCGAGTTTCATCGTTAGTGCGGTTAATTGTGGTTCAGTTAATTGCTGAGGATCTATCTTAGCGGGTGAATTCAAAGCATAGGGTACAGCTTGTGGCACGTCATCAGCAGAAAAAATCAAATGAACAACAAAGCCTGATATTAGCGCAAATACAGTGATCGCAGACAACCAATGCAACTTATTCAGCGTCATTGAAAATCTAACGTTCTTTCCACGATATAGTAGTGTTAAACTCATAATTACTTAAATACTATTCCAAAGTAGAGTGGTTAATGGCACGCAAAACAAGAAAACCTTCAGATATGTCAGAGCTCTTTCAATCATCGAAAGGCACTTTGGCACAAATAGCAGCAAAAACCAACTCTTTAACTATCTTGTCTGACATTGTACGCCAAACTTGCCCTGACCTGCCAGCAGATGTCTGGCATATTGCCAATTTTAAGCAAAATTCTTTAGTAATTGAAGTCACATCTGCTGTTTGGAGCCAAAGACTACAGTTTGAACGGATGAATATTTGCCGTGAACTGGCCATTGCTACCGACAAGGCTTTTGATCAAATTGAAATTAAGGTATCGCCTTATCGCAATAAAGTCGTTTATCAATCTGAAGAAAAACCCGCGGAGCCATTACATATCTCACAAAACACCGCTAACCAATTATTGGCTATTGCTAAAAACGCGCCTGAGAGTTTACGTAAAAAATTAGAAAAATTGGCAAAACACGCTGACAAAAACGCCATATGATAATTTTGCCTAGATATGATTTATACCCTTTATCTTAAAATAAAAAACCAGTCATTTGACTGGTTTTTTTATTGAGTAACATTAGCAGTATCTTAATTAAAATGCGGCAGCCGTTACTTCTTGATATTGGATAGGAGACGGTGTTTCATCTTCGTAAGTCACCCATTCCCAACTTTCTTTTTGCTTAAAGACTTCTCTTAACAAGATATTATTTAAGCCATGTCCAGATTTAAAGGCATTTAACTCACCTAAAATACTGTGACCACACATATACAAGTCGCCAATCGCATCGAGTATTTTGTGTTTAACAAATTCATCGTCATAGCGTAATTCATCTTTATTAAGCATGCGGTATTCGTCAAGTACAATGGCATTTTCTAAACTGCCACCTAAAGCTAAATCGTGAGAGCGAAGAAATTCGATATCACTCATAAAGCCAAAAGTACGTGCTCGACTAATTTCTTTAATAAAAGAACAGCTAGATAAGTCCATGCTCATCGTCTGACATGTTTTAGAAATAACAGGATGTTCAAATTCAATAGCAAAATTAATTTTAAAACCATGGTAAGGCTTTAATTCTGCCCATTTGTCACCTTCTTCAACACGAACAGTTTTCTTTATGCGAATAAAACGTTTTGCTGCTGCTAATGTTTTGATGCCAACCGACTGTATTAAATAAACGAACGGCAATGCGCTACCGTCCATAATCGGGATTTCAGGAGAATCTATTTCAACAATTAAGTTGTCAATACCTAAACCTGCGGCAGCTGATAACAAGTGCTCGACGGTGGAAATCTTCACACCTTGTTCATTGACTAAGCACGTACACAAAGTTGTCTCGCCCACAGCTTCAGGCGTTGCTGAAATTTCAACAATCGGATCTAAATCTATGCGGCGAAAAACAATACCAGTATTGGCTGGCGCAGGACGGAGAGTCAACTGCACCTTTTCACCTTTGTGTAAACCAACACCAACGGCGGTTACACTGTCTTTTAATGTACGTTGTTTAATCATAAATGCCTTATTAAGCTTTTACTAACCTTGAAATGCACCGTCCTCTTTCGACGGGCGCACAATATAGCAGAAAAACATAACAAAATCAAAATATCAGCTTTTAGCTTCACATTATTTTACACACAACTGTTCAACCAGCTGTATCCTAGTCACATATTAATTCGAATAATATTAGCGATTATATACACTATTTTTATTCTCTGATGACAAAATTAACCGTTCAAATTAGTCAGCTTGTTTACGTAAAAATGCCGGGATATCTAAATAGTTCTCGATATCTGCTGCAGTTTGTACTTGAGCATTGCTGTCTTGCATTGTTATCGGCGCTGTATTTACTTCTGCCTGTGGGCTAGCAATAAATTCTTGGCCAACGGCAATAGGTGCAACAGTAGGAGCTGGATTTACTAGTGTTATATCTGGCTTGCGATCAGCACCAATACCGGTTGCAACTACAGTTACACGTAATTCATTAGTCATTTCAGGGTCGATAACCGCACCAACAACAACCGTTGCATTTTCAGAAGCAAAGGCCTTTACTGCATTACCCACTGTTTCAAATTCATCGATACTAATATCCATGCCAGCAGTAATGTTTACCAAAATACCGCGAGCACCAGCTAGGTCAACATCTTCAAGTAATGGACTCGAAATTGCAGCTTCTGCAGCTTCTTCTGCACGATCAGGACCCGATGCAATACCAGAGCCCATCATTGCTGTGCCCATTTCTGACATAACGGTACGCACATCGGCGAAATCGACGTTAATCAAACCTGGACGAGTAATTAGCTCTGCAATACCCTGAACAGCACCTAATAATACATTATTTGCGGCTTTAAAAGCGTCAAGTAACGACGTACCTGGGCCTAAAACTTTTAATAATTTTTCATTAGGTATAGTAATTAATGAGTCGACACTTTTCGATAATAACTCAATACCTTGATCAGCATAGTTCATGCGTTTTTTGCCTTCAAATGGGAAGGGTTTGGTAACAACAGCAACCGTTAATATGCCCATTTCTTTTGCAATTTCAGCAACAACTGGTGCAGCACCCGTACCTGTACCACCACCCATACCTGCGGCGATAAAGATCATATCAGCCCCTTGTAGCGTTTCTCTAATCGTTTCTCTGTCTTCTTCAGCGCTGCGACGACCTATTTCAGGGTTAGCGCCGGCGCCTAAACCTTTAGTTACATCTGCACCAAGTTGTAAAGTAACATTGGCTGCTGAATTACGTAATGCTTGTGAATCAGTATTTGCCGTTATGAATTCAACACCTTCAATGGTTTGACAAACCATGTGTTCAACTGCATTACCGCCACCGCCACCAACACCAATGACTTTGATTACTGCTTCTTCGTTATGATCTTCCATTAATTCAAACATTTTTACTCTCTCCGATTTTTATGTTTTGTTCCACCAAAACGCGATTTAACTCTTACTTTTTACTTATCCACCATGATTGAGGTAGATTATAAAAATTTATTTACTCTTCTTATAACAAAGGTTTTAGTGAGGGTTAAAACTCACCTTTAAACCAAGCTAAGATACGCGAAGTAATACTAGCAATACCTTCACTTTTCTTACTCTCTATACTTTGTTGTTCATTGGCTTGCATACCGTAATGTAATAAACCAACAACCGTTGAGTAAGTTGAATCATCAACATACTCTTTTAAACCACTCATACCTTTTGGCTTAGCGACACGTACTGGCATTTGAAAAACTTCTTCAGCAAACTCAACAACACCTTCCATTTTCGCTGTACCACCGGTTAACACATAACCTGCGGCAATTTGATCTTCTAAGCCCGCTTCGCGAACTGCTTCTTGAATAAGTTCAAAAAGCTCTTGGTAACGTGGCTCAACAACTTCCGCTAAAGTGTGACGAGACATTGAGCGTGCAGGACGACCGCCAACACTGGGTACTTCAATGTTCTCTTCCATACTCACCATTTGTCGAAGCGCACAAGCATATTGCACTTTAATATCTTCTGCGTGGCTTAACGGCGTTCTAAAAATTTTAGCAATATCACTGGTGACTTGATTACCAGCCACAGGTATAACCGCAGTGTGTCTTAAAGCACCGCCGGCAAATACCGCAATATCCATCGTACCTGCGCCCATGTCTACCACACAAATACCGAGTTCTTTCTCATCATCTGTTAGCACAGCATAACTAGATGCTAATGCTGAAAAAATAAGTTGATCGGCTTTTACTTCACAGCGCTCAACACATTTAACAATATTTTTAGCCATGTCGTTAGCACAAGTAACAATATGAACTTTGGCCTCCATTCGGACACCTGACATACCAATCGGGCTTTTTATCCCATCTTGGCAGTCAATACTAAATTCTTGTGGTAGTACATGTAACATGCGTCGTTCCGCGGAAATCGGTACTGAACGCGCGGTATGTATTACGTTATCAACATCTTCTTGAATGACTTCTTTGTCATTGATTGGCACCATGCCATTTTCATTTTGACAACTAATATGCTTACCTGAAATACCTAAGTAAACCGAGCTAATTTGGCAATCGGCCATTAATTCAGCTTCGTTGATAGCACGCTGAATTGATTGAATAACCAAATTCAAATCATTAACGCCACCTTTATCCATACCTCGTGCAGGTTGATTTCCAACACCAACAATACTTAATTGATTGTCCGGTGTTATTTCACCAACAGCAACAGATATTTTCGACGTTCCTATGTCTAAACCTACTACCAAGTTTCTTTCGTTTACTTTTGACATTAAAGTTAAGCTCTTTGTTTATTCTCTGCGGTTTTCCAACCAACAGCGAGTCCAGTGTCATAACGTAAATCAACATAATCCACTTGCTGATTTTCTTCTTTTGTTTTCATTATTTGCGGGTAGACATCCATAAATCTTTGTACACGCTCAATTTTGTTTTCTCTACCTAAATTAAGCGTTATGCCGTTCTTCAGCGTTAACTGCCAAGAATGACGTTCGGTAAGTAACAACTCATCAATTGACAGCTCACTAAACTTCAGCAACTTACTTAAATTAACAAAGTTACTTAAGGCAAGATCTTCACTGCCTTCAGGACCAAAAAATGCGGGTAAAGCAGACTGCAAACGTGTGGTGTCTGCCTGAAATGCTTTACCGTATTGATTAATTAAAAAGTCACCATTCCATAAAGCAATCGGAGTTTGATCAACAACATAAATTTTCAGTTCATTCGGCCACTTTTTTCGTACCGATACCGAGTATACCCAAGGTAATTCAGCCACTTTCTGTTGTACGTGATTGACATCAACATTAAAAAAGTTTCCTAAGTTAACATCTTCAATCGCATTTTCTATATCTTGTCTATTGGTAAACGGCATTTCACCGCCAATAACAATCGACGTAACAGGCATTGACTCTTCAGATGACATTTTATTATTTAAAAACCAACTGAATGAAATAATAGTAACAATCACCAGCACAAAAAAAGTCACACCGAGCCAAAAAGACCAGTGTAATTTTTCTTGTTGCTCCGTCATTAATGGTGATAATGACGGTTGATTTCTACTAGTGATTGTCATTATTTATCTGCTAATTGTCCTGTGCTAATGGCAACTATTTTTGTTACCAGCTCACTAAAACTTAAGCCGTGTACCTTTGCTGCTTTAGGTACCAATGACGTTTCAGTCATACCTGGAACAGTATTGACTTCCAGTAGCTGCCATTTATTTTCATTGTTACGCATAACATCTACGCGCCCCCATCCTTTTGCACCAGTTGCTTTAAAAGCTTTAAGCGCTAATGCTTTAAGCGCTTGTTCATCTTCATCACTCAAACCAGCAGGACAATGATATTGTGTTGTCGTTGATTGATATTTAGCTTCGTAGTCATAGAACTCACGAGGCGTTTCCATATGAATGGCGGGTAACGCTTCTTCGCCTAAAATAGCCACCGTATATTCAGGGCCATTAATCCATGCTTCTACTAAAATTTGGTCATCATATTCAAAGGCAGTCGTTAATGCTTGGTGTAATTCATTAGCTGTTTTAGCTTTGGCCATACCAATACTTGAGCCTTCATTGGCTGGCTTAACCATGACCATACCACCAAGTGTCGCCAGTATTTTTTCTGCTTGAGTTTCTTGGTAAGCCTCTTTTTCTACAATAGCAAAAGGCGCAGTTGGTAATCCTTGTGCTTGAAACACTTGCTTGCTACGAATTTTGTCCATGGACAACGCAGATCCTAAGACATCAGAACCGGTATAGGGGATGCCCATATATTGTAAAGCCCCCTGCACACAACCATCTTCACCGCCTCGACCATGCAAAGCGATAAAAACACGATCGATATTTCGTTTAGTTAAGTCAGCTAAACAAAATCCTCGAGTGTCGATGAGTTCAACGTCAAAACCAGCTTGTTGTAGACCCTTGGTAATCGCTTTTCCAGAATTAAGTGATACTTCGCGTTCTGCTGAGTCGCCGCCATATAAAACAGCTAACCTTTGGTCTTTCAGTGCTTTCACTTTTTAGCCCCTTTAAGGTCAACATTGAGTAACGGGTTTATCATAATTTCACGAGCTATAACGCCAATAGTACCTGCGCCTTGTGTAATAACCATATCGCCGTCTTGTAATTGCGCTTGCAACAATTCTGCTAATATTTCAGCGCTACTAACATAGATAGGTTCAATTTGACCACGCTGGCGAATACTTCGCGCTAGGCTTTTACTGTCAGCACTGTTGATAGGCGCTTCGCCCGCCGCATAAACATCGAGTAAAAATAAGCAATCGACTTCAGATAACACTTCAACAAAGTCTTCGTATAAATCGCGCGTACGAGAATAACGGTGTGGCTCAAAAATCATCACTAAGCGTTTTTCAGGCCAGCCATTTCTCATTGCTTTAATTGTTGCTTTAACTTCACGAGGGTGATGTCCATAATCATCGACTAAGATCATCTCACCTTTTTCTGTCGCTAAATTAGCCAATTGTTCAAAACGTCTACCGATACCCGCAAATTTTTCTAGAGCACTGACAATGGCCGCGTCGTCTACGCCTTCATCAGTTGCAACAGCGATACTCGCCAAAGCGTTAAGCACATTATGTTCACCGGGTAAGTTTACTGACATATTGATATCAGCAAAACCTTCACGCTGTACGGTAAAATGACTAACGCCACCATTTTGTTGAAAGTTTGTCGCTCGTACATCAGCATCTTCACTAAAACCATAGGTGATCACCTGACGACCCATTCTTGGAATGAGTTCACGCACAACATCGTTATCTATACAAACAACCGCTAAGCCATAAAACGGTAAGTTATGTAAAAATTCGATGTAAGTATCTTTAAGTTTTTCAAAATCACCTTGGTAAGTCTCCATGTGATCTTCGTCGATATTAGTGATCACTGAAACCATAGGCTGCAGATGCAAGAATGACGCGTCACTCTCATCGGCTTCTGCAATAAGGTAACGACTTTTACCCAAACGCGCATTGGTGCCTGCGCTATTTAATAAGCCACCAATCACAAATGTTGGGTCTAGGTCACCTTCAGCAAAAATACTTGCAATCAAACTGGTCGTTGTTGTTTTGCCATGAGTCCCCGCAATCGCAACACCATGGCGAAAACGCATTAATTCAGCTAACATTTCCGCACGACGTACCACAGGAATACGTAACGTTTGCGCATTCACCAATTCAGGGTTATCGACTTTAATTGCCGTTGAAACAACAATGACACTCGCACCAACAATGTTATCTGCCGCATGACCTATAGTAATCTTTGCACCTAACGCCATTAAGCGAGTAACAACTTGATTTTCGCCAATATCAGAGCCAGTAATTTGGTAGCCTTCATTTAACAATACTTCAGCAATACCCCCCATACCTGCACCGCCAATACCGACAAAGTGAATGCTTTTTACCCGGCGCATTTCTGGTAATTTAATAGGTGCGGTATTATTGGCTATTTTATTTCTCATTATCTTACTCATTAGTTAACTAACTCCGCGCAAGTATTAGCAACACGGAGAGTGGCATCAACGTGAGCAGCATCGTGCGCCGCTTTAACCATCGACCTTACTACGCTGTCCGAAATAAAAAGGCTGTTAAGCATTTGCGCTAAAGTCGTACCGTTAAATTCTTTTTGTGGTAATAATTTTGCAGCACCACGTGAAACTAAATACATCGCATTTTTGGTTTGATGGTCATCAACGGCATGAGGTAAAGGCACAAAAATAGCAGGTTTAGCTGCCATAGCGAGTTCTGAAACGGTTAAGGCACCTGCTCGGCATACAACAATGTCTGCCCATTGATAAGCGGCCGCCATATCTTCAATAAATTCAGTCACTTTAACTTTATCTTCTGACAAGCCAAATTTTTTATAACTGGCCAGTACTGCTGTTTGATTGTCACGACCCGTTTGATGCCAAACGTCAATATTTTGCAGTTGTATTTGTTTTAACGCTTGTGGCACGGTTTCATTCAAAATTTTAGCGCCAAGACTTCCACCAACCACTAGTACTTTTTTACTACTGCTTGGATTCTCAGGGATCACTGGCGTTAACGCGGTTATTTCTTTACGCAACGGGTTTCCAACCACCTGAAAGTCAATATTAGCGGTAAAAGCATTTGGGAATGCACTCAACACTTTCGTGGCAATTTTCGCTAAATAACGGTTTGTCATGCCAGCAACCGCATTTTGTTCATGTAAGACTAAAGGAATACGCATTAACCATGCAGCAAAACCACCAGGAGCACTTGCATAACCGCCCATGCCTAAAACAACATCGGGTTTTACTTTGCGTAAGATCGCGATTGATTGTAAAACCGACTGTAATAATTGAAACGGTATTTTAACACGCTCTAACAAGCTTTTATTACGTACACCGGCGATATTGATAAATGAAATATCAAACCCATGCTCAGGAACAATTTTTGCTTCCATACGTTTTTCAGTGCCAAGCCAATGTATCTTCCAGCCTTGAGCTTTGAGCATTTCTGCCACAGCTATACCTGGGAAAATATGACCCCCTGTGCCACCAGCCATCACTAATAAAGTGGGTGCTTTTTTGCTAGTTGTATTTTCAAATCCAGTCATATTGTTCACCCTCCTTATCATCTTTAGTTTTGGGTTTTACTACTATTTTATTCATTGCATTACTTTTTTTTATTTTGTTTTTCTTTGATTTTTTCTTAGTGGTCGCCTGAATACTTTGTAAACGTATCTCATGATCTATTCTCATCAAGATAAACACTGCCATGGTCATAATGATCATCGAGCTACCGCCATAACTTAATAACGGCATTGTTAATCCTTTAGTGGGCACAACACCTGCACTAGCACCAACATTGACCGCCGCTTGAAAGCTTATCCAAATACCAATAGCGTAAGCAAAAAAGCCTTCGAAATATTTTTCTTTTTGTAAAGCTGCTCTGCCAAGTAACAGTGCCTTGAGCACTAAAAACATACTCAGCATTAAGATCACGCTTATGCCAATAAAGCCAAGTTCTTCTGCAACAACCGCCATAACAAAATCGGTATGTGCTTCGGGTAAATATTCTAGCTTTTGAATACTATTTCCTAACCCTTGTCCAAAAATCTCACCACGGCCATAAGCCATCAATGATTGTGTTAATTGATAACCACTACCAAATGGATCTTCCCAAGGGTCTAAAAAGCCGGTAACTCGCGCCCAACGATAAGGAGAAAAATAAGCGAGCGCGGATAATAAACTAATGCCAACGCCAGATACACAAGCAAATTGCCAAAGTTTAGCGCCGGCTAAAAATAACAGACCAAAAGTGGTCACAAACATCACAACAATGGTACCTAAATCGGGTTGCATTAATAACAAACCACCAAGTACAGTAAAGACAACGAGTGGTTTAGCAAACCCTTTAACGTTTTCCATCACTTCATCACGACGTCGAACGAGATAAGACGATAAATAACAAAAGAAAAACAACTTCGCAGGCTCTGCCGCTTGTAACGTTATTGGACCCACAACAATCCACCGTGTCGAACCATTAACCGTTCGGCCAATCACTAACACCACAACTAACAGCAAAATCCCCAATAGCAGTAAATGCCCACTGTTTTTTTGCCAAAGACTCATCGGTACGCTCATCGTGACAACTGCCACAAACAAGCTTATACAAATATAAATAAAGTGACGCTCGACAAAATGAAACGGGTCATTGAACAATCTTTCGGCAACTGGCATAGACGAACTGGCGACCATAATGAGACCAATCATATACATACTAATAGCGAGTAATAAGTACGTACGATCAAATGTAGCGCTGCTAGAGCCTTGCTCTGCCGATAACCACATGGGTAGTTTTATATTATCGAGTTTAGAGAGAACTGATGTTGTCATGAGTTCTCCTCTGGCAAGCTTGGTGTTTTATTTTCTCCGCTCAATTTATTAACCGCATTGACAAAAACTTCGCCACGTTCAGCAAAGTTTTTAAACATATCAATGCTGGCACAAGCCGGTGAAAGTAACACTACATCACCTGATTTAACAATATTGCCAAGGATATTAATCGCTTGTTCAATACCGGTAACTTTGCTATTTTTTATCTGTGCTTTATTAGCGACAGCAGCTATTTCATCGCCGTCTTTACCTAAGGTAAAAACATGGCTAACATCTTTAGAAAAAATGTTAGTTAATGGGGAAAAATCTGCTCCTTTGCCATCGCCACCCGCAATAACATATAAGTTGTTATCAACTGACATCATAGCGGCTAAGCCTTCAATCGCTGCGAGGGTTGCGCCAACATTGGTTGCTTTAGAGTCGTTAATCCATTGCACATTTTTATACGTTGATATCAGCTGACAACGATGTGCCAAACCTTTAAATTCAACTAAATGTGCTAACATCTCGTCAAGTGGCCAACCAGCACTATGACCTAGTGCCAATACCGCTAAACAGTTCAAGGCATTGTGTAAACCGGCAATAGGTAATTGATTAACACCAATAAGCGGCATCGAGCCAAACATTAATTGTCTTTGTCCATCAATCACCGACATGCCAAAATTACCATCGAGTGCTGCATCGCTACCAAACGAAAGTGACTTTTGCGCCTTACCAACAAGTTGAGTATTCACATCATCACGATTAGTTATAGCCGTTTGACACTGTTGATAAATACCTCGTTTAATCGCGGCATAGTTTTCTAAGGTTTTATGACGATCTAAATGATCATCGCTCACATTTAAAACAGTTGCGGCAATCGCCTTCATACTGCGTAGTGTCTCTAATTGAAAACTAGAAAGTTCTAAGACTAGGCAGTCGAGTGATTTTTGCGATTGTTCCAGAACCGGTACACCAATATTACCGCCTAGCTCAACGTTTTTACCCAACCTTTGTCCGAGAAAAGCCAATAAAGACACCACTGTTGATTTACCATTTGAACCGGTAACAGCAAGAATAGCGGTGTTATTATTTTGACAATAAAGCTCAACGTCTCCAGCAACAATACAATTGTTGCTTATCTGCTTAGCAATGTCAGCAATACTGGTATCTACACCTGGGCTGACCAGTAAAACATCGGCTGAAGCGATCAGTGTTTTATCCCAGCCACCTAACGTTAACGCTGTATGTGGAAACTCTTGCTTAAAAACGTCAATATTAACGGCATTATCACGACTGTCATTAACCGAGCAAGTTAAGCCATGTTTTGCTAAATAACGCACACAAGACAACCCTGTTAACCCTGCACCGAGGACAACAATTTTTTGGGTTGTTAACTGCGCTATCGCTAGCGGAGCTTGTGAGATTTTTTGCGTCATTTTATGCTTTATACCTACTTTAAATACTATTTTTTATTAAACGATTTATTAATCAATCATTGTTAGCGTAGTTTTAATGTCGCTAAACCAATCAATACCAGTACTAATGAGATAATCCAAAAACGGACAATAACTCTTGGCTCAGGCCAGCCTTTTAATTCGTAATGATGGTGAATAGGCGCCATACGGAAAATACGTTGGCCACGTAATTTATAAGAGCCAACTTGTAAAATAACTGACACCGTTTCCATAACAAAAACACCGCCCATAATGAACAACACTAATTCTTGTCGAACCAAAACCGCGATAACACCCAAGGCTGCACCAAGTGCTAAAGAACCAACATCACCCATAAATACTTGTGCAGGGTAAGTGTTAAACCAGAGAAATCCTAAACCTGCGCCAACAATAGCCGTACAAACAACCACTAACTCACTCGCCATCGCAATGTGGGGAATATTTAAATATTCAGAGAAGTTTGCGTGTCCGGTCATGTAGGCAAAAATAGCAAAAGCGCCGGCGACCATTATCGTTGGCACTATTGCTAAGCCATCTAAACCATCAGTTAAATTAACTGCGTTACTGGTCCCAACAATCACAAAGTAGGTCATACCAACGTAAAAAATACCCAGTTGAGGTAATACGTCTTTAACGAACGGAATAAGTAAACTTGTTTCTTCGGGACTTTGCGCAAGAGAATATAAAAACAAGGCGGTCGCTAAACCCGCAACGGTTTGCCAAAAGTATTTCCAACGCGCAATTAAACCATTAGGGTCTTTGCGAATAACTTTTCGATAATCGTCAACAAAACCTATTAGGCCAAAACTGGTGATAACAAAAAGTACGACCCAAACATAGGTATTACTTAAATCGGCCCAGAGTAAAACACTGACCACAATAGCGGCTAAAATTAACAACCCCCCATAGTCGGCGTGCCGGTTTTCACCAAGTGACTTTCGGGGCCATCATCGCGAACGACTTGACCCACTTGCATATTTTGCAAGAAACGGATCAGCTTAGGACCAAAGTACAAGGATATAGTTAACGCGGTTAATGTACTTATAATGGCGCGAAATGTTAGATAAGAAAAAACATTAAAAAAACTGTAATACTGTGTTAAATATTCACTTAGCCAAACTAGCATGAACTTATCTCCGATGATTTATGTTCTGAAGTTGACGAAGATAGTTCTAAATTTTTACGCCAGTTAATAATATCTTGCACTACATTTTCCATACGGGCACTACGTGATCCTTTGACTAAGATAGAGATCGCTTGCTGCTCATTTTCCAATAAAGAAGTTAAACAACGCATTAAGGACACTCTGTCACTAAAATGTTGGCCATTAAAAGCATCGGCTGAACTTTGACTTAGTACGCCCAGCGTCAGTAAATCATCAATTTTGCATTGTTTAGCATAATCGCCAACTTCATGATGATAACCTCGAGCTTGTGCGCCCAATTCGCCCATATCACCAAGGATAAGGATGCGTCGACCTGAGTAGCTAGCCAATAAATCGCTAGCCGCTTTTATTGATTCAACATTTGCGTTGTAAGTATCATCAATTAATTTAAACGTAGGTGTTAACTGATGTAAATTTAATCGGCCTTTCACCGGTGACATTTCAGCCAAGCCTAAACGAATATCGTCAAGGCTTGCACCAAATTCTAAAGCAATCGCAGCTGCAGCAACCGCATTACAAACATTGTGTTTCCCCGGCACCGTTAATTCAATGAACGTATTGCCAGAGTGAGTATTAAGCTTAAAGCCAGCACAACCTGTATCATCAAGAATTACATCACTTGAGAAACAGTCAGCAGCTTGTTCACATGAGAACGTTCTCACTTTCTTGTCAACCAAACGCCATTGCCATTTATTAGCAAATTTACAATCTTGGTTATATAGAGCAATGCCGCCACTGCTTAGCCCTTCAAAAATTTCGCCTTTTGCACGTGCCACGCCGCATAAATCGCCAAATCCCTCTAAATGAGCCGCGGCAATATTATTAATAATAGCGACATCGGGCTTCACTAATGCTGAGGTATAAGCTATTTCACCCATGTGATTTGCACCCAACTCAACCACAGCAAATTCGTGCTGTGGCTCAAGGCGCAATAAGGTGAGTGGCACACCAATATCGTTATTAAAATTCCCTTTTGTTGCTAATACCTTGCCCAAGCGTGATAAAATTGCCGCTACCATTTCTTTTACTGTGGTTTTACCACTGCTTCCGGTAATCGCAACCGTTTTAGGAGCAACTTTTTCTTTCACATAAGCCGCGATTTTACCTAAGGCTTTATGCGTATCTTCAACAATAATTTGAGGAATACTCAGTTGGCAATCATCTTGAACAATCACGGCTACACAACCTAATTCAATCACCTGATTCAAAAAACGATGAGCATCAAAATTTGGCCCCTTGAGCGCAAGAAATAATTCACCCTTTGCTAATGCTCGACTATCAGTATTAATACTATTAATACTGATATTTTCTCCAACGAGCTTACCATCAACGGCTAAAGCAATTTCAGCTAAGCATAATGGGATCATGAGATTGCTCCTGCAGTGTTACTTTGTTGTTGATAAACGTCATAAATGGCTTTAACCAATTCACGTTCGTTATAATTAATTTTTTCATTAGCTACTATGATGTAGTCTTCATGGCCTTTACCCGCAAGTAAAACCATGTCATCAGCCTTTGCTTTTGCCAAGGTAGCTTTGATAGCGGCTTCGCGGTCAAGTAAAACGGTAATTTTTTCAGGAAAAAGACATCCGGCGAGCATATCGGCAACGATATCTTCAGCTTTTTCTGTTCTTGGATTATCTGTGGTAAATACCAGATGATCAGCACCATTCTCGGCTGCTAGCGCCATTAGTGGTCGCTTACCTTTGTCTCTGTCTCCTCCGCAACCAAACACCACCCATAACTCACCTTTACAATGGTGGCGACAAGCATGCAGTGCACTGACTAATGCATCTGGAGTATGTGCATAGTCAACAATAGTGGTCGCTTTATTATTGGCTTTAAATGTTTCCATGCGGCCAACAATCGGTGTTAATGCTTTAACCGCTAACGCGATATCATTTAATGAAATATTTTTGCTCATCAATACAGCAATACCCGCTAATAAATTTTCAATATTGAAATCACCCATTAGTACGCTGTCAATTTCTTGTTGACCAAGATGGGTATTCAGGATGAATTGAACACCATTAGCATGGGTTTTAATCTCACTGGCTTGGGCATAAGCTGAAAATTGAGTAACTGCGGCCGATTTACCATAAACAATAAGACTTTGCTTATTTGGCCAATGCGCTAACCATTGTTTACCTTGCTGGTCATCACCATTAATAATGGCTATTTGTTTGGCATCATGACTAAAAATTTGATATTTGGCGTCAGCATAGTTTGTCATGGTCTTATGATAATCAAGATGATCACGAGTCAAATTGGTGAACACGGCAATATCAAGTAAATTTGCTATAACACGCCGTTGCTCAAGTGCATGAGAAGATATTTCCATAGCAACATTTTTACAATTATCTGCACAGAACTCAGCCATTAACTGATGCAACTGTGTTGCCGCCGGTGTTGTATTTTCAACGGTTTGTAGCGATTCAATTTGTCCAGCGCCATTAGTGCCTATAACCGCCGTTCTTTGTTGGCAACTCGCTAATAATTTTGAGATTATTTGACTGGTGCTGGTTTTACCATTGGTGCCAGTAATACCTATAATCGTCATATTATCTTGTGGACTTTGATAATACCCCTTAGCAAATGAAAATAACCTTTCATTGAGTTGATAGAAATAGACTTGTGCTATTTTTTTATCTGAATTTTCTGTCGTTAAATAAACAATTTCACCATGTTGGCTGGCATGGCTGCATTCAGCAATGATTAACCCACACTCTAAGGATACGGCTTGGTTAATAAAATCATTACCATTTTGCTGATGGCCGATAATCGCACAAAAGACATCGCCCGCTTTTAATTTACGGGTATCATTAACCAAATCTCCAAAATTCATTGGAAAATAAGCCCGTTCAGCGAATGCGGGTAACGGTAAATTAAACCGTTTAAAAACGTCAAATAATTGTGCTTGGCTCAATGAAAAAGTAAACTTAGGCATCGGCATGCTCCTGTTTTACTTTCATCGTTGGCTTGTCTTCACTGACCACAGGTCTTATATCAGCAACACGCTTTGCATCTGGGGCAATATTTAATACCCGTAATGCGCCTTTCATCACTCTTGAAAATACAGGGGCAGCAACTTCGCCACCATGGTATAAATCGCCGCCAGGTTCATTGATAACCACAACAACCACAATCTCAGGATCAGAAATTGGTGCCATGCCAGCAAACAAGCCAACGTATTCATTGCCATAGCCACCAGCGAAAGCTTTAATTGCAGTGCCCGTTTTGCCACCAACACGGTAACCTTCTACCTTAGCATTTGGCGTATGCTCATTAACCACATTTTCTAACATGCCAACAACTTGTTCACTCGATTGTTCTGAAAAAATCCGTACATCTCGAAGTGGAATAGTATCCAAGGTATCTTTTTTAATAATTGTGAGCGGCTTTTTAATGCCGCCATTAGCTAAGGTTGAATAAAAACGTGCTAGTTGAAGCGGGGTTGCCGCAACACCATGTCCCCAGGATAAGGTCGCTAATTCAAATTTCGACCAACGTTGGCGATCATGCATAATACCTGAACTTTCGCCAACTAAGCCAACACCCGTTTCTTCGCCAAAGCCAGCATCAAAAAATTTATTCAGTAAAAATTGTTTCGGTACTGAAAGTGCTAATTTTGTCGTGCCCATATTCGATGAATGCACCAAAATATCAGTAATACTTAATTTGCCACGGTTAATGGGGTCGCCAACTCTTCGGCCACCTAAACGCATCCAACCTGGACTGGTATCAATGATGCTGTCGGCTTTTACCGAACCAAACTCTAAGGCGGTTAATGCAGTTAAAGGTTTTAAGGTTGAACCCGGTTCATAAAAATCGGTGATCGCTCTGTTTCGAAAACGATGGATCGCCGTGTTTCGACGATTATTAGGATTATAAGATGGGCTATTTACCAGCGCTAAAATTTCACCTGTATGAACATTAGTAACAACGACTGAGCCTGATGTCGCTTTAAATGCTTTTACCGCACCTTTTAATTCTTTATAAGCGATGGCTTGAATACGCTGGTCAATACTCAAAACGATATCTTTGGGCTGAGTAGATTCTTGCTCAGACAGTATTTCTATTTTACGGCCCTTAGCATCTTTACGGTATTGTTTTTCGCCGTCAGTTCCCGTCAGTAATTGATCGTAAACGCGTTCAACACCCTCGATACCTTTGTCATCTACATTGGTAAAGCCAACAACGTGAGCGCTTATTTCTCCTGACGGATAAAAGCGTTTTGATTCTTTTCGTAAATGAATACCCGGTATTTTTAATTCTTTAATGTATTTAGCCATTGCTGGCGATACTTTGCGTTCAACATAAACAAAACGTTTAGTTGGGTTTTTAACAATACGAGAAGTTAGTTTGTTAACATTACGCCCTAAAACATCGGCAAGTGCTTGCCAATGCTCTTTCATTGCTAGCGCATTATTGTCCATGATAATTTTAGGATCTGCCCACACGGTTTCAACCGGGACACTGATCGCCAGTTCACGGCCGTTACGGTCGACAATTGAACCACGTTGTACTGTATGAGCCGCGGTACGTAATGAGCGCATATCGCCCTGTTTTTTCAACATGTCGGGTTCAATGATTTGAATATATGCACTGCGAGCCAACAAACCTGCATAAACAAACACTATTAGGCCGACCACAACGTAAAAACGCCATGCCACCGAAATTTGCTGTTTATCTACTTGTTTCTTCACTAACTTGCTCATTGTTGTTGAATGATAACTTCCGAATTTATATTCGGTCTTTTCATCTGTAATAATTTTCTAGCTTTGCTTTCTATCGTACTGTGCTCAGCTAGGCTGTTTTGCTCTAACAATAAATTACGCCACTCAATATCTAACTCATCTCTTTCTGTTAATAATATTTCTAAACCACTGGTGGTTTGGCGATTTAGATGGGTGAAGTAAATCACCGAAAATGCCGAAATAACCACCATAACTAACAACAGATATATAAATATATGTCGCTGAATGTCGTACCAAACTTCTAATGGCAATGCCATTTTTGAGTTTGCCATAACTATATCAGCCGCATTAAAGCGGTAATCTCATTGCAACCCGCATGACTGAACTTCGTGAACGTTTATTTTCTTCAACTTCACTTTCACTGGGTTTTAGTCTTCGACCAACAAGTTCTAATTTTTTACCTTTATTCAATTCTGCTTCACTGATCGGTAAACCACGAGGCACTTTTTTGCCTTGCGAGTGTTTTTTCATAAACTGTTTAACAAGACGGTCTTCTAATGAATGAAAGCTAATAACCACTAAACGACCATTTTCAGCAAGTACCGATAATGATGCCGCAAGTACTTTTTCAATTTGCTCTAACTCACTATTAATATAAATACGGATCGCTTGAAAACTTCGTGTCGCCGGGTGCTTTTTAATTTCTCGTTGCGGTGCTGTCGTTTGAATGATTTTGGCTAATTGACTAGTACGGGTATAAGGGGTTTCTTCACGTGTATCAACAATGGCGTTAGCAATTCGCCAAGCGTGTTTTTCTTCGCCGAAAGTACGTAGTACCCAAGTAATATCTTCAACATCAGCCACAGCAATCCATTCTGCTGCGGTTTGTCCACGCGAAGTATCCATACGCATGTCTAATGGGCCATCATTCATAAAGCTAAAGCCACGTTCGGCTTCATCAAGCTGCGGCGAAGACACGCCAAGGTCAAGGAGAATACCGTCAACTTTACCAAGTAATTGATGCTTTTCAGCAATGTTTTGTAAGTCGGCAAAGCCTTCGTGCTCAATAGTGAATCGAGCATCGTCAGCAAATTTTTCTGCCGCTTTAATTGCCGTAAGATCTCGGTCAATGGCAATAAGTCGACCATTTTCAGAGAGTTGAGAAAGTATAAGGGCTGAGTGCCCGCCTCGACCAAACGTACAGTCGATATAGGTACCATCGGGGTTGATTGCGAGTCCGGTCACTGCTTCGTCAAGCAATACCGAGATATGTGAATTATCTAATTTCATTTTGGGTAACACCATGTTACTGAATACCAAGTGATCAATTCGGTATCGGGTTATTAACTATTTTTAGTCTTATTTTTGCTATTTACAGTGATAAGTCTAACAAGCGGTCAGTCAGTTCAATTTCACCCGACTGAATTTGGCTAATGCCTTTTTGCATTTGCGCTTGCCAGGCATTTTCACTCCAAATTTCAAATTTCTTTAATTGTCCTACCAGCATCACACCTTTTTCTAAATTGGCATGTAAACGCAACGGACCATTAATCAATAAGCGACCACTCTTATCGATTTCACAATCAGAAGCATTACCTAAAAGTACTTGCTGTAACAATCGTTCTTGTGGGTTCATACTCGATAAACTACACAATTTTAATTCTATTTCTTCCCATTCAGGAAGCGGGTAAAGTAGTAGGCAGGGATGTTGAATATCAACGGTACAAACCATTTTTCCTTGGCAATCGGCAAATAGCTCTTCGCGGTACTTGGTCGGTACCGTGATTCTATTTTTACTGTCGAGCGTAATTGCGCTTGTGCCTCTAAACATAATCCTGCTTTATTATTTTAGTAATCCTTTAAGATCCACTAATTCCCACTTATTCCCACATTGATACAGTTTAGTGAGAAAAGTGAAGTCATGTCAAGCAAAGATTGGTATAAATGATCTGGCCGAACGCCAATAAAATTAAGGCTTTGAGCAAAGTTGATGAATTTGTGGGGTTTTGTGGATCCTTGCCCCAGAATATGTAATACAATTAATTTTTTAGCTGATTTCGAAGAAAAGATGAGCGGTTAGCGACTACTTACTTGATACCGATGAGTCCTATTATTAACAACCAAAAAGCAAAAAATAATTTCAACTTAGTTGCTGAGAGCTACGTCACTAAGGTCTTAGCAAAAATACCGCCAAGCAAGGCACCTGGGCCTGCAAATAGTACCACTTGCCAGTAAATTTCAAATTGAATCAAGGTATGCTGCAAGATGGCTGACCAAACAGTAAAAGCTGAAAAAATCATGGCTGTAGCCACGGCCATACTAATGTCAAAACGTCGAAGAATTAAATAAATGGCCCATACTCACGAATGTCTTCGATAGCTATAGGAGACATTACTAGCATGCCAAACCAAATCGAAATGAATAATAAAATAAACTTAGGGTTATTTAAGCGAAAAAACTCACTGAACATTAATGCTTACTTTGCTGAGCCTGTTTATCGGTAAGAAATGTTATAGCTGCTGCCGATAAATTTTTATTAGAAATGTAACTCCGCCCCTTAGCGTGTCTTATTAACCAACCTAGTTGAGTGTTTTGTATTAATTGCACGTCTGACCACAATAACGTCAAGCTAGCATAAAATGATTTACTCACAATGCCTTGTTCATCAATCGTTAAATCAACATTACCTTTGGCGGCTTTACTGAGCATTTGTCGCATCACCCACCACGGTTTTTGATAATAGGTACTCACGGCTTCAAGAATACCTAAAGCAAAAACAAACCAAGCGACATAGGGATTCATTTCAGTAAACAGTACTAACAACATCCCGGCAACGGATAAGACAATTGATTTTTTATAGGCACTTATTGAAGTATCGATGACAACAGATTCGCTAAAACATTCTTGAAAATGGGCTTTGTCTAGTTCGTAGGTTGTTGAGTAGGTAAAAGGCTGTGGCATAAAGATAAAAAACTCAGATAAAATAATAATGTTATTTTACCTGAGTTTTTAATAAATGATGAAGAAAATAGTGATTAAAAGTTATGGTTACTTATTTCTCATCATTGTCTGTTGGGATCACAGCGTCTTCAATGTTAATTTCTTCAGCGATCATACCCACTTCGACACGATCAACACGTTGTAGACCTCGTGGTAACTTATTGCCACGGCGACCACGCTCACCACGATAGTGTTCAACATCGCTGGCTTTTAAGGTTAACTTACGTTTACCCGCGTGCAATGTTACCGAACTCTCTGCTGAAATAACGTTTAGTATCGAAACAAATTCCTCACGGCTTTTCGCTCTTGCTGCAGAAATATTAATAATTTTGTTACCTTTACCTTTACTCAGTATTGGTAAGTCTTTAACTGGAAATACCAGCATTCGACCTTCAGACGTAATGGCAAGCACTAACATATTATCAATATTAGCAATAGGCAATGGTGTATTCACTTTGGCATTTGCTGGCACGCTTAATAATGCTTTACCATTCTTATTGCGGCTGATCATGTCAGAAAATTTACCAACAAAACCATAGCCGGCATCACTGCTTAGTAAATATTTACTTTCATCACTTGCCATTAAGCTCGTGACAAAGGTTTCTCCTGTCGATAGGCTAAAACGGCCACTTAACGGCTCACCTTGGCTTCTTGCTGTTGGCAATGTATGAGCGTCGGTGGTGTAAGCACGCCCCGTTGAGTCAATAAAGACCACAGGATTATTACTGCGCCCTTTTGAAGAACATAAGTAGCTGTCGCCTGATTTATAACTTAGCGCTTCGGGTTCAATATCATGGCCTTTGGCACAACGCGCCCAACCCTTGTGAGAAACGACAACGGTAACGGCTTCACTGGGGACTAAATCTTTTTCAGATAATGCTTTTGCTTCACTGCGCTCAATAAGAACAGAACGACGGTCATCACCATATTTTTCAGCTGCTTCTTGAATTTCTTTTTTCATTAGCGTATTCATTCGCGCTGTTGAATTTAATATTTTTTCAAGATATTCACGTTCTATATTAAGCTCTGCTTGCTCTGCTCTTATTTTAATTTCTTCAAGTTTAGCAAGTTGGCGAAGCTTAATTTCTAAAATTGATTCTGCTTGACGTTCTGATAAATCAAAACGAGAAATCAGTTCTTCTTTGGGTTTATCAAAATTTCGAATAATTTCGATAACTTCATCAATATTTAAATAGGCGATCAATAAACCGTCTAATAAATGTAAACGAGCTAATACTTTATCGAGACGATACTGCAAACGACGGCGCACAGTTTCGCGACGATATACCAGCCATTCTGATAAAATAACCCGCAAGTCTTTTACTGCAGGTTTATTATTCAAGCCAATCATGTTGAGATTAACACGATAACTTTTTTCTAAATCGGTACTGGCAAACAAGTGATTCATTAATTGTTCTATATCAACTCGATTAGAACGAGGGATCACCACTAAACGGGTTGGATTCTCATGATCAGACTCGTCACGCAAATCAACCACCATAGGTAGTTTTTTCGCATTCATTTGCCCAGCAATTTGTTCAAGTATTTTGCCGCCAGAAGCTTGATGAGGTAAAGCTGTAATAACAATATCACCCTGCACAATCTCAAAAATGGCGCGCATTTTAATACTGCCTTTACCGGTTCGATATATTTTTTCAATATCGGCTTTAGGTGTAATTATTTCAGCATCGGTGGGGTAATCAGGACCTTTGACATACTCAAGTAAATCACTAATTTCCGCTTTAGGTTGTTCAATTAAATGTACACATGCATTAGCCACTTCACGAACGTTATGAGGCGGAATATCGGTAGCCATACCAACCGCGATGCCGGTAATACCATTTAAGAGTATATGAGGTAAACGAGCAGGCAAGGTTTTAGGTTCATTCATGGTACCGTCAAAGTTTGGTGTCCAATCAACGGTGCCTTGACCTAATTCGGCGAGTAATATTTCGCTAAAACGTGATAAACGTGATTCGGTATAACGCATAGCAGCGAAAGATTTCGGATCGTCTGGCGCGCCCCAGTTTCCTTGTCCATCAACCAGCGGATATCGATATGAAAATGGCTGAGCCATTAATACCATAGCTTCATAGCAAGCAGAGTCGCCATGTGGGTGAAATTTACCCAGCACATCACCAACAGTACGGGCTGATTTTTTATATTTTGCGTTGGCAGACAAACCTAATTCAGACATCGCATAGACAATACGTCTTTGAACTGGCTTCAAGCCATCACCAATATGTGGTAAAGCTCGATCCATGATCACGTACATCGAATAGTTTAAATAAGACTCTTCGGTAAATTGTCGAAGTGGTCGCTGTTCAATACCTTCGAGGCTAAAATTAAGCGCGTCTGACATGAATTAATTCCTGAATTGTCAACCTGTTAGGGAGTAGCCCTACCCGTGACTTTGGTTATTGTTTTTAGATTACATTTAGCTAGACTCTAGCTTATATGATTATATAGCTGTTGCCAATCAAGATGCGCCTTTGAGAGTACATTTTGAATGACAATGGGGAGACAAGGCAGGAAAACAATTCTTTATCAAAATCTGTAAATTAGTCGTTATTATTTTGGCATTCATCATTAAACTGACAGACGCGGTTGCGTCCGCTAGCTTTAGCATAATACATCGCTATATCAGCTGCATTAAGCAAGTCATCAAAATTTGACTCTACTTGCTCTAAACAAGCGACGCCAATACATACCGATAGTTGTTCGTTAATATTAAATTCAGACCAGTCTTTGCTCGCCACTTTCTCACGTAAGCGTTCGGCTATTGCCTTAGCTTCAGCACAGCCTACCCCAGGTAATATACCGGCAAACTCTTCACCACCTAATCGGGCAAAAAGATCGCGAGAGCGCATAGTTTCACTGCCTAGTTCGGCAATTATTTTAATCACTTCATCACCAATATCATGACCGTAAGTATCATTTATATTTTTGAAGTGATCTATATCTAATAGGATGACACTTAAACTCTGTTTTTCATTGACCGCTACAGCGACTGCTTCAGCGCCATTTTCAAACAAAGTACGTCGGTTATATAAGTTAGTTAGACTATCTACTTTTGCTAAATATTTTAATTTTTTTCTGACTTTTATTTGTCTCAATAGAAGTACAAAGAAAACAATAACAGTGACGACTAGTATTAAAATATTACGTTGTTGAGCAAATTTTTTATTCTCTGCAGCAATAATTTTTAAACGTTTAATTTTATTTTGATTGGCGAGTAATTCATTTTGCTTAATTTTTTCATCGGTTGCATAGGTTTTATTAAGATCTTTAATTTTATCAGCTCGGGTTCCATCAAAGTATTGGTAACCATTTCTTATATATTTTTTCTTATAATCGAACGCTTGCTTAAAGTCACCCAAAGCAGAAAATGAGCGAGCAAAAATTAGATTTACTTCGGAGAATTCTGGCAAGTAAAGCTGCTTTTCAGGGATTTCATCTCGTAAGTTTAATGTTTTCTCAAGCCAAGCAATAGCCTGTTTATCCTGTTGTGCATGGTGCTCGATTAAAGCGTGTATCAAAAATATTAAATACTGTTCTGCGGCGTTAAAAGTTGAGTTAATTTCTTCTAGTTGTAATAAAACACCGGTAACTTGCACAGCATTTTTTTGATCGTTTTGTTGAACCAGTGATAACAAAGACAAAATACGAGCATTAATGGGTAACGGCTCTTTATTGTTCAAAATATTTTCAGGCTCAGCAGACCCCTCGACACTTTTATTTTCTTCTGCGGCTAACGCTTCATCAACTGAATAAGCTTGCGCTACTGAAGGAAATGCTACATTTGCCAAGTAGAAGCTCAATAAGACACACAGTGATATATAAGAAAAAGAGCTATGCCTCATTAAAAACACACCTTATTTCTGCCTAAATTTTTTGCTTGATACATATTAATATCCGCGTCTTTTATCAGTTGAGCAAAACTTGTAGTACTTCCTTTTTGGTAAGAAGATATACCAATACTGACCGTAACCCCATTGAGTTTTTTATATGACCAAACTTTATTTTGAATACTCAAGCGTAATCTCTCAGCCAAATCATGAGCATTTTCGGGTGAAGTGTTCGCTAATAAAGCAATAAATTCTTCACCACCGAAACGGCCAAAACAATCACTTTGACGCATAATATGGTTAGCCAAGTCAGCAATATCTTTGAGTATTTTGTCACCGGTATTATGACCAAAGCTATCATTTATCGCCTTAAAATTATCAACATCGAGCATTAATATACTAAAAGATGCCTGTTCTTCTTCTGCTCGAGCAAACATTTTCTCACCCAACTCGATTAAACGTCGGCGGTTAGCCACACCCGTTAAATCATCAACTTGGCTAATTCGAACAAAATGTTTTTGACTTTGTAACATTTTAAGCAAAAACCAAGCGAGTATGACGAGCACTGTACCGACAAAAACAATCAACAAATGTAAATTTTCTTCGTAGTAGGTCACATCGTTAAGTTGTATTATTTGTACAGACTTTTCCTGTTCAAGTATTTTGTTTTTTAAGTCTGCTTGTTTGCTTTCAAAACTTAATCGTAACTCTTCAATTTGTTCCATGTTTATGTTTTCTTGATCTTTAAATAAACGCGTTAAAAATTGAGATTGTTTATCATAAGCTTGCTGATATCTTTGTGTTTTATAATAAATTTCAGACTGCAAATACATCAAGTGATAATTTGAAAAAGTATTTTTTGTTTGACTATTTTTTGCTAATATTTTTTCAGCGACCGCTAAGTTTTCAAGTGCCTCATCATATCGTTCCATGGCTTCAAGTACGTATGCCTTATTAACGTTAAAAAATAATAAGGCATTATGTTGCTGTACATCTTTTAAGTATTGTTCAGCAAGGGTAATATATTGATAAGCAACATCTAAATCAGGATCTTTCTTCTTAGCGTACGATATAGACAAACGAGTATAAGCACCACCTATGACTTCATTGTTACTAAACTTATTAGCACTAGCTATGACTTCTTCAAATAGCTCTATAGCCTGTTCATATCGGTTTTGATCCATGTAGTTCACTGCAATATTATGTAAACTATTTAGCGCATAGAGTGCCATACCCGCTTTTTTATAATGTTCGTAAGACGCTTGGTAAAATTTTATCGATTTTTTAGGGTTATACATATAAGAGTATAAAATACCCAACTCGCTGTTAACGGAACCTTTAAGTTCTTCGTTATCTAAAGTATTGGCAATAACCAGCGCATTATTGAGCATAGTCAACGACTTTTCATATTGTTCAGTTAGGTAATAAATAGCACCTAAATTGATAAAGCCATCGGCAATAAATTTTTTAGCATCTAAGGATTCGGCAACTTCTAAGCCATTCAAATAATTCTCAACTGCGCCACTAGCATCACCTAAACTTTCTAAAGAAAAGCCACGTAAGTATGAAAGTTGTGAAATCAATATAGTAGGACTAGTTAAATGTTGTGCTATTTTTAACCCTTGCGATGCGGCGCTAAACGCCGATTTATATTGAGAGGCTTCAATATAAACTTCTGACAGTACTTGGTAATACTTTACCTGGTTCCCAACGGTTAACGCATTGATATTGGTTTGATAAGAATCTAGCAACGCAAGTGCATCGGTAACATTGGTATTTTGTAATTTTTCAACGCGTTCAACAAAAAAGATAAAGTCACGATTGGTTGTGCCATCATCTGCAAATGTTTGCGTAGTTATCAATAAAGCGCTTAACAGAGACCAAAAAACCAAGGTAACTTGCTTGTAACGTTTTTTTAACAAATTCAACCTCTTATTTATAGTTTTAGCCATAGTTTAATCAACTTCTGTTGCAGTATAAAACGATTTAAAGCGAATGATAAACCGTTATTTCTAATTAATTATTTTTCATCCACATACAAAGAAAATAAAACTAGAACAACAACAACTTTTAAGATAAATTAACAACGCTTTTTGCGTTATAATGTCCTTGTAGCTCAGTTGGATAGAGCAAGCGCCTCCTAAGCGCTAGGTCGGACGTTCGAATCGTCTCAGGGACACCAAAATCACTATTATGAACGATCTGCTGCACTCGCACACATTAATAAAAATGAAATAAGACGCGCTTATAATCACGCTGAATATTTAGAAAGCAGACCTGTAATCATGGCTTGGCGGTCTGAGCATATAGAACCACTAGCCAACTACCAAAGTATAACCAAGTTAACCGCTTTTCAATAGTTAGTAATTACAAACCTGTTAAAAAACACCCTGTATATATTGATTGTTATTAACCGCTATCCATAGGTTTATTACGCCTATATTTTTAGTGTTTTACGAACAAATCTATATAATTAAAGGTATTATTCGGTAAGTAATAACTAACATTGAGTTAGGTAATTAATAATATCCTTTAGCGTTATCTTAATTAGTAAGCTATCTAATGGCATATATAACCAAAGACAAAGCAATTATTAGACGTCAACTAACTTGTCCGGTTGGCGTCAATTAACTTGGCCGGTATTTGAATTTAGTTGCATAGCTTGTTTTTTTCGGTAACTTTCTCCTTTTATTTGATAGATATCACTGTGGTGAACAAGTCTGTCGATAGCAGCAACAGTCATCATGTTGTCACCAAATATACTATCCCACTCACTGAATGCTTGATTCGATGTGATCAACAAACTGCCTCGTTCATAACGATGTGCAATCAGTTCAAACAACACCTGACTTTCACTATCAGTCTTTTTCACATAGCCGATATCATCTAATATCAACAGCTCATATTTATCGAGTTTTCTTAGGGCATCAGTTAAGCCCAACGTTTCTTTTGCACGTTGGAGTTCTTGAACAATAGCTGTACTAGTGCTGAATTTAACGCGCACTGCTTTTTCAAGTAATGAGTAACCAATAGCACACGCTAAGTGAGTTTTCCCTAAACCACTAGCACCAAACAATAAGATATTATGGCCTTGTCTAAGCCAGTCAATCTGATTAACTTTTTGTTTCATTTGCAGTGACGTAATACCTTCTATTTCGTCAAATTTATATTGATGTAGTTGTTTACCTACGGGTAATTTACTCTCTTTAAGTAACCGTTTTAATCGACTTTCATGACGATGATTAGCTTCAAGTTCACATAGCTCGGCAAGGAATAATTCAGGCTCCCACTCCTGTGAAACAGCCTTTTGGGCAAGGACTTCCCATTCTTTGGCTATCGCACTTAAGCGCAGCTCTTTCAGTAATATTGGTAAGCTTAGAATATTAGCCATGTAACCCTCCAAGCAATATATCGTAATCACTTATTTGATGTTGATGACTGACAATGTTTGGTATGACGAGCGTGCTAGGGGCAAACAATTTACGGCACATATCAATAGATATAAACTTACCTTGCTCGTGGTTTTTCAAGACATAACGACCAAGGGCATGCTCGCAATTATAGTTATGAGCGAGTAACAATAATTCAACCATATAACGACAGTCTTTATCGCTAACATGCTCTGCTGTTAACTGCTGCCACAACAAACTGAAGTCACCTTCTGGGATCAAATCTTCTCGTAACTGCGAGTATTTGAACGCATTGGGCTTTTTCGCAAGTGAGTGGATCACATGTTTATAATCTACTGCTCGTGATCTTAAGTGTCCTTGAGCATAGACTCTAGACAGGGATAACGTTTTTTCATGACCAAGAAATAAATCCAGCCGAGTATCATAAATGTGTACAAGTAATCGATGACTAATTAATCTAGAAGGTACGGTATACGTCACACGTTTAACACTGATGGTGCTGCTAGAGGTAACTTTAACGTATTGTTCGCAGAAGTCGTTGGTACGACGTTTAGGCAAATCATTTAAGTGCTTGCGCTCTTCATCAAATCGAGTTTTGCATTGGCGATTAATTTTGGCGACAATTACATCAAGAAACGATTGGTACTCGGTAATTGTCGCGAAATCACGACTGCCACGTAGTCGTAATTGCTGATCTACTTTTCGTTTTAAATGGCTATGTGCCACTTCAATCGCACCATTTTCATGAGCTACACCTTTATTGTTACGCGTCGCAACAACGCTATAGTGAGCACATAGCTTTTGATAGCGTTCAGTTAACGCTTCCTGTTCATAATGATTATTGAATGCAGCACTTAAGCTATCGGTTCGGTGTGTCTGTGGTACACCACCACTGCGCCAAAATGCATTTTGTAAACCTGTAGAGAGTGATTCGAAACTTTCACCACCAAAGACAAGTTGAGCATACGTCCAGCCACTGAACACTAACTTGTAATGAAAAAGCTTATGAGAAAATGCTTGGCCTGCAATAGATATTTCAAGTTTGTTCATCCAAGTGTAATCAGATATCCCCATAAACCCTGGCATGTACTTTTGACGAAAGATAACTTCTTGCTCTGGCCCTTCAGTTGCCAACCACTTTTTGACTCGACGTTGTAACGTACGTAAATGATTGTGACCAAATTTACCTGGCATGAGTGTATCGAGCTGATCTAATAAAGTTATGGGTTGAAGTTCAGGATCTGCTTTGAGCAATGGCACTAGATGCTCTTCAAACGCACCATTAAATGGATCTTTGCGTGTTCGATAAACCCTAGGGAGATGTGTGGTTGAATGCTGGCCGGATTCGATACGCCGAGCTGTACGCTCTGACATACCAGATTGGGCAGCGGCTGCTGTTTGTTTATGATCCTTACGATAAGACATATATAAATTAACCTGTTGCTTGGTTATGGGTTTTCCAGACATATCTTTCTCTATTGAATTTGATATATCTAAAGTGTACCAAAACCGGTCAACCTAATTGTCGCGACCCGGCCAAGCTAATTGTCGCCTAATAAGCAATAACAGTAAACGGTCAAACTTGGTGGGTAAACTCGAAATGAAGTGGGTTAATTTCGCACTCTATTAAAGCAATGATTAACCAGATTGATCCCATGCTAAGTCACCACAGCAAAATACATATAATACGATTTGATCTAAGAGTTTATGAATACACAGAAAATAACGAGAAAATAACGGCATTTAATCGCAAATTACATAAATGGCTCAAACGTAAGTACAACTTAAAGCGTGTCGGCTTCATATGGTGTAGAGAAATAGAAACAGCCAAGAAGCAACATTATCACTATGCGCTAATGATAGACGGTCACAAAGTTAATTTCCCCTATGAAATAACAAGCAAAGTGAAAGAGCTATGGCGGCAATTAGACGGCTCTGAATACTTTCCTGATAACTGTTATTACAATGTTAAAAGAGATGATTACGAGTCGATACAGGACGCTATCTGGCGCATATCCTACTTGGCTAATGCTAGGGGAAAAGGATACAAGCCTGAGCAAACAAAGAACTATGGAACGAGTAGAATATACCGGCCTTAAAAAGGGATTTTTCAGGCTCTCTGAACAGTTTGATATAAATCACCTCTTAGGTTATTAAATAAACTCTCCCTTTCACAATAAATGCTTATAAATTAAACGTTTGAGTGTCTGGTAACTTTACACATTTATCCCTCCATATTTTTAACTCGCTTCATCCTCTTGTTTTTAATAACCTTTATTTTACGGTATGTTTTTTGCTACGCGTTAATGATTAAGGATGAAAAACATTTATAATTTATTAATAAATATAATAAAAATCTTTTTTCGGTAGATTATGACTTGGTTCACAATCTTCTGGTTTTTCCTAACAATTAAGCGTTATGGATAGCCTGATTGATGTGGATAACTGAGTTTATATCAAATTTTTCTAACAAAAAAATATAAGTAAATAATTTTAAATTTATTAAACAAGGAATAAAGGAATGAAGTTTAATTCGATTGTGTATGCTGCGTGTATCTTAATGGTTTCACTTAGTGCGAAGGCAGATTTAATAGAAGCAGATGACTATATAACGTTTAACTGGGAAGCTGTATGTGGAGATTGTAACTCTGTAAAAGGTGTGTTCAATGAAGATCTGAGCGTTGGTGTTTCTGGAAATATTATATTAAGTGGTTATACCTTGGGTGATACATTTGATCAAAGCAATGTTGTATCATTTCAATATAATGGCCCATCTGACCATATAGATAATTTGGTTGTACATAATGCTAATTTTGATTTAAATGATCAATGGGTAGACTTAAGTGACGCGAATGAAGCTGGTACTTATTCACCAGTATCTAGAATTGATGGGTATACACACTTCGCAGAAAATATGATCGCTACTGGTTGGGTATCAGAAGACCTTACAAAATATACTCTAGATTTTACATTTGATACTTTTGTTCCTTTAGATGAATCTGGTGAGTTTATCCCGTTTACTAAATTAGGTGATTACTCTTCCTTCGAATACCGCATCATTAAAGAAACTTTCAATATCAGCTATATACTTGATGGCAGTTGGGCAATTCAGGTTGGCTTAACCGTTGATGATTTGGGTAATGGCGCTAACATTGCTTCAGCATCCAACTTGCCAACTACTAGTGTTCCTGAACCAAGTACTTTGGTTTTATTTGGGATTTCTATTTTAGGGTTTCTGCGTTTACGTACTAAAAAGTCATAACCTATATTGAGCATATCTAAAATAGCACTTACGAGTGCTATTTTTCTTTTATAGATAGTATTCAAAAATTCTCTCGTATTTTTATTGAAGATAAATCACCTTTGAATAATCAACAACCTAAGAAAAGTAGTAGATTAGACCTGTTTTTCGTATAAGATAAAAATGACATACTGTAATAAAATTATTACAGCTAGGTTTATGAAATGACAACAAATAACCAAACACTTACCAATAGCTATATGGCTGGCGATATTAGGCATTTAATCAACCAAGCCATTCAAAACGAATTAACCAACTTACCCGTAACACTCGCAGAAATTAAAGACCCTACACAAAGGTTAAACTTTTTAACAAAGCTTATGCCGTTTGTATGTGCGCCTATTAAGCAAGTGGGTGTTATGACTGCCCGAAGAGAAACTGGTGAAGATAATATAATTTAGCTTTAACTTTTCGGAGTAATTAACAATGCCTAAAGGTCATCATTACGATAGAACACAAACAAGGGCTTACACTAGCGAGTATCACCGCATACAAGCTAATGTATTTAAATCGCTACTGACAAAGCCATTAGGCAACTATTCAATCAATTCTAATGACCTGAGTAGCGAACATCAAAAATTCAAATTAATAAATTTAGAATGTGGTGTTCGTTTGATGACATTCTCCATAAACGATAAACCCCATAAAATAGCCCTGATAGTAGATAATCGTAGCGCCAGCAATAAACTATACATTACTTGTCCCTACTGCCAAAAGCAGCGACAAAGCCTTTACGCGATCAAATACGCTTATGCTTGTCGGCAATGTATCGGATTACATTATGCCTGCCAAAGTGAGCGACCGAACGAGCGGCTAATGAGGCGCATTAGAAAGCTTAGAAAAGAGCTATGGGGTTACGACTGGCCTGAAGTTAATAATATGTTTGAACCAATCGCTTATTGGCCTAAACCTAAATGGATGCGCTGGAAAACTTTTAATCTAAAACGAGATAAGATTACCGAGTTAGAAAAGAAATATTGGCCTATGGTAGATGTTCAAATGAAGGCTATGTTTGGTCATAATTTCATGCCTGACTGTTAAAATTTGTTAAGGTTTTCCTAGGTCATAAATAGAATCATTTAAAGTGACCTTTGATTATGGTAACACTCTAAGTAACACTAGAGACAATACAAAAACACAAACAATATACTTAACAAAAAGTTAAGCCTTGAAAACGACGTCTATCAGGGACACCAAAATCACTAAACTAAGTATGAATCAAAAAACAGACAACTAGCCTAAAAATCATACTCTTTACCGCTAGGTAACCCGCTTATAGCAGCCCTCACACTTATCATTACTATAATAAAGACACAATCAAAGAAAAGCATAGAAAGTAGGGAATACTCTGTATTGATCTACCATCACATAATCTAATTAATAGATAACATCATAGTATTGCGCCCCACTCTGAATAGTCCATGTCTAATAAGTAGTTTTATTGCTAAGTATCAGCTATTAACCTAAAAGCGCTATTTTATTATTAGCTAGCCCCTCGATAAATTTATCCGTAGATCAGCCTACTAGTAATTCAAAAAACAGACTACAATTGTTGCTTCATCAAATACATTTCACTATGAGTCCCCAAATGGAAAAACACAGATTAAGTTTTGTTCAAATAAACCTTTTAAATGAAAAAATTGCCGAAGTAATTTTTGATAAAGGCGTTTATATCTCAATTGAAATGATGGAAGAAATTGAAACTTTTTTTTGTACTTTTTTTAAAACTGATTTTGGTGTTATCGTCAATAAAATTTATCCTTACACCTATTCACTTGAGGCACAGTTAACCATGGGTTCTCTAATTCATATGAAATCAATAGCCTCCATCAACTATTCTAAAGAAGGTGTTGCTAACACTGAAGATATTATCAATAAACGTAGTAATGATAAGTTAAACGTTAAGCAGTTTAATGGTTTAGAGCTCGGTCGCCAGCAAGCACTTAAATGGCTACAGAAAGAACTAGCTTGATCGCTGGTTGATGCGGAACATATACACTCCTTGCCACCTCGGTAACTGCTCCTGCCTTACTCTACTTCCTGCATAAATGCGGTCACAGCACCGTGCTATTGCCTCCATGGATAAGGGGCTATGATTTGTAGGGAACAAAATGACGTGCAGGATGCACTAATGCAGCGTAGACATAAAAAAGCCTCGTAAACGAGGCCTTTAAAATTCATATAATCTATTACCAACGACTACTCACTGGTAGATTTTTCTATTGTAACTTCCTTGTCATCTACGATTGAGATATTACTCAATGCCGCTGAAACAGCCAATACGATTACCGCAAAAATCACTGTTGTCAGCTTAAATCCTCGTGAAGATGACCTGTTCATAAATGTTCCTGTGTCAGGTTTTATAGTTGTTATTTTGACATCTGTACAAAACTCAACCAATCTATACGATTAACATTGGTAATTCAACCATTTAAAATTAATAAAACAGATAAATTATAAACAATCGACCGGTGACGTAATGTTATATTAATGGTCTTTTTAGCCATTTGGTCTAACTAATACCAAAAAAAACACTTATTTGCATAATATCGTTTGCAGTTTAGTGGTGGTCTAGGTGAAAATGGTGTCACTTTCACCCCTCATATACTTAGTTCATTTTAAGTATAAATATAATAAAGATTTGGAGTCAATATGCCGTCTCGTCAAGAACTGGCCAATGCAATTAGAGCTTTAAGTATGGATGCCGTACAGAAAGCGAAATCCGGACACCCTGGAGCCCCAATGGGCATGGCAGATATTGCCGAAGTATTATGGCGCGATTTTCTAAAACATAATCCAACAGATCCAAATTGGACCGACCGCGATCGTTTCGTTTTGTCGAACGGTCATGGCTCAATGCTTATATATTCTTTATTACATTTAACCGGATATGAATTACCGATTGAAGAATTAAAGAATTTCCGTCAATTACATTCTAAAACACCAGGTCACCCAGAGTACGGTTACACCCCAGGTGTAGAAACGACGACAGGACCATTAGGTGCTGGTATTTCTAATGCCGTTGGTATGGCCATTGCTGAAAGAACACTTGCTGCACAATTTAACCGTCCAGGTCACGACATCGTTGATCACTTTACTTATTGTTTCTTAGGTGATGGTTGTTTGATGGAAGGTATTTCTCACGAAGTATGTTCATTAGCCGGCACTTTAGGATTAGGTAAATTAGTCGCTTTTTGGGATGACAACGGTATTTCAATTGATGGTAAAGTTGAAGGTTGGTTTACAGATGACACACCTGCTCGTTTTGAAGCTTATGGCTGGCACGTAATAAGCGTTGACGGTCACGATTCAGCGGCTATATCGGCGGCAATTACTGCAGCTAAAGCAGTAACAGATAAACCATCAATGATTTGTTGTAAAACAATTATTGGTTTTGGTTCACCGAATAAAGAAGGCACACATGATTGTCATGGCGCACCATTAGGTGATGATGAGATTGCAGCGACACGTAAAGCGTTAAACTGGCCACATGCCCCTTTTGAAATTCCAAGCGATGTTTATGCTGAATGGGATCAAAAAGAAAAAGGCCAATCGAGCCAAGTTTCTTGGAATGACCAATTCTCAGCATACCAACAAGCTCACCCAGCACTTGCCGCAGAATACGAACGTCGTGTAATTAAAGGTGATTTACCAAGCGACTTCGAAGAAAAAGCCAATGCCTTAGTACAAGCTTGCCAAGATAAAGGCGAAAATATTGCTTCGCGTAAAGCGTCACAAAATACTATTGAAGCTTTTGGCGCTATATTACCTGAGTTATTGGGTGGTTCTGCTGATTTAGCGGGTTCTAACTTAACATTATGGTCAGGTTCTAAAGGTATTGAAAAAGATGCTGGCGGTAACTACATTTATTACGGCGTACGTGAATTTGGTATGAGCGGCATTATGAATGGTGTTTCATTGCACGGTGGCTTCATTAATTACGGTGCAACGTTCATGATGTTTATGGAGTACGCGCGTAACGCAGTTCGTATGTCGGCTTTAATGGGTATTCAAAATATATTTGTTTACACTCACGATTCTATTGGTCAAGGTGAAGATGGTCCAACACATCAGCCAATCGAACAGTTAACGAATTTACGTACTACTCCGAATATGGATACTTGGCGCCCATGTGATGCAACAGAATCTGTTGTTGCTTGGAAATCAGCGATTGAACGTAAAAATGGCCCTACGTCATTAATATTTTCTCGCCAAGGTTTACCCGCAGTAGCGCGTAACAGTTCACAAGTAACAAACATCGCCAAAGGCGCTTATGTATTGCAAGACTGTGAGGGAACTGCTGACATTATACTCATTGCAACGGGTTCTGAAGTATCATTAGCCCTTGATTCTGCAAAGCAATTAACCGCTGATGGTAAAAAAGTACGCGTAGTTTCTATGCCGTCAACCAATACTTTTGATGTGCAATCAAGCGAATACAAAGAATCAGTATTGCCTTCATCCGTGATAAAACGTGTCGCTATTGAAGCTGCCCACACTGATTTTTGGTACAAGTATGTTGGTTTTTCTGGCGCTGTTGTCGGTATGACAACTTTTGGTGAATCTGCACCCGGTAACGTGTTACTTGAGCATTTTGGTTTCACCGTGGCAAATGTTGTTAAGACTGTAAACCAGCTTTAGTCATTAACTAAAGCCTATAAGTTAAAGCCTTCAAACGAAATGTATACTCGTTTGAAGGACTTTGATTTTTATAAACACCCTAAATTAATACCATTAACCTATGCCAATAAACTTATGTCTGTAAACATTGCTATTAATGGCTTTGGCCGAATTGGTCGAAGTGTTGCTCGTGCCCTCTATGAGAATGCTGATAACCAATATTTAAAGCTTGTCGCAATTAATGAGCTTGCCGAGCCGAAAGGTATTGCGCATTTATTAAAATATGACACTACCCATGGTCGTTTCCCCTTTGCAGTTGAGTTAGCTGACAATCAGTTAGTTATCGCCGGCGATGTCATACAACTTAGCCATGAAAAGTCCCTCGAAGACATGCCATGGAAAAAACATAACATAGATATCGTTCTTGATTGCACCGGTAAATTTGCCAATCAACGCGATGGAAATATTCACTTGAGCCAAGGAGCCAGTAAAGTACTTTACTCTTATCCTGGTGAACAAGACGTTGATGCCACCATTATTTATGGTATTAATCATCAGCAACTCAGTGAAAAAGATAAAATAGTCTCGAACGGCTCATGCACCACGAATTGCGTTGTGCCTGTCATAAAAGTCATTGATGAAGCTTTTGGCGTTGAAAGTGGCAGTATTACCACTATTCATTCTTCTATGCATGATCAACAAGTTATCGACGCTTACCATCCAGATCTTCGCCTTAGTAGAGCAGCAAGCCAATCTATCATCCCAGTTGACACCAAATTAGCAGCAGGTATCGAAAGAATACTGCCTAAATTTGCTGGACGCTTCGAAGCGATTGCCGTGCGAGTACCAACGATTAATGTTACCGCGATGGATTTAAGCCTAACCTTGTCGACAGATGTAGATATTAACGCGATTAACCAAGCCATTATTCGTGCACAAAATAATGGACTACAAGGAATTTTAGGCTATACAGAAGAACCATTGGTTTCTGTAGATTTTAATCATGACCCACATTCTTGTATTGTTGACGGCAACCAAACACGTGTTAGCCACAAGCGTTTAGTGAAAATGCTGGTCTGGTGTGATAACGAGTGGGGCTTTGCAAATCGTATGATAGATACAGCAAAAGCCATGGCGAAAGATATTCAGCTTAAAAAATAATAACAGTAAAAAACACCCATAACTTTAAAATTTATCGAATAGGAAACAGCAAATGTCAGTAATTAAAATGACCGACTTGGCGCTAGCCAATCAAAGAGTTTTGATCCGAGAAGATCTCAATGTACCTCTTAAAGACGGAAAAATAACCTCTGATGCTCGATTAAGAGCGGCTTTACCTACCCTTAAACTTGCTTTAGAAGCGGGCGCAAAAGTGATGATAATGTCTCACCTTGGTCGTCCAACTGAAGGTGAGTACAACGAAGAGTTTTCATTAAAACCTGTCGCTGACTATTTAGCTGCCGCGTTAAATGTCCCCGTGCATTTAGCAAAAAATTACTTAGATGGCGTTGATGCAAAAGTAGGTGAATTAGTTGTGTTTGAAAACATTCGTTTTAATGTCGGCGAAAAAAATAATGATGATATTTTATCAAAAAAATTAGCTGCATTATGTGATGTTTTTGTCATGGATGCCTTTGGTACCGCGCACCGAGCGCAAGCTAGTACACATGGCGTAGCAAAGTTTGCACCTATCGCTTGTGCGGGTCCACTATTGTCTGGTGAATTAGCCGCACTTGGTAAAGCACTAGACAATCCTGCACGCCCATTAGTGGCGATTGTTGGTGGTTCTAAAGTTTCTACAAAATTAACCGTGTTAGAGTCGTTAGCGAAAATTGTTGACCAATTAGTGGTTGGCGGCGGCATTGCAAATACTTTTATAGCAGCAAGCGGGCATAATGTGGGTAAATCATTATACGAAGCCGATTTACTTGATGAAGCTAACCGTTTAACGAACCAGGCAAGAGCAAATGATGGCGATATTCCGGTGCCAACTGATGTTATTACTGGTACAGAGTTTTCAGAAACGGCTGTCGCAACGTTAAAGTCAGTTAACGATGTTAGCGATGAAGATATGATTTTTGATATCGGACCAGATTCAGCGCAAGCACTCGTTGAAATTATTAAAAATGCTGGCACTATTGTTTGGAATGGACCTGTTGGCGTTTTTGAATTTGACCAATTCGGTAGTGGTACAGAAACTATTGCAAAAGCAATTGCCGAAAGCTCAGCCTTTTCAATTGCTGGTGGTGGCGATACCTTAGCCGCTGTTGATAAATATGATATAGCCGATAAAATTTCTTATATTTCAACCGGTGGTGGTGCTTTCTTAGAGTTTTTAGAAGGGAAAGTGTTACCCGCTGTCGCTATCTTAGAAGAACGCGCTAAAACGTAAAACACGTTAATTAAATCATCTACATCAAACCGCTCTTTATTTTATAAAAGGCGGTTTTTTTTAGCTTTCTTTATTATTTCTAAAAAACTTCATAAAAACCATCAACCGCCCTTTCATTACATTTCACTCTTTAGTTGTAAACTTACGAAACAAAAGCACAAATATTCGCTATAAATCGTGTTTAGTGAGCTTATTGATAGTAATTATAGAACATTATTTAAAACCGTTATAAATAAACAGATAAAAACCATTAAGGGCATTATTTTTTCTTTTGCCATGTCAATTTCTTATCTGATATACTTACGTTACGAAAGCTTAAATTTCACAATGAAACTTGTTTTTTTTGAGATTGGGCAAATAATATATGACATCTTAAACACTTAGGAGTAATTCAATGGCTTTAATTTCTATGCGCCAAATGTTAGATCACGCTGCAGAATACGGATACGGTATTCCCGCTTTTAACGTTAACAACTTAGAGCAAGTTAGAGCAATAATGATCGCTGCAGACAAAACCAATAGCCCGGTTATTTTACAAGGCTCTGCAGGTGCTCGTAAGTATGCTGGCGCTCCTTTTCTTCGTCATTTAATTCTTGCAGCAATTGAAGAATTCCCTCATATCCCTGTGGTAATGCATCAAGATCACGGTACTTCGCCGAGTGTTTGTCAGCGTTCAATTCAAATGGGGTTTTCATCAGTTATGATGGATGGTTCTTTAATGTCTGATGGTAAAACGCCTTCAAGCTATGAATACAACGTTGATGTAACACGCAGAACCGTTGAAATGGCACATGCTTGTGGTGTTTCTGTTGAAGGTGAATTAGGTTGTCTTGGTTCATTAGAGACAGGTGAAGCAGGTGAAGAAGACGGTATTGGTGCAGTAGGGATATTAACAAAAGAACAAATGTTAACTGACCCAGAAGAAGCCGCTGACTTTGTTAAGAAAACTCAAGTTGATGCTTTAGCGATTGCTTGTGGTACTTCGCATGGTGCTTACAAATTTACGCGTCCACCAACAGGTGATATCTTAGCGATTGACCGTATTAAAGCGATACATAACCGTATCCCAAATACCCATTTAGTTATGCACGGTTCATCATCAGTGCCACAAGAGTGGCTTGCTATCATCAATGAATATGGTGGTAATATTCCTGAAACTTACGGCGTGCCGGTAGAGCAAATTCAAGAAGGCATTAAAAATGGTGTTCGTAAAATTAATATAGATACTGATTTACGTTTAGCATCAACGGGGGCAACGCGTCGCTTCTTAGCACACAACCCAAGCGAATTTGACCCACGTAAATTTTTAGCTGAAACCACTAAAGCCATGACTGAAATTTGTATTGCTCGATATGATTCATTTGGCGCATCAGGTAATGCAGATAAAATTAAACCTATTTCATTAGATACAATGTTTGATTTATATGATGCTGGCAAACTGAACGCTATTATAAAATAATATCTAACCATAATTAAAAAACAGGAGCTTCGGCTCCTTTTATTATCTTAGCAAGATAAGTTCGTATTCTGACCTAAACACCTCATAAATTTATTTTTAGAATATCAGTCCCTCGACCTTTAATCTTATTATCCACACCCTTTGTAATAAATTCCTTGTTTGTAAATCCGCTATTTTGCCGCTTAAGGGGTTTTCAGTAAAATAAAACCCTGTATAATTCGAATTTTAAAATTAATAACATTAAAAGGTATACTAATATTATGGATATAATCCTTGATTGGTTCGCACAAAATGAAGCTAAATTACTGCAATACCTCATAGATTTTGGCATTGCGATTGCTATTATTATTGTTGGTAAGTGGGTGGCAAAACTTGTTCGTAAAGGCATAGATAAAATGCTTTCACTGAAAAACATAGACAAAGCCGTGATTAGTTTTGTAGGTAGTATTGTTTATGGCATTGTGTTCTTTGTCGCTATTATTGCCGCGATATCTCATCTAGGATTCAACACAGCTTCTTTAGTCGCTATTGTCGGTGCCGCTGGTCTAGCTGTAGGCCTAGCCTTACAAGGTTCTTTATCTAACTTTGCCTCAGGAGTACTGCTTATCATCTTAAAACCATTTAAAAGTGGTGACTTTATTGATGTAGCGGGTGTTGCTGGTATCGTTGAAGAAATTAATATTTTTTCTTCTAAGTTAAGAACTGGTGATAATAAAACCGTGATCATTCCAAACGGAAAAATTACTTCTAGTACCATTACCAATTTTTCAACCAAAGCAGAGCGTCGCTTAGATTTAGTTATTGGCGTGAGCTATAGCTCAGATCTTGCAAAAACTAAAGCATTACTCACAAAATTGACCAGTGAGCACGAGTTAGTATTAAAAGAAAAAGAAACAGTTATTGGTGTGCAAGAGTTAGCCGAAAGCTCAGTAAACTTTGTGGTTCGTCCTTGGGTAAAATCAGACGATTACTGGATACTTCATCGTGACTTACTAGAAAAAATTAAAATTGCCTTAGATGATGCGGGTATCGAAATACCTTTTCCACAACTTTCTGTACATGTTAATCAAGAGACCAAAAATGAACAATAAATTAGCACTAATTGCCATATGTAGCGGCTTATCACTTCATGCTTTTGCCGAAGAAGCAGTTGCTCCAAAAGATCCATTAAGTATGTCTGCTGAATTAGGCGCACTATTTAAAACGGGTGACAATAAAAGTACCGATATCAAAGCAGGCTTCGATTTAGATCATGAATTAGGTTTATGGCGAAGTACTGTTCGCTTTGACTTGCTTGCAAGTAAAGCTGAGATTGAAGATGAAGAGGGTGTTCAACAGTCTCAAACAACAGATCAGCAATGGAAAATAGTAGGGCAAACTAACTATACCATTGGCGCTAAAAAAACTAATTACGTCTACGCTAATGTATCTCACGACGATAATCGTTTTGGCGGATTTGAGACTCAAAGCTCAATCTCTGCTGGTTGGGGTCGTCGTTGGTTTGAAAGTAAAACAGGCACATTTGATGCTGATATTGGACCCGGTTATAAAAAAGACGTTGTACGTTTAGAAGATGAAAATGGTAATGAGTATACTGAAAACAAGTCTGCTTTCATTATACAAGCACAAGCTTTGTATACGCGTAATTTAAACGAACATGTTAAATTTAAGCAGCGATTTGTTGCTAAGTATGCGACTAAAAGTGGTGAAAACAGTAATTATCAAGCAGAAAGCTCAATAACTACTAAGCTTATTTCAACGTTACAATTAAAAGTTAGTTTTAAGATTGATTATAATACTGATGTTGAAGAAGGCAAAGAAAACACCAATACTCAAACGGCGTTAACGCTCGTTTATAGCTTCTAGTTGACCTAAACTAAGATGCTTTATTTAGCCTTCAACTCTTTTGAAGGCTAAATATATTTCCTTTTCATCCCGACTCTCTCCACACAGATCTCATCACCTACTTTATTTTTACTTGCTAGAACAATAAGTAAAAAAAAGCCCTAACATTTAAATGCTAAGGCCATTATTATTTATAAATATTAAAAGTGCTGTTTATTCCCACTCAATCGTCGCGGGTGGTTTACCTGAAATATCATAAACGACACGTGAAATACCATCAATTTCATTAATAATCCGATTAGAGACTAAACCTAAGAAATCATAAGGCAAATGTGACCAACGTGCTGTCATAAAGTCGATGGTTTCAACACAACGTAATGATACGACCCAATCATATTTACGGGCATCGCCCATAACCCCTACTGATTTAACCGGTAAGAATACGGTAAACGCTTGGCTTACTTTGGTGTATAAATCATGCTTGTGTAATTCTTCAATGAAAATCGCATCAGCACGACGTAATAAATCAGCATATTCTTTTTTAACTTCACCTAAAATACGTACACCCAACCCAGGACCAGGAAACGGATGACGGTAAAGCATATCGTACGGTAAGCCAAGCTCTAAACCTATTTTACGTACTTCATCTTTAAATAACTCACGTAATGGTTCAACTAAGCCTAGTTTCATGTAATCAGGTAAGCCGCCAACATTATGATGTGATTTAATAACATGCGCTTTACCGGTCGCTGAGGCGGCCGATTCAATGACGTCAGGGTAAATAGTGCCCTGTGCTAACCATTTTGCATTATCTAACTTATTCGACTCTTCTTCGAAAACATCAATAAAAACATTACCAATAATTTTACGTTTTGCTTCTGGCTCACTTTCACCCGCTAAGCGGTCTAAAAATCTATCTTCAGCTTCAATTTTGATAATGTTTAAACCAAAGTGATCGCCAAACATATCCATGACTTGCTGGCCTTCATCTAAACGAAGTAAACCATTATCAACAAATACACAGGTCAATTTATCGCCAATCGCTCGATGTAATAACATAGCAACTACTGATGAATCAACACCGCCTGAAAGACCTAAGATAACTTCGTCATCGCCGACTTGAGCTTTCATTTTTGCAATAGCATCATCAATGATTGATGATGAAGTCCATAGTTTTTCACACTGGCAAATTTCAACAACAAAGTTTTCTAAAATACGTAAACCTTGTTTAGTGTGGGTCACTTCAGGATGAAACTGCACACCATAGAATTGCTTTTCTTCGTTCGCCATTGCTGCATAAGCACAACTTGCTGTTTGTGCAACCGTAACAAATCCTGTTGGTATAGCTGACACTTTGTCGCCGTGGCTCATCCAAACGTCAAGTAAAGCATTACCGTTAGCACCAATACTGTCTTCAACATTGTTGAATAACGCAGATTTAGCAATAAGTTCAACTGCAGCATAACCAAACTCTTTGTGCGTTGAACTTTCAACACCACCACCAAGTTGTTCAGCCATTGTTTGCATGCCGTAGCAAATACCTAGAACAGGAACGCCAGCGTTATAAACATATTCTGGTGCACGAGGTGAATTTTCTGCAGTGACCGACTCAGGGCCGCCAGCTAGAATGATACCTGTCGGGTTAAAACCTTTGATTTGCTCTTCGGTTACATCCCAAGACCAAAGTTCACAATAAACGCCTATTTCACGTACGCGACGAGCAATTAGCTGAGTATATTGTGAACCAAAATCTAAAATTAGTATTCGGTGATCATGAATGTCTTTACTCATGTTGTTTTCCTACTTTAACGCTCGTTATGTCTAAACTTTATACTGCGTTGTTTTCGTAATGAAACAAAATGATTTATAAAACCTTATTTATAATAAGATAAGTCATTTGTTTAATCACTCAACAGCCTTGCCTAAAGCTCATTCATTTAGAGCGGATTTATAAAATGAACAGGCTGAGTTATTTATTGATAACTCAGCCTGTAGAATCTTTTGTTTTCCAGTTACCTAAAAGTAACTAAGAATATTTTAGTTCTATTTCAAGGCGCTAGCGCGGAGTTGACGATAGTCAATGAGCACTTGCAACGCAGAAATCGAGCTTAAATAACTCAACCGATATTACTACCCCATACGATAGTTTGGTGCTTCTTTGGTGATGGTTACGTCATGGACATGCGACTCACCCATACCTGCCGAGGTAATTTTCATAAACTCGGGCTTAGTTCGCATGGTCTCAATATCTTTACAGCCTGTTAAACCCATTGATGAGCGTAATCCGCCCATCTGCTGGTGGATAATGGCAGAAACAGGTCCTTTATAAGCAACACGACCTTCAATACCTTCCGGTACCAACTTGTCAGCTTCGCCATCAGATTTTTGGAAATAACGATCACTTGAACCTTCTTTCTGGCTCATTGCGCCTAAAGAGCCCATACCGCGATATGATTTGTAATAGCGACCTTGATAAAGTTCTACTTCGCCAGGTGCTTCTTCGGTTCCAGCAAACATACTACCAACCATCACACAATGCGCGCCAGCAACCAGTGCTTTAGCAATATCGCCAGAGAATCGAATACCACCATCGGCAATAACAGGAATGCCCGTACCTTTAAGCGCTTCTACTGCATTTGAGATAGCCGTTAATTGTGGTACTCCAACGCCAGTTACAATACGCGTAGTACATATTGAACCTGGGCCGATCCCCACTTTAACCGCATCTACGCCAACATCGGCTAATGCTTTTGCACCAGCTCCTGTCGCCACATTGCCAGCAACAATTTGTAAGTCAGGATATTTTTGACGGGTTTCTTTTACTCGATCAAGAACACCTTGCGAATGACCATGTGAAGTATCTATTAATAAGACGTCAACACCAGCGGCAACTAACGCGTCAATACGTTCATCGGTACCCGCGCCAACACCTACAGCGGCGCCCACTCGTAAACGACCTAATTGATCTTTACAAGCGTTAGGTTTGCTTTCAGCTTTTTGATAATCTTTAGCGGTGATCAAACCCACTAATTTAAAGGCATCATCAACCACTAAAATTTTCTCAATACGGTTACTGTGCATTAAGCCAAGTATTTCTTCACGCGCGGCACCTTCTTTAACCGTGACTAATTTTTCTTTAGTCGTCATTAACGCCGAGACAGGCTTAGTTAAGTCTGTTTCAAAGCGTAAATCACGGCCAGTAATTATACCGGTAAGATTGCCATTTTCATCAACAACAGGAAATCCTGAAAAGCCAAGATCATCAGCTTTATGCATGACTTCTTCAATAGTAAAGTTAGCATTGACGGTCACAGGATCGGAAACAATACCACTTTCGTATTTTTTAACTTTTAATACGTTAGCCGCTTGCTCAGCGATGGTCATGTTTTTATGAATAAAACCTAAACCACCTTCTTGCGCTAGTGTAATAGCTAAAGGTGCTTCAGTAACTGTATCCATAGATGCAGATACCATAGGTATATTTAAATTAATTTTACGGGTTAATTTAGTTTTTAAATCGGCCGTATGTGGGAGTACTTCTGAATGAGCAGGTACAAGTAATACATCATCAAAAGTTAGTGCTTCTTGGGCAATTCTTAGCATCGCAACATCTCTCTAAAAAGGTTGGTTAGGGAGTGAATATTGCGGCAGAATTTTAACCGTTTTGTGGTTTAAGAACAACTTAAATTTAACGATAAACTGAAATAATTATCTCTGGTGGGTTTAAAGGAATATATAATTTACTGGTTCCACTTTAATAGGTAAGATCCAAGGGGAATTATAAACGCCTTTAAGCAAGATATTGATTGAAAATAATAGTTATTCTATTATTGAAATCAATAACGTAAAATAAAGTGCTTATAAACACCCTTTCGGGGAATCGAAATAAATATTACGCGTTGTTACATTTTATTTAAGGGAATAACCTTTAACAAAAATATGTGCTTAGATTATGATTCGCTTAGGTTTGCTGAAACATTCATATTTAAGCAAAGCGGATATATCGACTCAAATCGCCTTAACATTAGATAAAGTAAGTATTTTATGGCTACGCAGCACATTTTACAGATAAGTGAACTGACGAGAAAAGTTAAGTTCATGCTAGAAAGTGAACTTAATACCGTATGGTTGTGTGGTGAAATCTCAAATTTCATTGCTGCTAGCTCGGGTCATTGGTATTTGTCACTCAAAGACAGTAAATCGCAAGTGCGTTGCGCAATGTTTAAAGGCAACAATCGACGAGTAAGGTTAGCGGGTGGTTCAACGCCTCGTAATGGCCAACAGGTGTTAGTACGCGCCAAGGTTTCTTTGTATGAACCACGAGGTGATTTTCAATTAATTATTGAAATGATGGAAGATGCGGGTGAAGGTTTATTGCGACAACAATTTGAGCAATTAAAGAGTAAGCTCAATGCACAAGGTATATTTGCTCAGCAGTTCAAGCAAGCCATTCCTAAAAATATTAACACGGTTGGCATAGTTACCTCGCCAACGGGTGCTGCAGTTAAAGATATTATCTCTGTTTTGCAAAGGCGTAATCCAGCAATTACTATCGTTATATACCCTGCGCTTGTGCAAGGCGAGCATGCTAAGAATGATATTGTTCATGCCATCGATATCGCTAATCAACGTGAAGAATGCCAAGTATTGATTGTCGGTCGTGGAGGAGGCTCTCTAGAAGACTTATGGAGCTTTAATGAAGAAGATGTAGTGAATGCTATTTTTCATAGTCGCATTCCAATTATCAGCGCTGTTGGTCATGAGATAGACACAACATTAAGTGATCTCGTTGCTGATTTAAGAGCGCCAACACCTTCAGCAGCGGCAGAACTGGTTTCACAAGACAATAGTGAATTACAAAGTCGCCTACAAGAATTATCAAAACGGGCTCAGCAGTTATTTACTCAAAAAGTAAAACAAGAAAACTCATACCTACAAAACCTTAATCATCGCTTAACGCAAGTTCATCCAGAAAGAAAACTTCAGCAGCATCAACAAAAATCAGATGAATTGAATATTCGTTTAGATAAAGCAATAAAGCGTGAATTGGCACGCTTCAAACAAAAACCCGAAAAGTTAGTACGAGATTTACAACATGTAGATCCAACAAAAGTGATCATTCAACATCAAAGTACCTTGCGCCATTTAGATGACAGATTACAACGGGCATTAGACGTTAGCGTAAAAAATAAATCTGAGCACTTTGTTAGCATTATTGAGCAGCTCCATATTGTCAGTCCGCTCGCGACTATTGCCCGTGGTTATAGTGTCAGTCGAAATAGTCATCAGCAAATTGTTCGCACAAAAGATCAAGTGAGTATTGGCGATGAAATATCTATTCAAGTCAGTGATGGTCGTATTTTAAGCCAAGTTATTGATAAGATTTAATTTTCAGCAATAACGGCATGCTGAAGTAACTTTATAACTGATGCTTTACTTATTTCTTCAAACTTTAAACCGATACAAAGGCCATTAGCTTGTGATTTGTAGCTACAGGTTTCTGCAGAAAACTTTAAATTTCCTAATCCTTGAAAGTCTTCGACAATTAATTCGACAGATTTATTTTTTTCCATCACTAACGACTCACCGTTAGTGATCAATACTTGGCAGCCATTAACAGAAATATCTATAATGGTCGCTTGCCAATATTCTTTAGCAATATTTATCTTAGCAACAATATCGGTATCAATGCGCATCGCTGAACGTAAGCTTTGTAAGCTAACAGAACGTGGAAAATCAAGAACAATTAGTCTCGAGGGTATTTGTAAGGTTTGTTTAACATTACTGATAAAAGCAACCACCGCGCCCTCATGCCCTTCAATTAAACCTCGCACCGTAATACCAGCACCTTGGGTAATATATTGGGAAAAATTCCCTAATTTATTTGCATCAGGAAATTGCACTAACACATAATGCTTGGGGAGGTAGCCAATGAAGGTGCTACGAAACTTTGCTTTTTGCCCAGCTGGTGTAGCTATATCGATAGTAATCGTTGAGCCTGACTGCAATAAGCCAAGGTTCCTGTCTAAGCGGTTAACCAATGCAATTTTTTTAGGAGTGGCTGCCATAATGTTAACATTTAAGAATAAGTTTTTTAAATGTAGCACTTAGCAAAAAGCCAATCAAATGATTGGCTTCAGTAATGCTAAATTATTATCAAAAAACGTCAGCTTTTAGTCTTTTTTATAACCTTCAGTAGCTCTGGCCATTTTCTTTTGCTCGGTATAAGTTAACTTTTTCTTGCCCGCAAACGGGTTACTTGTTTCTCTAAACTCAATTCTAATCGGCGTACCCATTATTTTTAATGATTTACGGTAATAATTCATTAAATAGCGTTTATATGAAACAGGAAGCTTTTTGGCTAAATTACCATGAATAACAATGATAGGTGGATTATAACCACCGGCATGCGCATATTTAAGCTTAATGCGGCGTCCTTGACTCATCGGTGGTTGATGATCAAACGTGGCCATATCTAATATTTTGGTAACCATTGAGGTAGATATACGTTTAGTTGCTGAAATGAAAGCTTCTTCAACTGACTCATATAAATGGCCAACACCGGTACCGTGTAAAGCAGAGATAAAGTGGATACGTGCAAAATCAATAAAACCTAAACGACGATCTAATTCGGTTTTAATACGATCTTTAACATGCTCTTCTAACCCATCCCATTTATTAACCGCAAGTACCAAAGAACGACCTGCTTCTAAAATAAAGCCCAGTAAACTTAAATCCTGATCGGTAATACCTTCACGAGCATCAATAATTAACAAACAAACATTGGCATCTTCTATGGCACGTAGTGTTTTAATAACAGAATACTTTTCTACGACATCAGTCACGTTTTTACGACGACGAATACCTGCAGTATCAATTAATGTATATTCACGGCCATCATGTTCCATCGGGATATATACACTATCGCGAGTGGTACCTGGCGCATCAAAAACAACAACGCGGTCTTCACCTAAGATACGGTTAGTCAGTGTTGACTTACCCACATTAGGTTTACCAATGATAGCAAGTTTGATTTTATCATTTTCAAACGGTGCTTCGGCAATTTTTTCTTCATCAGTTTTAGCTGAGAATTCTTGTGTACCATCAAACTCATCATTTTCACGTGCTTCACCAAGTGCTTCTATATGAGGTGTTAATGCCAGTGTTAATAATTGTGTAACACCACGACCATGCGCGGCGGCAATTTTATGAACGGTATCACCCAGTGATAATTCATAAAATTCAGCAACGGCAGAATCAGCATCAATACCATCAACTTTATTCGCAACCAAAAATATTTTCTTATTTTGTTTACGAAGGTAGTCCGCTATACCGATATCCGCTGATGTTAAACCATCACGAGCATCAACCATAAATAAAACAGCATCGGCTTCTGCTATCGCCATTAATGACTGTTCGGCCATTAATGCGTCAATACCTTGTTCATTACCATTAATACCGCCGGTATCAATAACAATAAATGGGTGATCTTCTACTTTCGCTTGACCATATTGACGGTCACGCGTTAAGCCAGGATAATCTGCTACGAGAGCATCTCGGCTTCGGGTTAATCGGTTAAATAACGTCGATTTGCCAACATTAGGACGTCCGACAAGTGCAACAACTGGAAGCATGTTTACCTCTATAAATTCATTTGTAGAGTAAACAACGTCATGCAAAATGCAAAACTTTTACTCTATTTAATAACAAACAACGGCTCCAATGCATTCTGCAATGGAGCCGTTTAATTCTAGCTGATAAAAAGACTTATGGAATTTTTATCGCTTGCAAATCACCATTACGTGATTGTGCGTAAATAATATTTTCGTGTACAGTGGGTGCTATATTTAAACCGCTGCTGTCAACTTCATGACGTGCAACGATGTCACCTGTTGTTTGGTCGATAAAATGAAGATAGCCTTCAAAGTCGCCAACAACAATATAATCACCAATAATAGCAGGACCGGTAACACCACGATTAGTCAGTGCAAGTTGGCTCCACTTTTCAAAACCGTTTAAACGGTCAACCGCATAAATATGGCCTTTAATATCAGTTAAAAATAGGCTGTTACCACTAATAGCCATATCATGATATGACGAATACTGACGTTCCCAAATCATCCGACCGGTACGTAAATCTATAGCGGTCAAATTACCCTTTACAGAGATACTATAAACTTTATCGCCATAAATAAGTGGCGCAGAGTCAACATCTATGACTCGCTCTAATTGTGTCGAGCCACCGGCTTCACCAACTTCTACTGTCCAACCTTGTTGACCAGTTTCAAGAATATAGACGCTCATGGTTCCATTAGCTGAACCAACCATCACACCACCAGAAGAAATCGCTGGCGAACTAACACCACGTAACGTTAATGCGGGTACTTCTTGTTCGATTTGCCATTCATCTTGACCGTTCGAAGCGTTAAAAGCCTTGATGACACCTGAAGCAGTATTGACAACTAAAATACCAGCATCAATGGCGGGAGCTGCAATAACTTCGCCTTTTACTTTTCCTTGCCAATCAAGCTTACCCGTATCAGCATCTAATGCGAATACTTCGCCATTTTCACTGCCAATAAAGACTTTTTGAATACCTAAAATCGGGCCACCATTTAATAAAGCAGATTGTCGACGTTCAAAAAAGCCGCGTTCGCCTTTGACATCACTTAAATCTGTTGACCAAATTTCTTCACCATTTGCTAGCTCTAAAGCAACAACATCACCGTAACGACTAGCACTGTAAAGTTTGCCGTAAGCAACATTGGGTTTAATACGCGAAAAATAATCGCTAACACCATTGCCGACACTGGATTCCCAGAGCACATCAGCATCAAAAGCTTGTTTGATTTCTGTTAATTCAGCAACTTTAGTTGCTTCATCTTCTTCGTCAGTTGAAGAACAAGCGACAAGCCCTAAGGACACTAGCGCTATCGCTAATAACTTTTTATTAAAGCGTAATTTTTTTAACATATGAATGATTAGCCTCTTTATTTAGCAATCGATGATAATTGGGCTAAATCATTTAATTTCATTTGTAAGGCACCATTATTTGTTTGACCTTCAACATCAAGTGCTGCTTGATAAGCATTACGAGCAAGTTCTACTTTACCTTGCTTGAAATAGGCATCGCCTTTAGTTTCTTCAATTGCACTTTTAAATGACTCTGGCAGTGTAACCGATAGGGTTGCCAATGCTTCAGTGTATTGCTCAAGTTGAATTTGCACACGCGCTAACCGAACACTTGCGATAGCTTTAATACCTTGATTGCTAGAGCTTTCAATAGCACTTGCCAAGTGAATAGCAACTTGTGGCCAATCTTTATGCGTAGCCGTTTCTTTTGCTAGCGCAAGCGACGTTAATGAAGCGTAGCTAGAGTCTTTATTTTCAGCAATAAATTTACTTGCACTTGCTGAAAAAAGCTTTCCGCCTACACCCGCACTTTCCATTACTGTTTGGTAAGCATCAGACGTTAAAACTTCATTCTCAAGTTGAGTATCTTTATATACGTTAAAGCCGATAAAACCAGCAAAACCTAAAACTAAACCGGCAATAACTGCAGTACCATTTTCTTTCCAAAAACCTTTGATGGCTTCGACTTGTTGTTCTTCTGTTTGATAAACGTCCACTACTTCACCTTAAATTAAACTGTTTAATAAAGCTGGCACTTGTTCAAGCGACACCTTCTGTTGTTCTTGTTGTCCACGCAAATATTTTATCGTCACGCTTTGCTCAGCAAGTTCATCTTCACCGATGATAATTGCTACTTGCGCACTCGATTTATCTGCCCGTTTCATTTGTTTTTTCATATTACCACCACCGCAGTGGTTTTGTATGCGAATATCTTTAACTTGGTCGCGCCATTGTTCACTGAGTAGCGCTGCTTGAATATCAACCCCCTCACCTAAACCAATAACATAAACATCAACTTGTGCACGAATATTGTTAGCTTTTTCTAAGCTCGTTAACATGAGTACCAAGCGTTCAATACCTAAGGCAAAACCAAACGCTGGTGTTGCTTTACCACCAAGTTGTTCGACTAAGCCATCATAACGACCACCCGCACAAATAGTACCTTGTGCGCCTAAACTGTCAGTCACCCATTCAAATACCGTACGATTGTAATAATCTAAACCGCGAACTAAGCGGTCATTAATCACATAGTTAATACCCGCGGCATCTAAACGCTGACAAACACCGGCAAAGTGGGCTTTAGATTCATCATCAAAATAATCACTTAATTTTGGTGCGCCCACTAAAGCGGCTTGTACATCTTTATTTTTACTGTCTAAAACGCGTAATGGATTGCTATGCATTCTGCGCTTAGAGTCTTCATCAAGTTGATCTTCTTTTTCTGTTAAGAAAACAACTAAAGCATCGCGATAATTTGCACGCTCTTCATTTGAACCTAACGAGTTTAGCTCTAGTGTGACAAACTCATTGATGCCAAGTTCCCGCCAAAGACGAGAAGTTAGCATAATAATTTCTGCGTCTATGTCAGGTGTTCCAATTCCAAAGGCTTCTAAGCCGAATTGGTGGAACTGACGATAACGACCTTTTTGCGGGCGTTCATGCCTAAACATTGGCCCCATGTACCATAAACGTTGTTCTTGGTTATATAATAAACCATGCTGATTGCCTGCACGCACACAAGATGCTGTACCTTCTGGTCGCAGTGTTAAGCTATCACCGTTACGGTCATCAAAAGTGTACATCTCTTTTTCAACGATATCAGTAACTTCACCAATAGAACGCTTAAAAAGTCCAGTAGACTCGACAATTGGCATACGTATTTCAGCAAAACCATAGCTACTAGCAACCCGGCGTAAAACTGATTCAACCATTTGCCAAATAGGCGTTTCAGTGGGTAAACAGTCGTTCATTCCTCTGACAGCTTGTAATGTTTTGCTCAATGTAAGGCTCTCTTTCATCTATTGTATAAAATAGATATTTATATAAAACGGGAAAAATTAAGTACAGCGCGCATTATAGGCAGTTTGAGACGAAACGTAAATAGTACAGCTGTGATACCTCAAAATGCAGGTTTCAACTGAACGGTCACCGGTATAACGTTTCGCTCTTTTTAAAGTTATTTTATTACTCTATTTCTTTAAATTTTATTTTATAAGCCGCATCAAGAAGTTTCGCTTTAGCACGAATTCGCTCTTCGAGCTGGTCTACTAAGTTGTTATTATCAAAGCGGTCTTTTTGACGGATGCCATCTAGATAATAGCCACTTTTTCGGCTACTACCCGTTAAGCCCAAATCAGAAATAATCGCTTCACCAGGGCCGTTGACAATACAACCAATAATAGAAACATCCATTGGCGTTAATATATCTTCAATACGTTGTTCTAACGCATTAACGGTGGCGATAACATCAAACTCTTGGCGAGAACAGCTTGGGCAAGCAATAAGATTGATACCTCGACTACGTAATTTTAGTGACTTTAAAATATCAAAACCGACTTTAATTTCTTCTATGGGATCTGCTGCCAAAGAAATGCGTAACGTGTCGCCAATTCCTTCAGCTAATAACAAGCCTAAACCTACTGAAGACTTTACTGAGCCAGAGCGCAAGCCACCTGCTTCGGTAATACCAAGGTGAAGTGGGTTATCAATCTGTTTTGCTAATAAACGGTAAGATTCGACCGCAAGAAATACATCTGAGGCTTTAACACTGACCTTAAACTGATCGAAATTAAGCCTATCTAGAATATCAACATGACGCATGGCCGATTCAAAAAGTGCTTCTGGCGTTGGTTCAGTATATTTTTCTTGGATATCCTTTTCTAATGAACCGCCATTTACACCAATACGAATAGGAATATTCAAGTCACGTGCACATTCAACAACACTACGCACTCGGTCTTCGCGGCCGATATTGCCAGGATTAATACGTAAACAATCTGCGCCATATTCGGCAACTTTTAAGGCAATTCGATAATCAAAATGGATATCAGCAACCAGTGGAACTTTCACTAGTTTTTTAATTTCGCGAAAGGCTTCTGCTGCATCCATCGTCGGTACGCTCACCCGAACAATATCAGCACCTACACCTTCTAATGCTTTAATTTGTGCAACAGTGGCTGCCACATCAGTCGTCAACGTATTGGTCATTGACTGCACAGTTATCGGTGCGTCGCCACCAACAGGAACATTACCCACCATTATTTGACGAGATTTACGGCGGATGATTGGAGATTCTTTAAACATAATAATTCACAACTTTGGTGGTTTGTCACTTAAGCGCAACAAACGTTATTTATACAAAATGCTAATGACTAATTGGTAATAGGCAAAGTAAATTTAGCGATATTACCACTGTTAAACTGACTCATATCAATGACTTCATCGGCAAAGTTTATTGCCACTAATTCAGGTCTTCCTAGGGTAACATTAAAAGGTGCTTGCCCAGATATTGTCATAACGTAACCCAATTTTTTCACACCCCAAGCAATGCGCTCACCTGTTGAATCTGAAATATTAACCCAACAGTCACCAGAGAAAGTAAAGGTGACTTGAGTTAAAGCCACTTCAGTCAATTCTTCCTCTACTATTGAGCTATTTTCAAGTGTAATGATGTCGGCTTCATTCACTTGACTATTATCTGCATTAAGCGCTGCGGGAGCAATATCACTACTTTGCTGTTCTAACACTGCAGTAGCAGCTAAAGGTGCCTCAGTAATAGTTTCAATCACGTTTTCGATGTTAACTGTCGAAAGATCACTCGCTTGATTTTCGTTAACACCATCTGCACTTTGAGTATTTATCTCAATATCTTCAGTCAGCGTCTGAGCTTGTTCTTTATTATTTTGCAACCACCACATCATAGTAGAACCAATGAGAATGGCTAAAATGATATAGCTTATCCACATAATACGATTGCTTTCTGCTAATTTTTCCGTGCCTTTAGAAAAACTTTGTAGTTTAGAGACTTGTGCTTTAGCTATATTTAATTGTTCATAGCTTACCAATACATCATCTTGAGAAACATTCACTAATTTTGCATAGCTACGTAAATAGCCGCGATTATAAGTTTCTGGCAAATTACTATTAAACAGCTCACTTTCTATTTCATTAACTAAAGTAAGACGAAAATTGAGTTTACTCGCGACCTCTTGCTGACTTAAGCCTGCTTTTTTTCTAGCATCACTAAGAATTTGTCCCGGCCCAATGATTTTACTATTGTCAGAAAGGTCGTCTTCGGAACTGTTATGCAAGGGTTCTGATGATGCAGTAGCTTGTGCCTTATTGATATTATTAGGCTTTTCAACATGGGTCATTGGGTTTTCTCTTGTTCAACTTGATTAGTAGTATTGTTGGTTGGCATAGTATCAGTATGCTCTGGTAAATAAACATAGAGCGTTTGGCCTAGCTTTAAAATATCGCTACGAGTAATATTATTCCAGCGCTCTAGTGTCTTCATATGAATATTGTATTGTTTTGAGAGGCTAAATAAATTGTCGCCTTTGGCAATAATATGTGTTTTCACTTCAAGATTAGCCTTTAACTGTTCTTGGGTATCCTTGATATTTATCGTCTCTACGTCAGTAGTTTTAGCAACTGTTGTTTTTTTAGCCCCTTGTTTTAGCCGTTTTTTTTGGGACTTATTCGGTGACAAAACAACGACACGTTTTGGTGGTAAAGCGTCACTAGTTGTTAAAATCGATGCTTGATAAATCTTTGCTAAGTCATCCGCTTCAGTATGCTCAAGCGCATTTAAAATATATTGCTTAGCTTGGTAAGACGTTGGGAACATTTTTACCAACATACTGGCATAATTTTTAGCTGTACGATAATTGCGCTGCTTTTCAAAAACCTTATAAGCCAATGAAAGCGCTTCAGGACTAAAGCGACGAGTTGCTTTTTCATAAAGTTTCACATAACGTTGCGCGGATTTATAATCGCCAATAGCGTACTGTAAGCGAACCATTTGTAATAAAGCTGATGCGCGATTAGGACTATGCTGAATAGATTTTGTAAAGTATTTTTCAGCCTTAACAAATTCACCGGCTTTAAGTTGACAAAGCGCCAGGTTTTCGTAACTTTGCGAGACCATTAAGTACGTTGGGATTGCTATCGCTTTTAAAGTGTATTTTTCAGCGTCGGCATACTTTTCATGTCGACAAAGAAAAACACCATAATTATTTAAGGTATCTGGATTTTTCTCATCGATTGATAACGCTTGTTCATAAGCATTGGTAGCAAGCTGTGATTCGCCAACCACATCATAATAATGAGCAAACGCCGTATAAACTTGGGATAAGTTCGGTGAAAAGCGCTTTGCTTTTTCCAAGTTCAACTTCGCTTGGCTAGTATTTCCCATCTTTAAATAGCCAAGACCTAATGAAATTCGAGTCATCGCCATTTCATTATTACTTGAATCACTTTCTACTACAGGTATTGTACTGTCGTTCTCATAATTTTGTGTTACACACCCAGAAAGGACAATTAACAAAGCGATAACGCTCGTTATAAATAACCGCGGCAGAAATTTAATCATATGGCAGAATGTCACTTATCGTAATGTAATAATTACAGATTATACCTATACCCGATCTACTTCAAGATGCTTGTTGAACTAGTATGTTGTCGAACGGGTATAAATAGCTCGATAATAAAGTGTTAGACCAGTTTAACTGAAATCTCTTGGGCTTTAGACTCGTCATTTTTTGAAGAGTTCATTGCTGTTCGCTTTGTTCTATCAAAAACATCACCAGCTAATTGGCCACAAGCCGCATCAATATCATCACCACGGGTACGGCGTGTAATTACGGTTAAACCATATGACTGCAATACTTTATCAAAACGGTCAATACGTGAATTACTTGAACGTTTATAAGGCGAGCCAGGGTAAGGGTTAAACGGGATCAGATTAATTTTACTCGGTAAATCTTTCAAAGCGATAGCAAGTTCATGTGCTTGGTCAGTACTGTCATTAACATGGTCTAACATCACATATTCAATCGTTGCCTGCTTATTCGCTTTTGAACCATCAATATAACGTCCAGCTGCCGCAATAAACTCTTCTAAAGGATACTTTTTGTTTATCGGGACCAATACATCACGAAGCTCGTTGTTACCCGCGTGAATTGAAATGGCTAATGCACAATCTATTTTTTCTTTTAACATATCAAGTGCCGGTACTACACCAGAAGTGCTCACTGTTACTCGACGTTTTGAGAGGCCGTAGCCTAAATCATTTAACATAGTATCAAGCGCTGGAATTAAATTTTTCATATTTAAAAGCGGTTCGCCCATTCCCATCATAACAATATTGGTAATGGGACGTTTTCCAGCGATACGTGTCGCGCCAATATCATTAGCAACACGCCATACTTGACCGATAATTTCGCTCATAGACAAATTGCGATTAAAGCCTTGTTGCGCCGTGGCACAAAACGTACATTCAAGTGCACAACCGACTTGCGAGGATACACATAATGTTGCGCGATCGTTTTCAGGGATCCACACTGTTTCGACTTCTTGACCACCTTCGAGGCGTAAAGAGTATTTTATCGTGCCGTCGGTTGATACTTGCTTTTCAGATATCTCTGGTGCACTAATTTCTGTTTCACGTTGTAATTTTTCACGTAATTTTTTGTTCAAATTAGTCATTAATTCAAAATCAGAGTAACCAAAATGATATATCCATTTCATCATTTGATCGGCACGAAATGGCTTTTCGCCAATTGAAGCAAAGTATTCACGCATCCCTTGATGATCCAAGTTTAATAGATTTACTTTCTTCTTTACCGCAGATACGGTCGGGCTTACAACTTCAGTCACTTCACTCATGATTCACTACTTCTCAAACAACAAAATTACAAAAAACAATTGTACAACTTTCATACAAAGCATGACAGTTTACAGATCAGATTATATCAAACCTTAACGTTTTTAATTAAATCCTCTTTATGTAAAACAAAGGGTTAGTAAATTAAAAAGCTTAAGGTTTATTATAACTCTAAAAATAACAAAAGGATTTTACTGGAAACAGTAAAACCCTTTAATATTTTATTTCTAGATTAAACTAAGTTAATGATGAAAATTCAAAAAGGATAGCGCGGAGCTTACGTTAGTAAGTGAACACTTTTCTTACAGAAGTTTCGCCATTAACAACGTTTAATATCAGATTAACGAGTGCGTGGGCAAATTTCGTCATCTGAGAAGAAGTAAGCAATTTCACGTGCAGCAGATTCTAAAGCGTCAGAACCGTGAGCAGCATTTTCGTCGATGCTATCAGCAAGATCAGCACGGATAGTACCAGCAAGTGCTTCAGCTGGGTTAGTAGCACCCATGATTTCACGGTTTTTAAGAACAGCGTTTTCGCCTTCTAAAACTTGAACCATAACTGGACCAGAAGTCATGAATGAAACTAAAGCGCCAAAGAAAGGACGTTCGCTATGTTCAGCGTAAAAGCCTTCAGCTTTTTCTTGGCTTAAGTGAATCATTTTAGAAGCAACAATTTTTAAACCAGCAGTTTCAAAACGGTTATAAATTTGACCAATGAAGTTTTTAGCAACTGCGTCTGGTTTTACGATAGAAAAAGTACGTTCGATAGCCATGATAAGCCCTTATATATATTTTAGATAAAATAGGTGTATAAATTTTGGCGCGATTATAGACGAATTTGAACAAAAAAACTAATATTATTCACTTAGTACTCTTTTTGATTTTAATGTCTTGAACCCAGCCTCTGATCTTTCTAGAGATATGAGTAACGTAAGTTGCTTTTTACTTTCTAAAGCAAAAGCGATCTTACCGACCTTAGGGTTTTTCATCTCATTGAGTAAAACATCATCGATTTTAAGAATGATTTAAGGTGTAAAATAAGCTGACATAAAAAAACTGACATTGAGTCAGTTTTTTATATGAGTAACAAAATAATAACTACACACTACTTCGACGATACTGTCGATATTCTGGTTGCCAAAAGTTTTGTTCTATTTTTGCGAGTAAACTTTCATCATCGATGCGTAAAGCTAAGTTTTGATCAAAAGCGACTTTCGCGACAGCAAAGGCTATTTTTCGACTTAAACTGGCAATCTCAGTGAGTGGGGGTAAGAGTTCACCCAGCCCGGTGTTGGCTAATGGTGAAGCTTTAGCAAGGGTTTCGCTGGCAACCATTAACATTTCATCGGTAACACGGTTAATATTGGCTGAAACAATACCCAAACCTAAACCAGGAAAAATATAACTATTATTACATTGCACGATAGGAAAAGTTTTACCTTGATATTCAACGGGTTTAAATGGACTGCCGGTTGCAACAATAACCTCGCCTTGCGTCCAATTAATGACTTGTGTTGGCGTAGCTTCTACTTGTTTAATAGGATTACTAAGCGGGAAAATAATTGGCATTGGGCAGTGTGATTTCATTGCTCTAATCACTGGTTCGGTAAATAAACCGGGCACACCTGACACACCGATTAAAATATCTGGCTGAGCATTATTCATCACTTCTAATAATGTCGCGTATCGCCCTAAAACAGCCCACGTAGCAATTGTACGAGGTGATTGCACCAGTTTTTGCTGAAAGTCTCGTAAATCAGCCATACCATCGGTTAGTAAACCAAAACGGTCGACCATAAAAATTTGACTGCGTGCTTGTTTTGCAGAAATACCTTCACTAACCATTTGCGCAATAATTTGTTCAGCAATACCGCAACCGGCAGAGCCACTGCCAACAAAGACAACTTTTTGCTGTGATAATGTAGTTTCTTTAGCAAGCTTACGCCCTTTAATGCGGCATGCTGCTAGTAAAGTACCGACAGTCACTGAGGCGGTCCCTTGAATATCATCATTGAAACAACAAATTTCATCACGATACTTATTAAGTAATGGTGTGGCATTGGGTTGAGCAAAATCTTCAAATTGTAATAATACATGTGGCCAACGACGTTTCACTGCTTGAATAAACATGTCAACAAACTCGTTGTATTCTTCTTGATTAATACGTTTATGACGACGTCCCATATACATAGGGTCATTCAATAACTTTTCGTTATTGGTACCAACATCGAGCATTACCGGCAAAGTATACGCGGGGCTAATGCCGCCACAAGCGGTATAAAGTGAAAGCTTGCCTATCGGAATACCCATTCCACCTATGCCTTGATCACCCAGACCAAGAATACGCTCGCCATCGGTAACAACAATGACTTTTATTTTATTTTTGGTCGCATTACGAAGAATATCATCCATGTGATGTCTATCTTCATAAGAAATAAATAATCCACGCGAGCTACGATAAATATCTGAAAATTGCTCACACGCATCACCTACTGTCGGCGTATAAATAATCGGCATCATCTCAGCTAAGTGCGCCTGAACGAGCCTGAAAAATAAAGTTTCGTTGTTATCATGAATTGTACGTAAATAAATATGCTTATTTAAGTTGGTTCGAAACTTATTATATTGCATAAAAGCACGTTCAACTTGCTCGTCTATTGTTTCATAACGGGGTGGCAATAAGCCCATTAAGTTAAAATTAGTGCGCTCCTCTTCGTCAAAAGCGCTACCTTTATTTAACAGGGGTGTTTCTAAAAGACTTGGACCAGCATAGTGGATATATAACGGACGTTTAATATTTATTGTCATAATAATTTTTGATGTAGACCATATGGTTGATGAATAGTCAAAATTCATAGTAGTGATATATACAGTAGTATAAGCCAGATGAGGTTTATAAAACAATCAATTACCTAAACAAGACTAAAAATCACCCTTAAATTTATCTGCCGCTAATCGACTTCAGAAATCCACGCTAATTGAATGGCCTCTAGTACTCTTTCCCCACAATGCTTAGGATCATCATCAAAATTATCGAGGGCTATTACCCATTGCATCAATTCTGGAAAATGTAATTTAAGTGGATCAGCATCCGGATGCTCTTCCATTAAGTCTAATGCTAACTCTAATGAGTCTGTCCAACGATATCCCATATATAACTCCAACTTTTAAAATAAAAGATTAAACCACAATGCATCTATTGCAATCATGATAATTAACCAAATAAACATTCTTCGGTATTTAAGGCAAAATTGACAATCAGTTTGCCACCATTTTTTCAATGTCTCTTTCACTTAAACAACCCACCTTAATGCTTGGTCATAAGTATATACCTATGATACATCAAAGACGCTACTTCAGCAGGAAATATAATTGCTTAAGACAGGATTGATTGAAATATTATGGTTATAATCTCGTCAAGAATTTTTATCAAAAGAGCAGAGAATAAAGATGAGTGAAATTAAGTTTTCATCCACACAAAAAGAATTACTGATTCAAAAACTACAGCACTATTTTGCAAGCGAACTTGATCAAGAGCTCGCTCAGTTTGACGCTGACTTTTTGCTTGATTTTTTTACTAAAGAAATGGGCAATCATTATTATAATCAAGGTATTTATGATGCCCAGCAATTATTAACAGAAAAACTTGATTATATTTCTGATGAAATGTACCAATTAGAAAAACCAGCCAACTAATGACCACTGAGCCAAAATAGATAAAGTAACTTTAGCCTTAGCAATATTCTTTATCCTTTATCTGTAAGGTTAATTTAAAATTGTATTATCTAGCAGAAATGATAATAAGAGTTGATTTATCACAACGATTATTCTGATAAATACGCTAATATGACTTTACTGATTATTTGAAACACAAACTATAATGCAAATTACTGATTTAAATGACGAGCAGAAAATTCTGCCAATATTTCGCTTAGGCTTCCGACCCTTTTTTTTAGGTGGCGCTGTTTTTAGTTTAATTGCCATTACTTTATGGTTGTTAATTTATAAAGGGACCGTTAGCTTTTCACCATACGGTGGTGGTTATTGGTGGCATATTCATGAAATGATTTTTGGTTTCGGCAGTGCCATCATTGTTGGTTTTTTACTCACCGCAGTGCAAAATTGGACAGGTATTGCCAGTGTTAAAGGCAAACCCCTCGCCGCTTTATTTTTTCTATGGCTATTAGGCCGAGTAGTCATGTTAATGCCTGACTTATTAGGGGCAACATTAAGCGCTTTGATAGATTTAAGTTTCTTATTAGCTATCGCTTATACACTCGCCAAACCCATATTAGCAATAAAACAGTATCGAAATTTATTTTTTGTACCACTCTTGGTGATGTTTACCATCGCCAATGGAGAAATGCACTTAGCAACCCTTTACCCACAAAGTGTTTCGTTGAGCTACTCAGGTTATGCCGGTGTTTTATTAGTGGTATTTTTAATGTCCGTTATGTCTGGACGTGTTGTGCCAATGTTCACCGCTAATGGAACACAAACCACGAAAACAACCCCTGCTCCTTTACTTGATAAACTTGCTAATGGCAGTTTACTGCTTGCTATGCTGATGTTGTTGTTACATCCATTGGTGGGTTTTGTACCGATGTTTTTTGGCATTATCTTAATTTTTGCTGGTTTATTTCAGTTAATTCGTTGGTTGAGATGGCGACCTTGGATAACACTGGGTGTACCACTTTTATGGTCATTACATTTCGCCATTAAATTTATTTGGTTTGGCCTTATTTTATTAGGATTTAGCTACATTATTGATGAGATCCCCAGTAATCATGTTTGGCATCTATTAACCATTGGTGGCATGGGGGGGATTATTTTAGCAATGATTTCTCGTGTTTCTTTAGGGCATTCTGGTCGACCATTAACCCCACCTAAAATGATGTCAGTCGCTTTTGCATCTATTACCCTCTCGGCTATGGCTCGGGTATTTGGGCCTTGGTTAGTTCCAGAAAAAACTTTACTCTTTGTCGATATAAGTGGTTTTTTCTGGTTGGTTGCTTTTGGACTATTTACTTTTTACTACGGGCCAATGTTGCTAAAAGCACGAGAAGATGGGCGTCCTGGTTAAACTAAGTAACACTAATGCCATAAAATAAATATCACATGCTAAAACGGTAAACAGCAATAGATGCTGATTGCCGTTTTTTTTTATCTTGATTTCTATTAAGCTAACGACATGATTTCTTTTTGGCTACTCGCTATGCAAACCGTTTTTTTAGATCAACAAACCTTTAGTGCCAGCATTTCTTTGACCCGTATAAAGTCTCAAGTCAGTACATTAAGCTGTTATGCCACCACCACAGACAGTCAAATTATTGAACGTTGTAAAACGGCTGAGATTATTATCACCAACAAAGTGTTGTTATCTAAAAATATACTCGAGCAATTACCCCAACTAAAATTAGTGTGCATTGCCGCAACAGGTATGAATAATGTTGACCTAGTTGCTGCTAAAGCACTTAACATTGCGGTTAAAAACGTCAGTGGTTACTCACAAGCCTCAGTCAGTCAATATGTCTTTGCGCAAATGCTTGAATATTTCAGTAATACCGCACACCACAACATCAATACTCAACAAGGACATTGGCAAAACAGTGCTACTTTTTGTTTTCATGGCAAAGGAAGTCAAGAATTAGCAGGAAAAACCATCGGCATCATTGGTTTTGGCAACTTAGGTAAAGCGGTAGCGAAAATTGCTCAAGCCTTTGATATGCACGTCATGATTGCTGAACGTCCTAATGCGATAAAAATAAGAGAAAACCGTCATAGCTTTACTGAAGTATTAAATAAAGCCGATGTTATCAGCTTACACTGCCCACAAACCGAGGAGACGATAAACTTAATAAATAGTGAAACTTTAGCGCTTATGAAACCCTCGGCGTTACTGATTAACACGGCGCGTGGTGCACTGGTTAATAGTACGGATTTACTGCAGGCATTAAAGAATAAAATCATATCTCACGCCGTGCTCGATGTATTAGAACATGAGCCGCCAACCGTTAGTCACCCGTTAATTAGTGCTTTAATAAAAAAAGAAATCGATAACTTGTCGATAACTGCCCATATTGCTTGGGCCAGTATCGAGTCGCAGCAGCGATTAATTGATTTAGTCGCTTTAAATATTAAAAACTATAAAGCCGTATAAGGTTTATTTATACGGCTTTTGATAAGACACATCTAAACGAATAGCGATACTATAAGTTCAGATGTGTGGTTGATGTTGATTAACTTTCTCTAATAAGATAATCGAATGCTGACAAGGATGCTTTTGAACCCTCACCCATCGCAATAACAATTTGCTTATAAGGCACGGTAGAAACATCTCCAGCAGCAAATATACCCGGCTCAGAGGTCTGACATTTTTCGTCAATGATGACTTCGCCATATTTAGTACATTCAACAACACCCTGTAAAAAATCACTGTTGGGTAATAAGCCTATTTGGATAAATATTCCCGACAAGCTTTGTTGCTTCATCTCCCCTGTTGCTCTATCTTCATAAGCCAGAGCAACAACTTTACCACCTTCAGCAATCACTTCTTTAGTAGCAACATTTTTAATGATGGTTATCTTTTTATGCGCTTCCGCTTTTTCTACCAATATTTTATCTGCTTTCAAGCCAGGTAAGAATTCGAAGACGGTAACATGATTAACCATACTTGCTAAATCTAATGCCGCTTCTATTCCTGAGTTACCACCACCAACCACAGCAACATCTTTACCTTTGAAAAATGGGCCATCACAATGTGGACAATAAGCGACACCAGAACCAATATTTTCTTTTTCTCCTGGTATACCAAGTTCACGCCATTTAGCCCCAGTAGCAATGATCACCGTTTTAGATTCGATAACTTCGCCACTAGAAAGATGTAGCTTTTTCGGTACTTTGCTCTCAGGCTCACCTTTATCAATTTTTTCAACACGTACAAACTCTCTTGTCGTGATCTCGTAATCATTTAAGTGCGCTTGCATATTACCCGTTAGTTGTGTGCCGGTCGTTTTAGAGACTGAAATTAAGTTCTCAATACCTACGGTATCTTTGACCTGACCACCAAAACGGTCAGCAATAATAGTCACTTTCAAACCTTTACGAGCGGCATAAATAGCAGCAGCAACACCGGCAGGACCTGCGCCTATAACGGTAATATCTTGTAACGGTAACTGCTCGTTGTCATCGCCACCGACAATATAAGGGAAACGTTCGATAAGTTTATCGACTAATTGACCTGTGTCTATTTTTCCATTCGCAAATAATTCGCCATTAAGGTAAACACTCGGTACACCTTGAATATTACGTTCGTCTATTAAGTGCTTAAATAAGCCACCATCAATCATTTCACTGCTGATACCTTCGTTTAATAAGGCAAACTGATTCAACGATTGCACAACATCAGGACAGTTATGGCAACTTAAGGAAATAAATACTTCAAAGTGCAAATCTTCTTTGATTTTTTGCACCATTTTAGTCAAGGTGCTGTCTAATTTCAGTTCGGTACCCGATGACTGTAAAATGGCTAATATCAACGAATTAAATTCATGTCCACTGGGAATACCAGAAAAGTGGATGCCATTATTGTTACCGTCAATTTCTAAGTAGAACGTAATTGGGCTGCGTAAACCATCATCGCGTTCAACCAGTAGTAGATTGTCTGATACTGAGGTTAACTGTGTTAAAAATTCTTTTAATTCGTTGCGTTTTTGATGTTCACCCGTCTGTAAAACTAGTGATACTTTGTTGGTCATATTTTGGGTATAAGCTTTTACTGCATTTAAAATATCTTCACTTAACATGGGGCTACCTCATTATTTATCTTGTTGAATTTGACATAAGAGCTGTCATTTTGTTGGTTGAAATAAGGTGGAAGAAGCCTGGTTAACCAGAATAACGACTTCCACCCATGACGAGACTGCTGTCTTAGATTTTACCGACTAAGTCTAAACTTGGTGTTAAGGTTGCTTCACCTTGTTCCCAAGCTGCTGGACATACTTCACCGTCATTTTCACGCACATATTGTGCAGCTTTTACATTACGCACCATATCTTTTGCACTTCGACCGATACCACCCGCATGAATATGGGCAACTTGAATAACACCATCTGGGTCGACTAAAAATGTACCGCGGTGTGCCATATGATCTTCTTCAATCATCACATCAAAACCACGAGTAATTGTGCCTGTTTGGTCACCAATCATCGGAAATTTAATTTTACCAATCGCTTCTGAAGAATCGTGCCATGCTTTATGTGAAAAATGTGTATCGGTTGATACCGAGTAAACTTCAACACCAAGACCTTGCAACTCTTCATATTGGTTTGCCATGTCTTCTAATTCAGTTGGACAAACAAATGTAAAATCTGCAGGGTAAAACAAAAAGATTGACCATTTGCCTTTAGTACTCTCAGATGTTACTTCAACAAACTCATCGTTATGAAATGCTTGAGCTTTAAATTCTGGGATAGTTTTGCCTATTTGAGCCATGGGTATTACCTCTGTTATTTAAAAATGTTTAGTTAAATGGTTTTGTTTTAAAAGCATGTTTGCTTTCGATGTGGGTATAGTAGATTCTGTTGAACGATAAATAAATTTGATTAAATAGATTTTAATATTCTAAAAAACAGAATTACCAAATATTTATTATGATAACTAAACAAGAGATTATGCGAATGTCGGTTTCACATTATCCATCGAGAATATCAATATCAAAATAAGTTACCTGCGAACAAGATGACTAATTCAATAAATTCGATTAGGATGACATCTATGTTCAATATAAATTATCGTTATAAATATGATTTCAATAAAACAGCTTCATTACGCACTCGCTATCGAAAAGACTTTACACTTTAAAAAAGCTGCAGAGGCATGTAATGTTTCTCAATCAGCGCTAAGTACGGCCATTAATGAGCTTGAAAAGCAGTTGGGAATGATGATATTTGAGCGCAATAACAAACAAGTCTTAGTCACTCAAAAGGGGCAGCTGATCCTTAATAAGGCTCGCCAAGTAAAACTAGAACTAGATGAATTATTGCAAATTGCGAAAAGCGACAATCAACCTTTTTCTAGTTCGATGTCGATAGGTGTTATCCCAACTATAGGTCCATACCTTTTGCCTAAGGTGTTGCCCGAAGTTAGGCATCAATATCCAAATTTCAAATTGAAGATACTAGAAGAACAATCACATACTTTAGTTGATATGGTGCGAACTGGAGCGATTGATGCGGCGATATTGGCGTTACCCTATCCTATAGAGGGTTTAATGAGTTTCAGTTTTTGGCAAGAAGACTTTTATTTAGTCTGCCATAAGGATGAATGTCCACAGAAGACCCAAGAAATTACCAGTGAAGAGTTAGTAACAGAAAAGCTGATGTTGTTAAAAGATGGTCATTGCCTAAAGGAACATGCACTAGCGGCTTGTCAATTACAAAACCCAAAACAAAGTGCTGATTTTGGCTCTGCTAGTTTGCATACATTGATCCAAATGGTTGCCGGTAAACTTGGAACAACGCTCGTACCACAAATGGCCTTAGATCAGTTGACTTATAACGAATCTGAACTTCGGGCTATTCATTTAAATGAGCCAGGGCCACACAGAACAATTGCGTTAATCATTAGACCTAATTATGTAAGAACCGATGAGCTGACTATACTCAAAAATATTTTTATCGCACAACTTACTGAAAAATGCAGTGATCATTATCTTAAATAATCGTTCCATTTTATAGAATTATATATTTAATTTTATGAAATATACTGAATGATAATGTTAGGTGACAATCGTTTTATCGAAAATAAATCAGGTAACTCAGATGAAAAATATTATTAATAACATCAAGACAATTTTTAATACAACAACAGATAAAAAAGCCGTGGTTAATTGTAACTACTCAAATAATTACTATGGTGATCAGTATTGTCAGACGCAGAAGAATTAAAAGCATACATAAGGTTGGGCGCTAGTAAGGTTCGATAAAAAACTAGCCCTTGCACACCAATATTGGGTAAAAAACATTATAAATCAGTTAGAAATATATTAGCTGCATGACATTACTTTGCCAGTAAGCCACTTCACCAAATTAGCATATGTTATTTAAAATTCAGTTGGTATTTATTTAAAAGGACTTGATAATAAGGTGCGGCTTTAAATTGTTTGATGAGTCGTCCTAGTGTTTCTTTTATTTCTTGCGAGTCCGCCCTAGCTTTGGTTAATCCTAGGTAGACTGGAGTTTTCGCAACATAAGGCTCCATCTCCTGAACTTTAGAGATAACATTATTTTTTTTAATCAATTGATTAAAAACATATGGATTAGATATAGCCATATCGATGCGCCTGGTCAGTAACAGCTTTAATAATACTTCTTCAGTTAATGCTGGTAATTTGGTGAGGTAGTTAGCGCTATCAAAAGCTACTCCATAGGAAAACTCTCTTTTGGTACCAATTGAATAAGGTAGTAATTGCTTTAATCGCCCATTATATTGAAAATCATTATCGGCAAGCGTAAATAATTTATTAATCTCATAACCGTAAGAGGGTTCAATAAAGTGGTATATTTTTTCACGCTTTTTATTTTTAAATAACGTAAGTATCAGATCAACTTTACCTTCTGCAACAAGATAAAGTGCTCTTGGCCAAGGTAAAGTGACAAACTCAAAATCATATTTTGAGTTTGCTTCAATATAATCGAGAACATCAATAGTAAAACCCTTTATTTCTCCATTTTCTTTATAATTATAGGGAGAATAACCTATTTTCTCTATAGCGACTTTCAGCGTAACCCTAGCTTTACCTAGAAGATTACCGTCTGTCTTTAGACGGTTGTCGGCTAAAATAAAGAACGGAAAAAGGTAAAAGAAAAAGAGTAGTTTTTTAAGTATCATCATAAGTAAAAGTATAACGGTTTCTTTTTGTGTTCCAGCGACTGGATTATAAATATTGGCTAGCTACCCGTTATTATAGTTGAGTACCTTGAAAAGAAAAATGGCTAGAGCCACTCATCTTTAATCTTTCCATAATGAAAATATCCCCATTGGCCAACCCGTCGCAATGGTGCAAATGGAAATTTTGGTAACTGACAATTATAAAGAGGCAAGTTTTCTATTTTAGGGTCAATAGCTTTTTCAGCGACTTTTTCAGCCAACCGCTTACCTGCTTGCACCGAAAATGACACGCCAGAGCCACAGTAACCCATGCTATAAAAAACATTTTTCTTAGGATTTTGATAAATATGAGGTAAGTCGTCTAGCGACATACAGATCCAGCCTGACCAAGCATACTGGTAGTTTAGCTTAGCTAACGGTGGAAAACTTGTTTTTAACACAGCCAACAAACGCTGTGCGTAATAAGGATCATCGGCAGACTTGCCCGTTATAGCGCCACGCCCACCAAATAGAATACGATTGTCGGGTAGCTTTCTGTAATAGTATTTTAGTGCTCGTGTATCCATCACCACATTCGACGTTAAAAAGTTACAATCGGCTAACTGCTGCTCTGACAAAGATTCGGTGACAATAATTTGTGAAAGTACTGGCAACGTTCGATCGGTTGTTAATGAATGAAACCCTTTAGGTGTATATCCGTTGGTGGCAATAACAATCTTTTTAGCCGTAACAACACCTTGAGGTGTTATCAATTTTTGTTGGTGCCCTTCATCTAAAATATCTAACACTGGAGAGCTGGTATGAACCTTAGCGCCGGCTTCACGTGCTAATCGCTGATAGCCCCAGGCCAGTTTCAACGGATTTAAACCAAAACCGTCTTGATAGCGAATCGCGCCATAAGCATTTTTATCGTCCATGTATTGTTGACGAACTTCGTTTCTCGTTAAAATCTCCACATCACTATTTTTAATACCTGCAAAGGTTTTTTGTTGCAGTTTTGCTTGGCTAATAAGCTCGGCTAACTTGCTTGGCTTATGCGCTACTTTTAAAAAACCACGCGTTTGTACGTCACAGTCAATACCTTCAGCGATCAGTGATTTTACCGTTTCAACGCCAGCGCACATTTCATCATAAATGCCGCGCATCACTTCTTCACCCCATTTTTGCGCCATATCGCTATAAGACTTGCGCCCTGAAGACTTGAGAATAAAGCCAGCATTTCTACCACTACAACCCCAAGCCGTTTGATTTGCCTCTAATACATGCGCCTTAATACCATGTTCACGCGCTAAATGTAGCGCACAAGAAAGCCCGGTATAACCAGCGCCTATAATAGCAACATCAACATCTACGTCTTGATTGATTTGTCCGTCACTTGCTGGGGCATTTGTTTCAACATCTGCATTTTCAGCCCAGTAACTTTTAGGGTATGGGGCACCACAACCGGGAGATTTATCGTGTAAAGGATCGTACATTTTTCAAAACTACTTTAAGAAAGAAAACCACAGAAACTTTACCGTATTTATAGGAAATTTGCTAAGATCAATTTTCTAAAAATCACTTTATTTAAACAAATATAAAAAATGAAAAAACAGTTTAATTCAGTAAAGTCTCAAGTCTTATATCGTGAAATGTTACCTAGCGATTTTTCAGCAATAATTGCCTTAGGCACAGCTGTTCATGGTGCTGGTTATATTGACGATTCAAACATGGGCGTCTGGTATAGAAAAGGTATATTAAAAATAGCTGATAGTAGCGAAATCAATGCAAACTTTGTCGCTTATCTAGATAACGTACTAATAGGTTTTCGCTTAACTTACGCGATTAATCAATGGGAAATTGACGCTTGGTGCAGCCCTGAATTATGGCAACAACCCAGCGAAAAAGTTTGTTATTTCAAATGTAATACCGTTGATGAGAATTATCGTGGTTATGGTGTTGGCAGTCAGCTACTGAAATTATCAACACAAGCAGCAATTAAACAAGGTGCAAATGCGGGTGTTAGTCATTTATGGAAACAAAGCCCCGGTAATAGCGCAGTAAAATATTTCACTAAATGTGGTGGCGTGTTAATTAAAGAACATCCAGAGCGCTGGAATGAACTCAGTAAGCAAGGCTATGAATGCCCAGAATGCCCAGACGAATGTCATTGTGTGGCTGCGGAAATGATCATTCATTTTGAAAAATAATCATTACACCGTTAATTCAGATGACATTCAGTCACTAGCCAAATATTTTCTTAAATAATGAAGCTGGTGTTTTAATTTCAGCCCCGTTATTTTGTACTAGCTCCCCCTGACATTGAGTGTCTATCATTGCAACATCGGGTAACACTAAGGCATTAAAATCAGTGAGGCTTGGATATTCAACCGCAGAATTTTTATGTTCAAAGTCTCCTGTAGCAGGGTTAAAGCGGTATTCTTTCGCCCATTCAACAATATTTTCAGTGACTTGATTAATCGCTTCAACAATATACCTGACTTCCTTATCAGAGGTCGTAGGATGAAATGACGCACGTATCCAACCAGGTTTTTCAGCATAATCACCCCTATTAATTTTTTCGGTGATTTTGTTAGACGTATCATGATCAACATTCAATAATATATGACCATAAGTGCCCGCACATGAACAACCACCACGCGTTTGAACACCAAACTTATCGTTGAGCAATCGTACCACTAAATTATAATGAACATTAGGAATGTAAAAAGAAACAATAGCTAAACGGTCTTTAACATTCTTTTCTAGCATCACTACGTTGTCATTTTTGGCTAATTCAGTCATTACATAATCAGTAATTTCTTTTTCACGGGCGGTAATGTTGTTAACGCCCATAGCGTTCTTTACTTTTATCGCTAAGGCAGTACGAATACACTGTAAAAATCCAGGAGTTCCGCCATCTTCACGCATTTCAATATTATTGAAAAAGCTGTGCTCTCCCCATGGGTTGGTCCAGGTGACTGTTCCACCTCCGGGGTGATCGGGTACTCTGTTTTTATAGAGCGCTTTATTGAAGATAAGCACTCCTGAACTGCCAGGCCCACCAAGAAATTTATGAGGAGAGAAATAAATGGCGTCTAAACTTTGCTTGGAATTTGTTGGATGCATATCAATATCAACATAAGGTGCTGAACAAGCAAAATCAACAAAACATAAGCCGCCGTGTTCGTGCATTTTTTCTGCTAACAAGTGATAAGGGGTTTTAATGCCAGTGACATTGGAGCAAGCAGAAAACGATCCTATTTTTACTTTTCTAGCTTGGTACTTTTCTAACAATAATTGTAGATGTTCAAGCGACGGTAAACCATGGCTGTCAGGGTCAATAATCTCTAACGTGATATCACACTCATACCAAGTAGTTTGGTTTGAATGGTGTTCCATATGGGTAATGAAAACAACAGGTTTATCACAGTCATCAAACTTCACTTGCTCTTGCATACGCTCAGGAATACGTAGACCTAGAATACGTTGAAACTTATTAATAACACCGGTCATTCCTGCTTCTGCCGTGATTAATACGTCATTATCGCAGGCATTTACATGGCGTTTTATTATTTTTTGCGCATCATGATATGCATTCGTCATCGCACACCCGGTTAAATTAGTTTCGGTATGGGTATTAGCGACAAAAGGCCCTAAGGTATGGCTGATATAATGTTCAATTGGCGCATAAAGTCGACCACTTGCAGTCCAATCAGCGTAAACAATATCTAATTGCTTACCATTGATTTCATGGCTTAATGATTGACCAATGATATTATTCCTAAAAGGAAGAAAGTGATTTTCAAGTGACATAATTGACGGCTCGTACGTTATTTCGATAAATAATTCTAGCAAAACCGCAATAATGAGCAATCAAAAACCAATTAAAACAATCAATACGCAAAAAAAATTCATATAAAAGCAATTTATAGAAAAAAACTCTAAACTCAACTGCTTTTCGTTGAGATAACGGAAACTCAGTTTCGCGCAAATGTTGTACTTGTCAGGTGCTTGATCGGATAAGAAGAACAATTCGTCGTACAATACTATTTACTTGGATAAAATTACGTTACTTTATTAGCTGTTTATAACCGTAGGAATTTAATAAAATATGAATTTTTCTTTGTGTAAGTTTTTGGTCGTGCCCGCTATTCTTGTTTCACTTAGCGCTTGTCAACTCACCATGAATAGCAAAAACTCGCCACAGACCACCGCTAACGAAAAATTTGATAGTACGGTTAAAGCACTGTTAGATCATCGTGCCAGTAAAGGTATTTATCAAAAAAGTGCCGCGCTAAACGAAGAAAGCTATTGGCCTGATTTATCAACAGAAATGTTGGAAAAAAAATACCAACAACGTCTCACTATCGCGGCAGCATTTGAAAAGATAAATCAAACGTCACTGTCAGACGATAATCAAATTAATTATGCAATTATTAAAGCCCAACTTGATAATAGTATTGCTGAGTATTATTTTAAAGCTCATTACATGCCATTCAATGCTGAATCAGGTTTTCACTCTAATTTAAGTTTTTTCATCAACAATACCGCATTTAATAAAGAAAAAGATATCGACTTCTATTTAAATAAATTATCAGCGCTTCCGCTATATTTTGATCAAAACATTTATTGGATGCAACAGGGATTATCGACAGGGATCACTCAACCTCAAGCGGTATTAATCGGCTATGAACAGTCAATACTCGCCTTTATTCCTGAGCATGCTGAAAATTCTGAATTTCTTAAACCTTTTAACACAGCGTCAAATTTAATTGCACCTGACGTGCTTTCTGATAAAAAAAGCCAGCTTATTGCGCTATTAAAAACTAAAGTTATTCCTGCTTATCAGCACTACTATCAATTTTTTACCAAAGAGTATTTTCCAAATGCCCGTAAAACTATTGGCGTTTCAGCGACAGCTAACGGTAATGAATTTTATCGCAATAGAGTTAAGCACTACACCACAACAGATATGACACCTGAGCAAATTCATACCTTAGGTTTGAGTGAAGTAAAACGTATTCGTCAAGAAATGGCTGAGATCATTGTCAAAACTGGTTTTAAAGGGACTTTTTCTGAGTTCACCAATTTCTTACGAACTGATGAACAGTTTTATGCAAAAACGCCGTTAGCGTTACTTAAAGAAGCTGCGTATATTGCCAAACAAATGGATGCTAAATTACCCGCACTCTTTAAGCATTTACCTCGCACACCTTATGGCGTTGCACCCGTACCAGACAGCATCGCACCTAAGTATACTACTGGGCGCTATATTCGTGCGCAAAATGATACTCAACCCGGTTATTATTGGGTTAATACCTACGCGTTAGACAAACGTCCCCTTTATGTATTACCCGCTTTAACCTTACATGAGGGTGTCCCTGGGCATCATCTGCAAATATCACTGAATGGCGAATTAGATAACTTACCTTCATACCGAAGAAATGCCTATATTTCTGCCTTTGGTGAAGGTTGGGGCTTGTATGCTGAATGGTTAGGTATTGAAGCCGGCATATACCAAGACCACTACAGTAATTTTGGTCGCCTGACCTATGAAATGTGGCGGGCAGCCCGTCTTGTTGTTGATACAGGTATGCATGTTATGGACTGGTCAAGAGCGCGTGCCATAAACTTTATGACCGATAACACCGCACTTTCATCACACAATGTGAAAACAGAAATTGATCGTTATATATCATGGCCAGGACAAGCGTTATCTTACAAAATTGGTGAGATAACCATCAGAAATCTACGTAAAAAAACAGCAGCTGAATTGGGACAAAATTTTGATGTTCGCGAATTTCATCATCAAATTTTGAAAAATGGTTCCGTTCCTCTAAACGTACTTGAAGACCAAATTAACGCCTATATTGCCACAACGTTATTAACAATCGCAGCAGAAGATAAGAAAAAAAGCATCAAAAGTGAGTAGGCACTCATAGCCATATGAAGCGACACTGAGTTATTTCATTTAACTCAGTGTCGTTAATAAGCATGAATTATCTAGCTCGTTCGACAAACAGGGCAATCGTCCTGTTTATTTAGGGTAAATTGTTGCCATTGATTTGATAAACCATCAAAGAGATTTAACTGATTAATATGTATGGTGTTGCCTGTTAATAATTTAATGGCCTGTAACGATTGCATACCGGCTATAATCGCTAATACCGGACCGACAATACCAAGGGTTTGACAATTTTGGGTCGGCGCTTTTTCACTTTCAGGAAATAAGCACTGATAGCAAGCACTTGCTGGATTTCGAGGATCAATGACTAATTGCTGACCGTCAAACCCCGTAGCCGCCCCAACAATTAATGGTGTTTTTTGCTCAACACAGATTTTATTTAATAAATAACGCGTGGTGATATTGTCGGTGCAATCAAGGACCACGTCGACCTGTTCAATGTAATAGTTTGCTAATTCTTCATCAAGCATCTCATCAACGACTTCGATAGTAATGTCACTGTTATGTTGTTGCAATTTCTCAGCACCAACATCAGCTTTATTATTACCGATATCATTTTCAGTGAATAATATCTGTCGCTGTAAATTGGTCATCTCAACCTTATCACCGTCGGCGATAAATAAAGTTCCTACTCCGGCGGCCGCTAAATATAAACTCGCCGGATTACCTAGCCCGCCGACACCAACGATTAGTACTTTGGCTTCACGCAGGGCTAACTGCCCTTGCTCTCCTATTTTATCGAGCATAATTTGACGGCTGTAACGTAGTTGTTCGTGTTGAGATAACATCAGCTAAATAGTTCCTAAAAAAAGTTAACGCAGTGAACGTACTGCATTCGCTTTAAATTGAATGAATATACGTTGACCCAGCATTAACGATAAACGCTTAGCCGACCAAGTCGTAATAGTGACAAAAAAGGGTTGTGCTGAGCAATTAACCGTTATTAGCATTTGAGCATTAGCGCCATCAGATGAGATGATGTTACTAATTGCTGTTATTTCGCCATGTAAATGATTAACAATAGAGCTTTCGATAGGTTCATGTAAAGTAATGCTAATATCACTAGCAGCAATAATACAGCGCACTTTTTTATTTTTGTCTGATGGACGGTCACAAGCAATAAATATTTGTTGCTCGCCTAAACGTAAACTTGTTAAGCCGTATTCGGGTAAATGCTCTTTCACCATCAATGATAAGCTGGTTTGATGCAATATTTTGTTATTGGTGGTTAGTTGATGAATAACTTGGTGAATATCACCATGATGACTCACTTTTCCTGAAGAAATAACTAATAGCTTATCGGCCAGTTGTTGAAGCTCATCTAAAGAATGGCTGACATATAACATTGGTAAATCAAGCTGTCTCTTGACCCTCTCGAGTAAAGCTAACAAGATAATTTTATTTTTATCGTCAAGTGCACTTAAGGGCTCATCAAGTAATAATAATCTTGGCTCAGCTAATATCGCACGCGCTAATGCAACACGCTGTTGCTCGCCCCCAGAGAGTTGAGTAACCGCTTTATCGAGCAAGCTTTCAAGCTGGGTGAGTTCAACTATTTCTGAAAAACTTAACCGACAATTTTTATGTCGCTTTAGCCCAAAACGTAGATTTTCTTCGACATTTAAATGAGGAAACAAGCGACTATTTTGAAAGACTAAACCTATGCTACGTTGATGTGGTGCAACAAACGTTTTTTCCTCGCTATAAAATAAGTATTCATCATCAAGTAATACCTTGCCATGTGCTTGTTGCTCTAATCCGGCAATCACTTTCAATAAGGTTGATTTTCCAGAGCCAGAATGACCAAAAATCCCTGTGATACCCGTTAAAGATATTTTTTCATCAATTGTTAATGAAAAATCATCGTGCTCAACGGTGAAGTTTAGTGCTAGCTCAGCCATTAATTAAACCTCTTTGATTTAACTCGTTTATTTTTAGCGGGCCGATTCAGTAAATAAATTAAAGATAATAGAACAAGCGATGAGATAACTAAACTTATTGAAATAAGGTGAGCTTGTGCATAATCGAACGCTTCGACATGATCGAATAAGGCAATTGACAGCACACGGGTTTCACCTGGAATATTACCACCAATCATTAAGACCACACCAAATTCACCAACCGTATGAGCAAAGCCTAAACTGGCTGCGGTAATAAAACTGGCTTTAGTCATTGGCATAACAACCGTAAAAAATCGATCGAAAGCGCTAGCACCAAGCATAGCGGCTGCTTCTAATAAGTCATCGCCCAATTGCTCAAAGGCCTTTTGTAATGGTTGCACAACAAAGGGTAAAGAGTATAAAACCGAGCCAATAACAATAGCAGAGAAGCTAAACGCTAGTTGTTGACCGGTTGCCTGTTGCCAAATTTGTCCTGGAAGGTATTGTGGAGAAAACAACAATAATAAATAAAATCCCAGTACTGTCGGTGGTAGCACTAAAGGCAAAGCCACTAATGCTTCAATAAAAACTTTCGATCGGCTTTGCATTTTAGCGAGATACCAAGCGAGCGGTGTGCCAATTAACATTAAAATAACCGTGGTTAAGCCCGCCATTTTTAATGTGGTGATCAGCGCCAGCATATCTGGGTGGGTATTACTCATTGGTATTGATCTCATTCGACGATGCATAACCTGATTCAGTAATAAACTGCTGAGCTTGCTTACTCATCAACAAGGTAACAAAACGTTCGGCTTGGGCTATTTGTTTACTGTGCTTTAAAATGACTAATTGCTGTTTTATTGGTTGATGTAAATATGAGGGGATCAATACTCCCTTAAAATTATTGAGCACTAATTGACTATTACTGACAATGCCTAAGTTTACCGCTTGCGAACGTGTTTGCTGAAACGTTTGGCCAATATTAATCCCTTGAATTAATCGGCCTTTATAATCATCCCAACGCTGTAAACTTTCTAATACTTGCTTAGCAGCTTTACCGTAGGGTGCAATCCTGGGGTTAGCAATAGCAAGACGTTGTTTATTATTACTAAGGGCTACCAAGAGATCGCTATCAATATTACCCTTTGCAGACCAGAGAGCTAGCTGTCCAAAAGCATAGGTTTGCAGACTCCCACTCATCGCTAAGCCGCTTGTTGATAATAATTGTGGCCGTTCACTGTCGGCAGATAAAAACACATCAAAAGTAGCGCCATGTTCAATTTGTAGAAATAAAGTGCCGCTGGATGCCGCGATAAGAATTGGTGATAAGAAGTGTTTTTGATTTGGGTTATAGCGAGCCAGTAACTGTTTTAATGTTGGTGCAAAATTTGAAGCAACCGCAATGCGCAAGGGTGCTTCATTCTCACTTGCCGTGTCTTTAGCCGCCACTAAAGTTATCGGTAACATAAGTAGCGCTATCAATAAAAAACGAGTAGATATACTCGCCAGCATTAATGCCAAAGCTATTTACTCCACGCCTGTGCTTTTTCTTTATCACTGGCTTTCGCTGCTAGCCAGGTTTCACCAAGTTCAGTGAGTTCTTTTTTCCAAAATGGCGCGGCTACTTTTAAAAAATCCATAATAAATTCATTAGCAGCAAAGGCATCTTGACGATGTTTACTAGTCACACCAACAAAAACAATTTGTTCACCTATGGCTAGCTGTCCGATTCGGTGAATGACTTTTACGCGGCCAATATCCCAGCGTTTTTTTGCCGTATCAATGATTTCAGCTAATAGCTTTTCAGTCATATCAGGGTAATGCTCAAGGAATAATCCTTTAACTTTCAAACCCAAGTTATTATTGCGCACTCGACCACTGAAGGTAACAACAGCACCATCTTCAACATTATCATTCTCTAACAGATTAACTTCAACACCGTGATCAAAGTCTTCGGTTTGAATACTGATCTCTGGGTACTTATTATTGAGACTTGCCATATTAACTATTTTATCCTCCGGTGACGGGTGGAAAGAAAGCCACTTCGTCTCCTGCTTTCACCAAAAAATCATTATTAACCATTTGATGATTAACCGCACAAAGTAATGAATTATTGGTGAGGTAATCTTGCCAATCATTATTTTTTTCACCTAACGCCACTTTAACTTCAGCGACGGTAGTGGCAAGGTCGGCACTTATTTCAGTACCCGCAGAGCCGAGCTGTTCTCTCAACGCAGCAAAAAATATTACTTTGATCATAGCTTATCCTTTATTCTTTGAATCTTCTAAAGCTTGCTCTGCTTTTGCTTGCCAAGAGCCTGATTTACCCCCTTCCTTAGTCATCACACGAATACCGTGAATTTCCATTAAAGGGTCAGCCGCTTTACACATATCAAATAATGTTAAACACGCAACAGCAACCGCTGTTAGGGCTTCCATTTCGACACCCGTTTGTCCGGTTAGTTTACATAAACTTGTCACATGCACTTGGCTACGTTCTTCATCGATGGTGAAATCAACATTCACTTTAGTTAACATCAACGGATGGCAAAGAGGAATTAAATCACTGCACTTTTTTGCCGCTTGAATACCGGCAATGCGAGCAACAGAAAATACATCACCCTTTTTATTATCACCTTGGGTAATTAACGACAAGGTATGTGCCGACATTTGAATATAACCTTCGGCAGTCGCAGAGCGTGACGTCAGCGCTTTATCGGTGACATCAACCATATTTGCTTCACCACGTTTATTGACATGGCTTAAGGCGCTAACATGGTTATTATTTGCTAAAGTAGTCATTAGTCACGCGTCTCACAAACTTCTGCCATTTTTAAATGAGGTACAAAATTACAAGGGCGATGGCTCGCATCAAGTTGCTCTTTAATGAGTTTATCCCAAGCAGTACGACAAGCATTAGTTGAGCCCGGTACACATAAAATAACAGTACTGTTAGCAATGCCACCAAACGCTCGCGACTGAATTGTCGACGTGCCAATTTCATCAAGCGAAATAGCCCGGAAAACTTCACCAAAACCTTCGACATTTTTATCAAATAAAGGCATTAAGGCTTCAGGAGTATTATCACGAGCAGTAAATCCGGTGCCGCCGGTCGAAATTATCGCTTGGACATTATCATCAGCAATCCATTTTGAAACAATGGCGCGTAGTTGATAAACGTCATCTTTAACAATCACTTTATCGGCAAGTTTATGACCTGCTTTAGTTAAGCGTTCAACAAGTACTTGCCCTGATGTGTCATTTGATTCATCACGGGTATCAGAAACAGTTAATACCGCAATTGATAAGGGAATAAAAGCGTTACCGCTATGTAAAGAGCTCATGATTTTTCCTAAATTTTATTAGTTTTCTGTCAATTGTTAAATAAAAAACGCAAAAATTCACACAGAAAAGCGTTGCTGCGCTTGTTGCCATTCTTGCGGTGTATTGGTATTAAATAAACACTGTGGTGACTTTACAGCTAAAACTTGATGTGGCACTTGTGCAAACATCGAACGAATAGACGGACCATTTTTATTAGGGTTGTTTTTTTCGCTTAACGCACCTTTATTATCTTGCAGATACTGGAGGAAATGCGTGGTAAAGAATTGCTCAACAAAAGCATTGTTAGGTAAATAAAGTGGTAAAAAATGATCAGAAAAAAAGCAGGCTTTTTGAGCTAATTCACCTTTTATTTTTAACTGCGCAAGTGTTTCCTTGGTCATTAAAGGTAAATCAACCGGTAATATCAATAATGATTTAGGTTGGTATTTTTTAATAACACTGTAAATACCCCCCATAGGGCCAAGTTCTGCAAATTGATCAGTTACAAAATTTTCGCTGTTAACATCAATCCCATCAGTGCTTCCACTGACAACAATGTTATTAATACCAATATTTTTCAGTAGGTTCTTACTGAAACTGAGCATATTTTCTTGGCCATTTACTGCCGTCTTATTACGCATTAACAACGCTTTATTGCTGCCCATACGAGAAGATTTTCCACCCGCTAGCACTACGCCTAAACATCCTTGATTAAACAAAGCTGCATTCATCTTAGCCACCCAACATCGCAAGGTTTTTGGTGGCACCGGTGAGTTTATCTTGCAGAAAATGTGTGGCTTTTTTATCGGTCATCATCGCGCGAATCTGTGCTTTCAATGGCTCAATATCATCTTGCTGTAAATACTCTTTTAACGGTAAACCTTCTTCGGTAAATAAGCATAAATGTAATTTACCTAATGAACTTATCCGCAAACGATTACAAGTACTACAAAAGTCTTTACTGTACGGCATAATTAAACCAATTTTACCTTGATAATCAGGATGATAAAACTCTTGTGCTGGGCCTGCTGCTTTATCGTTAACTACAGGTAACCAACCATCTAATATTAGATTTTGCTTAATACGTGCACCCTGTACATGTTGTGCATCAAAAAATTCTTGGTTATCACCGGTTTGCATTAATTCAATAAAGCGTAATGTCACCGGAGTCACTTTCAGCCAATCGAGAAAAGTTTTAATGTCGTGACCGTTGTATTCGCGCATTAATACAGTATTAATTTTAATTGTTGCACGACCGTCTGCCAACGCCATATCTATGCCTTTTAAAATATGGGGTAACTTATTATGGCCGGTGATTGAATGGAACATGCGCGGGTCAAGACTATCAATACTGATATTAATCGCGTCAATTCCTGCATCTAACCAGCCTTGCAGATGTTCAGGTAATTTATAACCATTAGTGGTTATCGCGACTTTTTTAATACCAGGCGTTTGCTTACAAGCAGCAATAATTTCAGGTAAGTCTTTTCGCAGTGAAGGTTCGCCACCGGTTATACGGATTTTCTCTGTACCCATTTGAGCAAAAGCGTTGGCAACACGCTTAATTTCGTCAAAGGATAGAAAATCACGGTCATGGTCACACGAATAACCATCAGGTAAGCAATAGGTGCAACGGAAGTTGCAAACGTCAGTAATAGAGAGGCGCAAGTAATAAAACTTGCGACCGAAGTTGTCTGTTAACATCTCACCTTTCCAAATGTAGGGAGGCTAACAAGTTTCCTTGTTAACCCTGGTGGTTATAGCAAAATTACTATTAACCACGGCTTAAATAGCATTCTAAAAAAAGATTTAGCTAGAAAAGCTCGGCGAATAATTCATTTAATGAATACAAGTATAGTAAACTATTTCACTATTAAAATACGGCTAGACGATAAGTAATTTTGATATGCATCAAAAAGTCATCACTTTACACGTATTATTGATAGGTAAATTTACGTCATAATAACGTATTCCTATGCTGTTAAGTAAATTGCAATAGGCGCGAATGGGAATAACAAGCAGGCGGTGCTAATTTGCCGTGTAAAATTAAATATAATAAAAGAGTTACTTATGGTTGATTGTTGTTCTGCTCCTGGATTATTACCTTTCGAACAAGCGATGGAAAAAATGTTGTCGGCGATTACGCCGATCGAAAAAACTGAGTCGGTTTCTTTGGCATTAGGTTTAAATCGTGTGCTAGCTCGCAACATTTCGAGCCCATTAAATGTTCCTCCTCATCATAATTCAGCCATGGACGGTTATGCCTTAAAATTGGCAAGTTTACAAACGACCGATACATTAACTATGATTGGCCGGTCAATGGCTGGCGCGCCTTTTCAAGGTGAATGTAAAATCGGTGAATGTATTCGTATAATGACAGGTGCAAAATTACCAAGTTGTTGTGATACCGTTGAAATGCAAGAGAACTGCCAAGCAAAAGATACCGGCATTACATTTCTAGAAAACCGAGAGTTTAACGATAACATTCGCTTTACCGGTGAAGATATCGCAATAGACCAAGCCGTTTTTAGCCGAGGTAAAAAACTTTCGGCGATAGATATTGGTGTACTGGCATCTTTAGGTGTACCAACAGTAGAAGTCTATCGTAAAATTACTGTTGCTGTATTAGCAACCGGCGATGAATTAAAATCTCCGGGCGAAGTCCTTAATGACGGTGATATTTATGAAAGTAATAGCCATGCATTAATTGCGATGTTGACTAAACTGAATGTTACGGTTATAAATTTTGGTATTATCGCTGACGATGAACAAGCAATACGCACTGCATTTGAACAAGCCGATCAGCAAGCCGATGTTGTAATTTCCTCAGGAGGTGTTTCTGTAGGTGACGCCGATTATACTAAGTTGATACTTGAACAATTAGGCGAAATTGGTTTTTGGAAAATAGCCATGAAACCCGGTAAGCCTTTTGCTTTTGGAAAATTACCTAATAGTTACTTTTTTGGCTTACCCGGCAACCCTGTTTCAGCCTTGGTCACCGCACATCAATTGGCCGTACCCGCATTATTAAAATTACAGCATGCTCAAGCTAAAAAGTTACCGCTATTAAAAGTAAAAACAGCCACCCAATTAAATAAGCGCGCCGGACGCATGGACTTTCAACGGGCGATATTGTCAACCAATCACCAAGGCGAGATGATAGTTACCAGTACAGGTAGTCAAGGCTCAGGAATTTTAACCAGCATGTCGACGGCCAACTGTTATATTGTTTTACCGGCAAACCAAGGCAACGTTCCCGCTAATGAAATGGTTAACGTGCAACTATTTGATGATGTTATTCAGTAGCATTATCTATTTTTAGCTTGTTATGAACACACAATATGACGATTAAAATATATTGCCTGCCGGGTACCATGTGCGATCAACGTCTGTGGCAGGCTTGCATCACTTACTTACCTGAAAATGTGGAGCTTATCCACATTGCCATCCCCGTGGAAAATAGTATTGATAAAATAGTCACTGCGCTTGAACAAAAACTCCCAGTAGGAAAAATAAATTTAGCGGGTTTTTCTTTAGGGGGATATATCGCGTCGGCTTTTGCGCTGAAATATCCTAATAAAATTAACAAACTACTGCTTATTTCTAATATGTCTTATTTGTTGCCACCCGCTCAATTAAAAGAGCGCATCCGCACGATTGCTTATGTAAAGTTGCATGGTTACTCAGGCATCACCAGCAAACGTATAACTGCCCTGCTGCATCCAAGCAAACACAACAATCAAGACATCATTAACTGTATTCGAGCAATGGATATTGAGTTGGGTAAGGATACACTTATCCATCAATTAACAGTGACCACCCAACGCGAGAATTTATTAGTAAAACTTCCTACGCTTGCCATCCCCATTCAGTTCTTAATTGGTGATAATGACTCGCTGGTTACGTTAACGCGCATTACCACTATTTTAACGCAATCACCGCTGATTTCTTTAATAACACTTGCCGACACCGGCCATATGTTACCGCTTGAACAACCAGAAAAGTGTGCTGGCAATATGATTCGTTTTTTTATCGAGTAATAAGCATTTAAACAAGGTAAAATGGCGTATTATTTTTATGCCAAGGAATTCCCGTTGAGCCAGCTTAGTTTTTCCACCTTACAACTCAAACCTGAGTTAATTCAAAATTTAGAGTCTATGGGTTATCAACAGATGACCGACATTCAAGCCCAAAGCTTGCCAACTATTATTGCCGGTGGTGACGTTATTGCCCAAGGTAAAACAGGCTCTGGTAAAACCGCTGCCTTTGGCCTAGGTGTTTTAGAAAAACTAGACGTAAAACGTTTTCGTATTCAAACACTGATCCTTTGTCCAACACGTGAATTAGCTGACCAAGTAGCGAAAGAAATTCGTAAATTAGCCCGTGCCATCCATAACATAAAAATATTGACCCTTTGTGGCGGTATGCCTTTTGGCCCGCAAGTTGGTTCTTTAGAGCATGGTGCTCATATCATTGTTGGCACGCCAGGAAGAATTGAAGATCATTTAGGTAAAGGCACATTAAAATTAGACGATGTGAATATGCTAGTGCTCGATGAAGCCGACCGTATGCTAGAAATGGGCTTCCAAGCCTCCGTTGACTTTATTATTAGCCAAATTCCTCAACAACGACAAACCTTATTATTTAGTGCAACTTACCCTGCAGAAATTGCCGATATTGCTAAAAAAATAATGCAATCACCAACCAAGGTAACCGTTGAGGGAAATCACGAAGAAAGCACCATATCACAGCATTTTTATAAGGTGGAGAATGACAGCGAGCGTATCGACGGTATCCGTTTATTGTTATTAAAGCATCAACCCGAATCAAGTATCGTTTTTTGTAACACCAAAAAAGACGTACAAATTGTTGTCAATGAACTACGTAATTACGGTTTTAATGTTCAAGATTTACATGGCGATTTAGAGCAAAGAGATCGTACCGAAGTATTAGTTCGCTTTGCCAATAAGAGTATTTCAATTTTAGTCGCCACCGATGTTGCCGCGCGTGGTTTAGACATTGATGCGCTAGATGCCGTATTTAATTATCATATCGCTCGTGATAGCGAAATTCATGTACACCGTATTGGCCGTACAGGCCGAGCGGGTAGCACAGGTATTGCTTGTTCTTTTTTCAGTGAAAAAGAAAGCTACAAAATAGGTTTATTAGAAGATTACCTTGACCGAACTATCGAAGGCGAATTACTGCCAGACGCTAGTGTATTAAACGCCTCGGTGTATTCTCCGAAAATGGCAACGATACAAATAGATGGCGGTAAAAAACAAAAAGTACGTGCGGGCGATATCCTTGGCGCTCTAACTGGCGATAAAACTATTTCAGCTAGCGAAGTGGGAAAAATTCAATTATCAGATAACTGGGCTTATGTAGCTGTAAGTCGAAAGTTTGCCAAACAAGCCTTCAAAAAACTCAGTGACGGCAAGTTAAAAGGTCGTAAATTTAGAGTGAGATTACTATAGTAACTATCGGTTAAAACAGTATTTATCAATAACGAGGTTTTATAAAATGATTGTATTTTAATGAAAACCTCGTATGATACTGTTGTTTTGTACAGTTAATTTTGATTGTATAAGCGGTTTTAAATCGTATATGATAAAACCATCAAGCGTAATATTGATCCTATAAGGGAAAAAAAATGGCAGTTGAAAGTCGATTTGTCGTCATTAGACAAGGTGTGGAGGTAGAAACATTCATGGATAAAAAAGCAGCAGACGAGTATGACAAAATGCTTGATATGGCTGACAGCTTAGCCGAGATGTTTGAAGCCAGCAGCTTTAATATTGATGAAAAAGTGCGTGAAGAACTCTGTATTTATCTAGCTAAGAATCGTGAAGATGTGCTTGTTGCTTTGCAAGCTAAGAAAGCTAAGCCAGAGACTGCTGCTAAAAAGAACGTTACAGCACCAGTTGAAACAGTAAATAGCACTGACTCGTCGCCAGAAATTGAAGCAACAGCAAAAGTAAAAGCGCCACGTAAGGCTAAAGCGAGCACAAGTAAATAAAGTGCGCTGTACTGGTTTGAATTTATCTTTACTTAACACTAGATAATATTGAATTATGTTGTCATATCAGCTCATTCGTAGCGTTAAAAGAAAAACGGTTGGCTTACAAGTTAAGCACGGAAAAATTATAATCCGTGCGCCAAAATATGTTTCTGAAGATGATATAGCGAACATTGTTAAATCAAAAAGTCTTTGGCTACACAGAAAAATTGCCGAGCAAAACGCACAACCTGCCAGTCAAAATAATCATTATCAAAAAGATAGCCAATTGCTTATTAATGGCGAACTTAAAACACTGGATATTCATTATGGTCTATTTCCAGAAATAACGCTTCATCAAGATACCATCATAGCGACTCTCGCTAGTAAATTAAAAATCAAAATAGCTGATGATATAAAAACCCGAGATAAATATGTAAAGCAACAACTTGAAGCTTGGTTAAAGCAGCAAACTTATGCTTATATTGATGAAAACTTATCTCTTTACGCGGAAAAAATTGGTGTTTTACCCAAATCGTTTAAAGTCAGATTGTACAAGTCTAGATGGGGCAGCTGTAATAGTCGAAGTGAACTTAGTTTCAGTTCTTTATTAGCCATGACGCCTAAATGGATTATCGATTATGTAATAGTTCACGAGCTTTGTCATCTTAGGCACATGAATCACTCAACTAAGTTTTGGCAATTAGTGGCGCTTAACTACCCTAACTACGATTCAGCTAAAGCATGGTTAAAATCCCACCAAAACCAATTACAATGGCCGACTATTTAATGGTCATAATATCCTCGTAGGGGATAAATGAGCGAACAAATAAATATTTTTATAAAGAAAATAAAATCAATTCTGTATTAGCCTAATAAAATTCACAACAATTTCCTCAGCTTACATTATATTGTGGCACGAATATCGCTTAGTATTTGAGTACTAATTTAAATTCACAAGATATGACAATTTATTAACCATTGTTATAATCAATAGATGAAGAGATAAACGATGAAATTCAAAACATACAGCTGGAAAGCTATTGCGATTTATACCCTTTCGACAATAATGTCTATCGTGTTAATTAACCTAATAATCACCTTCTAAACAGGTAAAAAATAAAAGTATCATGGAAAGATTATCACTAATTTTTGACCGTATTATTTTTAGTTTGTTGTTATATTGTGCAATGATTAGAGAGATCTTCATTAAAAGCATAAAAAATCAGCATTTTTGTACTTTATTAATTAACAGTACCGCTTATTTAAGGTAGATTAGCGTTATAAAATAAAAAAAATAAAGGATTACCGATTACATGAGCTTTTCAGTTCTTGTTTGTGATGACTCTAATATGGCCCGTAAACAAGTTTTACGTAGCTTACCAGAGCAACTATCAGCTAATGCGCAATTAGCAAAAAATGGTCAAGAAGCTGTTGAACTTTTACGCAGTCAAGTATTTGACATTCTATTTCTTGACCTTACTATGCCTGTTCTAGATGGCTTAGGTGTACTTCAAACCCTAAAAGATGAAAACATTACACCGGCAATTTTTGTTATATCAGCCGATATACAACCAGAAATGCAAAGTAAAGTACTTGAACTCGGTGCCAAAGCTTTTTTACGTAAACCAGTTGAATTAGAAGTCCTTAACACTAACCTAAGAAATCATGGTTTTTTATGAGCGATCTCAACTTAAATGAAGATCAGCAAGATTGTTTACAAGAAATAATTAATGTTGCTATGGGTCAAGCAAGTGACCAACTTGCCCGATACTTAAATACCTTTGTTTATTTAAAAGTACCTAGTATTGAACAAGTCAGTACGCTTAGCCTGCTTAATTCGTTAAACAGTGATGAAAATTCTGCTGCGGTAGTAAGTCAAGGCTTCTTTGGTTACGAAGGCATTCGCGGTGAAGCACTGCTTATGTACAAGCCGAAAGATTCTGATCGACTTGCAGATTTACTGGGCTATGAGCCTGATGAATTATCTGTTGAAGAACAAATTATCGACTTAAGTTCTATTTTAACCACCACCTTCTTAAATGTTTTTGCTAAACAAATAGATAATCAAATGTCTTACAGTGCGCCGCGTTTATTAGCGGGTTCACAAAGTGCAATATCCGATCATCTTGCCCAACAATCATTTAACTGGGACTTAGCTTTAAAAGTTAAAATAACTTATCAAGTTACTGATTATTCATTTAATTGCGATATGGTTTTGTTTATTCCTGAGTCAGCAATTATCAATATAAAAACAGTTATTGACAGAATTTTGGAAGAGTTCTAAATGCTTGCTGATGATATTTGTCCTGATATTGCCAACAAATTAAATACCGGTATTCTCATCATAGATAGTCAATACAATATCGTATTTTGGAATCGATATTTACAAATTCATGCGAACAAAAAGCCTGAAAATGTTATTGGACAAGATATTTTTATTGTCTTCCCCGAGCTGCCAGAAAAGTGGTTCAAAAGAAAAATTGAAAGTGTCTTTCAACTAAAAACCCAGTCTTTTTGCTCATGGGAACAAAGACATCACCTTTTTGAATTGCCTCATACCCGTCCTATGACGACAGACAGTCACTTTATGGCACAAAACTGTACCTTTTTGCCGCTTGAAAATAAGGAAGCTAACGAGCACGTTTGTATTCTTATCGAAGATGTTACCGATGTATGCCATTACCAAAGTAAGCTGAACAAAACACTTGAAGAGCTTGCACAGGCCAATCGTATCGATGGCTTAACACAAGTCTTTAACCGCAAGCATTGGGAAGAGTGTCTCGAAAAAGAATTTTCGCGCGCACGTCGTTATCAGCATGGTTTAGCGCTTATTATGTTCGATTTAGATCATTTCAAATTACTTAATGATACTTACGGACATTTAGGTGGCGATATAGTATTAATAGAAACCGCTAAAGTGATCAGTGAACTACTGCGCTTAGGTGACTTATTCGGTCGCTATGGCGGTGAAGAATTTGCGATTATTCTGCCTAATACCGATATTATTGGCGCTTTAGATGTTGCTGAGCGGATCCGCGTTGCGATCAGCAAAAATGTCATTAAGTTTCAAGAAATCGAAATAAATGTTACCGCCAGTGTTGGTGTTGCAGTCATCACCGAAGCAGACACCCGTTATGAAGACTTAATATCCCACACAGACCTTGCTTTATATGACGCTAAGGCTTCTGGAAGAAACATAGTTTGTGCTGCAAAAAAGATTATTTCAGCCTAAAAAACTGAATATATTCGCTTTATTATCCAAATAAACCCTCTTACTGCTTATTTATGAATAAAGTATAACTTTTTATTCATAAATAACTATTGACAGTAAAACACCGCTCAGGCATTTTATAACCATGAAAACATTTGTCCGTCGTATTACCATTATTATTATCACTACCACCCTCAATGGGATGGTTGTCATCGGCTGACGTGTCAAAAACACATAAATAAAAGCCCGTGACCCCTTAGGTTCCGGGCTTTTTTTTGTTTTAAGGTTTTAATCATTGCAAGTTCTTTGGCTCGCAAAGAATTTACAATAAAAAGGAAGTAAAATGCGTGTATTAAAGTTTGGAGGTTCATCTCTAGGGTCAGCAGAACGTTTTGTGCAAGTTGCCAAAATTATAGCTGACAAAAGTAACGATTCTGCTGTTGCCGTTGTTGTTTCCGCCCCACAAGGCGTAACCAACCATTTAGTGGCTATGGCAGAGAATATTAGTGATGAAATAAAATTACAAAATGATTTAGAACACTTCAGAAAAGCCATTATAACCATTATCGATGATCTTGGTGCCAGCTTACCAAAATTCAGCCCATTACATGCAGAGCAAGTCCTTATAAACTGGGAGCATAAGCTTTCACGTTATCTACAAGGCGCAACTATGTTGTCTTATTGCCCGGATCATATCCGCGCTATAATTATCAGCATAGGTGAGCGTTTAAGTGTTGCCTTGCTCGAATCAGTGTTGAACGCACAAAATATTAAAACGTCTGTTATTGAACCAGAAAAATTTTTAATCACCAACGAAGCGTCTCTTAATGCAGTCGCTGATTTAGTCTTATCAAAAGAAAACTTCGAAAACCATTACAACAATCTCAATAAAGTTGCCTTAATGCCGGGTTTCATCGGTGTTAACAAACAAGGGCAAGTAACGACACTTGGCCGCAATGGTTCTGATTACTCTGCTGCCGTTCTCGCGGTTTGTGCTCAAGCTGAATGTTGTGAAATATGGACGGATGTTGATGGTGTTTTTAACGCAGATCCTCGTCTAATAAAGGAAGCAAAATTACTTGATTACTTGTCATATCAAGAAGCGATGGAACTTTCATATTTTGGTGCTAGCGTGCTACACCCAAAAACGATTGGCCCCATAGCTCAATTTCATATTCCTTGTTTGATTAAAAATACCGGTAATCCTGATGCGCCAGGAACCTTAATATCTAACGAGGATGATCAAACTAAAAAAGTTAAAGCGATATCTAATCTTGATGATTTAACTATGGTCAATGTCTCAGGACCGGGTATGAAAGGTATGGTTGGCATGGCAAGTCGTGTATTTGCCACTATGAGTCAAGAAAAAATTTCTTTAGTCTTAATTAGCCAGTCTTCCAGCGAATACTGTATCAGTTTTTGTATTCACACCAGTGATGCTGAATTAGCCGAACTAAGCTTACAACAAGAGTTCGAGCTGGAATTACTCAATGGTTTACTTGAACCGTTGAAGTTACAACATGAATTATCGATTATTTCTCTGGTTGGTGACGGTATGCATCACCAACAAGGGGTTGCTGCTAAGTTTTTCAGTTCATTAGCCCAAGCACGTGTCAATGTCATCGCTATTGCCCAAGATTCGTCAGAGCGAAGTATTTCTGTTGTGGTAGAAAAACGTAAATGTACTGATGCAATGAAAGTCAGTCATCAAAATTTCTTCACCCACAAACCCACTATTGATGTATTCCTTGTTGGTTGCGGTGTTGTTGGTAGTGAACTTCTTGCGCAAATTGCTCGTCAACAACCTAAGCTTAAAAAGCAAAATATTTCCTTAAAGGTTTACGGCATTGCTAACAGTAAAGGTATGGTTTTTAATACTGAAGGTATTGATTTAGATAACTGGCAAGCAGAAATGAAAAGTGACGCAGTTCCAGTAAATGTTGAAAACATCAAGGCTTTTGTCCGCGAGAATCACCTGATTAACCCGGTGTTAGTCGACTCAACCTCTAGTGAGTCTTTAGCGATGAGCTATGTAGAGTACCTTGAAGAGGGTTTTAATATTGTAACGCCAAATAAAAAAGCCAATACTGACTCTTGGCAATACTATCAAGCGTTGCGCAGTGCAGCACAGAAGTCTAACCGTCGCTTCTTATATGAAACAACAGTTGGTGCTGGCTTACCCGTAATTGATACCTTACAAAGCTTGCTAAAAGCGGGTGATGAATTAGTACGTTTTGAAGGGATATTGTCTGGTTCACTTTCCTATATGTTTGGAAAACTAGAAGAAGGTATGACCGTTTCTCAAGCCACCGCTATCGCCAAAGAAAATGGCTTTACCGAGCCTGACCCTCGTGACGATTTAAGCGGTATGGACGTAGCGCGTAAATTGTTAATCATGGCGCGTGAAGCAGGAATACCGCTTGAGTTATCAGATATCTCTATAGAATCTGTGTTACCTGCAAACTTTGATGCGAGTGGTGATGTCAGTGAATTTATGAAGAACTTAGCGAAAATAGATGATGAATTTTCTCAACGAGTAAAAGTCGCAAAAGCTGAAGGTAAAGTTTTACGTTATATCGGCAATATAGTTGATGGAAAATGTAAAGTTGCCATTGAAGCTGTTGCCAATGATCATCCACTTTATAGTGTTAAAGATGGTGAAAATGCGTTGGCAATACATAGCCGTTATTACCAACCCTTACCGTTTGTATTACGCGGTTATGGCGCAGGTGCTGCGGTTACCGCCGCAGGTGTGTTTGGCGATCTATTAAGAACATTAGCATGGGAGCAGCAGCACTAATGACTATATCTGTTTTTGCTCCTGCATCAATAGGCAACTTAAACGTTGGCTTTGATGTTTTAGGTTTAGCGGTTAAGCCCATTGATGGTACTTTATTAGGTGATGTAGTTACTATAGAGTCAGCCACAGAGAATAAGCTGATTGTGATTGGTGAATTTGCCAATAAGCTACCCGGTAAGGCCACAGACAATATTGTTTGGCATTGTCTAGAGCTATACAACCTAGCACTTGAAAAAGCGCAACAAGCGGTTAAAAAAGTACAACTAACACTAGATAAAAAGATGCCGGTTGGCAGTGGTTTGGGCTCAAGTGCTTGCTCTGTAGTCGCAGCTCTGGTCGCACTCAATGAATTTTATCAGCAATATTTTGATGAAAAAACACTGTTATTTATGATGGGTCAAATGGAGGCAAAAATAAGTGGCAGTTTGCATTACGACAATGTCGCGCCATGTTATTTAGGTGGTTTGCAATTAATGGTGCCGGACAAACAGCTTATTAGCCAGAGTTTGCCCCTATTTGATCATTGCTACTACGTAATGGCTTACCCAGGTATTAATGTCTCAACGAAAGCTGCGCGCGATGTTTTACCCAAGCAATACAGTCGTGCTGACGCCATTACTTTCGGACAAAATTTAGCAACTTTTGTTGATGCTTGCCACCGTAATGATAAACAACAAGCATTTTCAGTACTCAAAGATGTACTTGCAGAGCCTTATCGTCAGCACTTGTTACCAAAATTTATCGAAGCTAAAGACTATTTAAGCGCTCAAGGTCATTTAGCTGTAGGCATTTCAGGATCAGGGCCTACGTTGTTTTGTGTCTGTGATTCGCTTGAAAAAGCCCAAGATAGCGCGCTTTGGTTACAAAAAAATTATTTACAAACAGACTCAGGTTTTGTTCATGTCTGTCAGGTTCACTTAACGGGTGCTGAGAGATTGCCCGCTTAATCACTTTATTAAAAATACCAAATTTATTAGGAATATGTTGTGAAATTTTATAATTTAAAAGAAAACGATGAACAAGTCAGTTTTGCTGGTGCGGTTAAGCAAGGACTAGGAAAAAATCAGGGACTCTTTTTTCCTGAAACAATCCCAGTGTTAGATAATATCGATGAATTACTCGCTATGCCTTTAGTTGAAAGAAGTGTACATGTCCTCTACCCGTTTGTAGAAGGTGATTTAACTAAAGCGCAATTAACTGAGATTGTAACCAGTGCTTTTAACTTTCCAGCACAAATTCAACCCATCAATAAAGACAGAGCTATATTAGAGCTTTTTCATGGTCCAACACTCGCCTTTAAAGATTTTGGCGCGCGTTTTATGGCTAAATGTTTGCAAGTTTTTAGCAAAGATAAAAAGATCACTATATTAACGGCGACCTCAGGTGACACAGGCGCGGCGGTTGCTCATGCTTTTCATAACATTGAAAATATTCGTGTGGTGATCTTATATCCGAAAGGAAAAATCAGCCTGCTACAAGAAAAAATGTTTACGACCTTAGGCGGCAATATTGAAACACTCGCTATCGACGGGAGTTTTGATGATTGTCAGGCGTTAGTTAAAAAGTCATTCGATGATAGAGAGCTCGCTACTACTATAGGTTTAAATTCAGCTAACTCAATAAATATCAGCCGCTTATTAGCTCAGGTATGTTACTACTTTGAAGGGTTTGCACAGTTATCTCGTCAAAAGTGTAAAAGCGAATTAAACGATGTTGTGGTATCGATTCCCAGTGGTAACTTTGGTAACTTAACCGCTGGTTTATTTGCTAAAGCACTCGGTTTACCGATAAAAAGATTTATTGCGGCAACAAATGCCAACGATACTGTGCCTCGTTACCTAAAAACAGGTGAGTGGACGCCTAATGCTACTGTAGCGACCATTTCAAATGCTATGGATGTTAGCGATCCAAATAACTGGCCTCGCGTTGAACATATGCTAAAGTCTGGCATAGTTCCTAGCGATTGTATTAGTTCAGTTTCAATTGATGAAGAACAAACACAGTCAACTGTTTTACAGTTAGCCAAGCTGGGTTACATCAGTGAACCACATGCAGCCGTTGCCTATAAAGCGTTACAGTACAATGCAGATGAAGGTGAATTTGGTGTATTTTTAGGCACCGCACACCCAGCAAAATTCAAAGAGGTGGTTGAAAGTATTTTAGGACAACCAATCGGTTTACCAAAAGAACTTGCTGACTGCGCCAGCGAAACCATTTTATCAAAAGATATGGCCGCTAACTTTAGCGACTTACGTGATTATTTATTATTAAACGATCACTAATTTCGTTCAGTTAAAAACACGTTTATAATGGTCGTTAATTTAGATTAACGGCCATTTTTATACCTCATGATAAATCAAAATATTAAGCCGCAATGGCAACAACTTATTAATCAAGAACAAGCCAAGCCATATTTCATTGAACTAAACCAAGTAATTTCTCAACAACGAGCAAAGGGCGAAGTTATCTTTCCTGCGCAAAACGATATTTTTAATGCCTTTTGTTATCAAGATATTAAAGACACTAAAGTGGTTATTTTAGGGCAAGACCCCTATCACGGTGAAGATCAAGCTCACGGACTTGCTTTTTCTGTGCAACCCGGCATTAAAGTCCCACCTTCTTTAGTCAATATTTATAAAGAGCTTGTTAATGAGTTTGCTGACTTTAATAAGCCAAGCCACGGTTGCTTAACGCAGTGGGCAGAGCAAGGGGTGCTATTACTGAATACGGTTTTAACCGTCAAACAAGCACAGGCTCATTCTCATGCTAAGTTAGGTTGGGAAACATTTACTGATGCAGTAATAAAGCACATTAATCAAGAAAGTAGCGGTTGTGTATTCTTACTTTGGGGAGCTCATGCGCAAAAGAAAGGAAAAAACATTAATACCGAAAAGCATTTTGTATTAAACGGGCCTCATCCTTCACCTTTATCGGCATATCGCGGTTTTTTTGGCTGTCAGCATTTCTCAAAAACCAACCAATGGTTACAATCAAAAAATATGACTCCGATAAACTGGCAGTTGCCTGAACAAGCATAAGGTTAACTAAAAAAAGATACAGTCCTTGGTAAACATCAAAAAAAATGACTCCGATAAATTGGCAGTTGCCTGAACAAGTATAAGCTTAACTAAAAAAGATACAGCCATTGGTAAACATCAAAAAAAATGACTCCGATAAATTGGCAGTTGCCTGAACAAGTATAAGCTTAACTAAAAAAAGATACAGCCCTTGGTAAACATCAACAAAGGGCTCCTTTTTATTAAAAATAAGATGTTAACTTATAACTTGAATAGTCCTAGATTTTTATCCGTTAACGCATCACGCCAACCCCCTAGCCATTCTGATTTTGCATCCGTATTTTGATAAGGACATTTTTCTTTTGTTTTTCCGGTGAGGCCTGCTTTATAACCATTGGAATGTGCTCTGCCTAGACGATCTCTTTTCTTTGTTTGCATTGATAACTCTCCATCATTGTTTTGGTGATACTTATTAATACTTGTCGAATAAAACAGCAGTCGACAATTCAGTTAAGAATAAGCAAGAGGCTAAATCAAGTAAAATTACGATTAAAAAGTGTTCGACAGTTAATGATTGAGAGCTGAAAAATCCTAATTATAAGATTAAATAAATAAAACAATTTGTTACCAACAAGCGTTATTACCTATGATTATTAAAAATTATTTTTATATAAAAAATTATTTTAATGTTGTGGAATACCTAAGCGACTTGAGCGTAACAGTGGTTCTAACATGCCTTCAAGACCATTGAGTTTTATTTCGTAAATTAATTCAAGTTGCTGTCCTAGCTTACCTTCAGGAAAACCTTTTGATTTAAACCACACTAAGTAAGGCTCTGGCAATTTTAGTAAGGGTCTACCTGCATATTTTCCAAAAGGCATTATTTGATTTACAGCGTCGAGCAAAGCTTGTTGATCTGAAAACATAGTTTCTCTACTTATTAAATTTTACTGTCGGGATAATAACTCAAAACCTTTTAACATCATAAAAGTGTCACAAGGTCTCTTTATAATCATCACAAGTTTATCGACTAACTTCAAACAGGGAACGAACATGTCTATAATAAGAAAACGCAGTGCGGCGCACAAAGCTTATATTCCTTCAAATGCGCGAGATAACCAATATATTTTAGCTGAGTTTGCCATTACCGATGAATTAATAGAGTTAATTTCTCCAAATATTTCAACGCATAGCACTCAACCTTACTATGATTTTTATCAAAGTTTATCACAATTATTATTTACGCTAAGTAATGACTATGCGATACAAAGTAGCTTATTTATTGCTAATGACAAATTAGTTCGCGTTCGCTACAGTCAAGAAATGCACCAATGGCAAACCAGCCAGCAAATTTTATTTTATTACGATCCTCAAAATCATCAATTACAAAATTCTTTTTTTGATGCCAGTATTCGCGCAAAAAAGATCACCCTACTTTTTTTAGCCTCTGGCGACGACATTCGCTTTAATGCATCGGCATTTCATCAAAAAGTGACTCGGCTACTGCATAGTTTTATCGAGCAAACAAAATTACCTAACAGAGCGATACGTTTACGTGATCATCAACACCTTACCTATGATTTATTTGCTAAAAATAAAGGCTGCCTAGGCACACAAGCGCATAAATTACGGCCTATTGATGAACGCTATAAATCACAAAACGTTGTTATAACACCGAACGCATCGGCAATAAGTTATGCGGTAATTAATCTAACGGTTGATAATCGTTTATTGGGTTTAGTTGATATTGATGCCAATTCTAAAGATCCATACAATCCGCTTTATACTTATTTAACCGATACTTTTTCACTGGTGGCTAAGCGCTTTAATTTAAATAATGGAGCGTTAATCGCTAATGGTTTAGTCCCCATTGTCCGATATAGTTTGCATGAAATAATTTCTAAGATGGGTGAGTTACAAATGTTAGGTTATAACCCTAAACAGAGTCCCTGTGGCTTGGTGAGTAAATGGAAAGCCGATGAGTTAGTTGATAACGTACAATTTATCTTTGTGGCTACCGCAGAAGACTCCCAACATAGTGGCTATGGCAAGTTTATTAACCAAATAGAACAGGCAATGCGTTTATTAGCGACCGAACTCGAAATCCCCATTAATAAAGATGAATTAACGTTAAGGTTTCATCAGCATATTGCTTATAATTTTGAAAACTAAGGTTAATCAACTTCGCCATTAACGGTAGTTTTTTCTGTAATTTACGTTGTAACGTTCTGTGGTGCATTAAAGCTAACGTGCCGTTGCTGAAACATTACCATTATTAAATTTTAAGACTTGTTGAATATACTCTCATTCAATCTGCTCGGTTGACAACGTTGGTTCATTGATAATGTTTGTTGCTAAATTTGCAACCAATGTTGATTTTTTTAGCGACGAACTGTTAGCGTTTTAGCTAAGGCCGATAATAAAGTCTGTGTATCGACCGGCTTGGCTAAGTAATCATCTGCGCCAAGCTTTATTGCGTCAACAGCAGTAGCGATACTGGCAAAACCGGTTAACAAAATAATACGACTCTTTGGCAATAGCTTCCTCATCGGATTAATCAAATTTAAGCCACTTTCATGATGGAGTTTCATATCAAGCAATATGAATTCTGGCAATTGACCATGACAGGTTAACAATGCATCATTAATGTTATCGGCCAACCAACAGCTGTAGCCATGGTTTTTCATGCGCCATTAACAAAAAGTATTAATATCAGCTGAATAATAATAGCCACACTACGCAATAAAAGAACGGTGCGAACTTGATTAAACGTTCTAAAAAATAAAGACATAATGTTTTATATTGGTTAATCCTATTTGTTGATGTTACGCTAATATTTATATTTTTAACTGATCAAAAACAGTTTATTATAAATTTCAAATAAAAACATATAGACATCTAAACGTCTATTGTTATACAGTTATTTTAATCAAATTTATTAAGGTTTATTTTAATGTCATCACATGAAGAAAAAATCACCCTGGCAGGCGGTTGCTTTTGGTGTATTGAAGGTGCATACAACCAATTAATCGGCATTAAATCTGCCGTATCAGGTTATATGGGTGGTAGCGCAGCGCTAGCAACTTATGAAGACGTTTGCTCGGGTCAAACCGGCCATGCAGAAGTCGTGCAGTTAACTTTTGATAGCGCAGCGATCACTTGTCGTGAAATATTAGAAGTGTTTTTTACGCTACACGATGCCAGCCAATTAAATCGTCAAGGCAACGATATAGGAACCCAGTATCGCTCAGGGGTTTTTTATCACAGCAAAGAACAACAGCAAATTGCTGAAGATATTATTAAAGAGGTCGACGCCAGCAATATGTATAACTCAGCAGTTGTGACCGAAGTAACTCAAGCGTCAGAGTTCTTTTCTGGTGAAGATGTTCATCAAGACTATTTCAATAATAATCCTGGTAATCCTTACTGTCAGGCGATTGTTTCGCCTAAGCTCGCGAAATTTAGAAAAACGTTCGTGAGTAAATTAAAACCATCATAGGCTTAAAGCAATATTGTCAGCTTGAGAATAAAATCTCATTTCTAACAAAGTGCGGACACTGAAACAATCAGTGTCACGCATCTGCTGCCAAGTACTGATTTAATACATCAACGTATACAGTTTTCTGCGGAATTTATTGGCTAATGGGTCGCCATCAGGTAAAGCCTTCAACACATCAAGATAAAGCTCTTTGCTCGCAGCATCACTACTGTCTTTTTGCATTAAACGAAACAGTAACGTCAACGCTTCTTCATGTCGATTGACTTGGCTGTATTGCGCAACAAGTTGATGTTGTAGAGCAACGTTGTCAACGTCGTCCACTAACTGTGCTTCTAGTGCTTTAATTTCTGGTGAGTCCGCGGCTTGACTGGCAAGCTCAAGTTTAGCGATAAGCGCTTGATAGTGGCTGTCTTGGTCAACCATTAAAATGGTGGTCAATAAAGATTCGGCTTCGCTTATTTTACCCGTTTGTAAATAAACATCTGCCATCATTAATTTGATGTCTGCACGTTCACTATTAAGTTGATAAGCACTATTAATCGCCGTAAAGGCATCATTAATATTATTATCAGCTAATAACTTTTGCGCCTGAATAAGTAATAAGTCTTCTTCTTTAGGTAAATGATTCGCTAAAAATTCTTTTATATTGTCGTCATCTTGTGGCCCAGTTAAACCATCAAGTGGTTGGCCATCTTTCACTAAAATAGCCGTAGGTAAACCTTGAATACCAAATTGTTGGGCAATTTGTTGCTGAGTTTGACAATCAACCGTGGCGTATAATATATACTGTTCAAAACCCTGCAAGCCAATGGCTAGCTTATCTTTAAGCTCCAAACTTTCAGGGACCTGTGCCGCCCAAAAGTCAACTAAGACTAACTTCGATTTTGATTCTTCTAAAATAATTTGTTGAAAATTTTCTAGGGTAATTTCAATGGCATTTGTAGTCACATTCACTTCCATTTAGTTTATTGATGAGCGTCTATAATCTATATTTTGGGGCAATTATAAAAAGCGCAAGTGCCTTAATACAAAAAGCTGAACGCCTATCAATAAAGGGACGTTCAGCTTTCGTATTATATAAGTCTAATAATAATTAGACTTCGTTTAATAACTCACGAGCAATAATGATTTTTTGGATCTCGCTAGTACCTTCATAAATAGTGGTAATACGTACGTCGCGAGCCATGCGCTCAAGCGGATATTCTTTAATATAGCCAGCACCACCCATTAATTGCAAAGCGTCATAACAAGCAGTATTCGCTTTTTCTGCGGCAAATAACTTCGCCATAGAAGCGGCTTTACCAAAGGGTAAACCTTGTTCTTTAGTATAAGCAGCTTGCATTAACAATAAACGGGCTGCCTCTAAATCTGTGTAACGTTCGGCAAGTTTCCATTGTAAACCTTGGAAGTTTGATAATGCTTGACCAAATTGCTTACGTTCGGTGATAAAGGCACGGGCGTAATCCATGGCGGCTAAACCAATGCCTAGCGCTAATGAACCAATACCAATTCGACCGCCCGCAAGTTCGCCAACCGCAACGCCAAAGCCTTTATTTTCTTTGCCCATCATGGCACTAGCAGGTATCCGACAATTACTAAAGCTCACTTCATTAGTAGGTGATGCTTTTTGCCCCATTTTTTCTTCTGGTTTACTGACCGTAATACCTGGTGTATTTGCTTCCACTAAGAAACATGAAATACCCTTACCTTTTCGAGCGGTCGCGTCCGTTACCGCCCAAACAACAAAGATGTCAGCAAAGCTGGCACTGGTAATATAGAGTTTGCTGCCATTGAGTACGTAGGCATCACCGTCGAGAACCGCAGAAGTCTTCATGCCAGCAGGATCTGAACCGGCGTCATTCTCTGTTAAACAAAAAGCACCGGCTTTATATTCACCACTACATATTTTAGGTAAATACTTTTGCTTTTGCTCTTCATTACCAACCGCTTGAATAACTTCAGCAACCATATTTGTCACTGATGTTGTTACTGCAGTTGCTGCACATGCGCGTGCTATTTCTGTTATCGCTAAGCTAAAAGCAACCGTGCCTGCTTCTACGCCACCATATTCTGCTTTAATATTTAAGCCCATAAAACCCAGTTCAGTTAACTGCGCAAGGTTGTTGAGGAAAAGTGTTTGATCTTGGGTTTCATCAAGTTCGGCCGCTACAGGAGCTAATTCGCTTTCAGCGAATTTTTTTGCCATATCTTGAATCATCATCTGTTCTTCGGTTAATGATAAATTCATTCGTTACTCACTTTTATATATTAAATTTGTATTTATTTATATTTAGATGCGTATTTAACAATTAAATCGCATATTTAAATTTCTTATTATTATTTTTTATAATTAACTAAACGATAGCAGCACAGGTTTAGATCAATCAACCCAGCACAAACCAAAGTAATGCGACACCCAGAACTAAGCGATAGATAACAAATGGCATCATACCGACTTTTTCCAATAGAATAAGAAAGTAGTGAATGCAGGCATAAGCACTAAAAAAAGCTAACACACTGCCAATACCAATAGCATTCCAATCAACAGGACCCGTTTCAGTCATTAATTTTAATGTTAAATAACTCCCCGCCATCGCAATGGCAGGAATTGACAATAAGAAAGAAAATCTAGCGGCATTTTCTCGACTTAAGCCAAGCATCAAACCGATAGTCATTGTTATACCTGAACGCGATGTACCCGGAATTAATGCTACCGCCTGTGCTAAACCAATCAGCATAGCCCCTTTAAATCCTAGCTTTTCAAAATCAATATGCTCAGTCGCTTTTCTTTTACCCGCTTTAATGTCAGCAAAACCCAGTAAAAATCCAAAAATTAAGGTAGTAGCAGCAATAACCAACGCAGTACGTAAATGTGCTTCGATAAAGTCTTTGCCGAGCAAACCAAATATTCCTAATGGGATAGTCGCAAATAATATCCACCAGGCAAGCTTGCCATCAAAACTAGTATTATCACCTTTTATACTGCCCACCCAAGCAACAGCCATATTCGCAACATCTTTACGAAAATATAAAACAACCGCGAGTAATGTTCCAACATGCAAAGCAACATCGAGTGCTAAACCTTGGTCTTTCCAGCCTAAAACAGCTGAGGGTAAGATTAAATGTGCTGAACTTGATACCGGTAAAAACTCCGTTAATCCTTGGAGAATCGCTAAAATAAATATCTCTGTAATGGTCATTGCTTATTATATTCCTTATGTATAATTCAATTTTTTAATGTCTAACTTTTATAATTGGCTTGACCAAGAAAAGTCTACTGTGGTTATTTGTTGTTGTGTTTTATCGTAAGCTTGCCAAAGTTGTTGGTACGATTTTTTTAAAATGGGGTGTTTAAGATCTGGCGCTACTTCAGCCAATGGCCATAAAACAAAGGCATTTTCTGTGATCTCGGCACGTGGAATTTGTGCTGGAGTGTCCAACACTAAATCGTCAAACAGTAATAAATCTAAATCTAAGGTGCGTGGGCTATATTTTTTAGCATCAATTTCTCGACCGTTGTTAAGCTCAATTTCGCGGAGTGCTTTAGCCACTTGTACTATATTAAGTTCGGTCGTCGCACCGATCACCATATTATAAAATTCAGCACCGTCGAATCCTACGGCTTTACTAGCAAATAAAGATGATAGCGTTAACTCACCAAGCAGCGCTTCAAGGGCAGTCAATCCTGTCTGTAAATAGTGCTGACGGTCTACATTACTGCCAAGCGAAATATATAAACGCGCCATTACCCATGATTACTGTTATTTGATTGGCTACCACGTTCAATTTCAACGCCAACTGTGATGGCATTATGCACCGCATTAGGCTTGGCTACTTTTAATTTAAGCCAAGGGATCTGATAAGTTTCAATTAAGAATTTAGCCAAACGCTCTGCTAATGTTTCAATTAAATCTACGGGATTTTTATTAGCAAATTCAGCTATTTTTACTGATATGTCGGCATAATCGAGTGTTTTAGCTAGCTCATCATTTTCGGCCGGTTTGGCGGTATCCCACCCCATAACTAAATCAATCACTAAGGTTTGTTTGATTTCTTTTTCCCAATCGAAAAAACCTATGGTGGTTTGAATACTCAAGCCTTCAATATAAACTTTATCCATTAACGTACACTCATCTTTAATAAAACAACTAAAAATATAGGTCGATTTTACCTGTGCAAAGTTATAAAAACTAGTGGTTGACGGATCAATTCATTTTTTTTATTAATAGACGATAGAAAAACTTATTTCCATTGACATTATGAAAGGCTAGAATATCTAAAATTGTTGAAAACTTGTTATAATTAACTATCATTTTAACAATGAATTGGGAGGTTTTTGTATTAGCGCTCTATTAGTAACACTGATAATAATGCTTGCTGCCTATTTGGTCGGTTCGATTTCTAGTGCTATTTTATTGTGTAAGCTATTAAAACTTCCAGATCCTCGCACTACCGGCTCAAACAATCCTGGCGCCACCAATGTTTTGCGTATCAGTAACAAATTCATCGCTGCACTGGTGCTGGTCTTTGATATCCTCAAAGGCACTATTCCGGTGTGGGGCGCTTATTTCCTTGATTTAGAACCCCTTAATTTAGGGTTAATAGCATTGGCTGCTTGTTTAGGCCATATGTACCCTATATTTTTTAACTTTAGAGGCGGAAAAGGCGTTGCAACCGCACTGGGTGTATTATTACCGATAGGTTTAGATCTTGGGGGGTTATTGATACTGACCTGGGTAAGTGTGATTTATTTTACCCGATATTCAAGCCTAGCCGCTATTATTACGGTATCGCTTGCACCTTTTTATATTTGGCTGTTAAAGCCTCTATATATGTACCCAGTGATGATGCTCTCGGTATTAATTATTTTTCGCCATAAAGACAACATCTGGCGATTAATGAAAGGAGATGAAGGTAAAATATCCTTTACTAAGGCCAAATGAAGTCATTAATGTGCCAACTTTACCGCTCGTTATACCGCAGGTAAAGTATCTAAAGGCCAACGTGGTGTCGCTTTAAACGACAAATCTGCATCTGTTCCTGCTTTTAAACGTTGCAAGCCTGCATAAGCTATCATCGCGCCATTATCAGTACAAAACTCAGGACGTGGATAAAAAACTTCTCCACCGAGCTTTTTAGTAATTTCCGCTAATTTTTCTCGAAGCGATGTGTTGGCGCTAACGCCACCAGCAATCACTAAACGTTTTAACTCACACTGCTGCAAAGCACGGCGACATTTTATTGCTAAGGTATCAACAACCGCTTCTTGAAATGCATAAGCGACATCGGCATGAGTTTGTTCATCCATACCTTCATTGCCTTGTGCTTTTTGTAACGCTATTTCTTTGCGAATAACGGTACCGGCAGCGGTTTTTAAACCACTAAAGCTAAAATCTAAACCTGGACGATCTGTCATTGGACGCGGCAATTTATAACGCCCTTTTGTGCCTTTTTCAGCCATCTTCGATAAAGCAGGCCCGCCGGGGTAATCAAGCCCAAGTAACTTAGCTGTTTTATCAAACGCTTCACCCGCAGCATCGTCAACTGATTCACCGAGTAATTCATATCGACCAATGCCGTCAACACGCACTAGCATAGTATGTCCACCCGAAACAAGCAGGGCAACAAAAGGAAACTCTGGCACGTTTTCTTCTAACATAGGCGCAAGTAAATGCCCTTCCATATGATGAACAGGCACAGCCGGAAGTCCCCAGCCATAAGCTAAGCTTCTGCCAATTGAACAGCCTACTAATAATGCCCCCACTAAACCAGGCCCTGCAGTATAAGCAACGCCGTCTAGATCAGCAGGGGTTAAGTTAGCTTCTTTTAACACTTCTTTAATTAAAGGTATTGTTTTACGGACATGATCTCGTGACGCTAATTCAGGAACGACTCCGCCGTAGTCAGCATGAACAGCTATTTGACTATATAAACGATGGGCTACAATACCTTTAGGTAAATCACCTTCACCGTCATCATAAATAGCAATACCCGTTTCATCACAAGATGTTTCTATACCTAAAATTCGCATAATACCCTTAACCTAAAAGCCTAAATAATGTTTATTTCATTTTATTGAGCGATTTTAACGCCAAATACGTTAGCTATTATACCCATTTGATCAAGGTTGTGATCTACTTTTTTATCAGAAAAATAGATAATGGTCAGCGACAACGTTTAATAAATCATTATTCGTTTCCCCCCGTGAAAGGTCAGTGGATATATAATAAAACTAGTATTAAATCAGTTAATTTTAATTTTAGAAAATATTACACTTTACTTTAACTAGTGCTTAGCTTTAGAATACGTCACCCAATTTTGATAGAGTGGGTGTTTGCGAAGCAATAATGCTTAAGCGATACACCAATCATATAGATACATACTAAGGTTATACATGCCAGTAATTAAAGTTAGAGAAAACGAACCATTTGACGTTGCATTACGTCGTTTTAAACGTTCATGTGAAAAAGCAGGGATCCTTTCAGAAGTTCGCCGTCGCGAATCTTACGAAAAGCCTACTTGGGAACGTAAACGTAAGAAAGCTGCCGCTGTTAAGCGTGCTGCTAAAAAAGTTTCTCGTGAAAACGCTCGCCGCGTTCGCATGTACTAAGATACCTTAGTAGTATTTAAGACTATCGAGTAAAATAAATGAGTTTAATAGACCAACTCAGAGATGAAATGAAAGTTGCGATGCGTGCTAAAGACAAATGTCGTCTTGGTGTTATTCGTATGGCCATTTCATCAATTAAGCAAGCCGAAATCGATCATAACCTTGAAGCAACTGATGAGAACATCATTGTGATTTTAACCAAAATGGTTAAACAACGCAGAGAGTCCATCAAAATGTTTACTGACGGTGGTCGTGATGAGTTAGCTGCTAAAGAAGCTGAAGAAGTAACCGCGTTAGGATTTTTTCTTCCGCAGCCACTTTCAAGTGAAGAAATTAGTCAGTTAATTACCAAAACTATTGCTGATACCGGTGCTGCTTCAATGGCTGACATGGGTAAAGTAATGGCGGTATTAAAACCATTAATGCAAGGCAAAGCAGACTTAGGCGCAGTAAGTGGCCAAGTTCGTAATACCCTAAATGCATAACGGATTTTACTAAAGCTTACTGTTTTCGTTTTATTAAAATATACATTTTAAAGCCGTGAAAATTTATTTTCACGGCTTTATTGTTTTATATAATACCTATTTAGCGTTTCACTTGGGTGAGAAGTTAAAAAACACCTATCCAGTAAAGGTCAATTAGGTTTAAAATAACCTTCGCACAAACAACCAAAGAAAATGTAGACATGACTGGTATGATCCCTCGACAATTTATTGATGATTTATTAGCGCGCGCTGATATTGTTGAATTAATTGACTCTCGAGTGCCATTAAAGAAAGCCGGCAAAAATTATCAAGCTTGTTGCCCATTCCATACCGAAAAGTCTCCCTCGTTCAGTGTTAGCCAAGATAAGCAATTCTATCATTGCTTTGGTTGTGGAGAACACGGCAATGCAATTTCCTTTTTGATGGAATTTGACCGTTTAGAATTCCCTGATGCGATTGAAGAACTTGCCTCCCATTATAATATGGAAGTGCCACGTGAACAAAATAACCAGAGCCCTGCGCAACTAAAGCAGCAGCAACAAGTTCATAAACAAAAACAAGATGATTACGAACTGATGGAAAAAATCAGTCGTTTCTATCAACAACAATTAAAAGTGGCTACCGATAAAGATACCGCCATTGATTATTTAAAAGGTCGCGGTTTAAGCGGTGAAGTGGTGAAGCGCTTTGGTATTGGTTATATCAGTGACGCTTGGGATGGGATGATGAACCATTTTGCCAAAAATCCTCAAACCACTCAGCAACTTGTAGATTTAGGTATGGCAATCCCTGGCGATAAAAATCGTCCTTATGATCGTTTTAGAGGTCGTATTCAATTCCCCATTCGTGACAAGCGAGGTCGCGTTATTGGTTTTGGTGGTCGTGTATTGGGTGATGGTACGCCAAAGTATTTAAACTCTCCAGAAACACGTATTTATCATAAAGGCCATGAACTTTACGGATTATTTGAAGCAAAACAAGCCAATAAACAATTGTCTCGATTGGTCGTGGTTGAAGGCTACATGGATGTTGTGGCATTAGCACAACATGGTGTCGACTATGCTGTAGCGTCGCTCGGTACATCAACCACCCCAGAACAATGCCAAACTTTATTTAGAACCGTTAAAGAAGTTATCTGTTGTTATGACGGTGACCGAGCAGGCCGAGATGCTGCATGGCGAGCCATGGAGAATGCCCTGCCTTTAATCAACGATGGTACGAGTTTAAAATTTGTATTTTTACCCGACGGTGAAGACCCTGATTCGTTGATCAGAGAAAAAGGTCAACAAGCTTTCGAAGAAATTCTAGATAACGCCACACCCTTGTCAGTTTTTCTTTTTGATCACCTTTCTCTGCAAGTCAATATGAGTACTTTGGAAGGAAAATCAAAAATGATTGAGCTCTTCCAGCCCTACTTAAATAAGCTGCCTGATAGTACCTTAAAAGATTCAATTTTGACTGAATTAGCCAATAAATTCGCCCGTGGCAACGAAAAACGTTTAGACGAATTACGTAAAAAGAACAATCAAAACAACAAGGCAAGTACAGTAAAGAAGCAAAGTAAAATAACACCATTACGCCTTGCTATTGCATTATTACTTGAGCACCCCCATATCATTAGTGCATTACCGGATATTACTATTTTACAACAACTCGATATGCCAGGTATTCCTTTGCTAAATCGGCTGTTAGTTTTATGTAAACAAAATTCAAAAATTAACAGTGCTCAGCTTATTGAACATTTTCGAGGGACCACTGAAGGTAGCCAATTAACAAAGTTAATGTGCTTACAACATCATGTTGAACCTGAAAATGCTGAATCGATGTTTATTGATGTAATAGAAAGTTTTTTAAACAAATTTATTGAACAACGTACGGAGCAATTGCTTGCCAAAGAACATGCAACTGGCTTAAGTAAAAGTGAGAAACAAGAATTACATAGTTTGTTAAGTGCGTAGCAAACAAAAATAAGTTGAACAAACTTTAACGCTGGCAATATACTAAGCAATTAGCTATAATTTCCGGCTTACTGTTTTCATTTTGATAGCCATAATTTAGGTGGACACTCGTCAATGAATCAAGCCCCACAATCTAGACTTAAAGAGCTCATTACCAAAGGTAAAGAGCAAGGTTACTTAACTTTTGCTCAAGTTAACGATCACCTGCCACAAGATATAATCGATTCAGACCAAGTTGAAGACATCGTTAGAATGATCAACGACATGGGTATTCAGGTATTCGAAACTGCTCCAGATCAAGACACCTTGATGATGACAGAAGGTAATACTGATGAAGATGCTGCTGAAGCAGCTGCCCAAGCACTTGCTACGGTTGAAAGCGAAATTGGTAGAACGACTGATCCTGTCCGCATGTACATGCGTGAAATGGGCACGGTTGAGCTATTAACGCGTAAAGGCGAAATTGTTATCGCTAAGCGTATTGAAGAAGGCATCAAAGAAGTTCAGCGTAGTGTTGCTGAATATCCGCCGGCAATCAATTTCTTGCTCGATATGTGGGACAACTTTGAAGCTGAAGAAGTACGTTTAACCGATATTATCGTTGGCTTTTTAGACCCTGATGCTGAAGAAGAAGAAATTCCAGCAGCAGCGACGCATATTGGTTCAGAGCTTTCAAAAGAAGAGCTCAACGACGAAGATAAGTCTGATGGCGACGAGGAAGATGAGGAAGAAGAAGATACCGGTCCTTGTCCTGAACTTGCTAAAGAAAAGTTCACTCTACTTCGCAATGCCTACGAAAAAGCAAATAAAGTTATTAATGCTAAAGGTCGTGGTCATAAAGACGCACAAGCAGCGATTGATGATTTAGCTGAAGTATTTAAAGAATTCCGTTTAATCCCTAAACTTTTTGATAAGCTTGTTAAAAACATGCGTAGCGTAATGGATAGATTACGTATTCAAGAACGTTTAATCATGAAGCACTGTGTTGTTGGTGCTGGCATGCCTAAAACAACCTTTATCAAAATTTTTCCAGGCAATGAAACCTCTAAAGATTGGTTTAACGAGCAAAAAGCTGCAGGTCATGCTTATTCAGCAAAATTATCTGATATTGAGTTAGACGTTGAACGTTGTATTTATAAATTAAATCAATTAGAAAAAGAAACGTTCTTAAATGTACACGGTATAAAAGATATTAACCGTCGTATGTCTATCGGTGAAGCTAAGGCTCGTCGTGCGAAAAAAGAAATGGTTGAAGCTAACCTACGTTTAGTTATCTCGATTGCTAAAAAATATACCAACCGTGGTTTACAATTCTTAGATTTAATCCAAGAAGGTAACATTGGTTTGATGAAAGCGGTTGATAAATTTGAATACCGTCGTGGTTACAAATTTTCAACGTATGCAACGTGGTGGATCCGTCAAGCGATCACCCGTTCAATTGCTGACCAAGCCAGAACGATTCGTATCCCTGTGCATATGATAGAAACGATTAATAAATTAAATCGTATTTCTCGTCAGATGTTACAAGAAATGGGACGTGAGCCAACACCTGAAGAATTAGCTGAACGCATGATCATGCCGGAAGATAAGATTCGTAAAGTATTGAAGATTGCTAAAGAACCTATTTCAATGGAAACCCCTATCGGTGATGACGAAGATTCACACTTGGGCGATTTTATTGAAGATGGTAATGGCGAACTACCTGTTGACTCGGCTACCGCTGAAAACTTGAAAGATGCGACACACGAAGTATTAGCTGGCTTAACCGCTCGTGAAGCTAAAGTGTTAAGAATGCGTTTTGGTATCGACATGAATACTGATCATACGTTAGAAGAAGTGGGTAAGCAGTTTGATGTTACCCGTGAACGTATTCGTCAAATCGAAGCAAAAGCGTTACGTAAATTACGTCACCCTTCTCGCTCTGAGCAACTTAAAAGTTTCTTAGACGGCGAATAAAGCTTTCATTTTTAAATAGATGACTTAAAATCCAGTAATTAATTACTGGATTTTTTTTGTCTTTAATTAACTCGATTCATTAATCAGCCAATCAAATTTTTCATAAAAGGACTTTCAATGCGCTTTCTCATTCTACTATTTTCTTTATTTTTAACACTACCTACTTTAGCGGCTAAATCTGGACCTATCGAGGTAACTCCCTTTGCAGGTTACCGTTTGGGAGGAGACTTTACTATTGCAAGTGACTTTGGTGAAATGAGTGAGTCCCAATCGTTAGAAATTGAGACAGATGAAAGCTCAAGTTTTGGGGTGATTGTTGCTTGGCCTTATGACAATAAACGCCAAGGTGAATTACTGATAAGTCACTATAAGAGTGAATTAATTCCTACTAGTTTATTAAGCCCTTATACTAGTGACTTATCGGTAACTTACCTACATATCGGTGGTAGTGTGCCACTTTCAAATAGCTTAGTCCCCTTTTGGTTTTCTGGTGGCTTTGGTGTTACTCATTTTTCACCCGAGGCCAAAAAACTTGATGATGAAACTAAGCTATCAGTAAACCTAGGGGTTTACAGTAAATTACAACTCAATGACCGTATAGCGATTCGTTTAGGTGCAAGAGTGTATGCGACACTCATTGACTCCCAAGACGCACTTTTCTGTGATAATAATAATTGTAAAATAGCAATATCGAGCGATATGTGGATACAAAGCGAATTATCAGCAGGTTTAACCTTCACGTTTTAAGACTTACTTCTCAACAATAAGATGCTTGGGATCAGATAGAAATGTTTGGTCCGTCAAGGTTTTCAAAAAAGCAATTAAGTCTTCTTTTTCTGCTTTTGTTAAGACAAATCCTTTAATGAACTGACTTTTCAGTGGATTACTTCGCCCATCACCTTGATATTCACCCGTAGTAACATTTCGTCCACCAGCGGCATAAAAATCAACAACTTCCGCTAAGCTTCCAATACTTCCGTCATGCATGTAGGGCGCACTAACTTCAATATTACGTAATGTTGGCGCTCTAAATCGGCCATTATCTCTCACTAACGTTGAAATTTCAGACAAACCAGTATCATGTTTAGGGTAGCCTGATTTATCACGACCACTTTGATGGCTAACATTATACAAACCCGTATTATGGAAGGGTCTGCGATCAATAAGCTGTTTTTCATGACTGGTAGACTGAGTGAAATTAAATCCGCCGTGACAATGATGGCATTCAAGCTGCTCTGAGAAAAATAAATTCATACCGCGTAAAGCCGAGGCAGAAATAGCATTGTCATCAGCCAAATAGGCATAGGCATCGAACGGTGAATCTAAAGAAATTAAACTGCGCACGTAACTCGCTAATGCTTTAACAATCAAATCGAAACTTATGGTTTTTTTTGGGAAGGCTTCAGTGAATAAACGCTGATAATTCTTAGTATTAAATCGCGCTAAAACCTCATCTTCATGGCCAGTTATACCTAATTCAACCGGTGATTCACCAAACATAGGTAATAGTATTTGCTGTTCAATAGAGGTTAAACCGTCATGGGCCCACGTTAATGTTTTATTGTACGCTATGTTAACTAAAGCAGAGGCATTACGTCGATGTGGTTGTGCGGTGCTACCGAATGAGTGTGGGATATTTTCACCAAAAGAAAATTCTTGATGATGACAACTGGCGCAAGCTTGTTGTTGATTGGCAGATAAACTTTTATCAAAAAAGAGTTGTTTACCTAAATTGACTTTTGCTTGGGTCATTGGGTTATCTTGTGGTACTTGTGGCTTAGGAAAACCTTCGATAATGGGCCACTGATATTCTCCTGCTAACTCTTTATTATCACTACATGATTGCAGTAGTAAGCAAAGCATTACCAGTACTAAACCCGACAGGTAAAATGTGACTGTCTTTAAACGTTGGCTAACCATCTATTTGCGCCTTAAGGTTTGTTTTAAATAGCATAGACTGATCTGTATTATTGGTATTTATCCCTAGATTTTTAAATAACACTTTACAGCTTTCTTCATCAACCGATGACTGACAACTGTTTGCACGAGTTAATGTTATATCAGTAATTAATGCTGATAAATCAAACTCGATAGTAGTTATTAGTGAAGTGAAAGGCAAAGAAACGACAACTCGATTAGGGTACAAACATTCACTTTTTGGCGAACGAACAGGACTTAAGGCTTTGCAACCGGTAGAGCCTAAATGAAACAGCCAATCATCATCGGGTGAAGCTAACTCTGCACGCATAAATTTGTGACCACCCTGCCATCCCCAGAACATTGAGGCTTCATTTAACGGGCTAGGCTGTGTTAATGGGTTAAGGTGATTCAGTGCAAACGGCACACCTAAGGTAAAACGAATATCGGTTATAACACTAGCTTCATTTAGAGGGGTTAATTCAAGTTGCCAATAGTCTTGCTCACCTTCTTCATTACACACCTCTCCCAATAAGGCGACATTCTCTGCTTGATGAGCATTTGTTGTCATCGACCAGGGCTGCCAACCATTTTTTTTAGTGTTAACTTCAACATCATGTATAAAAAACTGTAATTGCTGATACTGCCAATTTTTTGAGGCCGCACCTAGGAGTTGTTCATTATTACCATTGAAGTGACTGGCACAGTTCAAAGTAACCTGCTTATAAACCGGTTGAAAAGTGAGTGTTATTGGGGACTCGTTTTGAAAACATCCTGAAAGTAACGTAACACTTAACCCAAAAATAGTTGTGACAGATAAAATTTTTTTTAATATATAACAGTTCATTTGAATAAGGCTTAATCGTTGAATGCAAAGTAATACTTACATGAAGTTAAGATAATGTTAACGAGTTAGTTTTAAATTGTACGTTAACTTGCTATGGTAAAGCCATCAAATATTGAGCAGCTAAATAAAAAACGAGTACATTATGGCTAAAATATCATTACCTCTTGGCATTGCAATTATTTCAATATCTTATTTTTTACTCTCTTCAAATACATTAGCTCATTCAGAGCATGATAAGTCGAGGTTTGTTGCTGTTAATGGTGTAGATAAAGACCGCTGTGATAATGTTCTTAGACCCTGTAAAACAATTGCCTATGCTGTTAGCCAAGCAAACAAAGGTGATAACGTACTTGTTGCTTCAGGCGACTTTACAATCACTTCAAGCGAAGAACTATTTTATTTAAAAAGCGCTCTTGTGTCAGTCGTCGGAGGCTATAATCAATTTGATCATTATCAATCGCAAAGCCCTCAGTCAAATGTGACCACTTTACATAATATTCCAATGGAAATGGTTGATGAGCTTCGCAGTAACGGTTTTAGCGTTATTGCAGATGGTAAAGCCTTTGCTAAAGATAAAGATTTAAAACAAAAACTTGCAAGTTATTATCAACTCAGTGAAAGCCAAGCAAATGAACCTTGTGTTAATGGCAAAGCTGATATTTTTGACTGCAATAACATTGATTTACTCGCTCATTTCCCATTAACTGCAATGTCGAATGATCCAGTTGAAGGCAACGATATTTGGGGTCATGTCGATTTAAATACGGGTAATGAATTTGCTATTATGGGCGTAAAAAATGGCGTTGTTGTGGTTAATGTTACAAACCCAACCACTCCTGTTGAAGTGGGCACAATACCTGGAGTCACCTCAACATGGCGAGATGTAAAAGTTTACCAATACTTTGATGAAAATATCAATTTATGGCAAGCCTATGCTTATGTAACAACCGAAGGTGTTCGAAATGGTCCAACAGATTATGTGACTATTATTGACCTTAACAATCTTCCTCATTCAATAACCTTAGTTGAAAAGAATAAAGTGGTCAGTAGAGCCCATAATGTTTATATCACTAATGTTGATCATACCCTCAATATAACGCTTCCAGATCAAACAGCTTCACTACAACTTATTGGTACAAACACTAGAGGTGGAGCTTTCCAAAGCTATTCATTAGAAAACCCAAAAACATTAGTCAACGTTACTGCTAACAATTTTGGTAATGGCTACACCCATGATGGGGCTTCTCTTGTTATAGATGATCAGCGTTCTGTTAATGATTGTGGTTTAACGTCTGGGAGTTGTACTGTTTTCATTGATTTTAATGAAGACGTCATGAAGTTATGGAATATCACCGATCCAAATGACTCAACCCAGTTAGGTACAGCTGAATATAACGACGTAGCTCCGAACAATAAATATGTACATTCTGGCTGGGGCACTGAAGATAAGCAGTTCATTTTATTACATGATGAATTTGATGAATTTCGTGGTGGATTAAATACCACCGTTAGAATATTTTCAATTGGGGACCTAACGAACCCATCACAGGTTGGCCAATGGACCGGTCCTACACAGGCGATTGATCATAATGGTTTTGTTCGAGGTAATAGATACTATATGTCTAACTACGAACGTGGTTTAACCATTTTAGACATTACGGATCCAACAACGCCTACTGAGGTTGGGTTCTTTGATACTTTCACACCGAGTAACTCAGCAAGCTTTAATGGTGCATGGGGCGTTTATCCATTTTTACCGTCAGGAAATATTCTCGTTAGCGATATCAACAGTGGTCTGTATGTATTAAAAGATAACGCTAAAGCTTCAACGAAAGGAATGTTCAGCTTTACCAGTAAAAGCACACAAACCGCTCAAGGAACAACACTAAACCTTATTGTGCAACGAAATGGTTCAGACATTACAGAAAGTGCTGCGGTAAGTTACCAAGTGATTCAAGGTAGCGCCAAAAAAGGCACTGACTTTGATGTAGAAAACAACATACTCACTTGGGCTGCAAACGATAATACCAATAAGACAATAAGTATTGATATCGCAGATGACCTAACAAATACCGAATTTTCAGAGTCTTTCTTTATACGTTTATATAATCCAACTAATGGTGCAACACTTGGTTCAAACAGTTACAACACCATCAATATTACTGGGTTAATAGACAAAGGAACGGGAAGCTTTGAATTCGACGAGCAAACAATCGCAGAGAATGTTGATGAATACACCGTAAATGTTAACCGAATGGGTAGCACATCGGGCAGTATTTCATTCCAATATCAACTGACTTCAGGACAAGCGATTATTGGTAGCGATATCATTGATGCATCGGGGCAAGTATCTTGGGGCGAAGGTGAAAGTGATACTAAAAAAATTATATTAACCATTATTGATGATATTGAAGAAGAAGAAAATGAAACGTTCACCTTAACCTTATCAAGCATCGATAATAGTCGGTTAGGTAATAATGCTGAGATTATATTCACTATTGCTGATGATGATCAAAATACAGCACCTGTGGTTACCCTAAGAGAAAATTTTGAAGTAAATACTAATCAAGGTGTAACTTTAACGGCTCAAGCCATCGATGCAGAAAGCGACAGTATGACCTACTTATGGGAGCAAACAGCAGGCTCAGCGGTATCAATAACTAACGCTGATATGTTATCAGCTAGCTTTACAGCCCCAAATAACGCTACCTCGTTAACATTTAAACTTACCGCTACTGATTTCAGAGGTGCATCAAGTACAGGAAGTGTTATTGTTTCAGTGGTCGCGCCCGTTGTAGTAACACCAACGCCCAACACACCAAGTAGCGGTGGCACAATATTATGGTTAACAATCCTTTCATTATCTTTATTAACCAAGAGAAAAGTCATTATCAATAAATAGTATCTAGGCAATAGTGATATAAAATCACCCGTATTGCCTAACAATTAAGCGAACAACGTAAAATTTAGCATTTTTTAAAAATACGCTAGTGACAACAAAATAAAAAATGCTTATACTTCACGCCGCTTTAAGTTGAAGTCTCAATTTAAAGCGGATAAAAAGATGGCCCCTTAGCTCAGTTGGTTAGAGCATTCGACTCATAATCGACAGGTCCCCTGTTCAAGTCAGGGAGGGGCCACCATTTTTATATAGCAAATTCAAATAGTTACCTCAAAATTCAAAACAAAAACAATACTCGGTCCCACCTCCGCTGGTCCATGGCTGGGGAAGTTAAATCTATAACAAACTCAACGCATAACTTTCGCTCAGCTCAAACACAAGTAAGTACTGCCGATCTCCATCAAATAACGCATCACAACTAAAACAATAGCCTAAACGCTACCACCTCAAATTCTCACATCAAAAAATACAATCCAATAGCCTCCCAAAAACAACACAAGTACCAGAAATAGACCTGACTAAAATTCATCACTCACCACAAGCACTGGTCAAATCAACATAGCCACGCCCATCAAGCACCTGCTGTGCTATAGCCCTAACGACTACCAATCCCAGTAGCAAGCCAATCATCCAAAAACAGCCAAAATCTCAAAGCTGCAACTTCACTGAGTGAAAATCAAATGCAGCAATGAATGAAACAACATTTTTAATTTTTTTCGCTGTCGCGAAGCATTAGAAAATGATTATAGAAATTCTTTTAATATTTAAAGATTAAGCGAAGCAGCCACTCCATTGGCTGAGCGTATTTTTCAAGATTCAAATCATTTTATAATTTATTGCTCCGTGCCTGAGCAGCTATTTACTCCCGAAACTAAATCTCTTTGAAATATATATGAAGTGATTGAGCTTACTACTTCTTAGTAGGCATTTAATTCTAGGAGAATAATATGATCACAAATGATTTTGATTCCATCACGGTAGAGTCAAGTATGAGTGGAGCTATTGCGGGGGCTCTAGCTGGTGCACGTGCCGGTAGTGTTGTTCCAGGCATTGGAACTGCTATTGGTGGTGTTGCAGGTGGTTTGATTGGCCTGATCTTTGGTCCAGTTGATTAGGAGCTATTGATGAAGACACTTACCTCTCTCGAACAAATCCAGAGCCTTCCCCATTCACCTGAAGTACTGAATGCTTTATCAACTGAACTACTTCTACCGTTTGATACTACAAGTGCTACTGATGCCTTTTGGCTTGAGACTTCAACCACATTGCTCGTTGTATTGCCTGATGAATACACTGAGCAGTTACTTGATAATTTTAGTGAGGTTTTAGGTCAATTTACTTGTACTGAGTTTATCACTCAGCTTTCTGGTAATTGGTATTTAGCACTGACCATTACTTCACAAGATGGTGGTGGGCAATACCTTCTGTTTCCTTGTGAAAAGCATAGCCAGCTTTCGACCCTTCTGTTTACTTAACCAACCAATGAGAAACACTATGAATACTAAAACTGACACCAAAACAAAAGCCAAACCTGAAACCTCCCCTATTTCTATTTTGAAAACAGCCACCGCCAAAAAACTCAATCCAAAGCTTGATGGTGAATTGGAATACCAAATTGCCTTGATTGATGATGCTTTGCACTTGCGTATTAGTAGTAATTCTTCAGGTGGTTTCTTTTCGAAGGAATGGCTATCACTTGAGAAGATTGAACAGTACTTCAATGACAATGTGAAAATTGACACTGATTTCAAAAGCAACTTACTCAAGCCACTTTTTGAACAAGGACACAGTAGCAACAACACGGGATTTCTATGTGCCTGTCTACGTGCTGAGCTTTTGTTATCCATCAGTTCGAAGAATGTATTCCTTCACCAATTTACAGGCGATTTTACTGCGTGGAACAAAACCCTCAACTTACTTGCAAAAACGTAATGAAATGAGGTTTAGCCTTACTAATCATAAGTTAAACCTCATCCCCTCCTCGCATTATTTTTTGGCTATGTAAAAACCAACATATTATTGATGGGCAATTATGCCTGTATTTAGGACTCCGGTCGATTGTCCGGTCTTTCCCTTTTTTTACTTTATATATAGGAAGAGTATTATGGCTACTGCTAAAAGATTTAAGTTTTCAATGACACTAGTGAATGAGTTACCTGCAACTGATGAAACTAGTGCAAGTCGTGAGACTGAGTATTCTGATTCGGCTTGTACTGGGTTACGGGTGATTGTTAATCGCAAAGGCATCAAACGCTTTTTATTTCGCTACAACTATCAGGGCAAGAAGCGTTCAATGATGATTGGCGAGTTAGGTGCATTTGATGTGAAAGATGCGCGATTGAAAGCTTACGAGTTCAAACGATTGCTTGCTGAGGGTTTAGATCCGAAAACAGAGCGTGATTCAAAGCGTGCCGTTGCCACTTTCTATGAATTTGGTGAGGAGCATTATTTACCTTATTCTATGGCGAACAAGTTGAGCTTTCGTAATGATGTCTCTATTTTGAAGAATTACTTCTACCCACTTTGGCGAGAAAGTAAATTGAATGCTATTCAAACTCAGGAGATCCAACGTTTCATGGACAGTCTTTCTGGTAAGTTGAAACCTGCTAGCATCAATCGCATGTTGTCTTTGATCCATCGAATGCTAAAACTTGCTTGTGAATGGGGTCATTTGACGACTAACCCTGCAAGTCATTTGAAAAAATTGAAGGAGAACAATCAACGTACTTTCTTTTTGAGTAGTGAGCAAACCACTCGTTTATTGAAAAGCTGTGATGCAGATGGGAATCAAAGTGCTGCTAACTTTGTTCGCTTGGCTTTGCTGACCGGAATGCGAGCAGGTGAAATCTTGAATTCCAAATTGGAGCATCTAGAATTCCCTGACGGTGAAGCCAGTTTGTTTTTGCCTCACACGAAAGCAGGTCTTGCTCGCTCAGTACCTCTGAATGAAAGTGCGCTAGCCATTATCCGTGAGCAACAGCTTTTGATGAAGCCCAGCAACCCGTATTTGTTTGCGGGAAGATTCGGTGACAAGCCTATGTCTCATCCTAAAAAAGCTTTTCTGCGCATCAAAGAACGTGCTGGTGACTTAGATAAGTTACGTATCCATGATTTACGCCATTCATTTGCCAGTATCTTGATCAACTCTGGCTCTGCTTCATTGTACGATGTTCAGCATTTACTCGGACACCATTCAGCCCAAACTACGGAAAAATATGCACACTTAGCATCGGGTCGTTTACGTGATGTTAGTAGTCATGTTTCTGATTTTGTTGCTAACGCTGTAAGAGTTTCTTAGTACTAACCCAAGACTTGTTGTGAGTCTTGGGGATTATTTTGCTTTTTTTTATCTTACTTTTAGCCTCTGTTGAATTTATGTAAAACTGCGAGTATCGCGTTTAAACGGTACTGAGACAGCGGTAAAAATAGTTGTTCTATATCTCCCTTGTGCGGAATTCTCGTTCTTTCTAGGGGGGGATTTGAACGATATAGACACCTTGTAATCGTTTTATCCAAAACTTATTTTTAACTTGGTGTTCATTAATTATATTGCTACATATCAAACAGTTAAGTTAAATAAAGCATTTTACAAGGCCGTATTCTTAGCGCATAATCCTTTTACTTTTTGCTGTGTGAGACTTAACCCATGACTGTCGTTACCGATTTTACCTTAGCTAAAAACCAATACATTTCAGACTTAGATGTTGAAGTGAAGCATCAGCTTACTCATCTAGAAGCACCAACAGGACGAGGCAAAACCACTTACATTGTGAACAAGCTATCGAAGCGGTCAAAAATCATTATGGTTTGCCCTGTCAATGTGCAAGTCAAACAACTTGCTCATGATTTTAGAGATAATCACAAGGTGCAATGCATCACCAGTGATGATAAATCTAACAGTTTGCATGGTGACATTATTATTTGTGTGTATGATCAATTAACTAAGATTTTGGATTCTGGAATTCACCCTAGCCATTATGTACTTGTCATTGATGAAGCTCACAAGCTCTATCAGGCTGCTAATTACCGAAGCAAGGCGTTGTCTGTTTTATTAGATGCTATTTCTGATGGGGTTTTCAAGCAGGTACTAACGGTCAGCGCAACATTTCAACCTGATATATTTCCGTTTGATTTTGACGAACAGATTGTGATCAAGCATGAACTAGATCAAAAGCCAGCGTGTGACGTAGTTTTTCATAAAAAGAAAGACTTTATGGATCAATATCTACTTTCTGCCCTTCCCAGTAAAGGTCAGATTTCGATTATCCGCTTGAACAACAAAGAGCAAATCAAACATGCCAAGCTTTGCTTCGAACAGCAGAATCTACGTGTGTTTGAAATACATAGCGACAACCAGAAATCTCCCGAAGTTATCAAGTTCCTTGAAACAAGTTTGATTGGTGACTATGACATTGTGCTAACTACGTCATTGCTAGATGAAGCAATCAACATCAAAAATACCAACATTGAGTCTATTCATGTTTACCACAAGTTACATTCTGATGAGATAAACCAATTTATTGGTAGAACCCGAAAGTCTCAGCCGCATGTTCACTTACATCTGCTTGAAAATGAACTTAACCGAGAAGATATAGATATCGCAAAAGAGCGCAGGAAAGTTGAAGATTTGTGTGATTCAGCATTAACTTATTGCCTGAACATTACAGAAAAACCAAGTCAATTTTCCCGAGTAGTGACTGACATTAATATGACCACTAAATCTTGCCAACGTTTTGAACCTTTATTTTATGATTACCGTGAAGGAGTAGAACCTAGTGTGAACAACGTGTCGATACTCGCGAAGCTTTATGAGATTTCGATGGAAGCACAGTATGTTAATGATGATTCATTGAAATATGCTCTGCTTTGTACTAACTGCTTTAGTAGCGTTGATATTTTTGATTCTGGTATTACAGGTGAAAATGAAGAAATTGATGGCATTATTGAACAGGCCAGTGCAATGCAAGCATCTACTCGTGTTGCTGCTGTCGATGAATGCGCTTTAGAAATTGGTGCAACTGCGGACAACATTAGTAATGTATCTATGGATGATATCGATACGTTAGCTCAATCACTCACTAATACAGGCATCAAAGGTGAAATTTCAAAAGAGTGGCTTGGTCTTTGCCAAATACTTTCTGTTGCTGATGCCTTAGATGCCGTTCGAAATAATCGAACAGCTGAGATTTGGGCATTTCAAAAATCAGTTGAGCACTTTATTCATCTCCGATCTTTTTTTGATGTTTTGAAAGCTGACTTAAAAGTGCATGGTCAAGTGAAACTGGTAGGCTCTGATAATATAAATAAGTATTTTATTAAAACACTTAGCCAAGTAGCCAAAGAGCAAAAAGGCTTTAAAAAATTCATTAAGAAGTTAAATATTAGTGGCATTGAAGTGCTTGAAAATAATAAATTCAAGGTGAGCAACCGCTTTATCTATAAGCTTATTCGAGAGTGTACCGATGGTGAACTTTATCGTTCAGGTGGTGTGCCTCAATTTACTATTACTAGAATTGGTCCGTTTGGTTATGATTATAATATTAATGTGCTTCGGCATTCGAGTAATCAACCGAGAGTTCGAAGAGTTGCTTAAAGCAATGATGGTACAGTCAAGGTTAGTTTTGAACTGTACCATTCAGACGAATAAAAATCATCAGTAGGTATAAGATTTACTCGATCTCCACTGCTCCAAAATCAAGGGTCGAGCAATAACTACTCACTTCAGTTATTTCCACATTCGAGACATTAAACATTTATCTGATACTAGTACGTAGGATTAGATCTTGTATCGATAACGCGTAATATCAGTGTCGTACGCTGGAATACTTTATTAGACTATTTTGTCCTACGATTTCAATAGATAAACCATTAAATACTTCATCAAAAGCCTGTGATACATATTCAGAACCAAATGTTGATAGATGGTCATCATCTCGATACAGAGTAACCCCACCTATAGCCACTTTACAATAGCTTGAATCACAAAGAATAATGTCAGGAGCAACTAGTCCTATATTAAGTCGGTCTTCTAATTGACGAAAAATAGTTCCTACCTCTTCAGTCCTTTCCCTATACTCTTCTGTCGTTGGGGCAATTACTACATTTATATCTCGCCCTGTTATGTTTGCAACCTTAAGTGCGTAAGGGACATCAAAACCGACTTCTGGTACAGGATTAACAAGAACAACCTTTTTACCCAAGCTCTGTAGTTTTTCAATAGTCCTCATTAACCCGATCTCAAACAGTTTGATGTTAGTTAAGTTATTTGAACTTGGCGTGTCAAGATCAATTAACTGAACAGACTTACCTGATTCTTGTTTATACCGCGTTCCTTTAGTGGATAACGCCCATCTCGCTGCCAATATAACGGTCTCTATTTCAGGTGTAACTGATATAAGCTCTAAAACCGTTTGATTAAACTCGTTGCAAGAAGTCCTGTTTGGTCTTTCTATAGATAACAAAGGCGGGCAAGCACTCTGTGTAGCAATTTTACCTCTTAAGCCTATCTTTAAAGCACTCAAATTAATACCGGAAGCTAATGCTCTTGCGTGAGAGTCCCCCCAAAAAATAAAATTGGTACGTCCAGTTTTTGCTCCAATATTACAGAGGCTCTGGCCATTCTTGATCCTATTAACCACTTTTTCACATCTTGCCCAGTGGTGCCACTTATCTTCCTCTTCAGAAATCGCGGCTATATCATTTGTTGACCTATGAGGATACCCAGCATTCATAATTAAAACCATTCCACTTACGACAATAGCTACGGAAACTCCTGTAGAAGCTAAAAGAAGAGAGCGCCTACCTTCAAAAAAGGTTTTTTTCCTAAAAGGAGACTCAATATATTTCCATGAAAGAATTGATAAAGTAAGTATTAAAGCAAGCATAAACATCATTACAGGTACTGTAGGTTCTGTTATGGACAAAATTTTGGTATACACAATTACTGGCCAATGCCACAAGTACAATGAGTAGGAAATTAAGCCGACAAAGACTACAGGGCGTAAACTCAATGCTTTATAAATAAAAGAATCTCCCCCAGATCCAGAATGAATAAGTAAAGCTGTTCCAATCGTCGGTAATAAGGCTGCGAATCCAGGGAAAGATGTTTCAGACGTATATACAAATACGCTAAACGCTATCATCGCTATTCCAAGTATGGAATTAATTTCCCGGATATAACGTTTTGAGGGGCTAGGTATAACATGAAGGGCGAGGATACTTCCTATAAATAGCTCCCAAGCCCTAGTCGGTAACCAATAAAAAGCTGCCGAAGTACTAATATTGATCAATATTATGCCCGTAATGAAGGATAAAATTCCAAGAATGATCAACCATCTTAAGTAATGTTTGGTATCTTTTTTCGCAATCAACATTAATAGTAGAGGGAAAAATATATAGTATTGTTCCTCAACAGCTAATGACCAAGTATGCAATAAGGGCTTCATTTCAGATGCACCACCGAAATAGCCTGACTCAAAATAAAACAACATGTTTGATGAGAATAGTGCTGTAGTTATAGCACTTTGTCCGAGACTGGTAACACCGTCAGGTGGTAATAATAATAAGCCAACAATTAGACTAACAGCAATAACAACAACTAACGGAGGGAGTATTCGTCTAAATCGACGTTCGTAAAACTTTGCTATTGAAAAGTCATTATTAGCTATCTCACGAACAATAATTGTTGTAATAAGATACCCTGAAATTACAAAAAACACATCAACTCCGATATAGCCCCCACTAAAAATAGAAACACCAGAGTGAAAAAACAATACCGACAGTACTGCTATTGCTCGCAAACCATCAATATCCGATCGATATTTGGGCGTCATAAATTTTCCTATTGATTATTATGAAGGTTTCTTAGTAATAAAATTCCATTTGATTAGTATTAATATCTCATAGTTTCAATGTTTTAAAAACCCAAATATTTAAGTGTTATCAAAACAGGGTTAATACTGGGGGTCTCTGTAATAACCCTATCTTGAATGTCGTTTGATTAAAATATTGATACTATTGTTAATAAACTGATCGATGTGTGTTACTAATACCTCTCAGTAACATGTCAGAATTTATTCATTAGAAAATATAAGGGGAAATTTTTCAAGTTAGCTTTCGCGCACAAAGTGAATATAGTAATCTATAGCACTTTGCTGAATCTTTACTATATTTTCCCTCTACACTGACGTTGAACCTTAGTAGGTTTTTCAAGTTTTTGGATTGCTGCAGTTTTTGAGGTGAACATTAGCAACTTCGTAGTCACGTTACCGCTCTACTGCGTTTCCACTTGTTATGAACCTTTATTCCATACTCATTTTACTTTCACTTCGCGCCAGTTTTGAGGGCGCGCGAATCGAATGCAAATTGAGTATGTTTTTGTGGGTAGGCTGACGCCTGTTGCTGTGTGCTTTTGCGGTTTTGTGCTTCTGATGCGTTTTTTGGTTGGTTGTTGGTATTCTACTTCTGATCAACCGAACTCATTGCTCTAGACTACTTTCTGCTTGTTTCTGGATTTTCAGCATTGAATCTGAAACCTGAGAGTTGATGGTCAGCGATCTGCTCCGGTCTTTCTCCGGTACTTTGCTTTTGTTATTACATTTATTAGCTATTTTATTGTTTGGAGGACAAATCAACAAATTCATAGCATCAGCATTCCCTTGTACCTGTTCACCATTGCATCAGTCACCCTTTACTCATAATCGACAGGTCCCCTGTTCAAGTCAGGGAGGGGCCACCATTTTTATCAGTACTTACAACGTAATTACCCACTAACATAAAAATTCTACACCTCATTTTTAGTCAAGTAATTAGTCAAATAACAACGTTGTACTCCCCTTATAATACATTATAAATAATCATGTATATAAAGCACGCCCAACTTCATCAAATAACACAGGTGCATGTGCGATATGTCTTACAGTATGAGTGGCTGCCTATTAGACCGTAGTTAAGCTCATTGCCAATAGCTGGCATCAACAGATAACTGATACTGCTTCATCTCGTTTCTGTGACGCTGGAGTAAGAGCTGGGTGACAAGAGTGCAGTTTTACATCATTGTACGACCTTTAAGGTTATTACAACGATCATTTAAAGCCATAAAACCTTTAAGCAATACCAATGCTTCACTAAAAGATTTAAACCGTTAAAAAGATCTAAAACCGCACCTATTTAATCATTTTTTACTATACGTTGACGATATATTAGTTATTATAACTTAAAGTATTTAAGAGCTGCATAAATGGAATTTTACGAAGTCGAACCAACGTTAGACAATTACTGGCGATAAATTATACTGTTTGGTCGTAACGTTATCTATTAACAACACATTGAAAAAGCTAACATTTAATATATGAAAAGGAAAATATTTTAAGAGTTGCTTTTTAAATTGTACTTATGTAAAGTTCTGTCGACTCAGGGATGAAGCGTCTCAGGGATATATTTAATAAAGGACTCTATAAGATGAAATTAAAAGTTATACTTACTTTAGCTATTGCGACTATATTCGCATCTGGCTGTTCAACAATTCTCACAGATGATACTCATAAAATGAATGTTTCTACCAGTAATGGTAAAAAAATTGATGTCGAAGTTGATGGGAACATTCAGACTGTACCGGGTATAGTAAGTGTGAAAAAAGAAAATAAAGATAAAATCTTAATCACTAAAGACGCGGCTTGCACAAGTAATACTGCATTAAACAAAGAAGTGGAGACTACATTCTTCGTAAATCTTCTTTCTGGTGGTGTTTTTGGTTCTAGTACTGATTATGGGACAGATAAAATGTGGAAATACCAAGATTCAGTGACTATTAGCTGCAACTAAAGTATGTACCACTTATTATTTAAAGGAAGCCTATTTGCTTCCTTTTTTATATGTAATTTTAGCGTCTATGCTTTATCATCAAACGTTACATCGTCTGTTAAAGATACCAGCGAATTGGTTGAACATTCGAAAAAAACAGTACTTTTTGAACACCCGATTTGGCAAGCGATTCTCCACGTAAAAAACGGGCAACCAATCAATTCTAACTATGATCGCTACCTAAGTGCTAACAGTTTTTCAGTAGAAAAAGAAATGGCGTTAACCCTTGAATTGATTCTTAATGACAAACAAAGTCAATGTAACTATCCCGCTAGAATAAATTTTTTAAAAGAATTTTTGGATTTTAATGAGACAATAGATTTAAGTCATTGTGATAGCTATCAAGAGTATTTACAAAAAGTACCAATTACTGATATTTATTTAATATACGCTTCGGAAAACGTAATGAATGCCAGTTCGATGCTAGGTCATATTATGCTGAGGATGGATGGTATCAATGATAAAGGTTTAAACGTAAGCCACGGCATCACTTTTTTCACTGAACTAGAAGGTTTTAATATTCCTAAAATCCTTTATGATAGTTTAGTCACGGGAAAAAAAGGTATTTTTCAAATAGCCCCTTACTCTGATTTTGTAAATAACTATTTAAACATTGAACTAAGAAACGTGTGGGAGTATAAACTTTCATTATCAGATATTCAAAAGAAGCTTATTCGGGATATTGCTTGGGAGCTCGGCAGTACTGATTTATCATACTTCTTTCATACTTATAATTGTGCCACAGTTACTCAATTATTAATTGCTAGCTCCTTACCAGAGAAAATTCCCACATTACAATCATGGCTAACACCTCTAGACGTTGTTCATTTCGTCGAGGAGAATAATTTAGTAGAGAAGACCAATCTTATCCCATCAGAAGAATGGGAACTACGTGCATTAATTGATAACTTACCACAAGAGGTAATAGCCAAAGCAATACAGTCAGTCCATAGTGCAAATATTGATTTGAGAACGATTTATTCGGAAAGAGACAAATTGCTGACCATAGCATTTTACAAAGCTTACAATAAGTTTTCCGTGAGAAAAAATTTAATCAATAACGACGTTTATGAGAGTAACAATGTAAAAATTGAGCAATTAATGACAAGACTGCCCAATTTTCAGCTTGAAGTAAGTGATTATAAAATGCCAACTGCTGCCTCACCTGATGGACAAGTTGCTGTTGGTTGGCGAAATGAAAATAAAAAAGACTGGCTGTCAATTAATCTATTTCCTGTGGCAAGTCATCAAGGCGATAACAAAAAACACGTTTTTGGGGAAACAACACTTACACTTGCATCTCTTGATATATTGTATAATCCTGAATCTAACAATATTAAACTTGATAATTTTATTGCCTATTCTATGCATTCTATGATCCCTTATGATAATACATTAAAAGGGTATTCAACGGGTTTTCGATTTGGGTTAGAGAGACATCATGATGTTAAGCTTAATAAAAAGTTAAATGCCTTTATAGAAGGAAAACTTGGATTTACTTATGAATTTAGCCAAGACATCGGAGTATATGCTGAAACTGCACTAGGTATTGGTAGTGACAGCAACTCAACATACTTGTATACAACACCACAATTAGGAGCATACGTATATTTAATTGGCGACATAAAATTACATGTTCAGAATAGTATTAGTTTTAATAAGCAAAAGTCCGATCTTGCCTTAAATACATCGTCACTCTTTCTTGACTGGCAAATTAAAAGAGACTTATATCTGTCTGCTGATTACATCAAATATTGGAATTCTATTAAATCAACTAAGTCATATGGGATGCGTTTAAGATATAGGTTTTAGGTATCTTTGTGATACATACGAGTTGACCTTTAGTTTAATCATATACCTTCGAAAACGCCTTAAAAGCTTAATAATAAAACTGCCCACTAACAGTGAGCAGTTGACTTAAAGAGCAATCGATAAGTTATGTCTACAAATCGTACTTAGCTGTTGTTTTATAAGTAAGCGTCTGGGGAAATACATATAGCCTTACTTGAAGTTCCAAGGCAGCAGATGAGTAAGGCTTTCAGGCTTGTTAGCAAGTTCATCTAGACAAAATTGTAAATAGTTGTCGACCAGCAAACCGTTGGCTTTTGCTGTTTCAATTATGCTATAGAGTATGGCGCTAGCCGTTGCACCTCGTTCGGTATTGGAGAATAGCCAATTTTTTCTGCCAATGACAAACGGCTTTACTGCTCGTTCTGCACGATTATTATCAATGTTTATACGACCATCTTTTAAGTAGGTGGTAAGCTTATGTGCTTGATTGCACCAATAAGTCATCGCTTCCCCAAGTTTGGTTTTCGGTGGTACTTTCTCTTTATTGTCGATAACCCAACCATGAAGCTTATCGATAATAACTTTAGATTTCTCTTGCCTAGTTAGGTATTTTTCTTCAGCAGTTTTTCCTTTCAAGCTCGCTTCAATGCCGTAGAGTTTACCTATTAGATTTAAAGCAACATCAGCTTTGCCAGTTTTCTTTTTCCTTGCACTGTTTTAGCATCAATGAATTTTCGACGAGCATGCGCCATACAGCCAGCCAATATAGCCTCAGTTTTTCCATATGCAGCATAAGTGAAGAACTAAGCGGTTTAGTTGTTTATAAAAGTGCGTTTAGCTTTGCAAATTTTGTATCTACACAACTAAGTAGATTATTTACTCTTTAACACTCCCTATTTTGTTACCCTAAAAAAGCCTTCTGCTGCTTCAGTTAAGCTAGAAAGGGCGATTTAACTATTTTTAATGATTCTAGCTAGAGAGGTTTTATTCTTACGCCGGCTTATTGATTATCATGGTTAATAGTAAATTATTAGAAAACTTTGTTTTAAGTACGTTCATATCAATAATAATTTGTTATTTTTAATGTAGTATAAGATCGGACTTGCTTACTAGGCTATGATCGTTCAAAGCCCTCTAAGAAATAAAAACAAATAAAATAGGGATAAATAAACAATGGTAAACATGTTAATTGCATATCAACTTGATGGCGGTGATGTTATCGAGATTAATCATCCAGAAGAGTTCGAGTTCAAAGATTTAGATGGAAATAGCTTAGGAAATGCTCAGATTATCAAGCGCCATAATAACGATCTGATATTAGCCGAAGCTGCATTTGTGATCTCAGCCGAACATGCAAAAGTTATGATACCAAGCGATGCGGCATTCATGGAATCAAAAGCAGGCGTAAAGCAACCTTTTGACTTTAATGGGCTCGTAAAAGGCTGTGGGTTTGACTCTGTTAAATATAAATTTGATAAACAAGGTGATGAACCAACTGATTGGGTTGTTGCCTATCCTCAGGAGCATTAAGCCTAAAGTGGTCGCTAGTCATACTAGTGACCTTTTTTATAGCTTTGAATAGACCAGGTAATGAGATTATTTCAACATCAGGCTAAGCAAATATATCTGTTTCAGCACTACTGAATATTGATTTAAACAGAAGGTGAGTTATCAGGTTAAGAAACACTGATACGTAAACCAAACTTAGCAATATTTTATTATATTTTTTTAACAAAATATAACCGATATGATCAAGGGAATAAGCTCGGCTAAAGTATAATATCAGTAGTGAAAGTTAACTATAAGTCCTATTTAAAGTGGCAATTTCGATGGGAAATTTTCATCTGTAGGCCTACCACTTAAGCTGATGTTGAGTTTATTTGCGTTTTTACCGTGTGATTAAATTGTCGAATTATATTTTGATTGGTGAAAGTGGTAGATAAACTGTTAACATAGCGTTATATGCTTTCGTTAGTATTAGCGCGATTAGACTATCGTCTTATAAATATTTGGAGTAGAAATGAATAATAAAATTATTGGTATTACCCTTATCATTATTGGTGTTGCTGTCGCTATTTGGGGTTATAACATTTATGACTCAGCTAGCGCTCAACTTACTCGTACGTTAAGCGGTGATACGCCTGTTGAAGCTTGGGCAGGAATGATCGGTGGTGTTATTGCTGTTGTTATCGGTATCACAAGAGTAAAGTAAGCGTTGATTTTTACCCGTAAACACCTATAAGTGTTTACGGGTAAACTAGGCTTAGCGCTATTTATTTCAATAAATAGTTCATTCTATTTTCAACTATTATAAGCATCAGTAAAAATCAATCACGAAAATATCGACAGTAGCAAGATATTAAGATTAAGCGGACAAGATTAGGCTATCAATGTTAACCATACTCACATTTTTCACCCTGTTTACTGTGCTAACAACCCTTTTGCCCTTGTCTCGACATCCCCATTGGATTGTTAGAGGCATGGATTTTCCTCGCTTACAGTTCACTATACTTGCAACGATTTTGTTACTCGCCCATTTTATTTTTCTTGATCCCCAAAGAGTAAGTACGCAGGCACTGATTATTAGCACAACACTGTGTTTGATATGGCAGTTATCTTGGATAATACCCTATACTTTTATTTATCCTAAAGAGGTTAAAACCTCTACTGAATGTGATGCTGATAAACAACTTAGTATTATTACTTCAAACGTTCTAACACCCAATCGTAATGCCGAAGCACTGATAGCACTGGTTAAAAAACATCAGCCCGATGTGCTAGTCACACTAGAATCAGACCTATGGTGGGAAGAACAGCTTAACGTTCTAGAAACTGACATGCCTTATAGCGTTAAATGCCCACTTGATAACCTCTATGGCATGCATGTATTCTCGCGATTACCTATCGCCGAACAAGAAATCTGTTATTTGGTCGAAAAAGATGTTCCGTCAATACACACCACAATAGAGTTGCGTAGCGGCGATAAAGTGCGAGTGCATTTTCTTCATCCTGCGCCGCCAAGCCCAACAGAGAATGTTGAATCTGCAGAGCGTGATGCTGAGCTGATGATTGTTGCTCGAAGTGTTGCTGACAGTGAGCAACCCGTTATTGTGACAGGCGATCTTAATGATGTTGCTTGGTCAGCTACCACACGACTGTTTCGTAAAATTAGTGGTTTACTCGATCCTCGCGTTGGACGAGGAGTATTTAACACTTTTCATGTCGACTACCCATTGGTTCGATGGCCTTTAGATCATTTGTTTCACAGCAAACATTTTACATTACAAAAAATTCAGCGTTTACCGTCAATCGGTTCAGACCATTTCCCACTGTTAACCCAACTATCGTTTACTGCACTGCGTTGTAATAATCAAGCAGGTATAAAAGCAGACACGGCTGAGCATAAGTGGGCACAAGAAATATCTGAAAAACAAAATGTTAGTAAAGGTGATGTACCAAAGCCCGGTGAAACAAGTTAAGCCAATAAACGTTCTGCGTTAATGGCTAACGTTTTATAACGGATTAATCCGTAACTATATTTGCTGATATTTTGCGGATTTGATCAGCGCACTCAGCTAAGACGATAGCACCCGCCGTTGATACATTCAGAGAATTACCCATACCAAACATAGAAATGTGTATTTGATGATTGCTTAGCTTTAATGCTGCTTCACTTACGCCCTTTCGTTCATTACCTAACACTAACGCACAAGCAGTTGGATAGGTCATCTCTTTATAGTCAACCGACTGCTGACAGAGTTCTACGCCAAAAACAGTATAACCTTCGTCTATTAATGATTGTAAGCTTGCCGTTGTGCTATCACTGTATTCAATATCGACCCATTTCGCTTCATTTCTAGAGGCCTTTTTCAATTTTTTATCTGAAATTGTGAGTTCGCCACAAACAATAATTTTTTGAATAGCAAAAGCATCCGCTAAACGAATAAATGCACCTATGTTGTAGCTATTAGTGACATGATCTAAAACCAATATTAAAGGAATTTTTGCCTGCTTTACATATTCATCGCGGGTCGGTTTATCTTGTCTGAGGTCTTCTTTACTTAATTGTATTTTTGAATGCATGATAGCGGCTCTTATTAGATGCTAATCGACTGTCATTCTATTAGTCATCTGACTAATAGATGAGGTCGATATTTGATATTTGATATTTTTAGTTCGTCACGATTAACCATTTAAACAAACCATTATTGCAAATTTATGGGCGTTCAAGGGCTATATATTCTGAAGTTAGACTATAACCATCGCCGCCCATTTTACCAACAGAATCAATTAACACTTGGTTTATCCCTGCTTCGTTGTATAGGTCATCACGTACATAAATAGACTTTACATCTAAAAGCACAAGCGTTCCTCCAGCAGGTAAATCACCAAGAGTAATAAGTTCTCTTAATGTGCATTCATAACGAATTGGCGACGCTTTAACCGAAAATGGTGCCACGCTACGGCTACCTATTTTATCAACCCCAGCAAAGTTAAATTCACTTTCATCGGGACTAATACTGGCACTTGTTTTGTTCATTTGGGCCAATAATGAGCTATTAACAATATTAATAACACATTCACCCGTTTCTCTTAGGTTTTGTAAGGTGTCCTTATCAAGACCACTGCGTTGCGTTACCTGCGTATAGAGAAGTACCGGAGGATTACAACTGGCCACCGTAAAAAAAGAGTAAGGAGCAAGATTGTCAACACCGTCTTTAGAACGTGTACTGATCCAAGCGATTGGTCTTGGTGTAACACCACCATTGAGCAGGCGATATTTTTCCTGAACGCCAAGTTCTGTAATATCAAAGTTCATTAAACGCCTCCAGCCATTCTGTAAAAGAATTAGCGACCTTGTTTACCGTTACCGCCGTGTGATCATAGAACCATACTGCACTGTCTGCTTGTCTGTGCGTACAATCACTCAGCTTGAAGCAAAACATACTGCCCTTACAATCAGATGCAAACAAGATATGGCCTTTTGGCATACCGGTCATTTCATATAACTTTGAAAGGGAAAAAACATCATCAAGGCTTAAAAAATCTTGTACTTCGGTAATATCGACACCTAAATCACAGATTTTAGTTAATACATTTGGCGTGTGTACTAAACCGTAAGTCGATATCAAATATTTATATGCATCAGGCAAGTAAGCAGATAATTTTAATTCTAGCTCAGTTATATCCTCACTGGCTATTGCTACCATGGCGTTTTTACTGCCCCAATTTTTTACAAAAAGATCAATGCTATTCATCTGGATACTCTCATTCTGTTACTGTGTTATTTGTATTGAACACTTTATAACTTGCCAATTTATTGCGCTTTGTTCAAACCTACCTATAACGTCGCATTCTAGCAGTTTAAGAGAATCGGGTATTGCTAATTAATAGCGTAACGAGTCTACTTATCTGGTTATTTCAGCAAAATAACAACACTGATAATATGCCGCTAAGCCATTCATTATATTGAGCGATAAAAAAAGCACCTAAAAAGGTGCTTTAATCAATCGTATTTTTTATCTTAATTTCAGACTAACTCGTTTTAATGCGCGTAATATTCGCACCAAGTGCTTGTAGTTTATCTTCAATATTTTGGTAACCGCGGTCAATATGATAAATACGGTCAACTTGTGTTTCTGAGGTCGCCACTAAGCCAGCAATCACTAAACTTGCTGAAGCACGTAAGTCTGTTGCCATTACTTGCGCACCGTTTAGTGATTCAACACCACAAGAAATAGCGGTATTGCCTTCAAGGCTAATATCAGCGCCCATGCGTTGTAGTTCAGGAACATGCATAAAACGATTTTCAAAAATAGTTTCTGTTGTCGTTGCCATACCTTTTGCAATTACGTTCATTGTTACGAACTGTGCTTGCATATCCGTAGGAAAAGCAGGATGAGGAGCAGTGCGAATATTAACCGCTTTTGGTCGCTGATTCATCGTTAGCTCGATCCAATCATCACCGGTGGTAATTTCTGCGCCTGCTTCTTGTAACTTACTTATAACCGCTTCTAAAGCTTTAGGATCTGTATTTACACACTTAACCTTGCCTTGAGTAACCGCAGCAGCCACTAAAAAAGTGCCTGTTTCAATACGATCTGGCATAACACGATACTGTGTGCCTGATAACTCGGCAACACCCTCTATGCTCAGTGTATCTGTACCTGCGCCAGAAACTTTAGCACCCATAGCATTTAAGCACTTAGCTAAATCAACAATTTCTGGTTCGCGGGCAGCATTTTCAATCGTGGTAATACCGTCGGCTAATGCTGCAGCCATCATCAAGTTTTCAGTGCCGGTAACACTTACCGTATCCATAAAAATGGTCGCACCTTTTAAACGCCCATTATTGCGAGCGATGATATAACCATTTTCAACGTCTATGTCTGCGCCCATTAACTTTAAACCGTGAATATGTAAATTCACTGGTCTTGCGCCAATAGCACAACCGCCGGGCAAAGAAACTTCAGCATGACCAAAACGCGCCAATAACGGGCCTAAAACTAATATAGACGCGCGCATAGTTTTAACTAACTCGTACGATGCACGGCAATGATCTATAGTACTTGCATCAATAACTAATTCATTGTCACCAGACCAATGAGCTTTAGCACCTAATTGACTTAGCAATTTAATCGTCGTTTCAATATCATTTAACTTAGGAACGTTACTAAATGTAATCGGTGTCTTAGAGAGAAGTGCTGACATTAATATCGGTAAAGCGGCGTTTTTTGCGCCCGAGATGGTTACTTCACCCTTTAGGGCCGTACCACCTGTTATTTTAAATGCATCCAATAGAATATTCTTATTTGGTTATGAAAAATTAAAGCGGAAGATTAAACATTTTTTCACGTTGCCAAACTGACGTTGTGAAAGTTTTAATCGATACCGCATGAATTGCACCCGCTTTAATAGTCTCTGCTAAAGGTGCATATATTGCTTGTTGCTTCTTTACACGGCTCAATTCACCGAGAAAGTCTGCAACCGCAATCACTTTGCATTGTGATCCATCAAATGCAACATGTAACTCATCAAGTTCAAGGGCATCATTAAGTAATTTTTCTATATCTGAAACTTCCACATTTATCTCCGGTTACTGATTAAGCGTACTATCAGTTTTTGGTAAGAACATATCAACACAACTTAACTGAGCTAATTTAATTAAATCTTTTGGTAAATTATCAAAAGTTAATTGGCAGTCAGTCTTATTACTTAATTCTAGCATGGCAAGTAACCAAGCTAAACAAGCCGTGTCGACTTTTGAAACATTCGACAAATCAAAGATTAATACCCCTGATTTAATCAAACCTTTTGATTTTTTTTCAAATGAATTATCAATAGTTAATAAGGTTAATTCACCACTAAAAACAACTCGGGAATCTTTTTCAATAAAACTAATTTTCTTCACTTCAATTCCTAATCTTCACAGAAATAGCCTATTAACGCTACTTAAAAACGATTTTTTGATCGCTTTTTTCTTTTAACATTTCAGTAACGTATGGCAAACCTTTTTGACGTATTAAGCCGCTAAGTTCTACTTCTTTACTATCAAGTAAACTAACACCTTCGGCAACCATATCGTAAGCTTTCCATTCATTGGTTGTAGTATTTCTTCTGACACGAAATGATATATCAATAGGCGGTCTACCTGGGTCTAAAACCGAGGTTCTAACAGCAACAACCTTAGCGTCATCAAAGTCTCTTTCTGGTTCAAATTCAACTTCTTGTTGCTTATACAAGGTAAAGACTTGTGCATATGAGGTAACTAAATACTCTCTAAAAACATCAACGAAATCAGCTCTGCTTTGCGAAGTTGTTTGTTCAAAGTTTTTAAAACCGATAACTTTCAATGCTGCATATCGGTAATTAATGTAAGGCATTAACTCTTCACGAACGATATCTTTCAATATTTCAGGGTTCTTACGAATTTCTGGTTGTTCGTCAGAAAAACGTTTAAAAGTTACTTTCGCTACCGTTTCGATCATCGCGTACGGATTTTTACTGTCAACCGCTTTTGCTGTTGCGCTAACACTCACCATTAATGCTAAAGCGATTATTGCTGTAAATAATTTTTTCATTATATTACTATTCTCCATTGATAAACCTGCTAGTCACTTCCTTGACTAAATAAAAATTGTCCTATTAATTCTTCTAGTACTAATGCTGGTTTAGTATCTTCAATAAAGTCACCTGGAACTAGCGTGCCTACCGATTCATCAACAAAACCAGGGCGTAAGCCAACATATTGCTCACCCAACAAACCTGCGGTTAAAATAGAGACCGACGTTGCTTCTGAAAAATTAATATACTGTGTATAAATATCTAAAGTGACTACTGGCGTATAATCTTTTGCATCGATGGTAATATGACTAACACGACCGACAACAACACCACCCACTTTTATCGCTGAACGAACTTTTAGACCGCCAATGTTATCAAACTTAGCATAAAGTTGATATGTCTCACTATTACCAGAAATACCGCTATCAGCAACTTTCAGCGCAAGCATAAGCAACGCAGCAATACCTATTGCTGCAAATAAACCTACCATTAACTCAATTTTTTTCGACACCATGTCTTCCACCAAACCTAAAATAAAAATTATTATAAAAATTAACTAACAGCAAACATTAACTGGCAAACATTAATGCTGTTAATACAAAATCTAACCCTAAAACCAATAATGATGATTGTACAACTGTTGAAGTTGTCGCTCGACTAATACCTTCTGATGTTGGTACACAATCGTAACCTTTATAAACAGCTATCCAAGTGACAACAAAAGCAAAAACAACAGATTTTATCACCCCATTAAGAATATCTTTTTGAAAATCAACTTGAGCCTGCATCACTGACCAGAATGTACCACTGTCTACGCCCAACCATTCAACACCGACAAGATGACCACCTAATATCCCTACGGCAGAAAAAATAGCGGCTAGCAAAGGTAAACTAATAAACCCTGCCCAAAATCTTGGCGCAATAACACGACGTAACGGATCAATTGCCATCATCTCTAAACTTGATAATTGTTCTGTTGCTTTCATTAAACCAATTTCGGCAGTTAACGCCGAACCTGCACGCCCTGCAAATAATAGTGCAGCAACCACAGGGCCTAATTCACGGAGTAAAGAGAGTGCGACCATAGGTCCTAAACTGCCTTCTGCACCATAGCCCACTAAAATAGTATAGCCCTGTAGCGAGATAACCATGCCAATAAATAAACCGGATACCACCACTATCATCAGTGAAAGTACGCCAACAGAATATAACTGCTGCACCAATAGAGGAAAGCCTTTACGTACATTCGGCACATGAAGCAATGCAGATAGTAATAACACTATTGCTCGCCCTAATCCCGTAATCGTGGCGATAATGTTGTGGCCTAAACTTTGTAAACTATTCATTATTTAGGCTCCTTACCCATTAATTCATCTTGATAAGGGGCGCTAGGAAAATGAAATGGTACGGGACCATCAGCTTCACCTTGAATAAATTGTTGCACCAGTGGTGATGTTTGCTTACTTATCTCTGACGGTGTGCCATGACCAATAATTTTCTTTTCTGCAATAATATAAATGTAATCGGCAATACTCATTACTTCTGTAACGTCATGTGAGACCACAACGGAGGTTAAACCTAACGCTTCATTTAAATCTTTTATTAAACGAACAATAACACCCATTGAAATAGGGTCTTGTCCCGCAAAAGGCTCATCATACAAAATGAGTTCGGGGTCTAAGGCGATAGCGCGAGCAAGGGCAACTCTTCGTGCCATGCCACCAGAAAGTTCGCCAGGTGTTAAATTTCGAGCACCGCGTAAACCAACGACCTCAAGTTTCATTAATACCATTTTTTCAATTAACGATTCTGACAAGGTACTGTGTTCGCGCATCGGAAAAGCAATATTGTCGTAAACACTCATATCGGTAAATAATGCGCCACTTTGAAACAACATGCTCATACGTTTACGTGCTTCATAAAGTGCACTGCGTGATAATGTTGGAATATTTTGTCCGTCAAAAAGTATTTTACCTGAATTAGGTCTGAGTTGACCGCCAATTAAACGTAATAAGGTGGTTTTACCAATACCACTTGGCCCCATTATCGCGGTAACTTTTCCTTTAGGGATCGACAAACTAATATCATCATAGATCACTCGTTCATCACGTTTAAACGTAAGGTTCTGGATATCGACCAAGTTTTCAGGCATAAGATTTATATAACGTCACTGGTTGTTATTATTAAAGTCAGGTGAATTTTACCTGAGCAATCAAAAAACGTCATTAAAATTGCGTTAAAAATGTAAATAAAAATCGTAAGAAAGCGTGTAAAAACGTAATAAAGTGTAAGATTTTGCTCTCAGAAGATATATTTTTGCTTTAATGAAATTTTTACTTTGGCTATTTTTTAACAACGGCATGTAAAAAAACCGCCTTTTGGGCACTTTTTTACCAAGATCCGATTATTTCTCTTTGTTTTTGCTTCGCAACCAGCGACAATTTACGCTCTTATTATAGGAGCCCTTAATGTTATTACAGATTCTAATTTTACTTGTTTCACTTGTTACTCTGGTATGGAGTGCTGATAAATTTGTTTTTGGTGCCTCATCATTAGCAAGAAATTTTGGTATCTCACCGATGATTATTGGTTTAACTATTGTTGCCATGGGTTCATCTGCTCCAGAAATGATGATTGCAGCGACAGCATCTTTAGACGGTAACAATAATACAGCTATCGGTAACGCAATCGGCTCAAACATTACTAACATTGCTTTGGTACTGGGTATAACGGCATTATTTCAACCTTTAAACGTATCCTCATCAACGGTAAGACGAGAAATTCCATTAATTTTAATTGTTACCGCCCTTGCCTATTGGATGCTTTCTGACGATTACTTTGGCTTTAACGAAGGCTTGTCATTGATGATTGGCTTTTTTGTTTATATATTTGCGTTACTTTTTATCACCATTAGAGCCTCTAAAACTCGGCCAATTGATGATCCATTGATCATTGAAGCAGAACAAGAAGTGCCAGACGCGGTTAGCAAACCTAAATCTTTACTTTGGCTAGTCGTTGGTATTATTTTCTTACCTATGAGTGCTAGCTACCTGGTCGATTCATCCGTTTTTATTGCTAAAGCATTTGGCATCAGTGACTTAGTGATTGGTTTGACCGTTATTGCTGTTGGCACAAGCTTGCCAGAACTTGCGGCAAGTATTATGAGTATTATCAAGAAAGAAGATGATTTAGCGCTAGGAAGTATTATTGGCTCTAATATCTTTAATATTTTGGCTGTACTCTCGCTCGCTGGCCTAATTGCACCGGGCGAAGTAGACTCAGATGCCGCAGCACGCGACGCCCCTTACATGCTCGGCGTTACCGTATTATTATTTATACTGTGTTTTACTCGTCGTGCCGGAAAGTTTTGCATTGGCCGCGTAAAAGGTTTGCTATTAATCGGCGCTTTTATCGCTTATCAAGCGCTACTTTTTAGTCAAATAAAGCAATAACAAACACTATAATAGCAATTTACAAAATAAAAACGGGCTAATAATGAACGATTTCAAACAACTAGCGTTAGACGTTATTCACATAGAACAACAGGCTATTGCAGAGTTAGCCCAGTACATTGATGAGAACTTTGAATATGCCTGCCAGTTAATGTTTAACTGTAAAGGTAGAGTAATCATTGCTGGCATGGGCAAATCAGGCCATATCGGTGGCAAGATTGCTGCAACACTGGCGAGCACCGGCACCCCTTCTTTTTTTGTTCACCCGGGTGAAGCAAGTCACGGTGATTTAGGTATGATAACCGGTGATGACGTCGTGTTAACTATTTCACACTCGGGCGAAACCAGTGAAGTGTTAGCGATAGTGCCCGTCATAAAGCGTATTGGCGCTAAACTTATTGCGATGACGGGGAATCCAGCCTCAACCTTAGCAAAACTAGGCGATACCCATGTCTGTGTTGCTGTTTCGCAAGAGGCTTGTCCACTAGGATTAGCGCCAACATCAAGTACCACAGCAACCCTAGTAATGGGTGATGCACTCGCTGTTGCCTTATTAAATGCGCGCGGCTTTACCGCTGACGACTTCGCACTTTCTCATCCCGGTGGTAGTTTAGGAAAACGCCTATTACTGCGTCTTAGTGATATAATGCATAGTGGTGAGCGCTTACCAACGGTAAATGTTAATGCTAAAATTAAGGATGCGTTGGTTGAAGTATCGTTAAAAGGTTTGGGGATGACGGCGGTAGTCGACGAGAGTGGTCAATTACAAGGCTTATTCACTGACGGAGATTTACGTCGTATTCTTGATGAACGTATTGATATACATCTCGACACTATTGCATCAGTGATGACAAAAAAACCCACTGTGGCTCATCAAGATATGCTCGCCGCCGAAGGCTTAAAGATCATGGAAGACAAAAAAATCAATGGTTTAATTATTGTTAATGACAATAATATACCTATTGGCGCAATGAATATGCACGACTTACTAAAATCAGGTCTTATCTAATATGCAAACACTCTATGGCGAAATTACTGACACAGCATTCAATACCATGAAAACAATAAAGCTGTTGATATGTGATATTGATGGCGTTTTTTCTGATGGCCGTATTTATTTGGGTAACGATGGTGAAGAATTAAAAGCTTTTCACACTAAAGATGGCTACGGCATAAAAGCATTAGGCGCCAGCGGTGTCGATGTAGCCGTGATCACCGGGAGAACATCAAATATTGTCGCAACGCGTATGTCAGCCTTAAATGTTAAATATATAGTGCAGGGTGAAGAAAATAAATTACCCGCCTTGAAAACTATGGCTAAGCAATTAAAGCTATCCCTCGATGAAATTGCTTATATTGGTGATGATATGCCTGATTATGAGTGCATCAACGCTGTGGGCTTGGGTATTGCTGTTCAAGATGCCCACCCAAGTATTTTATCTATCGCAAATTACAGCACTTTTAACCGTGGCGGTTTTGGCGCTGTTCGAGAAATATGCGATTTAATCATGCTTAGCCAAAACACCTTAGCAAATGCTTCGGGTGCGAGTATATGAATCGGCTTTACAGTTTAACCTTGTTGTTTTTTCTAATTGCGGGAGGGGTTTACGGTATAATTGAATGGAGAAATTCCTCAGCACCACAATTACAAGCGATTGATAAGACGCTGACCCCTGATTTTATTGCCGAAAATTTACACAGTAATGTTTATAAACATCAAGGGAGTTTAACTTATGTTGTTGATGCCCATCGCATGGAGCATTACCCTGAGTTAAGTATTACCAACTTTGAGTTTCCTCAATATACACTCCATCCCAAAAATGATGCGCCCGCATGGAAAATATCTGCCAATGAAGGCATATTATACAATAACAACCGGGTAAAATTAGAAAAGCATGTCCGCCTGTTAGCAACAGATCCCGATAGCTTATTACAAGAAGTGCAAGGAAAATACTTTGAACTTGATCTAAAAACTAACATCATAAGTTCAGAACAAGAAATTAAAATTATCGGTAAAGGATTTACCATCGATGGTAAAGGTTTAATTATCGACTTAAACACCAACCAAATGACACTAACTAAACATGTGAAATCAATTTATGAAATTGTTAAAAAATAGCCTACTGTGCTTATTGTTATCAACTCCGCTATTTTCGTCAGCTTTCGCTGAAAAATTTGATATAAAACAAAAAATTGAAATTAACGCTTCAAGACAAGCCGTTGATCTTAAAAACAAAATATTCAGCTATATTGATAACGTGGTGATCACTCAAGGTTCATTAGTTATACGTGCTGATTTAGTACAAGTGCTGACTCAATCAGGCAGTGAAGAAAAAACCTACATCGCTAAAGGGAAGCCAGCAACCTTTAAACAAACCTTAGCAGATGGCACTCCACTTAGCTTACAAGCCGACGAAATAAGATATGAGCCTGCAAATAATTTAGTGATCATTTCAGGAAATGCGCTATTACAGCAAGAAGGCAGTGAAGTTAGTGGCAGTAGAATTACTTACAATATTGCCACTCAGTATGTTAATGCTGAAAGTAAATCTAACGAACGCACTAAAACGATTTTTCAGCCAAAAGAAAAAATTAAAGCGACAACCACAGACGCGAAAACTCAGGAAAAAATTAATTTATGAGCACTAGCACCCTAATGGCAAAAGGCCTTGCCAAAGCCTATAAAGGCAGAAAAGTGGTTAAAAATGTCAGTATGCAAGTTTCAGCAGGACAAATAGTCGGTTTACTGGGCCCAAATGGTGCCGGAAAAACAACTTCTTTTTATATGATCGTTGGTTTGGTTGAAAGTGATAGTGGCGATATTATTTTAAATGACGAAAACCTGACGTTAGCGCCTATGCATGAGCGTGCTAGAAAAGGCATCGGATATTTACCACAAGAAGCCTCTATTTTTCGAAAACTCAGTGTTTACGATAATATTATGGCTATTTTACAAACACGAAAAGAATTATCAGATGCTGAACGTGAAGAGAAATTAGAGCATCTTGTTGAAGAATTCAACATAGGTCATATCAAAGATAATTTAGGCATGAGCTTATCGGGTGGCGAACGCCGCCGAGTAGAAATTGCTCGCGCTTTAGCTGCTGAACCAAAATTTATTTTATTAGATGAACCTTTTGCTGGTGTTGACCCAATTTCAGTAGGTGATATTAAAAAAATTATTCTACACTTAAAAGAACGTGGCATTGGTGTGTTGATCACTGATCACAATGTACGTGAAACTCTCGATGTATGTGAACATGCGTATATTGTTAGTCATGGTGAACTTATTGCAGAAGGTACTGCAGATCAAATTCTTGCAAATCAACACGTAAGAGATGTATACCTTGGTGAACAATTCACGCTATAGTAGTCAATAAATGAATAGTATCTTCGTATGAAAAAAACGAAAATATCCCATTAAAAATAATAGGAAGTTAATGACCTAAATGCGCCCTACTCTACAACTCCGCATAGGACAACAATTAACCATGACGCCACAATTGCAGCAAGCAATCAAATTGCTGCAACTGTCTACGTTAGAGCTTCAACAAGAAATTCAAGAAGCCTTAGAAAGTAATCCATTATTAGAAATGGATGAATCTTCAAATAATCCCGAAGATAAAAGTACTGACAACCTTGAAGAAGCTCACACTGCCGGTACTGGTGATGTTAAAGAAGCCCCTGCTTCTGATGGTAGCGAAGACGCTACGCCTACCATCGATGAAATCACCACCACTGAAGCCATGGACAAGAACGATATCCCTGAAGAATTAAACATGGATACCACTTGGGATGATAACTACACAGCTGGCGCAGCAAGTTCAAGCTCAGGCCCAGCTTCAGAAGATTATTCTTACCAAGGCGAGACTCAAGACTCCATTCAAGATCATTTGCGCTGGCAAATGGAATTAAGCCCTTTTACCGAAACAGACCGCGCTATAGCGACAGCAATTATTGATGCTGTTGATGACGCCGGTTACTTAACGGTATCTAGTGAAGACATTTTAGAAAGTGTTGCCATTGAAGGAGTAGAGCTTGATGAAATTGAGGTGGTACTAAAACGTATTAACCTCTTTGATCCTGTCGGTGTTGCTGCTCGTTCAATTTCAGAATGTTTAATCATTCAACTTAATCAATTTGACCCCGCTACACCTTGGTTAGCAGAAAGTAAGTTAGTTTTGCGTGACCATATTAATCTGCTGGGTAGCCGAGACTATCGTACATTAATGCGTAAAACTCGACTCAAAGAAGACCAACTGCGCGAAGTGGTGCGTCTTATTCAATCACTTGACCCTAGACCCGGCGATAGTGTGATGAAGAGTGACGACCAGTACGTTATTCCTGATGTTTCTGTTGAAAAGAAAAATGGCCGTTGGGTGGTAGAATTAAATCCTGATACTGCGCCAAAACTTTCGGTGAATCAGCAATATGCTTCGATGTCACGTTCGATGAAGTCGACAGCAGACACCCAATTTATTCGCTCAAATTTACAAGAAGCTAAATGGTTTATTAAAAGCTTAGAAAGCCGTAATGATACCTTATTAAAAGTGTCAAACTGTATAGTGCAACGTCAAATCGGCTTTTTTGAACATGGTAATGAAGCCATGCGTCCAATGGTTTTAAATGATATTGCCGAAGCGGTCGATATGCATGAATCAACCATTTCACGAGTGACGACACAAAAGTACATGCATACGCCGCGTGGAATTTTCGAACTGAAATTTTTCTTCTCAAGCCATGTTGGCACCGAAAGCGGTGGCGAATGTTCATCAACGGCTATTCGTGCACTAATCAAAAAATTTGTTGCCGCCGAAATTCCAGCAAAACCACTCAGTGATAGTAAAATGGCTGATTTATTAGCCGATCAAGGGATAAATGTAGCTCGACGTACTATAGCAAAATATCGAGAGTCACTTTCTATTCCACCCTCTAACCAACGAAAAAGTTTACTTTAACGAAAAGATGAGGAATTAAGCTTATGCAAATTAATCTTTCTGGACACCATGTTGACATTACCGAAGCTTTACGAGAAAACGTCACAATTAAGATGGCAAAATTAAGCCGACATTTTGATCATATCAATAATGTTCATGTTGTTCTCACCGTTGAAAAATCAAATCAAATTGCTGAAGCAACTGTTCACGTGAGTGGCTCTGATTTACATGCAAAAGCTGAAAATGCTGACATGTATGCCTCTATTGATAGTCTTGTTGTTAAGCTTGACCGGCAAATATTAAAGTACAAAGGTAAAACGAATCAGCATTAATGCTGTTTATCGCCTGTTCACCCACCAAAGAATGTAAGTAGTATAATGAAGCTGCAAGATATCCTTACCCTTGATTGCACCCTGTGTGCAGTTAAGGGTACAAGCAAAAAAAAACTCCTTGAAATAATTAGCGAAACTGCGGCAAAAAAATTCGACAATATTGATACTCATCAATTATTCGAAAGCTTAATGGCGCGTGAAAAGGTTGGCTCTACCGGCATAGGGAATGGCATTGCGATTCCTCATGGTCGATTAACCAACACGTCACAAGTTATTGCCGTATTACTGACCAGTGAACAAGCCGTTGAATTTGATGCGATAGACAACCGTGCTGTCGATATTATTATTGCGTTATTTGTACCCGAAGAAAACTGCCAACAACATTTAGATACCTTACAAAGTATTGCGCAAATATTTAGTACTAAACAGTTCGCAAAGCAAGTAAGAAAATGCCAAAATTCGCAAGAGCTTTTTACTATAATAAAGCATGCTCAACGTTAATAAAATATAATAATAATCCAGGAAAACTCAAATGAAACTCTTGATAGTCAGTGGTCGCTCAGGGTCAGGTAAAAGTGTCGCCTTACGTGTACTCGAAGATTTAGGCTACTACTGTGTCGATAATATTCCGGTGAATTTATTGCCTGCATTAGCACATACCGTTATTAATGATTACGACAAAGTAGCGGTTAGTTTAGATGTACGTAACTTACCCAATGATCCTAATGATGTTTCAGAGATATTAGATTATCTGCCAAAAACGGTAAAACTCGATATTCTGTATTTAGATGCTGATGACTCTGATCTTATTCGACGTTTTAGTGAAACGCGTCGTTTACATCCTTTGATTAAACAAAATATTCCACTCGACCAAGCCATCTCTTTAGAGAAAAAGCTGCTTGAGCCTATTTCGACGCGTGCGGGTTTGTATATTAATACCAGCCAGTTATCACCTCATCAATTATCTGATTTAGTGCGTGAGCGAATTTTGGGCAAAACCTCGGCATCTATGGTGGTGGTGTTTGAATCTTTTGGCTTTAAACACGGTGTACCACAAGACGCAGACTATGTTTTTGATGCACGCTTTCTGCCTAACCCTTTTTGGGAAAAAGATTTAAAAGGCTTTACTGGTTTAGATCAACCCGTGCGAGACTTTCTTGCTAGCCAACCGATTGTCACTAAATTTATCTGGCAAATTAACAGTTTTATGATGACGTGGTTACCCCACTTAGAAAGAAACAATCGCAGCTATATTACTATCGCTATTGGTTGTACGGGTGGAAAACACCGATCGGTTTATATTGCGGAAATATTAGCAAACAATCTTAGAAAAGAACGCGAAGATGTTCAGTCTCATCATCGCGACATTAAAATACAAAGCACTTAATAACGGTCACTGTATGCCAAAATATAATAAATCATTAACCATTAGCAATAAACTGGGATTACACGCACGTGCTGCCACTAAACTTGCCCAGTTAAGCCAAAAGCTTAATGCTAACGTTACTATTTGCTTAGAGGGCAAAGAAGCTGATGCCAGTAGTATTATGGGGTTAATGTTACTGGCCGGTGGCTTTGGAAAAACCGTAGAGGTTATTACCCAAGGAGAAGATGCTCAGCAAGCACTTAACGATGTGTGCCAGTTATTTTCTGATAAATTTGATGAAGACGAATGATAAAAAGACTGAATAAAAAATAAAGTTACGTTATCATTCATTACAACACCTTAGCCAGCGCATCTTGGCTAAGATATAAACAATATAATTTTCGTATTACTGCGGCACAGGAAAACTTTATGCCGGAAATATCAGAGCAACAACAAAATCATCAACGCCTGCAACAAGTCAATGAAGCACTTGGTAGCGGTATGTTTGTGCACGTTCGAAAATTACTACAGAACATGCCAGCTTATGATATTGCTTTAATATTAGAGTCATCTCACTCGAAAAGTCGTGCCGTTTTATGGCAACTTATCGACGCTGATAATCACGGTGAAGTACTTGAAGAACTCAATGAGGAAGTTCGAAAAGGTATTTTAAAAACTATCCGCCCTGAAAAATTAGCCGCCGTTGCTGAAGGTATGGATGTTGATGATTTAGCTGAAGTTTTACGTACTCTACCCGATAGTGTTTATCAAGAAGTATTAAGTGCTATGGACTCGCAAGACCGAGGTCGAGTCGAAGCAGCGTTATCATTTGAAGAAGATACCGCTGGCGGTATCATGAACACCGATACCATAACAATTCGTCCTGATGTAACGGTTGATGTGGTATTGCGCTATTTACGCTTACGGGGTGATTTACCTGAAGCGACCGATTCTTTTTATGTGGTCGATGGTAAAAATCACTTTATTGGCGCCGTTTCTCTAGCGGCGATCATTACCGCTAAACCTGAAATTATCGTCTCAACACTCATTGATAAAGATATTGAAGCAATTCAAGTGCATTTGTCTGATAGTGACGTAGCACAACTCTTTGAAAAATTTGATTGGTTCTCTGCACCAGTGATTGATGATGAAGGCCGTTTACTTGGTCGTATCACGATAGACGATGTTATCGATATTATTCGTGAGGATGCCGAACATTCTATGATGAGTATGGCGGGTTTAGATGGCGAAGCTGATACCTTTGCTCCGGTTTTAAAAAGCACACAACAACGCTCTATTTGGCTTGGCGTTAATCTCATTACCGCACTACTCGCTGTTGCTGTATCGAGTATGTTCGAAGGTGTTTTAAGCCAACTGGCTATTTTAGCTATTTTAAATTCTTTAGTGCCTAGTATGGGTGGTGTTGCCGGTAACCAAACCTTAACACTGGTTGTTCGCGCCATTGCGCTAGGCCATGTTGGCGACTCAAATGCGAGAATACTTATTCAGAAAGAACTTGCTGTTGGTTTTCTTAATGGCGTTATCTGGGCGGTATTAATTGCTGGTGTTGTGGCTATTTGGCAACAAAATTTAATGCTTGGTGGCGTTATAGCCTTTGCAATGTTAATGAATTTAACCGCTGCTGGTATCGCTGGTGTCGCTATCCCGCTGTTTTTGAAACGGATGAATATTGACCCTGCTCTCGCTGGTAGTGTGATATTAACAACGATTACCGATGTGGTTGGAATATTCGCTTTCTTAGGAACTGCAACTTTATTCCTAACCTAAACTAGATATGGGCTTATTGAGATCTTGATAGCTTTTCAAGATCTCAATACTGGTCTGTTGGTTTTAATAATCAAATGTACCTTGTTAAAATAACAGGGTGTGATTAATTACCACCAACCTGCATCTCTTCAATTAACAATGAACCTGTTAAAATACTGCCTCGTAAATCAACATCACTACCGACAGCAACTAAGCCTTTAAAGATATCAGATAAATTACCCGCAATGGTAACTTCTGATACCGGGTAAGCAATTTCACCGTTTTCAACCCAAAAACCGGCAGCGCCACGTGAATAATCACCATTGACTACATTAACGCCTTGTCCCATTAATTCAGTGACAAGAAAGCCAGTACCGAGTTTTTTCAACATGGCATTAAAGTCACCGCCATTGGCAGAACCTTTGGCGTTAATTTGCCAATTATGAATACCACCGGCATGACCAGTAGATTTAAGCCCTAGTTTACGTGCTGAGTAACTGGTTAATAGATAGGTATCTAAACAACCATCGACAATAATTTCACGGTCAACCGTTTTTATGCCTTCACTGTCGAAAGCACTACTCGCTAAGCCCTTTAAAATATGAGGGCGTTCACTGATGTTTAAAAAGTCAGGAAAAACTTGTTTACCAATAGCGTCCATTAAAAAAGATGATTTACGGTATAAATTGCCACCGCTGATCGCCGCAATAAAATGTCCAAAAATGGAATTAGCAATATCGGCACGAAACATCACCGGTACTTTTCCTGTCGGTAATTTTTGAGCATTCAATCTCGATAGCGCTTCTTTTGATGCTTGCACACCAATAGCAACGCCATTATCCATTAAGTCAAAATCACGATTAACGGTGTAAGCATAATCTCTTTGCATATCATCACCTTCAGAGGCGATCATTACACAGCTTAAACTATGTCGAGAGCTCGGATAGCCAACAATTTGCCCATTGGTATTGCCATACACTTTATAGCCTTCAAAGCTATCAAGTGAGGCACCATCTGAGTTAGTAATACGAGGATCATACGCTAGCGCACTATCTTCACATTCTTTGGCGAGTTGAATAGCTTGGTCTGTTGTTAAAACTTTTGGGTGATATAAGTCTAAATCAGCAGGCGACATTTCAAGCATGTCCTTGTCTGCTAATCCTGAACAGTCGTCAACAGAGGTATACTTTGCAATATTAACCGCCGCTTGTACGGTTTGTTTTAACGCCGCTTCTGATAAATCTGCGGTTGAAGCACTCCCTTTACGACCTTGCTGGTAAACAGTAATACCCAATGCACCGTCATTAGTAAACTCAACCGTTTCAACTTCACCAAACCGCGTACCAACACTTAACCCTTGTTGGCGGCTTATAGAAGCTTCAGCTGCATCTGCTCCTAGCGATTTTGCTAAGTCGAGTACTTGTGCTACACGTTGCTCAACGTCTCTTAATTGTTCGTTCATCGATTGTTTAGCGTTCATCGTTTCAGTCATAATTTATTGTTTTCTTCTATAAATGCAGGAAATTGGAGAATATGCGCTGTATACCATAAGCACTTACGAGTATAATAGCGATAATTATCACTTTAATAACGAATATTATGCCCGACTCTGCTAACGATATCGATGAATTAGATGAAGAATTAAAAAGTAAATCAGAAGTAAAGCGCGAAATGATCCAGTTACAAATCTTTGGACAGTCGCTTATTGATTTATCTAAGCATCAGCGCAGTAAAATTCCTTTTACTGAGGAGATTAAGGACGCCTTAATTTTAGCTGATAAAATTAAAAACAAACATGAGGCATTACGTCGCCATGTTCGCCACTTGGCAAGAATATTATCAGAATCTGATTTAGAGCCAATTAAACATGCTCTTGATGTTATGGCAAATAAGCATCAACAAGAAACAGCTAAGTTTGTTAAGCTTGAAAAGATGCGCGATGACGCTATTGATAAAGGTAATGACTTTGTAGAAGCTTTACTGAACGAGCATGAGTCGATGGAAAGACAAAAGCTACGTCAATTAGTACGACAAGCGGCAAAAGAGAAAAAAGCAGAAAAGCTTGGCAAGTATTACAAAGAGCTATTTGATTATCTAAAACTTCATACCAGACAGATAAACTAGTCGTTTATCTATAAAAAAACCTGCATCAGCAGGTTTTTTTAATACTAAATTTTATTCATTGCTAAATTACAATAAATCGAAGTAGCCAAAATACACTGGCTACTTATTAAAACGCTTATTGAAATAGCACAGTAGATAATTGTTAAAAGTGCTTATTTACTTGCACGCGATACGTATTCACCCGTACGCGTATCCACTTTAACTGTCTCACCAATTTGAATAAATAGCGGTACACGAATAACCGCACCGGTATGTAAAGTTGCTGGTTTTCCACCCGTACCGGCAGTATCACCTTTTAATCCTGGATCTGTTTCTGTAACATCTAGATCAACAAAATTAGGGGTTGTTACTGTGATAGGTGAACCATTCCATAAAGTAATGGTACAAAGATCGCCTTCTTTTAACCATTTAATACAATCTACAACTGCTTTTTCATCAGCGGCAATTTGCTCAAAGGTATCATTATTCATAAAATGCCAGAATTCACCATCAGCATACAAGTAAGCTAGCTCGGTTTCCATTACATCAGCGCCTTCGCAAGACTCGCCTGATTTAAAGGTTTTTTCTAAGACTTTATTAGAAATAAGTTTACGAATTTTTACGCGGCTAAAGGCTTGGCCTTTACCTGGTTTTACTAATTCGTTTTCTAAAATGTTACATGGTTCGCCGTCAATCATTAATTTAAGGCCAGCCTTAAATTGGTTTGTACTAAAATTAGCCATATGAATGTTCTCTTATACTCAAACAAATAACGCAGAGATTTAAATTGAAATTACAAATGCCGCAGATAATACCCCAAATAAGCGAACAATTGCACATTTCTTGGCAAAAAGAGTTAAGTAATGTCGTTACAGATCCGAAAAAGCTTTTAGATATGCTAGAAATTGACAGCCAAGATTATCTGCAACACTTTGCCGCACGTAAGTTATTTCCGGTCCGTGTACCTCGACCTTTTATTACAAGAATGAAAAAAGGCGACTTTAACGATCCGCTGCTTAAACAGGTTATGCCACTCTCTGATGAGTTTGTTATCTCTGATGGCTATTCAATGGATCCACTAGAAGAACACGACACGGTTGCCGAAGGCTTATTGCATAAATATAAGCACAGAGTCTTGATGATTATAAAGTCAGGTTGTGCAGTTAATTGCCGTTATTGTTTTCGTCGCCACTTTCCTTATGATGAAAACAGTCCCAATAAAATTCGATGGCAGCCGGCACTAAAATATATTGCCGATCATCCTGAAATTAATGAAGTGATTTTCAGTGGTGGCGATCCTTTAATGGCAAGTGATGATCATCTACAGTGGCTTATTGAACAACTTGAGCCGATTAAACATTTGACACGCTTGCGTATTCATACGCGTTTACCCATTGTTATCCCGCAGCGCATAACAACATCATTAGTGAACATTTTGTCTGAAACTCGATTAAAGGCAACCATGGTTTTACATATTAATCACCCTAATGAAATCGATGATGAAGTAAAACAAGCACTCGAAAAACTACGTGTGGCAAGAATTCCTTTGTTTAATCAAAGCGTATTATTAAAAGGGGTGAATGATGATGCCAAACTCCTATGTCAACTCAGTGAAACTTTATTTGATAGTGGTATTCAACCTTATTACTTACATATGTTTGATCCCGTACAAGGGGTTGCTCACTTTGATATTTGTGAAGAGGAGGCAAAAATAATTGTCCAAAAAATGATGGCGATATTACCTGGCTTTTTAATGCCAAAATTAGTACGAGAAATTGCGGGAGAAGCTAACAAAACCCCCATCAATTTGGCATAATAGCGATATATCAAAACAATCGTCAATATAGAGACACTATGAGCGCAACTGTTAGTAAACAACTCGTTGATAATATTTCAATTATTTTAAAAAAATCGCTAGCCGCTGATGCGACTTTAGCTGATTTAAGAAAAAACAAGCAAGCAAGCTTTGAGGCAATATTTAAAGCAGACGCTGGTTTCAAATGTTCGGCAAATACTTTTCAGCCTTATGTTGAAGAAGTCGCGAACGATTTAATTTTTTGGCAAAAAACATCAGATCAACAAACGTTAATAGATACGGTAAAGAAAATAGAAAAGCTTTTTACCGTTTTAGCGAACTTTGAAAACAGTGCAACGGTTACTCATTAACGGTACCGCTTAAAAGTAAAAATAAAAAGGCCATCTTTATTGCACGATAAAGATGGCCTTTTGCTTTATATAACGTTAAAAATGTGACGCTTATTTATCAACATAGTCTGCGAAAGCATCTTTAAACCAATCATCAAGCAATTTTTTTTCATAGCCTAACGCATTATTTCTATATTTTAAGCGTCCACCCATCATAAAACTCATATCTTTTAGATTAACATTGTCGCTAAGTATTATGACTTTCTCAGCATTTATTAATGTAAATGATAGTTTTATTCTTGGAAAATAAAGGTCTTTAATCACTCTGATTTGATGTAGACCGCTGGCGAGAACGTCACCCGCTAAATCAATGTCTGTTACGTCTATATTTAGTATTTGAGATGCGGGTAATGCTTTGGCAAGTTTGGATAAATGTTTTTCAAATTCGTTAAACATATTTTCTCGAAAGCGTTTTCTACCTTCCGTTCCTGAATCAATATCTCGGTATTTATCAGGCTCTGTCCAAGTGATGTTCACCTCAGCAGCTTGTACTGTAGGAATCGTAAAGATCATACTGCTTAGTATTAAAGCAGTCAATAAAGTGAATAGTGGTTTAATCATCATTTATCCTTAACCATAAAGTTTATTAATGCCGAGTGGTTTATTTATATTTACCCTGAATAAAAACGGCGCTAAAATTATCTTAACCATAGTTACACAGCTTACTTAACTTTACTGCTTTAATCGCTGTTGTAAAAAATCTACAACCCTTTTATGACGCATTTTTACCGCTGAAATATTGAGGTGACAAATATCGGCTATTTCTTGAAACTCCAAACCTGTGCGGTAGCGTAATAGCATAATATTACGATCAGCAAAGGACAGGTTAACCATTAATAATGAAAGTGCTGTGCCAAAATCTTCGTGGCTACTGTCATCATCGATTATACTTTCAAGATATTCATCATTGTGTTCGATAGTATCCCAACGGCGATCTCTTATTTTATTGATACATTCGTTATGGGCAATTTTAAATAGCCATGCTTTAAAAGATACCGCCCACTTAAAGTTTTTTAAGTGGGCGAGTACCTTTATAATTGTTTCTTGTACGACGTCTTCTGCATCAGGCTGATGCTTAAGTAACTTTACACAGTATCCTTTTAAAACAGGTAAATAAGGTGCAATTAGTTGCTGAAAAAGACGGGTATCATAAGGCAGGCTTGCTTGCACTAGGGCAACAAGCTCGCGTTCATTAAGCGTAGTCAAACCGTAAAATAAGCCTCAACTATTGCTTAATAACTTTATTAGCTAATAAGAAAGTATTCGGTATCGTCGTTAGCGACTCATCGGCTGCCATCACTTTACTCGCAACACTGCCAATAACAGCTAAGGTGCCCTTAATGTCTGTTACTTCAATAACGTCACCTATTTGGTACATCTCTCGAAGATAAACGCCAGCAACAATTTCTTGGGCCATAGCTTTAGTGCCGATACCTAAAGAAATAGCCGCCGCTAAACCGACACTGCCAATAAGTACTGTCATGATGTTATTTAGCAGAGAAACATCTATGTCTAATTGCGTAATAGATAAAGAAACAGTAATAACAATAATAATACCGCGGCATACTTCGGCAACGGAACGGCCATAGTCAATACCCGTATTCTTAGCGGCTATTTTTACACCATTAAAAACAATTTGCGCAACAAAGAAGCCACAAATTAAGACAGCGAGTGAAGCGAGTAATTTAGGTAAAAACAACACCAACGTGTCGATTAAGCCAGAAAGTACGGTTAAGCCTAAAATATCTAAAGCCGCTAACAAAAAGATCAGTAAGAAGAATGTCGAAATAAGACTAGCAACAACTTGGCTACCCGTTAAAGTAACATCCATTTTTTTCAGCAGTGAATCTAGACCCAGTTTATTTAAAAACGTATCAAAACCAATTTTAATTAATGACTTATGAAGAAAGTTTTTAATGAGTGTTGAAATAATCCAACCGACAAGTAGAAATAAAATAGCGACAATTAAATCAGGTAAAAAAGTAACCACTTTATGCCAAACAGTTATTAAGCCAGAGTAAGCTTTGTCGGTGATGTTTTCAGTATCCATTATCTATTCTCATTATTAGTTATGCTATTGCTTGTTATCTTTGGGCAAGGTGCCATCTGTTTAAATATCGGTTTTAAAACTTTCATAAATAGGCTAATAAAAACAACCCAAAGTGAAGCTAAGCCCAATGCAACAAGATCTTTTGTACCTTGCTGATTATTTGCTGTTAAGGTTGCGCGCTTAAAAAGCTGATCATCTGATGTACTAAAAGCAACATCTGCATCACGGCTTAATTCTTTCGCTAAACTCTTTTCTATGTCTTTCATCTCATCCTCGAGCAATAGTTTTATCGCTTTATTCTTTAACGCCTGAGCCGTTAAAAAGTCACATTAAATCTGTATGTTTTTTATTCTTATTTTTATCTATACACATCAACTTTTTTAATTCGGGTGCATTCTACGCTAAACAATTTTGAGTTTTAACGTTAATTTAGTAAAATTAAGAAAAACTTGTGACTTTTGAGTTTCTTATCCGTTATAGAGCCAGAAATTACAGCACATTACTTGAAACTTAATAAGGATTTATCCATGAAAACTTTTAACATGACTCTGATAGCTGCATTAATAAGCTCTCCACTAGCTGCAGAAACTATTGATAAAACATGGGAGCTTGGTGTGTTTAGCGACTACATCAAGTCAGATACAAACAAAGAAAACAATATTGACTGGCAACAAATTGAAGCGGGCAAAAGCCTTGGTATTGATTTACAAAAAATCATTAATGAGCGCTGGGATATTCGTTTAGAATTAGCTAAAACGCGTTACGACATTGAAAATGGCAATGATAAAGATTACGGAACACGTGCCGGTATCGATGCGATTTATAAAGTTGAAGATAGCAGCTTTTACCTTTTCACTGGTGTAAAGCGCTTCAATAATGTTAGAAGTTATAACGCGGCTAATGTAGGTGCTGGTTATAACCTTCAAATTAATGATCGTTTCTCTCTATACAGCGAAGCCGCTGTTTATCGTGATCTTGATTACGGTCAAACAGATCAAGGTATTAAACTAGGTGTAAAATATACTTTTGGCGATGTTAAAAAATCACCTGTTGTTAACAAAGCTGTTGTTAACAAACCTGTTATGGAAACGATGAAGCCAACAACGCCAGTCGTTAAAAAAGTGATGATGGTTGATACTGACAACGATGGTGTTAGTGATAACAACGACCGTTGTGCTAATACACCGGCAAATGTAAAGGTTGATTCACAAGGCTGTACGTTATATTCAGAAAAATCAGTCGAAATTAAGTTAAATGTTATCTTTGAAAATAACAGTTCACTGGTTAAGCCAGCAATGGTTGATGATGTTCAGCGTTTAGCTGATTTCATGAAAGAATACCAAAACACAAGTGTTGTTATTGAAGGACACAGTTCAGCTTCTGGTACTGAAAAATATAACCTAATGCTTTCGCAAAAGCGTGCTGATACCATTAAAGACTTATTAATTAATAAGTTTTCTATCGATGCTAGCCGTTTATCTGCAAAAGGCTTTGGTGAAACACAGTTGATTGCTCAAGGAACTTCGCTTGCAGACAATAGTGTAAACCGCAGAGTTGTCGCGAAAATAGAAACTGTTGTTAAAAAAGTGATTACAAAATAAGGCTAAATAGCCTAACTAAAAGGGAAGCCATTTTGGCTTCCCTTTTTTATTACTCTTGATAAATCAGTTTACTCGATGTGTATAGAGCGCAAGATTAAAAGCCTATATAACGTTGGGCTAATTAATTACAATCACTCAGATAAAGTGATTATCTGAAGGACATAAGACCTCGCCAATATTATGCATTCGCATTATTAGCCGTTAAAATTTACAGACCTTAATAAACAAAAAAAGCGCAAATATTCCAACTCCCCACCAAAGTAACTTTTAGGCTATCTTTGCTAGCGGTTGCCACAAAGTTCACTAAATTTAAGTCTTAATTTATTTCGAGTCTGCCCCGCTTAGCTATTAAGTCGGTCATTCTCGCGATTTATCGGCACGGCTTAAAAGTGCTATTTTAAGTGGTCTAGATTTATCGACCAATTCAACTTATATCACAAAAGATAACTGCTCAGTAAGACTGACATTTTGATAACTCCAAATGAGCGTGATTATTCTAAAGCGGTGTTTGATCAATAATCGGTTTAAAACGAAATGTGTGATCGTATTCTCCCAGAATTACGGGTAGGCATGTTCCAAAACTTATCAACAAACAAAACACATGAACACAGCTCATAAATCAATGAAATAAAATCAATTTTATTCATCTAACGAACCAAGTATAAAACACACTCTGCTTTTAACTTTAAACCATATTACCCTTGCTTATCAATTAAGCCTCTAGGTATATACCAACAAGATGATGAAGGCAGTTGACTGGGAACATCAAAAAAGAAAATTAAAAGCCCCAATGATCACGAAATAAATTTAGGTTTATCTCAGGAAATAGGATAACGGATCACAATGAATAAAGACTTTACATTTACTATTAAGAGCACTTGTCTTGATGAAAACTATCAGCCCTCAGACAATACGCGTATCACGACCAACTTTGCTAATTTAGCGAGAGGAAAAAGCCGTCAAGCGAACTTACGCAACGCTTTAAATATGATTGACAATAGTTTTAATGCGTTGGCACATTGGGATAACCACCAAGCAGCACGTTATTCTGTCGAACTTGAAATCATTTCCGTTGATATAGATATTGAAGGCAGTGGTCAAACCTTCCCATCAATTGAAATATTGAAAACGAATATTGTTGATCATAAAAATAACAAACACATTGAAGGCATTGTAGGAAATAATTTTTCCTCTTATGTGCGAGATTATGATTTCAGCGTATTGTTGTTAGATCATAATAAGGATCAATCAAAATTTAGCATTCCAGATAATTTTGGCGACCTACATGGCAAGCTCTTTAAATATTTTGTAAATTCGAGCGCTTACCAGCAACACTTTAAGAAGCCACCGGTAATATGTCTCAGTGTTTCTAATAACAAGACTTATCATCAGACTGAAAACCACCATCCCGTATTAGGTGTTGAATACCAGCCAAATGAATCTTCTTTGACTGAGCAATATTTCAAAAAAATGGGCTTACAGGTTCGCTATTTTATGCCACCAAATAGTGTTGCGCCTTTGGCTTTTCACTTCTTTGGTGATTTGCTTAATGATTATACTAATCTTGAACTTTTAAGCACCATCAGCACGATGGAAACTTTTCAAAAAATCTACCGACCTGAGATTTATAATGCGAATGCTGTTGCAGGTAAATGCTATCAACCAAATTTAATGAATCTAGATCATTCATTAACTCACATTGTTTATGATCGAGAAGAACGAAACAAGATGGCTAATCACCAGGGAAAATTTGCTGAAGAGCACTTCATCAAACCCTACCAAACGGTTCTTGAGCAATGGTCTGCTAGTTACGCTCAATAGCTATATTTAATATTTATCTTTGATAAATACCCTAAACTTACGGCATCAACTATTATGAAAAAATTATTACCTACTTCAACGGCAGGCAGTTTACCTAAACCCTCTTGGCTTGCACAACCTGAAACTCTTTGGTCTCCTTGGAAATTACAAGGTGACGAATTAATTGAAGGAAAACAAGATGCTCTACGTTTGTCATTACAAGATCAACAACAAGCAGGTATTGATATTGTCAGTGATGGCGAGCAAACACGCCAACATTTTGTGACTACATTTCTTGAGCACCTCAACGGAGTTGACTTTCAAAAACGCAAGACCATAAAAATTCGTAATCGCTATGATGCGAGTGTACCTACGGTTGTTGGTGCTGTTTCACGCCAAAAATCAGTTTTTGTTGAAGATGCCAAGTTTTTACGTCAACAAACCAAAAGCCCCATTAAATGGGCGCTGCCAGGTCCGATGACGATGATAGATACCCTTTATGATAACCATTATAAAAGTCGAGAAAAGCTAGCTTGGGAATTTGCCAAAATCCTCAATGAAGAAGCCAGAGAGTTAGAAGCAGCGGGTGTTGATATCATTCAATTCGATGAGCCTGCATTTAATGTGTTTTTTGATGAGGTTAATGATTGGGGTGTGGCTTGTTTAGAGAGAGCAATTGAAGGGCTTAACTGTGAAACAGCTGTACATATTTGCTATGGTTATGGCATTAAAGCTAATACAGATTGGAAAAAAACCTTGGGGTCTCAGTGGCGACAATATGAAGAAGCCTTCCCCAAACTGCAAAAATCTACTATCGATATTATCTCGTTAGAATGTCATAACTCTCATGTACCAATCGAGCTACTTGAACTTATTCGAGGTAAAAAAGTGATGGTAGGAGCCATTGATGTCGCAACCAATACCATTGAAACACCAGAGGAAGTCGCCAAGACGCTACGAGAAGCCCTCAAGTATGTCGAAGCCGACAAGCTCTACCCTTGTACAAATTGTGGCATGGCCCCTTTATCTCGTCAGGTAGCAAAGGGGAAATTAAATGCGTTAAGGGCAGGTGCAGAAATAGTTAGAAGAGAACTATCCAATAGTAACTAACTGATATAATGGTGTTTAGCTAAATTTGGCTATGGCTTTCCCACAACTGAGCCAAATTGGCCATGCTTGAGCTGTTATTTACTTAAAGACCTAACAACGTATGCTGCAGTTGCCCGTTGAATTGATAGTAGGTTCTTTAGCGTTATTAAAAATAAAAGTAGTCGTTAATGAATATCATTGAATTTATAACAAATAATATCTCGCCATTTTGTGCATTGATTGCCACAGGTGTATTCGCAGGTATTTTAGCGGGCTTGTTAGGCGTAGGTGGCGGTATCGTAATCGTACCTGTATTATTTTTCTTGTTTCAGAGCTTTGGCGTATCACCAGAGTCTGCAATGCTAGTTGCGACAGCAACCTCGCTGGCCACCATAGTACCAACATCTGTTAGTTCTATTCGTTCTCACCATAAAAAAGGTAATGTCGATTTTGACCTGCTCAAACGCTGGGCTGTCTTTATTCTTATCGGGGTATTGCTTGGTAGCTGGTTAGTAACTCTTGTTGAAGGTACTATGCTTACTATGTTGTTTGGGGTGATAGCGATTTTATCGGCACTAAATATGTTGTTCCGCACGGGGAAATCCGCTTTGTACCAGAAACTACCGAATACAACAGGACAAACGGTAATGGGGGTATCCATTGGCTTCTTCAGTTCTATGGTCGGGATTGGCGGCGGAACTATTTCGGTGCCACTACTCACTCTATATAACTATCCCGCCCACAAGGCCATTGGCACCGCAGCGGCAATAGGGTTAATAATTTCATTGCCGGGTGCGCTAACAATGTTGACATTCGGCAGTACGCCAACCGATGCTCCAGCGGGTACATTTGGTTTGGTCAATCTATTTGCCTTCACTTGTATTGTGCCGCTAACCGTATTATTTGCACCGGTGGGGGCATCATTAGCAGCAAAATTAGATGCGGTAAAACTGAAAAAAATCTTTGCCTTCATATTACTATTTACGGGCTTACGTATGTTGGCGCAACTTTTCTTATAGATTTTATTGCTGTTCATTGTTGCTGAACAATAAATGATAATTGTAAATCAACTTATTTGATTGATAAAATGCTGAACTTCATCAATCAATCAAGTTCATCATCAAAGCTAAAAACAGGAGTTAACGGGTGTTAGAAAGGATCCATTTAGAAATACTAACCGCAATAAAAGAGCATGGAACCCTAACTAAAGCCGCTGATTCGTTGCACTTATCCCAATCTGCGTTAAGTCACAGCATCAAAAAGTTAGAAGGCCTAATTGCTACTCCAATATGGAAAAAAGAGGGGCGAAACCTACGTCTTACCGCTGCTGGAGAGCGAATTCAAACGCTTTCAAATAGAGTATTACCTCAGTTTTTACATACCGAATTATTACTGAATCAGATTGTAAAAGGTGAAATGGGGGCTCTACGAATTGGCATGGAATGTCATCCTTGTTATCAATGGTTACTTAGAGTCATTCAGCCTTATCTAGAACAGTGGCCGGACATTGATATGGACGTGAAACAGGAGTTCCAGTTTGGCGCTTTAGGTGCATTGCTTAGCTACGAAATAGATGTACTTATCACACCAGATCCACTCTTTAAACCTAAAATAGTCTACATACCTGTTTTTGACTATGAACATAGGCTGGTCATTTCAGCGTCTCACAAACTTGCAAAGCAAGATTTTGTTTTACCCGAGCAGTTAAGCGAAGAGGTACTCTTTAGTTACCCAGTTGAGCCGCAAAGGCTCGATATCTTTAGTCAATTTCTTAATCCAGCAAAATGTTCAGTAAAAAAACACAAAAACATTGAAACAACTGAGATCATGTTACAAATGGTCGCTGCTGGTCGAGGTATTTGTGCTTTACCGGGCTGGCTAGTAGATGAGTACTCAAAATCAATGCCTATTAAGAGTCTTCGCTTTGGAGATAAAGGTATTAGTAAGCAGATCTTTGTAGGTATTCGCAAGACCGACCAAAATATTGACTACTTAAATGATTTCATTGCTCAAGCTAAAAAAACAAAATAATCAGTTAATCCTGTTTTAGAGGGGCTGCATAACATTAAACACCTGCGATAGAAAAGACGGCGTGCTTGTTGATAATCTATGAAACTGTCTCTTACTCGCCCAGATAGTATATTGCTCACGACAACACTGAGCTTAAATCCGATCTAACAAGAATCAATAAACGAAGGCTGGCAATTCGTTTAATTAAGAGAGTAGACATTTTCTTACGTAGTTAATAAAAAAGTCCGAATATTGCTATTCGGGCTTTTCAATTTTGAGCTATAAATGGTTTTGACTATTTATGCGCAGGATAAACGGTTTAATTCAAGGTGCTTTATTGTGACGTTTAGTGTTTCTTAAACAAACGATAACGCAACCAAGAAGTTAACAGTTTAGACAAGCATAATTACATCATACCGTCCATATAGAGCTTATCTACTTGTTTTTATTAAAATAGTTTCATGGAAAGCATTACTGATATCCCACTATATCCCCCTAACTTTCAAGCACTTAAAATAACCGTTGGAATTCCAACAAAATAATAAAATTTAGGAGCGTTTTATATTGAAATTGATGCCAGCTTTCCCTTATCTAATTGACTTACATCACTTATATATCAGTCACTCTTCAATAAAACAGCTTTTCCATTGCCGGAATATTCAGTTACTCTTATCAGAAGTACTCGTTAAGCTCTATAGGTTAACGAGTGCGCCTAATTAGTGATTTTCAATGTGAACTATTTTGCTTACGAAACTCACTTGGGGTTTGTCCTGTTTCTTGTTTAAAGGCTTTATAAAAAGAAGATCTCGCGTTAAATCCAACCTCAAGTGCGATGGTAAGTACTGAATCTTGATTAGCTAATATTTTCGGCTTCGCTGCTTCAATGCGCCACTTATTGATGAAATCAAAAAAATTTGTGCATAGCGTTTCATTCAGTGTTTGTGAGATATAATTAGGAGAGATGACTAAATGGTTAGCGAGTTTTTGCAGTGACAGATTTGAATCTAAATATAACGTCTCTTTGCTCATAATGTTATTAATTTTATCTGCAATACGATTGGATTGCTCATTATCTAGCGCTGAACGTTGATACTTCATTGGAGAACTTATTTCAACATTGTCGTCATTATTTCGAACAGCAATATCGACGCTTTCACTATAGCCAGTAAATCCCGGTTTTTGCTGCAAGCCAAAGTGAGCCAAGCTCCATACCAACAGCAGTGACAGCAAACTCTCCGTTCTTATATTAAATAAAAAATTATCAAATAGGTTTGAAGAAAACACAGTAGCCAAAGAAAACAACCAAGTACTGATAGCAATGAATAGTAGCCAGTTCATCCAGTTAAGTGATTTATCGTCATGATTAGAAAATACATTTTTCAACTGTTTTCGATAATCAACCAAACGGTAAATAATACGAAAAGCGATATATACACATTGACCAAGCCAGAGCATCATCATAACCAATAAACCTATAGCAGTGGTGATAGCTAAAGGGGCAACCACATCAATATCGTCAATAAATATGTCTGTATACATGTCTTTTGGTAAAAACATGATCATTACAGCAAAGATAAGAGCAGGCCATAACAAAACAAAATGACGGATTTGTTTTCTGTTTAGTTTCCAAGGTTTTTCAGCGGTGATCCCTTCAATATAAAACCATAAACAGGGACACAACAAAAAAAGAGTGGGAAAAACTATCGCGCTGTACAATTGACTCAAGTCAGGAAATTGAGCGTTAACAACTGGCACGAGTGCTATCGTGCTATTGGCAAGTAAGAATATCGCTAAAGGTATAAAAATTGCCGACTTCATTGCTCGGCTCAAAAGAATAGGAACGCTTAACAATACCTGTCCTAGTATAACCATGCTGATAATCATTACGAAAGGGTCTGTCAAATTTCATACCTTTTTACACACTTGAATATTTAAGCCTTTAATTCTACCTCATTATCTACAAATACACCTAAAAAAGTGTCCGCGCTTCTAGTCTCGGACGACATAAGCTCTTATAAAACCTATTATTTAATCAATCACGGACAAGTTGCAATAACGCCCCTTAGTTATCTTGTCATTGAGCAAGTGTTAATAAAAATGTTGGTATCGTCCTTCACTAAGAATATTAACCATCACTTTTAGCCTGATAAATGGGCTATAACAAATAAGAAATGGAGTTACAAATGAGTTCTATGAATAGTACAAAAACAGTTTTTGAAGATTTTCAAATTAACGTCAAACTAAAAATTTCGGCGCTTTGGATAGCGGTTATGTTTTGTTATGTCTATGGAGACTATATACAGATTTATGTACCTGGAATATTAGCAAAAGCGATGGAAGTTAAGGCGACAACTGAAACGCAATTTCAGTTTTTTGCCGTGGCTTTATTGATGGTATTACCCAGTGTGATGATATTTTTTACCTTAGTGGTTAAGCCTAAAATCAATCGTTGGCTGAATATAATACTTAGCACGCTTTATATCATTATGCTTATTGCGACTAATTTGACAGAAACTTGGGGGTTTTACCTATTTTTAACAACAATAGAGGTTTTAATTTCAGTGGTGATTGTTTGGTATGCATGGAACTGGCCGAGGATTAAGAATAAAGAAATCAGCAAGTAGACAATGAGTAAACACTCAATTTCATCTTAATGCTCCAAGCATGCTCGGTGGCGATATAAATGAGGCATTGCAACATGCTCAAGTGTTAAAAGGAGTGGATGAATTATCTGGTACGAGTGCCTTGATTCAAGTTCATGGAAAAAGGTGAGACGATGATAAATTTGATGAAGAATTAAAAATTGCAATGCTAAATTTTGCCGATGAACCTGAGTTATATTATCAACTCGGTATATATTACCAAGAAAAAGAAAGTTTCAGTGAAGCCTTAATAAATTTCCGTAAAGCGGCAAATATGACAACCTCTACGGACAAACAGTGTATTGCAAAATATAGCGCTGTTTTTCAAGTAGGTCGAACAATCCTATTTAGCAACAGCAACTTTGATGAAGGTGAGAAGGCTATTACTCAATACCTTAACGAAGCTGTAATTTCTTCTTCCATGCCTTCAAAAGATTGGGCTAAGTTTAGACTAGCTAATATCCTTGAAGCTAAGGGGAAAAAATCGAATGCAATAAGATTATATAAAGATCTTGTTCAGGAATCTTCCGACAAGGTCCTTCAAGAACAAGTTAAAAAGCGGATAAAGAAACTGAGTTAATCCTATCTATCATAACTGCTAGCTAAGAAAGTCTATTTTAATTCATTAAAAACAAAAAAGCCCAAATATTGCTATTCGGGCTTTTCAATTTTGAGCTATAAATGGTTTTGACTATTTATGCGCTGGATAAACGGTTTACTTCAAGGCGCTTTATTGTGACGTTTAGTGTTTCTTAAACGAACGATAGCGCAACGAAGAAATTAACAGTTTAGACAAGCATAATTACATCATGCCGCCCATTCCACCCATACCGCCCATATCAGGCATGCCACCAGCGCCAGCATCTTTTACCGGTGCATCAGTGATCATAGCTTCGGTTGTTAACATTAAGCCAGCGACAGAAGCAGCAAACTGTAATGCACTACGCGTTACTTTCGTTGGGTCAAGAATACCCATCTCTAACATATCACCGTAAGTAGAGTTACCAGCATTGTAACCAAAGTTACCTTTACCGTTACGCACTTCGTTTAATACGACTGAAGCTTCATCACCACAGTTAGCAACGATTTGACGTAGTGGTGCTTCCATTGCGCGAATTGCAACGTTAATACCATGTGTTTGGTCTTCGTTGGCACCTTCAAGGTCTTTGATAAGGTCAGCAGCACGAACTAATGCAACACCACCGCCAGCAACAACACCTTCTTCTACCGCGGCACGAGTTGCATGCAATGCATCTTCAACACGGGCTTTTTTCTCTTTCATTTCGATTTCTGTTGCTGCGCCAATTTTAATAACCGCAACACCGCCAGCTAATTTAGCTAAACGTTCTTGTAACTTTTCTTTATCGTAATCAGAAGATGAGTCTTCGATTTGACCACGAATTTGCATTACGCGACCTTGTATATCAGCTTCGTTACCAATACCATCAATAATCGTTGTATTGTCTTTAGTGATAACAACACGTTTAGCTTGACCTAAATCTTCTAATGTTGCTTTTTCAAGCTCCATACCGATTTCTTCAGAGATTACCGTACCACCCGTTAATGTCGCGATATCTTGTAACATTGCTTTACGACGGTCACCAAAACCAGGTGCTTTAACCGCTGCAACTTTAACGATGCCGCGCATGTTGTTTACCACTAATGTTGCTAAAGCTTCACCTTCAACATCTTCAGCAATAATTAATAATGGCTTACCTGATTTTGCAACACCCTCTAAAGTAGAAAGTAATTCACGAATGCTGCCTACTTTTTTGTCTACTAATAGAATAAATGGGCTTTCTAATTCAACAGTGCCACTTTCTTGGTTGTTGATAAAGTAAGGAGATAAATAGCCACGGTCGAATTGCATACCTTCAACAACGTCTAATTCGTCAGTTAACGCTTGACCTTCTTCAACAGTAATTACGCCTTCAGTACCAACTTTTTCCATCGCTGTTGCGATGATTTTACCGACAGTTTCGTCAGAGTTAGCAGAAATAGTGCCTACCTGCTCAATCGCTTTGTTATCGCTACATTCTTGCGATAAACCTTTTAACGCTTCAACGGCGGCAATAACTGCTTGGTCGATACCACGTTTTAAGTCCATTGGGTTCATGCCGGCAGCAATTGATTTCAAACCTTCATTTACAATAGCTTGCGCTAAAACAGTTGCAGTAGTTGTTCCGTCACCGGCTTCATCATTGGCTTTAGAAGCAACTTCTTTAACCATCTGTGCGCCCATGTTTTCAAATTTGTCTTCTAATTCAATTTCTTTTGCAACAGTAACACCATCTTTGGTGATGATTGGACCACCAAAAGATTTGTCTAATACAACATTACGACCTTTAGGGCCTAATGTTACTTTTACCGCGTCAGCTAAAACATTTACACCACGTAGCATTTTTGCTCGTGCGTCATTTCCAAATAATACGTCTTTTGCAGCCATGTTGTTTCTTCCTATATTTTGTTAGTTTGTCGAACATCGTTCGACTACAATAATTAATGCACTGTAAGTTGAGGCTTAGCCTAACGAATTCCTACAGTTTATATAAAGTCAGTAGGGTTACTATGACTCAACAATCGCTAAAATGTCTGATTCAGAAAGGATCAAAACTTCTTCGCCATCAATTTTTTCAGTTTTAACGCCGTAACCTTCACTAAAAATAACTTGGTCACCTACTTTAACGTCTAAAGCACGTACTTCGCCATTTTCTAAAATGCGACCGTTACCGACAGCGATAACTTCACCGCGCGTTGATTTTTCTGCAGCACTTCCTGTTAAAACAATACCACCAGCTGATTTTGATTCTACTTCTTTACGTTTAATTATTACGCGGTCATGTAATGGACGAATGCTCATTAATTTTCTCCTGAGAGTTTATTCACTCTCAATAAATTTAAATAAAAGGTTATAAAACTTTGTTGCAATTAAAGATGGGGCTAATTTAAAACTTCACAAGCCCCGTTAAAAAATTTTTTATTCTTTGCGCTCATACTCACCTTCAAGCGTTTCACCTTGGTGGTGTTCAATCGGCTTCTTAGTGCCTAAACCCTGCTCAAATGGTTCAGGCGTAACTGGCTGTTCTTGCTGAGTATGCACCGAACTTTGATAAGTAAAACCAGCTGCGCTTTGATTCATGACTAAACGTGACTGCACTGATTTGATCAACAGACTTCTCACACTAGGGATCAGAAGAGATAATCCAAAAATGTCAGTAACAAAGCCAGGCGTTACTAAAAGTATGCCCGCGACCAGTAAAAGTAGTCCTGCAACTATTTCATCTGAAGGCATTTCTCCTTGCGCCATTTTAGTTTGTACTGAGTTTAAGGTGGCAATCCCCTGCTGTTTAACATTTCTCGCACCCAGCCATGCAGTAATAATAACAATAGCAATTGTTGGCCATGCACCAAGCCAAGTACCAACATTAATCAGTACCATAATTTCGATAATAGGAACGACAATAAAAAGGATAAATAGAAATCGAAACATTTAACGTCTCTTCATTAAAAAAATTTTATATAAGATGAAACATATATGGGGTTGTGCAGGTCTTTTTCAAGCATCAACTAAATACAAGATAGTTCATATGGCGATTAGTTATTAATTGTCATTTAAATAGTTTAAGTTTTTGTTAAGGAAAATACGTTAATGTTTCAATTAATAATGTGCACTTGTCCTGATATTAGCAATGCAAAGCTAATTGCAAAGCACTTAATACAAGAAAAACTGGCCGCTTGTGTCAATATTATTCCTAACGTTATCTCTGTTTATCGCTGGCAAGATAATATTGAATGTGATGAAGAAATACAGTTAATAATAAAAACACAAACCGATAAATTTAACGATGTAGCTAGTGAAATTAAACGCTTACATCGTTATGATACCCCTGAAATTATCGCCATGAACATCCAGCAAGGCGACAATAGTTATTTAAACTGGATCACTGAGTCTTTAAAATAGTTGTTATGAAAAAAATTGTCTTACTTTTTTGGTTAGTTTTAACCAGTATTTTTTTACAAGTACCCAATGTTCAAGCCCAAGATTCAATTTTTGATACTTCGTCCGCTTCATTATTCAGTAACGATGATGAGTTTCTTAGTGTCGAAGAAGCCTTTGAATTTAACTTTCACCAGAAGGATGATCAATTATCTGTTTCCTTTACCATAGCTGAGGGCTATTACTTATATCGTCATCAGTTTAAGTTCAGTGTTGAAAACGCAGAAATAATACCGGTCGAATTGCCTGTAGGTGAAGACCATGAAGATGAATTTTTTGGTGTTCAGCAAATATTTACCGAACAACTTAGCTTCACGATTAAGCTTGTTAACGCTGATAGCAATGCCAGCATTAAAATACGCTATCAAGGGTGCGCAGCAAAAGGCTTATGCTACCCCCCTAAAAGTAAAGTTGTAGCACTATCAAAAGTAAATAATGAAGAAGCCATTAACACCAACAATGTTTTGACGGCGATAACACCTGATAATGAAACGGGCAATACATCTATTGCCGCTGAAAATGCCAGCGAACAACATCAATTAGCCGGTATGCTCAAAAGTGATAATATTTGGCTAACACTACTCGCTTTTTTTGTCGGTGGCTTACTGCTTTCATTTACGCCTTGTGTATTTCCTATGTACCCTATTCTGACCGGTATTATCGTTGGGCAAGGCGATAAATTATCAACGTCAAAAGCCTTTCGTTTATCGTTTGCTTATGTACAAGGCATGGCAATAACTTATACCTTACTTGGCATTGTTGTTGCTCTGGCCGGCGCTCAGTTCCAAGCGATGTTTCAACATCCTGCCGTTTTAATTGTGTTAAGTGTTTTATTCATCTTTTTAGCACTTTCTATGTTTGGAGTTTTTAATCTTGCCTTGCCAAGTAGCTGGCAAAATAAATTGAATAACATCAGTAATAGCCAAAAAGGTGGTTCATATTTCGGTGTTGTTGTTATGGGTGCTATTTCTGGTTTAGTGGCGTCTCCATGTACTACCGCTCCTTTAACCGGTGCTCTGCTATACATCTCGCAATCGGGTGATATTTGGTTAGGTGCATCAGCGCTCTACGCATTAAGCTTAGGTATGGGTGTGCCATTACTTATTTTGGGTAGTTCTGGTGGTAAATTATTACCAAAAGCAGGTACATGGATGACAGTAATTAAAAATGTATTTGGCTTATTACTACTCGCTGTTCCGATATTTTTAATGGAAAGGTTTTTACCTTCAGTGGTAACACAAGCCATGTGGGCAATATTGGTCTTATCAAGCGCAGGCTATTTTTATACCGTCAATCAACAGACCCAGAATAACTTTTGGTTTGGTGTTAGAAGTGTGGTGATATTTGTAATGATATTTTTTGGCGCCAACCAAGCTTTTCAACTGATAAGTCCTAGCCAAAATGTTGCGACAAGTAATCAAGCAGCTCCACAACAACATTTTACTAAAGTAGCAACACTACCAGAGTTGTTAGCGGCAGTGGATAACGCTAATGCACAAGGGAAGACTGTAATGGTCGATTTGTATGCCGACTGGTGTATTGCCTGTAAAGAATTTGAAGAATACACTTTTAATGCGCCGCAAGTACAAAAAGTGCTGAGTAATACGGTATGGTTACAAGTCGATATGACTGACTTCGACTCGACTGACAATGCTGAGTTTGCGAAAAAGTATCAAGTACTTGGCTTACCAAGTATTCTCTTCTTTGACCAACAAGGTAAAGAATTAACTCAGCAGCGCGTAACGGGGTTTATGGGGGCAGAAGAATTTACTGAACATCTACAAAAAATCCTTTAACCTTTAACAAAAAAGCACACTTTAACTCGCACAACTCTGCGGGTTAAAGTGCTGATACTTTCCAATAGCCATTAACAATTTTTGTATCAATAAATTCCATTAGTTTGGTTTCAGGAATAGGTTTAGAAAAGTAATATCCTTGAATAATATCACAATCATTTTCTGTTAAGCTGCGTAACTGCGCACTCGTTTCAACACCTTCTGCGATGACCTGCAAACCTAAGTTCTTCACCATTGCAATGGTTGACATAATAATTTGATAATCAGCTCGATTTTCTAACATGCCAAATACAAAGCTCTTATCTATTTTAATAACGTCGACTGGCATTTTTTTCAAATAAGCTAATGACGAATAACCGGTACCAAAATCATCAATGGCAAAACTAAACCCTACATCTCTTAAACCATTCATCATTTCAATTGCACTATCAATATTTTTTACTAAGGTTTGCTCAGTAAGTTCTAGTTCGAAGTGACTTGCCTCAAGCGAAAACTCAGTAAGTAAATCGGTTAAATAAGGGGTTAGATGAGGATCGGCAAATTGACCTGCTGACAAATTTATCGCAATACGGACATCAGTTAAGCCCTTATCAATAAAGGTTTGGCAAAGCTCAAAACAGCGTCTGATCACCCAATAACCCAGTTCAACCATGTGCTGAGAGTTTTCAAGAAGAGGAATGAAATCTTCCGGCGAAACCATGCCTCGTTCAGGATGCTGCCAGCGAAGTAACGCTTCAAAGCCGTATAATTTTTTTGTTTTTGCATCTAACTGAGGTTGTAAACTTAAGCTAAATTGATTTTTAGCTAAAGCCTGTCTAACTTCACTTTCCATCATCACCCGAAGGGCAACTTTTTTATACATCTCTTCATGGTAAATATGATATTTGGCGCCACCATCGTCTTTAGCTTCATACATAGCGATATCGGCACAACTAATCAGATCTTCTGACTTAGTCATTTTTTCAGAAGCAAAGGCTATTCCAATGCTGGTACTTACATAAAAAAGGCTATTTTGTATTTTAATCGGCTCTTTAAATGCCTCTAAAATTTCTTCTGCAACAAGCACTGCATCATTTTCATTATCGATATGACCAAGTACCACGACAAATTCATCACCACCAAACCGACAGGCCATATCAACTCTCCGAATACTGGAGCGCAAACGATTAGCCGCTTGAATTAACAACTTGTCACCATCAGTATGACCATGGCTATCATTTACTTTCTTAAAATCATCGAGATCTAAAAATAAAACCGCAATTTGACCGTCACTGCGAGATACATTAAAAAATGCTTTACGCAGTTGATAATTAAGCATATTACGGTTAGGTAATCCCGTTAACAAATCATACATGGCAATACTTTCGAGCTCTTTCGTTTTTTGTTCAATTTCAATATTTAACTGTTCAAGTTCAAAACTTAACTCGGTGGCCGCATTTGCTAAAATATCTAGTTCATCAATATATTTACCATTTCTTTGTAGGTCTGTTTGACGAAATCGATCAAATTCTTTTTTCGCCAATAGAGGTAAAACATCTGACAATACCAGTAAGCGACGAGTAAATGGGCTAGCAACAAAATGAACAACAATGACTAAAGCAATAAGCACAACTAAGGTGAAAATTAAAAATTGCCAACGATTTTGCTGATACTTATCTGTAAAAATAGTGGCATCATCAATCAGTGCCAGGTAATAAAAATCATCACGGGTATTTGCGATGGGAATTAAGTTAATCAGATAACTGCTATCGTTGGCTGTAGCTTTTATCCCTTGAGAATTAATCATCTCGCTGTTGACAATTTCTTGGTTTGACATAAATAATTCACTGACTAGTTGAGTATTTGTTGAAGAAATAAATCTAGCATCAGCAAGTATAATAGCCTCTTCGTTAATTGTAGTTGATACAAGCTTATCTACACGAGAAAAACTTACAACGGCCAACTCATTATCAAGCGCTTGATTTATATAAAAAATCATATCAACAAGTGAAACTGTCATCGCGACAACCGCCATATCACCCTTACCGTTTAATACTGGTATGGTGATCAACTGAACACATTGCCCCTCGCAGTACAACGTGTGTTCAGGTTGCTGATGTCTTAGTACATTTTCAATACTCAGCTGAACAAATTTAGGAATAGCATTAGAAAGGTATAACTCTTCATTACTTGCTGAAACTAACCAAACATTTTCAACATTTTGATTCATTTGTAGGGTATCAAACTGCGCGGCAAATTCTTGTGCTAAAACATCAAAATTAGCTTGCTCTTTTAACCGCACAATATCAGAAAACGACTCTAGCCACGTCAGTATCTTTTGACGTAATACGTTATTTTGCACAGAAAATTGTGCCTGGCCTTTACGTAAAGTATCACTTTGATATTGGGTGAATTCTTGATTTAACCTTGATAAAGACAAGTAAGAAAAAATAGTCGTTAGGAGCAATAAAGCCCCCATAACTAGCACTAATAATTTAACAGGAACGCTAATAAATCTTTTTCTCATCAAGTTAGCCCCACTAGAACCAGTACATTAGTTGTAAGGCCCACATTTTCCAATGCTCACTGTTCGCCTCTGGGTTGGGTAACACAACAGGATTAACGCGGGCAGCGCCTTTTACCCAATGGTACTCCGCATTGACTCGTAAATTATCAGAAAAATCGTATGAAAACCCTAGCATTTTATCGTGCTGATAAGCAAAATAATACGGTATGGTGCCAAAACTTTGTTGTTGTAATTCACGGCCTTTTTTATCATCCTTATTTGCATAGAAATTTTCAAAACGACTAATAAATTTCAATCGTTGATTTACCTTATAAACCGCTTGAACATAACCACCTTGACCAATATTGACTTGGTTAAACTGAGCAGCATAAAAACCTTCCGTTAAAAACCTTGTTTGTAAAATTTCACTAGTAAACTCCCAGTGTTCACCTTCATATAAAGCATTCATCGTATAAAACTGAAAAACAAATCGCCCATCAACAAAAAAGTCAGGACTCTCATTTTTATAGTTAAATTCTGAATCCAATAAGGTTAGACCAAAGCGCCATTGTGAAAATACTGGCCGCCAATAAACACTCGCCTGCGTATCAAGCTCATGTTCGATATCTCCCTGTGCTAATTTACTGAGAATGACTTCTGAATCATCACTATTAATTGGACTTTTACCACGGCTAAAATTGAAATCAAATTCGCCATATTGATCATTATTGTAAGTCAATTTTAATGCAGCGCCATCGCCACCAACAGCGATATCACGAAAGCCATCAAAATAAGTCCCTTGCGGTAACAAGATTGAGGGCCGTGCAAAAGGAATATCACGGGTACTTGAATGTAACCAGTGAGCATTTTTAAAACGGCCAACAAATAAATTGGCTTGCCACTGCTCTGAACTATAAGCGCTCCAATCCATTAAGAAGTAATCAACACGCAAACCTTCCTTGTAGCGATTGCCCCCGTTTAAATAAACAGCTTGTGCAGCAAAGCGATAATCGTCAGAAAATTGATACGAGGTATTAAGTCCTATTTCTGTTAACTTTAACGATATTTCGCCGTTATCATTAACGAAGTTGCTATTATCGACGTCAATAACGCCTTGCGCAACAAAGCCATGTATTTTTAACGGATCTGCCGAATGCCCTTCCTGTGCGTGCGCATTAAGCGCAAGTAATGCTGATAAGCACATTACTTTATAATTCATTTTATTGATCGATTTTAAGCAGATTGACATCACTTACCTCACTAATATTTTCAATGTAACCAATGGCACCTGTGGTTGATTTAACGGCTTCAATTAGCTCCTCTTCACTTAACACCACCGTTGGTGAAATCCCCATACCTGAGAAAGTCAACTTGTCCCATATGCGGTCAAGTTGATACGGGAATAAGCGTAAGGTGTCTTTACAAAATTTTTGATGGGTGGGATTAGTACTTGATAAAACAAAAATAGTTATGGGTAGGCCATTGGCCCATTTAGTTTGACGCATTGAATATATACGACGTAACTGAGTGGTTGTTATTGACACAGTATCAGTAGTGATATTGGTAATAACTTCGACCGCATGAGTTGCCGGACTGCCAATAAATATGACAAGAACCATTAATCTGATTAGAATTTGGCTGATAACTAAATCCTTGTTAATGAGAAATAAAGAGCACTTTGTGTATCTCACAAAGTGCTCCGTAGCCACTAGTAGTAACCGACCAAAGGAGATCAAGCAACCCGCTACTATATGTTAACCTGTATATAAAAACCGCTAAACCAATGAATTGATTAACAAATGTAGATAATAATATTGTAGTAAATTTTTCCTAAAATACAAAACTTTATTGTCATCTTATTGATAAAAAGTTAACAACAACAGATCAGACCAGTATTTTGCTGCTATATTCTGCGAAAACACTATAATAATCGCTTAACAGCAGAAATGCTCGATTTTGTTATTAGCTGTTCCATCACTCTAGTTTTTATGTGATGATATTTGTAATGTTTGCTATTTAATAGGTTTTTCTCAGAAAATGACTACAAAGTTTAAAGTTTTAGTGATAAATGGCCCTAACTTAAATATGTTAGGTAAACGCGAGCCTGAAATTTATGGTGCGCAATCATTAACCCATATTATTGACGATTTAACATTGCAAGCTTTACCACTGAGAATTGAATTAAGCCATTTGCAATCAAATGCTGAACACCTGCTGATAGAAAAAATACATCAAGCTCATAATGAAATAGACTTTATTGTCATCAATCCGGCCGCATTTACCCATACTAGTATAGCGATACGTGACGCACTTCTTTCTGTAGACATTCCATATATTGAAGTTCATCTTTCAAATGTCCATGCTAGAGAGTCGTTTAGACATCATTCGTATCTATCAGACAAAGCTATTGGTGTTATTTGCGGCTTAGGTGCCGATGGTTATAAATATGCGTTAGCGTCGGCTTATACTTGGTTGACTGACCATAAAAGTTAATGAATAAACAACAGAGAGTGACTTAACTTTAGTGGCTCTATTGACAACATAAATTACACATTGATAAAAAGGTATTCAAATGGATATTCGTAAAATAAAAAAATTAATTGAATTAGTACAAGAATCAGGGATTAACGAATTAGAAATTTCTGAAGGTGAAGAATCAGTACGTATTTGTCGTGGCGGTACTATGGTACAAGCTTCTCCAATGATGCACTCTGCTCCTGCTCCTTCTGCTGCTCCTATTGCCGCACCTGTAGCCACTGAAACTGCTCCTGCTGTTATTTCAGGTCACGTTGTTCGTTCGCCAATGGTTGGTACTTTCTACGCTTCAGCATCACCTGATTCACCTGCATTTGTCGAAGTAGGCAAGCATGTAAATGCTGGTGATACTTTATGTATTCTTGAGGCAATGAAAATGATGAACCAAATTGAAGCTGATAAGTCTGGTGTTATTAAAGAAATTCTAGCAGGTAATGAAGACGCTATAGAATTTGACCAGCCGCTATTCATCATTGAATAATCCTATAGATATCAAACAAAAGGATCATTCCATGTTAGATAAAGTTGTTATCGCCAATCGAGGCGAAATTGCACTAAGAATATTACGTGCATGTAAAGAACTCGGTATAAAAACTGTTGCTGTGCACTCTACGGCTGACAGAAACTTAAAACATGTTTTATTAGCCGATGAAACTATCTGTATTGGCAAAGCGCCTGCGCCTGACAGCTACCTTAATATTCCTGCCATAATAACGGCAGCTGAAGTCACTAACGCAGTAGCAATACATCCTGGCTATGGTTTTCTAGCTGAGAATGCTGATTTTGCAGAGCAGGTTGAAAAGTCAGGCTTTGCCTTTATCGGTCCAAAAGCTGAAAGCATCCGTATTATGGGTGATAAAGTTGCGGCAATTAAAGCAATGAAAATAGCGGGGGTTCCTTGTGTTCCAGGGTCAGATGGCCCGCTTAATGATGATGAAGCGGCCAATAAAGCTCATGCTAAACGTATTGGCTACCCGATTATTGTTAAAGCGGCTGGTGGCGGTGGTGGTCGTGGTATGCGTGTTGTGCGCAGCGAAGAAGATTTAGTCGACGCGATTGCATTAACCAAAAGAGAAGCCGGTACTATTTTCAAAAATGATATGGTTTACATGGAAAAATTCCTTGAAAACCCTCGTCATGTTGAAATTCAAATAATGGCTGATGGTCAAGGTGCTGCAATTCACTTAGGTGAACGAGATTGTTCTATGCAGCGTCGTCATCAAAAAGTGGTTGAAGAAGCTCCAGCACCAGGTATTACTCCAGAAATGCGCGCTAAAATTGGTGAGCGTTGTTGTAAAGCTTGTATTGATATTAATTATCGTGGCGCCGGTACTTTTGAATTTTTATACGAAAACGGTGAATTCTACTTCATTGAAATGAATACCCGTATTCAAGTTGAGCATCCAGTTACTGAAATGATCACCGGTGTTGATTTGATCAAAGAGCAATTACGTGTTGCTGCTGGTCAACCATTATCTTATACCCAAGATGATATCAAAATCGCTGGCCATTCAATTGAATGTCGTATTAATGCTGAAGACCCACGTACTTTTGTTCCTTCACCGGGCAAAATAACTCGTTTTCATCCTCCAGGAGGATTGGGTGTTCGTTGGGATTCTCATATCTACGCTGAGTATACGGTACCACCAAATTATGACTCTATGATCGGCAAACTGATCACTTGGGGTGATAACAGAGATGTTGCAATCGCACGTATGCGCAATGCCTTAGCCGAATTAGTGATTGACGGTATTAAAACCAACATTGCCTTACATCAAAATATTTTAAATGATAAAGGTTTTGTAAATGGCGGTGCCAACATCCACTATCTAGAAAAGAAATTAGCTGAAGCTGAATAACCTTTTCATTTAATAAAAACCTGCTTAGGCAGGTTTTTTTATAACTAAATAAACTATATTTACACTAAAGGAACACTATGAAAAAAATTATACTCCCTTTTATATTTACTCTCTTATCTGTAAACGTCTACGCCGATGCTCCATTAGTTTCAATAAGTAATCACGATCAGTTTTTTGACAATATAGCTGCCTTTTGTGGCAAAGCTTTCGCAGGAAAAGTAACCGTTGACAATAGTAGTGGTGATGGTTTTGATAAGCCTTTAATTATGCATGTGCGTCAGTGTAGTAAGACACAACTGCATATTCCTTTCCATGTTGGTGATGATTCATCAAGAACTTGGATTATAACCAAGACAGGTTCAGGGCTTTCTCTTAAGCATGACCACAGACACAAAGATGGTAGTGATGACGAGTCAACTATGTATGGCGGACATACTAATGATGCAGGCTGGGCACAAGTGCAATCATTTCCTGCAGACCAATATTCAAAGGAGCTTTTTGTCAGTGGTGGCATCCCACAATCTATTGGCAACACTTGGCAAATTTATATTTATCCAACAAAGTTTACTTATCGATTGATCAGGCAGGGTAGGGAATTTCGTGTCGATTTTGATTTAACTAAGCCTATTTCTCTGCCTAAAGCTCCTTGGGGGTATAAATAATCCAATTTTTATTTATACCCAATCCACCTCAAGGCTGTTTGGGTATATAATACAAAAAATTTTAATATTGATATAAATTTATGACTGAATTACTTGAAAAACCTTTACCACCTGCCGATGGTGAATGTTGTGACAGCGCATGTACACCATGTGTTTGGGACAATTTCTATGCAAAGCGTAAAGAATGGCGCCTACAACAAGTCGCACTAAAAGAAAAACAAGCCCAAGACAACGAGTCAAATTAATACTAAGCGACTTTCTAAGCGATACTGTGTATGACTGAATTACTTAAAGAACCTTCCCTTCCCGCCGACGATGACTGTTGCGGCGGCGGTGCTTGTTGCCCTTGTGTATGGGACCACTACTATAGCGAATACGAAAAGTGGCGTTTACAGCAGACTGAATTACAAGCTAAAGAGCAAGCAGTAAACGCTGAACAACCTTAGCTCAAGGCAATCACTTTTTTCACTAATTTATTAATACCACTGGCCGCCTCAACAAGTGATGTCGCTAGCATGTAGGCCGGTGTTGAAACAAGTTTTCGTTTTCCGTCAACAATAATATCGCCCACTTCACAATCAACGTGTGCTAAACCACGCTTTATTAACGATTCCGCGATATCACGGTCTTTACCAATCGTTGCTTGAACATCCTCACCGTAAATAAGCGGGATCATTGCCGGAGCAATACACATAAAGCCAAGCGGTTTATCTGCTTTAATAAAGTGTTGAGCAGCAGCAAGTACTTCAGCATTTATTTGATAGTTTTCTGCATCAAGCGCGAAGCCACATAGGTTCTTTGCCGCGCCAAAGCCACCTGGAAAAATGAGCGCATCAAATTCTTCATGGTAGAGCTCAGTAATGTCTTCAATGTCACCACGGGCAATACGCGCAGATTCAATCAAAACATTACGTGTTTCATCTTCACTAACCGCACCAGTTAAATGGTTAATCACATGATGTTGATTAATGTTTGGTGCAAAACAACGATAGCTTGCTCCCTGCTGTTCAATCGCTAATAACGTTAAAACACTTTCATGTATTTCACTGCCGTCATAAACGCCACAGCCAGATAAAATAATCGCTATTTTTTTCATGTTAATCCTTTATTCCTATATTCTTGGTCATATTAGGTAACTGACATAATAAAACAACTATTATCGAGCACCACATCAATAATGCAAATGGTAAAGCACTACCATCATAAAAATACGCTAATATTGGTCCCGCTAATGCGCCAATGCCAAAGCGAAGGGTACCTATTACCGCACTAGCCGTACCTGATTCCCGGGTAAATTCTTGCATAATAAGTGCATCAGCATTGACCGCTATCATCGATAAACTGCCCATCAACGGCAATACAGCAACTGCCGTGTACATTAATGGTAGCTGCAAAAAGTTTACCACCACCAACAATGAAGAAAAACATAACGCAACGATTAAACCGTAGGTCAACATTTTAAATGACCCCTTACGACTAACTAAGCGGGTATTAATAAAATGGGCGGTCATTAGCGCCAAAACATTAACGGCAAATAGTAGGCTAAATTCAAATTCCGAGACCTTAAAAACCGTGAGATAGACAAAAGGGATAGCGGTAATATAAGCAAAAAAAGCTAATGAAATAACCATAGACGTAACAATATTTAGTTGTGACTTTTTATTAGATAAGACAATTTTATAGCGTTGCAAAAAACTAACCGGTGCTAAATTTTTCTCACGCTTTACTTCAGGTAAAAATCGATATACTAAGAGTAAAATAATAAAGCTGTAGGCCGCTAAACTTAAAAATATAAGCTGCCAACTATGCAGCAGTAACACTGAGCCAATAGCGGGCGCTATCATAGGCGCTATCATCATAATCATAGATACATAAGAAAACCCTTTGGCGGTATCTTTGCCATATCGCTCTTTTATTGTTCCCGGCACAACAACCGTTGCCGCACTACTAATAAATGCCTGAAAAAATCGTAAGGATAAAAACTGTTCAATACTCGTGACAAACGTTATCGCTATACTCATCACGATAAAACCTGAGATACCTAGCATCACTAATTTTCTTCTGCTGTGTTTATCCGCTTGTGGGCCAAAAAATAACAGACCTAAAGCATAGCCTAGCAAATAAATACTCAGGCTATTTTGTACCATTGGCATATCGGTTGACAAATGCTCTGCCAGTATTGGCATTGCCGGCAAATACATGTCGATTGCCAATGGTGAAATAGCAATAATGGCTGCTAATAAGGGTAATAATAATTTTAATGAAAGCTCTGTTTGTTCACTAATTTTTAGGTTTCTCATGATTTTTCCGGGTAGTCGTAAACAAGTTTGCCAAGGTCAGCAATCGCTTTGTCTATTTTTTCACACCATTTCACCCCATAACTAATGCGCATAAAATTTTTATATTGCCCAGTTGGGGAAAATATTTCACCGGGAGCAAAACTCACCCCCTTAGCAATAGCCTGAGTAAAAAATTTGCTAGTATCAACATGAGAACGGCAACGTATCCATAAGACACTACCTCCTTGTGGCTGTGAAATGCAGACTTCTTTTGGAAAATGACTAGCGATTAAGGCGCGCATCCGCTCGCAGTTATAACGTAAGGTTTTTCTTAACACTTGTAAGTGACGATCATACTCACCACTCATCAAATAATCGGTTAATGTCCATTGCTGTAACATCGGTGTAGAGCAAGACTGGGCGCGTTTAATACGCTTTGCTGCTTCTTCATATTTGCCCGGTAATAGCCAACCGACTCGATAACCCGGTGCAGCCGTTTTTGAAAAAGACGAGCAGGTTAGCACTAGGCCTTTTTTGGAGTAAAGCTGTGCGGGTACTGGTCTATCTTTGCTAAAATATAAGTCACTGTAAACTTCATCTTCGATAAGTGGAATATCATGTTTTTCTAATAAACTGACCATATTCTGGCGCTGTTGATTAGTCATCATGGAGCCAAGTGGGTTAGAGATAGCGGTAGAAAACAAACACGCTTTTACCGGATGTTGCTCAATAACTTTAGCCAGTTCTTCAACACAAATCCCCTCTTCAGTGCAGGTATAAACTTCCAGAGCTTTCATACCCAAACTTTCAATTAATTCAATCAAACCAAAGAAACACGGTGATTCTACAGCGATAATATCACCACGTTCTGCGACACACTGTAAGGCAATTGAGAGTGCTTCTTGGGCACCACTAGTGATAATTATATCGTCATGATTAATCGCTACGCCTTGCTCATGATAACGAAAAGCAAGGTTTAAACGCAGTTTTGGATCACCATTTACCGGTCCGTAACTAACCGCTTTTTCAGCATTCTTACTCAATACCGAACGCATTAATCGTGCTAAGGCTTTATCTGGTGGGTGTGCATTGACCGGGTTAGAAATACCCAATGCGACAGTATCGGGTAAATGAACAGCTTCATAAACTTGTTCTATTATGCTTCGACATGAGATTTCAACGGGCTGACAACTTGCCCATAATGACCGCATAGGTTTTAAGGTTCGTGCTTGCTTAGCTTTTAAATAATAGCCTGATTGTGGCCTTGCAGAAATACTACCCTGACGCTCTAGTTCAATATACGCTTGTTTAACTGTCGGTATACTTATCTCAAATTGTCTACTGAGTTTACGTAGGCTAGGTAGTTTGTCTCCCGCTCTTATTGCACCACTTTTTTCTTGGTCTTCAACAAAGTCAATGACTTGCTGATATAAAAATTCTGAAGAAGATTTATCTAAAAGTCGCATTTTATTTCACCTCAACAAAAACTGTATAGGTTACATTTTATATTTTTTGTATCTGTTACACAACAGAACTATCTATAAACTAGTATTTTAGAAATAAGTCGACCCTAAGAAATAGTACTTCATATAAGAAATGCTGTTACAGTGATTTAGTCAAAATTAATTGAGAAGATTGCGCTTAAATTTTTCAGGAAAGAATAATGAACAACACACTATTATATGTGATCACCGTACTTATCTGGGGAACAACTTGGATCGCCATTAATTATCAATTAGGTGATGTTCCCGCCGAAGCATCTATTGTTTATCGTTTTGGCTTAGCAGCACTTCTGCTATTTGCTTATTGTCGTTTTAAAAAGCTCTCTCTTGCCTTTAACAAAAAACAGCACCTACAATTTTTGTTCTTTGGTTTGATGTTATTTGGCTGTAATTACTATTTTTTATATTCAGCTCAACAGCATATAAATTCTGCGCTTGCCTCAATCGCTTTTTCAATGATTATGTTTTTCAATGTGGTCAATGCCCGCATTTGGTTTAACACTAAAATTACTCAACAAACTTATCTAGGCGCTTTTCTTGGTTTAACCGGTATTGTGGTTTTATTCTGGCCACAAATTAACGATACCGAGTTAGGCGCAGAAACATTACTAGGTTTATCACTTTGCTTCGTTGGAACATTGTTCGCATCAACGGGCAATATGGTCTCAATGAAAAATAAACTTATGAATTTACCTATGATGCAAGCCAATGCTTGGGGCATGTTTTATGGCTCAATATTTATGACTATATTGCTATTAATACAAGGAAAATCATTTAGTTTTTCATATACCTTACCCTATATTAGTTCGCTAATTTACCTATCGGTTTTCGGTTCTATTATTGCCTTTGCCAGTTACTTAACACTTTTAAATAACATCGGAGCCCATAAGGCCTCATATGCAAGCGTGATGTTCCCTGCTGTTGCCGTCGTTATCTCAACGATATTTGAAGGTTTTAGCTGGAATATTTATACTGTCATTGGCTTATTAGTTATTGTCGCTGGGAATATTGTTGTGTTAACTAAACCAAAAAAGAAAAATATAATAATAATACCATAAAAGCATCCTGCTTTTAAATATATTTCATTTAAATCAGTTTGTTAAACCAAAATAACTTTACCAAGTAATTTATAAGTAATAACATAAACAGCGTATAAAAACGCTAAGTGACGCTGTTATTTTCAATAAAAATTGAGTTGAAATAAAGGCATAATTTTATTGAGATGCTACTCTTTTTAGGGTGATTAATTTTTATAAAATCATTAATTAGGAGCAAAATGTTAAATAACTCATGGGGTCAATTGTTAATACTAGCGCTATCGTTACTTATGACGACGAGTGCCGCTTGCCAAAAAATAAATAATAATCATTATTTACCCATAGTAACGTTAAAGTTTGACCCTTCTGGCTCAAATGCTTGGTATCCCTATTATATTAATACTGGTGAAAAACGTGGCATTGTCGTTGACGCCGTAGCCATAATACTCGCCACTGCCAATATAAGTGGTAAGGAAATAATTTTACCGCCAAAACGCACCAATTTATCATTAAAAAATGGTCTCGTTGATTTTGATTTAATTAATCCTGATTGGTTATCTAAAGAGCAACAGTCTGACGACTATGTCTTTAGCGATAGCGTGATCCCAATTAAAGAGCATATTATCTATTTGGCCGGTACCGTTCTTCCTGAAAACTTAGGGGAAGACCAACAATTAACCGACCAAGATATAGGTACGGTTCGAGGTTACTATTATCACAATGATAATTTATTTAATCGCCTAGATTACCCTTCAGAAAAAGAGTTAATAAAAGCACTTTTTAGAAAAAGGATCACCTTTGCTATTAGTGGTGATAAACCAGCACAATATTGGGCAAAAATATTATCAGTACCCATTATTTTAGGCCCAGTCCATTCTGATGGTTACTTAAAAATTAGACTAAGAAAAGAGCTAAAATATCTTTTACCCCAAATCAATGATGCCATTCAACGATTAAAAATAGATGGTAGTCTCGAAAATATTATAAAAGCTTATATATAATGCTCATCGACTTAATTTATAACTAAGTACTTTATAAGGTTAGTTGTTGCGCATTTATTATCGCGCGTAGTTGTTAATAACAAGTGACTCCATTATCCTATTACCTTAAAATAATCCGCTTTATTTCGTCTTAAAATTTAAGGGTAATATGAAATATTTCCATCGCTCAGTGCTACCTTGTTTGCTTTCTAGCTCTTTATTGCTCGTAACATCTTGCTCGTTATCAAGCGAACAAGCCAAAACAGATAACAATGAAACTGCTGCTTATACCTATCTTAAAGAACTTGTTTCACCCACCGAAGGTATAGGTGCTCGCGAAGCTGGAACGATAAAAGAACAGCAAACAGCCCGCTATATTAAAACTAAATTTGAAAAGTTTGGTTATCGAGTTACCGAGCAAAACTTTTCCTATAACAGTAGAAAAATGGTCGGTGAATCAAAGAACATTATTGCTGAATTTGGTGACGTAACAAAGCCAACCATCATACTTGGCGCACATTATGATTCAACGGCAATGAAAACCGGGTCAATGGGCGCCACAGATAACGGCGCAGGTGTTGCGGCAATGTTAGCGATAGCCCAAGCATTGACCACAAAAATGCCAAATAATTATAGTATTCGCTTTATTGCCTTTGGCGCAGAAGAAATTGGTTTGCAAGGTTCAAACTATTACGTCAACGACTTATTAACCCATAACAAATTAGATAATATCGCAGCGATGATTAATTTTGACACCATTGCAGGTGGCGATAAGGTTTATGTACATAGCGCGCATACACAAGCTTATGATGATTGTAAAAGTGAAACTTATAACAGCGACACTTTTATGCGAAATGCCTTACTCAAGGCATCAATTAAAGTGTTAGGCGAACAAAACAAGTATGTTATTCATCCTGACTATGAAGGCTATCCTGAGGGTGTAACTGGCTCTTGGTCTGATCATGCTAGTTTTGCCTGTGCTGGTATTCCTATCGCGTATGTAGAATCAACCAACTTTTCAATTAATGGTCAGAATGGCTTTGATGGTTACTCTCAATCAACCGCAAAAAAATTGTGGACTTGTTATGATAAAAAGAATTCAACAGCTTGTGATAATAAAGCCGAGAAAAACTGGGGAAATATTTGGCATACTCAATTTGACCGTTTAGATAAACTTGATGAAATATTTCCGGGACGTGTTAAGCAGCAGCTTAATAATAATGTTGAGGTGCTAATTGAATTATTAGCTGATCCTGATAAATATTTACCTGCAAAGTAAAAGATAAAAATAATATTTTAAAGGTGTGGGTGGTTTTATTAAGACTCAAGCCACCCACACTTCAATAATTAACTACCAATAGGTGAACCCGGCGGCATAGTAATACTAGCAGCAGGATGAACAAGTTTTCCTTGCTCAAGACTATGAGTGATTTGCGCTGCTAACAACATAAACTGAGCAGTTAAGCGCTTATACTTTTTAGAGTCATAATTATCATTTAACCATTCTTTTATATTAAGTAAAGCCATATAAACTTCTGCACGCACCTCTGTTACTAAATTTTTGTTATGCCAAAGTGCTAATAAATGCTCAATAACTTGTTGATTGACCCGCTGTTGAACCAACAAAGCCAAGCCCTTTTCAGCCGGTACTTTAATTGACTGTTCTATTAAAGCGTCAATCAATTCTTGCACACTCAAAATACGCTTATCCATTACTGACTGTTGTTGTAAACGCGCTAAACGTTGTTCATTTAAAAGCAAAGACACCGTATGTTTAGCACTAGCCTGTGCAGCAGAAACCGGATCAAAAGTAAGCCCCGTATTACCAGTAAAGCTCTCACGATTACGATAATAACCATAAGCTTTTGGTGGAATAAGTTTTACTATGTGTTCTGGCAAGGTTAATATTTTTGTATCTAGAGTGGCTAATAAAACCTGCAGTGCTTTTCGCTGCTGTTTACCTGAGACTACCTCCAATGGCTTTAGAACATTTTCTTCTCGCAGTTGATAGCGATAGTCTATACCTGAAATTAATTTTGCTGCGGCGGTAACTTGAAAACGATGAAAGTTATAGATGGGCACCAAAACCTCTTCAATTTCTGACAAGGGGCGCCCTAGAGGAATACTATTTAAACCAAAGTCTATGAGCGCTTTTTCACGTATTTTTAAGACTCTATTGAGCTCATCGGCGGCATCTACTCCGTTGTCCCACAAATGTGCGCGACTATGTGCACTCGAAGAAGAACGCGCATCTGAATCTGACATATACAGCAAATCTGCTTGTTGCGCACTTGCTATAACTTTCGCTAAATACTCGGCTTCTTGATCAGCCGCTATATCAGCATAACCATAAGCAATAACTGATTTGTCCCAGCGACCAATATCTGTAGCGTAGGCATTTGATAAATCAATTTCGCCATTTTTCAAGGTAATTAACGGGTGAGGATAATCCATGACTGAAGCGCGATTATTAGCACTTGCGGCAAAATTATGCGCGATACCCAAAGTGTGCCCAACTTCATGAGCCGACAATTGACGAATACGTGCTAAAGCCATTTCTTTCATTGGTGAAGTGTCTGTTATAGATGACTTAAAAGGAGATGTTAAGCCCAAAGCAATGAGATAATCTTGACGAACACGTAGAGAGCCCAATGTTACATGCCCCTTTAATATTTCTCCTGTTCTTGGGTCTATCACTGATGAACCATAAGACCAACCTCTTGTCGCTCGATGTACCCATTGAATAACGTTATAACGAACATCCATCGGGTCTGCATCGGCTGGTAACATTTTTACCTGAAAAGCATTTTTATAACCGATGGCTGAAAATGCTTGGTCCCACCAACGAGCGCCATCAAGTAAAGCACTTCTTATAGGTTCAGGTACGCCGGCATCTAAATAATAGATAATAGGTTCAATTGCTTCGCTGACCTTAAGATTTCTATCTTTTTTGTTTAAGCGATGACGTGGAATATTACGCTGAATTAACGGTTGGTCGATAGCACTGGCGTAATCGGCATAACTATTTGACCAAAAGCCACTGTAAGGATGAAAAGTACGTGCTTGGTATTTGTCGTCAGGTAATTTAATCAGCGAATGATGTAAGTTCACCGTAACAGCGGTTGAGTCTGGCGTTACTGAGCGTAAGTATTTACCTGCATCGGTTCCTTGGTAAGTCACTGTTGCTTCAAGCTCAGTATTATTAGGAAAGGCCTTGCTGCGTTTTATATAGATACCACTTCGGCTTTCATCAATTTTGAAGTTACCTTGTTGACGTTGTTTAAGTTTACTTGATAATTGATGAATATCAGATAAAAGAAAGGGTGTATAATCAATTAATACTTTTTTACCGTCCTTACTTTCTTTGGCAACTTTAAAGCCCCAAATAATAGAGCTGGCAAATGCCTCGCTAACGGCTTTTTTTTCTAAGTTGTTTTCAGTATCCGCTCGATAATAAGTATTAAGTTGGCGGAGAAAGACCTTCTCTCCTACTTTTTCAAAGCGTACTAGACGAGTATCACCTAACTGGCCTCTATCAAGTCCAATATCATTAGAACCGACTCCTTGAGGTAAACCGCTTTGAAATAAAAAGTCTTGTTCAAATTGCTGGATCTCTAAATAAACATTGCCCTTTTTTTTATCATGATAAAAAGAAAAATAGCCTTGCTGGTGATCTTTATCTTTAACAAAGTCATTATAACTGAGGATTTCTTCGCTGAGTGCGGCTATTGAAAAGGTACTACAAATAAATATTAAAAAGACACCTAGCGTCAGTTTCATCGTTTTTCCCTATTTGATTTTTGGTTCTATAAATATATATTCAAGTCATTCCATTATTTTTGTTATCATTAACCTTACAGGTGAGGTGATAGCTTTCATCGTCACCTCTAACCGTAAAATAATGTAATATGTAGCTGCTATTATTATTTTACGACATTAAATAACCAACAATTTTATGACTCAATTTTTAAGAGTCTTACTCTAAATCAATTAGGTAACCCGATGCAACGACTAGCACCAGCTTTACGTCAAGATAATGTTCCACTCGATTTAATTTCGCTGATCAAAACGATTTTAGCGGCAACTAAAGAAATTTCATTTCGTGTTAGCCAAGGTCACTTAAGTGATTTGATGGGTTCAACTTTGGATGAAAATATTCAAGGTGAAGTTCAGAAAGAATTAGATGTCGTTGCAAATGAATTACTTAAAGATATTTTATTAGAGTCTGGCTTTGTTAAAGCGATTTCTTCTGAAGAAGAAGATAGCTCTGTTGCAGGTGAAAAAAATGGCAAGTATCTAGTTTCTTTCGATCCACTTGATGGCAGCTCTAATATCGAAATCAACTCATTAATTGGCACAATTTTCTCTATTCATGAAGCACCAAGTGATATGGATGCTAGTGATCCAGACATGTTTAAGCAAGCGGGTAACAAACAACTTTGTGCGGGTTATGTCTTATATGGTCCGTCAACTATGTTAGTAATGACTACGGGTAGCGGCACACACTTTTATGTACTTGACCGTACCCATGGTGGTTTTTTATTAGTTGAACGTAATGTTCAAGTGCCTGTGGACACACAAGAATTTGCTGTTAACATGTCAAATCAACGTTTTTGGCAAGCGCCTATGCAGAATTACATCAGTGATTTACTTGCGGGTGATACCGGCCCTCGTGGCAAAAATTTCAATATGCGTTGGATTGCCGCTATGGTTGGTGATATTCATCGTGTATTAACACGTGGTGGTATTTTTACTTATCCACAAGACAGTAAAAATCCGCAACAACCACACAAGCTACGCTTAATGTATGAAGCGAATCCAATGAGTTTTCTCATTGAACAAGCCGGTGGACTGGCAATGACCAGTGAAGGACGCATTATGGATATGGAACCGAACAGCATTCATCAGCGTGTCGAAGTGATTATGGGCTCAAAAAACGAAGTAGAAGCCTGTCTAGCTTATTACAAATAATAAAAAATTAGCATGCATCAACATGTCGAAGTCCAATTAACAGGTTTCTAAAAGCAAAGATGAAGCCTGTCTAGCTTATTACAAGTCACTAACACTTTTCTTATGTCGGTAAAAAAGCTCAATTCATTGAGCTTTTTTACCGTTAAATTTAATATTCCCTTCATCGTTTTACGATATAATAGTTAATATAATTGACTGGCTTTTAACGACATTTTTATGAAAAAATTATTTGAAGTATTTTGGCGTTTTCTTTTTTTAGGTTGTATCAGTTTTGGTGGACCTGCCGCACATATTGGCTATTTCCAAAAAACATTTGTCGATAAACTAAAGTGGTTAGATCAAACAAGTTATGCAAATTTGATCTCGTTAAGCCAATTTTTACCGGGCCCTGGCTCTAGTCAATTAGGTTTTGCTATTGGATTGAGGCAAGCTGGACTGCCTGGCGGCATTGCCGCATTTATCGGCTTTACCTTACCGTCATTTATTCTTATCTATTTACTCGCCACTAATATTAGCGGCGCTGAACAACCTTGGGTTTTTCATGTTATAAGTGGTTTAAAATTACTGGCTGTGGTGGTAGTGGCTGACGCTTGCTTAACTATGTTTAAAAGTTTCTGTAATAATAACACCCACAGACTTATTGCGGGTATAACAGCGATTGCTTTAATCACGTTACCGAGTTTAACGACGCAAATTTTCATACTGACTATCGCAGCAAGCTTTGGTTTTTTTGTTAATCCATCGTTAAAATCAGTCACCACTGAAGTTGCCCAACCCTCAGCTCTAACCTCAAGACAGTTTAAAATACTGCCATTGATGTTGTTCTTAATCATCCTCTTTGCTTTACCACTAGCAACCGTATTTGGAGCACCGATTGACTCAGCCGAGATCATGGTCTTATTCAATCAGTTTTTTCAAGCGGGTAGTATGGTCTTTGGTGGCGGACACGTTGTCTTGCCACTGTTACAACAAACAATTGGTGAAGCGTTATCGAACGATGTTTTTCTTACCGGTTATGCCGCAGCGCAAGCCGTTCCTGGCCCAATGTTTACCTTAGCGACTTTTCTGGGTGCAGAGCTATTTCCACAAGCCCCTTTAATAGGAGCGACAGTCGCAACCTTAGCAATATTTTTACCTGGATTTTTATTGGTACTCACCTTTGAAAGTACTTGGCAATCATTAGCAACAAAGCCCAAAGTCGCCGGTGCAATTATGGCGGTAAATGCCGCTGTGGTTGGCCTATTATTTTCTGCGCTTTATCACCCTATTTTTACTAGTGCTGTTAGTTCACTATTTGACTTATTTTCTGTGCTTATTGGTTTTTATTTATTACGGATAGTCAAACTGCCTATTATTGTTTTAGTGGTGACATTTGTTGGCGTTGGTTTATTAACGCAATTCTACTAAGTCGGATATTGCAGAGTAATAAGCGCCTTAGTGCTATTGATATGATTTAGTGCCGATAATGTAAGCTTTAACTTTTCACCGCCATGGTTTATTTGCTAAAATATCGCCAATTAAAAATATAGCCTCAATATAAACGCTAATACGAGAAAACTTATGCCTAATTATGCTGTTGGACACAAAACACCTGATTCAGATTCAATCTGTTCAGCTATCGCCCTTTCCTATTTAAAAACCACGCTAGGTGAAGAAACCGTCCCAGCTCGTTTAGGAGAGCTTTCACCAGAAACTTTATTTATTTTAGACAAATTTGGTTTTGAGCAACCCGAATTAAAAACAAGTTTTGCAGGCGAAGGTATCTATATTGTTGACCATTCAGACCGTATTCAAGGACCTGATGATATCGATGAAGCAACAATATTAGGTATTATTGATCATCATAAATTAGGCGATATTACTACCTCTACCCCATTAGAAATTTGGGTTCGTCCTGTTGGCTGTACCAATACCATCATTAAAATGATGTACGATTTCTACGATGTAGAAATTCCAAAAAATATTGCTGGTGCAATGATGTGCGCTATTTTGTCTGATACGGTTATTTTTAAATCACCCACCTGTACCACTGCTGATATCAAGTGTGTTGAAGCATTAGCTGAAATTGCAGGCATTAGCGACGCAAAAGCCTTGGGTATGGAAATGTTTGAAGTAAAATCTGCCGTATTAGGTACGCCTATACGTGACCTAGTTTTACGTGATTTTAAAGACTTTAACATGCATGGCAACTTAGTGGGTATCGGTCAGTTGGAAGTACTTGACCTCGCCATCTTTGATGATATGAAGCTTGAATTATTTGCTGACATTGCAAAATTAAAAGCCGAAGGTAAACGACACACGGTTTTATTATTACTGACAGACATTATGAAAGAAGGCTCTGAAATGTTAGTTATTAGCGACAATGCTGATTTAACAGAAAAAGCTTATGGCAAACCACTTGTTGACGGTAAAGTATGGTTAGACGGCGTATTGAGTCGTAAAAAACAAGTTGTTCCACCTCTACAAGATTCATTAGCTTAAAAATGAAAATCAATAACTCTGCACGGCTAAGCTACAGATTAATGTCTGCTGACGATGCAGAGTTATTGTATCAACTTGACCAAGACCCAGAAGTGATGCGTTTTATCAGTGATGGTAACCCGTCGTCACGCGAGACCATTACAAACGTGTTATTGCCTCGTATGCAAAAATACCTAAGTCCAACTAAAGGTTGGGGATTGTGGCAAGTTAATATCACTGAAACGGATCAATATATTGGCTGGGTACTTGTGCGACCGATGAATTTTTTCTCTGCCTTACCTGAGTTTGATAACCTAGAGCTCGGTTGGCGATTTTTTCAAACATCATGGGGTCAAGGTTTTGCCAGTGAAGCGGCTCAACATATTAAAGATGCTTTAGCCATCAATCCTGAATACGAGAAATTTAGCGCCATTGCCGACGAAAATAATCTAGCTTCAATAGGCGTAATGAAAAAAATAGGTATGTCATATCTTAAAACATATCTTCATATTGACCCATTATTTGAATGTAACGTCGCTTACTATCAGCTTCAAAATACCTAACCGTTAATGTTCTACATTAGCAGTCACCGAATTTCTGTCTTTTCCTGAAAGGGTATTTTTAAATAGCTTGTTCTTGCTCGAATAAACCTGAGTATATTCTGTTGATTTATCTGATAATTTTTATATGCTAATACCTGAGGTAAAGGCATAATTTTAATGGGTTGATCATCATAAAACCGATAACAACGACTATACGTTGAGATATCTAACTCAACTTTAATCGTTTCTGACCAAGTATGGTCGCGTTAATTCGTTAATATTGTAAGCAATTGTCCCCATCATTTTCTGTATCTTCCCTTTATAATCAATTAATTTATGCACTGAGTAATTAGCACAGATAAAGTACGACTATGTCGAGATCCTCTTCAAAACAGCAATAAAAAAACTCACCGAAGTGAGTTTTTTGATCTTGATAATATGCCGTTAAATTTTACAATTAAACGCGTTCAATTACCGTTGCAATACCTTGTCCTAAACCGATACACATAGTCGCTAAACCTATGCTGACGTCTTGACCTTCCATTAGGTTCAATAAAGTACCCGTGATACGCGAGCCAGAACACCCTAATGGATGACCTAAAGCGATAGCGCCACCGTTTAAGTTAATCATATCTTCAGCTCGGTCTTCTAAGCCTAGAGATTTAACACACGATAAAGCTTGCGCCGCAAAGGCTTCGTTAAATTCAGCTAATTCAATATCAGCTAAAGATAAACCTGCACGTTTCAATGCTTTTTTCGTTGCTGGAACAGGACCAAAGCCCATAGTAGACGGATCACAACCTGCAACCGCCATACCACGAATACGCGCACGAGGGGTTAAACCAAGCTCTTTTGCACGATCAGCTGACATCACTAACATTGCTGATGCACCATCAGACAAAGCTGAAGAAGTACCGGCTGTTACTGTACCGTTAACTGGATCGAACACTGGGCGTAAACCGGCAAGCGTTTCAATCGTTGTTTCAGGACGAATAACTTCATCATGTTCAACTAAGGTTAACGCGCCCATTGCATCGTGTCCTTGAGTGGCAACAATTTCATTGTCCCAACGACCAGCAAGTTGTGCTTCATAAGCTTTTCTGTGTGAACGTGCCGCAAAAGCGTCTTGTTGTTCACGGGTAATACCGAACTGCTTACCGAGTAACTCAGCGGTTAAACCCATATTGCCAGCCGCACGAGAAATATACTTACTCAAGGCCGGATCAAAGTCGACATCATACATCATAGGAACATGTCCCATGTGCTCAACACCACCAACGATGAATACATCACCTTGGCCACACATGATGTTAGTGGTTGCATCATGCAAAGCTTGCATTGATGAACCACATAAACGGTTAACAGTTACCGCGCCAACTGTTTTTGGAATGTCTGTTAACAACTGTGCATTACGCGCAATGTTAAAACCTTGCTCTTTAGTTTGCTTAACGTTGCCCCAGATAATGTCTTCAATTAATGAAGGATCTAAATTAGGGTTACGCACTAATAGTTGCTGCATTAAATGCGCTGATAAACCTTCAGCACGAACGTTACGAAAAACGCCAGCTCTAGAGCGTCCCATTGGTGTACGAATACAATCTACAATGACTACTTCTTTCATGTTCTTCTCCTTAGCTTATGCTGTTTTTACGTCGGTGTTGAAATAAGATTTACCTGATTTAGCCATTTCGCGTAATCCATCAGTTACCTGATAAATTTCACCTAAATGCGCATACTTATCAGCCATGGTAATAAAGTTAGTTAAACCTAACGTTTCTAAATAACGAATTGCACCACCTCTAAACGGTGGAAAACCAATACCGTAAATTAAGCCCATATCAGCTTCAGCGGCAGTATCAACAACACCTTCTTCTAAACAACGCACCACTTCATTGACCATAGGGATCATTAAGCGAGCAATAATGTCTTCACTACTAAATTCTTTTTTGTCTGCACAGGTACTTTCAAACAATGCGTAAGCATCAGCTGAAGCTACTTTTGTTGGACGACCACGCTTGTCTTGACCGTAATCATAAAAGCCTTTGCCATTTTTCTGACCAAGACGTTTATTACTGTATAGAGTGCTTACTGGGTCATTATCAATTTTTGCCATACGCGTTGGGAAGCCAGATGACATAACACCCGTACAATGATCAGCGGTATCAACACCCACCACATCAAGTAAGTATGCTGGGCCCATTGGCCAACCAAATTGTTTTTCCATGATTTTATCAACAGCAGCAAAATCAACACCTTCAAGCATTAATTGGCTAAAGCCAGCAAAGTATGGGAATAAAACACGGTTAATATAAAAGCCAGGACAATCGTTAACAACAATCGGTGATTTACCCATTTTAGCCGCGTAAGCAACAACAGCCGCAACGGTTTCTTCAGAAGTTGCTTTACCACGAATAACTTCAACCAATGGCATTTTGTTTACCGGGTTAAAGAAATGCATACCACAGAAGTTTTCTGGACGTTTTACACTTTGCGCTAACAAATCGATAGAAATCGTTGAGGTGTTAGAGGTTAAAATGGCATCTTCAGAAAGAAAGCTTTCTACTTCAGCAAGGACCATACCTTTTACTTTAGGGTTTTCGACTACCGCTTCAACCACGATATCAACATCTTTAACACTATCGTAGCTAAGGGTTGGTGTGATGTTATTTAACACGCCAGCCATAGTCTTAATATTCATACGACCGCGTTCAACTTGCTTGGTTAAAATGCCAGCAGCAGTATTTAAGCCTAGATCAAGTGCTGCATCATTAATGTCTTTCATAATGATTGGCGTGCCTTTATAAGCAGACTGATAAGCAATACCACCGCCCATAATACCCGCGCCTAACACAGCGGCTTTATTCACTTGTTTAGTCGCCATTTTAGCGGCTTTTTTTGCTTTGCCTTTAACGACTTGATCGGCCATAAACAAACCAATTTGCGCCGTAGCCGCATCAGTTTTAGCAAGCTTAGCAAAGTTTGTATTCTCAATAAGCATGGCTTCTGTTCTACCGAGTAAAGCAGCAGCTTCGATAGTTTTTACCATCATCATAGGTGCAGGGTAATGTTTACCCGCTTTAGCGGCAATCATACCTTTACAGGTATTAAAGGTCATAATTGATTCAACAGGGCTAAGCTTTAACGCTTCAAGTTTCTGTTGACGTTTAGCTTGCCAATTTAACTTACCAGACATTGCTTGTTTAAGCATGTTAATAGCGGCTTCGCGTAAATGTTCTGGCGCAACAACCGCGTCAAGTAAACCAACAGCCATTGCTTGTTCAGGCTTAAACGCTTTACCCGTAGACATCCACTCAACAGCATTATCAGCGCCAATAATTCTTGGTAAGCGCACTGTGCCACCGAAACCAGGAATCAGGCCTAATTTAACTTCAGGTAAACCTATCGAACATGTTGTATCAGCAATACGGTAGTCACAAGCTAAGCTCATTTCACAACCGCCACCTAAAGCAAAACCATTAAGTGCAACAATTGTTGGTAGCTTAATGTCTTCAAATGAATCAAAAACGTCTGAGCCGCCTTTGATCCAAGGGATAAGTTCCGCTTCAGGAAGTTTAAACATTGTTAAAAATTCAGTGATGTCTGCACCAACAATAAAGTTAGATTTTCCAGACGTTACAAGTACGCCTTTAGCATCTGCACAATTGTTAATAGCAGCAACCACTTCGATATATTCTTTAAAAGTTTGCTGATCAAACTTATTCACTGAGCCTTGTGCATCGAATTTAAATTCAACAATGCCGTCATTCAGTAATTCGGCAGAAAGGTTTTGACCTTGAAATAACATGCCTAGTTTCCTCGTTTAGTGGGATAAAAATAGGGTCTGAACTCAATTAAATGATAATTTAACTGATCAGTTTTTATAATAATAGACGATTGAGTGTGCCTTGAAAGAAAAATAAATGCAAATTTTTTAAACAGGTGTTTTAATTAGGTGTATTAATCTATGGTTTTTTAACTCAAACAGAAAGAATGGCTCGCGGTATAAGCCGATTAATAGGGCCTAAAAGACGATAGACACAAGAGACTAAAATCAATCCTAAAAACCCATGCTAGGTAAATAAATCGATAAAATAAATTTAACGTTAGCCGCTTAGCACTTTCGACTAAAAGTGGCGATAATCTTAGGATAAAAATATAGAGTAAAGCGTCATCAGATGTTAATGACGCTTTAAGCTATAATTACTATCTTTATTGCCTATGGCTTTGTCGAAAACTCGACGATTGCAGCAATGTGATAGATCATTTGTTTTTTTCTTTAGCTATTGCAATTAAAACCTACTTCCAAAAAATAGCCAAGCCTGAACATTTAGCATCAAGTGCTGGTGTTAGTTTTTCAATTAATCATATTGCCGCTGTGGTTATTCCAGCGTTGCTTGGTTTAGTGTGGATTTATAACCCGTCATGGGGCTTTTATATTGGTGCAGGCTTTGCTGGTTGTTCTTTGATTTTATCGCACTTTATTCCGTGCCATCCAAGGGAAGGCGTCGAGTTTAGATACCAAGAAACATCTTAACTATTTTAGCCGATAAAAAATCCGAGACATTATATCTCGGCTTTAATTTATTCAAGCTAGCAACAATCAGTATTGATTACTTATTGTTACGTAAGAAGGTTAAAAACTCATCAGCAGGCATAGGTTTAGCATAAAAGAAACCTTGTACTTCGTCACACCCTTGAGCGATTAAATGCGCTTGTTGTTCTTCCTCTTCGATACCTTCAGCAATAACTTTTAAGTTCATTTGCTTACCGAGGTTAATAATCGTATCTGCAATCAATGATTGCCCCGGCTCTGCAATACCCGTAATAAATGAACGGTCGACCTTTAAACGGTCAAGCGGTAATTGTTGTAAATAACTCATTGATGAATAGCCGGTACCAAAGTCATCAAGCGCAATGCTGATACCTTCAGCTTTCAACTTAACTAATGCATCAATAACAACTTGTGGCTCATCCATTAAAATATTTTCAGTGATCTCTAATTCGAGCTTACTTGGTTTAACATCATGATTAATCGTCGCTTGAATGATACTGTCAACGAAGTTATCACGTTTAAATTGTGGGATAGAAACGTTAACAGAAATACCAACATGATCGAATTTCTGTTGCTCTAATACCTTTATTTGTTTACAAGCTTGGTTAATAACCCAATCACCAATTTCTACAATCAACCCTGAATATTCTGCTAGAGGAATAAACACAGCCGGTGAAATAAATTTTCCTTCGGCGGTTCGCCAGCGCAATAATGCTTCAGCGCCAATAACCTTGCCGGTAATTAAGCTAAGTTGAGGCTGATACCAAAGTTCTAAACGATTATCTGCAAAATCAGTGCGTAGTTGCCTGATCATACCTAAACGCCAAAGTGTTTCATCTTCCATTTCTTTTTTGTAATAAACAAAATTTTCGTGATTACTTTTCTTGGCTAAATTCAAGGCGATGTTTATTTGATTAAGAACTTTTACCCCTTGCGAACCGGCACTACTTTTTGAGCACAGCCCAAAACATGCCGTTACAGGTAATAATTGTTCTCCCGCGGTAAACGAACGATGAAATAATGACATTAACTTGTCAGGGTTTACACTCTCAGCTGGACCAATAACACCAAAGACATCGGCACCCATTCGAGCAAGCTGACAATGTTTTCCTAGTTCTTTCATACGCTCTGTAACAGCGAGCAACAGCTTATTACCTAAATCTTGTCCTAAGCCATCATTAATATCACTAAAGTGATTTATGTCTATTAAGGCGGCAACAAGATTGGGTTCTTCTGATTGACTAAATTTGTCGAGTAAATTAACAAACTCTAAACGATTTGGCAGCTCAGTCAGCCAATCACGATAGGCAGCATTACGTAGTTTTTGAAAAAGGTGAACATTTTCATAACCGATGGCGACATTGGCTAAAAACACTTCGATTAACTGTATTTGAAGATCAGTTAACTCTTGCTCAAATTCAAGATAAATAACCGCTCTATAACCACCGCTGGCTAAATACAATACCGCATAATCACTACCATAATTATTTTGTTTTTGAGTGAAACAGCTACTCATGCGATCTTGTGCTGATTCTCTGTCGAAGCACGAAATTTTTTGATTAATCAGTTCGGCGTTATGACCGATTTGACCTAAAATATGTAAGCTTAAATCGTCAGATCCCTCAATAATACCTTGCCCACGAGCACAAAAAACACTGCAATGGCTTTTACTCAATTTAATTAATTGCGACAACACACCTTCTGCATATTCATGAATACTGTGCAGTTCAAGTAAATCAGCTGTAGCACTAATTATTTTTTCGAGGCCCAAGCGGTTTTGATTGACCGAATGAATTTGTTGATATGAACGAACAGCCGCATAAACGGTAGTCACTAACTTACGACGAGTTAACTCTGTTTTGGTTTTATAGTCATTGATATCATAATCTTTGATAACACTTTCTTCAGGAGCATAGCCTGGTTGACCGGTTCTCAAAACAATACGTATATCTTGGCGAGATAAAGTTTCTCGAATATGTTTTACAACATTTAAGCCAGCATCATCCGTTTCCATAACAACATCGAGTAATACCAAAACGATGTCCTCGTGCTCTTCAATAAGCTGACATGCGTCACGCCCAGAGTAAGCATGTATATACTCTAGATTTTTACCTAAGACGACTAGATCTGAGAGTGCTAACTGAGTAACAGAGTGAATTTCGGGGTCGTCATCAACAATCAGAACCTTCCACGTTTCAGCACTGCCATCATTTAGAATTTCATCTTCATCACTATCATCAATAAATAAAAAGTCGTCATTATTATTTTCAGAAGCCTGCATATCGTCCTCAATTAACCAGAAAAATACTACTGATTAAGGTTTTTTTTACATATCAAATTTTATTATGAATCATATTCCCAATAAACTACATAATAAGAGTCAGTTAAATAATATTCAACCTAGAATTACAATTATATTCATAATTTCAATTGCTTCCTTAATTTATATTAAGTTTAGATGAATAAAGAGAATATTGCTGATTTTAATTTTCCAGCGTATGCTTAGAAAAAATAGTAATGAAAATAATATATTAGTTACGGTAATTTTTATGAAAGACATCAACGAACCCTCAACTGCACCGCTGGTTATTACTGAGGAGCCGATTAACACTGAAGTAATAAAAACAACAGAATCTACGGCTAAAAATAGCGGCAATAAAAAAAATGCTGGTGTTTCTTCCCAAATGCAACTGCTTGCCTTGGCTAAAAACTTTGTACTTGATGGTGGCTTAATTTCTTCAGAAAAACAGATGCCATTAGAAGAAAGAACCCAAAAAAGAGCACGAATTGCCGCATTACGAAAGCAAGAGAACCTTGAAACTATTATAAAAAAGTCAGTAAATTACTGTTCTGCTACCGAATTTACCCATAAAGCAGACGCTGATTGGTTTAGTACCTTTACCGAACTCGCCGAAGATGTCAGTAATACCACCATGCAAAATTTGTGGGCAAAAATACTAGCAGGGGAAATATCACAACCCGGTTCATTTTCCACTAAAACCCTCAAGGTTTTTCGTGCCATGAGTATTACGGAAGCAAAATTGTTAGCAAAGGCCTGTAGTTTAGCGGTAACAGAACAAACAAAAAGAAATATACGTATTATTTCAGGAGCCTATCAGACACCTGGCTTGCTAAACTTTTTTAATAAAAATAGAGAACAGAATATACCTTTTAACCAATTTTCATTGAGCTATGCTGATTTATTAATTCTAGCCGATAATCATCTGGTCTTTATTCAAGAGACAGAATCTAGCCCAATGAACAAGTCAGAGTCGTTCCATTTTAACTTTAACGGTAAGCCATTAACGCTCACCGCAAAAAAATCATCTTGTGTACTGAAGTTTTATAAATTTACGCCAATAGGCAGCGAGCTAGCACGTCTGATCAGCGATAATATTGATGATGTTTATTTACAGCATTTAAAAAGTGCATTAAGCGAAAACTTTTCAATTATAGAGGGATAACATTGGTGGTTTGAGAGCCACCAATGTAGATACAGATACAAGCCCCTCTGACTACTACAGCCCCGTCATCCTGCTATAAGTCCCGTCATCCTGAACTTCCCCCAATACAGATACTGAAACAAGTTCAGCATGACGACAAGAGGACACATCAAAACCTGCACTATCAGCTAGGCCTCTTCACTAAGCTTCAAGATCCCAATACCGATACTGAAACAAGTTCAGCATGACGACAAGAGTGCACATCAGACCCTGCAACTATCGACCAGATAGCCTCACCAAGCTTCAAGCTCCCAATACCGATACTGAAACAAGTTCATTATGACGACAAAAGTGCACATCAAAACCTGCACTATCAGCTAGGCCTCTTCACTAAGCTTCAAGATCCCAATACTGATACTGAAACAAGTTCAGCATGACGACAAGAGTGCACATCAGACCCTGCAACTATCGACCAGATAGCCTCACCAAGCTTCAAGCTCCGAATAAAGATGTAAGCCTCTTCATACTGCTATAAACCCCGTCATCCTGAACTTGTTTCAGGATCTGTACTTACAACCCCCAATACAGATACTGAAATGCAGTTTTTTGTTCCTGACAAAAAGTAGCCAACATAAAAAAGGACAAGCATCTAAGATGTTTGTCCTTAATAGTAAACGTTAAGTTGGGTGTTATTTAAATACCGTCACCGTCAGTATGTAAACCACATTCTCTGGCCATGCCAGAAAAACGGGTATCACTTTCATTCATACCTAACGTTAATGGCCGTGTACTGTGTGTGTCGCCAACCGATACATAGCCTTGGTCCCATAGAGGATGATAGGGCAAGTTATGCTTAGTTAGGTATTCATGCACATCCTTATTACTCCAATCAATAATAGGATGTACTTTAAAACGACCGCGTAAAATACTGACTACAGACAGGCCTTCACGATGCTCTGATTGCTGACGACGCACGCCAGAAAACCATGTCGCGGCATTGAGCTCATGTAAACCACGTTCTAGTGGCTCAACTTTATTACGGCGATTATAAGCTTTAAGTGATGTTTCATCTTTTGCCCATTCTTCGCCATATTTTGCTTGTTGCCATGCGGCACTTTCTGTCGCGCTATAAACGTGTAAATTCAATTTTAAACGTTCGTTGAGCTGTTCAATAAACTGATAAGTTTCAGGAAATAAGTGCCCAGTATCGGTAACAATCACTGGGATATTCGCATCGACTTGCGTCAACATATGCAACATAACTGCAGATTGAATGCCAAAGCTAGAAGACAAAACGAACTGCGATGGTAAATTCTCCATCGACCATTCAACTCGTTCAGTCGCGGTTTGCTGTTCTAATAACTCGTTCCACTGGTTAAGCCAAGGCTTAGGTAAGGATGCCGGAAAACGGTTATTAATCGGTGCTTTTGCCGCAGCGATATCAGCACTATTAATAATAGGCTTAGTCATGAAAATCTCGCTTACTATTTTTCACTTCTGCGATAATGCCGGTGCGGATAGTAAAATCACCAAACGCTTCATTACTGTTTCTTTCCGTTGACCAGCGAGCCACTAGCATATCCATTTCATCAAGAATATCTTGTTCGCTTAAGTTTTCTTTATACATTTTAGGTACTCGCGTTCCTGCCAAGTTACCGCCTAAATGCATATTGTATTTACCTGGACCTTTACCAACTAAACCAATTTCTGCCAACATCGCACGACCACAACCATTTGGACAACCCGTGACACGTAAAATAATACTTTCATCACTCATATCATGTTTGGCTAAAATGCCCTCTACGTCGGTAACAAAACCCGGTAAATAGCGTTCTGCTTCAGCCATAGCTAATGGACAGGTAGGAAATGCTACACAGGCCATAGAATCTTTACGTTGCTTTGAAACCGTGTCATTCATTAAGCCATATTCACGGGCAATTTTTTCAATTTGTGCTTTATCTTCAGTTGCTACACCCGCAACAATTAAGTTTTGGTTCGCGGTCATACGAAAATCACCTTTGTGTATTTTCGCTAATTCAGCAACACCTGACTTAAGGGGTTTACCTGGGCTATCTAATAAACGGCCATTTTCAATAAATAAGGCTAAATGGTGCTTACCGTCAAAACCTTCAACCCAACCAATACGATCGCCACGTTCAGTGAACTCGTATGGACGAGAGGTTTCAAAAGTAATACCGGCACGTTTCTCAACTTCAGATTTAAAGGTTTCTACACCCACTCGGTCAAGTGTGTACTTAGTTTTAGCATTTTTACGATTAACTCGGTTTCCCCAGTCGCGTTGTGTCGTTACAACAGCGGTCGCAACATCTAAGGTATGTGCTAAAGACACATAGCCAAAATCGTCAGCCTTGCGAGGATACGTTGACTTATCGCCATGAGTCATCGCTAAACCACCACCAACAAGTACGTTAAAACCAACTAATTTTCCATCTTTAGCAATAGCGATAAAGTTGAGATCATTAGCGTGAACGTCAATATCATTTTGTGGCGGAATAACAACAGTCGTTTTAAATTTTCGTGGTAAGTAGTTGCTGCCTAAAATAGGCTCTTTTGTCTCTTCACCTTCAGGGCCTTCAAGCTTTTCGCCATCTAGCCAGATCTCTGCATAAGCACGTGTTTTAGGCAGTAAATGTTCACTAATTTTAATAGCCCATTCATAAGCTTCTTGATGAAGTTCTGATTCAATAGGGTTAGAAGTACACAAAACATTACGGTTAACATCGCCAGCAGTCGCAATTGAGTCGATACCAATACTATTTAATGTTTGGTGCATTAATTTAATATTGGGCTTTAACACACCATGAAATTGAAATGTTTGACGTGTTGTTAAGCGAATACTGCCATATGAAGTGCTCTCTTGAGCAAATTTGTCGATAGCCAACCACTGCTCTGGTTTAATGATACCGCCAGGCATACGAGCTCGTAACATAACATTATGCAAAGGTTCTAATTTTTGCTTACTACGCTCAGTTCTAATATCACGGTCATCTTGCTGATACATACCATGAGTTCTGATAATATGGTAATTATCTGCCGTGAAACCACCGGTGACTGGGTCTTTTAAGTCATCAACAATTGTCCCTCGTAAAAAATTACTCTCTGCTTTTAAGCGTTCGTTATCAGCCTGCTTACCTTCTACAATTAACGGTCCAGGACCTGTTAATACGATTTCTTTATTTGTTGTAGTCATTAGTAAACATCCTTTTGGAAACGCTTGGCGTTACGTAATTCTTTTAAATAGTCTTGTGCTTGTTCAGTACTCAACTTGCCATGCTCAGCAATAATATCCACCAAGGCAAGCTCCACATCTTTTGCCATACGGCTCATGTCACCACAAATATATAAATGAGCACCACGTTCTAACCAAGCAAAAATCTCACTGGCTTTTTCACGTAAACGGTCTTGCACATATATTTTTTCTGCTTGATCACGAGAAAAGGCTAAATCAAGGTGCGTTAACAAGCCTGATTTTAAATAGCCTTGCCATTCCACTTGGTATAAAAAATCTTGAGTGAAGGTTTGATCACCAAAAAACAGCCAGTTATCACCACTTGCTTCGCTTGCTTCACGTTCTTGCATAAAGGCTCTAAAAGGAGCAATACCAGTACCTGGGCCAATCATGATCACAGGAGTATCGCCATTTTCAGGTAAGCGGAAGTTATCGTTGTGTTCAATGAAAACCTTAACTGTGCCGCCTTCTGCTAAGCGTTTACCTAAAAAGCTTGAGGCACCGCCACTTCTTAACTGGTCATTCTCGCTATATTCAACTAAACCCACCGTTAAGTGTACTTCTTCTTCAACCTCAGCTTGGCTTGAGGCTATGGAATATAAACGTGGAGTAATCTTTCTAAGTGCGTCAACAAAGTCTTGTGCTGTTACTTTCGCCGGAGCTGCTTTAACTAGATCAATAATTTGATGGTTACTGGCATATTCACGCGCAGCATTTTTATCTTCACTCAAGGTAAGCAAAGCTTTATCTTGTGATTTTTCCGCCCAAAAGCTAATGAAATTAGGCGCTGTTTGAGTAATTTCTAATGTTGAAATTAATGCTTGTTCAAGTGATAAACGTTCACCGCCAACATCAATATTTTCATTACCTGACAAACCAAGTATCGCAATAAGCTCGGCGACTAACTCAGTATCATTTTCAAACCACACGCCTAAAGCGTCACCGGCTTGGTAGGTGATACCTGAATCGGCTAAATCGATTTCAATATGACGAACATCTTTTGCTGAATCACGACCGGTGATCTTTTGGCTTAAACTTAACTCAGCAGCATAAGGCGCCTGTTTAGTATATTCGCTAGACGCGCCAAGTGTTGGCATTACCACAACATTGTGGCTATCAATCTCATTACCCAACAAGGCTTTTACATCTTTAACAATAGTCTCTGACCATGTTTTTACATCAGCTTCGTAATCAACGTCACAGTCAACACGTGCGGTAATCTGTTTTGCGCCAAGCTTACTTAAGTAATCATCAAAGTCTTTGCCCGTTTGACAAAAGAACTCATAGCTAGTGTCGCCCAAGGCTAAAACGCTATAGCGTAAATCATCGAGCTTTGGCGCTTTTTTCGAGCCTAAATATTCATGTAAAGCAATCGCATCATCGGGTGCTTCACCTTCGCCATTAGTACTGGCGACAATTAATAGGTGCGTCAGATTTTTAATGCTTTTTGGCTTAAAGTCACTCATGCTTTTTAAGTCGACGGTAAGACCTTCTGCTTGTGCTTGTGCGGCTAACGCTTTAGCAACACCTTTAGCATTTCCGGTTTGAGAACCAAATAAAATAGTTAACACAGGCGCAGGAGCTGCAACAGCTGAAGCTGCAGGGCTAACGCTTAACGATGCTCCTTCAGATTTAGCCGCTAAATAACCACTTGCCCATGCAAGCTGCAACTGAGAGTAACTGCCAATAGCGTTTTGTAATGATGAAAGTTGGTCAGCATCTAGCATAGTTTTTTGTAAGTTCTGTTGGTTTGGCAACATAATGTCAATTCGCCCATTTAAATTTAGTAAAATAATAATAGACTGACTTTGCATATAATAAAAAGAATAGAAAAGGCTTTTTTATTCCAAAATAGAATAAGTCAGTCCTTTGAACCTTTACCCACACTCTTATCTAAATTTTAAGACATTCTTTTTCTTGAAATTTAGATAAGGGGCGACCACACTTAATTCAAGCTAAAAATAATAGATAAAATGATGGAAAAAGTAGACGCAATAATTATTGGCGCCGGTGTCGTGGGTTTAGCCATTGCGGCAAGACTTAGCAATAAGCTCAATAATGTGCTCATTGTTGATAAAAACGCTAGCTTTGGTGAAGAAACCAGTAGTCGTAATAGTGAAGTTATTCATGCCGGCATTTATTATCCTCAGCACAGTTTAAAAGCTAAGCTATGCGTGCAAGGAAAAGAGAAGCTTTATCAATATTGTAAAGATCGAGGCATTCCTCATCAACGCCTAGGAAAATTACTGGTTGCCCACGGCGAGGCAGAAGAACAACATTTAACGAAAACCATAAAACAAGCAGCACTTAATGATGTTAATGATCTCGTCTGGCTAACGGCAGACGAGCTTAAGAAGTCAAATCCAGCATTACATGCCACCGCAGCCTTACTTTCCCCTTCGACAGGCATTATTGATAGTCATCGTTATATGCAGGCTTTACTGGCAGAAATTGAGCATAATAATGGTCAATTTGTTGGAAAAACAACCTTTATTAAGGCAGATAACAATAATGATGGCTTTGTTGTTACTTTAAATAGTCAAGATGAAATAATGCAGTTGCATTGTGATTATTTAATTAATTCAGGGGGATTACACAGTACTAAAGTTGCCGAAAATATTAGTGATTTAAAAAAGTCACATATTCCAACGCTTTATTATTGTCGAGGCCATTATTTTTCTTACCAAGGGAGAAGTCCTTTTACACAGCTCATTTATCCCTTACCCGAATCGCATGGTTTAGGTATTCACGCCTCATTAGACATTGGCGGACAATTAAAGTTTGGTCCCGACACACAGTACATTGATGATATTGATTATGAAGTCTCTCCTCTTCTAAAAGCTAAATTTGTTGCCGCGATTCAACGCTATTACCCTTCATTAGATAGTGAAAGATTACAGCCTGCTTATTCGGGTATTCGTCCGAAATTAGAAGGTCCGAATGATGGTTTTAAAGATTTTGTCATTCAAAGTGAAAATGTGCATGGCTTGAAAGGATTAGTGAATCTGTTTGGTATTGACTCACCCGGCTTAACTTCTAGTTTAGCTATAGCTGAATATGTCGACGAAAGGCTAGCCATATAATACTTATATATTTGAAAGTGAATAAGGTATTTATGGTCGGTGAAAAATGATTGTTTATATTTTGAGTTTCTAAAATGCATTAAAAAGCCAATTGCTTACACAATTGGCTCCCTTAACACTAGAGTAATAATATTACTGAGTGATTTCTTCTGGTTCAGCTGATTTTTGAATGTCTAATAATTCAATTTCAAACTGTAATACTGAGTTGCCAGGAATACGTGGCGGATTGCCATTTTTTCCGTAAGCTAAATCAGATGGAATAGTAAACGTGTACTTTGAACCCACTGACATTAACTGTACGCCTTCTGTCCAACCGCTGATAACACGATTTAAAGGGAATACTGCTGGTTCATTGCGTTCATATGAACTATCAAAAGTTTCACCGTTTAAGAAAGTACCTTTATAGTGAACCGTTACTGTATCAGTAGCGCTAGGTTTATCACCTTCACCTTCAGTTACAACAAGGTATTGAATACCTGATTCAGTAACTTGTACACCTTCTTTCTTAGCATTTTCTTCTAAGAATTTCATGCCTTCAGCAATTGCCGCTTCAGATTCAGCGTCTGCTGCTGCTAATTGCTTTGCTTTCATTTGCTCATCAAGGCTCATTAATAGAGCTTGGATTTCTTCTTTCTCAATGATTGATTTGCCAGCAAGACTGTCCATGAAACCGCGAGTAATTAATGCTTGATCAAGTGGTACACCCAACTTCTCATGTTGATCAAGATTCTTTTGCATGTACATGCCAATTGAAGCACCTAAACTGTACGCTTGTTTTTGCATTTCAGTTTCTAAAACAGGCGCTGTTTCGGTTGGTTTTACACTTTCTTGACAGCCAAACACTGACACAAGTGCAATAGCTAACATAGTTGGCTTAAATAATTTCATTTTTTCTCCGTTAACGTAACCTAGTACTCAGTTGGAGGAAGTTCCCCTAAGCCATTGATTAAATATTATGTATTGTTAGACAATGCGGCTTATACTAACGATAAATTAACTAAGAAAAAAGTATTAATATTGTGATTAAGTGTAATAACAAGCTAACACTGCTTTTCATCTGTCTATTTTCCTTATTGAACAGTGCTTGCCAGCCTGCAGAGGACAAGCCTGTACAGCGCTGGCAGCATGCTACAGATGGTGCTTATGCAGCTAATATTTCTAATGATGGCAAATACAGTGTTGTCTCTTCTATTTATCATGGCTTAAGTTTATGGGACATAGAAGAAAATGCATTAAAATACAGCTGGTCACAACAGCAAGATAGTAGCGATAATTTAGTGCTGTTAGCCGATATATCCAATAATAATAGCCATGCACTGACCGCAAATCGAGAAGCATTTTCGTTGTGGAATATCGCAACAGGCCAATCAGAAGGTTACTGGAAAGTACGTGAGTCAACGATTCGTGATATTGCCTTGTCAAATAATGGTGACTTTATTTTACTCGGTAAAAGTAATGGCACCATTGTTCACATTACCATGAGCAATGGCCGTCGCTTAGAGTTCTTAGGTCATACAGAAAAAATTAATGCGGTTGATATGCTCCCCAATGGCCGTATCGCCATTTCAGGAGGCAATGATTACGTCGCTTATGTATGGGATACAGAAAGTGGGCAGGTTATTTACCGATTTAATCATCCAAGTCGCGTTACTATGGTGGCCCTAGACCCTAAAGGTCGGTTTGCTTTTACTGCCGACAGTAAAAAATCTTCAAACATATGGGATTTAAAAACAGGTAAACGCGTTAGCCAACTTCAATACTATAACCGCCACGAAATATTTAGCTCAGTAAGGTTTTCTGATGATGGTACTCTACTATTAACCGGAGCCCCAACTCGAAAAGTTAGCCTGTGGAGCATACCAACTGGAGAGCGACTTGACAGTTGGCGAGTTACGCCAAAAGAAAGTATACGTGCTGCAGGCGCGGTAGTGTATAGTGTCGCCTTTCGAGGAAAGAACCAAATAATCACAGAAAGTTCATCAGGATACGCTGAGCTTTGGCAAAGAAAGTCGCGTTAGGTACCCCAAATTATGACAACAGAAATACAAAAAAAAATCATCGAATTACAAGAGAATGTTGAAGCGCTGCAATCTCGTAATGCCTTTCAAGACGATGTTATTGAACAGTTGAATAATGAACTTGCTGTTCATCAATTAGAAATTTCAGATATTAGGGCACAGTTAAAGTTAATCGCAAGTCGTGTTCAAGATAATAATCCGGGTCAAAATCAGTCGCAAGATATCGAACCGCCACCACCACATTATTAACTCTTAACCTAACTTTCATTCAATAAATACCAAGCTGAAATATTTCAGCTTGGTAAAATAACAAATTATTCTTGCTTAAAAATACCAATCACTTGCTCTTGCGGACGGATTTCTTTAACGACATGCTCTTCTGGCTGAGACATTTGATGCCCACAGCTAACACAAGTGACTTTTTCAACATTATTTTCTTTTGTTAATCCCATGGTGTCCATAGCATTACATTTCGGGCAAATAGCGCCAGCAATAAATCTTTTTTTCATGTGTTTCAATCCAAATAAAATCGAGTTGTATTATTTTACCTTGAATCTTGTCGATAGGAAAAGGACAATAGCAACCTGAATTAAAATGAGTAATAACACACAATGATCATAGCCACCGATTTAAGCTTAGATAGAGGCGCTAAAAACCTCATAAAATCATCAAGCTTTACTATTCATCCTAATCACAAAGTTGGCTTAGTTGGCGCTAATGGCTGTGGAAAATCTTCTTTATTTGCTGCCTTATTAGGTGAGTTACAGCCCGACAGAGGCGATGTAAATATGCCTTCAGGCTGGGATGTCGCGACAGTAAAACAAGAAACCCCCGCCCTCGATCAATCCGCCTTAGATTATGTGATGGACGGAGATAAAGAGTTTCGTCAACTTGAGCAACAACTTGAGAAAGCTCGATTAAATGATGATGGCAACCAAGAAGCGTTAATTCTCAACCATATTGATGCCATAAATGGCTACAGTTTACCCGCTCGTGCCAGCGAGTTACTTCATGGTTTAGGTTTTTTACAAGAACAACTGGGTGATGCCGTAAAGGATTTTTCTGGTGGTTGGCGCATGCGTCTTAACTTGGCTCAAGCGTTAATTAGCCGCGCAGATCTACTCTTACTCGATGAACCCACTAACCATCTAGATTTGGATGCGGTAATTTGGTTACAGCGTTGGTTAAAACGCTTTACCGGTACTTTAGTGCTTATTTCACATGATCGTGATTTTCTAGATGACGTTATTGAACAAATTCTTCATATTGAACATCAACAAGCAAAATTATATTCGGGTAATTATAGTGCCTTTGAGCGTCAACGCGCGGAACATTTAGCACAACAAGATGCTCAATTTCAAAAACAGCAAAAAGAAGTGGCTCACCTAACCTCATTCGTCGATCGCTTTAGAGCAAAAGCCAGTAAAGCAAAACAAGCTCAGAGTCGTTTAAAGCGTTTACAAAAATTACCTGACTTAGCACCCGCACATGTCGATAGCCAATTTACCTTCAGTTTCAAAACACCGGAAACCTTGCCTTATCCGTTATTAGCGTTAAAAGAGACAACCTGTGGCTATGATCCAGAAACCATTATTTTACGTGATGTCGGTCTCACACTGGTACCCGGTAGTAGGATTGGTCTTTTGGGACGAAATGGTGCGGGTAAGTCGACATTAATAAAGTCATTAGCTGGCGATATTGCCTTAATTAAAGGCGAGCGTTATTGCGCCCAAGACTTAACTGTTGGTTACTTCTCTCAACATCAGCTTGAACAATTACATATGCCAAGTAGTGCGATTGATCATATTGTTCGTGCTAAACCTGAGACTACAGAGCTACAAGCGCGCAATTTTTTAGGTAGCTTTGGTTTTACTGGCGACCAAGCACTCTCTCCGGTAAGTACCATGTCAGGTGGAGAAAAAGCACGTCTGGTACTGGCGTTAATTGTTAATGACAAGCCGCAATTACTTCTCCTCGATGAGCCCACTAACCATCTTGATTTAGAAATGCGTCAAGCACTTGTCTTTGCTTTACAAGACTTTGAAGGGGCTATTATTTTGATTGCCCATGATCGCTTTTTATTAGAGTCATGTGTTGATGAGTTTTTCTTAGTTGCCAATGGTCAAGTTAGCGAGTTCTCTGGTGATATTGATGACTATCAACAATGGCTTAATGAAGACAAAAAACAAACACTAAAAAATACTAAACCAGCAAAGTCTATTGAGGTTGTTGATAAAAAACAATTACGCAAAGACCAAGCGGAATTACGTAAAAAAGCATCTCCGCTGCGTAAACAAGCCGATAAATACGAGAAGAAAGTACAACTGCTGCAAACTCAATTAGCTGAAGTTGAAGGAGTATTAGCCGAAAGTGAGATATATCAAAGTGAACATAAAGCACGCTTAGCCGTTCTCATTAAGCAACAAGCTAATCTAAAAGCAGATGTTGAAGAAATTGAAATGTATTGGCTCGAATTAGAAGAACAAATTGAAGAAATTATGTTACAAGCTTCACTGTAAAAAATAATCATTAAATTATATTACTTGCTACACTTAATAATCATACGATTAAAATAATGAGAACGTTATGAAAAAAACAATATTCGCCCTTTTTTGTCTATCTATATTAAGCAGTGTTTCGAGCTTTGCTTATCAAGGAGATCTTGACCAAGGTATTTATGAATTAAACCGTGGTGATTTTAAAGCGGCTATAAATGAATTTGAACCCTTAGTTGCTCAGGAATATTCTCCTGCGCAGTATCAAATGGCGCTTATTTATTTAAATGGTTACGGCGTTACAAAAGATCCTGAAAAAGCGTTGGAATTAATGTCCTTAGCCGCTTCTCAAAATCACCCCGACGCACTATTTAGTCTGTCACTGATGTATTCTGACGGAGTCATCGTTAAAAAAGATTTAACAACCGCTTTTGCACTGATGGAAAGAGCAGCAATTAGAGACTCTATAGCCGCACAATTTAATCTTGGTGTTATGTATTTCAATGGTACGGGTACCTATAAAGACTATCCAAAAGCCGCACGTTGGTATGAAACTGCGGCAAAGCAAAATTACGCCCTAGCCCAGTTTAATTTAGCACTGATGTATTTTGAGGGATTGGGTGTTGAGAAAAGTGTAGAGATGTCTTTTATATGGAATATTATTTCCGCAAGTAATGGTTATCAAAATGCAGGAAAAAGTCGTGATATGGACTCCTTAAAACTCAGCAATGTAGAAATAGCTCAGGCAAGGGAAAAGGCTGACCGACTTTATCAACAAATTATCGAACAAGAAGCATTAAAAGCTAAACAATAAAACTTTAGCTCTACAAAATAAGACAATAATCTAAGGGGTAAATTTAAGGTTCATTGATCTATATCACAACCATAAAGTAACCCGCGATCTAAAATGGCTATAACATTACGTTATAGCCATTTTTGTTATAACTCAATTATTTTTATGGAGTCTATTATGAACTTTTTCGATATGATTATTAATGATCCCGTGGTACTTTATTCTTTTGGTGGATTAGCAATTCTTTTAGGTATTGGTGCTTTTTATGTTTATTATTTTCTTAAAAACATCAATGAAAATAATTAGTTAACATCGCCTGTACAAAGATCGCTCGAATAATTTTTTTTTGTTATACTAACAGCACTTGTCTATGTTGATTGTCATGCATTATCTGCACAATTAATCTTAAATGCTGAGGTGCGCTTATTAACTTATCTATTAATCAATCTTCCTCTACGCTCAATGTAATTGAGCGTCAAAAAAAATCACGTGAAGAAAATAATGAAAAGTATCGTAAAGGTATACTCATTAATCAACGAGTATAAGACAACATGTTTATGATGGCGTTTAGCCTTGTAAGCTTTTTTTTAGCCTAAAAATATCTATTTATTTTCAATTCACATACAATAATAAAACTAATAAACCACAACAGACCACTATAACTTTAAATGTTTACTCAAAGTCAATTCACTCCAGCTTGGTGGCTACACAATCCTCATTGCCAAACTATTATTGCAAAATTTTTAAGATCTAGAAAACAGCTAGAAACTTGCAATGAAACAGTGGAGTTACCTGATGGCGACTTTATTGATTTAGCATGGACCGATAAACCTAAACTTAATGAAACTCGTCCTTTGGTGGTTGTTCTTCATGGTTTAGAAGGTTCAGTTAACAGTCATTATGCTAAAGGAATGTTATCGGCTATTAAAGAGAAACAGTGGATCGGAGTGCTGATGCATTTTAGAGGCTGTAGTGGACGAGTTAATAGAAAAGCCCGTTCGTATCATAGTGGCGACACTGATGATATTAGTTATTTAACGCAATTTTTAAAGAAAAAATATCCACAACTTCCAATGACCATTATTGGCTTTTCTTTAGGAGGCAATGTACTAGCGCGTTATTTAGCAAAAGAACCTAATAACCCGTATCAAGCTGCGGCAATCATTTGTGCCCCTTTACACTTGGCCAGCTGTAGCAAGCGGATTAACCAAGGCTTTTCGCGTATATATCAAAAATATCTAGTGGGCATGCTCAAAGACAGTATTAAGGATAAAATGGACAGTAATCTACTTTCTGCTCCGCTATCGCAAAGACTGGCCCATAAGCTCGATGAAATTAAGACCATTTGGCAATTCGATCAACTGGTAACAGCCCCTATTAACGGTTTTGAGAGCGCTGAAGATTATTATCATCAGGCGAGTGGACGTTTTATTTTGGATAAAATTAAACAACCCTGCTTAATTATTCATTCAAATGACGACCCCTTTTTATGTGATGAAAATACCCGTGATATTAGCAGTATTCCCAGTAACATATGTTTTGAGGTCAGTAAAAAAGGGGGTCATGTTGGTTTTATCAATGGTAATAATCCCTTAAGACCAAAGTTTTGGCTAGAACATCGTGTTCCAAATTTTTTAGAGAGCTACCTATGATAATCCCTTACAAAGATCTACAACCCGATACGCTAACAGGTATTATTCGAGAGTTTGTTTTACGTGAAGGTACCGAATATGGTGCGGACGATGTGCCTTTGTCGGAAAAAGTAGCGCAAGTAAAAATACAACTTGCTGATGGGAGTGCGTTTTTAGTTTATTCAGAGCTTCATAATACGGTAAATATTTTACCCATTGATCAGTTTGAACAACAACAAAACGAGCAAGAACAAGAACAATAGTTATTTTATAACAACGAACACCCTGTGGATGTTCGTTGCTCATTTGCTATTGAGTGAAAACTAATACAAAACTAACCGGCACGGCATAAGCAATGCTTGGTAGATTTGCTAATGATTTTAATTTATTAATACCTGCCACTAACGCAAAGTCTTCGGCTTTAATGATAGCCGGTTTTAATGTGCTCACTAGCATATTATTTGCTGATAGCTTAGCCACCATAACATTCAATGTAAGTTCTTGCTGGTGACCATGTAAATTCAGGCTACCCGTAAGTGACATTTTCTGACTTGAACCGATAGTTATCGCATCAATATCTGCACGGTTAAGTTGCGCACTAAAGCTCGCTTGTGCAAAAGTTGCTGTTTCAAAGAGAAACTCCGCCATTCTTTGATCACGTATCGCAATATTAGTGTCAACACTGCTTAAATCAATGGTCACATTTGCTAAGCCACTATTGTTGATAACACCCGTAAATTCTTTAAAGCTATGACTTTCAGCCACAGTGCCTTTTTTAATCGACATAAAAGTTAACGATGAATTTTTAGAGTCCAACTGCCAAGCACTATAGGCTGGTGCAGCAAGCAGGAGTGAAAGGCTTAAGATAAAAGTAGATATAATACGCATAATAGGTCCTTTGAAAATAAAATAAAAATTAAGAGCGTCGCGCTCGATGCGGGGTCACAATACTTTGCCACGGAATATTACTGGCACCTAAAGTCATAAAGTCAGGATTCATTAATCCTTCCCGTTGATTGTAGGTTAACGGTAAAAACTCACTATCAATTATTGAGCCTCCCGCTTGTTCGATAATACAATGACTCGCTCCTGTATCCCACTCACCTGTAGGACCAATACGTAAGTAACAATCGGCACCACCTTCAGCAATTAGACAGTTTTTAAGTGAGCAACTGCCTAATGCCACATATTCAAAAGCAAAGTTTTCGTTGTTAAGGTATTGCCCCATTAGGCTGAGCTCTTGTCGGCGGCTTACCGCCACTTTGATTTTTCGTTTGCCATCATATTTAGCGACATGAATTTGCTGGCTACCGGTATGGCTTTCTTTAAAAGCGCCAAGCTTATTTTGTCCATAGTAGGTGAGTTGGTGATCAGGTGCGTGAATAACACCAATACTTGGCCAGCCATTTTCCACCAAAGCAACATTAACAGCGAAATCACCACTGCCTTTAATAAACTCACCTGTCCCATCAATAGGGTCGAGTAGCCAATATCGTGACCAATCTTTTCTTTGATTAAGCGCTAATGCACCAACTTCTTCAGAAATAATAGGAATGCCAGGTGCCAAGCGTGACAGCTCTTGCATCAATACATCGTTAGCCGCATAGTCAGCACTAGTAACGGGGCTATTATCTTCTTTAATTTCTGACGTGTAATTGCCCGACTTGTAATGCTTAGTAACTTCTAGGCCTGCTTTTTTTGCACTTTCTATCGCGATGGCGAGTAACGTTTCATTGTTCATTAATCTTCACTTACTTTTTCTTTTGAGTGTTATTTTAAAATATTCTTAACTAAATCTTTTACCAGCATTAGAGCGGCGATGCTTCTTGCTTCATTAAAGTCAGGTTGGGCAAGTAATGATTGATAGTCGGCAAGTTTCCATGAGACAACTTCTAGCTCTTCAGGTTCATCACCGGGTAGTTTTTCTGCATATAAACTTTCAGCAAGAAATATTTCCATTGAGGCAGAGAAAAAAGCTGGTGCTGTTGCGACTCGATGCACATGGGTGAATTTATTTGCCCCATAGCCGACTTCTTCTTTTAACTCTCGATTAGCAGCGTGCTCTGCGCTTTCACCTTCATCAATAAGTCCTTTTGGGAAGCCTAGCTCATATGTATGGGTGCCAGCACAATACTCACGTACTAATAAAAACGTTTCATCGTCTAGCATAGGTACAATTAATACAGCGCCTCGACCGTAGCCTTGCATGCGTTCATATTCTCGCTGTACGCCGTTGCTGAAGGTAAGATCTACTTGTTCTATAGCAAACAAGCGACTCTTAGCAACTTGCTTACGTTGAGTGACTTTGGGAAGTGTTAAACTATTGCTCATGGTAGCTAAACCTAAGAGTAAAATATTAATAATATAGTTTTAGAATAGCACGTTAACTTTAGATATAATTAATAATTAATCGCTCTGAGGAAAAATAATATGCTTAATTGGTCAAAAATTTCTACCGTACTTTTAGATATGGATGGAACGATTTTAGATTTACATTTTGACAACCATTTCTGGCTCCATCATTTACCACTACGTTACAGTGAGCACGCAAAGATTTCACTTGAGCAAGCAAAAGAAAACTTAGCAAGCCATTATGAAAGAGTTGCTGGGACCATTGACTGGTACTGTTTAGACTACTGGGCTGAACAAACCCAATTACCGATTCAAGCCTTAAAACGTGAAGTACAACACTTAATTAGCTTACGCCATGATGCTCATGATTTTATGGTGGCATTAAGAGAGAGTGGAAGAGAAATAATACTGGTTACTAATGCTCACCCAGATAGCTTATTGCTTAAAATTGAACGCACGCAACTCGATAAGTATTTTGATGTGTTATATTCTACGCATGAATTTGGTGTGACCAAAGAGTCACAATTGTTATGGCAGCGTCTTCAAGAAAAGCAAGGGTTTAGCTTAGATAATACTTTGTTTGTTGATGATAGTATCAATATTTTAGCATCGGCTCAACGCTATGGTTTTGAACATTTATTAGCGGTTGAAAACCCCGATAGTCAGAAAACGCCGCATATTGTTAACGATTACCCATCTACATCAGACTTTAGAACATTAATTGATGAAATAAAGAAATATCCCATTAAGTAATGGCTATTATTCATCCTGACGTAAAGCCAGGATGAAATAGGTTTAGCTTAAGTAACGATTTATCACCGTATAAAATGGCTTAAAAGTTCAATCGATAGCGCCCTTGGTTATCCGCTTTGCCAATAAAAGATAGCAGTGGCTTTAATTTTTCAGGGAAGTTAGCACCTGGCTTTAAATAACCATTTCCAGAAGCTCTATTGATATTATGCAGATAAGCGGTAAACGTGAGTCCGAGGTCATTTTCAGGAGCAATGATAAACGCAAGCGCGCCTTTTTCACAAGCCAACTCAGCAGATAACGTACCTAGATTTGCCTTTTCTGATAATGCGGTGATGGCTGCCTTGTTCCATTTTATTATGCCCTTCATTTGCTGACAAACAGGTTTGCCGAGTATAAATTCATCAACACTGAGTTCAATAAGGTTGTGGGCTTGCATCGGGATAGCTAGATTAAGCTTTTCCGTAATTTGTTGCGCGGCTACTGTGATATCAAGATTAGTAATTTTTATCTGCTTAAGCAATTGGCTTGCGGTCAACTTACCTTCTGGTCCACTGACTAAGGCACCGCCAAAAGTTAACTTAATTGTCGGGTCAAGCATCAATAATGAGAGGAAACTTAACTCACTGCTGACATTGTTAATGTCGACATTGTCTATGCGGACTTGTTTTGCATAACTTTGCCACACTGTGCCAGAGAGCTGAGATACCTGACTGTTTTTTGGTAAATTAATAAAACTAACCACCCAAGCAGCAGGCATAGTTGCAATTAAAAAAATCAAATATAAACTAAAGAACATTGCTCCGTAAGCAAACCACTTTTTCATTAACCTTTTCCTAATTGTAAGCGACGAACTCTAACAACGCCGTTGCGATCAGCTTTACTTAAATCAATACTTTTCACTAATAAACCTTCATTATTGGCTAGAAATTCAAGCCAACTAAGTAACTGTGTAAACGGGACTTCATCAATCCATACTTGTAAGTCTTCACCTTGAGGTTGCAAGCGAGCTATCGAAATATTATTACGACCGGCACTGCTGTTAACAATACTAGAAAGGCTGGCATTGCTGGCTGATGATGCCACTCTTTTTTGTGACTGTTGATAGCGCAGAGTATTTTCTTGCACCCAGGTATAAAGCGCTTGTTGGCGCATAATTTTTTGTTGAGTTTTATCAGTATTAGTAACCAATGGTTGCCACACTGCGCTGTAAAATAAAAACAGCACTACAACAAAGCTCATCATAGCAACGAGTCGTTGCTCAGAGCTTTTTAATTGTTGCCACCACGTTTTCATTATCGCCCCTTACTTGTGTTTGTTGATTGCTGATCATCATTACTGGTTATGCTAAATGAGCCAGAAATTTGATCACCTTGATTATTTTGCGCGCCCATAGATACCGTCAGGTTACTCTCTTCAAGAGCGATTTTTAACTTATCAAAATATTGATAATCACTGGCAATTGCTTGCATACGAATCTCGTTGCGCTTACCATCAAACTTCAACGTTTGGGGTTTTATTTCAGGTACTAAAGCTAACGCTGGTTGCACTTGAGTTAAGATAGCTAAAAAGCCACTTTCTCCACTAGCCCCGCCTACTTCTTTGAGTTTCTGCTTAAGTTGGGAGCGAATAGTTGAGACTCGAACTCGCTTAGTTTTTGGAAAAGCCTGTTTATAGGTACTAATGATTTGCTCTTCAATTTCAGCCTGTTGACTATGAAGCTTTATTAATTCGGCACCTTTAATACCGACATTAAGCAATAAAGCGAACATGGCAATACCTGCGGCCAAAAACCAACTTTTTAGCACGGGTGAGCGCTGTTCTTTAACTTTAAAATCACCCTGTAGTAAGTTGAACCTATCCGCTTTTTCATGATTATATGTGGCGGCTAATAACGCCAAAGGCAGCTCTTCTGGCATCGCGTTGATGGTCAGTTTAGCGATGGTTTCAGGTAATATTGAATAAGCATTTAACGAGAAACTGTTGGGTACGTCATTGTTGACATCATTGTCCGCTACTAATTTTTGCTCACTGTTAATTTTCTCTACTGTTTGAGTACCACTGAGTGACTGACTAATTAATGGCCAAGTGTTGGTGTCTATGGTGACCCCTTGCCATTGTCCTTGACGTATCAGTATTTGCTCACCTAAGACAATAGCACTACCAACATTTACTTCATTAGTCTGTGGCATTGCAAGTACATCTGGGATCATTTTTTTACAGGTAATATCTGCACTTTTTAACCACCCTTGCCATAATGCCAACTGAGCAGATTCGATAATTGCAACAAAGCAATTGTGTGCACTACCGACAATTTTGATATCACTATAAGCGAAAAATAGCTCATCAACATCTTGTGCTAATTCATCTTCAAGCATATACGGCACAGCTAAGCGCATCGCTTTTGAAGATTTACTGGGTACCGTTAAACTTTTCAAACTGATATCACTGGTTGGCACAAACGTAATCACTTCACGTTGTTTGGCTTTCTCAGCTAATTGCTCTAACGCATTGGCATTGGGGAGTTCACCACTGGCAATGATGCCTTCTTGATCGTCACTGAATATTAACCAGTGCACTACGTCTTTTGCGTTAGTACCTAATCGGATATATAACTTTTCGGTCATTACTCTCGTCCTATGGTACGACTCACTACGGAGATATTATTATTGCTTTCAACTTTCATTAAAGTGCTCAACGCGAAGTAACTGTCATTAAAACTAGCGATACTTTTTAGTTTAAAATAATGGCTAACAACATCAAACTGCTCTTTTTGATCATTGGTTATTTTTGTATGTTTTGAAATATCGGGTAAATTGAAAAACTCATCTCGTGTTTTAAAACCAGCACCCTCTCGGCTAGCCAAGGCATTTTCTGCATCAGCTAAAGGAATACCTAAAAGAGCTTCCAACAATTCAGGTTGATCGCTTCTTATGGTGTTTACATTTATTTTATGGAGATTGTTATTAGGTATTACGCAAGCATACTCTTTTAATTTATTAATAACCGGCACAGTAAAGTGTTCAATTAAGCGTAGTTCGGTAATACTGGCCAAATAATAATTAGCGGGTAAGTAAGGAAACTCTTTTGCAGAGTAATCATTATCTTCAGCACCACCAGCACTGGCTATAGCGCTGTTTTGATCAAGCCAGTCCACTAATGCATCGGTCATATATTCAGCATCAAACTGACTAACACCTTCAACATTAAGTGACATAATTAATTTTTGGAAAGCGTCTTCTATTGGACGCCTTCGAGTGCCCGTAGGAATAGCATTATCATCAGGCCTTAAAGCATTTAAATTAAAACAGGCTTGCATATCAAAAATTTCGCCGGTGATTTGTCCAAAGTCAACAGGATAACTTGTTTCGCCTTGAGCCCAAATTTGCTCTAAATGCGTAACGTCTTTTTCATCTTTAAAAACATTGATTAATATTCTTTTTGCAAACGCTTCTGCGCCCATCGCATACCAATAAGCCTGCTGATTTAGCGTAACATTATTAGTACGTTGCATCTGCAACTGCAAACGGGCAGTCATCTGTGTGGCTAATACGGCAGCTAACGCAACGATAAGTAAAACAGTAATTAACGCCACTCCGGTCACTTTTTTAGCGGTCAACTTACTCATATCAGCACTGCAATGAAAGTTTTTCATTAGGCCTCCCATAACGAAGAGCACAATACGTAGGCTTTAAATTGAGACATCATCACCCGCCACTAAAAATTCTCGTCTTATAAGCCCATAATCTTTAGTTATTAGCTCAACAGCAATCGCTTGAGGTAAACTGTTATTTTTAATTTGTTTTTGCCATTTTTTGTCATAAAAAAACTCAAAATTTAGCGCTTCAATTTCGGTGATTAACTTTCTTCTTTTAGGCTCTTGCCCTTGGATAGCATCAACAAAATTGAAATGAAGTCGCTCAAAGGTTCCTTCATTTAATTGATAAGCGACTGATTGCATATTGCTACGCGGTAATAGTAGACCTGGATTTGTCCATCCGTTGCGAACAAAAGCTAAGGTACTTTCGCCATTTGAAAAACTATTGCTGTCAGTATATAAAAAATCTTGCTGGGGAGCTTCGCCATTTAATCGAATACTGCGTTTAGCAATTTGCAGTAAATCACGCTCGATAAGTAAAAAGCCTCGCTGTAATTCATTAACGCGTTCGGTACGAATTTTAGATGACTCATTACCTTTTAATACTGTATTAAAAATAGTGAAACTACTCATACTGATCATTGAAAAAATAGCGATAGCGATTAAAACTTCTAACAAGGTAAAGCCATTATTCGTTGGCTTATTCAAACAAATTTTCACTACGGCTGACTCTTTGAAATATAGGTAACCATACTGGTGATCGCTAACTTTTCATCTTCTTTATTGCGAATTTCAATCGTGATAGCACGCATATTCTTATTTTCTGTTTTAAGCACTTTTTGTAGCCAAAACCATTCTTGGCCAGCCATTTCTACGGTGCCTTTTTTATTGTTTTTTGGTGGCCATGTTGGGTCTAATGTCATCGCAACTAATTGATTTGAGGCCACCCAATTGGCTAATACTTTATTTTCTAGATGACTTAAATTCTTAAAGTTATTGTCTGCTGCACTTAACAACGCAATACCCGCAATTGAAAAAATAGCCATCGCTAACATCACTTCAATTAAAGTGAAGCCCAATGAAGCCGTTTTAATGACCCGTTTCACCTTATTCATCATCAAAGAGTGGCCCTTCAACGCTTATCGGTGTGGTGTATAAACCGGTCGCCTTAAAATAAAGCTTTGCTTCAGTGTAATTGTTTTTAACGAATTGAAAACGCAGGCTAAACGGTGTTATTTCACCGCCTGAGAGTATGTAAATTTGGGGAATGAGTATTTTTTTTTCTATATTATTACCGTCATCATCTTTAGCTACGTCTTCATCTAAGTCATTCTCTTTATTAGCCGCTTGCAACTCATTAAATACTTCAGTATCAAATAATTGTGGTTCTTCGATTGGCAAGTCATCAAGTTGTAAAATCAACTCAACACCTTCAGGTAATTTATAGCGACTGAATAATTCATTATCAGAGATATCCGACCACGTTATGCCGTCGTACCCTAAAAACTGATAACCTTTTTTGCCAATAACTAAGCCTAATTCAATATTATTTAGCATGCCATATTCAGCAGCAATATTGAAAACGCCGGCAAAACGTTTGCTCGAGAGTTCAAGTGTTTCTTCGGCTTTATCACCTGAAGCACTAAACTGAACAACCGAAACCATTAAACCCACCAGCACAATAACCAACATCACTTCAATTAAAGTGAAACCGTTAACTACTGTGCTGTTTTTGGAATAATGCTTCATATTAAGAGTTCACCAAAACTACTGGTAGTCGCCAAGGTTCCAGTTGCCAATATCGTCTTCTGTACCAGGTTCACCGTCGGGTCCCATGGTAAAAATATCAATATCACCATTTTCGCCTGGATTTAATAGTTGATAGGCATTGCCCCAAGGATCGTCAGGTAAACGTTTAACATAACCCCCGTTTGGAAAACGACGCGGTAAAGGTTCAACGTCAGTTTCTTCAACTAAAGCTTCTAAGCCTTGCTCAGTCGTTGGATAGTTATAGTTATCCATTTTGTACATACTTAACGACGTTTCTAATGCATTAATATCTTGTACTGATTTTTGAAGTTTTGCGGTATCCATATTGCCCATCAAGTTTTGGACAACAACACTGCCTAACAAACCTAAAATAACAATAACAACCATCACTTCCAATAAAGTAAAGCCACCTTGTTTATTTTTCACTTTCATTGGTTGAATTTTTTTGTTCACATTAACCTCCTACTAAGGTATTTAACTGAAGAATTGGCTGTAAAATAGCCATAACTATAAAAAGAACGATACCTGCCATAGCGATCATCAAGGCGGGCTCAAAAGCTTTTAGCGATATATTCATCAACGCTTCAAACTCCCTGTCTTGGTTGTCTGCTGACCGGCCAAGCATATGTTCTAACTTGCCACTTTTTTCACCACTGGCAATCATATGAAGCATCATCGGTGGAAATAATTTCGTTTGCTCTAAAGAAACGCGTAAACTTGCCCCTTCGCGCACTTTATCGGCCGACTCTTTAACGCATTGCTTAATGTATAAGTTTTCTAAAACTTCACCTGATATTTTCATGCTTTCCAGTAAAGGAACAGCACTGGCGGTTAAGATACTTAAGGTACGAGCAAACCGAGCGGTATTAATACCACGAATGATTTTGCCTAGCCCTGGAAAACTAATTACCTTGCGATGAAAGGCAAATTTGAAGCTGGCCTTTTTCATTAAATGATTAAAGCCACCAATCAATAAGGCAATCAAAATAAGGATATACAAACCATTATCTCTTAAAAAATCACTGGTACTAATTAAAAACTGAGTCGTTGCAGGTAAGTTTGCGCCCATATGATCAAACTGGCCAACAATTTTAGGGACTACCGCTGTTAACAGTATCGCGATAACGCCTATGGCTACGACCGTCATAATAACCGGGTAAATAAGCGCTTGAATGATTTGTGAACGTAAGTGTTCGCGTTGCTCGGTGTAATCGGCTAAGCGGTTTAACACCGTATCTAAGAAACCAGATTTTTCACCTGCAGCAACCATTGCTCGGTATAAGTGACTAAAGACATGCGGAAACTCTGCCATGCTCTCCGCTAAACCATAACCTTCGGTTACTTTTGTTCGCACCGCCATGATCATACTTTTCATGCTGTTTTTTTCACATTGTTCGCCAACGGCAAGCAAAGATTCTTCAATCGGTAAACCCGACTCGACTAATGTTGCCAACTGACGTGTGATTAAAGCAAGTTCAGCAACAGATACTTTTGTTCGTCCGCCAAACCGTGGTTTATTGGCGGCTTGCTTAGTTTTTTGTAAGCTTGGCGTTACTTCAGTAGGCATTAAGCCTTTGTCACGTAATAAGCCACGCGCTTGTCTGGGCGTATCACCTTCGATAACACCCTTTACCGTTTTACCACGGCTATTTACTGCTTGATAATCAAAAGCTGCCATAATAAAACTCTAGTTAATCTTCTTTGGTAACACGCAAAACTTCTTCGAGTGTTGTTTGTCCGGTCAGCACTTTATCAAAGCCGTCACGGCGTATACTTGGTGTATTTTGGCGAATAAACTTTTCAATAGCCTGCTCACCTTTACCATTATGAATAAGCTCGCGTACTTTATCGTCGACAACAATAAGTTCATGAATACCCATACGGCCTTTGTAGCCCTTTTGGCTACATTCACTACAACCAACTGCACGATAAATATGCTGGGTGTTGTCTTGAGGTAATTCAAGTAATTTAAGCTCAGGGCCATCAGGTAAATGGCTTTCTTTACAATGCGGGCACAATGTTCTTACGAGTCGTTGCGCTAAGACCCCCAAGAGACTTGATGAGAGTAGAAATGACTCTACGCCCATATCTTCCATACGAGTAATGGCACCAGCAGCACTGTTAGTATGCAATGTCGACATCACTAAGTGACCGGTTAAACTCGCTTGCACGCCAATTTGCGCCGTTTCTAAATCGCGTATTTCACCAACCATAACAACATCAGGATCTTGGCGAAGTATCGCCCGTAATCCGCGAGCAAAGGTCATATCAACTTTGGTGTTAACTTGCGTTTGTCCAATACCTTCAATGGCGTACTCGATGGGATCTTCAACCGTTAAAACGTTACGCTCTTTCGAATCGATTTGGCTCAGTCCCGCATAAAGCGTGGTACTTTTACCCGAGCCCGTAGGACCCGTAACTAAAATAATGCCATGGGGTTTTTCAATGAGTTTTGAAAACTTTATTCGGTTGGCAAGTGTCATGCCTAAATCTTCTAAATCAAGACGAACCGAGTTTTTATCAAGTAAACGTAGCACCACACGCTCACCATGACCCGTTGGCATTGTTGAAACACGTACATCAACAGCGCGACCAGCAATGCGCAAAGAAATACGACCATCTTGTGGTATGCGCTTTTCAGCAATGTCGAGTTTTGCCATAACCTTGATACGAGAAACTAATAATGAAGCAAGTTTACGATTAGGCTTTAATACTTCACGTAAAACGCCATCAACACGAAAACGAATTTGTAGCGCTAATTCAAAGGTTTCAATATGAATATCAGAAGCATTTTCTTTAATTGCTTCACTCAACATCGCATTGATCAATTTAATGATTGGCGCATCATCTTCATTTTCGAGCAGATCTTCTGTTTCTGTCATCTCGTCAGCGAGAGAATACAAGTCAACTTCGTTGCCAATATCTTCCATCATCTGTTGAGCTTCTGAAGAGTCTCGTTGATATGAAATAGTTAATAATTGTTCAAATTCATCTAACGAATGAAATTCAATAGCAAAGGGACTTTTTAAGACCCGACGCACTTCTAATACTGCCGCACTGTTAACATTAGCTAAGCAATGTAAGGTGTATTGGTCGTTACTTTTACTAATAAGTACATGATGGCGTTTGGCAAAATTAAAAGGTAAACGGCTGATCTGCACTTTTACTTCTTCTGCCTCTTGACCATTACCTGCAACATTTAAAGTCACTACGCTGTCGATGTCTTCTCTTTTCAATATCAGCCATATTATTGGTCTTTTTGGTCTGAAGTTGATGAGTCATCACCCTCGTTTTTAACGACAGGCGGTAATAAGCTAGAGTCTTTAAGCTGACTTTCTTTCATGTATTCATCGAATGAAGGAGGTAAGGTCAGTTGGTCATTCCATTCAGGTAGTAATGGCATTTTTTCATCGCTCATTAATGACAAACCTTCTTCTTGCTTACGTATTTCAGTCGCACGAATATAGTTATATTTTTCTTTACTAATTTCATTCATCAACTTGCCATCACGAATAATCGTTGGTCGAATAAAGACCATTAAATTACGTTTACGCGTTGAGGTTGTTGTTGATTTAAATAAGTGCCCAATAAAAGGTATGTCACCTAATAAAGGTACTTTTTGTTCACTTTCTTGAACGTCTTCATCAATCAAGCCACCCAGTACCACGGTTGCGCCAGAATCGGCCATCACTACCGTTTTGATTTCACGTTTGTTGATAGAAATATCTACCCCCGTAGCGCCACTCACCGAAGAGACTTCTTGCTCTATGGTTAACTGCACACCACTGCCTTCATTCACTTGTGGGGTAACGGTTAGTTTTATACCCACTTCTTGGCGTTCAACGGTTTGAAATGGATTACCGTTATTGCTACCGGCAGTAGAGCCGGTAAGAATAGGAATTTCTTGTCCAACTAAAAAGTGCGCTTCTTCATTATCGAGTGTAGTGATACTTGGCGTAGCAAGGATATTGGAATTAGTGTCATTACTCACCGCTTGTATGATTGCGCCCCAGCCATTTTTCATAATACCAAACATACCACCGCTTACAGAGCCAAGTAAGGTTGCGGCTAATGAATAGTCACCTTTGATATCGTCTTGATTAGGGTTAATGGTTGTGGCACCACTTTCAGAAGTCACGGTAGAACCTTTAGTGCCTGGTGTTGGTTGAGCAGACTCAGCAGCCGCTGCAACAGCACTTATAGGCGCAGGACCATTATTGAACTGGGTAAAGCCACCATCTTCGCTGAACCATTGCACGCCTAAACTAATACCATCACTTTCAAAAACTTCGACGATTATCGCTTCAACAAGCACTTGCGCACGACGAACGTCTAATTTGCGGATAACTTCCTCAAGTGAACGTAACATGTCTTGCTGAGCGGTAATTACCAAGGTATTGGTGTCTTCATGAGCGTCAATGCTGACATTACGTTTTTTACTGCTTTGTTTACTCGTTTGCGCGCCAGCGTTTTCGGCTTCAATTGATTTACTGACCCCTTCAAGTACTTTGACTAAGTCTTCGGCTTTTGAATATTTCAAATAGTATACACGGGTATTACCGTTGGTTTCTAATTCACTGTCTAAACGGGAAATTAACTTAGCGACACGCGAACGGGCTTGAGATTCGCCGCTAACAATTACACTATTGGTGCGCTCGTCAGCAACTATTTTAGGGATAAGGAAGGTTGGCGTGCCAGATTTTCCTTGATCAGATTTATGCATGGCTTCAACAATACGCACCATTTCTGCCGCCGATGCATATTGCAGTTTAATAATTTGTACGTCTTGATCGCCAGCTTTGTCGACACGTTCAATAATATTAACTAAACGATTAACAACCGCAGCAGTGCCTGTAAGCATAATGACATTAGCGGGATCATAATTGACCACGTTACCGCCACCAGCTTGATCTGAAAGTTGACGAAGTAATGGGGTTAATTCACGTACCGTGACATTTTTAACTTCAACAACTCGAGTCACCATTTCATCACCCACACCAGGGTTTTCGTTACCAACAACCGGTATTGATGAAGTTTTAGCGTCTTTATTACGAATAACTTTTACAACATTATTATCCATTTCAACAGCAGAAAAACCATACACTTCAAGCACATTTAAGAACACTTGATAATATTGTTTTTCGGTAAGTTGATCTTGGGTACGTAACGTCACTTTACCTCGAACGTTAGGGTCAACGATCATGGTTTTTTTCAGGTTTTTACCGACTATATTGATGAATTCGTCAATTTCAGTACCTTTAAAGTTTGGCGAGTACTTAGCCGCATGTATATCCGCACTAAATAATAAAGTATTCATCATCACAACAGTTAAACCTGTTGCTAACAATCCTTTATACCAAGGAGCGCGAAGAGTCTTGCGCAAGGAAAAATTTTTCATAACTTAATTCTCAATTTTGGTCAGTAAAGGTATTAACCACCGATACTAAATAATATTTCGTTCAATTCACCATTACGATCGATTAATAGTGATACTTCTTTATCTTGTTTTAATGCAGCAAGTGCTTGTGCGGCTTCGCTTGGCACCGTTAAATCATAACCATTCATTTGAATCGCGATATCACCAGATTTCAGCCCTGAATTTTGAAAAAAATCTGCGTTTTTACCCGGCAACAATCTGTAACCTACTATTTTGCCACTTTTACGTTTTGGCGATATTTTCAAATAATCGGTAATTTTACTTGGGTCGGTATTAATTTCGTCTTTAAATGACTCTGCACTTTTACTCAGCATCTTATTTGTTCTTTGATCAATAACATTAGGTGATGTTAGTCGACTATTTAATTCTCGAGTTTTAGCCGGAGATATTGCCGATTTATACACTACCTTTTGTTGTATTTTTTCATTGTAATCAAAGCCATCAAGCATCAATGTTTCAAGTTTTCCGGCATGCTTTAAAAGCACTCGGTCACGAAAAACACTATCGAGCACAGCACGTGTTCCGGTAATGGTTTCACCCGGACTATAGGTGTCTTGCTTACCAGCGTTTTCAATGACCGCCGCGGAGGTAGTTTTGTCATCACTTGCTACTGCCCCTGATAGCGTTAAACGCAACTGTGTTTGAGGTGCACTTTCCACTTCAACCGTTTCAATTGTATCTATACTGTCTGTGTATAAGCCAAATAAGTTTAATGTTTTTAAATTTGTTAAACTGATATCAGCTTTTTCAGTGTTCTGTATTGCTACTTTTACGCTAACATTTGAAGACGCATGATATTGGCCACTTGGCGCAACAAGCCAAGTAAGCTGTGCAAAAACATACGCAATGTAAGCTAACAAAAATACACTGATCACCTTAGCTATTTTTTGCTGAGGTAATTGTGAAGAAAAGTCGACTACACTAGAAAAATTTGAAGGTAATTGCATGGCTATCTTTATAGAAATTTAAATTAATTTTCATTATTATACCGTGATAGTACTTGAGCTAGACATTATCAACAAGGGTAAGATGGCGATTAAAATATTTATTAACAATTTAGTGCTGTTATGTGCAAACTAATATTGCCAGTTCAGCGATACACTCAGTTAAAAGACTAGACATTATAAGCAATTATGATATTTTCGCCGCGACATATATTTATAGGAAGATGGTAAGTAGATGAAACATAATTCACCTCTCACTGAAAACACTTCAACCCGTCTCGATAAGTGGTTATGGGCTGCTCGTTTTTACAAAACACGTGCCATTGCCAAACAAATGATTGATGGTGGTAAAGTGTTCTATAATGGTCAACGAACAAAGTCGGGGAAAGTCGTTGCTTTAGGAGACAAAGTTGTCTTACGCCAGAGTTATGAAGAACGAGAAATTATTGTTGTGGCGCTGGCAGATAAACGTCGAGATGCGAGTTTTGCGCAAACTCTTTACCAAGAAACACCCAACAGTATTACCACTCGTGAAAAAAATGCCTTAGCACGTAAACAAGGCACTTTACTTAGCCCCGCTAGTGATACCAAACCCGATAAGAAACAACGTCGACAATTAATACAATTTAAAGAAAGGATCTAACTGTGACTGTTAAAACTGATGTTTTAAATCGCTACTTATTTGATGGTAAGCATGCTCGTGGAGAGCTTGTACAACTGACTAAAGCTTATCAAGAAATTATCGCTTTGCATGAATACCCTCCCGGCGTGCAAGCCTTGTTAGGTGAATTAGTTGCCGCCACTTGCTTGCTTACTGCTACTTTAAAGTTTGAGGGCGAAATTACCGTTCAATTACAGGGCGATGGCCCCATTAGCTATATGTCAGTTAATGGTGACGATAAACAAAATATGCGTGGCATAGCTCGTTTAGCTGAGCCAACTGCAGGTATAGGCTTAAAAGAACTAATAGGTAAAGGTACGATGGTTATTACTATACGTCCTGAAAAAGGCGAACCTTACCAAGGAGTTGTTTCACTAGATAAAGATAATTTAGCTGATTGTTTAGCACATTACTTTGAAGTTTCTGAACAAATACCCACAAAAATTTGGTTGTTTAATAATGCTGATAATACTCAAGTTGCTGGTAGCTTAATACAGCTGCTTCCTGATAGTGATAGCAAGGAAACTCAGCTTAGTGATTTCGAACACTTGTGCCAACTAACCAATACAATAAAAGCAGATGAAATTTTTTCGTTAGACGCTGAAGACTTACTGTATCGTTTGTATCATCAAGAAGAGTTCGTTTATTTGAACCTCAATCGGTTAATTATCAATGCAGTTGTTCTGAGGAAAAATGTTTAACGGCTATTTCTCAAGTTTCACCAAGCGAATTGATAAGCATTATAGAAGAGCAAGGTTGTGTATCGATGACTTGTGAATATTGTTTAACAACGTATAAGTTTGATGAACCAAAACTTGCACACTTTATTCATGAGCCCAAGCACTAGTTTACCCTTAGACTTAGCGTCTTAATTCTACCTGTTCGCCTTTTAGCGTTCTTCTGCTAATGGGCGACCCACTTTACCACTGTAATCTATTTCTATTTCTACCCGTTCAAACTGTTTTGCTGCTAAAAGTGATTTATAATAACTTAAGAGATCGACACCCTCTTCTGGCGTTAATCGATAGGTACTTTTAGCGATTTCATTAAATTTTCGGTATTATCATAGCTTGTTAGGCTGGTTAAGTTTTTAACGATAACCACAAAAGTGCCCTTTATCGTGCCCGTTTCTGACATTAATAAATTCACAACTTTAGCACCATTAGTCAGCTTATCTGTTTGTAATTCAAATTTCTGTTCGTTGAGCATTAAGTATTTATTTTCTGAATTTGTCAGTTTTTAAAAACGTTGTTATTTTTAAAACTTTCATTACTTTTAGAAACTGATGTTTGGCTTTAAAGAAGCAACTTCTTTATCGCTGGTTTTTTTTCTAGTGGTTGTACGACTTCTCTTTTATCTGAACAAGCCATTAAAAAAGTTACACTAAGGGCGATGACACTAAGGTTACGCATATTTACTTCCTTTTTTATTTCCAGTCATAATTAAGTGATAAACGTTTAGTTATAAAAAAAGCTGATTGAATGACCAATCAGCTTATTTTTACTTGTTGTTATTACTTACTTTTTACGGCGACGTAATAACGCTAAAGGTAATAGCAAGAAGGCTAATAAGCCAGTTGAACCACCGCTAGACTTTTTCCTAGCCGGAACCATACTAGGCATATCCTTAACCACTACAGAGAAACTCTGTGTAGCATCGACAGTGCCATCATTAACACTTGCTACAAATTTTAGTGTTTGGGTACCAGATTCAATACTAGGAGAAGTGAAAGATATAACTGCTGTGTTTGAGCCCGCTAATGTCACTGTTGGACCAGAGGTTTGTTCCCAGCTGTATGTTAATGCATCACCATTAGGATCTGTAGCTTCAACGCTCATGCTAACAGAGATACCTTCTCTCACAATTCGCTCTACATCAGTAACGGCTGTTACAATCGGTGCACGGTTATCACAAGCAACACTATCACCCGCAACTACATCACTGAAAATCGAGCTATTTACATTGTCAAATTGAACACCATCAATCAACCAACCTAAGTTATTTGCTGTAAAATCACTTACTGCGCGGAAACGGAATTTAACTTCATTACCATTTAGTGCTTCACCAAAAGATACGCCTTCATAACCAGCTGCGAAGTCCGTAAAGCTCAGACGTTCAGATAATGCTGTACCAGCTTCAGTGAAAATCGGATTCCCGTTGTAACCATCACCTAAGAAAGTACCACCCATCTCAGTAACATCAGCCCAGTCACCACCGTTAACACTTACTTCAACAACACCGCCATCCCAATTAGCTTCGAAGTCATAGTAATGGAACCAGTTAATAACAAAATCACCATCGAAACCAACGCTAAATGCTCTTGTTTCATAAGCGACATCTGATTCAAAGCCATTATTATTTATAAATAAATACTGTTGTCCTAGGATGCCACCAAGAGCACCGGCAAATCTTGTATCTAAATATCCAGTACCGACAGCTGCTTCACCACCGCCTATAACATTTTCCATAAAGTCGTGCTGTGATGATAATGTTTCCATATCATCAAAAGTAGAAGAACCTACTGGTGCGCGATCTTTAAAGTCATAATTAACCTTTGTAGTAAACGAATAATCGTTAACAACATCGGCAGTAAGTCCAGGGAAAGTAACTTTGAATTCAACGTCTTCTGCCATACTTGCATCATTCAACGTAAATTCGATAGGTGAACTTGTAGCTGATCCAGTTACACCTAGACTATCAAAAGTTACCACACCTTCATTTGCAAATGTTACATCTTGATCACCTACGACTTCAATTTGTGCGGTAATATTTTCATAAGTCTCACTACCACGGTTTTGAATAGTAAAGCTAACTGTTGCAGTTTCACCTTTATCAAGCACGCTATCTTTAGAACAGTAACCTGAAGTAAGTCCTTCATAGTTAGTATTTAACATATGAGAATTTGCAGAGAATGAGCTTAATGTTGTTGCATAAGACTCTACCGCGCCTGCATGGTCAGTAGCGAATCGGCTTGGCGACTTAGCTCCTAATCCCATACCACGTTTTGCAAATGCTGCAAGCATAAGCTTGTAATCTTCTACGTCGTTTGCATATGCTGCTGACAATATAGCATCTCGACCTTCAGTGAATGTAGGCGCCATTGGCATCATCTTATAACCAGCTACTACATAATCTTTAATTAGGTTCTTAGCTTCATCAAAAGTATGACGCTCGTCATTAACCATGCTAATAAAAGATTCCCAAATCATATTAGAAAATATAGAACCCGGAGAATGCACTAGCTCAGGGTAAAGGGCTATATCGCCAAATGTAGATGGGTTAATTGTTGTGTCTGTTGAGTAAGGGTATGGGCGGATGCCATCCACAAAACTAGAAACATACGTTATAGCAGCGTAACCACCATCGTATTCTTCATTGCCTAAAACTAGGTTATCACTTGCGTCTGTTGTAAGCATCAATGCATGAAAATCACCAAAACCTTCACCCATAGAGCGTGCTTGTTGGCTACTTAATCCTGAACTATTACCCACTAAACGGTTACTGATATAGTGACCCCATTCGTGAGCAACAATTGCGTTATCCCATGTACTATCTTTGAATACGCGCGACAGGTCATTTCTGAACATATCAACAGATACTTTTTCATCAGCATCTAGTAATGCGTAGATTGCAGTACCATCATTTTGTGAAATCATAAAGCTTGGGATGGTAATACTTGGATCATTGCCACCCATACCGCCTACATCATCACCATCTTTGTTATTTGCTATAAGCACAGCAATTGCGCCTGCATCTTGAGCATTTAAAACTTTGTCTACAAAGGCACAAGCACCACGATCTATTACAGCAATTTTTCCAACAAGGTCAGCACCATTAACAGCCGCTTCACAACCATCATTAATTGGAGCAGTTGCATCTTCTAGACGAACCAAATCACCTGATAAATCAAAAGTTTCTGGACCAAATCCAGCAAAACCGAGATTAGCTAAAAGGCCTATATCACTATGCGTAGTTGCAGTAACACCATAGTCAGTGCCATTTACCGCTTGTGTTGTTTCCCAAAGATACATCTGCATGCGTGGTGAACCACCATCTGCAGGTGTAGACATGTTTGCATTGTTAAAACCAGAGTGATCTTGAACCTCTACGTTTAATGCATCTCCTTCTTCACCACCTCGACCGTAGTTTAAAGTCTGAGCATTACCCGCAAGCTCATCAAAGCCATGGTCATAATAGTCATCATGTAAATAGTTATTTACATAGAATAAGTTAACAATCGCCGCTTTACGGTTTCCAACTGAATATTCTGCTTTAGAAACATCATATTTATAATCAAAGGTATTATTACTGGTCACTTCTGCCATGTAATCACCGTTGCTAAAACCTTGAGGTGCAATAGCATCGACATATGCGGTAACATTGTTACCCATGGTCATAGTTGCATCATCAGCTAACCAAGCATCACCAGTACTGATAGGTCCGTGACTCTTACTTATCAACGTTGCATCTAAGTATTCTTGTGTAAGAAACGCGCTACGATCGCTTCCTTCAGGAGCTGGCATAACTTCACCATGAGGGCTATCCCATGGCTTACCGTCAGCGTCGGCAAAAACGCGATAATTAAAATCAGCTGCATGGCTAGTTAAGTTATTCTTAAATAAAACCTCACCTGTTTTAGCTGCAACAACATAGCCATAATACTCTGATTCGCGACTGTCTATTTCGCCTGTTTCTACTTCAACGTAATGAGCAGCAACAATTTTATTTTTATGTTCAAAAAATACTTTTTTAGCGCGTGGCTCACCAATTATTATTTTTTGAGAAGAAGTATTAGCGACAGAAAATCTTTCATACTTATCAGTTGATTTTTTGTTTGTTAATTTAATCGTAGCACTGTCGCCACCCATCGCCAAAAACACGGTTTTAACAGAACTAGCGGCATCAGCAAAAGCAGAGTCGACACTTTTTAACAATAGATTTGATGATTTAACAGCCTTGTCACTTGCTAAGTAACCCGATGAAGCGACTAAATTGAATTCGCGATCCATCATGATATTATATTCACGATTAAAAACTTCAATACCTGCAATTTCTTGTTTATATTTAGCGATTTTTGCGCCACGACCAATATCATGGATATTCGCTAATATAGGCATAGTTAGGCTTGGCTTTGACTCAGATAAACCAGTAAGTTGCTTCAAATAAAAATCTGCAGCAAAAGCATTCTGATGTTCTGCAGAAACTGCCATCATATTTGGAATAGAATTTTTTGCACTTGCCCACTGAAAAGTATTTTTACCTAATTGAGCATCAAACTGATTACTCATACCACTGATAGTAGCTACTTGGTTTGACACAACTGGAGCTGGTGCATTTAAAAAAGCGCCTGCATCTGAAGCTAAAGCTCCCATAGAAGCTGAAGCTATTGCAGCCCCTACAAATGTGGCTATGATTGATTTATTAAAGTTCATACGATTCCCTAAGTATATTTTATTATTAACCCACTAACGTGGACTCTACGGTAATTTATTACATTTATGTAACAATAAAGCAATCATTTAGCTTAAAAAACACAAACAAAAAGTAAAGCATACGTTACGTTAAGGTAATAAACGATTACAAGCCAACCACTTGTTACAAGTATGTTAACAACAAGCTTGTTAATGAATATTAGCGGATAAATGCATATATTTATAATATATCTCGCAATTAACTAGTTGGATAGCAATGATTTATTTATACTAAATTTACCATAATGTCACTGAGCGTCTTTGACAGATGAGTAGTATAAACTCTGTTTTTTTCACAACAAAAAGGCGCTAATTTTATAATTAGCGCCTTTATCTGTTAAAAACATCAGTTTTGTGGAACAAGTCCACTTAAAACGTTAAAAGTGGACAACAACACCTGCAAAAGCACCTTTAAATTCAATATTTGTATACAAGTCATCTAAATCTTCAAGTTCAAATTTAACAGCTCTATAGCCAAGTGTTAAATTTACATCAACCGCTAAGTTATCAATAAGCTCGTAGCTCAAACCGACTTGGTAGTCATATATAGTATGATCGTCAATCGATAATAAATTACCATTGGCAAAAAGATTAAAACTCGTGCCGGGTAAGCCGACAATCGTTGAAACATAAAGCATAGGTACGATTTCTGTAACAGCTAATGTTCCGCTTAGAGAATCTGCTGATACCGTTATATCGCCATCAAAATCACGACCAGTCAAACCAATATCAAAACTAAAAAGGCCATTATCAAAAATTTCATAGTATAACGTATAGTCAACATAGCTAATATCGAAAGTACTATCAACAGCAGTGCCCGCGTCGAATGTTTTACCCGAAAAATCGAAGTCTTTTAACAAAACTGTTGCGCCATCGGTATCTAACGTTGTTGAGGTGATCATTAGATTGGGGATCAATGGAATCGGGTGCTCTAAAGCGATGTAAAATGAACCTTGTTCTTTATCTTGTAAATTAAAATCAACTAAGCCACTTTGTTCACCAAAAGTACCCGTTGCTTCATTACTCCATATTGAGCCACCAATATAAAGTCCGGCAATAGTATCAGCCATTGCTGATGTTGAAAGTAACCCGGTAACAAGTACTGCTAATGCTGCTTTTTTCATGTTCAACCCTTTATTATCCTTGACTTAATAAGTCATTTAAATCGATTAGTGCTGCGTTAGCACGAGAAATATAATTTGCCATTACTAAAGAATGATTAGCTAATAAACCAAAGCCATCACCATTAAGGATCATTGGACTCCATATAGATTCTTGGCTTGCTTCTAACTCTCGAATAATTTGCTGTACGCTTACTTTAGCATTTTTCTTCTCTAATACATCATTAAAATCAATTTCTACGGCGCGTAAAAAGTGAAGTAACGCCCAACACGCACCACGTGCTTCATAAAATTCATTATCAATTTTCCACCAGCTGGTTTTTAAGACAACGCTTGACTGCGCAGATGTTGATTGCTGAGCAACACTATCGCCAGCTAAGTCGGTATTTAGCTGTTCACGGCCAACACTCGCACTTAATCGTTGAGAGTAGCTACCCAAACGTTTATTCACTTCTTGGATCCAGTCACGTAAATTATCTGAGCGAGCATAAAATTGCGCTGTTTGACTGTTAACATCACCTAACGCTTTGCGATAGGCATACAATTCGTTAATTGCTTTATTGTATTCACTTTCAGCACTTGGCATCGCCCAACTTTTGTGATCGATATTATATTGAGGCTGAGCAACTTTTAAGTGTTTATTTTCTATTGATTGTGACTGAGAGCGGCTAAATTCTTGACGCATAACAAGCGCCATATCACGCGACATTTCAAGCGCACCAAGCTCCCAAGCTGGGATGTTGTCTAAAAATACCGAGGGTGGCAAAGCATCATTTGACAGATAACCGCCAGGTTTATTTAATAATGTCTCGGTTACTCTAATAAGTGCCGTTGTTGTGGTGTAACCGACAACAGGTTTTATACCAGCTTCCGTTGCATCTTTCGTTGCTTCAGCTCTAATATCAAGCTGTTCAGGTTCAAAGCTCCAATAAACGCCGAGAAAATAGCCTGAGAGGATGATAGCAAAAAAAATGGTGACAAAAGTTTTGCCTGAAAAATTAGTCGTCATGTTGAGCTCCTAATGGTGTTGTTTTTTAGCTGGGTTTTCTTGTTTAATACTTCGCACCGGAATGGTTACGACAAGATCCTTTTGCTGCTTAAAGTGCAATGTTAATGAAAGTTCCTCTTCAGGTAACAAGGCTTTTTTAACGTTAAATATCATTAAGTGATAGCCCATAGGCTGCAAGACCACTTTATTATTCCCTTCGATTGTCAATTGTTCAACTTGTCGCATCTTCATCATACCATCACTCATGGTGTGTTGATGAATTTCAATTCTATCGGAAAACAAGCCACTGACTCCTGTTAAAATTAGCGCCTCATCATTTTTATTTTCAATCGACATATAAGCTGAAGTTATACTGGTTCCAGGTATGCTAGCTCTCACATAAGGCCCGTCAATAATAATATTACTATCGTGTTCAACAGCAAAAACATCGCTATTGATACTGATTAACGTAAAAGATAATACAATGGCTATAAAACATATTTTATTCATTTCTCGCTATACTTCCTTTTTTAGACAGATTATTTTTATTGCCTTAACATTGTAACTAAGCTGGAGCAAAATGGATAACTTAATTATTAGCCAAGAAAACAATCATGTTTTTACCGTGACTCTTAACCGTAAACATAAAAAAAATGCACTTAATCAAAGTATGTATATCGACTTATGTGCTGCTCTAAAACATGCGAGCGAAAATTCAACTATCCACTGTGTGCTTATTCAAGGCGATGAAAACTGTTTTTGTGCAGGTAATGATTTGGATGACTTTTTACAATGCTCACAAGATGATGAATTAGTAGCATTAGATTTTGTACAAGCACTAACAATATTTGATAAACCTCTTATTGCCGCTGTTGCTGGCCCGGCAATAGGTATTGGCACTACCTTGTTATTACATTGTGACATGATCATAGCGGCAAACAATAGTAAATTTAAATTACCCTTTACTCAGTTAGGTCTTTCACCTGAAGCTGGTTCTAGCCTGTTGTTACCCCTGCGTATTGGTCATAACAAAGCATTTGAACTTTTAGTACTTGGCAAGCAATTTACTGCCGAACAAGCACTAGATTACGGTCTTATTAATCAAATATGTATGCCGGAAGATTTACTAAAAATAGCTAGCGATATTGCTAATACTATTGCTAAATTACCTCATGATTCTGTTATGACCAGTAGAAAATTGATGAAACAACATGCTCAATTGACTATGCAACAGGTCATTGATAACGAAGCTAAAGAATTTAAACGTTTAGTAAAAACGCAGCAATGTAAAAATATTTTAGCGCAATTTTTTTAAAAAAATAAATCTTAAAGGTGAAATAGTCAGCCAAAATTTGCGGGGGTTTCATCTTTAGGCGATTTGCTTTTTGTCCCCTGCCATTAACCAAATAACAACAGCAATAAAAATAACGGGCCAAAATATACCAATCATCACAAAGGCCGCCGCACCAAAAATCATCATACCGATAAAAATTAATGAACCAAACACACTCATAACAATTGCAAATGCCACCATGACAAGAATAACCATAATAATTGCTGAAACACTAATCGCTTTTAAAGGATCAATGAGTTCATCACCAACATGAAGGTCGACATTAAACATTTCTATAAAACTTATTCCTAATGCATAGGTTAAAAATAAGGTTGCAAAAATTGCTAATGTTAATGATTTAAAAAATGACATAATTCCTCCTGCTTACTTAGTTTTACGCACAGCTATCGGTAAATATTATTTACTCGCTATCGCTTTAAGTTAATACTGCCCATTAATGCTTGGTGGGTAATAGTATCGCCGCAACCACATAAGCAACACCGCTAGCTAACGGAAATATAAGCAAAGCACCAATAGCGCCAATACGAACAGCTATTCTTGGTAAGTCATAATATTTTGCGATGCCCGCACAAACGCCTGATAATTTTTTATGGGCAACATCTTTTGTTAAAGTTTTTTTCACTGAATACTCACGTTGATAGCTCATCATTTATTCCTTAATTCTAACCGCTGTTTTGTAAAAAAAGTTAATAGTCCTGCGCCAACAAAAAAAGTTAATACGGGAGCAAGACACATGATCATTATGAAATAGCCACTATGATGTATCATGTAATGCCCCCTAGTTTTTTGTCGCTTAGCCATTAACAACTTGCTTTTTTAAATCGGCTAATTCTTGTTCAATAGATTCATCTGTTTCTAAATCACGAAACTGGCTGGCGAGATCTTTATTCTCGGTAAAGTCATAAGACTCTAATTCAGCTTCTACTCGGTCAATTTTTTGTTGGTAGCGTTCAAATTTATTAATGGCTTCATCTATGTTGTAGACAATCGCTCTTTCACGCACTTTTAAACGTACTTCAACTGACTCTTGGCGTAATGCAAAAGCGTCTTGCTTACGTTTAGCTTCTTGAAGTTTTTCTTGTAAACGTTGACCGTCTTCTTGTACTGCACTCAAATAAATCTCTAGTTGCGCTAAGTCATCATGGAATTCATTGACTTGTACTGAACATTTTTGCTTTTCATGGAGCGCAGACTTCGCAAGATCATCACGCCCTTTATTAATGGCTAATGCGGCTTTTTCTTGCCAATTATTAATACTGGCTTCTAGCGATGCTATTTTACGCATTAAGGTTTTCTTTTCTGCTATATTTTTTGCTGCAGTAGAGCGTACTTCAACCAAGGTTTCTTCCATTTCCTGAATGATCAATTTAACCATTTTCTCAGGATCTTCAGCTTTATCTAACATATTGTTTAAGTTAGCGTTAATAATATCGGTAAAACGTGAAAACATGCCCATAATCCATTCTCCTGCGCAAATGCGCTGCTATTAGTATTTTAATTTAATGACTCATTAAGTATTAACCAAAATGTTAATGCTTAACTTGCTACTATGTTTTCTATTACAAGTGACATGCCAACCCAGCAAAATAAATTAAACCACTGTTTATTAAGGTGTTTTATAAAGGCAGTGATTATAGAAAGAAAGGAGACATAATATGTCAGACGAAAATATAGTCAAATTCACAAATTAATTAGTTAATTTGACTATACCCATAACATGGTGGGATTTTATTAAGATGAGCGTTGAATTATTGAGTAACGACTACCGGAAAATAATCACCTGCCCCCCACTCACTCCATGAGCCGTCATAAACTTTTACGTGCTTATAACCGCACATTTCGGCGGTTAACGCTAAAACACAGGCGGTTACCCCAGAGCCACAGCTCATCACCATTGGTTTATTTTCGCTATTAATAGCGTTAAATTTTTCTTTTAAAATATTTTTGGTGAGCAAGCAGCCATCATGCGATAAATCATTAAAGGGTAAATTCACAGAAGAGGGAATATGACCGCTACGAATGCCTTCGCGTGGCTCAGCAACTTTGCCCTCAAAGCGTTCTTTAGCCCTAGCATCAACAATAAGGTGTTCTTGAGAGTTAAGGTTACGCTCTATATTTTGGCTGCTATAAAAGTATTCTTTACAAAATGTAGCGATAAAGTTACCACGGCTAGTAACGGAAGATGTCCTTGATGAAACACGATACCCTGATGCCAACCAAGCGGGTAAGCCGCCATTAAGTACAGCAACATTTTCATGCCCCATTGCTCTAAACATATACCAAGCACGCGCTGCAGAAAATAAGCCTTGGTCATCGTAAACAACAATTTGACTGTCTGTCATTACCCCTAACGCACGCGCTTGCTGCTGAAAATGTTCAGCACTTGGCATAGTGTGGGGAAGTGGATTTGATAAATCAGAAAAGTTTTTATTTAAATCGAATCGCTTGGCATAAGGCAGCGTAAAGTCTGGCCATTTTTTTTCTGGCGAGCGCATATTACCAACGGGTGGGATACTCGCATCAAGCAGTATTATATTTGATAATGGTTTTGCAGAGTCTCCGGTTAAATGGAGTGTAGAAAAAAGCAAATCATGCAGCTGACGGCACGATATTATTTGCTGAAAAGTCGAAGGCATAGTTAGCGTCATTCATTTTTGAATAAGACTTAAAAAATAACGAATAAATCGATAGTTGTACAGTCGAAAAAAAATATAAATTGGCAGGGTACAACAAATTCCCTGCGTTTAGCTTGCGGCTTGTTTTTCGGCTGATGATTGATCACGGTTATTTTCTACTAGGCTTACCACTAAAGACGCTGCCAATAAAAATATAGCAGGTAACATCAATAACGTAAAAATTAGCTCTAAGCTCGGCATAATCAATTCCTTACTCATCCGCTGCTTTAGCGGTATTCTTTTGTTGGGTACCCTTTTTGTTACTAAGCTTAGCCACTAAAATTTGGGAGTATTTGTTGTTGGCTAAAGCTGACATCGTGATATCTGGCTGAACTTTATCTTTTACGTTACTCGTTAATTTTGTATTAAGTTGTTCAATGCCTGTTTTAACCATCAGATTAGCGATAGTTTTGATGTCTGTGGTGTTGTCTGCAAAACTGTTAAAAGATAATAAAGCGGTAGTTAATGTGGTGATCAATAATGTTTTCATGTTGTTCTCCAAGTTTTATAATAGTTAAGTCGTAATATCTATTACAAAGGTTGTGCCAGAGATCAAAAAAAAATTAAATGGTTGAGTTTTATAGGATTAATTAATCTATGCTTCTATCATAAAAATAAAGTTTAAGACTAAATAAAAGAAAAGTGGTCAAAAAAGCCAATTATTAATAATTATAGCGATAACATTATATTTATCGCTAAACGGCAAGATAAATAGTATTCCGATTTAGGGATACAATTTCCCAAAATCGGTACACAAAACAGAAAATTACTCGTCTGCAGGAAGGGTCACTTGTGCGAACGCATCAAAAAGAACTTGGCTGGTAACTTCATTACCACTGCATTGCTCACTTAAATAACGACGAAACTGCCTAGCACCCGCTAAACCATTGCAGAGTCCAAGCATATGGCGAACAACATGCCAAGCACGCCCGCCGTTAGCAATATGAATATCAATATAGCGCGCCATCTCTGCAACGATTTGCTCACGAGAAAGAATATCCGTATTTGTTTGATAAATCGCGTTGTCTGCCTCAACTAACATGTAAGGGTTTTGATAAATTTCACGACCTATCATCACACCATCAATATGAGCTAAATGCTCATTCGCCTCATCATAGGTTTTAATACCGCCATTAATTGAAATTTGTAACTGTGGAAAGTCTTTTTTGATTTGATAAACACGACCATAATCAAGGGGGGAACTTCCCTATTTTGCTTAGGGCTTAAACCGCTTAACCAAGCTTTACGTGCGTGAATAATAAAATGTTTACAGTCAGCTTGAGAGACCACATCAACAAAATTATGTAAAAACTCATAACTGTCATGGTCATCGATACCGATACGCGATTTAACGGTAACCGGAATATTGGCTGCCGCTTGCATTTCATTGACACAGTCAGCGACCAAAGAAGGTTCAGCCATTAAACAAGCACCAAAGCGACCATTTTGGACACGATCAGATGGACAGCCAACATTAATGTTAATTTCATCATAACCATACTGTTCAGCCATTTTCGCACACTCTGTCATGGCTTTAACATCACTTCCCCCCAATTGCAGTACAACAGGATGCTCTTCTTTGTTAAAGGATAAATAATCACCTTTACCAAATATAATTGCGCCAGTAGTCACCATTTCGGTGTATAGCACAGTGTGCTTTGACATAACACGATAGAAATAACGGCAATGGCGATCAGTCCAATCGAGCATTGGAGCAACGGAAAGTTTGTGGGAATATTCATTCTTAGTCAATTTAACAAAAACCTCTTTTTATTCATAAACTTGCTTGGAGAAAATGTGCTTTATCCGCTAGTTTAATATTCGATATTACGCGACCAACTCCCCTTTAAATCACACGCTGGGGGAACTAAAACCCCTTTAGGGGGAACTGTTGGAGCTAAAATTGTGGCTAATTATACCATTAACAAAAGAAGTAGAAAGAACGGAATAGTTTATTGTGCAAGAGTTCGCACAAAAGAGTCTGGGGTTGTGACCTTTTCTAAGAGCAAGACTTTCAACTCCAAAGTAGCTGCAACACGTTGGGCGAAAGAAACGATTCATAAAGTTGAAAAAAATTTAACCAACCAGCCTTTTGATCTTATTGATTGTACTTTGGAAGAGTTAATTCATAAGTATGTAGAACGAAAGCAAAGCTCTGACAAACCATTAGGACGAACTGCCTATTACGCACTTCGCCAAATTCGTAGCTTCCCAATAGCTAAATTACTCGTCACCCGTATGAATTCGGCTGACATTGTAGATTTTTGCTTAGCAAGAAAGAGAGAATCAACTAAGCCATCACCACAAACTATTTCCATCGATGTAAGTTGCATCAGAAAGGTTTTACGCATTGCTAAGCCTATGTTTAACATCAACATTGATGACCGCCCGGTAATTGATGCGTACCCTGCTCTTCATGACTTAAAGCTTATCGCCCGATCAAACAAGCGAGAAAGAAGATTAAAAGGTAATGAATTACAACAATTGTTAAGTGAATTAAAAATTAAAGAGAAACACCACTGCTGTTTCATCCCTTACAGTGATATTTTTCTAATTTCGATTTTGACATGTTGTCGCATTGGAGAGCTTTCTAGCTTACGTTGGCAAGATCTGTGTGTTGATAGTAAAACTATTATGATTAGAAATAGAAAGAATCCTAACGGCTCCTTAGGCAACAATTCTATATTACCACTTCTAGGTGAGTCTTTAAGTATTCTAGTAAGACAACCTAAGATTAGTGAACTAATTTTCCCTTTTAATTCAAGGTCTATAACCGCAGGCTTTAGAAAGGCCAGTAAAAAGATAGGCATTACTGGTTTACGTTATCACGACTTAAGACGTGAGGGTGCAAGTCGACTGATCGAACACGGCTTATCAGTAGAGGAAACGGCCCGAATTACAGGGCATAAAGATTTAAACATTCTTTGGCAAGTATATGTTTCGATTCAACCAGAGCATTTTAAAAATTATTTTGATAAAAATTTAAAATTAATTCCTAACATAAATTCAAACAGTTAGAGTAAATAATAAATATAAACTCAAAAAGTAAGCCTAATGTCCCGTTTTTGCATTTTAAGCCCTAGGTTTAGACTACTTGCATTGTAATTAAATTGGACATTTATCCATGGCATATTTTGATATCACCGCAGTAAAGTCTCGCGATACAAAAAGATATAAAGTCAGAGTAAGAGAAAAAAATAAATTTGCTTCTAAAAAGTGCGAGTCAAAAACTTTTGATACAATGCAAGAAGCCAGCAATTGGGCACAACAAACTAAACATAAGTTTGAACAATTACTTGAAAAACAGAAATCTCCTTACAAAAATTCCCTCTCAAATGGGAGGAACATTATATTTTGTAATTTTGATAAACCATCACTTACTGAAGACTCGCCTTTAAGAGAATTCATTGACTATTATCTTTATCATGAAGTTGATGCACCAAATCCGATATCAATAACCTCTCGTGGTTCTTTAAAGTTAATTAAAGATTATGACTTGGCAAACATTCATGTGAGCAAGATTGATTTCGAGAGCCTCAAAGAATTTTGCTTACAACGTTTAACTACCTGTAGAGCATCAACAGTAAGAGTTGATATTAGTAGTGCAATGAGAGCAATCCGTGAGGTCGCGGGAATGCTTGAAATCCCGATCACTGATAGCATGATCAGAAATCACTATTCTCAACTTAAACGCGACGGCTTTATTGCAGATGCTCCCAACCGATCTCGTCGACTTTTACAAGGCGAGTTTCGTAAGGTACTTCGTGGGTTTTGGAAGTACCAGCGAGGCTGTAAAGTAAAAAATAATTACGCAGCTATGATTATTTTGTACATTGAAACAACACTAAGAAGTTCAGAACTGACAGAGTTAACCTGGGGCGATATAGATTTTGTAAACGAGTGCATTCATGTCAATTCTGGTAAAAACACGGTGCGAGGTAGTATTGGAACTAATGAAGAACCAAGAAGTATTCCGCTGTGGGGGTTAGCTAAAAAAGTTTTGCATAAATTAAAGTCAAAAAATGTAAAAAATAACACCTCAATTTTTAATATCAAAGGTAGATCACTTTCATCTATATTTCCAAAGGTAATGAAACAGATTGGAATTATAGGCCTTCAACAACGAGATCTCCGTAGAGAAGGTGTGTCACGACTTTTAGAGATGGGGTTATCAGAAGTATTAGTTGCTGAATTCACTGGTCACAAAGACTATCAAATGATTAGAAGTGTTTACAAAAAACTTAATGCTAAAAATATAATTAAGAATTTAGAGTTGATACAACAAACCAAAACGACGATGCAAAGCAACTTTATGATGGCCGCCTAGATTATTATCTTACCTCATTTGAGAACAATGACTCCTGAGGTCTAATAACGGGTATAGGTAGTAATTCCCCTAACTATGCACATATTTACTTATAGGCCATTTATTATGAGTAATAACAATGAGTACAGCAATTGAGTTCTATAAAATATACACGCGCCAATCTCGTTCTTCGTGGGCAGACAGAGCACGTGTAGTGTTGACGTTCGATGCTGAGTCGAAGCAAGGTGTATATCTGCACCTCGGAGATTTTGGCATCAACGGTTTTTCAATTAGTAAGCAGCTTCAAACGCTTCTACCAAATTCACTGCAACAACAATATGTTGATGTTGCACACATTGATATTGTGATGCACATATTCAATAAAAAAATTGAATTTTACTGCAAGGAGCACGTTATAGAATCTGCATTTAAAGAAGTATTCTTTTTAAATCAAGACGCTTTTTTCTCTAATTCTACAAAAAACCAATGGGAGATGTCATACCATAGTTTTATTGAGCACAGCGAATAAAGTCGCAAACATAACGAGCCTTAATTGGCTCGTTATTATTTGCAATAACCTTATGAAACTTTATTTAATTGCAAAAATTAATTTAGCAATACTCTAATTTCCTGTGTTATATAGTGAATTTTAATTATAAGCTAAAACTACAAGGTGCAAAGTTATCCTTATTTTCCCATGTTGTATCATTCATACTTATATAATTAAACTTAGTTTTATTTAGTAAATAATCCATCATATTGCTGTAATTCCCAAAGAAATAGCCATTAGCCTTTTTCACTTTTCCTTTCCAAAGTATTTTAAAATTATTGACTCCTAGCTGTTCAATGTAACCCATCTTATTATCAGAATAAGAACAAATTTTATCACCTAGCTCGTAAGTTTCATTAGATCGCTGAGACCATACTTTTTCGAAGGACTTTGCAATTTTTTTAGCGTTAATTTTTTTATTTTCATCTTCAATTTTTTTATTTTCTGCCCAAACTTTATACTTTTTAATTTCTATTTTATTTTTTATATCTTGTTTAAGCCTTACATCTAATGCATATTTAACTGCACTATCTAAGTGCTTGTTAATAAATTTAGTTAAGATTTTTTTATCTAAATATAAGACATAATGCTTAGGGTTAGGGCTTCCATATCGACTACTTCCTACAATAATAGCTTCTTGAAGTTCTCCACCTTTTGAACAAATAAATGCATCACTCAAAGATACTTTCAAACCATAATCATTGAGCACTGACTTTGCGTAATCTTTTACCCCATATGTTTTACTATCTGAAAATTTATACCCCCCACGCCCTGCTATTAAACTAATATCATTATTATTTTCAGGAGGTAATACTTGATTGAGTTTAGCTCCCTTGCGAGATTGTACTCCTTTAAAATAACGCATCCCTTTCCAATGAACTTCTCTTCCACCCTGAACAGTAATAGTACCATCGGGCAGATCCTTTAACATATCCGCATTTTCATTAGAAATATTATATCGTTTCGTATCAAATAACCCTTCTAAATATGCAGCATCTAAATTACCAAAACTTCCAAAACCACTGGAACAAGTTTTTTTTAGTTGTGGGTAAAAGCCATAAAAAAGATCTGTTCTGAGTTTGTTTGCATCATTATTATTTACATTAGACTTATAGGTAAGCAACAATACATTGCCAAATTGATTAGTTATAGGGTTTAAGGTTGTATTAAACTGTATAGCCATGCTATCCATAGCATCTGAAAATGAACGACTTTGGCTTAAATCAACAGTTTCAAGTTTAGTTGTTGTGTAAAAAGTACTACTACATCCGAATAGGAGGAGGGATAAAATAATACCTATTAAGGATTTTTTAACTTTGTTCATTATTAATTTATTCTCTTTTTATGATAATTATGATTCAGAAGTGTATGTAGTTGTCTTTATGTTAGTAGTGCAAGAATTACCACCAGCATTTACTACTAGCTTCATTTTTTCATTTCCTTTAACTTCAATGGTAAGTTCGTCAAATCTTCCGCTTCGCTTATTTTTGTCTGAGGAATGTGTGCATCTGGTTACTACTTGGTAATGACTAGGAGTTAATCTTAGATACATATCACCAAATGGATTAACTAATTCCCATTCACTTGGCTTATAAATTACCTTTTTTGTATCTAAGTTGGTGACTTTAACAATATCGCTTGTCCAATGAGCATATCCAGCCATACTTCTCTGAGGATTATCTAGCCCCATTTTTTCTAAAGTTGAAATTTCTTCTGTTGGTATAGAGCTTGGAGAAACACAAGAAACACAACTAGCAAGTAACCCGATACATATAGTACTTTTTAATATTTTCATTATTATCTCCATTTTATAAGGTATATTTTTTGATAAGTTTTAATAAACTACCGTTTTTTGGTATTCGAAACTAAATTTTCAAACTAAATTTTCAAACTAAATTTTCAAACTAAATTTAGTTTTTAATTTCTTGGATTATTCTTTCAGTATATTATTAGCACTCAATGCCTAAAAAGTTCATCTACCGACTTGATTACATTTTAAGCATTAATCTTTTGATGATATTTGATAGAAAGAACTTCAAATTTTTTGTTTAATTTGTGTATTAGAATTCGGAGAGTGCGGGTGCAGTATTAACAAGCTTTCAATTCCATTGAATAAGGCTAAAATCATTCTGTTAATCCGGAGAAGAAACTCCATACACACTCCTTTGTTACATTTATTTTACAATCAGTATTAATCTACATGAAAATGAAAACTTGTTCTACCTCAATAAAGGAATAATTTTTGTAAAGCATTTGATAGCTAAGAAATTTCCCTACAGTGAACCTATATATTTTTGTACAAGAAACACCTCGCAGCTTTTGCAAGCCGCGCTCATTAATTTTTAATTAGTGACTTATTAAAGTTGGGTTTGCAAACCTCAACACCTCTAGTGGTTTTATGAACAGTATGCTCTAAAGCGACACCTTGTACTTAACTGGACATTTACTAAAAAAAACGACATAAAAAACACTAAGGGCGCTGAATATAGCGCCCTTAGTGTTTTAAATTTTTAGCAAGTTAATGCATCCAAAATTTATGGTACAACATCAACATTAAGTCTTGATTGTAAATATACTTAACATGCTTATCAAAAAAAGCTTTATTCAAATTATTTTCTGGCTTTATAAATATTTTATTATGGATACGTTCAGCATCTAATACAAAACGACGTTTATGAGAGATGATCAAAATTTTACTCACTCTTTCCTCATCTGATATGGCATATTTATAGCGTTTTAAAATATCAAGTCGATTAGGAATTGTTTTTGAACTTGCTTCGATTTCGAGCCCGACCATTTCACTCCCGTCAAATGCGATTGCGTCAAATCTTCTTTTTTTTCCAAGATTTTCTTTTTCTTGCTCACTTTCAGTAATAAAAAACACGTACTTTCCCTGCTTAACCCCCTGAGCAACAACAGCTTGCACCATGAGATCATGAGTTAGTGTTTTGAATAATAATGTTGATTTCTTTTGGGAGTACTTTAAATCTTGATTGTGTAAAGTTTCTAACATACGAACTCCTTGAGGTTTTAGCAGAAACACCCTTTTGTCACGGCAAGCAAAAGTTGCTACTTCAGCAATAACGCCTTCTCGCTCATATCGACGTAACAGTCTATTTACCACTGAACGGTCTACTGCCCAAAGTAATTCTATAACTGATGGTGAGGTAAAACCAAAACGATAAATCCAATCAAGTAAGCTAAAAAGCTTTGCTTGGTGCCTAGCTTGTGTTGACAGCGATTTAATATACCGTTCAAGAATGCCTCTTTCATTTCTCTGTATCATATCTACTCCTTAGTATTTTTTAATACATAGTGCTGAGGCAAGCGAATTACCCGTGGTTTATTAATTGAAATGGATTTTTAACAGACAAGCGATAAAAGGTAATGAATAAAAACAAATTAAGGAGAAAATTCAAGATATAAATCCACTACTTCTTGCTACATATGACTCGTCACACTTCGCTAAGATATTGCTTTCAGCAATAACATAGTAGATTAGTGCCCCTCACTGCCCTCTCGGGAGTGAAGCAACCATGTTTCGGGGAACTTCGGAGGTAAACACACCGAAACCTAGTTGCTTCACTCGCCTTGCTCTTTTCGGGGCACGTTTTATTTTTTCAAAATGCTATCACATAAAATAATCTTCGATATTTAATGCTACCGCGATTTATTACTTTTCTTGCGAAAAGGCTTTGTTTACTCAATGCTTTGCAACGAGTGTCTTTATTTAAGCTTTTCAAGTTAGACATACGTTAAACCAACGACCCCCTTCACAGGGGGCCGTTGGTTTAACGTATGTTCACTGGTGGCAAAAAAACTTTATTAATAATGATGCCTATAAACAGGAAGAATTTGTTGTAGCTGAAACTAATTATTGATTCCATTCGATAACAATTAAGAAATATTAAAAATGAAGCAACTTGCTTTTGATTTCGACACTACAACAAAAGAAAATAACATGATTAATGTAAATAATAATGCCAGTGATATATCCAATAAAACAAAAATTTCAACGTGTATTAACGAGATACTTAATAAAAAAATTATACCTCCTTGTGTAATCATCCCTAATTTTTTAGTTGGCGGTGAATCAACAATGCTTTGCTCACTGGCTGGAGATGCTAAAACATTTTTTTCTCAATACTCTGCAGCTTGTATAGCCACAGGTAGTAAGTTCTTAGGCACGACAATTGATGAGGCACAGTCAGTTTTATATATAGACTCAGAGCTAAGTGAATACCAGATCCAACAACGTTTTAAACTAATTTATAATTCATTAGGTGTTAGCCCCAAAGAAGGATTTCTTAAAATAATTCATAAACGAAGCTTTAAAGGTGGTATGCCTGATTTATCATCTAAGGCTGGATTTGAGAAGTTAAAGCCTGAAATTGAAAATTCAAAAGTGATCATTTTGGATAATATTTCATCACTATATCGTTCTGCAGAGGAGACTGTGCAAAATGACTGGAATTTTTATAATGACTGTTTAGATGAACTACGGGCGTTAGATAAAGCAGTTTTAGTATTACATCACACCGATAAACGTGCAGACAATAAAACAGTGATAAGCATTGTTAATACAAAAAATCGTCACTGTGCGAATGATGGCAATATGCTCAAATTCGAATTTGGAGCAATAGGAATTCAAGAAAAATTTGAGTTTAGAAAAATAATTTAAGCATAAGCCCTGATTTTGCAATAAAAGAGTTTCAAGAGAGAATTGCTTCAATATTTATAGAACCTAGAGCAAAAAATTGAAACTATCAGAAACTTTTGAACTTCTCATGCTTGAGCATGATGGTCAATTTCATATTCCTTTAAATTATGTTGCTACTCGATATTTTAAAATGGAATCTGCAGCCTTCAAAAAGCACCTGAATTCAGGTGCATTACCAAAAGATTTTACAAACTCCGTTGAGCTAAATGTTGTGCCAACACGCTCTTTAGCGAATTTATTTGAATACCTTAAAAAAGAAAAGGAACAAATTATAATGTGTAATAGAACTAAAAACTCACAAAAATCAAATGACATGACTAACGATTTAAATCCTATGGGCCGTTGGATGTTAATGTCATCATTAATGCAACAATATGGTACTGCAATCATACCTTATACTAGAATAGCTGCAGATTATTTAAATTGGAAATCTGAAAAAACCGCGATGGCAAAATATAATGACGGCACTGTTACCAAATTACAGCTTGTTACCATTCAAAGTAATGTTGGCCGTAAGCAACCCGTTTTTGTCGCGGTTCAAGATTTGGCAGACTTTCTTTTATCAAACCGAAATGTTGCCATTTTGAATTAACTAAAAACATATCATAGGGAATATTTTAGAAAGTATTCCCTATGATATGGCCACGTCCAATTCCAGTTCTACTTCTACTTAATAAAAATATTACCTCCTACCTATATAGCTTTGATAATTTACCACTTAAATTCGCTTAATATTATTCGGGTGGTGATAGGGATACATTGAGTTAAAATAATTTGATGTATACCATATAACCTATCCGAATTTTTATAATGGCAGAAAAAATTATAAAACATATAGTTAACCTCCCCCTTCTGACAAAACAAACTTGCAAATCTATTCTCCTGTATAAAAAAGGGATAATAAATAATTGAGGTTGCAAGTTTTCCGCTCTGCATTCTTGGCATGGAGGCCTGCTCTGGGACTAATTACTGGCCAGAGAGTTTACCAAACTCGGCCATGATGTGCGTATCATGGCATGAAAATTTGTTATTAATTACCGTAAAAATGATGCTAAAGCTATTTGTGAGCCGTTACTCGCACAAAAACACGACTTGTTAGTATCAAAAGCGAAGAACAACAAGGATAAACCAATTACGTGGTTTACTCGCTGAGTTTGACATTATTATGCCTAAAGGTCGCTACCCTGCACAAAAAGCCATTACGGGTATTTTAGAAAATAGTGAAAATAATTTACTCTTCCTGCCCTTGAATTATTTGCGATTTATGGCAAAGCATTAAAGGCCTAAATGAAGAAATATTCAAATGCGATAGAAAGCTACACGCACTAACGAACCAAATGAAAGACACAAAAAGTTTAATGAGTATTCCAGCTATTGGTGAAATTACCGCAACTGTGATATGTTCGAGCTTCTACTTTTAACGTTTTAAATTCAATAAATTACAAAAGTGTGTTATGTGTTGTGTTTCAGCATTCTAGTTGCCGAAAAGTAACCGTAACACAAATACTTATAAAGTCACACGTCCCTCAATTACCCTCTTCATTAGCTCCTATATAATAAAGAATGTAAGTATCTTTGAAAACCTACTAAACAAATACCAGATAGATTTACGTGTGATGTTGACAAAATAAAGTCCAAAGACATTTACTTGCACGCAAAAAGAACAATTCGTTCGTTTATCGAACAAGAACACAAATGTACGTATTAATCTATTGATTTATAGATGAACTTTTGTAAACTACCCGCTTTCTGTAACACAATGTTTCAGGGAATAAAAATAATAATTTAAAAGGAAAGATTTAATGAAGCATAAAATAATAATAGCTCTAGGAATGCTAGTTTTAGGTGGTTGTGCATCGACTACACCAACTAAAACTACAGAGCAAGCTTACATGGTTATAGATGTTCAAGGTGATTCTTCGATTCGAGAAAGTGTACTAGATACAGTAATCAAAACGGCTCAAGAAAACATGGATAGCTTGACTGTTAGTCGAGGTCTACCGCCATCATCTCTTCCTGAAAAAGCATCAAGATTTGAGCTAGTTAGTCCATTTGCAAATACTCAATTAGGAGGGATGATTAGCGGTTTCTCTGCTTTATCTCAAGCTTCCGGCGGTGCAAGTATGAAAATACCAAGCTGTAAAGATCCTATTCTTACTATGAAGTCAGATAGTTCAGTAAGGGGTTGGAGTGAAAAAACATCATTTTTTATCTGTGTAGTGCAATATAAGAAAGGTTATCATGTTGATGTTTACACTACATTTGAGAAACAAAGCGGAGGATTATCCGTTAATGCACTCAGCAGAACCTTAGCTAGTTCGTTGGTTGGTGACACAAGTCAAAAAATCCCTCAAACAATGAAACGTTTAAAAGATGCTTTAGCCTTATTAAAAACAGAAACGAAAGTTGTAGATAGTTATATTCCAACTAAATGGAAAGGCTTATTTGCAGATGATACCAGTGCATTAACAGCAGCTAGTGAATAAAATAAATCACTACCAATAATTGAATTAGAGGGGGTTATTATTCACCTCTCTAATTATTACTCTTAGCTATACCCATTCAGCCAATCTTTCAACCAATGGGGCTTATTACCATCATTCCTTATTTGCTGGATACCGTGATAATCATCACGAGAAGATATTATACCGCAGTAAACTCTATGCTTGTTCCACTTACCTAAAGCATAGTCCTTACAACGTACCACAGCAACTTAACTTGGTCTGTTAAGAGCGCCCGATTAATTTAGGCATAGTTACACTTAGAAAAAGAGTATCTGGCATCCTTGTTAGTGGCAAAATTTAGTTCGCTAAATTGTTGAAGAACGAAAACATTGTCCCTATTGAAAAGCTTGAAAATTAGTCTGAAGAACCGGAGTCATTCTTATCGTCTTTTTGATCCAAGTGTAGGGCAACCATGATAATAGTTGTAAATAATTCTGCGTCATTATTTGTTTCATGTACAAGAATATTATGAGTATCTCTTAAAGATAATATTTTGGATTTTGCTGAAGCAATACATTCATCTTTATATGAGATTTCAAACTTCAGATCCCAAACATTACCTTTAATTACTGCACCGTCATATAAACCACCCGCTACATTATATGCACGAGTCCATGAAAACAACTTTCGTTTTATTATGAAATCTCCTATTGTAGACTCGACATTCCAAGTAGGCGACCACGACCATAACTTTCTTTTTACTGTTGCAAGATCTTTAACACTGTTTTTTAGTGTCCAAATTGGACAAAATAAAGCAAACTCTCCCTTTGCTTCATAACATCGTTCTCCGTTTTCATCATCAATGAACATTTGCCCTTTTAAGCTGAATATTTTATTACTGATCGATAATACCGTTGACATTAATTACTCCTCTAATTGATATGCTCTTTCAAGCTAATGCCCTATTAATGACTTGCAGTAAGTTATATTAAGTTATTACTATTAAGTACTTACAATAAAAAAACCTAAGAGTCAGGTTTTATTTGTAGCACATGTGTAGCGTATTGATTTGCAAATTTATTGATTAAATAATATCACTAAAATGTCTCTAAATGCCACAAAGAAGACATTAGCACTAACAGGCTAAAATTGATTTTGGATTAGTTTTTGTATCGATAACGCCTCATTAAGAGGCAAAAAATAGTTGGTTAAAATAAGCGACGAAGGAGCAAAAACCAACTGTTTTTTGTCCTTTTGAATGACTTATATGCCTATTCGCGCCTTTTTAGATAAGCACCGATATAAGTGCCTTCGTGTGGGTCAAAGTAAATTTTCATTACGTTTAAATCATCACTGAATTTAACATACGTAGTTGTTTTTTGTCCCCGATAAGTATCGAAAGTACCATTACAACTAGGCTTATTATTGTATTCTATTACTTCATAAGACCACTCATAAAACCCATCATTACCGATTTTAGTTAAAGTATAGTTATCTATGGTCATTTCAGGTGAGCTTACAAATTTTATCGTGCCGTCAATTTTAAATTCGTATGATTCGTCGCAATAGTCAGAAACTAAATCCCAAACTCCGATTTCTATCGGTGAAACTGGATTTTTTATAGAAGCACATGAAGTAATCAATAAAATTAGCAGAAGTGAATATTTCAACGATGCATCCTTGGCATATAACGCCACATTAAGCGGCAAAAAATTGTTGGTTAAAATGTTGAACGGAGTGAAAACAACCAACTGTTTTTTGTCCGTTTGAATGCCTTGTTGAACGAAGCCGCTCTGCGGCAGAGTAGCTTTGTAACTACCTTCCATACTCAATAATAGCATTGTCACTTCGATGATGCGTTATTGGAGTATAACCCCATGAATCAATTACAAGAGCAACACTATAATTTTCTTTATGAACAACATCTTATCAACTTAAGACTACAAGGTAAACGTCCTTCAACCATTGATGCTTATGCCCGTGCAGTGCGTCGTATTACCGCCTTTTTTGATAAAACACCTGATACGTTAACCATGGCTGACTTAAAGCAATATTTCAACAGCCTCATTCAAACCCATTCTTGGAGCACTATTAAACTTGACCGTAACGGTTTGCAATTTTTTTACCGCTATACGCTCAATAAACAATGGGAGTGGCTTTCTATCGTCAAACCGCCGCAAGTAAAGCGCATCCCTGATATTTTAACGGTCAAGCAAGTCAGTGATGTGATTAATCAAACCAAGCAACTTCGCTATCAAGTGTTTTTTATGTCACTTTATTCTATGGGGTTACGCTTAAGTGAAGGGCTTAACTTAACCATACATGATATTGATAAATCGACAATGCTAGTGCATGTTCGTGAGGGCAAAGGAGGGAAAGACCGTATGGTGCCTATGCCTGAGCACACCCTATTAGCCTTGAGGAATTATTGGACAACACATCGCCACGCGCTCTTGATTTTCCCAGGCCTTCATGTAAATGCGAAAACACACATGGATAAAGGCGGTGTTCAAAAATCCTTAAAAAAAGTACTGCGTGATTGTCGTATTCAAAAGCTCATTAGCCCACATTCACTTCGTCATTGTTTTGCGACTCACCTACTTGAACAAGGGCTTGATTTGCGTTCTTTGCAGCAATTGCTTGGACACGCCAGTCTCAACACCACCGCACGCTACACTCAACTCACCAAAGTTAAACAACGTGATATGTCACGCGCCGTAAATAAATTAACAGATAAGCTCAACATTACATGGTCTGTAAAATGAGTACCTTTATCGATTTACTTCGTCAACATCATCAAGCCCTTGAAACTCAGTATAGCGTTAAATTAACACCTGATATGCGTCACGCGATTTTTGCCATGCTTTCATGTAAAACTGCCCAGCAAGGAAAATCCTTATGGGCTTGTTCATCTTGTGAGCATCATGATAGCCAAGCGCTTTCTTGTGGCAATAGACATTGCCCACAATGTCAGCAAAGTACAACGTCAACGTGGCTTGAAAGACAAAAGCAAAAACGTTTACCTGTTGAGTATTTCATGACAACGTTTACGTTGCCCTATGAATTGAGAGCATTAGCTCGAAGACGACCTAAGGCCCTCTATCAAATCATGTTTAGTGTCAGTGCCTCGATTTTAAAAGACTTTGCACAGTACAATAACTTAGGAAAAATTGGCTTTACTTCCGTCCTTCATACACATAATCGAAAACGTGACCTGCATCCTCATATACATATTATAGTGCCCAATGGCGGTTATGATGCAAAACGTAAACAGTGGAAGAAAGGCAAGTCGGGTTATTTGTTTAATGCTAAGACTCTCGCTAAGGTATGGCGAGCTCGAATATTTGAGGCAATTAACCAACATCATGATTTGTCACTGAAAAACATTAAAATCATGCCCAAGAAATGGGTCGTAGATTGTAGAAAGGTTGGCTATGGTCTGCCTGCTTTAAAGTATCTTTCAAGATACCTTTATCGCGGTGTGTTAGCGGATAAAGATATTATTCATCATGATAAAGACAATGTGACGTTTCGCTATATAGATAGCACCACTAAAAAAACAGACACTCACACATTGCCCACATTGAAGTTCCTATTACTTATCTTACGCCATGTATTACCTAAGGGATTACAGCGCGTGAGAGATTATGGGTTGTTATCCTCTGGCGCACGAAAGCTACGGCTATTGATACAGCTGTTACTTACCGAATTCACTCATGTTTTACCGCCGAGCATTACGCCAATAAAGCCCAAAGCAACACGGGTTTGTCCGTGCTGTAAGCATCATATGTTATGTACGGGCGTCATTAGGGCTGGCTAATAAAATAAGAAAATAAGGATAATGGTTTTCGATGTAGAACAAGAGGAACGATTAAAATCTATGAATAAGTAGCCAAATTAACGAAAAAAAACACTCGTTTTTTATTCTTTGGTTCAGTGCGCCTGGTATTTACATACCAGGCTAACCCACCTTGAAAATCAATCACGCTATTTACTATATAAAGCAGGCTCCGGGCTTGTCCAACACCCGAATAAGGTGTCGGCTGCGCGACACCTATTCTTATTTGTTAGCATGAAATTAAACCGAACTACTTGCCAGCTTTTTTGGCTAAATTTAGTAATTTTCTACTGTATATTTCAGTGGCATCATTATGTATTTTTACTGAGTCTTCATTCATCTTGGTTTGAAACTTTATATTAGCTTGAACATCCGCTTTAGCTATTTTTATACCTACAGGTGAGGAATAAAAAGCAATTGCTTGCAATAATTGCTCTTTGGATAAAAGGCTTTCATATTCTTTAGAAATAATTCTAAGGTAAGTCTCTACATTTATAGAATGGCAACCAGAATCATAATACTCTTTATAAATAGCGACTAATTCCGGCCATTCATTTGATGATTCATTAAATCCATAAAAATAATTTGGTTCATTAATAAGAAGACTTTCAGGAGTAATATATTCATTGCCTTTCAGACAAGTTTCGATAACATTTTCAAATTGTTCTTTATAATTTAGATGTTCCACTAATTTATCTGAATATTCATTACCTTGAACATTATTTACAAAGTGGCTTAACACGATTAATGCTACAAATTTTCGAATTGAGTACATGCCTATCCCTTTCATGCTAACGCCACATTAAGCGGCAAAAAATTGTTGGTTAAAATGTTGAACGGAGTGAAAACAACCAACTGTTTTTTGTCCGTTTGAATGCCTTGTTATAGGGTTTTACTCCCAACCCCAGTCAGAATATGTTTCCTTAAAATTTTCAACATCCGTTTCATATTCACCCCATTTCATATACTCGTAGTATTTTGTCATGGCTTCAAAGTGGGATTTTGCTTCGCAAGTCCATACGATTTTTCCATCAGGTTCTACGATGTTTTTTCTAACATCATCACCTTGCTTACCTGCTAAACAGAAAGTAGATAATCCATCACCATAATGCCAAAGCTCATGCTTCATTCTAGAACCCTATAGACACAATGACCCCCCACAAGGTGCTAGCCTCTAAATGTGGGTTAGTTTTACAAACCAGAGCCATAATATATGTGTCAACATTATCAAACAGAGGCTAGCATGATAAAACATAACATACTTTTCATTGGCTTAGATACCCATAAAACATTTACTGAAGTCGCTTATATTGAAGACCAACGTGGCGCTAAATCAACTCATCTAGGTAAAATACTCAGTAATAAAGCCGCCTTTAAAAAACTCGCACGACAATTACAATCAAAATATCCAGATGCCACACTTCATTTTGTTTACGAAGCAGGTCCTTGTGGCTATTGGATTTACCGCTTTCTCACCAGCCTTAATCATTGTTGCTATGTCATCGCACCTTCTCTTATCCCTAAAAAACCAGGAGATAAAATCAAAACCGATAAACGTGATGCGCTCAAACTTGCAAAGCTGCTCAAGTCTGAAGACTTAACATCTATCTATGTCCCTGAGCCCGAAGATGAAGCCGTACGGGACTTATCTCGGGCACGAGAAACAGGCATGAAAGACTTAAAGGATGCTAAATATCAACTTAAAGCATTGTTGTTACGTAACAACATTAACAGCAAAATAAAAGATAACTGGTCATTACAACATTTGCGTTGGCTCGCTGAATTAGTATTACCTCATCCTTGTCAGCAAATTGTTTTGCAAGAAGCGGTTTTAACCATTACTGAACGACTAAAACGCTTAAAAAGGCTGGATAATGAATTAACACATCAAGTGAAAAACTGGCGGTTTTATCCTGTAGTTAAAGCGATACAGGCGCTCCGTGGTGTGAGGTTATTAGTCGCCACAGGAGTGATTGCCGAACTAGGTGACTTATCACGGTTCGACCATCCCAGAAAATTAATGAGTTACCTTGGTCTTGTACCAAGTGAACATTCAAGTGGCGATAAACGCCATTTAGGTGCTATTACCAAATGCGGTAACAGCCGTGCAAGACGACTACTGGTCGAAGGTGCACATTCGTATAAACACAACGCCAATATTTCAAAAGAAATGCAATTAAGACAAGAAGGCTTAAGCAAAGAAATTATTGATATGGCTTGGCAAGCTCAACTGAGGTTGTGCCGCCGCTATCAACGACTCATGCATAAAGGCAAACATCGTAATGTGGTCGTTACGGCCATCGCCAGAGAAATGATCGCTTATATTTGGGCTATTTCTCGCGAGGTAGTGCTACCAAAAATTGATGTGAAGCTAAGAATATCGAGAGTACCTGCATGAATAAAAGTTTTGAGTTAGCGCATGGGATCAAGCATCGGGTGTGGCACAATCACCGACGGCGTTAGGACGGCAATAGCCTAACGGCTATTGAACCGCGAACATAGACTGAAGACAGGTGCCACGACGAAATGAGTAAGGTAGGCGCTGCTAGCAAACAAGTTAGTAATCCACGAATATCAGCATGATAACCGACGAAATTACTTGCTTCATTCTATGCGTTAACTCACTTAATACTAAAAGTGAATACAATGGTTCTGAAATTAATGAACAAGGATCAGTGTATTTAACTTGACGTGGGGAGTCATACCAACGCCCCACTAAGAGGCAAATGATAGTTGGTTATAATAGAGAGCGAAGCGAACAAAACCAACTGTTATTTGTCCTGCTTGAGTGGCTTGTTATGTGTTTGTGCCACCAAAGTCGTTCATCATTTTATTTAATAATGGTAGTGATGGATTTACCTCAAAAGAATCAGGATCATTTTCAAACAACATTTCGATATAGTTATGTATAACCCTATATTCTCTAATATTATTAATACGACCTCGCTTTAAAATATGACTAACTTGAAAGCGGAAAACTTTGCGATCTAAAACAATATACCCAAACTTAAATGATAGAAATAATAGAACGATTATAAAAGCAACTAACATTTCCAAAACTACCAACCTTTAAAACACATAGACACAATGACCCCCACAAGGTGCTAGCCTCTAAATGTGGGTTAGTTTTACAAACCAGAGCCATAATATATGTGTCAACATTATCAAACAGAGGCTAGCATGATAAAACATAACATACTTTTCATTGGCTTAGATACCCATAAAACATTTACTGAAGTCGCTTATATTGAAGACCAACGTGGCGCTAAATCAACTCATCTAGGTAAAATACTCAGTAATAAAGCCGCCTTTAAAAAACTCGCACGACAATTACAATCAAAATATCCAGATGCCACACTTCATTTTGTTTACGAAGCAGGTCCTTGTGGCTATTGGATTTACCGCTTTCTCACCAGCCTTAATCATTGTTGCTATGTCATCGCACCTTCTCTTATCCCTAAAAAACCAGGAGATAAAATCAAAACCGATAAACGTGATGCGCTCAAACTTGCAAAGCTGCTCAAGTCTGAAGACTTAACATCTATCTATGTCCCTGAGCCCGAAGATGAAGCCGTACGGGACTTATCTCGGGCACGAGAAACAGGCATGAAAGACTTAAAGGATGCTAAATATCAACTTAAAGCATTGTTGTTACGTAACAACATTAACAGCAAAATAAAAGATAACTGGTCATTACAACATTTGCGTTGGCTCGCTGAATTAGTATTACCTCATCCTTGTCAGCAAATTGTTTTGCAAGAAGCGGTTTTAACCATTACTGAACGACTAAAACGCTTAAAAAGGCTGGATAATGAATTAACACATCAAGTGAAAAACTGGCGGTTTTATCCTGTAGTTAAAGCGATACAGGCGCTCCGTGGTGTGAGGTTATTAGTCGCCACAGGAGTGATTGCCGAACTAGGTGACTTATCACGGTTCGACCATCCCAGAAAATTAATGAGTTACCTTGGTCTTGTACCAAGTGAACATTCAAGTGGCGATAAACGCCATTTAGGTGCTATTACCAAATGCGGTAACAGCCGTGCAAGACGACTACTGGTCGAAGGTGCACATTCGTATAAACACAACGCCAATATTTCAAAAGAAATGCAATTAAGACAAGAAGGCTTAAGCAAAGAAATTATTGATATGGCTTGGCAAGCTCAACTGAGGTTGTGCCGCCGCTATCAACGACTCATGCATAAAGGCAAACATCGTAATGTGGTCGTTACGGCCATCGCCAGAGAAATGATCGCTTATATTTGGGCTATTTCTCGCGAGGTAGTGCTACCAAAAATTGATGTGAAGCTAAGAATATCGAGAGTACCTGCATGAATAAAAGTTTTGAGTTAGCGCATGGGATCAAGCATCGGGTGTGGCACAATCACCGACGGCGTTAGGACGGCAATAGCCTAACGGCTATTGAACCGCGAACATAGACTGAAGACAGGTGCCACGACGAAATGAGTAAGGTAGGCGCTGCTAGCAAACAAGTTAGTAATCCACGAATATCAGCATGATAACCGACGAAATTACTTGCTTCATTCTATGCGTTAACTCACTTAATACTAAAAGTGAATACAATGGTTCTGAAATTAATGAACAAGGATCAGTGTATTTAACTTGACGTGGGGAGTCATACCAACGCCTTGCTAAGCGGCGCAAAATAGTTGGCTAAAATGTGCGAGGAACGAAGCGCAGCCAACTGTTATGCGTCCGTTTGAGCAACTTGTTGAACGAAGCCGCTCTGCGGCAGAGTAGCTTTGTAACTACCTTCCATACTCAATAATAGCATTGTCACTTCGATGATGCGTTATTGGAGTATAACCCCATGAATCAATTACAAGAGCAACACTATAATTTTCTTTATGAACAACATCTTATCAACTTAAGACTACAAGGTAAACGTCCTTCAACCATTGATGCTTATGCCCGTGCAGTGCGTCGTATTACCGCCTTTTTTGATAAAACACCTGATACGTTAACCATGGCTGACTTAAAGCAATATTTCAACAGCCTCATTCAAACCCATTCTTGGAGCACTATTAAACTTGACCGTAACGGTTTGCAATTTTTTTACCGCTATACGCTCAATAAACAATGGGAGTGGCTTTCTATCGTCAAACCGCCGCAAGTAAAGCGCATCCCTGATATTTTAACGGTCAAGCAAGTCAGTGATGTGATTAATCAAACCAAGCAACTTCGCTATCAAGTGTTTTTTATGTCACTTTATTCTATGGGGTTACGCTTAAGTGAAGGGCTTAACTTAACCATACATGATATTGATAAATCGACAATGCTAGTGCATGTTCGTGAGGGCAAAGGAGGGAAAGACCGTATGGTGCCTATGCCTGAGCACACCCTATTAGCCTTGAGGAATTATTGGACAACACATCGCCACGCGCTCTTGATTTTCCCAGGCCTTCATGTAAATGCGAAAACACACATGGATAAAGGCGGTGTTCAAAAATCCTTAAAAAAAGTACTGCGTGATTGTCGTATTCAAAAGCTCATTAGCCCACATTCACTTCGTCATTGTTTTGCGACTCACCTACTTGAACAAGGGCTTGATTTGCGTTCTTTGCAGCAATTGCTTGGACACGCCAGTCTCAACACCACCGCACGCTACACTCAACTCACCAAAGTTAAACAACGTGATATGTCACGCGCCGTAAATAAATTAACAGATAAGCTCAACATTACATGGTCTGTAAAATGAGTACCTTTATCGATTTACTTCGTCAACATCATCAAGCCCTTGAAACTCAGTATAGCGTTAAATTAACACCTGATATGCGTCACGCGATTTTTGCCATGCTTTCATGTAAAACTGCCCAGCAAGGAAAATCCTTATGGGCTTGTTCATCTTGTGAGCATCATGATAGCCAAGCGCTTTCTTGTGGCAATAGACATTGCCCACAATGTCAGCAAAGTACAACGTCAACGTGGCTTGAAAGACAAAAGCAAAAACGTTTACCTGTTGAGTATTTCATGACAACGTTTACGTTGCCCTATGAATTGAGAGCATTAGCTCGAAGACGACCTAAGGCCCTCTATCAAATCATGTTTAGTGTCAGTGCCTCGATTTTAAAAGACTTTGCACAGTACAATAACTTAGGAAAAATTGGCTTTACTTCCGTCCTTCATACACATAATCGAAAACGTGACCTGCATCCTCATATACATATTATAGTGCCCAATGGCGGTTATGATGCAAAACGTAAACAGTGGAAGAAAGGCAAGTCGGGTTATTTGTTTAATGCTAAGACTCTCGCTAAGGTATGGCGAGCTCGAATATTTGAGGCAATTAACCAACATCATGATTTGTCACTGAAAAACATTAAAATCATGCCCAAGAAATGGGTCGTAGATTGTAGAAAGGTTGGCTATGGTCTGCCTGCTTTAAAGTATCTTTCAAGATACCTTTATCGCGGTGTGTTAGCGGATAAAGATATTATTCATCATGATAAAGACAATGTGACGTTTCGCTATATAGATAGCACCACTAAAAAAACAGACACTCACACATTGCCCACATTGAAGTTCCTATTACTTATCTTACGCCATGTATTACCTAAGGGATTACAGCGCGTGAGAGATTATGGGTTGTTATCCTCTGGCGCACGAAAGCTACGGCTATTGATACAGCTGTTACTTACCGAATTCACTCATGTTTTACCGCCGAGCATTACGCCAATAAAGCCCAAAGCAACACGGGTTTGTCCGTGCTGTAAGCATCATATGTTATGTACGGGCGTCATTAGGGCTGGCTAATAAAATAAGAAAATAAGGATAATGGTTTTCGATGTAGAACAAGAGGAACGATTAAAATCTATGAATAAGTAGCCAAATTAACGAAAAAAAACACTCGTTTTTTATTCTTTGGTTCAGTGCGCCTGGTATTTACATACCAGGCTAACCCACCTTGAAAATCAATCACGCTATTTACTATATAAAGCAGGCTCCGGGCTTGTCCAACACCCGAATAAGGTGTCGGCTGCGCGACACCTATTCTTATTTGTTATGTGCAATTACTGCCAAAACCCCAATTCCCAGCCTGATAAAAAAAACTGAAAAATCAATAAAACTGCTGTGAATAAAGCCAATTTCTTACGTGTTTTATAGCGTGTTATAAAATACCCAAGTAGTAATAAGTCGTAAAGAACTATAACAATTAATAACAGTAAGGATATCCAACTTCCTAATGATAAGTGTGTTCCATGAATATCAAAAATATAGTCAAAAGGGACAATAAATAACTTGGGTTCTATACCAATCAAAATACCAAAGATTGGAAGAATGAAAAATTTGATATATCTACTCAAAGTCTGAAACCCATTTGCACATAGACACAATGACTCCCCACAAGGTGCTAGCCTCTAAATGTGGGTTAGTTTTACAAACCAGAGCCATAATATATGTGTCAACATTATCAAACAGAGGCTAGCATGATAAAACATAACATACTTTTCATTGGCTTAGATACCCATAAAACATTTACTGAAGTCGCTTATATTGAAGACCAACGTGGCGCTAAATCAACTCATCTAGGTAAAATACTCAGTAATAAAGCCGCCTTTAAAAAACTTGCACGACAATTACAATCAAAATATCCAGATGCCACACTTCATTTTGTTTACGAAGCAGGTCCTTGTGGCTATTGGATTTACCGCTTTCTCACCAGCCTTAATCATTGTTGCTATGTCATCGCACCTTCTCTTATCCCTAAAAAACCAGGAGATAAAATCAAAACCGATAAACGTGATGCGCTCAAACTTGCAAAGCTGCTCAAGTCTGAAGACTTAACATCTATCTATGTCCCTGAGCCCGAAGATGAAGCCGTACGGGACTTATCTCGGGCACGAGAAACAGGCATGAAAGACTTAAAGGATGCTAAATATCAACTTAAAGCATTGTTATTACGTAACAACATTAACAGCAAAATAAAAGATAACTGGTCATTACAACATTTGCGTTGGCTCGCTGAATTAGTATTACCTCATCCTTGTCAGCAAATTGTTTTGCAAGAAGCGGTTTTAACCATTAATGAACGACTAAAACGCTTAAAAAGGCTGGATAATGAATTAACACATCAAGTGAAAAACTGGCGGTTTTATCCTGTAGTTAAAGCGATACAGGCGCTCCGTGGTGTGAGGTTATTAGTCGCCACAGGAGTGATTGCCGAACTAGGTGACTTATCACGGTTCGACCATCCTAGAAAATTAATGAGTTACCTTGGTCTTGTACCAAGCGAACATTCAAGTGGCGATAAACGCCATTTAGGTGCTATTACCAAATGCGGTAACAGCCGTGCAAGACGACTACTGGTCGAAGGTGCACATTCGTATAAACACAACGCCAATATTTCAAAAGAAATGCAATTAAGACAAGAAGGCTTAAGCAAAGAAATTATTGATATGGCTTGGCAAGCTCAACTGAGGTTGTGCCGCCGCTATCAACGACTCATGCATAAAGGCAAACATCGTAATGTGGTCGTTACGGCCATCGCCAGAGAAATGATCGCTTATATTTGGGCTATTTCTCGCGAGGTAGTGCTACCAAAAATTGATGTGAAGCTAAGAATATCGAGAGTACCTGCATGAATAAAAGTTTTGAGTTAGCGCATGGGATCAAGCATCGGGTGTGGCACAATCACCGACGGCGTTAGGACGGCAATAGCCTAACGGCTATTGAACCGCGAACATAGACTGAAGACAGGTGCCACGACGAAATGAGTAAGGTAGGCGCTGCTAGCAAACAAGTTAGTAATCCACGAATATCAGCATGATAACCGACGAAATTACTTGCTTCATTCTATGCGTTAACTCACTTAATACTAAAAGTGAATACAATGGTTCTGAAATTAATGAACAAGGATCAGTGTATTTAACTTGACGTGGGGAGTCATACCAACGCCCTACTAAGCGGCGATAAATTGTTGGCTAAAATTGCGAGGAACGAAGCTAGCCAACTGTTTAGCGTCCGTCTTGAGTAGCTTGTTGAACGAAGCCGCTCTGCGGCAGAGTAGCTTTGTAACTACCTTCCATACTCAATAATAGCATTGTCACTTCGATGATGCGTTATTGGAGTATAACCCCATGAATCAATTACAAGAGCAACACTATAATTTTCTTTATGAACAACATCTTATCAACTTAAGACTACAAGGTAAACGTCCTTCAACCATTGATGCTTATGCCCGTGCAGTGCGTCGTATTACCGCCTTTTTTGATAAAACACCTGATACGTTAACCATGGCTGACTTAAAGCAATATTTCAACAGCCTCATTCAAACCCATTCTTGGAGCACTATTAAACTTGACCGTAACGGTTTGCAATTTTTTTACCGCTATACGCTCAATAAACAATGGGAGTGGCTTTCTATCGTCAAACCGCCGCAAGTAAAGCGCATCCCTGATATTTTAACGGTCAAGCAAGTCAGTGATGTGATTAATCAAACCAAGCAACTTCGCTATCAAGTGTTTTTTATGTCACTTTATTCTATGGGGTTACGCTTAAGTGAAGGGCTTAACTTAACCATACATGATATTGATAAATCGACAATGCTAGTGCATGTTCGTGAGGGCAAAGGAGGGAAAGACCGTATGGTGCCTATGCCTGAGCACACCCTATTAGCCTTGAGGAATTATTGGACAACACATCGCCACGCGCTCTTGATTTTCCCAGGCCTTCATGTAAATGCGAAAACACACATGGATAAAGGCGGTGTTCAAAAATCCTTAAAAAAAGTACTGCGTGATTGTCGTATTCAAAAGCTCATTAGCCCACATTCACTTCGTCATTGTTTTGCGACTCACCTACTTGAACAAGGGCTTGATTTGCGTTCTTTGCAGCAATTGCTTGGACACGCCAGTCTCAACACCACCGCACGCTACACTCAACTCACCAAAGTTAAACAACGTGATATGTCACGCGCCGTAAATAAATTAACAGATAAGCTCAACATTACATGGTCTGTAAAATGAGTACCTTTATCGATTTACTTCGTCAACATCATCAAGCCCTTGAAACTCAGTATAGCGTTAAATTAACACCTGATATGCGTCACGCGATTTTTGCCATGCTTTCATGTAAAACTGCCCAGCAAGGAAAATCCTTATGGGCTTGTTCATCTTGTGAGCATCATGATAGCCAAGCGCTTTCTTGTGGCAATAGACATTGCCCACAATGTCAGCAAAGTACAACGTCAACGTGGCTTGAAAGACAAAAGCAAAAACGTTTACCTGTTGAGTATTTCATGACAACGTTTACGTTGCCCTATGAATTGAGAGCATTAGCTCGAAGACGACCTAAGGCCCTCTATCAAATCATGTTTAGTGTCAGTGCCTCGATTTTAAAAGACTTTGCACAGTACAATAACTTAGGAAAAATTGGCTTTACTTCCGTCCTTCATACACATAATCGAAAACGTGACCTGCATCCTCATATACATATTATAGTGCCCAATGGCGGTTATGATGCAAAACGTAAACAGTGGAAGAAAGGCAAGTCGGGTTATTTGTTTAATGCTAAGACTCTCGCTAAGGTATGGCGAGCTCGAATATTTGAGGCAATTAACCAACATCATGATTTGTCACTGAAAAACATTAAAATCATGCCCAAGAAATGGGTCGTAGATTGTAGAAAGGTTGGCTATGGTCTGCCTGCTTTAAAGTATCTTTCAAGATACCTTTATCGCGGTGTGTTAGCGGATAAAGATATTATTCATCATGATAAAGACAATGTGACGTTTCGCTATATAGATAGCACCACTAAAAAAACAGACACTCACACATTGCCCACATTGAAGTTCCTATTACTTATCTTACGCCATGTATTACCTAAGGGATTACAGCGCGTGAGAGATTATGGGTTGTTATCCTCTGGCGCACGAAAGCTACGGCTATTGATACAGCTGTTACTTACCGAATTCACTCATGTTTTACCGCCGAGCATTACGCCAATAAAGCCCAAAGCAACACGGGTTTGTCCGTGCTGTAAGCATCATATGTTATGTACGGGCGTCATTAGGGCTGGCTAATAAAATAAGAAAATAAGGATAATGGTTTTCGATGTAGAACAAGAGGAACGATTAAAATCTATGAATAAGTAGCCAAATTAACGAAAAAAAACACTCGTTTTTTATTCTTTGGTTCAGTGCGCCTGGTATTTACATACCAGGCTAACCCACCTTGAAAATCAATCACGCTATTTACTATATAAAGCAGGCTCCGGGCTTGTCCAACACCCGAATAAGGTGTCGGCTGCGCGACACCTATTCTTATTTGTTAGGCAAATTATTCACCCATATTGATTTTAAAGCAGTTATCTCTATCTATTTCTAAATTGGAAAAATCGCCGTTAATCGATGCAGACGTAAAGTTTATAGAACTTAAGTTTGGCCTATTAGTAAATCCAATATTTAACTTTACCGTTCCTACGGCAAAACAAAGTACGTCATTTTCAATGTGATAAACTGTACCAGATTTACCTGCATTTTCAGGATCCGCAAAAATCAATTCATGCCCTGTAGTTCCGTCTTTATTTATGACTTGATAACCTAAACGCATAGGGTAATGTGAATTAACATCATGACTTCTATTTGCCAGTGTTTCACAATTAGAATCATCATAAACTGCCCACCCAATACCACTATAACCACCAGAATCAAATTCAATAACTACTTTATGATATTGGTCATCACTAGGATCCATATTCTCTAAGCATTGTTGATATTCTATAACTGAAGGAAAGATATTTTGGGCTAGTTTCTTAGATTCAGTATCTTCATCACAAGCACTTAAAATAATAATTAGTAAACACACAACTACTCTATTCACGCTGCATCCTTGTAAAGTTGCCTAACAATTAAGCATTTATCTCTTGTCGAAGCATGAGAGATAAATGTCCTGTTGGACTGAGCCGCCTGGCACAGTCTATATGGTTTTTGTTTATTGAGTTATTTCTGTAGTAGGAAGGGGATTATCCATAAATTGAATTTTCAATAGCTCCCTTACTCTATTTTGCTCAACGTTATCAAGCCAGTTTACCTTATCAGGGGCTTTATTCAAGACAAACGAAGCCTCTACTATCGCTTTTTTCAACGCATAATTAACAGATTACACCACTCAACTAGATCGTTCGAAACTGCGCTAACGGTTTGTTCGGCAATAGAATTCCTATCAAGATCATCCCTGCATGATGACATCTTGGGCATTCAGGTCCTATTTCATCCTTTACTCTGTCTGTGATATCGTCTTCAAGCTTCTCTATCTCTTTATCTAAGCTTTTCCTAATGAGGATTAACGATTTACGCCTTATTGAATTAGCCATGAATCCGTAATAACGCAGCCGCATAAAACCTTTGGGCAGAACATGTAATAAAAATCGCCTTATCAACTCTGCCGGAGATAAATCCATATGAGTTGTCTCATTGGTACGATAGTCCTTGTAGCGCATTAATACGTTATTTTCGCCCCTTAAAGATAAACGACTTTCACTAATGCCTACGCGATTACAGTAACGTGCTAAATAGTTAACCACTGTATCGGTATGACCAATGGTAGGTTTGCTATAAACATTCCATTTCAACCGAGCTGTTTGATTCAATACTTGCGTAATAGTTGGTTGCTCTAATCGATGAAGCTCACCTGCGTTGGCTTGTTCCTCTAAACCATTCAGCATTTTCCCTCTGAACTTCACTGATAAAGCTTTTACAGGAAATAAATAGTGGGCCTTGCGACTATTGCACCATTGCTTGTCTTGGGTTAATACTCCACTTGGAATGAGGCAGTGCAAATGAATATGCCTACACAAGGTTTGACCCCAAGTGTGTAACACCGCCAACATACCCAACTGACCCTCCATATGATGTCTTGCATTTGCAAATTCACTTAATGTTTCCCAGACAGCCTTGAATAGCGTTTTATAAAGTATCTCAGGATGTAATGTTGCCCAACCATTAAACTGATGCGGTAAAGTGAATACCACATGGTGATAAGCGACAGGGAGTACATCCGCTTGTCGTTTACGTAACCATTGCTCTCGTGCTTTACCTTGGCACACCGGACAATGTCGGTCACGACAAGAGCAATACCACTGGGTATCTTGTTCACAGTGATTGCAGTGCCATTGATAACTGCCCATCGCTTGAGTTCGACAATCCTGAAGGTGATGCAACACTTGCCATTGCCTTGGTGTGATGGTTTTCTTCTCAAGGTGTGGTAGTCCTTGTGCGATAATTTGCTGAAGCAATGAGCCGTTCATGATTGTTGCTCCAGTTGCTTGAGTAAATCAAATTGTGCTCCGTCCACCGCTTGATAATGGGGTAGCCAATGGGTATATCGCACGGTAGTTCGGATATCTTTATGCCCTAAAATATGCTGTAACTCCGGTAGTGGCATACCAGCCATTAGCTGATGCGTAGCAAAAGCATGCCGCAAGGCGTGTATACCGCCTATTTTTAAAATCCCCGCATCTTTTTTCGCTTTGTAATAAGCTTTTTGTAATGACGATTGATGTAACGGTTTATCTTCTCCAGGCTTAAAAAACAGGTAAATGATGGGATGAAGACCTTGCCAATAAAGTCGTAGCTGGTGTAGCAATGATTCAGATACGGGGATACGCCTGTCCTTAGCCCCTTTGGCTTGTTGAAGATGTATAACCTTCTCTTCACCCGCTATATTTTTTACCTTGAGCGAGCAGACTTCACTAAGGCGTAAACCACAGCCATAGCACAACATGATCATCATGCGATATTTAGGATTGTGGCATATATCAATGATCCGCTTCACTTCAGATACACTTAATAGCTCAGGGATCTTCTGCTCTCGCTTCATCGGCGGTAATAATTGTTCACCGAATGTTCTCCCTAGCACTTGACCATAAAAAAAGTTCAACGCATGAAACGCCTGTGCACATGAACTTGACGATAAATGGCGCTCTAGGGTTAATGACCAAAGGTACTTTTTTAACTCACTGTCTTGCAATGAATCAGGGGAGCGATGGGTATGTTTCGCCAAGTCGTAAACCCAACGAACATAGGCTTGCTGTGTTCTAATTGAAAAGTGTCGTACTTGCATACAGTCAAGTAACTGTTGTCTTAGTGGTGTCATAACTTGCCTCCAAAAAAGGTTGAGTAGCAAGTTAAGTGTGGTTGAAATGCAGTGATATGTCAGGGAGTTGGCACTCCCCGCGAAGCGGTTTAGTTCAACAGTTTATTATGGAGACTTCTCAGTAATGTCCGTCCCATAAATATTATTTAATTGACATTAATATCCCATAATTTCATAGCTTTAGGAAATACAAATTTTGTATTTTTGTCAGAACTTGGATATTACTGAGACTTAGCAGTAATATCCAATATAAAATCCGGGGTTATTACACATAAAATCAATGAATTAGGATATCATCTGGGTGTTTTTAGATTATTACTAAGACTTCTCAGTAATATGACACAGTCAATTCATTAGAAAATATATCGCAAATATTTTGAAGCTAACTTCCGCTTAGCGCACGCAGAAGACCTAAGCCCACAATAATTTCATAATTTGTTTGAATGATTTTCTAAGGTTTACTTATGCCCCTTTTTTATCATTCCAATATTGATGATTAGTACAGTTATTTACAGAACTCCAAGTAAAAGCATCTTTGCCATTCTGGCAGGCGACTAACTAAAGCCTAAAAATTTCTATCGTTGATTTTTTTGATTGAAGCTAAAGCCTATTTGATAACTAAAGCCCTTTTTGAAAGGTATTTATACGTAAAATTTTATTACAAATATAGTTAAAGCCCTAAACATAGCTTTAGAGGGGTAAAGGTATTATAAAACCCGCTGTAGTCTCCATGACATCGTTCGCGTGATGAAGGCTTTACCTTCAAAGATTAACCCTTTCACTTTTGTGACAAGTTCACCGTCATAATAACTTTGTGAGCATTCCCCCGTATCAAAATTTATATTTACATCATAATGCAATTTAATCGGATGATTTCTAGTCGGGGTGAATATTCCCCCCATCGCTTTGATATAGCCATTCCAATTACTTGTATCAGCTGCAACACGTGCTTTCTCAAGAATTGAGTCAGGGAAGATTGAGGCTTTTAATCGTCTCAATTCACGCCATACAGATACACTGGCACCGCCAATCTGTTGAAACTGACGAATACACCAACACGACGCCCACGCATTAATACGTATCGCTGTAGTGATTGAGTCATTACCAAATTTGTCTTTAACAAGCCCTTTCCCGTCAATATTCTTGACGATGTACTTCATAATATATCCAGTGGCATTTTTCTTTGGGTCTACTTTTTTAAAGTCACAACGATTTTCTAATGCGCCTTTTTCATCTCCGTCTTCTTGAAGTGAATATAAACGAATAATTTGTTCAAGATTTTTAAGACTAGTAGGCTCTGTGAAAAACAAACAGTGCCAATGTGGCGTTCCATCGTGTTGAGGCTCTACAACCCTAAAGCCATAAATAGAAATGTTTTTCCGTTTTAGCTCGGCTCGTATTCTCGACCAAACTTTATTTAAATAACGTTGAGCTTCATCTGGCATTGAACCATCCCATTTAGGATTTTTAGCGCCTGACTTTGAATAAGCACGATGGAATTTTGAAGGGCACGTAATGGTGACAAATAAACCGTCATGACCGAACTCTTCCGATAAGTCTTCAAACCCCCTACAACGATTGATTAACTCCGCTTTTTTCACTTCTGGATTAGAAACATTCATATCGGATATTTCTTTTAATGAAAATCGCTGACCTTCATCATTAATAATATAATGTGAGCTTAATAGTTGTTCATTTCTCGCTATCTGTGTCAGGCGATTTTTTGTGGTGATATCACTTGAGTAAATTTGTTTTTTACTATTTACGAGATTAAGCAATATCGCCGCTTTTTCATTTGCTTGATTTATCATTGTTCTTATACGTCTTAACCACCAACGATTATCCGCTAGTCGTTTTAAGCAACCTGATACTTTAATAATGTTAGTTGACTTAGGTGGCTCAATATTGAATGTCGTTACATAACGAGCAAGGTATTCGTATACGAAACTGCGCTCCTCTTGAGTGAAGTTTTTGTATAGGGTAGAAATTCCGTTAACGGAATTGAGTGAGCGAGACTTTTCGTTAACGGAATTTTTAGATAACGGATTTGTCCTTATATCGCCTTTATTTGTTCTGTTTTTTCCGTTAACGGTTTTATCATGCTGTAACGTTAAGAAGGTTTCGTTTTGTGGGTCAATAATAACCTTTCTACAATATGTCGAACATTCTTTAGCAAGCGTCTGGATATTATTATCGTGAGAAAAAAATAAGTGTGATAATTTCTTTGGTAGTAAAGCGTACAAATCATCCGTCGATTTACGTATATAAATATTGCGTTCTTTAACGGTTTTTTGGTCAAAACCATTTTTCAAAATAATGGCCTGTATTGAATATGAAAACATAGATAAGCGTTGAATCAAGAAGTCATCATTGAGCTTATCTGTCCCCGTTAAATAAGGCGCTATTACTTCATGAACAACAGCGCCTTCAATACAAGATACAATTTTAGATTTATTAAACATAACAATCTGCTGTCATGTTTAATGTTAATAGTTTTCCTGCATCTGTTATCGTGTATCGCGTCCACTCGAGACCACAATAATAAACCGTATCAAAGTCAACAAGCTTATTTGCCGCTAATGCCTGTAAGGTTCTGATATCAAATTTATATCGTTCCCCTTTCTCATCCTTATAGTTATGCAAACCATTATAAAGAACATCATGTAAATGGTGGTCACTTGTGACTTCAAAGAAACTAGACGGTAAGGTTAACCATAGAAGTAACCTAAACTGCTCTTTGCTTAATTTAGGCATGGGAATCTCCCACAGGCTTTTGCCCTAAATGTTCCATTCGATAAAAACTGTTTAGCCAATTATCCAAATCGTCTTTTATATAACGAACGGCGCGACCAATTTTAATAAAGGGTGGAGCTGGGGTTCTATTTTCGCGGTTTCCTTCCATACGTGATTGACGTAAGAAAGAACGACTCATACCGATATATTCGGCGGTTTCTATTTCTGATAATGCGCGTTTGTTTTGTGTTGTAGGCATAATTGCCTCCATGTACGTTTAAGTTCATGGAAAGTTATACCGACCGTTTTTTTTAGGATGAGCTTAAAGCGGAATAGGATGAGCTTAAAGCGGAAAATTAGTTATTATTTATCAGTTTCCTTCCTGATGTAAGTCTGTTTGCTAATCCTTTAGCACTTATAGACTTTCTCGGTTTACCTTTTTTATCTTCCCATTCAATATCATCACCTGACATTTCTTGTAGTAAGTTATATTTGTCAAATGTCCGATAGTCCCCAAAGTCTTCGGATTCATTTTTTAGTAGTTTCCATACTTCTTTATTTGAGTACGCTGGGTGCTTAGTTAGTATGTCAATTAACAGCTCTTGAAAGTCATCAAAACGATTTTTAGTTACGGCTTTATTGCTTATATCTGCTTGAAACGCCTCTTGAGGTTTTTCCTCACGAGGTTTGAAGCACTTTTCAATATATTCCACCATACCAATGGGCACTAATAAATCATCGAAATTGATTGTTTTTATACAAATATCGAGTTGACCACTGTCTTTATTAAGTAAAAAAGATTCAAGTCCATATTGCGATTCTGGATGTAATTCTCCCCATTGAACAAGATATTTGTTTGGTAAGGTTGTGGAAAATGGGTAAGCCTTATTTTCACGTTTTAAACCTTTAATGTCATCGATTCTTACATGGAAACATCGAACAGTTCCTTCCCTTAAAAGTGTCTTTTTATCTTGTCTTGATAAACGTGCTAACCCTGAATAGTGACCAACACATACCCCCTGATATTGAGTTTCTTCTTCATCAAGAATAGAGGTTAATTCTGTTAGTTCTTGAAAGAGGTTATCTGAGTCTTCGTTGAACTGTGTTAATTCCCTTTTGGAGAACTGCTCAACAATAACAATGGGTTGATCATGTAAACGAAAATATAATGTTTCTTTATAGTTTTCGATAAAGTATTGATAATCTTCAAGGCTTATTTTTGAGTGTCGAGATAACTCACTTAACCGATAGTATTCCTTTTCTAACATATAGACTTCCATTTTCAATAGGTAAAACGAGTAAATATATTTATAACTTCTTAGAAAATATCAGATATGTATGGATTAATCATCATTATATTATTGATTTGTGGGTATTAACTAATTATGGCGTAAAGAATTATTACTTTAGCAGAAAGCTAACTAATGCCACATTACTGACCTTTCATATAAACTAAAATTCGAATTTTAAGGACGTCTTTTTTGCCAACAGCGGACTTTAAGGATTTATACTAATAATTATTTAATCAAAAGTACTCTGGACCTAGTAATAAAGCTTTTATTTCAGCGTCTTTAACTAGCTTTTCTAATTCACCCGATATCTGTAGTTCCCTAATTTTACTTGATACACGATTGCTTACTTCTTGTTTATTATCATTTATATAGTTATAAAGGCCATACCTTGCAAACACTCCACAATTTTTCACAAAAGGAAAATATTTATCTAGTTGTAAAATTCGTCTTCCATTTATTTCAGTGTCTATTACTACTTCGGCTCTTCCACGTTTCAAGAATTCAAATAACTGCATAGCTGAACTTACTTTATTAACATATTTTAAGTTTGCTGTGGCTTCATTTGAATGAGCAACACCACGAATGGTCGCAACTTTTAAACCATTAAGGTCTTTAGCGCTTGTTATCTTTAAAGTTGAATCCTTCAAGCAATAAGCCGCCGACTCTAGATAGTAATAACTAGGCTCAATTCTAATTAAACTTGGCTTATTATTGCCATAAGGTTTTATTCTCGCTATTTCGCCATCAATGCTTTTATTTAAGTTTAAGTTCTTAGCCCTCGCAGGAGGGAGAGGTATTACACTCATCTTTAATCCTAAAGAACTATATATGTTCTCAATCACATATTGGGCGGCATATTGCTCAACCAACTTCTCATTTGCCCCAAAAACAATTATTTCTGACTCAGAAGATGATGATTTAAAAGAGTATAAAAATAAAAACATGGTAATTAAAATTTTAAAAATGGAGATAAATGATCCTTGTTTCTAGTGATTTTGTGAGGGCTTTAATCAGTATGGCATCCTCTAATGGATTCAACTACCTTAGGTTGTAAATAATAACCTTTCCTGAATCGTTGACGTAAGCAGAGATTTTTTTATGGAAAGAGTTCGCTAAATAAACTCCTCCTATAATGACCGCTCTTAAGACAATAGCGGGAGTCGAAGTAAATTATTATCTATTTCCGTAATGCGCACTTTGTGATCATTAGCCAATCAAGTTAACCGCCGCCGCTTTATGCTCAGGCGCTAAATGCGCATATCTTAATGTCATTTTTAAATCACTATGACCTAATAACTCACGCACGGTATTTAAATCAACACTTGCCATGACTAACTTACTGGCAAAGTGATGACGTAAATCATGAAAACGAAAATGAGTGATGTTGGCTTCATCTAATATTTCAGCCCAAAGAGACGGAAAGTCTTTTAAAGGTTCATTGTTCCTACCTTTAAAAACATAACCTTCGCTACCTGATAGTTTTTGCCAATGGATAAGCTGATTAAACGCCTCTGTATTGAGCGGTAAATGACGGGTATTACCAGACTTAGCGTTTTGAAAATCTACTGTCAGTATTTTATTATCAAAGTTAATATCATGCCATTGTAGAGATAATAACTCCCCTTTGCGCATGCCTGTATTCATTGCGAGTAAAACGATGACTTCTAAAAACGCTGTATCACATGATTTTAGGCTTTCACGTAACCTACTTTCCTCATCTTTAGACAAGTAACGTACTTTTGAGTTATCAACAGTTAGTGTTTTAACATTACGTAAATCATGACTATCAATAACACCCCATTCAACCGCTCGACTTAAACAGCCCTTAATCGTGTTTATTTGACGATTAGTTGTTGCAGGCTTAACACCATCAGCTAAACGCTTATTTCTCCATTTCTCGATCTCCCACGCGTTAATATCGGATAATTGAAAGTCCATCAACTTAGGAAATGATGATTTAAACGCTTTCACTGTTTTTTCGGCTGTTTTAGGATTGCGTGATTTAAGCCAAGGTGTGTACTTTTCATCTAAGAAGTATTGAAGTGAAGAGAGTTTGGAATATTTGGTACTAGTACGTTCTTGTTTCCTTAACGCTTGAACATCTACACCTTGAGTAACGTCGGCAATTTTACTTTTTGCTAAGTCTCTTGCTTGAGCAGGTGTCATTTGACCATCAACACCTAATCGGTAATTAACCTGTTTTCCGTTTAAGCGATAAAACAGGTAATAAGTGATCAAACCTAATGGGGTTATACGGGCATGAAAGCCAGAAATATCAGTATCATTTAAGCGTTTATCCGAAGGTACTAGATTTTTGATATTGGTTACGGTTATCTTGCTTTTAATTGGCATATAGTAATCATCCTTGTAGCTTATTTGTAGCAACATCATTATGCTACAACGAACAATCAAGAACAATAACAAACAAAAGCAATTAAATATTAATGTTTAATATCAGTTAGATAAGTGACGTTATTGTTCATTGTGGTTCATAGTGATATTTAAGGGATTACGAAGTTATCGCCCTATTAAGGGGCAAACAATGGTGGCTAAAATAAGCGACGAAGGAGCAGAAAGCTAACCATTATTAGTCCTGCTTGAATGACTTTATATGCGTGGCTACTTAATTATGTATGACTCAATTGAATTAATGCCACTTGTAGTAAATGAACTTCCACCGTACGTGTTTTTGACATCACTTTCCATTTGGGCAATAACAACTTTTTTTCCAGAAAGAGAGATATTTTTTGAATGAACAAGTTGAATCTTGCAATGCTTACCTATAAAACCAATATGCTTTAAAATCACATCATCTGGCACTTCTATAAAATGCCCTGAACAATCAAGACTGCGACTTATATCAATGTTTGTTATTTTGTATTCATCTGCTAAAGAGATTGAAGGTATTGACAATAACGCGACCGTCAAAATTGAATTAATTAGTTTCATTAAATTATCTTTTAAACTTACATATTGTTAGAATTTTTGCCGCGTGGTGAATTGAACACATAACGCTTTGCTAAAGTGGAAAAGAACAGTTGGTCATAATCGCGAAGCGATGGCCAACTGTTCTTTTTCCGTTTAAGTAACTTGTTATGAATTGTATGGTTTATTTGAAGTTATTTTTGCAAAGCCTTTAATTAACTTAAAAACAGACCAGCACCAAACAGCTAATAAGACAAAATATCCCACAACAAAAAAGATTAGAACAAAGCCAATAACTGATAGCCCTAATCCCCACCAGAAAATCTTGATTATATTTGAATAATGATCTTCGAATAGTGTGCCTACTGCGTCATCTTTTTTAACCATCGCCCAAATAGCACCAATGATCCAAAATATTCCAGTAAAAAGGCCTACTCCCATAAGTCCGTAAGCGATGAGAGCATTTGTTTTTGCTTCGCTATCTTTATTTGATAGGCTAATTGTTTGTTCTAATTCCGACATCTGTACATCCTGTGTAATATTGATTTATAACAATTATTATGGAGGCTTCTTAGGAAGAAGCTGTTCCATAAAATTTATTTGATTCGCATTAATATCCCACAATTTCAAAGTATTATAAACCACAAATTTCTAATTTTTGTCATACTTAGGATATTACTGAGACTTTTAAGTAATATCCTGTTCTAGAAATAATGCATTAGAAAATATATGACTAAAATCTTTAGGCTAACGTCAGGAATACGCACAAAGTGATCAATAAGATTATCGAGTTTCCTAGCGACGTTACTGCTCAATACTCACCGTATCGGAATCAGGATACATTAAACTCTATAATAGATTTAGTTTCTGCTTGAATTTATCGCATTATTCAGCGATATTTTACGTTGTAAACGTCCCTGCGGGGGACTAAATAGGGGAACTGATAAAGCAAGGTTCCTTGCAGGTCTTATTTAATAAGGGTTTTGGCTAAATCGTCTGTCCAATCGAGCATTGGAGCAACGGAAAGTTTATGTGAAATCATAAAGTTATAAAAAACCTTTAAGTTTAAAGCGAATGTTGTTGTTGGAAACTACAACAGAAAATTTCGCTGATTATAAAGGCTTTAGCGATGTTAAACAAAAGAAATAATGCCAAGTGGCAGCACCGAAAGCCTCGATAGCTTTCAGCTATTTTTATGGTATAAAGATGAGTGAATTTTAAATAACATCACTTAATTATTTGGCGAATTAACGCCTAGTCAATTTGAACCTAAATCGGGGCTAAGTTATAGCAAGTATCTTGCATAAATAGCCTAATAGATTAACAAGAAAAAGTTAATCTAGGTCGTCAGGATCTGACTCAAGTTCGTCGTCTGTTTCAACTTTAGTTCGACCAAATAAGGTGTGGAATTGCTTGGGTGTTAAAATTATGTTTTGATATTTTAACCAAGCCTTCTCGATGGTGTTGCTGACAACAGCCTTACCACGACAAACTTCAACAAAATGTTGCTCTTCTTCGGTAACTGGCAGGCGACTTCCTAAAGAAAGTGCCATTAATGCAACGCCATATTTTTCTAATGCTTCAGCCTCAGCCAAGTTAAAGTCACCAGATCGCTTTATGCCGCGCGGATAATTTCTATCATCGTAAAAATTTCTATTTACCTTAAAACTTTCTGCTGATATTGCTAAATTAGCCATTTTATAAACTCTACTAAAATATAAATATACTGATAATCGCATTTTTAACTCAATATCGATTAATTGGCAATTATTTTTTTAACGTTAATTAGAATATTTTACTTAATATATATTATTTACCGTTATATAGACTATTTGTGACTTATTTTTAGGCTAAAAATACAAAACTAGCATGAGGTTATATTTTGTAAATCCAATGTAGTCCTTGAATTACCGTCGTAGGAAAAGCGGTTTGATGATTGGCTTCTGGGATAATAACAATTTTTGCTTTTACATGAGTTTGCTGCCAATTAAGTATTTTTTCATAAAAATTTTCAGCATCTTTGACCATGTCATGACTGCTGTCTAATGCTTTTGATTCACGCTCGCCAATAGCAATAAAAATATTTGCATTAATGGTTAACTGCCGCTTTCGATGCGCTTCTTCTAATGTAAAAATAACCTTATTATCAAACCAATAAGAAGGACTACCGAGTATGTAATGATTAAATAATGTCGGTTTAGTTAATAAAATGTATGTACCAAATAATCCGCCAAGCGAGTTACCTACAAAGGTTCTATCTTGTCGATCCGTTCGATAATTTTTATCGATATAATTGATAACACTAGCTTCGATAAAAGCCATATGTTGTTGAGCACCACCTGTTGTTTGTTGCCAGGATTTATTGATTGTTGGGGTATAGTCTCGCACTCTGCTAGCATCTCGCTTCGACCCTTTTGCATATGAAATGCCAACGATAATAGCTTCTTTCATTTTTTGTGCATTCATTGGATAACGGGTTGCCCCAGAAACAATCTGAAAAGTATACCAAGCATCGGTTAAGTAAATAACGGGATAAGTTTTATCATCATTTTTAGCATAAGATTTAGGTAACTTTATAAATAATGGGTAAACACGTTGACTGTCGGGATCTTTAATTTCAACGACTTTACTTCTTGGTATTTGAAAAGGCGTAGTGGCAAAAGCCATTGATAGCTGGCTGGTCAATATTAATAGCAGCGTTAAACTGTATATTACTAGTTTCAAGTGAACTCTCTTTCTTGACTCAATGACAAGTCGTTATGTTTACTTAACCATAACGAGTTATTTAAGTAACGGTTTCATAATCGCTAATTTACCATCAATTGGGGTGGTAATTTCTAGGCCTAAAATGTCTGCAATTGTTATTGGCATAATATTTATTTAAGTAACGGTTTCATAATCGCTAATTTACCATCAATTGGGGTGGTGATTTCTAGGCCTAAAATGTCTGCAATTGTTATTGGCATAATAGTTATTTAAGTAACGGTTTCATAATCGCTAATTTACCATCAATTGGGGTGGTAATTTCTAGGCCTAAAATGTCTGCAATTGTTATTGGCATAATATTTATTTAAGTAACGGTTTCATAATCGCTAATTTACCATCAATTGGGGTGGTGATTTCTAGGCCTAAAATGTCTGCAATTAATGGCATAATATTTATATTTTCAGCTGTATCTAACTGATATGCTTTTTTAAACGCGGGCCCTTGTGCATAGAATATTCCGTCCATGTCCGTAGTATCAAACTGACTCCAGCCATGATTTCCTTTACTGGTTTTTCCGGTAAAACCTATCGACCAATCGTTATCGGTTAAACAAGCTATATCACCGATACGACTTGATTTTGAGGCGTTAAATTTTGCTGGAATATCTTGGTATTGATAACATTTATAATGTTTAGCTTGTTGATTTAATTGTGCAACAGTTTGAGCTAATGTGCGGGTAGACTTACCCTCATCGTATATAAGTGTAATAGGGTTGGTTGCTAAAACTTTATATTCCTCATTTAACCAATTAGGTAAATATTCATAATTTTTAGCAGGATAGTCGGCCATACCATGATCAGAGACAATAATAATATTTACTTCAAAATCTAACGCGCGTACTTTTTCAACCATTTCACGAATGGTGCTATCTACACGGTTAATAGCGGCAATAAGCTCAGGTGAATCTTGACCAAATCCATGCCCTGCACTGTCTATATCATGAAAATAAGTGGTTATTAATTGCGGCCGCTCGCTTGAAGGAAGCTGATACCAATTTAATACACCATCTATGCGTTCTTGATGTGAGGCGTTGTGATCATATTTTTTAAAATGAGACGGGTAAATACCGGCAATAGCGGCTTCGGAGCTTGGCCAAAAATAGTTAGCGGTACGCATATTTTGTTCTTCTGCAATAATCCACAAGGGTTTACGTAAATAAAAGTCGGGATTAGTCACCGCTTCAGAGTCTCTTATGCTGTAGGTTTTATTTAAATCGCGAGCATAGAAACGGTTAGACACTATGCCATGATTCTCAGGGTATGACCCCGTAACAATACTCAAATGGTTAGGAAAAGTTTTTGTCGGAAAAGTAGGACGTAATGATGTTAAATGAGCAGAATCTTTAGCAAATTGAGACAAGAATGTTGGCTGATATTTGTCAACATAATCCCATCTAAAACCATCCAGTGAAATTAACAACACATAAGGTTTAGGATTAGATGTCATACCTAGTGAATTTTTTGATTCTGATGTACATGCATTCAAGGCAAATAACATGCCTATTATAAATAATTTATTCACAGTAATTTCTCATCAACAATTAGTGTTTAAGGGCTTTATAGCATTGTTTTTTACTAATATAAAATCGTTATTTTTTTATCTTAAGACGAGTATTTATTGACTCAACGCGGGGCGTAAATAAAACAATCGCTTCAATTAAACATCAGCATAATAATTATTTATTTTGTGCTGATGCCTTTTTATAATTGAGCGTTCGGTAAAATTAGTAGAGTTTTACTCGGTAAATACTATCCATTGATTGAAGGACTACAGATAATCTATCATCATTATCAACAAACCAATAGCTTGCCGCAGGAATCGACGGGAGTGCTATAAGTTCATTAAGATGTTTTCAGGTGCATGATGAAACCAAATAACTTCCTGTTCAATAATGTTTGCGGCATCAATACTCGCTTCGGTTAACACCTTACTCCAGAGTGCAATATCACCGGCATTATCTTCTGTAAAAATCGCGTCGACAACAGGTGGTGTTGGTACAGTAGGCTGCGGTGTCGTTATTTTTTCTGAACGTTCACCACTGCCACCACCACAAGAAGCTAAAAGAGCCAGTGATATTAAGCTCACTAAAAAAGAAGCAGTATAATTCATTCAAAAAAATCCATTTGTCATAATTGATCCTAAATAGGCGAGATATTTATACCTAAAGATCAATATATTTACAATTGAAACGTTTCTTCTTTATTGGGGTAAATCAATAACCAAATTGAATTTTTCAGAGCTTTTCCATAGGTTAAGTAATACAGTAAATTCTGCTATTTCATGGGCAGATGCGGTTGAGCTGAGGATTTTTTCAGAGAGGGTATTCATTCGATCAAATTCATTGACATTCATCATTAACATTCCTTGTTATATGTCGGTGAATTATGACTTAAATAACAAAAAAGGTATAGCTTTTAATGGTTTAGTTTATTAATTTTTAATGACAAGCGCTATTTAGCAGTGCAGGTGCCCGACGCACACTCTTTAGTAAAATATAAAGATTAACTCTATAGCGATAAAGCCAAAAAATATTTATTGAGGAGAACGTTTAAATAATTTTACTGAAATCACTTAATTTTATATCACTTTTTCAGTTTTCGTTTGAGCTCTTCCATTGTCAACATTGCTTGTGGAGACAGCCATAATTCTGCGTTTAAGTCGGCAACGGCGCTTTAGCCATTAGCCATTAGCCACAATAGTATCGCTATTTACATTTAAACTGCGTTTTGTCGCTTTTACGGCATAATTAGGCAATAAAGTAATGCGGTTGGCTAAACTGAAAGTAGCTTTCATTAAACGCTTACGTGTTAAATAGGTATCATTAATCATGCCCCATTTTTTTGCCTGACGTCCTGAGAAAATAGCCGAAGTGTATGCTAACTCTCTTAGTCGGCCATCGGGTAAATTAAAATGCAGACATGATTTTGGAGTGTTAAATCTAAATATTCAAATTCAGGCATGTTCAGTCCATCCTAAAAAATTTATTATTATCGATTAAAGATGAGACGTAGGTATCGAAGAGGGCAAGATAAACTTGCTAAACCAGTAAAGTGAATTTATCTTGGTACTTAGCTGTTATCCAACTATCAAAATTACATTCCATCTTTCGTAAACGTTGAGAGCACCAACAACCCGCTTTTAATTTAAAGGGTTAAGTAATTAACCTTTCAAGCATATTACATCATCAAAATCTCTGTGTTAAACTGCTAAAAAATAACCCAATCATGCAAGTACCTAACTCATAATGAATGCAGAAGAATTATTAATACAAGCAAAAGAGTCTTGCAAGAAGCGTGGTGCACGATTTACTTTGGCTCGCGAACAAGTATTTAAACTATTAACCGGACATAGCGGTGCTATTGGTGCTTATGATCTGCTTGATGAATTAAAGCTAATTGACCCTGCAGCAAAACCAGCAACCATCTATCGTGCTTTAGATTTCCTTGGTAAACAGGGCTTTGTTCATAAGATTGAGTCTATAAATGCTTTTGTGATGTGCCATCATTTCAGTGAGTGTAATCATCCCGTGCAATTACTTATTTGTGACCGTTGCGGACATGTTGAAGAAATTCAATCGTCTAATTTAGACTTAGCTTTACGCTCGATGGCAGATGCAACCGGCTTTACCATTAGCCATCAAATTGTTGAAGCGCATGGTGCTTGTCAAAGCTGTAGTAAATAGCGTTATTATTCAGGAGTAATAATAACTTTAACACCCCCATTAAACTCATATTTAGAGCTATTGGTCGCATAAGAAGTACCCTCCCCCTTAACTCAGTGAACTTATTTATGCTATAAGTACACGGTTAAACATGCCCATATTATAAAATATTCAGGAAGCCTATGAAATATTCAATCAAGTCAGCTTTAATTTGCTTATTTGTTGTTGCCAGTGGTAGCGCAATAGCGAAAAACACCATTAGTAGCGATAAATTTCGTCAATTAGAAGAATCTTTACCAACACCCAACACTTATAGAACTGCATCAGGCGCACCAGGTCACCAGTATTGGCAACAACAAGTTGATTATAAAATTAATATTCAACTTGATGATAAAACGCAAACCTTAACGGGTAGCGAAACAATGAGTTATACCAATAATTCCCCTGACACTTTACGCTACTTGTGGATACAGCTAGATCAAAACCGCTTAAAACGTGACTCTGATAATCGCTTAACAGCGACAGCTCCTAGTAAAAAAATAACCTATAGCGGATTGCGTGGCGCTATCGAATCAACTGAATTTGATGGTGGTAATACAATTACTGCAGTTACAGCATCAAACGGTAGTGCTCTTGACTATGTGATTAACGGCACAATGATGCGCGTTATCTTACCTAAGGCATTAAAATCCGGCGATGATGTTGAATTAAATATTAAGTGGAACTATAAGCTTCATGAACAAAAAGTGTTAGGTGGCCGTTCGGGTTATGAATACTTTAAAGAAGACGATAACTATTTATATGAACTTGCTGGCTGGTTTCCTCGCGCAGCAGCATACTATGACGTTATGGGCTGGCAAAATAAGCAGTTTTTAGGTAACGGCGAATTCACTTTAGAATTTGGTGATTATGACGTTAAGATCACCGTTCCTGCTGATCATATTGTTGCCGCTACTGGTGAGTTACAAAATGAAAGCAAGGTCTTAACAAAAACACAGCGTAAACGCTTAGAACAAGCTAAAAACGCAAAGAAACCTGTGCTTATCGTTACCGTTGATGAAGCACTTGAAAACGAAAAATCTCGCTCAACAAAAACGAAAACCTGGCATTTTAAAGCTAAAAATGTTCGTGATTTTGCTTTCGCATCAAGCCGTAAATTTATTTGGGACGCTCAAGGTTATAAAGAAGGCGGTACCGATACCATGGCGATGTCTTTTTACCCTAATGAAGGTAATCCATTATGGGAAAAGTACTCCACTGAAGCTATTATCCATACCATGCAACAGTATAATAAATATACCTTTGCTTACCCATACCCAGTATCAATTTCAGTCAATGGACCCGTTGGTGGCATGGAATATCCGATGATCACTTTTAATGGTCCTCGCCCAACACTTGACAAAGAAACGGGTGAAAAAACCTATTCTCGTGGTACTAAATACGGCTTAGTTGGGGTAATTATTCACGAAGTGGGTCATAACTACTTTCCAATGATCGTTAACTCTGATGAACGTCAATGGACTTGGATGGATGAAGGTTTAAACACTTTCCTACAGTTTTTAGCACAGCAAGCATGGGAAGAAGGTTATCCTTCACGCCGTGGTCATGCTGCTGACATTACTAATTACATGAAAAGTACTAACCAGGTACCTATTATGACCAACTCTGAATCAATTCTTCAGTTTGGTAATAATGCCTATGGTAAGCCAGCAACAGCATTAAATATTTTACGTGAAACCGTTATGGGCCGCGAATTATTTGATTTTGCCTTTAAGGAATATGCACAACGTTGGATGTTTAAACGCCCAACACCTTCAGACTTTTTCCGCACCATGGAAGATGCATCAGCTGTTGATTTAGATTGGTTCTGGCGTGGTTGGTTCTACACAACAGATCATGTTGATATCGCTTTAGGTAATATTCATTTATATCGTCCTGATAGCCAAAACCCTGATACAGAAGCCGCTTGGAATCGTGCCTTAGAAAGTGAAAAACCGACATTCATTAGTGACCTTCGTGATAAAGGTCAATGGCTTAGAACAACTGACAAGCCTGAGTTATTAGATTTTTACAACGAACATGATAAATTTACGGCAACCAATAAAGCACGTAATACCTATAACAGCGCAAATAAAAAGTTAGAGCAATGGCAAAAAGATCTCCTTGTTGATGAAAGAAATTTCTACATCGTTGATTTTGAAAATAAGGGTGGTTTGGTCATGCCTATTATTGTGCAATTAACTTTTGCAGATAAAACAACAGAACAAGTACATATTCCTGCAGAAATCTGGCGTAAAAACAGTAAAAATGTTTCTAAATTATTTATTACTGATAAAGAGATTACCGCTATCGCTATTGATCCAAACTGGGAAACAGCTGATGTAGATGTTAACAATAACTACTGGCCAGCACGCCCTATTAAATCAAGCTTTGAGTTATATAAACGTAAGAAAAAAGACATGATGCGTGACTATAATGTTAAATTAAAGTCGGCTGATGACGAAAAAGAAGACAAGGAAGAAGAAGATAAATAATGACAAAAACCTCATTATTTAAAAGCTTTATTTTTTGTTTATTGTGTGGCGTTGCGCTTTCAAGCGCAGCCCACCGATACTTCTTTGGATTAACTGATTTATCAGTTAATCCAAGAACCCATAACATAGAAGTTATTCATCAATTTACGGCTCACGATATTGATAATGCTATTGCTGAGCAACAGCAAATACGCTTTTCAGCTGAGCATCCTGAATACGAAAAGTTCATTCAAAACTATGTTGAAGCACATTTCCAACTTATTGATGTTCAAGATAATAAAAAACAGCCAATAAAGCTCAATTGGATAGGTTTAGAAGTCGCTAAAGGTAACGTTTATATTTACCAAGAAGCTAATTTTGAAAACTTTTTATCCGGATTAGTGGTAAAAAATGATTTACTCATCGATACTTACCCTAAGCAAGTAAATACTGTAAATTATAAAGACGAAACAATTATTGGCAGCTTAACTTTTTCGAAATCAGTTAAAATGGCGATAATAAAAAACAATAACTAGTAGGAACGATTTACATTTGCTAAATTAACATGCAAAATAAAATGACTAGTATAACTAAGCCCTTGGGAAACATTCATGAATGTAGAGTTTATTAACCCTTTTTTATCTTCAATGCTCAATGTAATGTCTACTATGGCACAAATGGAATTAGTACCTGAAAAACCTCGTTTGAAAAAAAATGAAGTTGCTATGGGCGATGTTTCTGGTTTAATTGGTATGGTGAGCGCTCAGACAAAAGGCTCACTATCGATTACTTTTGAAGGAAAGTTAGCACTGGCCACCATGAAAAAAATGGTTGGCGAAGGTCCTGACGAAATCAATGAAGAAATTACCGATTTAGTCGGCGAAATTACCAATATGGTCACGGGTGGCGCTAAGCGTATGCTGAGCGAAAAAGGCTTTGAATTTGACATGGCAACGCCTATGGTTGTTTCTGGTCAAAACCATACGATTCACCACAAAGCTGATGGACCTATTATTATTATTCCATTAAATTCTGAATTTGGTAAAGCTTTTATTGAGTTCAGTTTCGATAAATAGTGAATTAAGTAATTTGTAGTCATAGACTAAAACCTCGTTTAGTAATAAACGAGGTTTTTTATTTTTTACGCTATATTTAGTTTATTGACCCAATAACAACTGACAATTAATGACATTAGAGTAAAGAGTGACGGTTGAGTGCGCTGTTAATGCATTGTTGGCGACTTTACCAAGAAGATGCGGAGTGTGCTTAGTCTTTACAAAAGACCTTTACTGCGCTGACAAGGTAATTTGTACACGGCGAGTAATATTACATAAGAGCTCATAGGGGATGGTAGTTGCACATAGTGCTATTTCGGCAACAGATAATTGCTCTCCCCACAAAGTCACAACATCGCCAACCTGTTCTTGTGCATTTATCCCTAAATCAACGGTGATCATATCCATTGATACTCTCCCTACCAAGGGAACCCTTCGTCCATTGACCAAGACAGGTGTGCCATTTCTAGCATGCCGAGGGTAACCATCACCGTAACCAATTGCAACAACACCAATAATAGTCTTTTGCTCACTTGTCCAAGCATTGCCGTAACCGACTGATTCTCCAGCGGCTAACTCACGTACGGCGATCAAACTTGACTTCAGCGTCATTACTGGCAGAATATCCAAAGTTATATCTTTATTGTGCAAAACACTCTCTGGCGCGCAAGTTAATAAATTTGCAGCGCTACTTTCAAAGGGTAAAGGAGAAATCCCGTATAATAATAATCCGGGGCGAAGCCATTGGTAATGGCTTGCTGGCCATGCACAAATACCGGCAGAGTTTGCCAATGTTCGTTCTTCGTTACAGCCTAGCGTTACTTTTTCAAAGAGTGATATTTGTTGGCGAGTCGCCTGATTGCTTTTATCATCAGCACAACCTAAATGACTCATTAGCACAATATTTTTTTGCACGTTTACTGAGTCCGTTAGTTGCTGATAGAAATGGCTAAACTCCTCTGGATTTATACCTAAACGGTGCATACCGGTATCGATTTTTAGCCAAACCTTTAACGGAGAAGGAAGCGTTGCCGATAAAAGAGCATCAAGTTGTTGATGGTTATGAATAACCGTTTGTAAATTATTGACCGCAAGTATCGCTAAGTCTTTTGCATTAAAAAAACCTTCGAGCAAGACAATCGGTTGAGTAATACCTGAAGACCGTAATGCTAGCGCTTCATCAATTCTTGCCACGGCAATAGCATCAGCGGTGATCGATGAGTGGCCGTGTTCATTTATCTTAGCTTGCTCAGAAAACAATGCGTGTGCAATGCGTTCTAGGCCATGGCCATAGGCATTAGCTTTTAAAACGGCTAGTACCTTTGCTGTCGGTGCAAGTGATTTTATCTGCGCTAAGTTGTGCTTGAGCGCAGATAAATTAATAATTGCCGTTGCGGTCGTTAGTGCCATTAATCTTCATCTAATACATGCGGGCCGGCATAATTATCAAAACGAGAAAACTGTCCTTGGAAAGTCAACGGAACACGGCCAATGGGACCGTTACGTTGTTTACCAATAATAATTTCTGCCATACCTTTAAACTCTGAATCATCGTGATAAACCTCATCGCGATAGATAAACATGATCAAATCGGCATCTTGCTCAATAGAGCCTGATTCACGAAGATCTGAGTTAATCGGCCGTTTATCTGAACGTTGCTCCAAACTACGGTTTAACTGAGACAGTGCCACAACCGGCACTTGTAATTCTTTCGCTAATGCTTTTAATGACCGTGATATTTCCGCAATCTCTAAGGTGCGGTTATCAGCAAATTGTGGTGCGCGCATCAACTGTAAGTAATCGATCATGATCATACTTATACCGCCGTGGTCACGGGCGATGCGGCGCGCACGAGAGCGAACATCGGTTGGCGTTAAACCAGCGGCGTCATCAATAAACATCTTACCTTTATCAATAAGTAACCCCATGGTTGATGATAAACGCGCCCAATCTTCGTCACCTAATTGCCCGGTACGAATTTTGGTTTGGTCAATACGGCCTAATGAGGCAAGCATTCTCATCATCAGTTGTTCTGCAGGCATCTCTAAACTAAAAATCAATGCAGGTTTATCTTCAGTCATCGCTGCGTTTTCTGCGATGTTCATCGCAAAGGTAGTTTTACCCATTGACGGACGTGCAGCAACGATAATAAGATCTGACTTTTGAAAACCAGCAGTCATCTTATCTAAATCAGAAAAACCACTAGAAACCCCGGTAACACCATTATTTGGCGATGAACAAAGTTGCTCAATACGATCGACTGTTTTTTCTAATACTGAGGTAATGTTTTCTGGCCCTTCAGACTTGTTAGCCCGCTGTTCAGCGATAGCAAATATTTTAGTTTCAGCAAAATCAAGAAGCTCTGCACTGGCACGGCCTTGAGGATCATAACCCGCTTCAGCAATTTCATTCGCCACACTGATCATTTCACGAGTAACCGCACGTTCACGAACGATGTCAGCATAAGCGGTGATATTGGCCGCACTGGGTGTATTCCTCATCATTTCTGCAAGGTAAGCAAAGCCGCCAGCATCTTCAAGTCGTTGCTCATTTTCTAAAGCTTCAGATAAGGTAATTAAATCGACAGGGTTGCCTAGTTCAATTAACGCAGCAATGGTTTCAAAAGTAATACGATGTGAACGACTATAAAAATCCTGAGCGACAACACGTTCGCCAACACGATCCCACGTCTCGTTATCGAGCAATAAACCGCCCAATACAGATTGCTCTGCCTCAAGCGAATGAGGTGGAACTTTTAAAGCATTCATTTGGCTATCTTGAGAATACTTTTTATCTTTGAAAAATTTATTTGGCTTGCGCTCTGCCATTTATATACCCTAAAACTCTATCGCAAATGCGAGATTAAAACTTTTGGTAGGTTAGCAGAATTTACTTTGAAACAGAATATAAATACGAGCCAGAAAGCGCCCTAACTCGTTCTATTTTCAATGCCAGAGTCATAAAAATTAATTGCTGACGCTAATATTGCCATTTACCGTATTTACACGTACGTTCGCGTTGGCACTACCGGTTTCAAAGTCTAATTTTGAGCTTGGTCCATACTTAGCTTTATTTGATTTTTGCGTGGTAATTTTATTAGTGATTTCACCACCAGCACTGGCTGATAACCGGAAGCTCGCTTGAACATTTTTCTGTAGCTTTAACGATAAACCGCCACTAACACTCGACATCTTAACGACACCACCATCATTTAACGATAACCTTGCTGAAAGATCGCCACTGACATTTGCAACGGTAAGTTCGTCAGTCTCATTTAATCCTACGTTAATATCGCCACTGACATTTTCAATCGTCACTTCTTTTGCTGTTGATTGTGCGTCAATTTCACCACTGACCACGCGTAAACTTAAACGCCCACGTGACTGACGATCTTTAATATTACCGCTAACACTCGACAAACTCACTTTTCCTGATAATTTGCTGCTGTTAATATCACCACTAACTGAAATTAATTCAATACGTTCACTCAAATTTACCGCTTTGATGTTACCACTTACGGTTTTTGCTTCGGCGCTGGCATGCAAGTTCTCAAAATTAATATCACTGGCAATCCCCTCAAAACTGACTCGAATGTTTTTAGGCATATGAATCGTTAATACAGAACCTTTAGCATTGTTACCCCAGAAGTTGTTGCTATGATTTTCAAGCTCAACCTTAATTTTCACACGTGAGCCTTGTTGCTTAAAGACTAAACCTTCGGCGTCGTCTTCCAATTCTCCCTTTATCGAAATAGTGTTTTTGTCCCAACCAATAACCGTAATATTACCGCGTAAATTCTCAATGTTTACACTACTAACATCACTGACCAGTAATGACTTGTCTATCTGCTCACCAGCAAAACTTGAACAAGTGGCTGAAAATAACATCATCGTAATAACTTTTTGGAAAACTCTCATAACTACCTCTATATAGTGTTATCTTTAAATACTTTGCCATTTAGGGCTGTATAGTTGGCTTAATAGATCTAATTCTTGTTTTTGGGTCCAACGTAATAAATTAAGTAAATCATTATTACTTGGGTCTTCATTTAGGGCCTTTTCAATCGTAGCTTGTGCTGAGCTCAGGTTTATTAGCTCTTGTTGAATTTCTTTTGGCAGTGCCGATATTTTAGGCTGGCCAAAGCTAATCAACATAGATTGCTTGGTGTGCTTAAAATTTTCTTGCATCGCGGTTACTAAGGTCAGGGGTGAGTTATTTTGTTGCGCTAAATCCAATGGCTGTTCTGAAAATTGAGGCGAAAAAGAAAGCCAAGTAGCCAATACTGCAAGCACTAAAGATGCCGCCCATGCTGTAGGCATAAACACTTTTTTTACCGGTGATACAAAGACGGGGTTGTCTTGTGTTTTAACTTCAATTGCCCGTTCAATACCAGCCCATAAATCACGTTGTGGTGTCATTTCATCAGGTAATTTTGCCAGTGCTTTTTGTAAAGCTTGCTCTGATAATAACTTATTCATATCTCGATCCACTCCATTAATAAATTTCTAGCTCTGTGGTATTGCGCTTTACTAGTACCTATTGCCATGCCGAGCATATTTGCAATTTCTTCATGGCGGTAACCTTCAACCGCGAACAACACAAAAACTAAGCGAGCTCTTTCAGGTAAACGAGCGATATGTTTATCTAATTCGGTTAGACCCGCGCTATCTGGCATTTCTACGGCAATATCTGCCATGGTCTGATCTTCTATACTAAAGATACGTTGCAACCAATTTTTATGTTTGCGCAAGTGTCCAAGTACAATATTGTTGGTGACACTGTGTAACCAAGTAGAAAATTTACTTTCACCACGAAAATTAGCTATCTTTTGCCATAGTTGTACAAAAACCTCTTGGCAAACATCCTCGGCACTATCTTTATCTGCAAGCATGCGCCAGCAAATAGCATAAACTTTACGATGATACTGCTGATAGAGTTGATAAAAAGCCTGCTGATCACCCTGCTGTGCTCGACTAATAATCGCACGTTCTTTTGCAAGGTTTTCAGCAATAGTGGTCGGCGGTTCAGCGCAGTTTTTAATGTAAATAACTTTCGGGTTATCCAAAGGTTAACTCTCAATAATGGTGTCGTTATAAAGTAAGATACAGTATTGATGAAAAGGGTTTAAAGAAAAGCGAAAAATATTATCTTTTTTGAGAACGTAGCAAAGCTCAATGGTATTTCAATGGATTTTTAGGCATAAAAAAAGCGTCTTGCGACGCTTTTTTTTACATTTTGATTTTAGCGCAAAATTACTTGCTGCTAAGTGCACCAAAACGTTTGTTGAATTTATCAACACGACCACCGGTCTCAGCAGCTTTTTGTTTGCCCGTGTAAAATGGGTGACAAGCTGAACATACGTCTAAGTGAATATCTTTTTTCGCTGTAGAACGAGTTACGATGATGTTACCGCAAGAACAAGTTGCCTTGAACTCAACATAATTAGGATGAATACCGTCTTTCATAGAAACCTCTGTATAAGGCCGTATCGCCACTTAGTCAGTCATTATTGCTGCTAAGCACCATACGAGTTAAAAATAATGGAGGCGAATTTTAAATCATCGACAGATGCTTAGCAATAGCCTAATGACACTAATTGCTAAAAAATGAACAATTAATCAGTTAAGGTGATTAAAGTTAAACTTTCTATAAAATCGTACTTGGCATATTAACAACAAGTCGGCAGAATAAGCTTAATTATCGTCAAAAAAGTACTCGTTATGCAGGTTAGTTATATTCAAGTCGCTATTCCTGTACCTATGCGTCAGTTATTTACTTATATCGTCCCAAAAACCATCAGTAATGACGAGATTCAAATAGGCGCACGGGTGATCGTGCCTTTTAGTCATAGAGAAGTTATTGGTATTATTATAAGTGCCAGTGAAGTCTGTGATATTGACGACAAAAAACTTAAGCCGATTATTGGCTTAGTCAATGACAACTTTCGTTTTCCTCCCGCGCTGTTAAAGTTTTTACTGCGCTGTGCTGATTATTATCATCACCCTATTGGAGACGTCTTACAACTGGCGCTTCCCGTGTTGCTTCGTCAAGTTGAGCAACCTACTATTGATTTAGCGACTACTTGGCATTGTTTCTTGCTTGAGCAAGACAGTGAAGAAAAGTTGCTATTAGAAAAAATAGTTAAGCGAGCGCCCAAACAAGCCGAACTGCATAATGTCATTAAAACCCACCCGGGGCTAACTTGGGCAGAAATTAGAACATTAGGCTATACAAAAGCACAATTAAATACACTTGAAAAGAAAAAGTTAATTGAAGAAAGACAACAAAAAGCTGAAACCTTTGTCTATCACCAAGACGCTTTAGCTGAAAATGAAAAGCTAACCTTAACCGTTGAACAAGCGGTTATTGTTTCTGCGGTAAAAGCGTCCTTTGATCAGTTTTCTTGTCATTTAGTAGACGGTGTCACCGGTAGTGGTAAAACCGAAGTTTATTTACAAGCGATGGAAAAAACTCTCGCCGCCAATAAACAAGTACTGGTATTAGTGCCTGAAATTGGTTTAACACCACAAATGCTCAGTCGGTTTGAACAACGCTTTAATTTACCTATTTGCTTGCACCACTCAGGATTAAACGACAAAGAACGTTTACAAACTTGGCTGGCTGCACAACGGGGCACCGCCGCAATAATTATTGGCACGCGTTCAGCCGTTTTTGCTCCACTACATCATTTAGGTTTAATTATTGTTGATGAAGAGCACGATGGCTCTTTTAAGCAACAAGACAGTTTTCGTTATCACGCGCGCGACATTGCTATTTTACGCGCGGGTCAGTTAAATATTCCCATTGTACTCGGTAGTGCCACGCCTAGTTTAGAAACGCTACAAAATGCATTGTCGGGTAAATATCAATATCATCAATTAACTAAAAGACCCGGTCAAAGTACTCAAGCCAAAATCAGTCTTATTAATGTTGCCCAACAGCAAATGGAACATGGCTTATCAGGTACACTGAAAAAGGCGATTGAAACAACACTTAAACGCGGTGAACAAGCCTTAATATTTTTAAATCGCCGTGGTTATGCGCCAGCGATTAATTGTCAAGAGTGTCACTGGGTAGCCGATTGTCAGCGTTGCAATAAACCTTATACTTTGCACCAAGGGAAAAAATTATTAATTTGTCACCACTGTAGTAGTCAAAAGCGTATCCCATACCAGTGTCCTAGTTGCGGAAGTGTCCGTATTAAACCCATGGGGCAAGGTACAGAACAATTAGAAGAGCGCATCGGCGAACTTTTTGCCGACTATAGTACCGTAAGAATCGATCGCGACAGTACTCGTAAAAAAGGTGAATTGGCAAAATTATTACAGGAAGTCAGTGATAAAAAACATCAGTTACTGATTGGCACACAAATGTTAGCAAAGGGACATCACTTCCCTGATGTAACACTGGTTGCGGTGTTAGACGTTGATGGCGCACTATTTAGTTTTGACTTTCGTGCCGCCGAGCACATGGCACAATTATTAGTGCAGGTTGCTGGCCGTGCAGGTCGAGAAAGTAAGCCCGGTAAAGTTTTAGTACAAACCAACTTCCCTGAGCATCCATTACTGCAAGATTTAGTCAACAACGGTTACCCACACTTTGCTAAATATGCGTTAACTGAGCGCAAACAGGCCTTATTACCGCCGTTTAGTTATCAAGCACTTTTTCGCGCAGAAGCTAACTATCCTTCTTATCCTGAAAAATTTCTCAGTGCATTAACCGAATTCACTTTTGATGGCTGCCAATTTGCCGGTCCAGTGCCAGCTGCGATGGAGAAAAAAGCGGGTAAATATCGCTATCATTTAATTGTACAAGCTAAATCACGCAAGCAACTTCATCTTGCTATTTATCAGCTGATTAACGCTATTTCTCAGAATGAATGGCAGAAAAAAGTACGCTGGACAGTCGATGTTGATCCACTTGATTTAAGTTGGTAATTTTAAGTAATAGGTCTTCTGTTACAATTTTCTTTTTAAACTAGTGTCATTTCCTTACCAGTTGGTTAGAATTACCCGACGTTTACCGGTATATTATTATTTCATGGCTCATCAAGATTACGTTTCCCGCGCACAAAACAAAAAGAAAAGTCCCTATAAAGGTAAGGTAGCACCTAAACCAACCTTCACCTTAAAGTTTAAGCTTTCACTCTTTTTAGTCATGTTATTGATCGGTGGTTTTATTTATGGATTATGGTCGATAAAAGACAATAAACCGCCAGTTTCTCCGGTAAAAATAGTCAAAGAAGCCCCACAAGCTGTGAAAGAAAAAGCATTACCCGCTCCACCAAAAGAGATATGGGCATATGTTGACAACCTAAAGAGTAAAGAAGTTGAAGTGGGTAAATATGAAGTTAAGGATAAAGGGCCGTATAAGATGCAGTGCGCGTCGTTTAGAACGATGAGACAAGCCGAAGTATTAAAAGCCAATATAGCCTTTACTGGCTTAACGGCTCAAATAAGTGAATCTAAAGGTAAAAACGGTATTTATTACAAAGTGTTTTTAGGTCCTTATGAGCGTAAACGTGAAGCAGAAAAAGACAAACATAAGCTAAAAAGTAATAATGTTAATGGCTGCCAAATTTGGCTTTGGAAATAAAATCCAACGGATTAATGAAAATAAATTAGTCCGATTGACATAATAGACACATTTATCTAGCTCCCTCCTTGAAAAAGTCATAATTAGCCTTATCTATTCTTCATAGATATAAATAAATATTTGAGGTTAATTGTGACAACTATCGTATCCGTAAGACGTAATGGCAAAGTAGCAATTGGTGGTGATGGTCAAGTATCACTTGGAAATACCGTAATGAAAGGTAATGCTCGCAAAGTTCGTCGTTTATATAACGGCAAGGTCCTTGCTGGTTTTGCTGGCGGCACTGCTGATGCTTTTACTTTATTTGAGCGCTTTGAAAGTAAACTTGAACAACACCAAGGCCATTTAACTAAAGCCGCTGTTGAGCTTGCTAAAGATTGGCGAAGTGACCGCGCCTTAAGAAAATTAGAGGCTTTACTTGCTGTTGCAGACGAAACAGCTTCATTAATCATCACCGGCAATGGTGATGTTATACAACCAGAAAATGACTTAATTGCTATCGGGAGTGGTGGTAACTTTGCACAGTCAGCAGCAACTGCACTGTTAGAGAATACCGAGCTTTCTGCGATCGAAATTGTTGAAAAGTCATTAAAAATCGCTGGCGACATTTGTGTATTCACCAATCATCAACATACGATTGACGAGCTATAAATCTCGACTTTCGTCTCGCTTAGTAAGTGTATCAAATAAGTAAAATGCTTAAGGAATTATCATGTCGAATATGACACCACGTGAAATAGTCAGTGAATTAGACAGCCACATTATTGGTCAAAGTGATGCCAAACGTGCTGTAGCCATCGCCTTAAGAAATCGCTGGCGCAGAATGCAGTTGAACGAAGAGTTACGCACCGAAGTTACCCCTAAAAACATTCTAATGATTGGTCCAACAGGGGTTGGTAAAACAGAAATAGCAAGGCGTCTGGCCAAGCTTGCCAACGCTCCTTTTATTAAAGTTGAAGCAACTAAATTTACCGAAGTCGGCTATGTTGGCAAAGAAGTCGAAACGATCATTCGTGACTTGGCTGATATGGCAATAAAGATGACCAAAGAGCAAGAAATGGCTAGGGTAAAACATATCGCAGAAGAAGCCGCTGAAGAACGAATTTTAGATATATTATTACCGCCGCCACGAGACGGTTTTGGCGCTGATGGAGCGACTGATAATAGCAGTACTCGTCAAGCTTTTCGCAAAAAATTTCGTGAAGGTCAACTTGACGATAAAGAAATAGAATTAGATTTAGCTGCCCCACAAATGGGTGTTGAAATAATGGCACCTCCTGGTATGGAAGAGATGACTTCGCAGCTGCAAAATATGTTTCAGGGCATGTCTAATGAAAAAACCAGTAAGCGTAAATTAAAAATTAAAGATGCTTTTAAAGCGTTGCAAGAAGAAGAAGCCGCCAAAATTGTTAACAATGACGATATCAAAGAAAAGGCTATTTATGCGGTAGAGCAAAATGGCATCGTTTTTATCGATGAAATTGACAAGATTTGTAAGCGTGGTGATAGCTCAGGTCCTGATGTTTCTCGAGAAGGGGTACAACGAGACTTACTACCACTGATTGAGGGTTCAACAGTAAGCACTAAGCATGGCATGATTAAAACAGACCATATTTTATTTATTGCTTCAGGCGCATTCCAGATGGCAAAACCATCTGATTTGATCCCTGAATTGCAAGGTCGATTACCAATTCGTGTTGAGTTACAAGCGCTAACTACCCATGATTTTGTTAGAATTTTGACTGAGCCAAACGCATCATTAACTGAACAGTATATTGCTTTGTTGGCAACTGAAGGTGTGCATGTTTCTTTTAGTGAAGATGGCATTCAGGCAATCGCTAATGCCGCATGGCAAGTTAATGAAAGTACAGAAAACATTGGCGCAAGACGCTTACATACTATGATGGAACGTTTAATCGAAGACCTATCATTTAATGCTGATAAGCGTGCTGGGGAAGTTATTATAATTGATCAAAAATACGTAGATGACACTATTTCTGAATTAGTTAAAAATGAAGATTTAAGCCGTTTTATTCTATAGAAAGAAAAGAGTAGGAAGTTAACTTCCTACTCTTTTAGTCAATATAAGCGCAGGAATTAATGAAAATCATTCAGTTTACCCTTGATCGCAAGCAAAATAAATTAACCCTTAATTTTGATAGTAACCTTCAACTTAGTTTCTCCTTTGAATACCTAAGAGTATTTTCTCCCGTAGAAACGAAAGCTAAAAATGGCGTTAAAATACCAGAAGTGTTTCATAAAAAAGACGTGCTATTAACTGATATTGAACCGCTAGGTAAGCATGGCCACCGCTTAGTATTTGATGACAAGCACAGCGCTATTTACACTGACCAAACATTCAAAAATCTCTTTGAAAATTACGACATTAATTGGCAAAGCTATTGTTCAAGTTTAACCACAAGCCAAAATAGAGAAGCGTCAATTAGTTTTGTTGAGGTGAAATAAAACGAGTTAGCACGATCAATCAAGATGGTTTTTATTTAAGCGAATTCTGCCTAGTAATAACTAGACAGAGGTAACGTTTTCTCTTGAAAATACCTGTTCGGTATCTTCAAGAGAAAAGTATATTTCTAAACTTTAAACTGACTCACTTCATTATTCAACACTGCCGCCTGCTGAGATAACTCTTCACTCATTTGTGCATTTTGATGAGATATTAGCCCGGCTTGCTCGGCGACGTCTCTTATCTCAACCACATGTTGATTAACTTCAGAAGCGACCGTACTTTGCTCTTGAATGGCTGATGCGATAGCTGTATTCATTTCCATGATGGTTGAAACATCATGGGTTATTTCTTCTAGCATTTTACCCGCTGAACTTGCTTGGTTTGCGCTGTCTTGACCTTGTGTTCGACAAATAGCCATATGAGAAACGATTTCTTTGGTTCGTCCTTGTAATGAACTAATAATCGTTTCAATTTCTTGTGTCGAATCTTGAGTCCGACTGGCTAACGTTCTAACTTCATCAGCAACTACAGCAAAACCACGCCCTTGTTCACCCGCCCTGGCTGCTTCGATAGCCGCATTTAACGCCAGCAAGTTTGTTTGCTCCGCTATGCCTCGAATAACATCTAATACTGAACCAATAGTATCGCTATCTTTAGCAAGTTCGTGCACTATATTTTCTGACTCCCTTAGCTTTTCAGAAAGCTCATCAATTTTCGCAATAGTTTGCTCAACCACTTCTTTACCACTAATCGCATTATTATTGGTTGCTTCAGCTTTACTCGCAGCGGCATTGGTATTATTAGCAATTTCATCAACTGTCGCAACCATTTGAGTCACTGCGGTGGCGACCATATCCGTTTGTTGAATTTGTGAGTCAACCCCGGTATTAGCAAGGTGAATGTTTTTTGATAAACTATCTGTTGCTTCGTGCACAGTATCAACAGAAAGATTAACGGCCGTTATTAAGTTTCTGAACTTACCCAGCATATTATTAAAAATAGTGGCCATTTCGCCGAGTTCATCATCACTGTGAGTCGATACGGTCAACGATAAGTCCTGAGTATCAGCTACTTTTTTCATAGTCTCGTTTAGCTGATTTATGCTTAGTAAAATACTTCTACTGACAAAAAAGGCAAAACTGATGGCAATAATTAATATGCTAAAAAAGACACTGTAGGCAACCAAGTCAACAAATTTGGTGTGATCAACAACCCCATTTTTACTCAGTAAAACAAGTTTATCTAAAATTTCATCCACTTGATGAACAGCATTGCGCATATCACCTTTTAGACCTTCTTTAGCAGTGAAACCAAGCCGTTTTTGTCCGGCAACAAAGTCTGTAAAGGCTTGTTCATAGAGAGACATATTATTAATAGCTTGTGATTTAGTATCACTGGATAAATCGCTTACGTTAATGTCTTGAACAAAAGAACTGGCATTATTATTCCAACGGTCGACGTATTTCTCATCGAGACGTAACATAAAGTCTTTCTCATCGCGTCTAAGTTGTAGCATATTGCTCAGCAATTTATAGTCACTATTACCAATCGACTCTTCAACTACATGAACAGCAGATCTTAATGAGCCGTATAGACCGTCGGTTGAAGATAAACCAAGATCTTTTTGTGCATCAACTAAGTCTTTAAAGTACCCTTGATAATCATTTAGCACGGCGCGAAGCTTATTTAATTCAGGAAGGTCTTCGCCTATCGTTTCGTAAGCTTGCTCAAGTGAACTAATATTTCTTATAAGCTCAGCATACTTTTCATTAAACGCCTCAAAATACTTGATATCTTTTCTGGCTAAAAAATCTTTTTCATTACGACGCAACTGTAAAATTTCGGTTTGGATATTGCCAATTTCTCGAGCAATTTTTATATCAGTTTCCAAAGACGACATAGTAAAATTAAGTAAGCCCAACATAAAGACCATTGATAAAACCAAAATTCCGGTGTTAGCAATAAGCTTGTGCTTGATTAGCATAAAGGAGATCCTAAAAACATTAATAGATTGATATTTTTAGTATAGGTAGAAAATTAAAATTTGAAACAAATTTATAGGTTTTTTTATATGAAATAATAAGATGATAATTATCGGGAAAAGTATTTTTTCAATGCTTCTTCGGGTATAGGCTTACTGATGTAATATCCTTGAACTGCATCACAGCCAATGTTGCGTAATACCCTTAGTTGTTCTTCTGTTTCAACTCCCTCGGCTAAAACACGTTTACCTAAACCATGAGAAAGCTCAACCATAGATTTAACAATCGTTAAATCTGAATCATTACTTGCGACTTCTTCAATAAAACTCCGATCAATTTTAATTTTGTCGATAGGCAGTTTACGCAAGTATGCCAATGAGGAATACCCTGTACCAAAATCATCAATTGAAACTTTTATGCCCATGTTCTGCAAAATAACAATGGTATTCATTGCTGTTGCTATTTCTGTCATCACAACATTTTCGGTAATTTCTAAATCTAAGCATCTTGGTGTAATTTGATACTTAAAAAGTAAGGCTTGGATATTTTCAATCAATTTTGGATCTTGAAATTCAACAGCGGTAATATTAACCGCAATAGTCACTCGACGATGATATGCTTTTTGCAAACGTGCAATAGTTTGACATGCCCGTTCAAGCACATAACTGTCTAGGTCACTAAGTAAGTTAAGCGATTCAATATCAGGTAAAAAACTTGCTGGTTGTAATAAACCACGTTCTTGGTGTTGCCAGCGAACAAGCGCTTCGAAGCCTTCTATGCGATTATTTAATAAGTTAAGTTGTGGTTGAAAATAGAGTACAAATTCATTGTTTTCAAAACCATCGCGAATTTCTTTTTCCATGGCAAGTAATCTTCGACCATGCGATTGCATTCCCGTTTTATATTTGACCGTCGCCACATTTTGGCTTTCAGCTTGCGCTAAGGCTAAATTAGCTTTTTGCAATAAATCTTCAGCTAACCCCCCATCCTCAGGATATAAACAATAACCAACAGAGCATTGTAATAATACTTTATGCTGTTTGATATGGTACGCCCGACTTATTAAGCCGTGTAAATGTTCTATTGCAGCGGCTTGTTGCTTTTCGTCAACACCATCAATAATAAAAACAAAAGAATCACCGCTTAATCGTCCAACTACCTGGGGTAAAAATATACTTTCATCAAGTCTACGCGCTATTTCACCTAAAATAGCATCCCCAACCTTAAGCCCGTAGGTATCATTGACAAATTTAAAGCCTTTAATATCTAATAAAAAAACCGCTAAGTTTTGTTGGTTACTGGCGGTTTTTTCGATGATTAAAGGTAGTTTTTCCATGACTTGTTGTCTGTTTAACGCCCCCGTTAATGAATCGTGCTTACCTAAATATTGAGCCTTATTCATCGCAGAGGTCGCAATACTTCGCTCTGCCCCTTGCATCCAAATAAGCAGAGTAAATGCTAATAAAGTAAAGGCACCCAAATCAAAATAAATCAATACTTCCGCTAATGGCCTAAACCAATACTCATTGATAAGTACAATAGAAAGAAAGGAAAACAAAACATACCTGCCTCCCATAATAAGACTATAAACAATAAGAATATGTGCAGAAAAATACTTTTTCGGCAAGTTATATAAATAAAAGGCCGTTAGTAATAAACCACAGCCCATCACAAATGCAGGTAAACTCTCTCGCAGGTAAAAGCGGTTATAAACTTCGTTAACCTCAAACCCATAGAGTAAAGTTGCCGTTAGTGCGAACAGAGCACTGAGTATAAAGATGCTATTAGTGATTTTTTTAGAAATAATTTGTTTTGAAACTGCACTATAAATACCGAGTAAAAGTGCGCAGAGATGAAAGTAAAAACTAACTTGAATACCTACTGTAAGAAGAACTTTCTCTAAGGCGATAACACTGAGGTCGTTAAGTTGGGTTTCAATGGCAAGACAAAGTTGATGGGCACTTAAAGAAAATAGGCTTACCGCCCAGTAGGTAACATACTGTCGGCCTATTCCCCGAGAATACAGCAAAAAAAATATAGCAAGTAAGCCAAAAACTAGGGCTTCGACAGAAAATAATAGACCGTGATAAACGTCTTTCTCACCTAGCATGTTATATTCTCTATTAAGTTGCCAGCATCCATTAAATATTCTTTTGCTTAGCAATACAAGACAGTCACTATTATTATTTGCTGATTATACGGTTATTTACCATTGAATATATTTCACACAAGGTTTGTACATCAAGCTATACTAAGCGCCAATTGATTAAAATTTTCCCACTTTATATTTACTGTTGCTGTGAGCGAAAATTTAGTAGCATGGATATAAGCATTCAATCATAGCATTAAGGAAGAATCATGGAATACAACACCTCAGAGCTTTGTAATATTTATGCCGACCTAATTGATGTTGTTGATCCTATCTTTTGTAATTATGGCGGGCGCAGCTCTTTTGGTGGTCAAGTTGTTACCATTAAGTGCTTTGAAAATAATGGTTTAATAGCACAAATTGTAGCGACAGATGGACGAGGAAAAGTCCTTGTTATTGATGGTGGTGGCTCAACACGTAGGGCACTGATTGATTTTAACATTGCTGAACAGGCCGCTAACAATGCTTGGGAAGGAATTGTTTGTTATGGGAGTGTCCGTGACGTAGATGCAATAGAAGAGCTCGATTTAGGCATTCAAGGCTTAGTCTCGATTCCTGTTGGTGCTAGCGACCAAGATATTGGCGAAAGTGATTTAGCAATAAACTTTGCTGGAGTAACATTTCTACCTGAAGATCACATTTATGCTGACAATACCGGTATTATTCTGTCACCAGAGCCGTTAGACATTGAATAAATCATCTAGACTTTACATTCAGTAAGTTACGCCCACTAACTTAAATTGGGCTTACTTAGCTGGTGCACTATGTGGATATTGTTCAAGCCAACGCTTAGTCCAAATTTCAATTTCATCAAAAACAACCCCACGACTTAAATATCGACCCTCTGCATATTCCCCGCCCATTGATATAAATGCTTGTTCAATATTACTATTATTAATTGAGGTGCCTATAAGGGGTAGTTTCATTGCTCGGGTTAAATTGATGAGCGCATTAATAATAGCCTTATCTGAGCTACCACTCTCAATATCATTCTCACGATTACCCAACAAGCCACAATTAATTTTTACTTGGTGGATACTCAGCTTTCGTAAGTATCGTAATGACTCATAGCTGCCTGAAAAATCCCCTATCGCGATCTTTATATTTAAAGATTTCAGCTGATCAATAATCGCTTTTGCTCTTTGGCTAGCAGATAAAATTAGCGCTTCTTTAAACTCGATAATTAAAGAATTTGTATTAATACTATATTCTTTAGCTTGTAAAACAATGTAGTCAATTAATGCCGGTTCAAGTAACTCTTTACTAGCAAAGGTAATGGTTACTGGCCTTTCAAAGCCTACCTTTTCTAATTGAGCAATGGCCTTACATGCTTCAATAATCATCTGCTTTGTTAATAGATAGATATCGCCACTATGCTCGGCAATGTCAACAAATTGGTTGAGTCCACGCGGTGCTTTATCATCGTTATACCAATGCACCTCCATGTGAAAGCCGACAACTTTTTTATTCGCTAAACCTATTTGTGGTTGTAAATACCAATGTAATTTTTCATCGGCTATATCTTGTTTTAATTGCTCCATACGCTGTAATTGTTGTTCGGTATAAAGTGCACTATTGTGGTCAAAGTAACTAACAACCTGTTGATTTTTTTCTGAAACGAGCAAAGCATCTTCAGCAAATGAAATAACCTCACTGACACTATTACTGTATTCCCCTATATAAGCTGCACCAAAAGCCAATTCAAAATTAAGAGAAAAACTTTTGAAACTCATTGCACTGGGTACAGCAGCCATAAGCTCACGGCAAAGTTGATCAACTTTAGTATGGTCAGGGTAGTTGTCAGTACTCAAGTCTAGCACGACTAAAAAGTGTAACCCTTGAAGCCGAGCGATTTTTATCGGTGTTTGTTCATCTGAAAAGTTAACCAATAAAATATTTTCAGCGACTTTCTTCTGTAAACAATACGCTAATTGTAATAATAAAATATCAGAATTATGGTGACCTAAAACGGTGTTAACTGCTTGAAAATTTACTGGCTTAAAAACAATACTCACCAAGCGACGCTTAGGCTGCTGCTTTATAACATGGTCTAATTTTTCCAAAGCTTGCTGATAACAGGGTAAATTTGTTGCTGGGTCTAACGAATATGCTGTTAATATTTTTTTACTAATATCATCGCTATTATTAAGTTCGACGCGAATGGCTTGCACTAAATACCAACAACCATTGACCAAAGCGGCTAGATAGGAAATAACGATTGCCGATACTAACCAAACTAGACTGATAAAAGCATTTAACCACGCGAAAAGAATAACCACGAAACAAAGGTGTATACACCACTGTGCCGTTAATCTCACATTACTAGGCTCTTTGATTTTTTTTGATGAAAGCACCGCAACGCCAGCACATGCAAGCACGAGTAAACTTGCCGCCAGCCAAGCTAAATAACCATCAATATTGGGTAAAAACCATAAACTAAAAACAAAAGATAGCGCTGTTGCGACGACAATAAAATTGATGACATAATTTACTTTTTCAGCCGATTGAGAATAAGTGCTTCGTAGCCAAAAAAATAACACCGAAGAAAAAATCATCGCTGATGAAAGTATCAATTCACTTTGATGGCTTTTTGGATAAGCCAAGGCATAAAGCATCAATAAAACACTCAGAGAAATCAGTAAGGGGTAACGAAGACGAATATTTTTTAAGGGCTTAACTAAGGCGATGATTAATATAACAGGAAACATTAACCCCAACACAAAGGCAATATTAAATTCAGTAAAAGAAAAAGAAGCGGCTTGTGCCGTACTCGAAAATAAAAACAAGCTTAACACTACCATCAAAAAACCAGTGAACGAGAAGCGTGTCGAGCGAAAGTGTTTCATATAAAGCCTTTTACCTAATGACAACAAACCTATACGATTGATGAGTTTAACTAGGAAATTAGATCAATTATTGCAATGCCAAACGGGGTTTATCGCTAAACACCATCAGACGAACCTGCGTATTGAAGTAGAACGGGTATATATTAAGACTAAGCAATATAGTGAAGTTTGTATAGGGTGTTTTTAACTAGGCTTATCACAGAAGAAATTATCACCTGAATATAAGCCCATTTAATTAAATTAAATGGCTTTATTACCCGCCACAAATAATTCACTCAGTGGGTTTACGCCAAACTGATAACAAAGTTCCGCCGGTTGCTCTATATTCCACAAAGCAATATCTGCATCAAAGCCAAGCGCAAGCTGACCTTTATTCGCTAAACCTAGTGCTTTAGCACCATAACAAGTAACACCAGCTAGTGCTTCTGCCGGTGTTAATCGAAAGAATGTGCATGCCATATTAAGCATCAGTTGAATATTATGAATGGGTGATGAACCGGGGTTTGCATCGGTCGCAATCGCCATTGGCACTTGATACTTGCGTAATAATTCCATGGGTGGTAATTGTGTTTCACGAAGAAAATAAAAGGCTCCGGGTAACAATACTGCAGTCATGTCTGCAGCTTTCATGGCTTTAATACCGGCTTCATCTAAAAATTCGATATGATCAGATGAAAGCGCATTATATTTTGCTGCTAATGCGGTAGCGCCTAAATTTGATAATTGCTCAGCGTGAACTTTTATCGGTAGATGATGCTTTTGAGCGGCAGCAAAGACACGTTCTGTTTGTACTAAACTAAAACCAATACTTTCGCAAAAAACATCAACCGCATCGGCTAATTTACCTTCGGCAATGATAGGTATCATTTCATCACAAACTAAGTCGACATATTCATCAGGATTATCTTTGTATTCAACAGGTAAAGCATGAGCGCCAAGGAAAGTCCGCTTTATAGTAACCGGCAGCTTTTCAGCTAACTGCCCTGCTACTTTAAGCATTTTAATTTCGTTTTCTGTATCAAGACCATAACCCGATTTAATTTCAATACTGGTCACACCTTGTTGATGTAATGCAGTTAACCTGGGTAAGGCATTGGCTAATAATTCACTTTCACTGGCTTTACGTGTTGCAGATACTGTTGAGACTATGCCTCCGCCAGCATTAGCAATTTCTTGATAACTTTTACCGAGTAAGCGCATTTCAAATTCATTGGCTCGGTTACCGCCATAAACGATATGAGTATGACAATCAACGAGTCCGGGCGTTAACCATTTGCCTTTTCCATCAATAACCCGTACTGATTTTTCATCATATGGGGGTAAAGAAGTTTCAGCACCTAACCAAGCAATTTTACTTCCACTTATTGCTAAAGCACCATTTTCAATCGCACCATAGCTATTAGCGCCATCAGTCATAGTCGCTAGATTTACATTAATGAAGAGAGTGTGCCAAGCAGAAGAATTAATCGTCATAATAGATCCAAAAGGTGATTTAAACGCTAAACTTTTAACCAGCGTTTATATCAAAAGGTGGCGGTATCAAAAGCGTAGTGTTTGATTACTAATAACGCTACTTTACGCGATAGAGAATAGACAAGCAAGCTTGTATATACAACTATTGACATGGGCACTAATAAGTGAGATTGTATATACAAGTTGTAGCGTTGAGACGACAACAGTCTTATAAACAATAAACCTAGCGAATTAACATGACTAAAGTAAAAACAGCAAAATTTACCGTAATAAAGCAGCATATTTGCCAAAAAATTGAATCTGGCGAATGGCAGCAACATGCAAAAGTCCCTTCTGAAAATGAACTCGCTGATCAATTTTCAGTAAGTCGTATGACAGCAAGACGTGCTTTACAAGAACTTACCGAGCAAGGACTACTGATCCGTTCGCAAGGTTCGGGCACTTTTGTTGCAACGTTTAAGTCACAGTCTTCGTTATTAGAAATTCGCAATATCGCTGATGAAATTCAAGAGCGAGGTCATCGACATCACGCTAAACAGCTGACCTTGAAAGCGGTTGCTGTTAACGAAGAAATCGCTATTTTACTTAACTTAAAAACTAATTCAATTAATAGTGTGTCAGTTTTTTATTCTGAAGTACTGCATTTTGAAAATGATCAACCGATTCAACTCGAACAACGTTTTGTTAATAGTGACTTAGTAAAAAATTATTTACAGCAAGACTTCACGCAAATAACGCCTCACGAATATTTATCAAGTGAAGCACCATTAACAGAAGCAACACACGAAATAGAAGCTGTATTAGCAGAAGCCTATATTTGCCAATTACTACATATAAAAGAATCAATGCCTTGCTTACAAGTGAAACGTCGTACTTGGTCAAGTAAAGGAGTAGTCAGTTTAGCGACCTTAACCTCTCCGGGTAATAAGTATCGTTTAGGCAGTCACTTAAAGTTCTAAATAAATAATCATCCTTTTTACAACCCATAGTTAGGAAAATATCATGACTATCGAAAATACCTCAATAGACCCAAGATTAGATACAAGCCGAGTGATCAGAGCAGATCGTGGTAATAAAATCACCGCAAAAAGTTGGTTAACCGAAGCGGCTAAACGCATGTTAATGAATAACCTTGACCCTGAAGTTGCTGAACACCCACAATCATTAGTGGTCTACGGCGGGATCGGCCGTGCCGCACGCAACTGGGCTTGCTATGACAAAATTATTGAAGTATTAAATCGTTTAGAAGATGACGAAACATTAATGGTGCAATCAGGCAAGCCGGTTGGTGTATTTAAAACCCACTCGAATGCGCCACGTGTTTTAATTGCTAATTCAAACCTAGTGCCAAACTGGGGGAATTGGGAACACTTCAACGAGCTCGATAAAAAAGGCTTGATGATGTATGGCCAAATGACTGCAGGCTCTTGGATTTACATTGGCTCACAAGGTATTGTGCAAGGTACTTATGAAACTTTTGTCGCGATGGCTAAGCAACACTTTGGCGGAAGCGCTAAAGGTAAGTGGGTACTTACTGGTGGGTTAGGCGGTATGGGTGGTGCACAACCTCTCGCAGCAACTATGGCTGGTTTTTCAGCATTAGTGGTTGAATGTGATGAAACCCGAATCGACTTTCGTATCAAAACTCGTTATGTAGACAAAAAAGCAAAAACGTTAGATGAAGCTTTAATCATGATCAACGAAGCCTGTGCTAGAGGTGAAGCGATATCTGTTGGCTTATTAGGTAACGCCGCTGACGTTTTTCCTGAATTAGTAAAGCGTGGTATCACACCCGATGTAACCACAGATCAAACATCAGCACATGATCCATTAAATGGCTACCTTCCACAAGGTTGGACCATGGAATACGCAGCAGAAATGCGCTTAAAAGACGAAGCTTTTGTAGTAAAAGCGGCGAAAAAATCAATGGCAGTACAAGTACAAGCCATGCTCGACTTACAAGCGGCAGGTTCTGCAACAACAGATTATGGTAACAACATTCGTCAAATGGCTTTAGATGAAGGGGTGAAAAATGCTTTTGACTTCCCCGGCTTTGTACCTGCTTATGTTCGTCCCTTATTTTGTGAGGGCATAGGTCCTTTCCGCTGGGTAGCATTGTCTGGCGATCCAGAAGATATCTATAAAACAGATGCAAAAGTTAAAGAATTGATCCCCGATAATCCTCATTTACACAATTGGTTGGATATGGCTCGTGAGCGTATCGACTTTCAAGGTCTACCGGCACGTATTTGTTGGGTCGGTTTAAAAGACCGTGCGCGTTTAGCGTTAGCCTTTAACGAAATGGTTAAAACTGGCGAATTATCTGCCCCCGTTGTTATCGGTCGAGATCATTTAGATTCAGGCTCAGTTGCTTCACCGAATCGTGAAACTGAAAGTATGTTAGATGGCTCAGATGCTGTTTCTGATTGGCCATTACTTAATGCCCTACTTTCAACATCTGGTGGTGCTACTTGGGTAAGCATACATCACGGAGGTGGTGTTGGTATGGGCTTTAGCCAACATTCAGGTGTGGTTATTGTTGCTGACGGAACTGACGAAGCAGCTCAGCGTATTGGCCGCGTTTTATGGAACGACCCTGCGACAGGTGTTATGCGTCATGCCGATGCGGGTTACGATATAGCCGTTGATTGTGCAATAGAGCAAGGCCTTGATTTACCTATGATTGAAGGCGCTAACGGTAAGTAACTTTTTCTTCGTGGCTGATGTAATGACTTAATGCAGCCACATTAAAGAAAACTCATTTAACGAATTAATTAGAATTAACGAGAAATACATGTCAGATATAAGCACATTAAACATTATTCCAGGGCAATTAACCCTAGCGCAATTACGCAACGTCGTTAAATACGAAGGGATTCAATATAGCCTTGACGAGAGTGCCTTTGATGCGATTCATCAAAGTGCTGAAGCGGTACAACAAGTTATCCGTGAAAACCGTGTCGTTTATGGTATTAATACCGGCTTTGGCTTATTAGCCAGCACACGCATAAAGACAGAAGAGCTAGAATTATTACAACGCTCTATCGTACTTTCTCACTCAGCAGGTTTTGGCGAATACATGGAAGATGCCACAGTACGCTTAATGATGGTATTAAAAATCAATTCATTGTCACGTGGCTTTTCAGGCATACGTTTAAAAGTCATCCAAGCCTTAATCACTCTGCTTAATGCTGAAGTCTATCCTTGTGTACCCAAAAAAGGTTCAGTTGGCGCATCTGGCGATTTAGCGCCACTTTCACATATGGTTTTACCTTTACTAGGTGAAGGTGAAATGTCGCATGACGGTGAAGTCATTACCGCCCTTGAAGGTTTAAAAATTGCAGGTCTTGAACCAATAACACTTGCCGCTAAAGAAGGTTTAGCGCTTCTTAACGGTACACAAGCATCTACGGCTTTTTCTTTGGAAGGTTTATTTCACGCTGAAGATTTATTTGCTGCTGCTGTGGTTATTGGCTCAATGTCTGTTGAAGCAGCATTAGGTTCACGTGCTCCTTTTGACGATCGCGTTCACCAAGTACGTGGCCAAATAGGCCAAATAGATGCAGCAACCGCTTACCGTTATGTTTTAGATACAAACTCTGAAATTGGTGGCTCTCATGTTGATTGTGAAAAAGTACAAGACCCTTATTCATTACGTTGTCAGCCACAAGTGATGGGTGCCTGTTTAACGCAAATTCGTCAGGCCGCTGAAGTGCTTCATATCGAAGCCAATGGAGTAACTGATAATCCATTGGTTTTTGCCAATGAAGGTGATTTTATCTCGGCAGGTAATTTCCACGCTGAACCTGTCGCTATGGCCGCTGATAATTTAGCCCTCGCCATTGCCGAAATAGGTTCGTTGTCTGAACGTAGAATGGCACTATTGATTGATGCAAATTTAAGTAAACTTCCTCCCTTTCTTGTAGATAACGGCGGTGTTAACTCAGGTTTTATGATAGCTCAGGTGACCTCAGCAGCTTTAGCATCAGAAAATAAATCGTTAGCTCACCCGGCTTCTGTTGACAGTTTACCAACGTCTGCTAACCAAGAAGATCACGTATCGATGGCTTGCTTTGCTGGTCGTCGTTTAGCTGATATGGCAGAAAACACCAATGGTGTCTTGGCCGTAGAGTATTTAGCTGCCGCGCAAGGTTTAGACTTTAGAGCTCCTCTTAAAGGTGCTGAAAAAGTTGAATTAGCCAAAGCTATTTTACGTCAAGAAGTAAGCTTTTATGATAAAGATAGATACTTTGCACCCGATATTGCACAAGCCTCGGATATTATTGCTGATGGTGAATTAAATCAATTAATACCTGCTGGTACACTACCAAGCTTCTAGTATTTAATAACAATATAAAAATAAAGCCCGTTAATGAAAATTAACGGGCTTTATATGTTCAGGATGAACGGTATGCCATGATCACATGGATGTGAAAGAATGGCGATGTTCAGGATGAACGGTATGCCATGATCACATGGATGTGAAAGAATGGCGATGTTCAGGATGAACGGTATGCCATGATCACATGGATGTGAAAAAATGGCGATGTTCAGGATGAACGGTATGCCGTGATCACATGGATGTGAAAGAATGGCGATGTTCAGGATGAACGGTATGCCGTGATCACATGGATGTGTAAGAATGGCGATGTTCAGGATGAAGGGTATGCCGTGCTCACACGGATGTAAAAAGTAAAGCAACATCTATTACTGCTAGGTATCCACGCATTCATCTTATTAATACTCCCCTGCATATCAATGTTTGAGACAAGGATATTAGAGAGTATCAGGGCCAGACTAACGTGGGGAAGTTACCCGATAACCTAGACTTAACTAGAAAATATAATTCAATAACAAACTTGACATAATATGTCGAGCTTGCTAACTTTATTTTTACATAAGTGATCATAAATTTTACCTCTTCATAATAATATAACAACAGTATCTATATTTTTTTAACCTGTTAATCTATTGAAGTATTAATAACAAGGAGTTAGCGGTGGAATACATACTTTACTTTGAAACATGGATTGTTCTAGCCATATTATTTGCTTGCGCAGAAATTTTTGTTCCCGGTGGTATCCTCTTAAATTTAGGTATTGCCTCATTATTAGTCGCTATTGGTGTACAACAACAATTACTCGATACTTGGACTCTAACTTTAACGACTTGGTTTATTCTTGCTTCTTTTTTACTATTTGTACTTTATTTTGTCACTGAGCGGTTTTTCAGTGGTGAATATACCGTTGAAAATATTTATGAAGAACTAGACATATATGGAAAAGAAGTAACGGTTATAGAAAAAATTGGACCAGGCACTCATGCTGGTCGCGTAGAATTTCAAGGCACTACTTGGACAGCACTGAGCGACGGTTCAGAGTTACAAGAAGGTAGTCACGCCACTATTGTTTGTAAAGAAAATATCTCTTTGGTTGTTGAACCGATAAAGTAACAACAACAAAACTATCATTCTAACTAAAAATATGGGAGCAACCTATGCTAGCCACACTCACCTTTGTCTTTCTTGGATTACTGTTTATTGTTGTCAAACTGGTCCTTATTGTGCCAATGAAAGAAGTTTGTATTATCGAACGTTTAGGTAAATTTCGCGCAATAATGCAACCTGGATTACATTTTCTTATTCCTTTTATTGACCGCGTCGCTTACCGTCATGAAACAAGAGAACAAGTCTTAGACATCCCTTCTCAAAGCTGTATATCTCGCGATAATATTCAAATTGAAGTCGACGGCTTAGTTTATATTCAAGTTATGGACGGTGCCAAAGCCAGCTATGGTATAGAAGATTACCGCCGAGCTTGTGTGAATTTAGCGCAAACTACTATGCGAAGTGAAATTGGTAAGCTAAAACTCGGACAAACGTTTTCAGAACGAGACACCCTTAACGAAACGATTGTCCGTGAAATAGACAAAGCATCAGATCCTTGGGGCATCAAAATGTTGCGTTACGAAGTTAGGAATATCACCCCTTCTGCTAATGTCATTCATACCCTTGAAAAACAGATGGAAGCCGAGCGAAAAAAACGTGCTGAAATTACTTTAGCTGAAGCTGACAAAGAGTCGACAATAAATTTATCAGAAGGTGAGCGTCAAGAAGCCATTAATATTTCAGAGGGTGATAAACAACGACAAATTAATGAAGCACATGGTTTTGCAAAAGAAATTGAAATACTAACGCAAGCCACCGCAGAGGGCATGAACATGATTGCCAAAGCGTCAATGACTCCGGGTGGCGACAAAGCAATAAAAATGCGTTTACTAGAGCAATTTATTAAACAAACTGGGTCTATTTTAAAAACTGCAGATGTCTCAATTATGCCCGCTGAAATGGCGAAATTAGAAGGCTTTTTCGAAGGCATGGACAAAGTAACTCAAACCGTTCAAGGAGCAAAATAATGATCCAGCAAACTATAAGTAATATTGGTGGCAGTAACCTTGATATCGTGGTGCTGGCTATTTGGGGCGCTATATTTCTCTTTCTAGCCTACAAATTCGTACAAGCTATTTGCTTAGTACCAACAAAGTCTGCCTATGTCGTTGAACGTTTAGGCAAGTACCGCTGTACCTTAGAAGCAGGCTTTCATCTTTTATTGCCATTTATCGACCGTGTGGCTTTTATTCAAGATTTAAAAGAAGAAACAATCGACGTACCACCACAAGAATGTTTTTCAAAAGACGAAGTGAATGTTGAAGTTGATGGCGTTATTTACATCGAAGTCATTGATTCATTAAAAGCAAGCTACGGTATCACTGACTATCGTTTTGCCGCGATGCAATTAGCACAAACCACCACGCGTTCGGTTATTGGTACCTTAGATTTGGACAGAACCTTTGAAGAGCGTGATGTTATCAGTGCTAAAGTGGTAGAAGTATTAGATAAAGCAGGCGAAAGTTGGGGAATACGTGTTCATCGCTATGAAATAAAAAATATAACACCACCTGATACCGTTAAAAATGCCATGGAGTTAGAAGTTAATGCAGAGCGTGAACGCCGGGCAATTCTAGCAAAAAGTTTAGGTGATAAGGCGAGTCGTATTAACCGTTCAGAAGGTTTAATGACTGAAATGATCAATATTTCAGAAGGTGAAAAACAACGTCGTATAAATTCTGCGGAAGGTAAAGCGGCACAAATAATTGCTATTGCGCAGGCAACGGGGGATTCAATCACTAAAATAGCGATAGCCATTGAGCAACCGGGTGGACAACAAGCACTTGATTTACAATTAACCGAGCAGTACCTTCAACAAATGCAAGGCTTAAGCCAGGCAAACAGAAAAGTTATTTTACCAGCAAACTTACTTGATTTTAAGCAGTGGTTAGCCGTATCAGGTATTAAATAATAGCTAAGCTTCAAAATAGTAGAATAAATAAAGCACGTAGTTAACTCGCTTTTTAACTAGGTGCTTTGATAAATAAATAACATTATGTTATTAACTTGAAAATAAAAAAAAGCCAATGAGTAATACCATAACCACTGAGCCCACCACAAAAAAATGATTACCCATCGTGAGTTTTTTTTCTGCTAAACCTATTCGAATCTTAGTGACGACAATATAAATAAGGGCCGCAATTAAAGCAGTAATAAAATGAGTAAGTAAGGTATTAAGTTCGCTATTTTGTTGCCACAAAAACACAATGCCTCGTTTGTTAACAAAAAATAAGTTTAATAACGAAATATGCAACCATAAAACAAAAAACAACTGAGTGGCTTTGTTAGTTAACCAAGCTTTAAGCATCTTATAACCCTGCAACCGATTTATATAACCAAACAATTAAATCATCATGAGTAAATTGATAAGTAAAACTATTACGCAGTTTTGCATCATTAATACGTTTACCAAAACGCATTGATGTTTCAAACGAGAACTCTGGCAACGGCAAGTTTAAAGCCTCAGCTGCCGCATGGTAATAATGTTGTTTAGATGTTTCCGTAGCGCTGACCGCGTTATAAATACCCCTAATGTTTTCATCTTTAATGATCTCCATTAGAACACCAACCGCATCGTCCTGATGGATTAGATTGATAAAGGCTTGTGGGTCAGAAAGTAATTTTCTTCCTTGTAAAAACCTACCGGGGTGGCGCTCAGGCCCAATTAATCCGGCCAAGCGCAATATAACTGTTTCGCCTGAAAAGGCCTCTGCTGCTTTTTCGGCGCGAATAAGAGTAGCCACTTTATCAGCGTTCATATCTAGCACTGATTGTTCATCAACTAAACCTGACAAACCATTATAGACAGCAGTACTACTTAACAAGACAATTTTTTTTACACAGCCTAGTTCAGCCATTTCAATTAACTGGGCAACTTTTTCAGGGTAATCGCTTCGCCCTTGGCGTATCTGTGGTGTTATAGAAATAATAAGCGTATCGTGACCAAAAACACTTAACACTGTTGATTTAGGATCTTCAACAGGTAAAATCAAAAGCTCTGTATCTATTTGCTCTTTAGCTAGTCTTTGCTTTTTCTCTTCACTTTGTACCGTTACGGTGACGCGATATTGTTCTCTCAATAATTGCTTTGCTAAAGCGTAGCCAAGCCAACCACAACCTATAATCGCAACATTTTTTGCCATCGTATTCCCTTAATTTATTAACGATTCTTTTGATGATGTTCTTTAATTTTACTGACAACGTCTGTTGAAATAGTATTAGGAACAGGTATAGAAAGATTATACTGTAAAATTTTCCAACCATTAGACGTCAACTTAAGCACACCAGAGCCCCGGCATTCGCCATAGTGACTATTGTCGAGTAACTCGTCAAAAAATGCCAATTGCTCGCTATTATTTGCTGATGCAATAAGCGTAATATTTCTTTGACGAGATTTATAGCGCCAACCTTGTCCTTGACTAAAATAAGGAGTAACAAACTCAGTAAATTGTTCTTTTGTCCAACGCTCTTGACCATCAGTGCCTAAAAATACGGCTTGCTCATCAAGTAAATCAAGATAAATTTTTTGGTCAGCATCGCCAGCAGCTTGATGAAAAGTATCTAGCACTTTATCTATGTCGCTGTTTGCAAATACACTGACGTTAAAAAAACAAAGGCCTATAAGGCAAACTATAATTTTTATCATGGTATCAAATCCTAAATTTGGCTTATTTTGGTAGAACAAAATATAAGCCATTAAAAGTTGCGGCTACTTTTTCTCCACTCATTACCTGAACTTCAACGCAGAGTTGTCTTTTTTGCTTGGTCAATAAGTTATCAATACTGCCTGAGCTTAATGAGCGTCCTGTTTTTGCAAAAGCTATCCCTGCTATTGGGCTATGATATCTAATCTTGGCATCAGCTAACACTATATTGCCCTTAAGATTATTCTGTTCCATTAACAAATAAACCCAGCCCCATCCCGTTAATGTTGCTAGTGTGTAGATACTGCCCGCAAACATAGTATTGTGTAAATTTTTATTAAAAAGCTCATCACAAGTCGTGACTAAATTTTGTTGATCGTAATAACCAACCGTCACTTTCATCGCTTTGCTCATTGGTATAGTGCTATGCCAAGTCTTTTGCAGTGCTGTTGATAGTTCATCACAATGAAAATCATCGCTTACCAGCGTTTTTTCCATATTGAAATGCTTAATTTTATTGAATAATAAGTGCGAAAAGCCAATGTTTTTATAAGATTGTTTTTCATAGAAGCTGATCGCTTGTTCCCGTGCTTTCAAAGAGAGCTTAGTGACACCTAAACGGCTCGCAAACTGTTCAAGGGAGAGTATTAACTGTTGTCCTAACCCTTTACCCTGAAAATCATCAGCAACCGCCATATAACGGATTTGCCCTGCTAACAAGCTACAAAAGTGAAGACGGGCAACAGCGATAATATTACCTTTATCATCAAAAATGGCTCGATGAATCGCTTGCCTCTCCAAGTCATCTTTTTCACTTCCTTGTTTTTGTTGTGATGGTTTACGTAATATTGTCCAGCGTAAGTGGTAGTATTGGTCAAATTCTTGCTGGCTTATGGGTGCTCGACACTCAAACATTGGTTATGCTTACCTATAACAATTGAAAAGATTCGTTCGTATACGCTATTATGAAATTAGTTAAAAATATCCAACAGGGTCAATTAAGTTACTACACGCAAAATGATGACTCCATTTCGGTGAGTGAAAACCAACACTATCGTTGGTTAGCTTTTGATAATGTCGTGCAAAGCATGATGCTAAAGCGTAAGCCCTCACAACTCACATTCCCTCATCAAATCAGCTTATTATCACCTTTACTTTATTTTCGCCCTAAAAAAGTTGTTGAGTTTGGCTTAGGTGGTGGTAATTTAGCACGATTTTTATTACATTATTTACCTGATTTAACCTTACACACCATTGAATATTCGCAAGAAGTTATTGAATGTTTCGAACGCTTTTTTAATCCACAAGCGACCAAAGTTAATTTACACCATTGCTCGGCACTAGATTGGCTTCATCACCATAAAAAAATGAAACCTGATTGGTTTATTTGTGATATTTACCATAAAAATCAGTCAATTAATGACTCATTAATTTTAACCAAAAATATCTTAAAAAAAGTAGACGAGCAAGCTGTTTTATCACTTAACTTGCCAAGCCCATCAAACGAAGAAATTAATTATTTTCTCGCCGAATTAAAAGTGCTCGCTCCAACTAAACAGCTAGTGTACTTTCATATTCCTCATTACTTAAATGTTATTATTCATTTACTGCCCTACGATATGTTAAGTCAAGCTGAAGAGAGTTTACTTGCTAACACCGTGCTACCCGCGAGAACATTTAAACGCTGGCGTAAATATTGGCGACATGGCATGCAATAGTTCATTCCACTTAGCAAGTGAGTGTAAAGGTAACGGGACCATCATTGACTAGTTCGACTTTCATATCGGCACCAAACTCGCCCGTAGGCACGGCAAAACCATGACCACGCAATTGTAAACAGAAATAATTATATAGTGGGATGCTGACTTCTGGTTTAGCTGCAGAAGTAAAGCTTGGACGCATACCTGAACGGGTATCAGCGGCTAATGTAAATTGTGAAACAACTAAAATTTCTCCGTCAATATCACTAACATTTAGGTTCATTTTTCCTGCATCGTCTTCAAAGATACGATAACCGGCAATCCGTTGCGCTAAGCGTTTAGCTTTAGTTTCGTTGTCGTCAGGCTCAATGGCAAGTAAGACTAAAATCCCTCGATCAATTTTCCCTATCACTTGTTGATTAACCGTAACACTTGCTTGTGAAACTCTTTGAATAACTGCGATCATTTTATTGCTCGGCTAGAAAATTTGCCATAGTATCGCTCGCTCGACAAAATGCATCAATAGTTTGTCGCTCAAAACCACTATGTCCGGCACAAGGCAAAATTTGTAATTGCGCGTTATCCCAAAATTTAGTCAGTGAAAAAGCGTTATCAAGCTGGCAAACCATGTCGTAACGGCCATGAAGAATAATCGCAGGGATTGCGGTTAGTTTATCAATATTTTCTAAAATGTAATTCTCGTTGATAAAACAATCTTGAGTAAAGTAATGACTTGATACCTTTGCCATGCATAAAGCTTGATGGGCGTCATCAACATGCGCCAGGCCTATATGGTGATGCTCAAGGGTTGATAACCTTAATTCCCATAATGTCCAAGCTTTACTGGCCGAGATCACCGCGACTTCATTACTTGAATTGAGTACTTGGTGATAACCTGACAGTGGAGAATGTTGTAGCTCTGCTGGTAAGTGTTCAACAAATTCTTGATAGTACTCTGGGAAAAAGTTTTTTGCCCCCTTGTGACTGTAAAGCCATTGGTATTCAGATCGAGTCCCGAGGAATACACCACGTAAGATAAAAGCTAAGATTTTATCTGAATGAGCGATACCATAGGTTAGTGCTAAAGTTGTTCCCCATGAGCCACCACAAATTAACCACTGTTCAATATTTAGGTGTTGACGAATAACTTCGATATCGTCAATTAAATGAACGGTGGTATTATCTAGTATGGACGGAGAGGGCTTTGAGCGCCCACAACCTCGCTGATCAAATAAAATAATACGATACAGTTCAGGATCAAAATAACGCCGATGGTTCTCACTTGAACCACTACCAGGACCACCATGAAGGTATAACACAGGTATTCCTGTTGGGTTACCCGACTGCTCAAGATATATTTGATGCTGCCCCCCAACAGGTAACAACTCTTCAGAATATGTTGCTATTTTAGGATATAAAGACCGTGACATGTATTTACTCTGTTTATTGAGACCATAAATAATATTATGGCGCAAAATATTAAAAACTGTCAGTTTCAAACAAGCCTTTATAAATTAACTTATCTGATGCTTATCTAAGTGTTCTCTTTGGTGATCTTCTGGTTTAAAATTTTCTAAGCTGACCGTAAACAATGCACCGAAAAGCACGACTAGCCAAGATAAATACACCCATAAAAAAAGAATCGGAATACCCGCTAGAGCACCGTAAATAGCTTCATAAGAAGGGAGTTGCGTGATATAAAAAGCAAAGCCTTTTTTTGCGACTTCAAATAAAAGTGCCGCTAATGTTGCACCAAACAAGGCATGTTTAAGCGGCACCACCTTATTAGGCACCACCATATATAAAATAAGGAATGCGCCAATCGAAGCAAAAATAGGCAAAGCTCTTAACGCTATATTGGTAAGGCCGAAAACGTCATAATTCCCTATCGATATCAAAGAAACAATATATGAAGTTGCCGCTATACTACTGCCCATTAAGACAGGTCCAAGAGTCAGTACCATCCAGTACATAGAAAAAGCGGTAACAATACGCCTTTTGGTTGTGACCCGCCAAATTTTATTTAAGCTAGTGTCAATGGCAGAAATGAGCAATAGAGCAAATAAGAATAAAAAACTAATGGCGATAGCTGACATCTCTGAAGCATTCGTGACAAAACCAGTAATATGTTCTTTAACCACATCACCCGCAGCAGGCATAAAATTTTGATAAACAAAATTTTCAATGATTTCTTTAATATCAGTAAAGATAGGAAAAGCGGTCATAACTGACAACATGACTACAATCAAAGGCACCAGCGACATCAAGGTTACATAAGATAAGTAACCGGCAGTAATGTGCACTTGCTCTTTTAATATTCTATTGATAAAAAACAAACAAAAGTGCCAAATAGTCTGACTTTGCTGGTTGTTTTTAATGCTTTTAATCCAGTTCATTACAAATTAGTTATTATCTTATGGTGTACAATATATTATGATAATTGCTAAGCAAGTGATAGTGATAATAATCGTAATAAAATTTAACGTAGGAGTAATGATGTCTAATCAAGGTTCAGGTGGTAATGTTTTAGCGGCAATATGTAGTTTTTTTATTGCAGGTTTAGGTCAATTAGTTCAAGGGAGGATCCTCGCAGCAATCCTGTTTTTCCTGTTAACCTGGGTTAACTACACATTAGCAGCGACAGGAATCTTATTCTTTATGGCGGTTCCTGGTCTTATTTTTCATCTGTGGGCAGTCATCGATGCTGCTCGCTATAAAGGTAGGAACTAATGAATAAGATTACAATTAAGGTCTCGTTATTTTTTCTTTTACTGTCAATAGTCGGCTGTCAATCTGCTTACTATTCGGCCATGGAAAAAGTAGGTAAACATAAACGTGATATATTAATCGATCGTGTTGAAACTGCTACTGAGTCACAAGAGGAAGCAAAAGAAGAATTTAAAAATGCCTTAGAACAGTTCTCTGCATTAGTAAATTTTGATGGTGGTGAACTGCAACAACAATATGAAATAAGTAATGATCACTATCATACGAGTAAAGTTGCTGCTGAGGATGTAACTGCTCGTATTAATTCAATTGAAGCTGTCGCTGAAGCTTTGTTTAATGAATGGAATAGTGAATTAGAACAATTTACTAATCAATCATTAAAACGCCAAAGTCAATCGCGTTATAACGAAACCCAAAATCGTTATACTTCAGTGATTGAATCAATGCGTAATGCGGAGAAGAGAATGCAACCTATTCTTGATGCGCTTAAAGATAATATGCTTTATTTAAAACATAATCTTAATGCGCGAGCTATCGGTGAGCTTAAAACAGAATATAAATTAATTGAACAAGATGTTGAACGCTTAATTAACGAAATGAACAATTCAATTAACAAATCACAAACATTCATAAAATCACTTAAGAACCCTTAGTACAAAAGGAGCACTTTTATGAGTGTCTGCTTAGTACCATAAAATTAATGGTGAGTGATGATAGATGGTAGCTTGTTTATGTTAAATGAGCCGCCATCAACTTAATGACAGAGACTTACTCTTTATTGGTAGGATTTCATGTTGCTGAGATTATAAGTTATAACGTGTCATTACTTGATCTAGCGTGTGAAAAGGGGGGATTAGCAAAAACATCACTTCGATCTTGGTTTTGGTTAATAGCAGTAAGTAAGCTTGACAGCTCTCTTATTTGACTCGGACCCGCTCGGCCTTCTTCAAAAAGTTGACTTAATCGTTGTAACACTTTGAGTTGCTCTGGAGACATTTCGAAATTCCCTTTCCTAATAATATTATTTAAAGATACCGCTGGATCATTATGAAGCTGTGGCATGTTGGGGGTAAATAACGTTTTGTATGGGCAAAGTTATTTCTCTGCCATCATCAATATACTCTTGATAAAGAACTTTTAACTCTCTGCGTTCGATAAGGTTAGCTTTATCAGCAACAGCTTTTTCAAATAGATCATTTAAACGATTTAATTTTCTTTGCTCCACAATAAGTTTGCTCCCTGCACCGTTACTTTTAAAGTTCACATGCAACTAATCGTATCAGTAAAACTAATATTCACCAGTGAGGTGTAATGATTAGCGTCAACTCAATATTTAGACATAACTGACTCACTTAATTAATTTTATTAAAAAACAATAAATTAAAATACAATCACCCACTTTATTAACAGTGTGTTGTGTTACTTCTTATGTGTTTTTAAGACATGTCTTACACAATATTGCGTTTAGGCTTACTCAAATTTACTGACAAAAAAACCAGCCGAAGCTGGTTTTTATCAATCGTCTAGATAAGAGGCTTATTTAGGACGAGTATCACGCTTACGTTCATTTTCTTTTAAAAGCTTTTTACGAATACGAATGCTCAGTGGTGTAACTTCAACTAGCTCATCGTTATCAATAAATTCAAGCGCTTGTTCAAGTGACATAACGATAGGCGGTGTTAACGTTTGTGCTTCATCAGTACCTGATGAACGAACGTTAGTTAACTGCTTACCTTTAAGAGCGTTTACTGTTAAATCGTTGTCACGGCTATGAATACCAATAACTTGACCTTCATAAATATCAACACCGTGTCCGATCAACATACGACCACGTGATTGTAGGTTGAATATTGCATTCGTTAATGCTTTACCTGTTGCATTACCGATCATTACACCATTTTTACGCTGGCCAATATCGCCACCTTTATGAGGTCCGTATTCAAAAAATGTATGATAAATTAAGCCAGAACCTGACGTTAATGTCATGAATTCAGTTTGGAAACCGATCAAACCACGACTTGGCATGATGAAGTCCATACGAATACGACCCGTTCCGTCAGGTGCCATATCTGTTAATTCAGCTTTACGAACACCCATTCTTTCCATGATAGGTCCTTGATGCTGTTCTTCAACATCAATGGTCACGTTTTCATAAGGTTCTTGTATTTGACCATCAATCTCACGAATAATAACTTCAGGACGTGATACCGCTAACTCAAAACCTTCACGGCGCATGTTTTCGATTAAAATGCCTAAGTGAAGCTCACCACGACCTGATACTTTAAATTTATCAGCATCAGGAAGTTGCTCAACACGTAAAGCAACGTTGTGAATTAATTCTTTGTCTAAACGGTCTTTGATGTTACGCGAAGTAACATACTTACCTTCTTTACCACAAAATGGTGAAGTGTTTACTTGGAAAGTCATATTGATAGTAGGTTCATCAACAGATAATGCTGGTAAGCCTTCAACTTCTGTAGGACAACAAACCGTATCAGATATTTTTAACTCGCCTAAACCAGTAATAGCAATAATATCGCCAGCAAAACCTTCTTCGATATCAAGTCTTTCTAGACCTAAGTAACCGAATACTTTACCAACTTTAGCGTTATGAATCTTGCCAGTTGCTAATTTAATCGTCACTTGTTGGTTTGGTTTAACAGAACCACGAGTAATACGGCCAACGCCAATTACACCTAAGTAAGAGCTGTAATCAAGTTGAGATATTTGCATTTGGAATGGACCATCTGGATCCGCTGTTGGTGCTGGCACTTCTTTAAGAATAGTATCAAATAAAGGTGTCATGTCTGTGCCGGTTACGCCTTCTTCAAGCGAAGCCCAACCATTGATTGCTGAAGCGTAAACAACTTTAAAGTCAAGCTGTTCATCTGTAGCGCCAAGGTTGTCAAACAATTCAAAAACTTGGTCCATAACCCAATCAGGGCGAGAACCAGGCTTATCAACTTTATTAATAACAAGGATTGGCTTTAAACCTTGAGCAAACGCTTTTTTCGTTACGAAACGCGTTTGTGGCATAGGGCCTTCTTGTGCATCAACAATAAGTAAAACCGAATCTACCATTGACATAACACGTTCAACTTCACCGCCGAAATCAGCATGGCCAGGAGTATCTACTATGTTTACACGGTAACCGTTCCAGTTAATAGCCGTATTTTTAGCTAAGATTGTGATACCACGTTCTTTTTCGATATCATTCGAATCCATCGTGCGTTCTTCAAGACCGCCGCGGGCATCAAGGGTACCTGATTGTTCTAATAATTTATCAACCAAAGTTGTTTTACCATGATCAACGTGGGCTATGATGGCAACATTACGTAATTTATCTAACACGGGTTTTACTCACTTCTTACAAGACTTTTTCATCAAAAGAATATAGGGCTATAATTGGGCGCGAATTATACAGCAACGAAGTCAACAAAGACAGCAACAAATATTTCAGCACCTATTAAATTCTCCATACACGAATCGTAATGCCCTGTTATACTATTAAGCACCAACAACCAGCAGGTGCACCAATTTAGAGCAACTCGCGCACAACAGTGGTGCAAGCAGGCTTTACTAAATAAGTTAACACCTTATATATAAAGGCTTTATCTGTTGGCATGAATTTCGCTTTATGCCCATCATGCGAAATGCAAACGTATTTTATTTTAATGACACTGGAGACTTTACATGTCACAAGCCGTATTAGATTTAATCAAAGACAACGATGTTAAATTTGTTGACCTACGTTTTACTGATTCAAAAGGTAAAGAGCAACACGTTTCAATTCCTTATCACCAAGTAAATGAAGACTTTTTTGAAGACGGTAAAATGTTTGATGGTTCTTCTATCGAAGGTTGGAAAGGTATTAATGAATCTGACATGGTAATGATGCCTGATGCTGATTCTGCGGTATTAGACCCTTTTACAGATGCAGTAACATTAAATATTCGTTGTGATATTTTAGAACCAAGTACAATGCAAGGCTACAGCCGTGATCCTCGTTCGGTTGCAAAACGCGCTGAAGAGTACTTACGTAGCACAGGTATCGCTGATACTGTATTAATTGGTCCTGAGCCAGAATTCTTCTTATTTGATGATGTACGCTTTAGTACTGATATGAGTGGTTCTTTCTATAAAATTGATGATAAAGAAGCCGCTTGGAATTCAGGTACTGAATACGAAGAAGGCAATATGGGTCACCGTCCAGGTGTTAAAGGCGGTTACTTCCCGACATCTCCTGTAGATTCATCACAAGATATTCGCTCAGCCATGTGTTTGGTTATGGAAGAAATGGGCTTAGTTGTTGAAGCGCATCACCATGAAGTAGCAACAGCTGGTCAAAACGAAATTGCATGTCGCTTCAATACCTTAGTTAAAAAAGCTGATGAAGTTCAAATATACAAGTATGTTGTTCATAACGTTGCTCACGCTTACGGTAAAACAGCAACTTTCATGCCTAAGCCATTAGTTGGCGACAACGGCTCTGGTATGCATGTTCATCAATCACTTGCCAAAGACGGTGTTAACTTATTTGCTGGTGATAAATACGGTGGCTTATCTGAAATGGCGCTTTATTATATTGGCGGTATTATTAAGCATGCTAAAGCATTGAATGCTTTTACTAACCCAGCAACTAACTCTTACAAACGTTTAGTTCCACATTTTGAAGCGCCGGTAATGCTTGCATATTCTGCACGTAACCGCTCTGCATCAATTCGTATACCGATTGTTCCATCACCAAAAGCAATGCGTATTGAAGCTCGCTTCCCTGATCCAGCAGCAAACCCATATTTAGCTTTTACTGCTTTATTAATGGCTGGTCTTGATGGCATTAAAAACAAAATTCATCCTGGTGATGCGATGGATAAAGATTTATACGATTTACCAGCAGAAGAAGCTGCAGCTATCCCACAAGTAGCAACATCGCTTGAAGATGCCTTACAAAGCTTAGAAGCTGATTATGAGTTCTTAATCGCTGGTGGTGTTATGGATAAAGATATGATTGATGCATACATTGCTATTAAACGTGCTGAATCACAACGCGTAAACATGACAACTCATCCATTAGAGTTTGAATTATATTACAGCGTATAATCTAGACTATATGATTAAATGAAAAAAAAGCTCACTTCGGTGAGCTTTTTTGTGGCAAATAGACGATTAATTATATAAGTTTAAGGTAAGTATTTTAAGTTGAGCTAAATTTTTGCGTTATTCTTTATTGTTATTAACTTTAATCATCACATTACTTAGTTGTAATACCTTTGCGACGGCAACCAAAATTTATGTTTGGAGAAGTGATGATGGTATCTTAGTTTTTTCTGATAGCCCTCAAACTGGTGCGGAAGAAGTTGAAATAAAAGAACCCAATACGGCCTCTTCTGTTGATACCTCAATGCTAGATTTAACACCAAAAATTATCAAAGATGATTACCAGGTTGAAATTAACCAACCTAAACAAAATGCCACGGTTAGAGACAACACTGGCTCTGTTTACATAGCAGGTAGTATCAAACCTATCTTTAAACAAGGCTTAGCTATTCAACTTTTATTAGATGGTAAACCCCATCAACCTCCGCAATCTCACTCGATGTTTGTGCTACGAAATATAGATCGCGGCGAACATATCATAAAAATGCAATTACTTAATGAAAAAGGCAAGATAATTGCATTATCAAAACCTATAACCTTTTATATGCATAGAGCATCGGTTAATAACGCAAATTAAGTAGCATTTGGTGAAACTTGCACCAAATGTAACTACATTAATATTTTGTCGCACTACATCAGTGCAAAAGGTTTTTATGTCTAGCAACAGCAATAGAGATCAGCAATTAAAATTTAGCTACCAACAAAAGCTGCCAAATCAAATGGTTACAGCACTTGTAGTGCTAGATAATAAATTAACGATTAAATATGTTAACCCTGCAGCAGAAGCGCTATTAGTTAAGAGTTTTAACAAGCTGTGCAACTTACCAATTACAACCGTCTTCTACAATTCTCCTATTAAAAAGGAACGTTTAGAACAACTGCTAACTTCTGGCCAAGAATTTAGTGACAGTGATGTCACCATTGAATTCTTTGATCACAGCCGTATTACCGTGGAAATAACAGCCTCGTCTGTTGAGTTCAGCAAACAGCCACATATTATCTTAGAATTCAAACAGATTGATCAGCAAAAACAAATGAGTATCGAAGCATTTCAGCACCAGCAATGGGAGTCATCTCGAGATTTGATACGCGGGCTTGCTCATGAAATTAAGAATCCATTGGGCGGTCTTCGCGGCGCTGCACAATTATTAAGTAAAGAATTGACGCAAGAGCAACAAGAATATACTGAAATGATTATTGAACAAGCCGACCGTTTAACTAATTTGGTTGATAAGCTTTTAGGCCCTAATCAATTACCTCAGATGGCAGAACAAAATATTCATATTGTCTTAGAGAAAGTTTTTAAGCTGATTAATTTTAACAACCCTAAAAATATTAAATTTATTAGAGACTATGACCCCTCTATTCCTGAAATAAGTTTTGATCAAGATAAGCTTCAACAAGCGGTTTTGAATATTGTTAACAACGCCGTTCAAATTATTGATGAGGGTTGTAACATAACCCTCAAAACAAGAGCCGCTAGTAATAAAACCATTAATGGAAGACGTGTAAAACTTTGTGTTCAAATCAGTGTTATTGATAATGGCCCTGGTATTCCGAAAAAGATTCAAGACACTCTATTTTACCCTATGGTATCTGCACGTGATAACGGTACAGGTTTAGGCTTGTCTATTTCACAAACCTTAGTGCAACAGCACAAGGGTAAATTATCTTGCTATAGCCGACCAGGTCATACTGAGTTTTTAATTTTACTGCCTTTACAAGAAGAGAATAATAATGAATGTTGAGCAAGTTTGGATTGTAGATGATGACAGCTCTATTCGCTGGGTGTTAGAAAAAGCCTTATCAGGAGCAAATATATCTGTAGCCTCTTTTGAGAAACCAGAAGACTTACTCATCGCCCTAGAGCACCAACAACCAGAAATAATAATTTCTGATATAAAGATGCCAAATATTGATGGTATGACTTTACTTAGCCGTGTTAGTGAGCATTTTCCTAACCTACCGGTGATCATAATGACTGCACATTCTGATCTCGATAGTGCTGTAAATGCCTATCAAGGTGGGGCATTTGAATACTTACCTAAACCTTTTGATACTGACGAAGCTATCTCTCTAACAAGACGGGCACTAACACATGCTCGAGAACAAAGTGCTAAACGTAAGCATTCTATAGTAGCACCTGATCCCGTTGGAATCATTGGCGCGGCTCCAGCTATGCAAGAAGTTTTTAGGGCAATTGGACGACTATCACGTTCGAGTATCAGTGTACTCATTAATGGCGAGTCTGGTACAGGTAAAGAGCTTGTTGCACATGCCCTCCACACGCATAGTCCACGATCGAATGCTCCCTTTATTCCTTTAAATATGGCTGCAATACCAAAAGATTTAATTGAATCAGAGTTATTTGGCCATGAGAAGGGTGCGTTTACTGGCGCGAATGCCGTAAGACAGGGGCGCTTTGAACAAGCGCATAAAGGAACCTTGTTTCTTGATGAAATTGGCGATATGCCTTTAGATATTCAAACACGTTTATTACGTGTACTCGCCGATGGACAATTTTATCGCGTTGGTGGTCATTCACCTATTAAAGTTGACGTAAGGATCATTGCGGCTACACATCAGAACCTAGAGGTTCAAGTCAGTAATGGTGATTTTCGTGAAGATCTATTTCACCGTTTAAATGTCATTAGAATACAGTTACCCAGTTTACGTGAACGCAAGGAAGATATTGAACAGCTCATTAATCATTTTTTACATTTAGCTGCAAAAGAATTAGAGGTTGAACAAAAAACCTTGCACAAAGCCACTCTTAATTATTTACAGCAATGTGCTTGGCCAGGAAATGTTCGTCAGCTTGAAAATATTTGTCGTTACTTAACGGTAATGGCAAGTGGTAAAGAAATTATATTAGATGATTTACCGAGCGAACTTGCTGAGAATACCTCATTAACAAACCCTACTGCAGAAGCATCATCATGGCCAGTTGCGTTGCAAGAGTGGGTTGATGAGCAATTAGCAAAAGGGAATAATAATATAATTGATACCGCTTTGCCTGAATTTGAGAAAATACTATTAGAACGAGCGCTTCATTATACACAAGGAAGAAAGCAAGAGGCGGCTAAAAAATTAGGTTGGGGAAGGAATACGTTAACAAGAAAATTAAAAGAACTTAATATGTGATGACGTATGTGAAGGTAGCTGTTTAGCTACTTTCACATGTATCACTGATACACTGTTTACAACTGTTACATAATTTCAAGTTAATGATGTGGGCTGCTACAATCAAACTTGCGCCAATCACAATAAAGAATGGCTGAATATCTTCTGAAAAATCATGCTTTATCCAGTAAATACCAATACCTAAAAAAAGTAAGTAGAATGGGTAATATTTTCTATGGTATTTTTTAAAACCGGAAAACAAGGCTAAAGTACCTAGTGCAGCAGTCATTAATAAAAATACATGTTCCCATGCATGGTCAGCTAAAAAGCTTAATCCTAGTAAAGGCAGTGCCGGTAACAATACCGGTAATAAGATACAATGAAGCGCACAAAGTGATGTTGCGGTTATTCCAATACGATCAAGCACTTTATACTCCCCTTACAATTAGATAATAATTACTTTTAAAAGTGGATAATATCACAATTGATATAGTATCACAAAACTTTTAAGCGCGTTCTATCGGAAAAGAAATTACATCCTCAATAGCACTTTTTTTTAGCGCGATCATCATTAAGCGGTCGATACCTAAAGCTACTCCTGCACATTGTGGTAGCCCTGATTGTAGAGCTTTAATAAAGTTCTCATCTATATTTTTAGTAACAAGTCCTAGTTGTTGACGTTTACTGTTATCTTGTTCAAATCTTGTTATTTGAATATCAGCATCTGTTAATTCATTAAAGCCATTTGCTAACTCAACGCCCTTAAAATAGCATTCAAATCTTTGGGCGACACGTTTATCTTCAACACACTCTTTAGCTAAAGAAGCTTGCGCAATTGGAAAATTATAGACAAAGCATGGTCGAGATAAGCCAATATTCTTTTCTATAATTTCTGAAAAGATAAACTGTAGTAATAAGTCACAATCATCTGATTCATACAACCAATCTGCGGCTTTACCGTGTAACTCGATAACCTCATATAATTGATTAAAAGTTGCTGTTAAGGGATCTATACTGACGAATTTAATGAATAAATTTTGATAGGATATTTTTTCAGATTTTGGCGATTTTACCACTGTAGATAATAGTTCATCAACTTCAGCCATTAAATCGTGTTGATCAAAACCTATACGGTACCATTCTAATAGGGTGAACTCAGGATTGTGATAACGGCCTGAATCTTCATGACGAAATGCTTTACAGATTTGGAAGATACAGCCATAACCTGAGGCAAGTAGTCGTTTCATATGAAACTCAGGTGAAGTTTGTAAATATAGCTGTTGAGATTGATCTATATCGCTGTTATCTAAATAGTTGTATTGGGTGCTAAAGGCATCAAGGTAAGGGTCTGTTACTGTTCCCATAGAGAGTGATGGTGTTTCAACTTCAATAACATTTTTATTTTTAAAAAAATCTCTGATCGCATTAATAACATTTCCTCTAGACTTAGCTACTTCCCACTTCATTTACGTACACTACTTAAAATAAATAATTATAATTCTATAGAGTATATACGAAAAGCTAATCATCTGAGAAGTAGACAGATAACTATTAGAAATATCTAAAGCGCTATATTGATAAGGATGGGAATAACTATTTAACGTTACCGTATATTTGTTATCGATGTACGCTCAGCTTTGTTAATCATCTTGGAGTAAAAAACAGCAAACATCTGCTAAGTGTATATTCAATTGGCACGTTGAATGTCCTACCCCGAGATAGGCATGTTTAACACAAGTCCACTATCGCAGCCGCTACTACTTTATTAGTTATAAATGCTGCATTTTCAAACGCCAGAAAGCAAAAAACCCGTTACGTTAGTAACGGGTTTTTCTAAATAGAAGCCTAGCAATGTCCTACTCTCACATGGGAACTCCCACACTACCATCGGCGCTACTGCGTTTCACTTCTGAGTTCGGAATGGGATCAGGTGGTGCCACAGTGCTATTGTCGCTAGACAAAAAGGTTACAATCTTGAAAGCTGTTGCTCGCTAGAGCTATAAATATAAAAGCGTTTTCTTATTCAATTCATTATAGTGCGTGAAGTTATTCTATATATGTCAGTCTTCTACAAACACTTCGCAGTAAAACTACTTGGGTGTTGTATGGTTAAGCCTCACGGGCAATTAGTATCAGTTAGCTCAAGACCTCGCAGTCCTTACACACCTGACCTATCAACGTTGTAGTCTCCAACGACCCTTTAGGGAGCTTAAAGCTCCAGTGAGAACTCATCTCAAAGCCTGCTTCCCGCTTAGATGCTTTCAGCGGTTATCAGTTCCGAACGTAGCTACCGGGCAATGCTATTGGCATAACAACCCGAACACCAGCGGTTCGTCCACTCCGGTCCTCTCGTACTAGGAGCAGCCCTCTTCAATTCTCAAACGCCCACGGCAGATAGGGACCGAACTGTCTCACGACGTTCTAAACCCAGCTCGCGTACCACTTTAAATGGCGAACAGCCATACCCTTGGGACCGACTTCAGCCCCAGGATGTGATGAGCCGACATCGAGGTGCCAAACACCGCCGTCGATATGAACTCTTGGGCGGTATCAGCCTGTTATCCCCGGAGTACCTTTTATCCGTTGAGCGATGGCCCTTCCATACAGAACCACCGGATCACTATGACCTACTTTCGTACCTGCTCGACGTGTCTGTCTCGCAGTTAAGCTGGCTTATGCCATTGCACTAACCGTATGATGTCCGACCATACTTAGCCAACCTTCGTGCTCCTCCGTTACTCTTTGGGAGGAGACCGCCCCAGTCAAACTACCCACCAGACAGTGTCCCCAAGCCCGATAAGGGCCCTAGGTTAGAACATCACGCATACAAGGGTGGTATTTCAAGGTAGACTCCACTTCATCTGGCGACAAAGTTTCATAGTCTCCCACCTATCCTACACATGTAGGAGCAATGTTCACTGTCAAGCTATAGTAAAGGTTCACGGGGTCTTTCCGTCTAGCCGCGGGTATACGGCATCTTAACCGCAAATTCAATTTCACTGAGTCTCGGGTGGAGACAGTGTGGCCATGATTACGCCATTCGTGCAGGTCGGAACTTACCCGACAAGGAATTTCGCTACCTTAGGACCGTTATAGTTACGGCCGCCGTTTACCGGGGCTTCGATCATCAGCTTCGCTTGCGCTAACCGAATCAATTAACCTTCCGGCACCGGGCAGGCGTCACACCGTATACGTCATCTTTCGATTTTGCACAGTGCTGTGTTTTTAATAAACAGTTCCAGCCACCTGGTTACTTCGACTACTCTTAGCTTACACCGCAAGGGTTTAACCGAGAGTAGCGTACCTTCTCCCGAAGTTACGGTACTATTTTGCCTAGTTCCTTCACCCGAGTTCTCTCAAGCGCCTTAGTATTCTCTACCTAACCACCTGTGTCGGTTTGGGGTACGGTTCCTATATATCTGAAGCTTAGAAGCTTTTCCTGGAAGCATGGCATCAACAGCTTCAACTCCGTAGAGTCTCGTCTCGTATCTCAGTGTTGAATGAAGACCCGGATTTACCTAAGTCAACCACCTACGTACTTTCACACGGACTACCAACGCCGTGCCTGTTTAGCCTACTCCGTCCCTCCTTCGCAATATATAGAAGTACAGAAATATTAATCTGTTTCCCATCGACTACGCGTTTCCGCCTCGCCTTAGGGGCCGACTTACCCTGCCCTGATTAACATGGGACAGGAAACCTTGGTCTTTCGGCGGGGGAGTTTTTCACTCCCCTTATCGTTACTCATGTCAGCATTCGCACTTCTGATACCTCCAGCAAGCTTTACAACTCACCTTCAACGGCTTACAGAACGCTCCCCTACCACTCATAGTAAACTATGAATCCGCAGCTTCGGTGACTAGTTTAGCCCCGTTACATCTTCCGCGCAGACCGACTCGACTAGTGAGCTATTACGCTTTCTTTAAAGGATGGCTGCTTCTAAGCCAACCTCCTAGCTGTCTATGCCTTTCCACATCGTTTCCCACTTAACTAGTACTTTGGGACCTTAGCTGGCGGTCTGGGTTGTTTCCCTCTTCACAACGGACGTTAGCACCCGCAGTGTGTCTCCCGCATATCACTCATTGGTATTCGGAGTTTGCAAAGGGTTGGTAAGTCGGGATGACCCCCTAGCCTTAACAGTGCTCTACCCCCAATGGTGTTCGTGCGAGGCTCTACCTAAATAGATTTCGGGGAGAACCAGCTATCTCCCGGCTTGATTAGCCTTTCACTCCGACCCACAAGTCATCACCGCATTTTTCAACATACGTGTGTTCGGTCCTCCAGTTGATGTTACTCAACCTTCAACCTGCCCATGGGTAGATCGCCGGGTTTCGGGTCTATACCCTGCAACTAAACGCGCAGTTAACACTCGCTTTCGCTACGGCTCCCCTAATCGGTTAACCTTGCTACAGAATATAAGTCGCTGACCCATTATACAAAAGGTACGCAGTCACCGGACTAAATCCGGCTTCCACTGCTTGTACGTATGCGGTTTCAGGTTCTATTTCACTCCCCTCACAGGGGTTCTTTTCGCCTTTCCCTCACGGTACTGGTTCACTATCGGTCAGTTAGTAGTATTTAGCCTTGGAGGATGGTCCCCCCATATTCAGACAAAGTTTCACGTGCTCCGTCCTACTCGATTTCACTCAAAGGTTGCTTTTGTGTACGGGACTATCACCCTGTATCGTTGTACTTTCCAGTACATTCCACTAGCGCCCAATAAGCTTAAGGGCTGATTCGCGTTCGCTCGCCGCTACTAACGAAATCTCGGTTGATTTCTTTTCCTCAGGGTACTTAGATGTTTCAGTTCTCCTGGTTCGCTTCATTAAGCTATGTATTCACTTAATGATACTGACTTATGTCAGTGGGTTTCCCCATTCGGAAATCATTGGCTATAACGGTTTTTATCACCTCACCAATGCTTATCGCAGATTAACACGTCCTTCATCGCCTCTAACTGCCAAGGCATCCACCACATACGCTTAGTCACTTAACCATACAACCCTAAGTAGTCTTTCGACACGAAGTACACCGTGGAGACTAATCCACAGCAATTGTAAAGTCTGACATTTTCACGCACAAATAAATGTGTCTTGAATAAGATGTTTACTCTGAGTAAGAGCAAACAAATGTTGATTAATAGCTTTCACTATTAATCGCTTTTGTAGATACTTATAAAATGTGCAAATCACAGCGCGACACCGTTCATTGCTTTATAAATATCTTATTTATATCAGCTTTCCAGATTGTTAAAGAACTCATTCTTAACGCGCATTCGGTTAAAAACGTGGTTTAAAAAACCAAATTAATATTCACTCACCAGATACTGAAACACGTTCAGCATGACGAAAGTAAACCTTAATTTGGTCTTTTCTTTAATGAAGAATCATAATGGTCTCCTATATTATAAATATAGGATGGTGGAGCTATGCAGGATCGAACTGCAGACCTCCTGCGTGCAAGGCAGGCGCTCTCCCAGCTGAGCTATAGCCCCATCGGGATTCTTCTAATTTGTTATCATGTAATTTGTGTAGACACTCGTGAAACTCAAGAGTTTCCATTAAACTGTTTTTACTTCAAGATAAGGAGGTGATCCAACCCCAGGTTCCCCTAGGGTTACCTTGTTACGACTTCACCCCAGTCATGAAACACAAAGTGGTGACCGTCCTCCCGAAGGTTAAACTAGCCACTTCTTTTGCATCCCACTCCCATGGTGTGACGGGCGGTGTGTACAAGGCCCGGGAACGTATTCACCGTAGCATTCTGATCTACGATTACTAGCGATTCCGACTTCATGGAGTCGAGTTGCAGACTCCAATCCGGACTACGACAAGCTTTGTGGGATTCGCTCCACCTCGCGGTATTGCTGCCCTCTGTACTTGCCATTGTAGCACGTGTGTAGCCCATCCCGTAAGGGCCATGATGACTTGACGTCGTCCCCACCTTCCTCCGGTTTATCACCGGCAGTCTCCTTAGAGTTCCCGCCATAACGCGCTGGCAAATAAGGATAGGGGTTGCGCTCGTTGCGGGACTTAACCCAACATTTCACAACACGAGCTGACGACAGCCATGCAGCACCTGTCTCACAGTTCCCGAAGGCACAAGTCTATCTCTAGTCTCTTCTGTGGATGTCAAGGGATGGTAAGGTTCTTCGCGTTGCATCGAATTAAACCACATGCTCCACCGCTTGTGCGGGCCCCCGTCAATTCATTTGAGTTTTAACCTTGCGGCCGTACTCCCCAGGCGGTCAACTTAATGCGTTAGCTCCGCTACCCACGGATCAAGTCCACAGACAGCTAGTTGACATCGTTTACGGCGTGGACTACCAGGGTATCTAATCCTGTTTGCTCCCCACGCTTTCGTGCCTCAGCGTCAGTATCTGTCCAGGTGGCCGCCTTCGCCACTGATGTTCCTTCCAATCTCTACGCATTTCACCGCTACACTGGAAATTCCACCACCCTCTACAGTACTCTAGTTTGCCAGTTCAAAATGCAGTTCCAAGGTTGAGCCCTGGGCTTTCACATCTTGCTTAACAAACCGCCTACGCACGCTTTACGCCCAGTAATTCCGATTAACGCTCGCACCCTCCGTATTACCGCGGCTGCTGGCACGGAGTTAGCCGGTGCTTCTTCTGTTGCTAACGTCACAGCGAGCAGCTATTAACTACCCACCTTTCCTCACAACTGAAAGTGCTTTACAACCCGAAGGCCTTCTTCACACACGCGGCATGGCTGCATCAGGCTTTCGCCCATTGTGCAATATTCCCCACTGCTGCCTCCCGTAGGAGTCTGGGCCGTGTCTCAGTCCCAGTGTGGCTGATCATCCTCTCAAACCAGCTAGAGATCGTCGCCTTGGTGAGCCATTACCTCACCAACTAGCTAATCTCACTTGGGCTAATCAAATGGCAAGAGGTTCCGAAGAATCCCCCTCTTTGGTCCGTAGACGTTATGCGGTATTAGCAGTCGTTTCCAACTGTTGTCCCCCACCATATGGCATATTCCCAAGCATTACTCACCCGTCCGCCGCTCGTCAGCAAAGTAGCAAGCTACTCTCTGTTACCGCTCGACTTGCATGTGTTAAGCCTGCCGCCAGCGTTCAATCTGAGCCATGATCAAACTCTTCAATTAAAAAATCGTTTGTGATGCTTAACCTAAGCTAAGACATCTGCTCAATGAATTCTGTCGTGTTACCAGCAACTCTTAAAAGAGAAGTAGTAACTACATAAAACGTACTAATCACTCTCTAATAAAAGAGTATGATTAATACTTAATCTGTGTGACATCATTATTAAACTGTTTTACGTCTTTCCTTGCCTCTCGTTAGAGAATTAAGAACCGACTATGTAAAATCAATGTAATGTGAGTGTCCACACAAATTGCATGATAACTAATTGTTAAAGAAAAACTCATTTACTTAACGTAAAGAGTTAGATATAAAACCCATTCGTTTATACCTTTGGAGCGTTGCTCCGTTGCTGCAGGCCTTGCCTGAAGCGAGATGCGCATGATACGCTTCTCAGTTTTGATGTCAACGTTTTATTTAATTTAATTTGAAGTTTCTTTTCGAAGATTCAAACCTTATCTATAAAACGTTAAGTTAACTACTTTACTCTAAAGTGATGTAGATAACTTATCAAAACGTTCGTTTGGGTTACCCCTTGGAACTGGAGCGCATTCTAGACATTTCTCGCTGGGCGTCAACCCTTTTTTGTCATAAATTTGAAATAATCGATCGTTCGGTCAATTAACATACATACCGCGTTGTTATTGAGCTTTATTAAAGCTACTACAGTAATTATTAATTTTTTATCAGTTATAACTAAACAAAACCTAACAATGATCATTTCAGTTTACTGTAGGGGATCTTGAGATATTCGTGGATTTTAGCTAATAAAAAAGCCTCTTAAAAGAGGCTTTCATTTCAACACTTAAAAAGTATAAGTTAACTTTGTTCTCTAGCGATTGCACGATAGGCAATATCTGTTCTGAATTGTACTTCTTCCCAGCTTATTTCGTGTAATAAAGCATAGGCAGATTTTTGCGCTTGTGTAACTGTTTCGCCTAATGCAGTAGCACAAAGCACTCGACCGCCAGCCGTCACTATCTCACCATTAATTTCAGTGGTGCCCGCATGGAAAGTTTTTCTGTCTGGATGCTGGTTAGTTTCTAAACCTGAAATCACTTTACCTTTGGCGTAAGTGCCAGGATAACCGCCGGCCGCTAATACTACACCTACCGCTGGACGTGAATCAAAATCAATAGTCGCTGTATCTAACTTACCAGCACAGGCCAGTAAACATAACTCAACGATATCAGACTTTAAACGCATCATAATAGGTTGTGTTTCTGGATCACCAAATCGACAGTTGTATTCAATCACTTTTGGCGTACCTGTCGCATCTATCATTAAGCCAGCATATAAGAAACCAGTATAAGGGGCATCTTCTTTAGCCATACCCTGCACTGTAGGATATATGACTTCATCCATAATACGTTGATGAAGTTCAGCGGTAACTACTGGCGCTGGTGAATAAGCGCCCATACCACCTGTATTTGGTCCTTCGTCATTATTATAAGCACGCTTATGATCTTGACTTGTTGCCATGGCTAAAACATTTTTGCCATCAACCATAACAATAAAGCTCGCTTCTTCACCATCTAAAAATTCTTCGATGACAACACGATGCCCGGCATCTCCAAAAGCATTACCAGCAAGCATATCTTTAATAGCGTCTTCAGCTTCTGGCAATGTCATTGCGACAATAACGCCTTTACCCGCTGCTAAGCCATCAGCTTTAATAACAATAGGTGCGCCTTTTTCACGAACATAAGCTAACGCAGCTTCTATTTCAGTAAAATTTTGGTACCAGCCTGTAGGAATGTTGTGACGAGCTAAGAAGTCTTTAGTAAATGCTTTTGAACCTTCAAGTTGTGACGCTTTAGCACTTGGACCAAAAATAGTTAACCCCTCGGCTTGAAAGGCATCAACAACGCCGTCAACAAGTGGCTGCTCTGGGCCAACAATCGTTAGGGTAATGTTTTGAGTTTTAGCAAAGTCGACTAGTGCAGCAGTATCGCCAGCGGATATGGCAACATTTTCTACTTTATTTTCTGTTGCTGAACCGGCATTACCTGGTGCAACAAATACTTTTTCTACTTGTGATGATTGTGCAGCTTTCCATGCGAGTGCATGTTCACGACCACCACTACCTATTACTAAAACATTCATTTATCTTAACCCTACTTTATTTGCTAGAAAATATGCTAAAAAACTTGCGCCATTATAAGGGAAGTTATGGCGCAAGTCTTAAGATTATTTAGCTACTTTTGCAAATTTTAAAGTCATTCGATCACTTTCACCGATAGCCAGATATTTTTCTCTTTCTTTATCTTTTAATGCAAGTGACGGGGGTAATGTCCAGACACCTTTTTCATAACTTGCTTTGTCTTTAGCATTAGCATTTACTTCACTACTGGCAATAAAAGTAAATCCAGCAGCTTCAGCTTGTGCAATTGTCTTTTCCACAGAAACATAGCCGCTATTCATATCGTTAGCTGTTGCGCCTTTTGGTAAACGATGTTCAACGACACCTAAAATACCACCGGTTTTTAATGCCTTAAAGGCATCAATAAAGACTTGGCTTACACCTTCTTCTCCCCAGTTATGTAAATTACGAAAAGTCAGTACCATATCGGCAGAACCAGCGGGGGCTAATTCACTGGCTTTCTTAGGCACAAAGTTAGAGAGTTCAACTTCACTAAACATCTCATGACTAGCCAATTTTTTTACTAACTTTTTACGGGAATTACTGTAATAGTTGTCTTCACCGGTATCAGGATAATGAGCACCGATTAACTTTCCTTTGCCTTTTAACGCTGGGGCTAAAATTTCAGTGTACCAACCACCACCAGGTGTTATCTCAACAACAGTCATTGATGAATTAAAACCAAAAAATTCTAAGGTTTGTTGTGGATGACGGTATTCATCGCGCATTTTATTAGCCGCGGATCTATGTTCACTAGCAACCGCTTGGGCTAACTGTGTATTAGCCATAGGTTGCATGGCTTGATCAGCGTAAGAAACACTGGCTAATGACAGGCTGATGATTGAAGCTGATAATAAAGTTTTTATTGTTTTCATTTGCTTTTCCATATCAAGAATAAAGGTTAACTCGACATGTTATAGCAGATTTTAAAAGAAGAAACAGATAAGGGGGATAAAAGAAAAGTATTTAACCTTGTTGAAGTGTAACATTTTATCAACAAGGCTAATAAAGCCGTTATTTGGAAATGCTTTAAGCTGGTTAGTGAAAATTAAAAGCGGAAGCGCGGAGCGTAGTTTATCTACTTGAGCACTTGCAACGAATAATTTTATTTAACCAACGATAAGCAAACCGACTTAATGGCGAAAGTGACGCATTCCGGTGAACACCATAGCTATGTTATGTTCATCGGCAGCGGCAATAACTTCATTATCACGCATAGAACCGCCCGGTTGAATAACAGCAGTAATGCCCGCTTCAGCGGCAGCATCTAAACCATCACGAAATGGAAAGAATGCATCAGATGCCATGACTGAACCTTTAACTTCTAAGTTTTCATCTGCAGCTTTGATACCAGCAACTTTAGCTGAGTAAACTCGGCTCATTTGACCGGCACCGACACCAATAGTCATGCTATTTTTAACGTAAACAATCGCATTAGATTTCACGTATTTCGCTACTTTCCAACAGAATTGTAAGTCACGCATTTCATCAGCAGTGGGTTGGCGTTTAGTAACAACTTTCAAATCATCGCTGGTCACTTTGCCTTGGTCTCTGTCTTGAACCAATAAGCCACCATTAACACGTTTAAGATCAAAACCGGTAGTTTTGGTCGACCATTCACCACAGGCTAATAAACGTAAGTTAGGTTTAGCAGCAACAATTTGTGCCGCAGCCTCTGAAACACTTGGCGCGATAATAACTTCGACAAACTGGCGAGAAACAATAGCTTCTGCTGTGTCGGCATCTAATTCACGGTTGAAGGCGATAATGCCACCAAATGCTGAGGTAGGATCTGTACGATAAGCACCTTCGTAAGCGGCTAAAATATTGTCACCAATAGAAACACCACAAGGGTTAGCATGTTTAACGATAACACACGCCGGCTCATCAAATTCTTTAACACATTCTAAAGCGGCATCCGTGTCAGCTATATTGTTATAAGAAAGCGCTTTGCCTTGTAATTGCTTAGCCGTTGAAACCGATGCTTCTTCAGGATTTGCTTCGACATAAAAAGCAGCATCCTGATGCGAGTTTTCACCGTAACGTAAATCTTCAGTTTTAATAAACTGACTGTTAAAGGTGCGTGGAAATTTGTTTTTTTCTTTAAAGTTAACTTCGCTTTTTTCACCACTTCGCGCACTAAGCATTTTGCCAAAGTAATTTGCGATCATACCGTCGTAAGCTGCAGTATGTTCATAGGCAGCAATAGCTAAGTCAAAGCGTGTGTTATACGTTAATGAATCATCGTTACTATTCATTTCTGCTAATACGCGCTCATAATCGTGAGCATTAACAATAATCGTCACGTCTTTATGATTTTTTGCCGCTGCACGAACCATAGTGGGTCCACCGATATCAATATTCTCAATCGCGTTTTCTAAGCTACAGTTTTCATCACTAACTGCGTTAGCAAATGGGTAAAGGTTAACGACAACAAGATCAATCGCGCTAATATCGTTTTCAGCCATAACGGCTTCATCCATACCACGGCGCGCTAAAATTCCGCCATGAACTTTTGGATGAAGTGTTTTAACACGACCGTCCATAATTTCAGGGTGACCTGTGTATTTAGAAACTTCAGTAACTTGTATACCATTATCAGCTAATAATTTTGCTGTGCCGCCGGTTGATAAAATATCAACACCTTTTTGCGCTAAACTACGAGCGAAATCGACAATACCTGTTTTATCAGAAACACTTAATAATGCACGTTTGATTGGGCGTGGAGTATCCATTGCTTTATTGTTAACCTTAAAGTTAGTTTAATTGTCTGGCCGTTGACATTTGTCCTTGGCAGTGATTTTTTAAAATAAATCCTTTACTCAGTAATGAGTAGCTAGCTGAAGAAAACCCCTTAGCTAGAAATAAAGAAAGCACCCTAGGGTGCTTTCGATTGACAGGGACAACCTGTCTATTTTTTAGTTCATGCCGTATTTTTTAAGCTTCTTACGTAAAGTACCGCGATTGATACCTAACAAGTTAGCTGCACGTGTTTGGTTACCGCGCGTATACTTCATAACTTCTTCTAACATTGGCGCTTCGATTTCAGAAAGTACAAGGTCGTACATATCATCTACATCATTACCATTTAATTGCGATAAGTAGTTACTGATAGCTTGTTTAGCTTGAGTACGTAATGGAGAATACTCAGCTTGAGTTTGGATCTTGCCAGTAACGAATGGTGATGAAATATTTTGTTCAAACATAAAGTTCAGACTCTTTCTAGTTAATTTAAATTATCAAAATACAGTTCTAATGCATCAAGTTGATCGGTAGATGACTCTAATGCATTAAAAACAGAACGAAATTTTTTCTCTTGGTCATACGCGAGCATATACCAAGCAACGTGCTTACGAGCAAAACGAACACCCATAAAGTCACCGTAAAAGTTGTGTAAGTCCTTTACATGCCCAATAACTATCGGACAAATCTCTTCCAATGAGGGGGCAGACAAATGTTCACCCGTTTTCAAGAAATGATTAATCTCTCGAAAAATCCAAGGTTTCCCTTGGGCACCACGACCCACCATTACGGCATCAGCCCCAGTAAAATTTAATACCTGCGCCGCTTTGATTGCGCTGGTAATATCGCCATTAGCCACAACGGGAATACTAACCGCTTGCTTGATGGCTTTTATCGTTTCGTATTCCGCATCCCCTTTATAAAAATCATTACGGGTGCGACCATGAACGACTAAAGACTGAATACCGTTGTGCTCAGCAATTTTAGCAATTTCAATGCCGTTGCGAGTGTTCTCACACCAGCCGGTACGAATTTTAAGTGTTACTGGCACGTTTACCGCATCAACAACACTTCGCACTATTTCTTCAACTAATTTAGGTTCTTTTAATAATGCAGAACCCGCGAGCTTTTTATTGACCTTTTTAGCAGGACAGCCCATATTAATATCTATAATTTGTGCGCCATTTTCAACATTAACTTTAGCAGCAAACGCTAACTCTTCAGGATCTGAACCGGCAATTTGTACCGAACGAATACCTGCAAATTCACTATGAATACTTCGTCGCTTAGATTTTTCGGTATGCCATACTTTGGGATTAGACGAAATCATTTCTGACACGGCTAACCCTGCTCCCATTTGACAACACAGTTGTCGAAAAGGTTGGTCGGTTATTCCGGCCATTGGAGCAAGCATTACATTACTTGATAAAGTATACGAACCTATATTCATGTTGCTGTTTTTTTGAGCTACTATTCAAAAGGGCGCTAAGTTTACGTGTTTTTAAGGGAATTGAAAAGCATATAAATTGAACAATTCTTGCTTTTTTTTGCGTTTTTAATATTGACTTTTTGCAAACTATTGATGTGAGCAGAATTTGTACAAATAGCTAACGAATACTGCTCAATTAATAACAGGGTTTTTGACTAATTTTTTTTACCTGAAAGACGAACCCATTCATCTTGAACAGCAATGGCATCCATTTCACACCACTGACTATAAATATTTTGCAGTTCATTGGCCTGTTCTTCTAAAACACCTGACAGTGCAAGGTGACCATTTGGTGCAACAAATTCAATAATCGTTGGTGCTAATTCACGTAATGGTCCGGCTAAGATATTAGCAACAACCACATCAGCTTTAAAACTTGGCTGATCTTTTGGTAAGAAAAGCTCTAAACGGTCTGCAATACCGTTGCGCTCAGCATTTGCTTTACTTGCTTGTAATGCTTGTGGATCAATATCAATACCAATGACTTTTTTCGCGCCTAGTTTCAGTGCCGCCAGCGATAAAATTCCTGAACCACAACCAAAATCAACTACCGTTTTGCCGACTAAATCTAATCCGTCTAACCAGGTTAAACATAATGCCGTGGTTGGATGAGTGCCGGTGCCAAATGCTAAACCTGGATCAAGCATAACATTAACCGCGGTCGGATCAGGAACTTCACGCCAGCTTGGACAAATCCATAAACGCTCACCGAATTTCATTGGATGGAAGTTGTCCATCCACTCTCTTTCCCAATCTTTATCTTCAAGTTGCTCTAACTTGTAAGCCATATCGTTTTTATCTGGATGGATACTTTTCAAATAAGTAATGGTTTTATCCATGTCATGGCTGGCATCGAATAAGCCCATTACCACGGTATTGTGCCAATAGATAACTTCATCACCCGGAAGCGGCTCATAAATAGGGGTATCTTGAGCGTCAATAAACGTTACGGCTTGTGCGCCACAAGCACTTAACCAATCACTATATTTTTCTGATGTGTCTTCATTCGCACTCAAGCGAAGTTGTATCCAAGGCATGGGAGGTGCTCACTATAAATTTTTCACTAGTTTAGCATTTGTTAGTTAATACCTACAAAGACTTCTGCTAGAGTATTGCTAGGATAATTATTCCCTCTGGCCTAATAAGGAACTCTATGATGCTCGATCTTCTCCCTGATTTATATGACATTTACCCTAACGCATTAACACTGGCACAACCGCTATTTACCGACTATGGCAAAAATAACATTTTTTATGGAGAAATAGTCACCGTGTCTTGTTTTAATGACAATTCAAAAGTTAAAGCTTTGGTAGATACTGACGGCACAGGTAAAGTCATGGTTATTGATGGTAAAGCAAGTATCACACGTGCACTGTTAGGTGACATGCTTGCTGAAAAAGCGGTTAAAAATGGTTGGCAAGGAATCGTCATCAATGGCTGTATTCGTGATGCGGGTACTATCGCCACGCTAAAATTAGGTGTAAAAGCACTGGGTTGTTGCCCAATTAAAACAGAGAAACTAGGTATTGGTGAAGTAAATATTCCGATTGCTTTTGCCGGTATTCATTTTATTCCCGGACAGTTTATCTATGGCGACAGTAATGGTTTAGCCATCAGTGAAAAACTTTTATCATTACCGTCTTAACGCAATTGTTTAGGCTCATACACAGATTAAAGACAATATAGGTTATTTAAATGAAATATTTCCCCATTTTTCTTGAGGGTAAAAACATATCGGCGATGATCATTGGTGGTGGTGATGTCGCGGCACGTAAAATTGAATTACTGCTAAAAAGTACCACTAACATTACAGTTATGGCTGCAAGCTTATCTGAAAGTGTGCAACGATTAGTTGATGGCCATGATCTACATTGGCTCGCTCACAATTATCAAAGCGGCCATCTAATTGGCATGAACTTAGTGATTGCAGCTACCGACGATGGCGAAGTCAATAAAGCGGTTGCTGATGAATCACAACCACTCAACATTCTCACCAATGTTGTTGACCAACCTGAACTCTGTACTTACATCACGCCAGCAATCATAGATCGCGCACCGATGATTATCGCTATGTCTAGCTCTGGAAGTGCCCCGATACTGTTAAGGATGCTTAGAGAACAAATTGAAAAAACCCTACCCAATGGCTATGGTAGGCTTGCGGATTTCTCTTTTAAATTTCGAGATCATGTTAAAGCAAGAGTAAGAGGACTGCGCAACCGCAGGACCTTCTGGGAAAACGTATTAAGAGGACCTATTGGTGAAGAGATTTTACAAGGTAATATAGCCGAAGCTGAACAACAACTTATTGCCAGTATAAAGAAAGAAATTACGCCACCAGTAGGTGAAATTGTTTTTGTTCACACACTCGATGGCAATCCAGATAAACTAACCCTACAGACTCACCGAGAAATGCAATTTGCTGAAGCGGTATTTTATGACGATGACGTTAATATCGACCTGATTGAATATATACGCCGTGATGCTGAAAAGTATCCACAAAGTATTACTTCATCAATACTCATTAATTTTCAACATGCACTTGAACTTGCAGAGAATGGACAAAAAGTGATTTATCTCTTAGCAGGACACACCCCCTTACCTGAAAACTCAGCATTGTCGTCGAGCAATATTTTGAAAAAAGAATTAATAAGTGGTGCATAGGTAAAAATCTACAGCGTTTTGAGACTATAACTTACGATTTACTACCCGTTTTTTAAAAAATAATATCACTTAAAGGAAGACGGTTAATAATACACGCATCGTTTAGACTATAACTTACGATTTCTACCTCGCTTTTTAAAAAAATAAGGCGTTAAAATAACCCTTTAACGCCTTGAATAAGTGATACTTTGCGCAAAGCCCACTTCTTCTGGAGAAATAATAACATTGTCTGCGCGGCGCTGACTTATAAAGACATAACAAAGGAGACTAATTGCTCACGTTCATTAACACTTAATGCCATAAACTTGTCGGTAGCTTGTTGCGCTTCACCGCCATGCCAAAGTATTGCTTCTTCTACCGTACTCGCTCGACCATCATGTAAAAAACCTGCGGCAGGATTCACTGTTTTAGTTAACCCTATTCCCCACAGTGGTCGAGTTTTCCACTCATTGCCTGTTGCCATAAAATCACGACGATTATCTGCTAATTCTGCGCCTAAATCGTGTAATAACATGTCTGTGAAGGGGTAAATATGTTGTCCTTTTAATGACTCAGGAGCAGGTAATCCCCCCACCAAAATATCACCACTCATCGTAATAAAATCTGGTTGATGGCAAGACACACAACCGACCTCTTCAAATAATTGTGCGCCGGCAATGACCATTTCATTATTTACATTGCGCCTTGATGGCACCGCTAATGTTTCCGCATAAAAAACAACATCATCTGAGAACTCTTGGCTTGCTTCACTACCACCTTGTTCATCAACACCGGTATCAATAAAACCTGTCCGCGTTAAATAGCTTTCATGCAAAGGTGAATTAGCGATACTTTCCTGTGGGAATAACGGATTGGTAATCCCCATATCACCCCGTAATGCGCCTAGAGACTGAACACGAACACTGGGTGTGCTTGCTTTCCAGCCAAAGCGTCCAAGTGACACAGGCATAAGATCTTTGTTTTTCGCTTTAATTGGGTCGAAAACCCAATTTGGACGACCTGAAATACCATCGTTATTGCTGTCTAGCTCATCACTTAACGCTAATATATCCGCTTCGGCGATGAGTTCTAATAAACCTAAACCAAAGATTGGCATACCATTACGTGGGCTATAACGCACATCAACCTGCATAATTGCACTATCGCGTTGTTGACCGACGCTAACATCGTAAGCGTTTTCAATAGTAAATACCGGTTTCTTTAATTCAACCGTATCACCATTGGCGTACGTTATTGTTTTAAATTCATAAGCTAAATAAACATCGGCTTGACCAACAAAAGGGTTATCTTGCCAATCAGCCCGTGCTTTTAACACACCTCGATGAAATAGCTGGGTACCAAAACCTTGCACAGGCTTATTTTGACAATAGTTATTATTAATTGACGGCGCTGTGCATTCACCGTCTTCAATACTCATTCTCAAAAAAATACCGGCATTAGCGCCTAATAAAATACGATCTTGGTCTTGTGGAATGGTTAATGTAGATGGACGACCATCACGCTGGTGGCATGAGTTACAATTTTGATTATTAAAAACCGGTCCCAAACCATCTAATTCAGGATGTTCCATATTTGGCGCTGTTGTAAACGCCATTTCAAAATTAGCATCGCCAGTCAGGTGTTGGTTTAGTTCAGCGTCAGTTAAGGTCGTTATTGGAGTTGAAAAGCCATGCCCTGAATCACTAGCATCAAATGCTGTCGCTTTATCACCTAGGTTTTTAACAAAAGTATAATCAGGGAAATCAGGTTCAACAACAGCATTATCATTTGACTGACTATCACGATTACAGGCACTAAGAAATAATGTTGCCAGTAAAAGATTAATCGTAATTATTAAACCCTTGTTTATATTATTCATATTTAACATAAGTTTTGTTCTATTTATAAATTAAAGGGAAGTGCATCCTTGCACGGCTTACATCCTTTAGGGGGTCGGTTAGCAACTAAATCACTGTTAGTTATTCCAGTTATTCAACAATATAAGCAGATCACTCTCTAATGATGTTTGTAAAATACTTAAAGCATCAATAGCGGCTTGAATACGAACACGTGCTTCTACATCATTAATTGCTTGCCTGAACGGCATATCATTTTCGCCTGAAATGGCTTTAATTGCTGTTATTGCTGTCGTTATTTCGGTATCGATGCGAATAGCTAAAGCACTATCCGCGGCTTGAACGAAATTAATAATTCCTACATCGGTCACAGCTTGTGAATTTGTGGTCCCTAGGTAAACATTTTTAACCCCTTGAATATTATTTGTGAAATCAGCCAGTGAATTCCAACTGTATTGAGATTCAACTAACGAGGTATCCGTTGAGTTAATATCACTACCAAAGGGTTCAGCAATTTTTCCGTTAGCGACTTCATCAACAATACCTATCATGCCATTAATTAATTCTTCTACGACGCCTAGTTCAGACGCATAAATGTCATTACCTGGTATCAGTAAAAATTCTTGGTAGGGTAATGAGTTTGTATCATTGGCATCATGCCTAACAGTCCATGCGTCAAAAAGCGATTGGGTATATTCGCGAAACACTTCTGCAGTAGCAGCTAAATATTCACGCTCTAACGCTGTCATTTCATCTATCGCTTTAGCATTATCGGTTAAGCCATCGCCAAAAAGTAGAAACTCCATGGTATGAAAGCCCTGAACATCGTCGTTAAATAACTTGATAACCTCGGCATTAAAACCACTTTGTGTTGCTAATAAACTTTGCAGGTCACTGGTATTTAATGGCCAGGTATCTAAGTGAGGATCTATAGATAAGGCATCTACTGGTCCAAAAATATGAGCTTCTCCTTGCTCCCAAGGTTGGCGAACTGTTTGCCATGCTTGTTGAGTTGCCAATAATGTTTCTTGGCTCGGAGAATTTAATAATGACAAGGTCGCTAAGTGAAAGATCTCTGCTTTGGTGTTCAGGTCGTTATAACCTTCAACAATAATATCGTTTGTTATATTACTTATCATAGCGGTTGCATCAAACGCGAAGCCTGATGGTTCTTCTATAACAGGTATTGACTGTGAAGAACTGCTACCACCACATGCAGATAACATTAATATTGCTGTTGTCGTTGCGAAGAGTGAAGTTTTCAATGACATTTTTAATTCCTTTAAATTGATAGTCGTCTTTTAAACTGATGGTTATATTGAAAAATAATAGCCTATCGATAGGCTAAAACTTTGGGTATTATCAAGGTTGTTTTGTGCATAAGATTTTTCAGCAAACTGAGCTTTAAGTACCACATTTTTTATTGGTATGTAGTTCACACCGATGGCAATTTCTTTAATATCAAAACGAGAGGTAGCTAAGCCCCCTGCTACTTCTTTAATAGGGTTGGCATAATCATATGAAGTAAATAGATACAAAGGTTTGCTAAGACCAAGCAGAAATTGACTGTTATAGGCGACTTCTAGAAATGCTGACTCAGCTTCACTACCTAATTGAGCAAAGTTACCTGGTTTTAATCCTGGCGTTGTTTTATTAGCGGCAGTAATGGCTAAGCTGTCATCTAATTTGCCGAATAAATACTGACCTCGTAGCGTCCAATCTTTATAACGATAAACGCCATTGAGCCCGATAATGGATAAATGGCCATCCGCTGAAATATTATTGGTATTATTGCGATTACCACTGGTGTTACCGCTGTAAAAACTAGCGCCTATCCCTGAGCCTTTTTTAAGGTCGCCATAATCTAATCGAAGCGTTAACGCTAAGTCGTCGGCATTGATCGTTTCGAATCTTTTTTGGTGACCACTGGCTACCCAGCGATAAGTACGAAAGTATTCAGAATTAAGGCCTGTCGTCAGTAAAGCTTGCGCCTTAAGTCCTTGCCAATTTGCAGTGAAGTTAATCCCGGTTTCATGCCAAACTTGGGGGATAAGTGTTGATTCACTCCAATGACGCTGGGTAGTAAAATATTGATCAGGTTTGTGTAACTCAGTCCCTAAACCTACAGGGACAAATATTCTGCCAAGTTTAATAGCAAAGTAGTCATTGTAAGCATATTTGAGTTCTAATTTTTCAACCAGAACTTCACCACCCGCTTCTATCTCAGTTTCAAATTCTCCGAATTCTTCGAAGCCATCATATTCTAATGCTGCGCCCGTACCACCATGTTCGTACTCTAACTCTATTTCAACTTGCCATTGGGGATCAAACCGATAACCAAATTCTAAAACAACGCGTTCGACATCAGTTATGCTGCGCTTTTGTGGTTGTGTGTCTTGCGTGTTACGAAAAACATCTTCCGTTTTATAAAGTACACTGCCATAAGAGGTAATGTGCCAATTTTTGATGGCTGAATAATTTAGCTGATCTTTATGACTTGTTGAGGATACGGCTAGACTTAATTGTCTAAGTTCACTTTGAAGCTTTTCAATTTGTTGCTGTTGTTTGTTAAAGTTAATAACAGAGGGTTGATCATCAGCCTGAGCAAGGTTACAAAAACTGACCATCGCCAATGTTGATAAAACAGAAATTTTGTTTTTCATCTTACTGCACCAATACAAATACGAATCACTTTCATTTGCATGTATTGTAATGAGCTCTAATGATTATTGCAAACAATAATGGTTATCATTCGTAATTAATTTCATACTATTCTTTTGATTACTGAAATAAGACATAAAAAAACGCCTAAGCGTCTTTTGTTGAATTCTCGTGAGAACTAAAATCTGCAATTATGCGATGCCTCTTTGAGGTATAGCGATACAACACCTGCTCTGTCTTGGCAACTTTGACTGTTTGACTGTTTGACTGTTTTGCTAAAATTTAAATATAAAAAAAGACGCCTAAGCGTCTTTTCTTGAATTCTCGTGAGCACTAAAACCTGCAATTATGCGATGCTTCTTTTAGGTACAGCGATACAACACCTGCTCTGTGTTAGCAACTTTGACAGTTTTGACTGTTTGACAATTTCACTAAAATCTAGATATAAAAAAAGACGCCTAAGCGTCTTTTCTTGAATTCTCGTGAAAACTAAAATCTGCAATTATGCGATGCATCTTTCAGGTACAGCGATACAACACCGGCTCTGTGTTGGCTAAAATTTAAAGATAAAAAAAGACGCCTAAGCGTCTTTTCTTTAAGTTCTCGTGAGAACTAAAATCTGCAATTATGCGATGATTTTAGATACAACACCAGCACCAACAGTACGACCACCTTCACGGATAGCGAAGCGTAAACCTTCATCCATCGCTACTGGGTTGATTAGCTCTACAACAAATTTCAAGTTGTCGCCAGGCATTACCATTTCAACACCTTCAGGAAGCTCTACAGCACCTGTGATATCTGTTGTACGGAAGTAAAACTGTGGACGGTATCCTTTAAAGAATGGTGTATGACGACCACCTTCATCTTTACTTAACACGTATACTTCTGATTCGAATTTTGTATGAGGTGAAATTGAACCAGGCTTACATAATACTTGACCACGTTCAACATCTTCACGCTTAAGACCACGTAAAAGTACACCACAGTTCTCGCCAGCACGACCTTCGTCTAGAAGCTTACGGAACATTTCAACACCAGTACAAGTAGATTTTTGAGTATCACGGATACCAACAACTTCTACTTCTTCACCAATTTTGATGATACCGCGCTCAACACGACCAGTAACAACAGTACCACGACCAGCAATTGAGAATACATCTTCGATAGGCATGATGAATGCTCCGTCGATTGCACGCTCTGGCTCTGGAATGTAGTTATCTAATTGATCAGCAAGTTCGATGATTTTTGCTTCCCACTTTTCGTCGCCTTGAAGAGCGCCTAAAGCTGAACCTTGAATTACCGGTAAATCATCACCTGGGAAGTCATATTCAGAAAGAAGTTCACGAATTTCCATTTCTACTAATTCTAGTAATTCTTCGTCATCTACAACATCACATTTGTTCATGAATACGATGATATATGGAACACCAACCTGACGTGATAACAAGATGTGCTCACGTGTTTGTGGCATAGGACCATCTGTAGCAGCAACTACTAAGATAGCGCCATCCATTTGTGCAGCACCGGTGATCATGTTTTTGATGTAATCGGCGTGACCAGGACAATCTACGTGTGCGTAGTGACGAACTTCTGTATCGTACTCGATGTGAGAAGTATTGATTGTAATACCACGCTCACGCTCTTCAGGAGCATTATCGATTTGTGCGAAATCTTTAACTTCACCACCGTGTACTTTAGTTAATACTGCAGAGATAGCAGCTGTTAAAGTTGTTTTACCGTGATCGACGTGACCGATAGTACCAACGTTAACATGCGGTTTTAAACGTTCAAATTTTGCTTTAGCCATTTTTCAATTACCTTAAAGTTTATTAAAAGCGCAGCCAAGATGACCGAGCTAGACTTTCACTAACTATAAGTGAGTGTCTTACGAGATTCCAAGAGATTCTGTTATTGCCGCAACTACATTCTTAGGAGCTTCACTGTATTGTAAAAATTCCATCGAATAAGAGGCGCGGCCCTGTGTTGCACTGCGTAATGCAGTAGCATAACCAAACATTTCAGACAGTGGTACTATTGCATTCACTATCTTAGAGCCAGCAGGACCTTCGTCCATGCCATCGATCATACCGCGACGACGATTTAAATCGCCAACGACATCACCCATGTTTTCTTCTGGCGTAGTTACTTCTACTTTCATCATAGGTTCTAGAAGTGTCGGCGTAGCTTTTAACGCCCCTTCTCTAAAGCCCATTGAAGCAGCAACTTTAAACGCCATTTCATTAGAGTCAACGTCATGAAAAGAACCGTCATAAAGTGTTACTTTAACATCAAGCATTGGATAACCGGCTAATACACCACTATCCATTTGCTCAAAACAGCCTTTTTCAATGGCAGGTATATATTCTTTAGGAACAGTACCGCCAACAATTTCGTTAACAAATTCGAAACCACCACCTTCTGGTAAGGGTTCCATTTTCAACCAAACGTGACCAAATTGGCCTTTACCACCTGATTGTCGAATAAATTTACCTTCTACTTCAACCGTAGAACGAATAGTTTCACGATAAGCAACTTGTGGCTTACCGACATTACATTCGACGCCAAACTCACGTTTCATGCGCTCGACAATAATGTCTAAGTGTAGCTCACCCATACCGGAAATGATCGTTTGACCCGTTTCATCATCAGTAGCGACCTTAAACGAAGGATCTTCAGCTGATAATTTACTTAAGGCTAGGGCTAACTTGTCTTGAGAAGCAATGGTTTTTGGCTCAACGGCTATTGAAATTACCGGATCAGGGAATTCCATTTTCTCAAGTGTTATTACGTGATTGGCATCACACAGTGTTTCACCCGTAGTAACATCTTTTAAACCGATGGCTGCTGCAATATCACCAGCACGAACTTCTTTAATTTCTTGACGGTCATTGGCATGCATTTGCACTAGACGACCGAGACGTTCTTTCTTGCCTTTAATCGGATTAAAGACACTATCGCCTGTTTTTACTACTCCGGAATAGACGCGGAAGAAGGTTAACGTACCGACAAAAGGGTCAGTGGCAATTTTAAAGGCTAACGCGGAAAATGGTGCACTATCATCTGCGGCACGCGTTGCAGGTGTTTCATTTTTGTCATCACTAATACCCGTAATAGCAGCAACTTCCGTTGGTGAGGGTAAATAGTCAATAACCGCATCTAAAACAGCTTGTACGCCTTTGTTTTTAAAAGCAGAGCCACAAGTACAAAGAATGATTTCATTATTAAGGGTACGTTGTCGAAGTGCTGACTTGATTTCGTCTTCTGTCAAATCGCCATCTTCAAGGTATTTATCCATTAGCTCGTCTGACACTTCAGCCGCTTCCGATATCATATTCTCACGCCATTCATCGGCAAGATCTTGCATATCGGTAGGTATTGCTGAATAAGTAAAAGTCATCCCGTGATCGTCTTCACTCCAGTTGATCACTTTCATTTTAACAAGGTCTATAACACCTTTAAAATCTTCTTCTGAACCAATAGGTAACTGAATAGGAACTGCATTTGCTTTTAGACGTGCTTTTAGCTGACCAACAACAGAAAGAAAGTCTGCACCAGTACGGTCCATTTTGTTAACGAAAACAATGCGTGGAACGGCATACTTTTCCATTTGACGCCAAACAGTTTCTGTTTGCGGTTGAACACCTGAAGAGGCACATAAAACTAATACAGCACCATCGAGGACACGCAAAGAGCGTTCAACTTCAATGGTAAAATCAACGTGACCAGGAGTATCGATAATATTAATACGGTGGTCAACAAATTGACCGTCCATGCCTTTCCAGAAACAAGTTGTCGCGGCTGAAGTAATGGTAATACCACGCTCTTGCTCTTGTTCCATCCAGTCCATGGTTGCAGCGCCATCGTGCACTTCACCAATTCTGTGAGAAAGACCCGTGTAAAACAAAACACGTTCTGTGGTTGTCGTTTTGCCAGCATCTACGTGCGCACATATACCAATGTTACGGTAGCGCTCAATAGGGGTGATACGTGCCAAAATGAAATCCTCTAATTCTTAGTCACTAATAATTAGTACTATTAAATAAATATTCGCGTAAGCGGTGAGTATTTGTTTAATACTACTGTTTAATACTTTTTGAACTGCGCAAAGCATCAGTCCGTAAAAGTTAGTATGGCTAGCAAGAGAAACTCTTGCTAGCCATGTATTTACCCTAAGCATATGCAAAGGGTAAATCATACATCCATTCAAAACTGCTAGCTTACCAGCGGTAGTGAGCGAACGCTTTGTTAGCATCAGCCATACGGTGAACGTCTTCACGTTTCTTAACCGCTGAACCTTTGCTGTCAGACGCATCTAACATTTCGTTAGCTAGGCGCTGAGCCATTGATTTTTCACCACGTTTACGAGCTGCTTCAACTAACCAACGCATGGCTAGAGCATTACGACGAACTGGACGAACTTCAACTGGTACTTGATAAGTAGAACCACCAACACGACGAGATTTAACTTCGACAGATGGGCGGATATTATCTAAAGCAGTTTCGAAAAGCTCTAAGTGAGTTTTCTCGCTGTTTTTTTCAGTTAAAATGTCTAATGCACCGTAAACAATTTTTTCTGCAGTAGATTTTTTACCATCAACCATAAGGATGTTGATGAATTTTGCTAAAAGTTCGTTATGGAACTTAGGATCTGGCAATATTTTACGTTGCCCTACGACGCGTCTTCTTGGCATCTTAATTCTCCGTAGTATTCAGGATTAATCCAAAATATATAAATTTAAAAATTTCTTATTTGGCCTTACTTAACGTTTTTTTCTCTTCCTATCTATAAGGAGTTAGAGAGGAAAACTTAAGATTTAGGTCGTTTAGCACCGTATTTAGAACGGCCTTGTCTTCTGTCGCTTACACCTGAACAATCAAGCGCGCCACGAACGGTGTGATAACGCACACCCGGTAAATCTTTTACACGGCCACCGCGTATTAAAATAACGCTATGCTCTTGTAAATTATGTCCTTCACCACCGATGTATGAAGTTACTTCGAAGCCGTTAGTTAAACGAACACGAGCAACTTTACGAAGTGCTGAGTTAGGTTTTTTCGGTGTAGTTGTATACACACGAGTACATACGCCACGACGTTGTGGACAAGCTTGTAACGCTGGAACGTTACTTTTAGTTACTTGTCTTACACGTGGTTTACGTACTAATTGGTTAATAGTTGCCATTAAATAGCTCCCGATTAGTTAAACTTGTGTAAATTCCAATCAATGAGAAATTTACACCCTTATAAACGTGAAAATCCGCGACCTTAAATGCTATACATAAACAGTACAGGATATAGGGTCGCGGAATTCTATAGGTCAAGCTATGGCCTGTCAAGTAGCACAGGCCATTAACGCTATATTTTTTACTTAATCACTAGCATTTAGTGCGTCAGTTAATGCTTGTGCTGCATCGTCAGCTGAAACAGCGACTTCTTCAACAGCAGGCATTTTTGCTTGTAGTTTACGTTTAGCACGTTCCTGATGGTACGAATAACCTGTACCCGCTGGGATCAAACGACCAACGATAACGTTTTCTTTCAAGCCACGTAACTTATCTTTCTTACCTGCAACAGCAGCTTCAGTAAGTACACGTGTTGTTTCTTGGAAAGATGCCGCTGAAATAAACGATTCAGTTGCTAATGATGCTTTAGTAATACCCATCATTTGCATTTCGTATTCAGCAGGTTGCTTACCAGCAGATTCAAGCTCGCGGTTTGAAATATTAACACGCGCTACTTCTACTTGTTCGCCTTTCAAGAAATCACTATCACCCGCGTCTAAGATTTCACACTTGCGAATCATTTGACGGACGATAACTTCGATGTGCTTGTCGTTAATTTTTACACCTTGTAAACGATATACTTCTTGTACTTCGTTAACAATGTAATTAGCAACAGGTGCAACACCACGTAAACGCAAGATATCATGCGGAGACTCAGGACCATCGGCAATAACTTCACCTTTGATTACTGGCTCACCCTCATAGATATTCAAAAGACGCGTTTTAGGGATCATCTCTTCGTATACTTCACCGCTAGGTTGAGTGATTAATAAGCGCACTTTACCTTTGGTTTCTTTACCGAAAGCAACAACACCTGTTTTCTCAGCAAGAATTGCAGGAAGTTTAGGCTTACGTGCTTCAAATAAATCAGCAACACGTGGAAGACCACCGGTTATATCACGAGTTTTAGAACTTGCTTGTGGTATACGAGCAAGTGCATCACCAATGTTTACATCCGCACCATCTTCTAGGTTAACAATCGCATTACCCGGTAAGTAGTAAAGTGCTGGGATTTCTGTCCCGGCAATCATAACTTCTTCACCGTTAGCATCAACAAGTTTCAATGCTGGGCGCATTTCTTTACCCGTTGCATTACGTTGACCTGCGTCAGTAACAATAATACTTGAAAGACCAGTCAGATCATCAGTTTGACGAACCATAGTCACGCCATCAGAAAGATCAACGAACTGAACTTTACCTGCTACTTCCGTAATAATAGGGTGAGTATGCGGGTCCCAGTTAGCGATGATTTCACCGGCAACAATTGAACCACCATCTTTCTTAGAAAGCACAGTACCGTAAGGCACTTTATAACGTTCTTTCTCACGACCTAGCTCATCAATTACCGTCATTTCAGAAGAACGTGAGGTAATAACAAGATGATCTTCAGAGTTAGTTACAAACTTAGCATTTTGAAGTTTCAAAGTACCTGTGTTTTTAACTTGTACGTTGTTTTCAGCAGAAGCACGCGATGCGGCACCACCGATGTGGAACGTACGCATGGTAAGCTGTGTACCAGGTTCACCGATTGATTGTGCTGCAACAACACCAATAGCTTCACCTTGGTTGATCATATGGCCACGAGCCAAATCACGACCGTAACAATGAGCACAAATACCAAAATCGGTTTTACAGGTAATAATTGAACGTACTTTCATTTGATCAATTGAATTTTCTTCAATGAAATCACATAAAGCTTCGTCAATTAGCGTGTTACGAGGTAATAAAACTTCGTCAGTACCTGGCTTGATAACATCTTCAGCAACAACACGACCAAGAACACGTTCTCTTAATGGCTCAACAACATCGCCACCTTCGATTAGTGGTGTCATTTGTAGACCGTCGAAAGTACCACAATCATGTTCAGTTACAACCAAATCTTGTGCAACATCAACTAAACGACGAGTTAAGTAACCCGAGTTAGCTGTTTTAAGTGCAGTATCGGCAAGACCTTTACGCGCACCGTGAGTTGAGATGAAGTATTCAGATACGTTCAAACCTTCACGGAAGTTAGCTTTGATTGGCGTTTCGATGATAGAACCATCTGGTTTAGCCATCAAGCCACGCATACCCGCTAACTGACGGATCTGAGCAGCACTACCACGAGCACCCGAGTCAGCCATCATATAGATAGAGTTGAATGAATCTTGTTCTTCTGGCACGCCGTCACGGTTAATAACAGTTTCTTTTGATAAGTTGTCCATCATCGCTTTAGAGATTTTCTCGTTGGCGGATGACCAAATATCAATAACTTTGTTATATTTTTCGCCCTGAGTAACTAAACCTTGCTCGAATTGAGTTTGGATTTCAGCAACTTCTTCTTCCGACTCTTCGATAATAGTGTATTTAGCCGCAGGAATAACCATATCATCAATACCAACAGAACAACCCGCGATCATCGCGTAATGGAAACCTGTGTACATGATTTGGTCAGCAAAAATAACCGTTTCTTTCAAACCTAAGTTACGGTAAGCGTGGTTAATTAATTTCGAAATTGGTTTTTTGCCAAGCGGTTGATCGATTAAATCGTAAGGCATACCTTTTGGACAAACCTGCCACATAATGGCGCGACCTACCGTGGTATCACGTAAAGTAGTTTTAGGTACAGTAAAGTTACCTTCTTCGTCTTTAAAGTATTCAGTGATACGGATTTTTACACGGGCGTGAAGTTCTGCAACACCTGTGCGGTAAGCTTTTTCAGCTTCTTTAGTGTCAGCAAAAACCATGCCTTCACCTAAACCATTAACACGGTCACGTGTTAAGTAGTACAAGCCTAAAACAACATCTTGTGATGGTACAATAATCGGCTCACCGTTTGCTGGTGATAACACGTTATTGGTAGACATCATTAAGGTACGAGCTTCCATTTGTGCTTCGATAGTTAACGGTACGTGTACCGCCATTTGGTCACCATCGAAATCGGCATTGTATGCCGCACAAACTAAAGGATGCAAGTGAATTGCTTTACCTTCAATTAGAACAGGTTCAAACGCTTGGATACCTAGTCTGTGAAGTGTTGGTGCACGGTTAAGCATAACTGGATGTTCACGAATAACTTCGTCAAGTACATCCCAAACTTCAGCGCCTTCACGTTCAACTAATTTTTTAGCCGCTTTAATCGTAGTCGCTAAACCACGAGCTTCTAATTTACCGTAAATAAATGGTTTGAATAATTCAAGTGCCATTTTTTTCGGTAAACCACACTGGTGTAAACGCAGTGTAGGACCAACAGTAATTACAGAACGACCAGAGTAATCAACACGTTTACCCAATAGATTCTGACGGAAACGACCTTGCTTACCTTTAATCATATCGGCAAGAGATTTAAGAGGACGTTTGTTAGAACCGGTAATTGCGCGACCACGACGACCGTTATCAAGAAGTGCATCAACAGATTCTTGTAACATACGTTTTTCGTTACGTACAATAATATCTGGTGCTACTAAGTCAAGAAGGCGTTTTAAACGGTTGTTACGGTTAATAACACGACGGTATAAATCGTTCAAATCAGACGTAGCGAAACGGCCACCATCCAAAGGTACTAACGGACGTAAATCCGGTGGTAAAATGGGTAGTACGTTCATAATCATCCACTCAGGCTTATTACCTGAAGCGGCGAATGCTTCCATTAATTTTAAACGCTTAGTGACTTTTTTACGCTTAGTTTCACTACCAATTTCAGGAAGCTCTTCACGCATTTGCGCTACTTCGCCTTCTAAATCGATTTGTTGTAGTAAAGCTAAAACAGCCTCAGCACCCATTAATGCGTCAAATTCATCACCATGCTCTTCTAAAGCATCAAGATATTCTTCTTCAGTTAGAATTTGGCTTTTTTCTAATGTTGTCATACCAGGTTCGGTAACAACATAAGATTCAAAATAAAGAACACGTTCGATATCACGAAGTGTCATATCAAGTAATAAACCAATACGCGATGGTAATGATTTTAAGAACCAGATATGTGCAACTGGGCTTGCTAATTCGATATGACCCATACGGTCACGACGAACTTTTGTTAATGTAACTTCAACGCCACATTTTTCACAAATAACACCACGATGCTTTAAACGCTTGTATTTGCCACAAAGACATTCGTAATCTTTTACTGGACCAAAAATACGCGCACAAAATAGACCGTCACGTTCTGGTTTGAACGTACGGTAGTTAATCGTTTCAGGTTTTTTTACTTCACCAAATGACCAAGAACGAATCTGATCTGGTGAGGCTAGTCCGATACGTATACCATCGAACTCTTCTGTTTGATTTTGTTGCTTAAGAAACTTAAGTAAATCTTTCACACTTCTTCTCCTGTCGGAGTTAAACCTTAAAGAGAAAGCAGTTGCCTGCTTTCTCCGTGTACTGACTCATCAATTTGATAGTCAGCATGCAGCTTTGGAAGCTAGTCCTGATCTAATTCGATGTTAATACCTAACGAACGAATTTCTTTCAACAATACGTTGAATGATTCAGGAATGCCTGGCTCCATTCTGTGATCACCGTCTACTAAGTTTTTATACATCTTAGTACGACCGTTAACATCATCAGATTTAACCGTTAACATTTCTTGTAGCGTATAAGCAGCACCGTATGCTTCTAGTGCCCATACTTCCATCTCACCGAAACGTTGACCACCAAATTGCGCTTTACCGCCAAGAGGTTGTTGCGTTACTAATGAGTAAGAGCCAGTAGAACGTGCATGCATTTTGTCATCAACTAAATGGTTAAGTTTTAACATATACATGTAGCCAACCGTTACAGGACGTTCAAATTCACGACCAGTACGACCGTCAGTTAAGATAAACTGACCGCTTTCAGGCATATCTGCAAGTCTAAACATCTCTTTGATTTCTTTCTCTGCTGCACCATCAAATGCTGGAGTAGCAATAGGAAGACCGGCACGCAAGTTATTAGCTAAACGCATCACTTCATCATCAGAGAAGCTCGCGATGTCAACAACTTGACGAGATTCACCAACATTGTAAACTTCTTGAATGAAGTTACGTAGTTTATGAATTTCTTGTTGCGCTTCCAACATACGGTTGATTTTTTCGCCAATACCACGACACGCCATACCTAGATGAGTTTCTAAGATCTGACCAATGTTCATTCGTGATGGTACACCTAACGGGTTAAGTACCACATCAACAGGAACACCATATTGATCGTAAGGCATATCTTCGACTGGAACGACGTTTGAAATAACACCTTTGTTACCATGACGACCGGCCATTTTATCACCCGGTTGGATGTGGCGTTTAATCGCTAAGTAAACTTTGATAATTTTAAGAACACCTGGAGCTAAATCAGCACCTTGAGTGATCTTACGACGTTTAATTTCAAACTTCTTATCGAAATCAGCTTTAATATTGTCGTATTGCTCAGCAATTTGTTCAAGCTCAGATTGTTGACCTTCGTCAGACAAGTTTTGAACTAACCAATTTGCACGAGACATACTATTAATGTCTGATTCGTTTAAGCCAGCAGATAAAAGAAGGTTTTTAGCACGAGCATAAATACCATCTTCTAAGATGCTAAATTCATCGCCTAAATCTTTCTTAACTTCTTTAAGTTGTAATTCTTCAATTTCAACAGCGCGCTTATCTTTTTCTACACCGTCACGGGTGAAGATTTGAACGTCGATGATAGTACCTTTAACTGAATTAGGTACACGTAAAGAGCTGTCTTTAACGTCAGCTGCTTTTTCACCGAAAATAGCACGTAATAGTTTTTCTTCTGGTGTTAATTGTGTTTCACCTTTAGGAGTAACTTTACCCACTAAGATATCGCCACCATTAACTTCAGCACCGATGTAAACAACACCCGCTTCATCTAATTTAGATAGAGCTGATTCACCAACATTAGGAATATCAGAAGTAATTTCTTCACTACCTAATTTAGTGTCTCGTGCTATACAGGTTAATTCTTGAATATGAACAGTAGTGAAACGATCTTCTGTAGCAACACGTTCAGATAACAACATTGAATCTTCGAAGTTGTAACCATTCCAAGGCATAAACGCTATACGCATGTTTTGACCTAGGGCTAATTCACCCATGTCCGTTGAAGGACCATCAGCTAAAACATCACCACGTGTAACAGGTTCACCCATACGACACTGTGGACGTTGGTTGATACATGTATTTTGGTTTGAACGCGTATATTTAGTTAAGTTATAAATATCAATACCGGCTTCACCAGCATGCATTTCGTCTTCATTAACTTTAACAACAATACGAGAAGCGTCAACATAGCTGACTACACCACCACGTTTTGCAACAGCAGTTACACCTGAATCAACAGCTACAACTTTTTCCATACCTGTACCGACTAACGGCTTATCAACGATAAGAGTTGGTACGGCTTGACGTTGCATGTTTGAACCCATCAGGGCTCTGTTAGCATCATCGTGCTCAAGGAACGGGATTAAACTTGCTGCAACTGAAATAATCTGTTGTGGCGAAACATCCATGTATTGGACTTGTTCTGCCGAGATTAATGTAAATTCGTTTTTGTGACGACATTGTACTAAGCCGTCTACTAACTTACCTTCACTATCAACCGGAGCTGTAGTTTGGGCAATAACGAAGTTACCTTCTTCAATTGCTGATAAATAATCGATATCATCAGTGACTAAGCCATCAACTACTTTACGATATGGAGTTTCTAAGAAACCGTAATCGTTAGTACGTGCATAACACGACAGTGAGTTAATCAAACCAATGTTTGGACCTTCCGGCGTTTCGATAGGACATACACGACCATAATGGGTCGGATGTACATCTCGAACTTCAAAACCAGCACGTTCACGCGTCAAACCACCTGGGCCTAATGCGGAGATACGACGTTTATGCGTCACTTCTGATAACGGGTTGTTTTGATCCATAAACTGTGACAATTGTGAAGAACCGAAAAATTCTTTCACAGCCGCAGAGATAGGCTTAGCGTTGATGAGGTCTTGTGGCATGATAGCGTCTAAGTCACCAAGACTTAAACGTTCACGCACAGCACGTTCAACACGTACTAGACCAACACGGAATTGGTTTTCTGCCATTTCGCCAACAGAGCGAATACGACGGTTACCTAAGTGATCGATATCATCAGTCTCGCCTTTACCGTCACGAATGGCGATTAAGGTTCTCATTACTGAAATAATGTCATCGTTAGATAAAATGCCACTTCCAACATCGTCTGAATTGCCAACACGACGGTTGAACTTCATTCGACCAACGGTTGATAAATCATAGCGTTCTGGAGCAAAAAACAAGTTAGTAAATAACGTTTCTGCTGCATCTTTTGTTGGTGGCTCGCCTGGGCGCATCATGCGGTATATTTCAACTAAAGCTTCTAGCTTGTTTGAAGTACCATCAACACGAATAGTGTCAGACATGTATGAACCAACATCGAATTCATTCATGTATAAGGTAGAAAGAACTTTATGGCCAGCTTGGCTTAGCTCTGCTAATAACTCTAATGTTATTTCAGCATTGGCTTCAGCGATAACTTCACCAGTAGACTCATCGATGTAAGCTTTAGATAAAACTTTACCTACGATGTACTCAGCTGGGACTTCTAGCTTTTCAAGATTTTCTTTCGACAATGAACGAATATGACGTGCAGTAATGCGACGACCTTGTTCTACTAATACATCACCATTTTTCAAACAAATGTCAAACGTTGCCGTTTCACCGCGTAAGCGCTCAGGGATTAAATCCATGATCAACTTATCGCCTTTGATTGAAAAGTCAGTGGTGTCATAGAACATGTCTAGAATTTCTTCAGTAGAATATTCTAAGGCACGTAAAATGATTGACGCCGGTAATTTACGACGACGGTCAATACGTACAAATAAATTATCTTTAGGATCAAACTCAAAATCTAACCAAGAACCACGGTAAGGAATAACGCGTGCGTTATATAATACTTTACCAGATGAGTGTGTTTTACCTTTATCATGATCGAAAAACACACCTGGAGAACGATGTAATTGCGAAACAATAACACGCTCAGTACCATTAATAACAAACGTACCGTTGTCTGTCATTAATGGGATTTCACCCATGTATACTTCTTGTTCTTTGATATCTTTAACTGTGCCTGCTGGCGCTTCTTTATCATAAACTACTAAACGTAATTTAACGCGAAGCGGCGCAGAATAGGTTACACCGCGGATTTGACATTCTTTGACATCAAATAACGGTTCGCCAAGTCTGTAGCTCACATATTGTAACTCTGAGCTACCAGAGTAAGCTTTAATTGGGAAAATAGAATGAAACGCAGCCTCTAGGCCTGTTTCACCTGTTGGATCAATATCAATAAACTTACGGAAAGATTCGAGTTGGATTGATAACAAGAATGGATAATCCATTACTTGTATGCTTTTACCAAAGTCCTTGCGAATACGTTTCTTTTCGGAGTAAGAGTAAACCATGGGGTTCCTCAGCTTGCTGGTTATGGCCGATCTGCCTTTAAAATACCAATTGGACTAGACAACTTCAGTATAGCTTCATACTTTGTGTTAGCTAATCCAATTGGTATCAGACAGGATATTGCAATGGTACTTAATACATTTAGTACCAATTATGCACTTTTTGGTTTAAAAAAAACCACTTTCTTTAGCGCAAAAAGGCCGGTGACTTTAAAGTCACCAGCCATTGCCTTTTCAGGCAAATAATCTGTTTAAAAACAGATTATTTGATCTCAACAGAAGCGCCAGCTTCTTCAAGAAGAGTCTTAAGAGCTTCAGCTTCAGCTTTGTCAACGCCTTCTTTAACAACGCCAAGAGCTTCAACTAAGTCTTTAGCTTCTTTAAGGCCTAAACCTGTAGCGCCACGAACTGCTTTGATTACTGCAACTTTCTTCTCACCGAAGCTAGTCATAACAACGTTGAATTCGCTTTGCTCTTCAACAGCTTCAGCTGGTCCAGCAGCGGCAACAGCAGCTGATGCAGATACGCCAAATTTTTCTTCCATTGCTTCGATTAAAGCAACAACGTCCATTACTGACATGTCAGCAACTGCGTTTAGGATATCGTCTTTAGAAATAGACATTTTAAATTTCCTGTTTTTTAATAAACAGCCTTTGGCTGTTTGAAATAACTATAAATACAAAAAGTGCGAATTGTGCTCTGCCTATGTTTAAGTAATAGCAGAGGTAAACAATTATTAAGCGGCTTCTTGTTCTTTCTGATCGCGTACTGCAGCAATCGTGCGGACTAATTTGCCTGCAGATGCTTCTTTCATTGCGCTCATTAAACGTGCAATCGCTTCGTCGTAAGTAGGTAGCTTAGCTAACACATTTACGTCTACTGAATTACCTTCAAATGCAGCTGCTTTTAAATCAAAGGCTTCGTTAGCTTTAGCGAAGGCTGTGAATAAACGTGCAGCAGCACCTGGGTGATCAGATGAAAAAGCAATTAATGAAGGTCCTTTGAATACGTCAGAAACACATTCAAATTGAGTACCTTTTACTGCACGACGTGCTAATGTGTTACGGACAACTTTCATCCATACACCACTTTCACGTGCTTGCTTACGCAATGCAGTAATTGCTTCCACTCCAACACCACGGGCATCCGCGATTACAACTGAGTGAGCGCCACTAGCAGCTTCTTGAACTTCAGCAACAATTGCCTTTTTGTCATCAAGATTGATAGCCATTGGCTTTAACTCCTGGTTCACCGGTTAAATAAACCGGTATTTACTATCCCTAGCTTATATTCTTTTAAAGAAAGTAAACTAGGCCGTTACGGCGAGGACCAGAATTAGGAAATACTGGGTAATCACCATCTACGTAGGAAAAATTAAGTCTATTAAAGTAAATAATTACCTCATAAACTCCTACGGTCTTTGACGGGGTTGTTTAAACTATTAAAAGAATAAAACAACACCTACCAAAATTTTTAAGGGCGAAATTATAGTCTATAATTTAACCCTTGTAAAGTGCAAAAAATGTGACTTTACTTAGAAACTGCTGTCAAACTAGCTTGGTTTACCGATACACCGGCGCCCATAGTAGTTGAGATAGAAAGTTTCTTAATGTACTGACCTTTAGCATTTGCTGGTTTAGCTTTCTTTAAAGCTTCCAATAAAAACTCTAGGTTTTCTTGTAATTTAGCATCGTCGAAATCAGCCTTACCAATAGTAGTATGGATGATACCGTTTTTATCATTGCGGTAACGGATCTGGCCCGATTTTGCATTGTTAATAGCGGTTACAACGTCTGGTGTTACAGTACCAACTTTAGGGTTAGGCATTAAACCACGTGGGCCTAAAATCTGACCAAGTTGACCAACAACACGCATAGCGTCTGGAGAAGCGATTACAACATCAAAGTTCATCTCGCCTTTTTTAACTAATTCAGCTAAATCTTCCATACCTACGATGTCAGCACCAGCTTCTTTCGCTTTCTCAGCATTTGCGCCCTGTGTAAATACAGCAACACGAACATCACGGCCAGTACCATTTGGTAATACAGCTGCGCCACGTACGTTTTGGTCTGATTTACGAGCATCGATGCCAAGATTTACAGCAACATCTACACTTTCACGGAAGTTTGCAGTAGCAAGTTCTTTTAATAAAGAAATGGCTTCAGCAATATCATAATCTTTTAATACGTCTACTTTTTCACGGATTAGACGAGCGCGTTTCGTTAATTTAGTCATTGATTAGTCCTCTACCACTAAACCCATTGAACGAGCAGAACCCGCAATGGTACGCACTGCAGCTTCCATAGAACCAGCAGTTAAGTCAGCTTCTTTTGTCTTAACAATTTCTTCAAGTTGAGCTGTAGTAACAGTACCCACTTTGTCAGTGTTAGGACGGCCAGAACCGCTTTTGATGCCAGCTGCTTTTTTCAATAAGTAAGAAGCAGGTGGTGTTTTTGTTTCAAATGTAAAAGAACGATCGCTGTATACAGTAATAACTACTGGTACTGGAGCGCCTTTTTCTAAAGATTCTGTTTTTGCGTTGAACGCCTTACAAAATTCCATGATATTAACACCGTGTTGACCTAAAGCAGGACCAACTGGCGGTGACGGGTTTGCTGCACCAGCAGCAACTTGTAGCTTGATTAGAGCTTGGACTTTCTTAGCCATTTTTCAATACCTTTAGTTTGGGTGTTAACGCTAAAATTTAAATCAGCTCCCCGTTGTTCGATTATCCTTACTTTTTCCTAAACGACGAAGTCACTTAAAAAAAATAGGCAGCGGATTATATATTAAAAAAGCCCTTTTACACAAGACTTTAATGAAAATCTTATTTATATGGCTTCTGGGGGAGTTGAACGGATGTTATTGATATAACAAAAAAGGCTAGAGATTCACATCTCTAGCCTTTTCGAATTATTATTTATTATTGAGCGGTTAGCCTTTTTCGACTTGTCCGAACTCTAAATCTACTGGTGTTGAACGACCAAAGATTAATACTGATACTTTAATACGGTTTTTATCGTAATCTAATTCTTCAACAACGCCGTTAAAGTCAGCAAATGGACCATCAATAACACGAACCACTTCGCCGGGCTCAAACAATGTTTTAGGACGAGGCTTGTCGGTATCTTCTAGTCTTTGTAAAATACGGTCAGCTTCTTTTTGTGAAATAGGTGCTGGGCGATCACTGGTACCACCGATAAAACCTAAGACACGCGGGACACTTTTAACTAAATGCCAAGCTTCAACATCCATTTCCATTTGTACTAATACATAGCCAGGGAAAAACTTACGTGAACTCTTACGCTTTTGACCAGCACGCATTTCAACGACTTCTTCGGTAGGCACAAGAATTTGACCAAACTTTTCATGCAAACCTTGAATCTCGATATGCTCAACCAAGGTTTTTTGCACGCGTCCTTCATAGCCAGAAAAAGCTTGCACAACATACCAACGTAATTTCGGGTTTGTGTTAATTGCTTTTTCTTCGTTTTGTTCATTCTCTTCAGGAGATAAAATTTCTTCAGTCATGATTACACCTTCAAACCTGTAATAAAGCCAACTACCCAAAATAGCGTAGAATCAAGTCCCCACATCACTAAAGACATAATAAAAGTAGCGAACAATACGATACCTGTAGTTTGTATCGCTTCTTGGCGTGTTGGCCAAACAACTTTACGAATTTCAGTACGTGATTCTTTCGCAAATGCAACGGCGTTGTGACCTTTAACAGTTTGCATGGCGATTACACCAGCAATAACGATACCGACAACGGCACCTATCGCACGGTATAAAACGGATTCATCACCGTAAAAATAATTGGCGAAAACGACTCCGGCTAAAAGCAGGATAACGATCATCCATTTTAGCGAATCAAGAGATCCGTTTGGCTGGCTTTCTGTACTTGCATTCATAATATTGACCTGTAAATATTTGCCTATGGCATGTTAACTTCATCACTGAAGTTACTTCAAAAGTATTAAAAAATACTTTATAAAATATGGCAGGGGTAGAGAGATTCGAACTCCCAACCGTCGGTTTTGGAGACCGCTGTTCTACCAATTGGAACTATACCCCTAGTTTACTTTCCATCTAAGATGAAGAGTTACACTTTTCTGGTGAATCTTAGTTTGTTTGGGAATTTAAAGAGACTCAAGAAGTGAGGCGCCATTATACTAATGATATTACTTTTCTCAAGTGATATTTTCTTTTGTCTGCTGTTTGTTGGCTTCAAGGTTCTTTTTCTGATTATCTAGATGAAGCACTAGTAAGTTTCAGCCGATGCACGTTAATATATTACCCATTAATAAGTAGATATAAGGTCTAACAATGAAAGCAAGTGTAAAATGGATGGGTGAAGAGTTATTCATGGGTACTTCGCAAAATGGTCATACGATTGTTTTGGACGCTAACGCCGGTGCGTCTGCCCCTAGCCCGCTAGAGAATGTATTGATTTCATTGGGGGCTTGTTCCTCAGTAGATGTAGTCAGTATTCTTGATAAATCTAGGCAAAACGTCAGTGGTTGTAAAGTGGATATTGAAGCTAAGCGTGTAGACTCAGTGCCGAAACTGTTTTCTGATATTCATCTGCACTTTGTGATAACAGGTCAGGAAGTTTCAGCAAAACACGTCGAGCGCGCCGTTAAGCTTTCTGCTGACAAATACTGTTCAGTAGCATTGATGCTACATAACACTGTACGAATCACCCATGACTTTGAAATAGTCGAAGAGTAAATGCACGATGTGCTGTAATTTACGTTACAGCACAATTTACTACAAATCAGTCATCCAATCTAATTGCTTATTGGCGCGATGCTTTTTCTCCATTAAATCTCTGATCAATGGTGTTAACAGTAATTCCATGGCAAGCCCCATTTTCCCACCCGGCACAACTAAGGTGTTGATCCGTGACATAAAGGCACCGTCAATCATCGATAAATAGTAAGGAAAGTCAACTCCCGTAGCTTCGCGAAAGCGTATCACCACAAAACTCTCATCAAGGCTTGGTATCGCTTTAGCACTAAAAGGGTTCGAGGTATCTACTGTCGGTACGCGCTGGAAGTTGATATGTGTCTTTGAAAACTGTGGCGTTATGTAAGAGATATAGTCTTCCATACTGCGCACTATGCTTGCTGTTACCGCTTCTCGACTATGCCCACGTTGATTAGTATCGCGTATTATTTTCTGTATCCACTCTAAGTTGACTATCGGTACCATACCAATTAGCAAGTCGACATGTTTTGCTACGTCATTTTTTTCAGTGACCACGCCGCCATGTAACCCTTCATAGAAGAGTAAGTCAGTGCCATCACCTAGTTTTTCCCAGGGTGTAAACGTACCCGGCATTTGGTTATAGGGAACGGCTTCATCAAAAGTGTGTAGGTATCGACGCATCTGGCCTTTACCCGTTTCAGAATAAGTGCTGAAAAGTTTTTCTAAGGCGTCGAAATCGTTAGCTTCATCACCAAAATAACTAATGTTTCTTCTGTCTTCTCTCGCCTTACGCTTTTCGAGGTCCATTTCTTGTCGAGAGTACCGATGAAAACTATCTCCTTCAACCGTAGCCGGAGTGATACCCAATGAACGAAATATATGTGCAAACGACTCTATCGTTGTCGATGTACCTGCTCCTGATGATCCGGTTACAGCAATGATAGGATTACGTGATGACATAATTGATTCTCTTAAGAGTGGGGGTAAATGTTATACGGAGAATTTTAAGGTTGGTCAAGTTTACACTAGGGTTGATTATCATTATTTTTAAAAACAAAAACGGAGCCGAAGCTCCGTTTTTAATTTTAAAGCAAATTTAGCTAGGCTAAATTAAGCTTCTGCTGACTCTTCAACTTCTTCTGCAACAACATCTGATGCAGGACGGTCTACTAATTCAACATAAGCCATAGGCGCTTTATCACCAGTACGGAAACCACATTTTAAAATGCGAGTATATCCACCTGGACGTTCTTGGTAACGTGCACCAAGTTCGTTAAATAAAATACCTACTACTTCTTTATCTTGTGTACGAGCAAACGCTAAACGGCGATTTGCAACACTGTCGGTCTTGGCCAATGTAATCAGTGGCTCTACAACGCGACGTAGTTCTTTAGCTTTAGCTACAGTCGTTTTAATAACGCCGTGCTTAACTAGTGAACTTGCCATATTACGGAACATCGCTTGACGATGACTGCTATTACGGTTTAACTGGCGACCGCTTTGACGATGGCGCATAAGTTAATCCTTCTCTCAAACTATTAAAAAACGATAAACGAATTAGTCGTTATCAGCGATGCTTTCAGGCGGCCAATTTTCAAGGCGCATACCTAAAGATAAACCACGAGACGCCAAAACGTCTTTGATTTCTGTTAAAGACTTCTTACCTAAATTAGGTGTTTTAAGAAGCTCAACTTCTGCACGCTGTACTAAATCGCCAATGTATTGAATTGCTTCTGCTTTTAAGCAGTTTGCTGAACGAACTGTTAATTCAAGATCATCAACTGGACGAAGCAAAATAGGGTCAAATAAAGGTTTCTCTTCTTTTGGCTCTACTTCTTTAATATCACGCAATTCTACAAACGCATCTAGCTGTTCAGCTAAAATTGTTGAAGCACGACGAATAGCTTCTTCTGGATCCAATGTACCATTGGTTTCCATATCAAGTACAAGTTTGTCTAAATCAGTACGCTGTTCTACTCGGGCAGAGTCAACATCGTAGGCAATTCTTACAACTGGACTGAACGAAGCATCAACTAACAAACGTCCGATTGCACGATCTTCATCCTCGGCATCGCGTCTAACTGAAGCAGGAACATAACCACGTCCCATTTCAATTTTGATGCGCATGCTGATAGAACCTTCACCTGTTAAATTACAGATTACATGATTAGGATTTGCGATTGTTACATCTCCGTCATGTTGGATATCAGCTGCCGTTACAGGGCCTTCACCGGATTTAGTTAAAGTAATAACAGCTTCGTTTTTACCTTCTAAACTTATAGCTAATCCCTTAAGGTTCAACAATATTTCGATGATGTCTTCTTGCACACCCTCTTTACTACTGTATTCGTGTAGAACGCCGTCAATCTCAACTTCAGTTACAGCACAACCTGGCATTGAAGATAGAAGAATGCGACGTAAAGCATTACCTAAAGTATGACCAAAACCACGCTCTAATGGCTCTAAAGTTACCTTAGCACGAGTCGCGCTAATGGTTTCAATACCAACCAATCGCGGTCTAAGGAATTCGGTTACAGAACCCTGCATATATTTCCTCTCTTAAGTGCTACTTTACTTAGAGTAAAGTTCAACAATTAACTGTTCATTAATTTCGGCAGACAAGTCAGAACGATCAGGAACACGTTTGAAAACGCCTTCAAGTTTCTTGTTATCTACTTCAACCCAGACTGGCTTCTCACGTTGCTCAGCTAATTCTAAAGCAGCGATGATACGCGCTTGAGTTTTAGATTTCTCACGAATAGAAACTGCATCTTCAGCTTTAACATTGAAAGATGGAATATTAACAACTACGCCGTTTACTACGATAGCTTTATGGCTAACTAGTTGACGAGCTTCAGCACGAGTGCTTGCATAGCCCATACGGTATACTACGTTATCAAGACGAATCTCTAAAAGTTGTAACAAGTTTTCACCTGTATTACCTTTCAAACGAGCCGCTTCTTTGTAGTAATTACGGAATTGCTTTTCTAGTACGCCATAAATACGACGAACTTTTTGTTTTTCACGAAGTTGAATACCGTAATCAGACAAACGACCGCGACGTGCGCCGTGCTGACCTGGTATTGTTTCGATTTTACATTTAGTGTCAATTGCTCTAACACCGCTTTTAAGGAACAAATCTGTTCCTTCGCGACGACTAAGCTTTAACTTAGGACCTAAATATCTAGCCATTTTCTTTCTCCAACTATCCTAAAAAAAGTACGATTAAACGCGACGTTTCTTAGGAGGACGACAACCATTATGAGGAATAGGCGTTACGTCAGTAATGTTGGTGATTTTAAAACCAGCAGCATTTAGGGCACGGATTGCAGACTCACGTCCTGGTCCAGGGCCTTTAACGAAAACTTCAATATTCTTCAAACCAAACTCTTTTGCAGCGGCGCCAGCGCGGTCTGCAGCTACCTGAGCAGCAAATGGGGTAGATTTACGTGAACCACGGAAACCTGAACCACCTGCAGTTGCCCAAGATAAAGCATTACCTTGACGATCTGTAAGAGTTACGATTGTGTTGTTGAAAGAGGCGTGGATATGAGCCATGCCATCAGCAACTTGTTTTTTAACGCGTTTACGCGTACGTACAGGTGTTTTAGCCATTGTCTAGTTCCTCTTACTTCTTAATTGGCTTACGAGGACCTTTACGGGTGCGCGCATTAGTTTTAGTGCGTTGACCACGTAATGGAAGACTGCGACGATGGCGTATGCCACGGTAACAACCTAAATCCATAAGACGTTTAATATTCATTGAAACTTCACGGCGTAAATCACCTTCTACGGTGTATTTATCCACTTCAGCACGTAGCAAATCTATTTTTGCTTCGTCTAATTCACTGATCTTCGTTGATTCTGCGATACCTGCTGCTGCACAAATTGCTTTTGCGCGAGTCGCTCCGATACCGAAAATCGCAGTAATGGCGATTACTGCATGCTTACGATCAGGGATGTTAATGCCAGCGATACGGGCCACTAACACATCTCCTATTTAAGGTTAAAATTATCAGGTTGGAAAGCCCGTTAGGATACCCAACCCGTCTTCTTTTCTGCAAATCGAAGCGGCATTATACAGAAATCTCTGCACAATGCTACTTCTAAAAGATATTGCTGTCAGCTTAGATTAATCTAAGCTTAACCTTGTCTTTGTTTGTGCTTTGGTTCTACACAAAGAATGCGTACTACGCCTTTGCGTTTAACCACTTTACAATTACGACAAATCTTTTTTACGGATGCACGTACTTTCATTTTATACTCCGTTTACCTATTGAGTTAAGTCTAACGACCTAACCTTTTAAGTTAGCTTTCTTAAGCACATTGTCATATTGATGAGACATCATATGCGTTTGTACTTGTGCCATAAAGTCCATAATAACCACTACTATAATAAGTAATGATGTACCACCGAAATAGAACTGAACGTCCCATGCGATGATCATGAACTGAGGTACCAAACAGATAAAGGTAATATACAACGCACCCGCTAAGGTTAAGCGTGTCATCACTTTATCTATATATTTAGACGTTTGCTCACCAGGACGAATCCCAGGAATAAACGCACCTGATTTTTTTAGGTTATCTGCTGTTTCACGCGGATTGAAAACAAGAGCCGTGTAGAAGAAACAGAAAAATATTATCGCTGCGGCAAGTAACATAACGTACAACGGCTGACCTGGAGAAATAGCAATAGATACTTCTTGTAGAAAGTCAGCAACTGCACCTTCACCTTGTCCAAACCAACTCGCTAGAGTGCCGGGGAACAAGATAATACTTGATGCAAAGATAGGTGGTATAACACCAGCCATATTAACTTTAAGCGGTAAATGCGTGCTTTGCGCGGCGAAAACCTTACGGCCTTGCTGACGCTTAGCATAGTTAACAACAATACGTCGTTGACCACGTTCTACAAATACTACAAAAAAGGTTACAGCGAATACTATGACACACATCAGCAATAATACTAATAAGTGCAATTCACCTTGACGCGCCATCTCTGCTGTTTGTGCAACAGCTGAAGGCATGCCAGCAACAATACCTGCAAATATTAAGATAGATATACCGTTACCAATACCACGTTCAGTAATTTGTTCACCTAACCACATTAAAAACATGGTACCGGTTACTAAACTTACTACAGCGGCAAAGTAGAAACCAAAACCTGCGTCCATTACTAGACCCGGCATCATTCCTGGTAAACTTCTTGCAATTGCAATTGATTGTACTGTCGCTAGAACTAACGTGCCGTAGCGGGTGTATTGACTGATCTTACGACGTCCAGCTTCACCTTCTTTTTTCAGCTCTGCCATTGCGGGATGAACCACAGTAAGCAATTGCATGATAATTGAAGCTGAGATGTACGGCATAATACCAAGTGCCAATACAGAGGCTCGCTCAAGTGCACCACCAGAGAACATGTTAAACATTTCTACGATGGTGCCCTTTTGTTGTTCAAACAACTGAGCTAATACAGCGGCGTCAATACCAGGGATTGGCACAAATGATCCTAAACGGAACACAATTAGTGCGCCGAGAACAAACCATAATCTTTGCTTGAGCTCAGACATTCCGCCTGCGCCTTTACTACCTTTTGAAGGAGCCATTCCTGGTGTAGCCATGCTGTACTATTCCTCGATTTTTCCGCCAGCAGCTTCAATAGCTGCACGTGCGCCTTTAGTAACACCTAAACCACGAACCGTAATTGGACGGTTAATATCACCAGACAACATAATTTTTGCTGTTTTGATGTTACGTGTAATTAGGTTTGCATCTTTAAGAGCAAAGATATCGACAACATCACCTGTGATGTTGTTTAGTTCATGTAAACGTACTTCAGCGCGAACTAAAGATTTACGTGACGTGAAACCAAACTTAGGTAAACGTTGTTTCAATGGCATTTGACCACCTTCGAAACCTGGACGTACACTACCGCCAGAACGAGACTTCTGACCTTTGTGGCCACGTCCGCCTGTTTTACCAATGCCAGAACCAATACCACGCCCACAGCGCTTCTTAGCTTTCTTTGCACCTGGTGCAGGAGATAAAGTATTTAAATGCATAATTAATCCTCCACCTTAACCATATAAGATACTGTGTTAATCATACCGCGTACAGATGGAGTGTCTTCTAACTCTACTGTATGACGGATACGACGTAATCCAAGACCTCTTAATGTAGCTCTATGCTTCGGTAAACGACCGATAGAACTTTTCATTTGAGTTACTTTTACTGTTTTAGCCATGCTCAATTACCCCAGTATGTCTGCAACGGTTTTGCCACGCTTAGCTGCAACACCTGCCGGCGATTTCATATTCGCAAGAGCTGAAACAGTAGCACGAACTACGTTGATCGGGTTAGTAGAACCGTATGCTTTTGACAATACGTTCTGAACACCTGCAACTTCTAGTACTGCACGCATCGCGCCACCGGCGATGATACCTGTACCTTCAGAAGCTGGTTGCATGTAAACTTTAGAACCAGAATGCTTGCCAATAATGACATGCTGAAGAGTAGTACCCTTCAAATCTACGGTTACTATGTTACGGCGTGCTTTTTCCATTGCTTTCTGGATTGCAGCAGGCACTTCACGTGCTTTACCGTATCCAAAACCAACGCGTCCAGCACCATCACCAACTACTGTAAGTGCAGTGAAACTGAATATGCGACCACCTTTAACCACTTTTGAAACGCGGTTAACGGCAATTAGCTTTTCAGCCATATCACTTTGTTGTGAGTTTTCTTGATTATGATTAGCCATTATCAACTCCTAGAACTGCAGACCAGCTTCACGAGCTGCTTCTGCTAACGCTTTTACGCGACCATGATAACGGAAACCAGAGCGATCAAAAGCAATGCTAGTGATCCCTTTAGCTACTGCACGTTCAGCAATTGCTGTACCAACTGCAGTTGCTGCGGCAACGTTACCTGTTTTATCTAACTGAGCACTGATTTCTTTGTCTAAAGTAGACGCAGATGCGATAACTTCAGAACCCGTTGGAGCGATCAATTGCGCGTAAATATGGCGAGGAGTACGAAATACAACTAAACGATTCGCACCCAACTCGCTAATTTTTGCACGAGCGCGTTTAGCGCGGCGCAAACGAGATGTTTTCTTATCCATAGTATTATCCTACTTCTTCTTAGCTTCTTTACGGCGAACATGCTCGTCACTATAACGTATACCTTTACCTTTATAAGGCTCTGGCTTACGGTAAGAACGAATGTCTGCAGCAACTTGACCAACCAACTGTTTATCAGCACCTTTCAGTATGACTTCAGTTTGACTAGGAGTTTCAACAGTAATCCCATCAGGGATTGCGTGGTTAACTGGATGTGATAAACCTAAAGATAAGTTTAAAGACTTACCATCAGCTTTTGCACGATAACCAACACCGTTTAATAACAATGTTTTTACATAACCTGTACTTACACCTTCAACCATATTCTGGATTAAAGCACGTGTAGTACCGGCTTGAGCCCAAGCGCCTTTAACATCGGCAACGATATTAGTAATGATGCTATTTTCTTCTTGAGAAATAACAACGTCACTATGGATCGTGCGAGATAATTCGCCCATTGGACCTTTAACTATAATGTCTTGACCTGATAACGTAACAGTAACGCCAGCAGGAACAACGACAGGTGCTTTTGCAACACGAGACATATATTTCTCCTTACGCTACGAAACCGATGATTTCACCGCCGATACCCGCAGAGCGAGCAGCGCGATCAGTCATCAGACCTTTAGAAGTAGATACGATTGCAATACCCATACCTGCAAGAACTTTAGGAAGTTCATCACAGCTTTTGTATATGCGAAGACCAGGACGTGAAACACGCTTGATCGTTTCAATTACTTCTTTACCTTCAAAATATTTCAAAGTTACAGATAACTCAGGCTTAACTTCGCCTGATACTGAAAACTCTGATACATAACCTTCTTCTTTAAGCAAGTTTGCAATAGCAACTTTAACTTTAGAAGATGGCATTGTAACTGCAACTTTTGCTGCAGATTGACCGTTGCGAATGCGTGTAAACATATCCGCGATAGGATCAGTCATCATAACAATTTACTCCCGTGAATTACCAACTAGCTTTCTTAAGACCTGGAACTTCACCACGCATCATTGCTTCACGCAATTTGATTCGGCTTAAACCGAATTTACGTAAGAAACCATGAGGACGACCAGTAATGTTACAACGGTTACGTTGACGACTACTTGATGAATCACGAGGTAAACTTTGAAGTTTCAATACAGCATCCCAACGATCTTCTTCAGAAGAATTATCGTTAGAGATGATTGCTTTTAATGCACTACGCTTTTCAGCGTACTGTGCTACTAATTTGGTTCTTTTAGCTTCACGAGCTTTCATTGACGTTTTAGCCATAACTCTACACCTTGTTCTTAAACGGGAAGCTAAAGGCAGACAACAATGCGTGTCCTTCTTCATTATTCTTCGCGCTAGTAGTGATAGTAATATCCATCCCACGAATTTTATCGATTTTATCGTAATCGATTTCAGGGAAGATTATTTGCTCACGTACGCCCATGCTGTAGTTACCACGGCCATCGAATGACTTAGGGTTTAAGCCACGGAAATCGCGGATACGAGGAATAGAGATCGAAATTAAACGCTCTAAAAATTCCCACATACGTTCGCCACGTAGAGTTACTTTTGTACCAATAGGATAACCTTCACGAATCTTAAAGCCCGCAACAGATTTGCGTGCTACAGTCGTAACTGGTTTTTGACCTGAGATTGCAGTAAGATCATTTGTGGCATGGTCTAATACTTTTTTATCAGCAATAGCTTCACCAACACCCATGTTAAGGGTGATCTTTTCAATCCGAGGGACTTGCATGACACTTTTGTATTCGAACTTCTTCTGAAGGTCGTTTACAACAGTATCTTTGTAAAAATCATGCAGTTTCGCCATCGTTTACTCCAATAATTAAACTAGTTCGTTGTTAGATTTGAAGAAACGAACTTTTTTGCCGTCTTCAATTCTAAAGCCTACACGATCTGCTTTACCCGTTTTAGGGTTAACAATCGCTACGTTTGAAACTTGTAAAGAAGCTTCTTTTTCAATAATCCCACCAGGCTGCTGTAACTGAGGTACAGGCTTAGTGTGTTTCTTGATCAAGTTTATGCCTTCTACAAATACTTTGCCGTCATCAACAAGAACTTTAGTGACTTTACCAGTCTTACCCTTGTCTTTGCCAGCTAGTACAATAACTTCATCATCACGACGAATCTTAGATGCCATTATCGTGACTCCTTATAGTACTTCAGGTGCAAGTGAAACGATTTTCATGAACTTTTCATTACGAAGTTCACGCGTCACTGGACCGAAAATACGAGTACCAATTGGTTGTAAGTTAGCATTTAACATTACAGCCGCGTTTTCATCAAAACGGATGGTTGAACCATCTGAACGACGAACACCTTTCTTAGTGCGCACAACTACCGCAGTCAGAACATCACCTTTTTTAACTTTGCCGCGAGGATTTGATTCCTTCACTGCAATTTTAATGATATCACCGATACGCGCGTAGCGACGGTGCGAACCACCAAGAACCTTTATACACTGTACACGTCGAGCGCCGCTGTTATCAGCTACGTTCAGTTGTGATTGCATTTGGATCATTGAGTTTTACTCCGCTATTTATCTAAACAAACTTAGATATAATTTAAGGCCAGAAATTTGACCCGTCACTGCCTTCTACTGCCCCCATAAAAACGTCAGACGAATCCGGAGGGCGCGAGATTATAACACCACCAAAATGAAAGTGATACCTTATTTAGTTAAAAAATAAACAATTGCTAAGCATTCACCCTAGTAAAATATCCTTTAACACCATTGGCATCTCATCATCAAGCCATTAGTTGTCGGCAATATTTTAAGCAAAAAAAAACCCTATCACACTGTGATAGGGTTTTTATTTAACACGTTCGTTAAAACAAATTTACAAAAAGTAAATTATGCTTTAGTAATTACAGCAACTAAAGTCCAGTTTTTAGACTTTGAAATTGGTGCAACTTCACGAATTGTTACTAAATCACCAGCATTACATTGGTTAGTCTCATCATGCACTTTCAACTTAGTTGAACGTGTAAGGTACTTACCGTAAATAGGGTGCTTAACACGACGTTCAATTAATACAGTGATAGACTTATCCATTTTATCACTGACAACACGACCTTGTAGTGTGCGGATTTTAGCTTCGCTCATTACTTACCTGCCTTTTCAGTTATGATAGTCTTTACACGTGCAATATTGCGACGTACCGTTCTTAGCAAATGAGTTTGTGCTAATTGTCCTGTGCTTGCTTGCATGCGATAGTTAAACTGTTCGCGTAATAATGCAAGCATTTCAGTATTTAGCTCTTCAATGCTTTTATCTTTTAATTCACTAGCTTTCATTACATCACCGTTCTAGTTACGAAAGATGTTTTGAACGGAAGTTTAGCCGCTGCTAAAGCAAATGCTTCGCGTGCGATTTCTTCCGATACACCTTCCATTTCATAAAGAACACGGCCAGGTAGAATTTGGCATACCCAATATTCCACTGAACCTTTACCTTTACCCATACGAACCTCAAGAGGCTTTTTAGTAATTGGCTTATCAGGGAATACACGTATCCAGATTTTACCTTGACGCTTTACGTGACGAGTCATTGCTCGACGTGCCGCTTCAATCTGACGCGCAGTCATACGACCACGTTCCATTGATTTTAAACCGAAAGTACCGAAGCTAACTGAGCTACCGACGTGTGCAAGACCACGGTTGCGCATTTTAAATTGCTTACGGAATTTAGTACGTTTTGGTTGTAACATTACTTAGCTCCTACTTAGGCTTGCGGTTGTTTTTTCTTTTAGGTTTAGCCGCTGGTACTTCTGCCTGTAGAGGCATGTTACCAATGATTTCACCTTTAAAGATCCACACTTTGATACCAATAACACCATAAGTTGTGTTACCGCGTGCAATAGCGTAATCGATGTCAGCACGTAAAGTGTGTAGTGGTACACGACCTTCACGATACCATTCAGCACGTGCAATATCTGCACCGCCTAAACGACCACTTACTTGTACTTTAATACCCTTTGCGCCTAGACGCATAGCATTTTGTACAGCACGTTTCATAGCGCGACGAAACATCACACGACGTTCTAATTGACTAGCAATACTGTCAGCAACAAGCTGCGCATCCATTTCTGGCTTACGTACTTCAGCAATGTTGATTTGAGCAGGAACACCAGCAATTTTAGAAACTGCTAAGCGTAGTTTCTCAACATCTTCGCCTTTCTTACCGATAACAACACCCGGACGAGCCGTATGAATTGTTACGCGGATAGATTTAGCTGGACGCTCAATAACTACTTTTGATAATGATGCACGAACAAGCTTCTCTTTCAAATATTCGCGAACCAAATGGTCACCGCGTAAATTTTCAGCGAAGTCTTTGTTACTTGCAAACCACGTAGACGCGAAAGGTTTCGTGATACCTAAGCGAATACCGTTAGGATGAACTTTTTGACCCATACTAATATACTCCTAAGAATCAGACACGATCACAGTAATGTGACTTGTGCGCTTAATTATACGATCCGCGCGGCCTTTTGCACGAGGACGAATACGTTTCATTGTAGGACCATCGTCAACTGTAATAGTTTTTACGATAAGTTCATCAATGTCTGCACCTTCGTTATGTTCAGCGTTAGCAATTGCAGAGTTAAGTACTTTTTTAACTAATTCAGCAGCTGATTTGTTGCTAAAAGTTAAAATTTCAAGTGCTTTCTCTACATGTAAGCCGCGGATTTGATCCACAACTAAACGTGCTTTCTGAGCAGAACCGCGGGCAAATTTATGTATAGCGATAGCTTCCATTCAATTTCCCCTATTTCTTCGCTTTCTTATCAGCGATATGACCGCGATAAGTACGAGTTGGTGCAAATTCTCCTAATTTGTGACCGATCATTTCATCAGTTACAAATACAGGTACGTGTTGACGGCCATTATGGACAGCTATGGTCAATCCGATCATCGTTGGGATGATCATTGAACGACGGGACCAAGTCTTAATTGGCTTTTTATTCCCGCTTTCCAGAGCTTTCTCTACCTTCGTCAGCAAGTGTAGGTCTATAAATGGACCTTTCTTGAGAGAACGTGGCATGGTGAATCCTCTTTATTTACCCTTCATGTTGAACTTAACTTTACCAAAGTAAACCAAGCTCAAACAATCAGAGTATTAATTAAATGTACTATTTAGTACGACGACGCACGATAAATTTATCAGTACGTTTGTTTGAACGAGTCTTGTAACCCTTAGTTGGTACGCCCCAAGGGGATACCGGGTGACGACCGCCAGACGTTTTACCTTCACCACCACCGTGTGGGTGATCAACTGGGTTCATGGCAACACCACGAACAGTTGGGCGAACACCGCGCCATCTTGAAGCACCAGCTTTACCCAAAGAGCGAAGCATGTGTTCAGAATTGCCGATTTCACCTAAAGTAGCACGACAGTCAGACTCAATTTTACGCATTTCGCCAGAGCGAAGACGTAAAGTGACATATGCACCGTCTTTAGCAACTAGTTGAGCGTAAGTACCAGCAGCACGTGCTATTTGAGCACCTTTACCTGGTTTAAGTTCGATTGCATGCACAACACTACCTAATGGTGTGTTGCGTAAAGCCATAGTATTACCAGCTTTGATTGGAGCATCAACACCTGACTGGACTGTATCTCCAGCGCTTAAGCCTTTAGGGGCTAGGATGTAACGACGTTCACCATCAGCATATAATACTAGTGCAATATTAGCAGAACGGTTTGGATCATATTCCAAACGTTCAACTTTTGCAGGGATACCATCTTTATTACGTTTAAAATCGATCATGCGGTAATGTTGTTTGTGACCACCACCAATATGACGAACCGTAATACGACCGTTATTATTACGACCACCAGACTTAGACTTAGTGTCTAGTAATGGTGCGTAAGGCTTACCTTTATGCAACTCCGTGTTTACCACTTTAACTACGTGGCGACGACCCGGAGAAGTAGGTTTACATTTAACTATAGCCATTTTCGTAAACTCCTATGATTCCGCGCCGACGAAGTCGATGTCGCTGCCTTCAGCAAGAGTAACGTATGCTTTTTTCCAGTCGCTTCTGCGACCAAAACGAGCACCAGTACGTTTCACTTTACCTTTAACATTTAATGTGCGAACACCGTCTACTGAAACTTCAAAAAGTTTCTCAACAGCAGCTTTGATTTCAGCTTTAGTAGCAGTAGTAACAACTTTGAAAACAACAGTGTTGTTTGCTTCAGATGCCATAGTGCTTTTCTCAGAAATGTTCGGTGCTAAAAGCACTTTTAACAAACGTTCTTCGCTTATCATCCTAACATCTCCTCAAGTTGTTTAACTGCAGTAGCAGTCATCAAAACTTTTTCGAAACCAACCAAGCTAACTGGGTCAATACCGTCTACGTCACGAACGTCAACTTTGTACAAGTTGCGTGCTGATAAGAACAAGTTCTCATCAACTTCTGGAGTGATGATTAATACATCTTTTAACTCCAAGCCGTTTAGTTTAGCTACTAATTCTTTAGTTTTTGGTGTTTCAACAGTAAAGTTTTCTACCACTACTAAGCGATCTTGACGAACAAGCTCAGATAGGATGCTTTTAATCGCACCACGGTACATTTTACGGTTTACTTTCTGGCTGTGGTCTTGAGGTTTAGCAGCGAATGTTACGCCACCAGAACGCCAAATTGGACCACGGCTAGTACCAGCACGAGCACGGCCAGTACCTTTTTGACGCCAAGGTTTTGCACCACCGCCACTTACTTCTGAACGAGTCTTTTGAGCACGAGTACCTTGACGAGCGCCAGCTGCATATGCAACTACTACCTGATGTACTAATGCTTCGTTAAACTCAAGTCCAAAAGTTGCTTCAGAAACTTCAAGAGCACCTGCAGCGTCTTTTAATGATAATTCCATCACGAATCTCCTGGACTAAGCTTTAACAGCTGGTTTGATGATTACGTTACCGTTGATAGCACCCGGAACCGCACCTTTAATAAGGAGCAAGTTACGTTCTGCGTCAACGCGAACCAATTCAAGGTTTTGTGTAGTACAGCGCACAGAACCCATGTGACCAGACATTTTTTTGCCTTTGAAAACGCGACCTGGTGTTTGACACTGACCTAACGAACCGTTTGAACGGTGAGAGACAGAGTTACCATGAGTAGCATCTTGCATAGTAAAGTTCCAGCGTTTAATACCGCCTTGGAAGCCTTTACCTTTAGATGTACCGGTTACGTCTACTAATTTAGTGTCATTAAAAATTGAAACAGTGATTTCACCGCCCAATTCTAAACCTTCGCCTTCATTTTCGTTTAAGCGGAATTCCCACAGGCCACGGCCTGCTTGAACGCCAGCTTTAGCGAAATGCCCAGCTGCTGGTTTTGTAACACGGCTAGCCTTACGGCTACCTGTTGTAACTTGAAGCGCCGAGTAACCGTCAGTTTCTAAAGTTTTCACTTGAGAAATACGGTTGGCTTCAACTTCTAGAACGGTTACAGGTGTTGAAACGCCATCTTCAGTGAAGATACGAGTCATGCCTACTTTACGTCCAACTAGACCAATAGTCATTGTTAAAACCCCTTAACCCAAGCTGATTTGAACGTCAACGCCAGCTGCTAGATCTAAACGCATTAATGCGTCTACAGTCTTTTCAGTTGGCTCTACGATATCAATCATGCGTTTGTGAGTACGAATTTCATACTGATCACGCGCATCTTTGTTAACGTGTGGAGAAGTCAAGATAGTAAAACGCTCTTTACGTGTAGGAAGTGGAATTGGACCACGAACCTGAGCACCAGTGCGCTTTGCAGTATCTACGATTTCAGCTGTTGATTGATCAATCAAACGATGATCGAACGCTTTCAAACGAATGCGAATTCTTTGATTTGACATTAATCAAATCCCCATTTTTAAAGAACAACAAAATACATCCCATCACCTTTTATATGTAAAAGGGGGGTGTATCGCTAATAACATTCAACTCCCTATCGGAGCTGCTGTAAACCTTAACCGTAAAGGCTAAGGTGAAAATCCGCACAAAGCGTGAGCGATGTGCGGATGTGTATTATACATAACTGATAATATTTATCAAGCCTAAATATTTTTTATCACTAAAGCTCAGATGCGGTGGCGATCAGACTAAATTGATCCCGACTCACATTGCTCAGTTCTCAATGATTTTTCAATAAGCAAGGGTCTAAGGAGTTCAGTGGTAATAATTTCTGAAACAATATTTTTAGACTGTTCTTCTTCGATCCAAATGGAAATATTATCATGATCATCAAAAGAGCGGTTCAATTTATAACTCAGGCCTGCTTTTAACGTTACGTCAAATTTAACGAAGGCATTCTTTTCACGAATGCTCATGCCATTTTGGTAAATTTGCGCTTTTACCCATAATTGGTGATTACCTGCTTGATATTGCTTAGGTAGATTCCATTCAATTGGCCTTTTATACAGACACATAAGATGGATATACTCAAATTGCTTACCCCGTTCTTTTTCAAAGTTAACAAAGCGAAATTTACCTTCATCAACATCGGCTTTGATTTGATAAGCGCTACATCCAGCCAGTATTAATGATAACGCGGTTATAATTGTAAATTTATTCATCAGTTGTCTCCGTTATTGATTGTTAATATAGGTTATCTGCTTTTTAGTACAAATGGCTATCCCTATTATCAGCTTAGTTTGAACTGTTTATCCGATCCAAAGCCTGTTGGGCTTGTGCTACAGAGCTCATATCTACTGACAAGAAGAAAGCAGGAAGATCTTTTTCTTGGTAAACCGCAACGAACTCACGTTGTTCATTTTCTCTTAAAATAAGTAATGTATAGACTTCATCCGCTTTTAACTTTGCTATACCGGCTAAAAATTCACTTGGCTTGTTATCAATAAAAATGGTGTTGTTCAAAGCCAATATTTTATCTCCCGCCAACAAACCTGCCCGACTTGCCATGCTATTACTACTGACTTGTTTAACTAACAAGGCATAACCTGCTTGATAATCAGTCATCTTACCAATAAGGCCATACTTATTATCGAGCTTTTTCTCACGGTAAATATCAACAATACCGGTGTTAATACCACTGACCTGATAATAAGAGGCTACTTCTAACAACAATTGATCTAACTCGTACTGAAGTGAAGGTGTTAACGACTGACTATTTATTAAGGACTGCGTAGTCAATGGCGGCGATAAAATTGCCGATAAGACAGTTTCAGCACAATCTATTTCACTTAACGTAGCTGTTGACGTAATTTCATAAATCGACTGTTTAGACTCAGTAGATTCCTGTGCTAGCGTTAATTTATATTGCTTAGCCTGTTCAACATTTAAGGTAACATTCAGTAATGGCCGCCCCATCATTGGCTCAATGATATAATCGTCGACTATCGTACCATTGGTTCTGGCTGAATTACGATCAGTAGGATTACCAAACCAACCATTAATCGAACCTGCTCTTGTACGGATTAAGGTTTTAATACCCGCTTCACCCGCTCGGCTACCGCCCGATATTCTTGGGGCAATATCAAGGGTACTCCCCATTTGACTATTAATGGCACGAGTAGGTCGAGGAGAAAATACCGCTTGAAATCGATGAACGCCTGGCGACAGGCTTAACCTTGTTGGAGCTGAATTTCCATAAAGCTCACTCAGTGACTGACCATTGTGGCTAATTATCTTATAGCCTTTTATCCCCGTGAAGTATCGACTTAACGATGCACATTGCTTATCGTCGAATGAATCTACAATGGCAGTACCATTTATTTTATAGTGGCTTTCAGGCAATATTTTTGGCTGGTAATTACCTTTTAATAGCCGTTCTTTATTATCTCGTCGAACGGTAATCTCTATATCCTCGCCAATAGCTAAACGGTTAACATAGTGTTGAAACTTCTGATTGGGTGAAGCTTTTACCGTTAAGTCACTTTTATTGTTTAGATTTACAATCACATCACCACTGGCTAATTTTAAGGTATGGGCGACGGAGAAAGGATGAACGGTTAATACCTTCAGCGTGTCATTGTTGGTATCATTACCTTGGTCAAACGTCAGACCAAAACTTCCCATTAATCTAAGCGGCACTATATTACTTGTTGCTACTGAACCCTTAATACTTGATGAGTTCTCAAGCGCTAACTTTCCCATTAAATTATATAAGCGTATCTCAAGTTCTCCAGGTAAGGACACCGAATTTATCATCTGGGATGTTAATGGCTGATGCTTAGCGACTAACACGCTGCGAGTGTCTGGATGACAATTTTGCAGATTTTCTTCTAAGACGAGTACAGTTCCATCCTCTTTGTTTATCGGTAACAGTTGATAGTTAGCGTCGGCAACCACGGTTATTAATAGCTGGTGGTCAACAGTTTTTTTAATCAAAGCCTGCTGTTTATTTACGTCAATACCATTGTGGTAACTGAGATAATCGGCTGTCCGCCAAGCCCTTACCTTTAAGCTATGTTGTCCTGGAGCGATAAACACGGCTTGGTAGCTATTATCTAAATAGGCGTTGTTATCAATCGCACTATTGTTATGTGACAACAACTGGTAGGTTATCGCCTGGTTTTGTTGATTATTAGCGGTCAGCGCTAGCGTTGCACATTCATGAGTTGGTGGCGTTGCGGCGAATAAGGGCTTTGATAAAAGCAGCACTAATAACACACCACTATACTTATTAGTGAATAAGGCCTTAAATACTAAACTCATCGTTACCTCCTTGTTGATACTCGAGCACTTGTTGCATTAATGCGCTCCTGTGTTTTAATATCGCTACCTTAACTTTCAAAGATGGTTCGTTAAGCAGCTTGGCTTCCACTGCAGAGATTTCTTGCAATAGATAGTATTGATTTACTTGTAGCTGGCTATATTCAGCGAGTTGTAATTCCATGCTTTGGTTTGTTTTTAGTGCCATAACTAACTGTTGTTGTAATTGATAGTTATACCAACTCAAGCCACCTATAAATATAAATGACAGCGACGCAGCCATAGCGAGTAACGGTTTTTTCTCTGTAAATATATTTGTAGATTTACCCTGCCCCCTTGTACGATGAGTTGAAGCGGCTAAACGATGATTAATTTTCTGCCAATTGAGTTCATCGGGTGTTTCTAGCGCTATTTCATCTGTCGACTGTTGCAGTGCAGTTATTTCTTTACGTACCGAATCAAGGGTTAAATATGAATCAAGCTGATGCGTTTGCTCAGTTAAGTCATCACCATTTTTTTTGCTAATTAACATACTTTTTTACCTCTGCATTCGCCCTCAATTTTTGTAAACACCGACAGACAACTGATTTTGAATAACTTGGTGTTTTTCCAATAACTTCCGCGATTTCGCTATGCTTATATTGCTCTGCTATATATAGCCACATAATCAAACACTCCATTTCGGACAATCGCTCGAACAAGTAAAGTAATAAATTGCGGTTCTCATAGTCGCTTTCCATACTATTTTCTAAAGACACCGCTTCGGATAAATGCTCAATGCCAATTGTTAAGCGTTTAATTTTTTTTAAAAAATTAAAGGTATTATTAAAGGCTATTCTTTTTAGCCAAGCAATAAAAGGCACCTGTTGATGAAAAGAAGCTAAATTGTTAAAGGCATCTACAAAGGTATCTTGTAATAGGTCATTAGCATCATGGCGGTTTTTACAAATCTTAAGAATTGCAGTAAAGATAATAGGAGAGAGTAACCGGTAACATTGCTCGAATGCCACCTCATCACCCTGCTTCATACTTTCCAGTAGCTTGTCATTCCATTTCGTCAAAACTGATCCCTTTTTAGCTGTCTTAATAAGTATAACAATTGGGTCGTGTAAAAGGTCGCAATTATGTTAGTTAAGGTATCATTAAAAAAAGCTATCGCACCTTACTAAACAAGCTATTAAAGTCTTGGCCGTCGACAACTCGCTATAATTCTATAATTAATGCCATAAACTCACGATAAAACACCGTCAGATCAGCCCAACTTTTTATCACTGTTATTAATTAATTTTCATTTTTTATTTTTGTTTGAACTTACTAATGGTATACTCGCGCGCAAATTTTCAACAATTCCGCTTTTTTAGTAGCGACTTAAATAGAGTAAAGTAATGGCAGATTTATCTAAATATAGAAATATTGGTATCTTCGCTCACGTTGATGCTGGTAAAACCACAACAACTGAACGTATCCTTAAATTAACCGGTCAGATCCATAAAACTGGTGAAGTACATGATGGTGAATCTACCACTGACTTCATGGAACAAGAAGCTGAGCGCGGTATTACCATACAGTCTGCTGCGGTAAGCTGTTTTTGGAACGATCACCGTTTCAATGTCATCGATACTCCTGGTCACGTTGACTTCACTGTTGAAGTTTACCGTTCACTTAAAGTACTTGATGGTGGTATCGGCGTATTCTGTGGTTCTGGTGGTGTTGAACCACAATCAGAAACTAACTGGCGTTACGCGAACGACTCAAAAGTTGCTCGTATTATCATGATCAACAAACTTGACCGTTTAGGCGCTGATTTCTACCGTGTTTGTAAGCAAGTTAAAAACGTTCTAGGTGCTACGCCACTTATTATGACTTTGCCAATTGGCGAAGAAGATGACTTTGTTGGTGTTGTTGACCTTCTTAGCGAAAAAGCTTACATCTGGGATGACACAGGTCTTCCAGAAAACTATGAAATTACCGATATCCCAGCGGATATGGTAGAAAAAGCTGCTGAGTACCGTATACAGTTAATCGAAACAGCTTTAGAAGTTGATGAAGATATGTTGATGGAGTTCTTAGAAGGGGAAATGGTTCCTACTACAGAACAAATCAAAGCGTGTATCCGTACTGGTACTCGTGATATGACTTTCTTCCCAACTTACGGTGCTTCTGCATTTAAAAACAAAGGTATTCAATTAATTCTTGATGCTGTTGTTGATTACTTGCCTTCACCTACAGATGTTAATCCTCAACCACTTACTGATGAAGAAGGCACGCCTAATGGCGAATTCGCAATTGTTTCTGCAGAAGAAACATTCAAAGCGTTAGCATTCAAAATCACTGATGACCGTTTTGGTACATTAACTTTCGTACGTATCTATTCAGGTACATTGAAGAAAGGCGATACCATTCTTAACGCTGCTACAGGTAAAACTGAGCGTGTTGGACGTATGTGTGAAATGCAAGCTGATGACCGTAACGAACTTACTTCAGCACAAGCTGGTGATATCATCGCGATTGTTGGTATGAAGAGTAATGTTCAGACAGGTCACACATTATGTGATCCTAAGCACCCTATCGTTCTAGAAGCTATGGTATTTCCTAAGCCAGTAATTTCAATCTCTGTAACACCTAAAGATAAAGGTTCAACTGAGAAGATGGGTCTTGCTATCGGTAAAATGGTTGCAGAAGATCCTACTTTTAAAGTTGAAACTGATATCGATTCAGGTGAAACGATTTTATCTGGTATGGGTGAGCTTCACTTAGATATCAAAGTAGATATTCTAAAACGTACTTACGGTGTTGAATTAGAAGTTGGTAAGCCACAAGTTGCGTACCGTGAAACAATCACTACGGCAATTGAAGATTCTTACACACATAAGAAACAATCTGGTGGTTCTGGTCAGTTCGGTAAAATTGATTACCGTATTAAGCCCGGCGAACCTGGTACTGGTTTCGTATTCAGCTCTGTTGTTGTTGGTGGTAATGTTCCTAAGGAATTCTTCCCAGCAATCGAGAAAGGCTTCAAAGGCATGATGGATACTGGTGTTCTTGCTGGCTTCCCTGTACTTGACGTTGAAATTGAATTATACGATGGTGGTTTCCACGCGGTCGATTCATCTGCTGTTGCCTTTGAACTTGCTGCTCGTGGTGCTTTCCGTCAGTCAATTCCAAAAGCTGGTGCACAGTTAATCGAACCTATCATGAAAGTTGATGTGTTTACGCCTGATGATCACGTTGGTGATGTTATTGGTGATTTAAACCGTCGTCGTGGCATGATCGCAGGTCAAGACGCAGGTGTTTCTGGTGTTCGTATTAAAGCTGACGTACCTCTTTCAGAAATGTTTGGTTACATCGGAACATTACGTACAATGACATCAGGTCGTGGTCAATTCTCAATGGAATTCTCTCACTACATGCCTTGTCCTAATAACGTAGCAGAAGTTGTTATCGCTGAAGTTAAAGCAGCTAAAGAAGCAAAAGATGCTGCTAGAAAATAGTAAGCATTAAAGTAAGAAAACAAAAAAAGGACGCTTAGGCGTCCTTTTTTATTGTCTTAAAAACCAAACGTAATTAACGTTTAGTATGACTAAGCTTTATTTTTTAACATCATTTTCTATGTCTGTTACTGCAATAACGGTTGCCCATGGATCACCCGATTCATCGATTTCTTTTGGTAAAGCTGTTTTCGTCGATGTGGCTACCGCTGCATTAATTTCAACCATTTCCGCTGTGGTTAAGTCTCGCCATTGTCCTGGTCGTAAATCACCCAACTCGACACTCATAATACGCGAACGTTTCAGCTGTAAAACCTCGTAATCTAAATATTCACACATCCGACGAATTTGACGATTTAAGCCTTGCGTTAAGATAATACGAAAAACAAATTTACTTTCTACTTTAACAAGACAGGGTTTAGTGATGGTTCCCAGTATAGGTACACCTTTTGACATCCGTTGGATAAAGCGCTCACTGATGGGTTTATCAACCGTGACAATATATTCTTTGTCATGGGCATTTTCAGCGCGCAAAATTTTATTAACGATATCACCATCACTGGTCAAGAAAATTAGTCCTTCTGAAGGCTTATCTAAACGCCCTATCGGAAAGATCCTTTCTTTGTGACCAATAGCGTCAATAATATTACCTCTAACATGTAACTCGGTCGTACAGGTAATACCCACTGGCTTGTTATAAGCAATGTAAACCCGGTCAGATTTATTAGCCGGCATAGCACCAATTTGCTTACCATCAACAAAAACCACATCACCCGCTTGTACCTTAGTACCTAACTCAGGGGTTTTACCATTGATCGTAACTCGACTTTCTTCAATCAACTTATCAGCAGCTCGGCGCGAGCAGTAACCTGATTCACTGATAAATTTATTCAGTCTTTTTTCTTGATCGCTCACGAGATATTCCAAAGTTATGCAAAGTAATAAACGTCATTTTACCTGAACTTTAACAGACAGTGAAAAAGCATTATGGTTATTTAGCCTTATTTGACAGTTTTTGATTAATATTTACTGTAAATATCCCTCTTTGATAACAACAACAGGGTAAGTCTACTTACTTAACTTGCTAAGTGTTTTCACTATGGCGTTATAAAAGCAAAGACTTTAACGTTATTTAGCTTTGCTCCACAGCTTTTGATTAATATTTACTGTAAATATCCCTCTTTGATAACAACAACAGGGTAAGTCTACTTACTTAACTTGCTAAGTGTTTTCATTATGGAGTTATAAAAGCAAAGACTTTAACGTTATTTAGCTTTATTCCACAGCTTTTGATTAATATTGACTGAAAAAAATTCTCCTGGCTGCCAACAGCGAGGAAGTAGATCTAGTTGTTTACGCTCATGGGAATTTGACACTAACAACTCTAATATTTCATGGAGGCGCTCTTTACTGATACTAGAGAAACTTTTAGCTGTTTCAGTAAAATATAAATTAGCAGATTTTTTAATGACTATCTCTTGTCCATGACTTATGAAGGCTAAGTTGCGTGTTGCCGTTCGGCAAATAGGATAATCAGCATTTGCAGGATAAAGCTGGCTAACGATGGCATATTCATAGCGGTCGTTAATATCTTGCTCATACGGGACATAGGTAACACCATAACCTTGTGGAAAATGGCCAGTAATTTTTGTCAGTGCATTAACCACGGCTTGACAACAAGCTCCCCGCTCCGCGTTTTGATTAAGAACATAATAAACTTTCGGTAATAATTTGTAGTTATAGCTATCTTTTGTCGACAAGATAATAGAACTGTATATTTGTGGTACTTTAAGAAGGTTGCCAATACCCTTCTTTGGGTTGACGGCACTTTTGAGTAAATGCTTAATGAACAATAATTTTTTATGCTCGACTACATTGTGCTCGTCGCGATCTTTTTTTGAATTACCAATATATATACCCGCGCCAATACCATCAATAAGATACTTAACCGTTTCTCGATAATTTATTTGTAAAAGTGCTTTACGCTCTTCAATAGGTAGAGTTCGATGGGGATTTTTTTGATAATCAGCACCACGCAAAATGGTTAGCGACTCGGGGTGGTTATTTCCGATATCTTGTAATAGCGCCGCCATGACCAGTGGAATTTTTACTTTCTCTACAAAGGCTTGATAGGCCTCGGGGTTATCTTCAGCCAACGTTTGATATTGCTCTGCGTTGATATCCCCCAAAGCAATCTTGATATAGGGCTCAACAATATGTTGATCCATGCATAGTCGGTCAAGTAAACGCAAACATAACACGCTTTTATAAAGCGGTTTATGTTGCTCGTTGGTTAAAGCAATTTTTCGCCCCTGAGTGGGACTCACTAATTGTATGGTACCTAAAAGCTGGCTAGATTTACGATTACTGTCTTCAAAGCAATCACCCTCAGACAACTTGATGATCTCTTTAGAGAGTTTATAGAGATGTTGATGACGCTCATTGCGTTCAAAGCGCAATTCCTCGTAATAATTGCGTTGTTCACGTTCGAGTCTTACCCGTAAAGTTTTAGCTTTATCCGTGGCTGTTTGCCTACTAACTTTTTCAATATTTTGCTTGAGCTCATCTAACTTATGCTCAATAAAAGGTTGTTTTTCGTAGTACTCAATCGCACGCTCAAGAACGGAATCATTTAATTGGCTGTGGCCATAAATTCTGCTTAAAAGACTTTTTACTTGGCTGGTAAAATAGCTGTCGCTATAGGTTTTATTTTCCATGTAAATACAACTTGGTGCCTGTGCTAAGTAGCTACTTTTTTTAATTATCTAAATGCTAGTTAATAATGCGATAACAGACAAGTATTTATTAGTATCGATTGAGAAAAAGCACAACCTACCAGTTATGCTTTTCTCATTTAGCGGATTAATGTCTTACTGTTGTGATAATGATGACAGCTAGATTATGCTAATTTAACTTAGACCTTTGATTTTAACTTGGTGTTTTTTACCGGCCAGTTGCTGGCAAATACTCACTAAGTCTGAATGTAGGCCACCCGCGGTAACATCACGACCCGCGCCTGGTCCACGAATAATAAGCGGGTTATCTTGATACCAATGGCTCTTAATTAAAAAGATATTATCACCCGGAGTTAAAGAGGCAAAAGGATCATTCTTAGCAAGCGTCGCAAGATAAACCTTAGCGCTCAATTGGCCTTGTTCGTTGACACAGAATTTTGCAATATAACGAATACAGGCTTGCTGTTTAGATGCGCTAGTGAGTTGTTCAGCAAAGTAACTGTCCAAGTCTGCTGACTTTGCTAAAAATTCTGTCGTTGATAACCCTTGTAAGGATTCTGGCACTAAATTTTCGCATTCAATATCATCAAGTGATAATTCAAATCCTGCCATACGCGCTAAGATCAGTAATTTTCGTTGCACGTCTCGCCCAGACAGATCTTCTCGTGGATCGGGTTCAGTGATCCCTTGTGATAAGGCATCCATTAATAAGGTTGAAAACGGTACACTGGCATCGTAGGTTTCAAATAGCCAAGAAAGCGTGCCTGAAAAAATTCCTGATATTTCCGTTATCTTATCGCCACTTTTCAATAAATCGTTAATGGCAAAGTTAACCGGTAAACCGGCGCCAACAGTAGTACTTCCTAACCATAAGCTTTTATTTTCAGCCGCGGTTAATACTAAGTCATTATAGCGAGCGGTACTGGCAGAAGCCGCCCATTTATTGGCACCAATAACATGAATACCTTCTTTAAAGAACTCACGGTATAAATCACTAAAATGTTCGCTAGGGGTGATATCGACAACAATTAATTCGTCGTAAGGGTGGTTCGTTAACCACGACATCAATAAGGCATTATCACAAGGCGTAGCATCTCTTTCATAGAGCGACATTGCTTGATTAACATCAATACCATCGGTATTAAGCAGTGCTTTTTTAGAAGTGACTAAACCGACTAAATGAACGTTCTCTAACACAGAGACTCGATTGAGTTGCGCGGGTAACAAGTCTAAGAATCGTTGACCTATATTACCAAGCCCTGAAACAACAACACCTATGTGTCGAGCGTCTTTAGTCATATCATAATGAACATTATTAAGTAACTCACCGGTACAACTCTGCTGAAGAATGGCGATAATACTATGCTCACTTAACGAGTTCACCACCTGCAGTACATGAGTATGTTTGAGGGCGCGTTTAAAACGCGCTTGGATATTACCTTGATTTACCACACTATGACCAACAATCGCTATAATAGACACCGGTGTAAATGACACTTCGGTATCATGACTTGCCAGCCACTGACTGACTAATTTTTGTTGCGTTTGGTGGATAACCATAAAACCTTGCTGAACATCACTACATATCGCAGAAAACTCATTACTGGCTTGTTCACCAAACGAACCGGCTAAACTGGTCGATTTTACCAGTAACAGATCGTTAAGCGAGGTGACCGACAATTCCTGTTTAGCAATTTGACCAAATTTTCCTATCTCTGTACCAGAAATTTCAGGATCAAAGCTACTTGCTACATGAAGGTGTGTGCTGTGGTTAGTAAGCGGCTGTAAGGTTTTTGCATGCAAAACCGGGTTACCTAAGCGCCCCAATTCTTTCGCGACACCATTAGGTAAGCGATGTAATTTACGGGCAAGTGGTACAATACGAGGATCGGCACTATAAATGCCATCAACGTCAGTCCATAGGGTAACATTCAGCGCGCCCGACAGTGATGCAATAATTGTTGCTGAATAGTCACTACCATTACGACCTAAAGTACAGGTTTCACCTTGAGAATTTTTAGTGATATAGCCAGTAATAACCGCCAACTTTCCTTTTTGTAAATTCTGCTGAAAATCTTGACTACTTTTCTGATTGTCGACTGCACAGTCTTTATCATTATTGATAACCAGAAAGTCACGCGCATCAATAGCATAACTTGGACAAACTTTTTCACTTAACACCGCTGATAATAAACGCGCCGACCACAGCTCACCAAATGCCAACATATCTGCATGGTGTTGGCTTGGCTGATCAGATAACCAAGCCGTTAATTGTGTTATATCATCAGACAAAACCTTGATAAGGTCTGCTGCACTGCTAGGGTTCAATAACTCACCAATTAATGTGCTTTGTGATTTCTCTAGTCTTTCAATAGCCAAAAACAGCTCGTCACTTTTTTCAAGTGCGAGTTTATAAATATTGAATAAGTCATCCGTCGTGTTTCCATTTGCCGAAACAACAACTAAATCATTTAGTTGACAGTTTTGACGAATAATATCAACCACACGTTCAATACATTGGGTAGTTGCTAAGCTACTGCCACCAAATTTATGTACATGAATAGCATGCTTCGCCAGTTGATTATTCCCTGATGATAATTGTTCTACTGTATTTGACTGTGTCATTTTCACTCATTAATTCTTCTACTAAAAATAGTCTACAACTTTAAATTTGGCTTGCCGATAAAGCTTGTTCTAAGTCATTAATAATATCACTAACATCTTCAATACCGACAGAAATTCGGATTAAAGATTGAGTAATACCCGCTGCAATTTGTGCTTCAATTTCCATACCTGCATGGGTCATCGTTGATGGATGACTGATTAAACTTTCAACGCCACCTAATGACTGTGCCAAGGTAAAGAGTGATAAGTTGTCAAACAGTACTTTAACCGCTTCAACACCGCCTTTTATTTCGAAACTCATCATAGCGCCAAAATCTTTTTGCTGATGCTTAGCAATTTCGTGTCCTGGGTGATTTTTTAAACCAGGAAAGTATACCGCGTTAATTGCTTGATGATTATCTAAGTATTTTGCAACAGCATTAGCATTTTCTTGATGCTGTTTCATGCGCAGTGGTAAGGTTTTTAAGCCACGTAATGCCAGATAACTGTCGAAGGGTGAACCCGTAATACCAATACAATTTGCCCACCACGCTAGCTCTTCACCCAGTTCTTTTTCTTTTGTTACTAACACCCCACCCACAACATCACTGTGACCATTAATATATTTAGTTGTCGAGTGAAAAACAATATCAGCACCTAATAATAGTGGTTGCTGTAACAAGGGAGAAAGAAACGTATTATCTACTGCCACTAAAGCACCAACAGCATGACTGGCTTGAGTAACCTTTTTTATATCAACCAACCGTAATAATGGATTACTGGGTGACTCAATCAAAACTAATCTTGGCTTTTGTTCAAGCGCTTGCGCTAACGCTTGATCATCGTTTTGATCAACAACAAGCACATTAAATAAGCCACGTTTTGCTAGGTGGGTAAACAAGCGATAACTTCCACCATAGCAATCATGTGGAATAACAACCGTATCTTTTGTTGTCAGTAACTGACAGATTAAGTGCACCGCTGACATTCCTGTGCTGGTAACAATGCCAACAGCACCCTGCTCTAAATCAGCGATAGCTTGTGCAAACGTGCTTCGAGTTGGGTTGCCTGTTCTGGAATAATCGAATTGGCGCTTATTGTTGAAGCCTTTTAAAGCATAAGTACTCGATAAATGAATGGCAGGAACAACCGCACCGTGATGTTCATCACTATTAATGCCGGCTCTAACAGCTAATGTTGCTGGTTTTTTGCTTGTCATTTTTTGCTCCAATCGGGCAGTAAAATCAAATAGATGTTTGGACGTCTATAACTCTAAACGCTTTACTTTTGTCGGTCAAGAACTTTAGACTTCTAAACTTCTACACATTCGTTATTGACTCAACGCCAACAACCAGTAAAATCTAACTTATAAAAAGTAATTTAGCTAAAGAAAGGTAATTAAATGGCAAAGTGGAATGGCGATTATATAAAACCATACGCCGAACATGGTAAAAAAAGTGAGCAAGTTAAAAAAATCACGGTCTCAATCCCGTTGCGGGTACTGAAAGTGTTAACGGATGAACGTACTCGTCGGCAAGTTAACAACTTACGCCATGCAACTAACAGCGAATTGTTATGTGAAGCTTTTCTGCATGCTTTTACCGGACAGCCTCTTCCTGATGATGGCGATTTAACAAAAGACAATACAGAGATGTTACCTAAAAGTGTGCGCGAAGCGTTAATAGCAAAAGGTATTACCGACTTCAGTCAATTTGAAATTGAAGACGAGTAGCTAAGGGTTTTAATGCACTTACTCAAAAAGACGTTCCGGCGTCTTTTTTTATGCCCATACTATAAGCATCTACAATCGCCAGTACCCAGCAAGTTAATAGCATATAAGTTAATGTACTCACTAGGATAGGGTCAACAATAATGGGATTTCTTGCCATCTCAGCGATCAGTGCTTGGCTATTGAGCGCAACGTCACCTGATTTAACTTTATTGATAAGTGGCTGATATTGCCGTATCACTTCTTCAATATACAAATATGCCGTCACAGAAAAACTTAAAATAAATAACGTAGCCCGTCGATAAGCGTGACAAATTAGTTGGCCAATACCCGGGTAAACAAGTGCTGAGAGTAAAGCGGCTTTCGTTGAAGTTTTCATTGTTATTCGTTCTACTCAATATTGTCACGCTTTGAAATCGGTGACATTGTCTACAGAGGTGTAAGGTATTAATGATTTGTCAGGAACATAAAGACGTACAAGAGGTAATAATACAGCTATTACATCGATGCCTTGGAGTCACCATGACCAATCACCCTTAATAACCTACTCTTTACCATCTCGGTAACTGCTGCTGCGTTACCCTACTTTCTACTCCCTACTTCCTGCGTAGATACAGTCACTGGACCATAACATACTATTTGTCATGAATATAAAAAGGAGAGTCGAGCTCTCCTTTTACAGCGTTGTTAATAAATACTACTGATTATGCCATATAGTTTTCAGGTAATTCTAGGGCAGCCACTCCAGACTCAACCGCCGCTTTAGCAACGGCAAGCGCTACTCGACCACACAAACGAGGATCCATCGGCTTAGGAATAATATACTCTTTACCAAAGATCAAACTTTTCTCACCACTAGCATCTAACACTTCTTGCGAAACAGGTTCCTTTGCTAATTCACGAATAGCATGAACAGCAGCAATTTTCATCTCATCGTTAATCGTTCTAGCGCGAACATCTAAAGCGCCACGAAAAATAAAAGGAAAACATAACACATTATTGACTTGGTTAGGGTAATCAGAGCGACCCGTAGCAATAATAAGATCATCACGAACAGCAAGTGCTAATGAAGGTTTTATTTCAGGGTCTGGGTTTGAACAAGCAAAGATAATTGGATTTGGCGCCATTAATTTTACATGCTCAACAGAAAGCAAATTGGGTCCAGAAACACCGACAAATACATCTGCGCCATCGATAACATCTTCAAGGGTACGTTTATCAGTATTATTAGCAAACATCCGCTTATATTCGTTAAGATCATCACGTCGGGTATGAATCACACCTTTAGTATCAAGCATGTAGATTTTTTCGCGCTGAGCGCCACATTTGATTAATAGTTCCATACAAGCAATTGCAGCTGCGCCTGCGCCAAGACAAATAATGTTGGCATCTTTAATACTTTTACCTTGGATTTCCAAGGCATTGATCATTGCAGCAGCGGTAACAATAGCCGTACCATGTTGGTCATCGTGAAATACCGGTATTTTACAACGTTCAATAAGTGCCTTTTCAATAGCAAAACACTCTGGTGCTTTAATATCTTCTAAGTTAATACCACCAAAACTGTCAGCGATATTGGCGACCGTATTTATAAAGTCTTCAACTGTCTTATGTTTAACTTCGATATCAAATGAATTAATACCGGCAAATCGCTTAAATAATAATGCTTTGCCTTCCATTACCGGCTTAGCAGCCATACCACCTAGATTACCTAACCCTAAAATAGCGGTACCATTGGTAATAACAGCGACGGTATTGCCTTTGCCCGTATATTTGTAAACATCATCGGGATTTGCCGCAATTGCGCGAACCGGTTCAGCAACACCTGGGCTATAGGCGAGTGCTAAATCACGGCTAGTTTCAGCGGCAGTGGTTAATTCAACACTTATTTTTCCAGGTGTTGGGAATTGATGGTAATCAAGTGCTTGTTGGCGAAAGTCAGTCATGATTTATCCTATGCGTTAGGTGAATTTATTGTCTTATATATGCCATTTTGCACGTTTTTTTTTGTTTATATACAGCATAGTTATATAGACTCGTTGTCAATCAAGATACACCTTTGTCTGTGATCTTTAAATAGTAACGGGTATATACTATGGTAATCTTACATTTTGTTCCAACGTTATTCTTATATAAAAAAGTGCTAGAAGCTATAACAAACATACCCTTAGCCCTTTTGTATTGCACATCATAAAACTAAATATTCGCTATACAGCTTAATCTATTCACCGTATTTTATGACCATTTTTATAAACTTCTTTGACTTAAAAAATTTAGCTGTCGATTTTTCTTTTTTTCAACACACAACAACGAATTTATCGGTGAAGTTATCCAATTAATAATTAATCTTCGTCAACGTTATCACTATCACTTATGACGTTGATTAATTGCTTTTGCATTTATATTCAATAATGGCCATTGAAATAATTTATTTTAAGTAAAAAAAAACCACCTCAGCGGTGGTTTTATTCGTCTTATTTTAGAAAAAATTATTCGCTGTAATTACTCAGCAAACGGATTTACTAAAATAATGGTTTCATTACGATCTGGACCTGTTGAAATAATATCAACCGGGACCCCTGTTAATTCTTCAATGCGCTTAATGTAAGCGATCGCATTAGCAGGTAAAGCGTCACGAGAAGTTGCGCCAACAGTAACTTCAGACCAACCGGGCATTTCTTCATAAACAGGTGTAATTCTGTCATAACCTTCAGCAGCTGTAGGCGGTACAGTAATAATGTCGCCAGCTTCAGTACGGTAACCTGTACATATTTTAAGGGTTTTTAAACCGTCTAAAACATCAAGTTTGGTTAAACAAAATCCTGTTACGCTGTTGACTTGAATGGCACGGTGCATAGCAACCGCGTCAAACCAACCACATCGACGTTCACGTCCCGTAGTCGCGCCAAATTCATGGCCTACAGTACCTAAATGTTCACCGACTTCGTCATCTAATTCTGTAGGGAAAGGACCAGAGCCAACACGTGTCGTGTATGCTTTAGTAATACCTAGAATATAATCTAAATGGCGAGGTCCAAAACCACAACCGGTAGCAACGCCACCTGCAGTAGTGTTTGAAGAGGTTACATAAGGATAAGTACCGTGATCAATATCAAGTAAAGTCCCTTGAGCACCTTCAAACATAATTGATTCGCCGTTTTTACGGGCTTGATCAAGAATTTCAGCGACATCGGCAACCATTTTAAGGATAACGTCACGAACTGATAAAGCATCAGCAAGCACAGTGTCATAACAAACTGGCGCAACTTTGTAGTAATGCTCTAAAGAGAAATTATGGTAATCAACAATTTCTTTTAATTTAATCGCAAATGACTCAGCACAAACTAAATCGCCAACACGTAAACCACGGCGGGCAACTTTGTCTTCATAAGCTGGACCAATACCACGTCCTGTCGTACCAATAGGCTTATTACCACGAGCGATTTCTCGCGCAGCATCTAGAGCATTATGATAAGGAAGAATTAACGGACAAGCGTCACTAATAAGTAAACGTTCACGTACAGGAACGCCTTTGGCTTCTAACATTGCGATTTCTGTCATCAAGGCTTTCGGGCATAAAACTACGCCGTTGCCGATTAAACATTTCACATTGTCACGTAATACGCCCGATGGAATTAAATGAAGTACGGTTTTTTCACCGTCTATTACCAAAGTATGACCTGCATTATGGCCTCCTTGATAACGTACGACGTACTTAGCTTTATCTGTGAGTAAATCAACAATCTTACCCTTACCTTCGTCACCCCATTGGGTGCCTAGAACTACGACGTTTTTGCCCATGTTTTCAATTTCGATAAAAAATTAGGCGGGGATTTTATCAAAAATCAAATAGTAGTCCAAGTAATAAATGATGATTTTTAATGCAATTTAAAAATATTCAATTAACTAAAGGGGTTATGAAAAACTTTTATGTCATTCTTTAGTCTAATAACTGAGTAACCATAAAATAAATGTGCCTACGACGAGTAAACTAATGCCAATATTACGAATAGATAAGCTTGATTGTTGCGCTAACTTTTCCATAGTGCCGCGCCACTTATTTGGAAAAAGTGCAGGAATAAGCCCCTCAATAATCAATACCAAAGCAAATGCCGTTAATAATGTCTCTACCATGTTATTACTCCTCAATTGCTTCTATAGGTAACTAGTCGATACAAAAAAATTGTCGCGCCACTTATTTGGAAAAAGTGCAGGAATGAATCCCTCAATAATCAGTACCAAAGCAAATGCCGTTAATAGTGTTTCTACCATGTGATTACTCCTCAAACACTTCTATACACTTCTATATCTAACTAGCAGATACGAAAAAGCCATGACAAGTCATGGCTTTTTTATCAAAAAAGTAGGCTACTTTTTAATTTTAGCGCCTTCTTTTAAGTAGTTAAAGAAATCACTATCGGGTTTAACCACCAAGATATCACTTTTACTACTAAAACTTTTTTCATATGCTTCAAGGCTACGGTAAAAGCTGAAAAACTCAGGATCTTGTCCATATGAATCAGCATAAACTTTAGCCGCTAACGCATCACCTTCACCACGCATTTCTTGTGCTTCTTTTTGTGCTGTCGCTAACATAACAGTTACTTTAGCATCTATCGTAGCACGGATAATTTCCGCTTGCTCCTGACCTTTAGAACGATGCTCTTTTGCTACAGCTGTTCGCTCTGCTCGCATACGGTCATAGATAGAAGCACTGACTTCAGCAGGTAAGTTAATTGCTTTAATACGTACATCAATAACCTCAATACCTAAGTCTTCACGACTACTTGAGGCACTTGCTAACGCTTTAGCCATAATGCCGTCACGGTCACCTGAAACAATTTCTTTAATGGTGCGCGTACCAAACTCAGTACGTAAACCATTATTTACTTTTTGTTTCAATAACGCACGAGCATTTTCTACTGAGCCAGAAGTACGTAAGTAGAACGTTGAAAAATCAACAATACGCCACTTAACAAATGAGTCGACCATTAAATCTTTTTTCTCAGATGTTACAAAGCGATCAGGCGCTTCATCAAGCGTTTGAATACGAGCATCAAGTCTGCGAACGTTGTTAATAAAGGGTATTTTAAAGTGTAAACCCGGTTCATAAACAATCATTTCACCTGAATTAGCATCACGTTTAATTTTTGTAAACTGAAAAACGATACCTCGTTGTCCTTCAAAAACAATGAAAACAGAAGAGACGGTTAATACTGAGAATAATACAATTAGGGCAATAATAAAGTTTTTCATTGCTTAATTTCTCCCTTCGTTAAATCTGTCTGAACGACCTGATAAATCAGGCGCAGTACTTTGGGTATTAATCGATTGGTTCGCTCGAGTTTGACTATCAGGTAAAGTACGTTGACCAGAAGACTGATTTTGCATCATTTTATCTAATGGTAAATACATCATGTTATTGCCACCTTCAACATCAACCATTACCTTACTGGTATTGGCATAAACACTTTCCATGGTTGATAAATACATACGCTGGCGAGTAACTTCTGGAGCAGCAAGGTATTCTGGAAGTAATTTATTGAATTTAGCAACTTCACCTTCGGCATCTAATACCGTTTGTTGTTTATAGGCGATAGCTTCTTGTTCCATACGTTTCACTCGTCCACGTGCTCTTGGTTCAATACCACGGGCATAGGCTTCGGCTTCACGTAAAAAACGAACTTCATCTTCTTGTGCTGAAATAGCATCATCAAAAGCATCTTTGACTTCTTCAGGAGGACGAGCATCTTTAAAGTTAACATCGACAACAATTAAACCAAGATTATACGGGGCAATAATGTCATCTAATTCTTTCCAGACATCTTGACGTACTTTCTCACGGCCACTTGTTAAAATATCATCCATTTTAGAGTCACCAATAACGAAGCGTAAAGCACTGTCTAGTGACTGGCTTAAACTGTCGTCGGCATCAGTAACGCTGAAAATATAATTACGCGCATCAACAACACGATATTGTATCTGCATTTCAACACGTACTACATTTTCATCTTTTGTTAACATGAAGCCAGATGCAGGTAAATCGCGTGTTGTTTGCATATCTACAGGAATAATACGTTCCGCAAATGTCCACTTCCAACGCAAACCTGGTTCTACTGTGCCAGAATATTGTCCAAAACGTAAAACAAGGCCTTTTTCAGCTTCTTTAATGGTATAAAAACCACTAAATGCATAGACAAGAATACCCACGATTACCGCAATAGCGATACCAACATTCGAGGCGCCTTTCTTGCTGCCATCTTTTGATGATTTTCCACCAAAAATACCGCCAAACTTATTACCAATATCTTTTAGTAAGTCGTCTAAATCTGGTGGCCCTTGATTCTTATCATCTTTCTTTTTCCAGGGGTCTTTATCATTATTCCCCGGTTCATTCCACGCCATGGTCTTCTCCACTAACTATAAATTTAAATAAGTGCTAAAACTACTATTTACCCATTATGGTAATATATCAGTCTGTTTACGTTCAATAAAGCCTTCTATATCAGCTTCACTCAGTTTAATTAATCTATCCCACTCTCTTGCAGGTAATTTAATTTTCAATAAACAATTTCCATCCTCGTCATACCGTTCATCAACAATAGAATTTAATTGATAAAACACACCACGTAGTTTACCTTCGTTAGGAGGTAAGCATAAGTTATGCTTGACTATTTTCTTGCCGAGTCGTTCAGCTAGCGCTTGAAAAAGTAATTCAATCCCTATGCCTTTTTGTGCAGATAACCATACTCGTATAGGTAGACCTGTATCGTCCCTGTCGATGCGTGGTTCAATATCTTCCAAAGCATCTATTTTGTTACAAATTAATAATTGCGGAACATCGCCCGCTTCGATCTCTTTTAAAACCGTTTCAACTTGTTCAATATTTTCAGTTCGCCTATCATCTGAAATATCAATAACATGCAATAATAGTTCAGCTTCACGGGTTTCAGTCAATGTTGCTTTAAAAGCGGCGACTAAATCATGAGGTAAATGACGAATAAAGCCAACGGTGTCAGCTAAAATTGCTCGACCGACATCCTCAATTTCAATTTTTCGTAATGTGGGATCTAAGGTTGCAAATAATTGATCTGCTGCGTAAACGTCTGCCTGAGTGATAATATTAAACAGCGTCGATTTACCTGCGTTGGTATAACCCACTAAAGAAATTGTCGGTATTTCAGCGCGTGTTCTTGCTCTTCTACCTTGCTGGCGTTGCTTTTCAACACGTTCTAAGCGTTTACGAATATTTACCATACGGTCGCGAAGTAAACGACGATCAGTTTCTAGCTGAGTTTCACCAGGCCCGCGGAGGCCAATCCCCCCTTTTTGCCTTTCAAGGTGTGTCCAACCACGGATCAAACGCGTACTCATATGACGTAATTGCGCAAGTTCTACTTGCATCTTACCTTCATGTGTTCGAGCACGCTGGGCAAAAATATCTAAGATGAGTGTTGTTCGGTCAACTACGCGGCACTCACATAATGCTTCAATATTTTTTTCTTGTGAAGGAGAAAGTGCATGATTAAAAAGTACCACATTGGCTTGATGTAACTTTACCGCCTCGGCAACTTCTTCAGCTTTACCACTACCAACAAAGAATTTAGTATGAGGTGTAGTACGTTTACCTGTAATAATTGCAAGCGCGTTAACGCCCGCAGAGCTAACAAGCATTTCAAATTCTTGTAAGTCTTCGCGCGCATTTTCATCAGGGAAATCGAGGTGAACAAGAATAGCTTGTTCACCTGCTTGATAACGATCAAACAATTGAGTATTACCTATAAACTAAATAGTTAAACCAAAAGAAACTTTTGGACACGTAATATTTGGTGTACAACCAAACTCAACGAAATCATTAATCTTGCTGTTCCTGACTATAATCACCAGTTTGTGGTGCTGGCATCGTAGAAACTGCCCTTGAAGGAACAACAGTAGAAATGGCGTGTTTATAGACCATTTGACTCACTGTATTTTTAAGTAAAATAACAAATTGATCAAAGGACTCTACTTGCCCTTGTAGTTTAATGCCATTAACTAAATATATTGCTACCGGAATGCGATCACGTCGTAAAGCATTCAAAAATGGGTCTTGTAAAGATTGCCCCTTTGCCATTATTTGGCCCCTTTTTTGTTATTTTTAATAAATGTATGTAAGAGTTTTTTCTCTAGAAAACTAGTTACTTACTATGCAACTGTTTTTATTATACATCAAGGTTTAAAGTTTGCTTACTGAAGACATAATTAGTTTCAAATTATTTTCGTCTTCCATATGCAACCATTGTAAGTTTGGCCAATTTCTCAACCAGGTTAACTGTCGTTTAGCCAATTGTCGCGTCGCACAAATGCCTTTAAAAACCATTTCATCATGGTCGACTTTACCATCTAAATATTCCCACATCTGTCGATAACCCACACAACGAATAGCCGGTAAATTTTCATGTAAATCGTCACGTTGTTTTAACTTAACAACTTCTGATTCAAAATCTTGTTCAATCATCTGTTCAAACCTAAGCGCAATACGAGCATGCAAATCTTTACGCTCTTTCGGTGAGATAGCAAATTGTAAAACATCACCACTGAGTCGCTCACCCTTAACTTTCGTTAAGTCGGTGATACTTTTGCCCGTTAGGCGGTAAACTTCTAATGCCCGCATTAATCGTTGCGGATCATTTTTGTGAATACGTTCGGCAGAAACAGGGTCTACGCTAGCAAGTTGTTGATGGATGTTTTCCCAGCCAAATTGTTCAGCTTCGTCGGCTATGCCTTGGCGAATTTTTACATCGGCCGCCGGCAGAGGCGAAATACCCTCAATCAGGCTTTTAAAATACATCATAGTACCGCCAACCAATAAAGGTATACGGTTATTTGCCCTGATTTTCTCAATTTCTATTAAAGCGTCACGGCAAAAATCAGCGGCAGAGTAACTTTCACTGGCATCAATTAAATTAATTAATCGATGCGGATACTTTGCTAATTCTTCTGCTGTTGGTTTTGCAGTACCAATATCCATATCACGATAAACAAGCGCAGAATCAACACTGATAATATCGCATGGCAAAGCATCATGTAATGCCATTGCTAACGCTGTTTTACCTGATGCAGTAGGCCCCATCAAACAAATGACTGGCGGTAATTTACGGTTTTTACTGTCAATATTGTTTGTTGATAAAGCGTCAGACATCAATTTAAGTAGCATTCGTTAACGTTGTTATTGATGATGTGAGGTCTATCAATACCGAATTCAAGCGTAGCTGCTGTTCAAAGGTGGAATTTAATTGTTGCTGACTTAAACGGAGTAGGTTTTTAGCTTGTTGGTTATCGTAAGAATCAGCGGATAATAAACTTGCAAAGGCTTGTTGCCAATCACTATTTGTTAATTCTTGTCCATCTTCTAAACACAAAAGTGTTAAGAGGTTATTAACACTTAAATTTACATCTTTATTTCTTAACAAGGCCGGAAACTCTCGTACTTGTATACTGTTCTTGGATAAAACATTCGCGACAATACCTATTTTTTTCAGTGCATCAGTCTGCGCTTCAACAAAAGTAACTTGTGCTTGCGTCAACGATATCTTAATCGGCAATAGTAACGGCTGGCTAACAAAATTATGCTGCCATCTGTTTTTTACTTCGAAGAATTTAACCGCTTGCTCTATTTTTTTTAATGCCAATAAACGTAGTTCATTGTCTAACGTTATCACCGCATATTTTTCATCAATAATCTTGGTTAACACTAAGTGCTCATTTTCATTCACCTCGTGTATTGGCAGAGCGGCACTTTCTTCATCCGACTTTCCACTAGACAAAGGCGTCATCAATGTTTGATAAGCTTGCGCAGCATTTCTGCTCACTTGGTTATTACTGTGTGTATAAGATGAATAATTTTTTTGACTACCTGGCTTGCTACTTTGATAGGGTTCGCTTTGAACATCGGTAACTTTCGTCAATGGCTTAATATAGTCACGCGTTAATTGCTGCCCGGTTTCATCTGATTCAAGCTGATTGTCTTGTCTATAATTTACCGCACTGCTTTCAGGCTGAGGTGGTAAAGTAGCCGATGGTTGATTTTCTGATCCAGGCAATAAGCCAATATTAGCATTTTCGCTTAACGCGTTATGACAAACCGAATAAATAAAATCATGAATATAACGCCCTTGATGAAACCGTACTTCATGTTTTGCTGGATGAACATTTACATCGACTTCTCGGACATCAAGCACCAGAAACAGCACAAAAGCCGGATAAGTATCCGCAGGTAACAGATGACTGTAAGCTTGACGAATGGCGTGATTAATTAACTTGTCTCGCATCATACGGCCATTCACGTAACTAAAGCATAAATCATTTTGGTTACGGGCAAAGCTTGGTAGCCCTACCCAACCTGATAATTGTAAATCGCCATGTTGGCAGTCAATTTCCAGTGAATGCTCAATAAACTTTTGACCACAAATTTGTGCTACCCGTTTTGCGTATAAACTTTTATTATTGACTGATTTAAAATGCTTAATCACTTTCTGATTATGTGACAAAATAAAACTAACATCAAAGCGCGCCAAAGCGATACGCTTAATGACCTCTTCAATATGAGTGAACTCTGTTTTTTCAGTACGAAGGAATTTTCGTCTCGCGGGGGTATTAAAAAACAAGTCGACAACATCAATGGTCGTGCCATTGGGATGTGCAGCGGGTTGCAAGGCTACCGCCATATCTCGCCCTTCGGCAATGGCTTGCCAAGCTGATTCTTGCTCGGCAGGTTTTGACGTCAACGTTAAACGAGAGACTGAGCTAATACTTGCCAGTGCTTCGCCACGAAACCCTAAACTACAAATACCTTCTAAATCATTTAAATCTTTAATCTTACTGGTCGCATGACGACTTAGCGCTAACGTTAGTTCATCTTTAACAATACCCGAGCCATTATCACTAATACGAATACGTTTAGCGCCACCTTTTTCAATGTCTATTTTAATGGTCGTTGCGCCAGCATCTAAGCTGTTTTCAACTAACTCTTTCACCACTGATGAAGGACGTTCTACGACTTCACCGGCAGCAATTTGGTTAGCTAGGCGTGCTGGAAGGATTTCTATGGTCATAAATTTTGATCTGTTAACTATTTATAATAAATTAATCGGCGCGAGGTATGGTTAAGGTTTGACCTATGCGAACGGTATTTGAGGTTAAACTATTTGCCATTTTTAATTCTCGTACTGAAACACTATAGCGTTGTGCAACCACAGATAAAGACTCACCGCGAGTAATTTTATGTTGTCGTGTTTCAATAGAGGCATAATAACTGCCCATCGGCGGTTGAATCATAAAATGGTCTTTAATACCTTTAAAAATACCTTTAGCGAGCTTGCGCTGATGAGCACTAGAGTTTAAATTTTGCTCTTCTCTATGGTTAGAAATAAAACCTGTTTCAACTAAAATCGAGGGGATATCTGAAGATTTCAACACACCAAAATTACCATGTTGGGGAACTTTCTTGTGCATCTTAGTAATTTTTTTCAGTTGTTTTAGTACGCTATTCGCCATACTAATACTGACACCCTGCGAATGCTCTTTATTCATATCTGCTAAGGTTTTTGCCAAGTTGTCATCGCGGGTATTTTTAATAACACCGCCACCGCCACCTAAGAGCTCGGAGTTGTTCGAGCGGTTACGTAGCCATTTGGCCATTTCTGACTCAACCCTTTTGTGCGACACAATCCAGACTGAGGCTCCGTTAGGTTGTGGCGTTCTAAAGGCATCGGCATGGATTGACACTAAAAAATCTACTTGGTTTTTTCTAGCTATTTCACTACGTCGACCGACCGAAACATAATAGTCACCATCGCGCACCATTACCGCTTTCATGCCTTTTTCATTATTAATATAGGTAGCAAGTTTTTTAGCAATCGCTAACGTAACACGTTTTTCATAGCTGCCTTTACCCCCTATAGAACCCGGATCCTCACCACCGTGGCCAGCATCAATGGCAATAAGAATATCTCGATGATCATTTTTGGGGGTATGGTCGCCTTGACTGATTTTCTCTTCGTCGAATAAATCAATCACTAAACGGTTACCGTATTGTCCTGCTGGTGCAAGCGGAAAAACAGCCAAAGAGTAATTATCCGCTAATTCTAATACTAAACGTGTTGTACCTTTAATACGCGATTTACTGGTGCGGATCAGTTTTATGCGTTTATCCTTTTTAAGGACATTCTTAAACGAAACATGATTCTTACTGTTGTTAAAGTCTATGACTAAACGCTGAGGATTCTTTAAACTGAAATATTTATAATCAGGCTGTTCACTGAGATCAAAAACAATACGGGTATTTTCTGGGGCTGGCCAGACACGAACGCCATCGATGCTATTACCGTGCGCTTCAAAGAAAACACTAACGGTTAATAACATAGCTAATAATAACGATCGAATATTCATTTACTGCTGCCCTTTCCTTTTGTGTCTATTAGCGCACATTAACTAAGCGCATTTACTACGAGCTCACCCAAAGGGGTCTTTGCTTGTATGTTGATGGTTCTTTGCTCATCACTATACGCTAAGTCGATACGCAAATCAGGTGCCTTGATCATACCTAGCCCCTTTTCTGGCCACTCAATAAAGCAACAGCAGTTATCTGCAAAATAATCTCGAATGCCCATATATTCTAGTTCTTCAGGATCTGACAAGCGATATAAATCAAAATGATAAACTAACCAGTCATCTAATTCATAAGGTTCAACTAGAGTATAGGTTGGGCTTTTTACGTGGCCAATATGCCCCATACCTTGTACAAAACCTCGAGTTAAGGTGGTTTTTCCCGCACCTAAGTCACCATAAAGATATACTACAATACCTTGTTTTAGTTCTTTTTTTACAATATCAGCTAATTTATTACCCATAGCTATAGTTGCTGATTCATCAGCTAAAAAGTAGTTTTTGTTTGTAAGCATTTCTTTCATCAATTATTTTCTAAAATTTATTATTTATAAGTTGCCGTATAACTGGCAATAGGTCACTTGCTAGCATACCAATTTTTCCATGCTTTTGCGCAATAATGTCAGCAGCCTTACCATGAATATAAACGGCCAAGGCTGTAAGCTTTGCAAAATCAGTTCGCTCCTGCAGTTCCTCCCCTTTTTCTACCGAACTTTTTTGCATTAGCAATGCCGCAATAATACCTGATAACACATCGCCCATGCCCCCGCTTGCCATACCTGAATTTCCCGTTGTGTTCACCCAAACCTGTTGGCCATTACTTATCAAACTCCCTGCACCTTTCAATACGCTCACGCATTGATATTGTTGGGCTATTTTTTTTACAGCGCTAAAACGATCTCGCTCTATTTCTGTCACAGTGCAATTTAACAGCGCTGCAGCCTCACCAGGATGTGGCGTTAAAACCCAACGGTTACTTTTAATTTTATCCGTCAATAAATTTTGTTGGTAAGCTTGCGCCAACAAACTCAAACCATCGGCGTCAATCACACATAATTTTTGTTGAGCCAGTATGAGATCAAATAATGCCTGACTCCACTCATTTTGACCCAAACCAGGGCCAAGCACATAAGCCTTAGCTTTACTTAATGTCATTGATCCCAAAAGTTGTTCTGCGCAACTAGGCGCTAACATTAATTCTGGGCGGCCATTAAAGACTAATGCACGATTATTTTTATGACAGCAAATACTCACTAATGCAGCACCACTGCGCAACGACGCCTCTGCCGACAAACGTATCGCACCAGCAAAACCTTCTCCGCCCCCAACCGCCAGTAATAATCCAATATTTCCTTTATGGCTGCTTGCTTTGCGTTTAGGTAAAGCCGTAAAAACTTCGTTACCAAAAACCGTGATATTGGTCTTCACTTGCTCTGTAAATGCTTGATCTAATGCTAAATCAGCAAAATATATTTCCCCAACATGGTTAATGGCTTGTCCCGTCACTAAACCACACTTTAGAGCAATAAAAGTTACAGTACTGTTAGCAATGATTGCCGTATTTTCAACAACACCTGTAGTTGCACATAAACCTGAAGGCACATCAACACTGATCACTTTTGCCAAATGCTGATTAATAGTAGCAACTAGTGTCACCAGAGTTTCTGGTAGACGTCCTTTAAAACCAATACCAAATAATGCATCAATAATTAACTTACCTTGAAAATTCGCTACTATCTCAACATTAGCCGTTTTTTGATCAAATATAATCAAGCCATTTTCAACTTTATTAGCATTGATGTAAGCTTGATAAGCGCGTAAGGCATCGCCGGATAATTCTTCTGGTTTTGCCGTTAGTAGCACCGAAACCTGAAAACCAGCTTGCACAGCTAAACGCGCAATCACAAACCCATCACCACCGTTATTACCTTTTCCACAAATAACTAACAGCTTTTGGCTAGCTATTTTTTGACCTATATCATTTTCATTTTGAAGATATTTTTGCTTTATATGCTGAAAAACAGCCTGACCTGCATTTTTCATCAATGAATACATTTCAATATTTTCTATAGCAGCAACTTTTGCTTCATTAGCTAACACTTGCTTCGCGGAAAAAGCAGCTTGTGGTAAGCTTGCACTCAACAGTTTTATTTCCATTTTTCTCTCCCTTTACCAAATTGTACTGCGATGACATGTTAACTATGACAACACCTAATATTAACTATCAAGAATTAGCTGAAAAAATCAAGCTTTGGGGTCAAGAATTAGGCTTTTCGCAAATAGGTTTCAGTGATATTGACTTATCAAGTCATGAACAAGCCCTAACAACGTGGCTAGAAAATAATTATCACGGTGAAATGGATTACATGCAAAAGCATGGTTTAATGCGCGCTAGGGCACAAGAGCTTGTTGAAGGAACAACGCGAGTGATCAGTGCACGCATGGATTATTTACCCCCCGAAGCAAAATTTGCCCGTACGCTCAAAAAGAAAGACCATGCTTATATCAGCCGCTATGCCTTGGGGCGTGACTATCATAAATTAATGCGCAAACGTCTCAAACAACTCGGTGATAAAATTAGTGAGTACTGTGAAACCTTCAACTTTCGCCCATTTGTTGACTCTGCACCTATCTTAGAGCGACCTTTAGCAGAAAAAGCGGGGTTAGGCTGGGTCGGTAAACATTCACTACTAATTAACAAAAGTGCCGGCTCATGGTTTTTCTTGGGTGAACTCTTGGTTGATATTCCGTTACCGACTAATGAAAAAGCAGCCAATGAATGCGGTAGTTGTGTTTCTTGTATTAAAATTTGTCCAACCCAAGCGATAGTGGCTCCTTATGTCGTAGATGCTCGCCGTTGTATATCCTATTTAACCATCGAACTGCGTGACGCAATTCCAGAAGAGTTTAGGCCGTTAATTGGCAATAGAATTTATGGCTGTGATGATTGCCAGCTCATTTGCCCATGGAATAAATTTGCTAACATCAGTCACGAAGGCGACTTTTCCCCTCGCCAAAACCTTGATAATGTTGAATTATTAACGGTATTTAGCTGGGATGAAGCGACCTTTCTCAATAAAACAGAGGGGTCTCCTATTCGCCGTATTGGTTTTAATAGCTGGCAACGAAATATTTCCGTTGCTATAGGTAATGCGCCATATAGTGCAGAAAATGTTAACGCGTTAAATAATAAGTTAGCAACCGCAGAGCCTATGGTTGCTGAACATATTAATTGGGCATTGCATCAACAAGACAATAAGCGAATCGCTGCAGAACAGCGAAATGACTTTCCAATAAAAAATCAACGATTAACCGAGCGCTTGATCCGCAGTGTTGAAAAAGGTTTACCTAGAGATGCTTAGCAGACTCGGCTGATTCAGCTTGCTGCCACTTTATTTTTAACTGCTCTATAGACTCGACACCACTGCCTTTAATGTTCGCAGACAAGAGTAGAGCAAACGCTTCATCGCCCAGTTTTTGATGACTTTCATCAAATTCATTACTTTGTTTAATCACCACCAATATTTTTAACATACGCATCGTTAATTTAATATTATGAGGTGTTAATCTTAGAGCTTGCTGAATGGCCTTAAGCGCGGGCTGCAAACGATTCTTTTCGAAATGTTCAATGGCCATATCGTTCAGTTGTTTGGGTGAAAAATTAATTTCAGCACGCTCAAGACTTTCTTGCTCAATATATTTATTGATCACTTGGCTCGTTAATGAATCACCTGAGACTTGTTTACTGATAATCTCTAACATTTTTAGCGCTTCTTCGCGCATACCCAATTCGTGAAAGACTTTCACTTTATCTAGGTTGTCTTCAATTTGCGGTGACGCAATAAAATTAACATGGTTTTCAACAAGTTTAGTGGCCTTCTCTTTTTGTTCACGAACAATATATAGCCGTGCTTGGATCACTAATAACTGCTGTTTAAACTCATTTGCGTCACTATATTCATTTTGAAGTTGCTTAATATGCTTGTCTGTTTGCTGTAAAACTTTAAAGGATCGTTCGTCAGTAATAGCCGCCGCTAAATCAATGCCTGAACGGATAACATTTAAGAGTAATTCGGGTGAATCATGAATAGAGTTTTTCGCTTGCTGGGCGATATTTCGTGTCGCTATATATTGTCCTTCATGGTCATGATTGAGTCGTGCTAAATCCCATGATTTTTTATTACGTTCAATATTTCGTGGCGACAACGCAGTTGCTTTTTTTATCTCATCGTAGGCTCTTTCATATTGCTGATGCTCAATATAATATTGCGCCAGCATATCATGAGCCCCAAATCGAGTAGCGGGCTTATTGATTAACTTTTCAATCAGTTCATTAATTTCGTTTATACGCCCTTGCTTTAACAACGACTTTACATAGCCTAAATAAACCCAAGCGTAGCTATAGGTTTTCAATAGGCTTTTAAAAAAAGATTCTGCCGTTTCAAATTCTAAAAGACTTAAGTAAGCCTCACCTTTCATCCGCAATATATTGGGGTGATATTGGTGTAAACTTTGATTAACGAGATGACGGTCAGCAAAATATATAACTTTAGAAAAACTCTTAGTATCAGTCGCTCGATACATGTTGAATAATTGCTTTTTGGTTTGTAAGGTATGGATTAAACGTTGTTGCACTGTTTTAGGGGCGAGTGGTTTTACCCAAAAGTCATCGGGCTGTAATTCTACAATTGAATTAACAAGAGACTCATTCGTTTCAGTACTGAGAAAAATAAGAACCGTGGTTTTATTAACATGACCTCTGAATTTTAATTCTTCGAGTAAATGAAAACCGTCTTTATCACTATTTACATTGAATGAGCAAATAACAATATGAAAACGTGTTGTTTCACATAACCTTATACCGTAATAAGCACTTTCTGCACATTTTACGTGATTAATGCCGATATCATACAATCCTCTTTTTAAGGTGTCATGAACTAACCGGTTATCGTCTATTATCAGCACGGTAAGTTGTGAAAAATCGTCTAATTCACTTTGTTCAGTAATTTCCATTTAACTTTTACCTTAATCGTGCTTCTCTTGAATCACTATTCGTCTTTGTTGACAGTTGTTGATTACCGTTATTTTTTCTTTACTTTTATAGCTTGTCCACGCCAAAATTTCATCAATATGGCGGAAACAACCAAGGCAGACATCATCGGTATTTAAACAGCAGTTTCTTACACAAGGACTAGCAACATCTAACTCTTTTTCAGCTTTAAAACTCATTTAACTAGTATCCCTGTAAAGACATTAACCAAGCATTTAAAAAAAGTCCAACACAAGGACTAGCAACATCCATTTCTTTTTCAACTTTAAAACTCATTTAACTAGTATCCCAAAGTCATATCATATTGCCTCAGCAAACTCATTTAACAGGCGTTGCTGTTCGCTTAATTGACTAAATAACGCCATAACTTGTTGATGTTCTATGGCCGTATTTGACGTAAGACTAAATAATAGCTGTTGGCTAATATCAATAAAGTCGTTAGCGGTTAATATTTTACTGGTTGTAAACATGCTACTCGTTAAACTCATCGCTAATGGGTAATTATGAACCGCTAGTGCCGTCGATAATTTTTTCATCGCGTCATCAATATCAGCAAGGTAGTCATCTAGCATTAACATTGCCAATTCTGCAGAGCCCTGATTTTTTGCATAGTGTTCAAGGTTAAAAGGCTCAGGTTTATTTGTTTTCGCGGCAGGTGTTAAATCTAATTTTGATAATACGTTATCAAGCTTTTCAGTTGTTTTTAACAGTTCAGCGTCAATACTATTATGCTCTTTAGTCTTATTACTTTGTGCTTTTACTGTATTAAAAGCAACCACTTTAGTTGGCTTTGCCTTTAACCAAGGCTTTAAAAGTAGCACCAAAGCATCAACATCATGTAAAGCAGGTAAAATAGAAACACCCCATTTATCTGCCAATTTTGGTGACTCTTCAACGGAGAAATTGCGTTGATTAAAAGTAAAAATATCACGGCGTACACTTTTTCCAGCAGACATTTTAATAAATGGTGATTGTTCGAATTCGGTAAATAACAATAAGTATCTTCCAGAGCTCCAAAATTTAGTCATCGTTTTAGGCTGACAGACAATTTTCACCTGTAATCCTAACCATTGTAAAATACGCAGCAAAGTTAACTGTTTACTTGGATTTTCTACCGCAAAGAGCACTTCAACTTGGGTCGATAAATACTGATGTTTACTAAACACACTGGCAGGAAGTTGATGGTTAGTCGTTTGTTCTGTCGTTAAAAAATCAGCTAAGCTTTGCTGAAGTGTAAGTATTTGCAATGGCGTTTCTGTCTGTTCAAACAAGCCGTATCGCTCTAAAGGCGCATTAAGATAGGGTTGCATAACAAAAAGCTTTGGCTGAATATCTATCGATAAACTTGATATCTGTTGCTGTATTTTTTCGAATAACGTTACATAAAGATCACTGGCTAACATAACAACATCAATGCTTTTATCAATTAACTGCGTCGTACTCAGTTGTTCAATAATTTGTTCAGGATCGGCTAAGGTAGTCATTATGCCATTAGCTGAAGTAATCGCTTTTTCTGTAATACTGCAAATGTCGTCATCACTTGATAACAACAAAATGTTGGCTTGCTTTAAATTAACACGCTCTAGCGATATCTCTTGTGCAACATCAGCAAAACCTATCGGCAGAGTAAAGCAGAACTGATAACCCTTTTCTTGTAACTGCACATTTTTATCTGTGACGTTAAGTGAATCAAACAGTAAGCGTAAGTAATCAAGGGTATCGTTTGTATGGGTTTTTGCTGACTCAAGGCGTTCGTCTAATAATAAGCTCTCAAGGGATTTAGGTAGTTTTGCGATTGTTTTTTTGCTGGTCACAGAAAAATCAAAACGAACAATTTGCTGGCCTTCATTTTTATCAATAACAAGGGTACTAATATGTAAATTGGCTTTAAATAAATCAACAAGCAGTAATCGGCATAGGCTACTTAACAGCCGGTGAAATAAGCGTACATCGACTTTCGCAGCAGTTAACAATTGTGGATCTTGTTGGTAATAAATTTTATTACGCTGTAAATGAGCATCGGCAATAATATTAAGTAATGCCGCGTCAATTTCGTTGTGTAAAGCAACATCGCTTAGTGTCATAGGTTTAACCGCAGACAAAAATTCACTGCGAATTTTATCTTGTTGACAGCAATCAAAAATACGCGCGAGTTGTCGGTAAACTTGTACCGAAGTAACGCCAGCACCAATAGAGACACTTTGGCTTTGCAACATACTACGCACCACCATATTGGTTAACTTGACGGTGTTTTCATTGCCTTGTGATTGTCGCTCTAAAATTTGCGTATTATGGGTTAATGCGAGTTGCTGTAGGGACACTTTTAATTTTTTAATTTCTTCATTTTGTTGATTTATATTGTCATTAGCGGCTTGCTGCTCACTAAGCTGTTGCTGATACTCTTGCTCACTGTGCTCAGGGTTAATCATTGTTTCGAGCGCGGTTTCAAGCTGTTTGGCAATTTCTTTATTTTCCATTGAATTAAAACAGTCGGGGGTCAGTTTTTTATCACTATCTTTGGTTCTTTTTTCAATGAACTGCCTAAATAATTGCACACTCTCTTGGCCATATTTTTCTATTTTGCTTTTGCTTTTAAATAACATCGCCAATAACAACAGAAATAGTAGTGCTATAAAACCCAACACAATTGCTTGTAGATCTTGATTGTTAACATTAACGTTTTGCTTTTCTAAAAAATCATTTATCTCAGTAGGCAGCCAATCGATTAATCGTAACTTTTTATCTGCAGATAAACGCCCTGGTGGTATAGATTCAAGCACTAATAGCTGTAATTTTTGTTGTTGTTGCTCAATAAATTCGACATATAAACGAGATAACCGTAAATGACTGCGCCACTTAGCTACCGAGTTCTGTTGTGAAAATAACAATTGCTCTAAGGTATTAAGTTGTAGCGTTAATAACTCACCCTGTTGGCTACCCCTGCTTTCTTCTGGGAGAAAGCTCGTTAATACTAACTTTAGCTCGGTACTAACATCATCAAAATCTAAAATAGAAGACTGTAAATTCAATTGTTGAAAGGCTAATAATGCACGGATAATGGTTTGTTGTAATGGTTGTAAGTCACTTAATTCTGTAATTTGCCTTACATAGGCCTTAGCGCGAGTTGCGGTGACTTTATCTGTGTATTGATCTGAATTGAGTTGCTGTAACAGCAGACTTTTTTGTCGCTGTTTTTCCTTAATCTCAACCGTTAATTGATCATTGATTAACTGCAGTTGAATAATGGTATTTTGCTTAAGTTGAGTGTTTCTCTGATGATTTTCACTGAGTTTATCAATAACAGCTGAAAATTCTTTATGACCAACATACATCAAATCAAGTTGAGCTTTATTATTTTTCACCAGTAAAGATATTTTATTAATTTGCTGTTGGGCGATCTCATAGTCAGCGGATAAATTTTTGGCATCAATACGTTTAGCTAAATTTTCTAATGCTAGGTAAGTGATTAAAATTTGTTGTTGTTGTTTATTTTTATTCGCTAACGATGGCAGCTCGTTCTCTACTAACGAGGTCACTTGATTATCACGAAGAACTAACAGGGCAGTTAAGGCGCTAAAGAGAATAAATGAAAGAAAAGCAATCCGAGAGAATCGTCCTGATAATTGCTGAAAAAAGTAACGAGTAGCGTCCATATTGATCAATACCTTCAACGGTAAATTTAGTTAAAAATACAGTGTAAGGAATTGTCACTAAGAATCAACGGTTTTTAATAACGATATGAGTAGGCTGTTTTAAAAATAACGCGCCTCACCGCCAACTAAGGTCAAATCAATCAGCGCGTTTACAGGCTCTTTTTATCTTCTCAAACTTAACGTCTTTTGGTTACCCAAGCCCACTCCATTTCACAAACAATAGGCTGTTGATCAGATTCATCGGTAATCTCGACACTAACCATCAAACTGCCTTTATCCGCATTTTCTATTTGTTCAATGTCAGCGAGACTTAATACCGCTACCGCAGACAAATTTCCCTGCATTCGCCTTTGAAAATGAAATGTCATACTTTTCAATAGCGGTACACAAGTGTCGGGAACATTCATCCCAAAAACGATACCCGTCGCCGACTCTGCCAATAATGCCGCGGCAATGGCATGAACACCACCAATATGGTTTTGTACTTTCTTTTTGTTTTCTAACGATAATACCGCTTTGGTATGAGAAACAGAGATCAACTTAATTGATGAAGTACCAGCATATTTTACTGTCGAACAGAAAATTTTAGTCAGTAAAAAAGAGCGCATAAAGCGCGGCATTCTATTAACTTTACTGATTATTTTTCCGAATTTGTTCGCCATAATTTATTTGCCTACTGTTAATTTTAATTAAGTGTCGCGCAAACTGGTCTGACCTTCAAGTTTTTTTACCCCGTGGCAAACTTATAGTGAGTGTCCAGTTAAAAGTGCCCAGATAAAAGCGTCCATAAAAAAAGCGCCCTAAGCGCTTTGATTTATAGATCATTATTGAGCGTTATAGTTTAAAAAAGTGTTCTTGATAAACTTTCATTTCAGCAATTGACTCTAAAATATCATCAAGCGCTAAATGAGCGCCCGTTTTTACCACTTTATCTAACACTTCAGGTTTCCAGCGACGCGCTAATTCTTTAACGGTACTAACGTCTATATTCCGGTAATGAAAGTAATCTTCAAAATCAGGCATATATTTATTAATAAAACGCCTGTCCTGCCCAATGCTATTACCACACATCGGTGACTTACCTTTTGGCACATATTGTTCAACAAACTTAATCGTCGCCTCAGTAGCATCGGCTAGCGAGCTAACACTTTCACGACAACGTGTAGTTAAGCCTGATTGACCATGGTGTTCGATACACCACTGACTCATATTGTCTAACACCTCATCACTTTGGTGAATAGCAAAAACAGGTCCTTGAGCTAAAATATTTAACTGACTGTCAGTCACTATGCTGGCAATCTCTAAAATCACATCTGTATTGGGTTCTAGGCCTGTCATTTCTAAATCTAACCAAATTAAATTTGTCTCATTACCTGTCATGCCGCTTCCTTAAAAATGCCAACTGTTTTACTGATACCCATATCATTAAATTATCACTCACTTGTGCCGCCTAAAGTGCGTCAAGGCTAAGTTGCTTTCAATCGCAATAGTTCACTATTATTCAATCAAGCGCCTTATCTGCATTTGTTTTCTTCGCCACAGCAAGGTAACAAACTTAGTGAGACTGATATTACTATTACAAGTATATTAGATGAATGGTGATTTAGTCAGTATAATACGTGACAATGAACTGTGATTAAAACTTTTTGTCGCATTACCCTTTTAAAAGACGAGTGAAACTCCATAATTATCATGATAAAACTCCATGTCTAAGCTAAAAAAACTGACTAAAGGTCAGACAAGGCGCATTAAAGATAATCAAGCTAAAAAACTGCGTAATAAACCAGAGCAAGTGCAATGGCAAGATACTGAGTTGGGAGAGCCTGAAAACGGTACTATTCTCAGTCGCTTTGGCCAGCATGCCGATGTAGAAGCAGAAAATAGTGATTGCATACGTTGTAATATACGCCGCGGTGTTAAATCTTTGGTCTGTGGTGATAAAGTTTTATGGCGCAGAGGTAAAGAAACACAACACAGTATTTCAGGAGTCATTGAAGCGGTTCATGAGCGAACGTCGGTATTAAGTCGTCCAGATGTTTATGACGGTGTAAAACCGATAGCGGCAAATATCACCCAAATATTAATTGTCTCTTCGGTGTTACCTGCCTTTAACCCTGATATTATCGACCGGTATTTAGTGGCTGCAGAGCAAACAGGTATCACACCGGTTATCTTACTCAATAAAACTGATTTACTTGATAAAGCCAGTAAAGCCGAAATTGAGCAACATCTTGATATTTATCGTGAGATTGGTTATCAGGTGATTTATGTCAGTAATGAATCTCAACACGGTATTGAAGAGCTTAAGAAACAACTTAGCGAACATACCAGTATCTTTGTAGGCCAATCTGGTGTGGGTAAGTCAACACTTACCAACACCTTAATGCCTGAACTGGGTTTAATGACAAAAATAGTCTCTGAAAACTCTGGTTTAGGTCAACACACAACAACGGTTGCTCGCTTATACCATTTTAAACAAGGTGGTGATTTAATTGATTCACCCGGTATTCGAGAGTTTGGCTTATGGCATTTAACGCCAGCAGAAGTTTATGGTGGCTTTATTGAATTTGAAGATTACTTGGGTGGTTGCCGATTTAGAGATTGTAAACACCAAAATGATCCTGGTTGTGCATTAATAGCCGCCGGTGAAGAAATGAAAATACATCCAAAACGTTTAGCGAGCTTTCAACGCATTTTAGCCAGCCTAGGCGATAATAAATTAACCTCTCGTTTTAACGACTAAATTAATATTAATAATATAAAGGAAATTCAGTGCTTTTAAATAAATTAAAAATCACCCTTCAATACCTTATGCCTAAACATTTGATTTCGCGTTTAGCTGGAAAATTTGCCGCTGCGGAATGTGGCCGAGTAACCACAAAAGCCATTGAGGCATTTATCAAGCATTACGGCATTAATATGTCAGAAGCAAAGCTTAAAAATGCCGAAGACTTTACCACCTTCAACGATTTTTTTACCCGCGAACTTGAAGATGGCGCGCGCCCTATTGATAACAATGAAACAACCCTCTGCTATCCCGTTGACGGTGCTATTAGTCAGCAAGGCGATATTGAAGACGGACGATTAATACAAGCAAAAGGTTTCGATTATTCATTAGAAACCTTGCTGGGTGGTTCATACAACACGGCAAAGCCTTTTCAAGGCGGAAAGTTTTCTTGTATTTATTTAGCACCAAAAGATTATCATCGTATTCATATGCCGATGGCAGCAACATTACGCGAAATGATCTTTGTACCCGGTGATTTATTTTCTGTTAACCCATTAACCGCTAATAACGTGCCTAACTTATTTTCTCGTAACGAACGTGTTGTCGCTATCTTTGATACAAATTCAGGACCTTTAGCTATGGTCCTTGTTGGCGCAACCATAGTTGCCAGTATAGAAACGACTTGGGCAGGTACGATTACTTCACCTAGAGCCAAAGGAATTTTTAGAGAAAGTTACCCCGCTGACGGCGCTGATGCGATCACTTTTGAAAAAGGTGATGAAATGGGACGTTTTAAACTTGGCTCTACGGTAGTATCAACGTTTGGTCCTGGCATGATCGAGTTTGATGTTGATGCTCATCCAGGCACAGTGACCCGCTTAGGTGAACTCTACGCCAATATTGTTAACGCTGATTAACCAAAAAGTCATTGCTCATTAAAGAGCCAGTAGTGAATCTCCTGAAATACGCTATTGGCTTTTGATTGACTGTTATAGGGCTGACGTTCAATACGACCAGCAATCAGGGCAATAAATCTGGGTCGATGATGCCTTCGTAACCAATAACATCGCTAACCACTCTGTTTTGATGTCTTTTCTAGAGTGGGATTTTCTCGATTATCGATAAGTACACAGCCCCCTTTAATCATGGCGCACAGCTAAAAACCATCGAAAATTACGGGTCGATTTTTGATTGATACCACACTAAAAGTTACTGTCATTTTTACTAACTACCTAGCTCGTACTACATTAAACCTTGAGCAAATCAAAAATAAAATCATTTTAAAAACCTTTGTTATCATAGTGATATTTTAAAACAAAGCCACTAACAACAAAAGGTGTTGCTCATTTTATCAACACAAGATACGATTGCATTCGTATATAACTTATAATTATTCATAGTATTAAGGATTTTAGATGGCTCGAGATAATACAAATATCAAGCCTACAGAAGCAGAGTTAACTTTGCTTAATGTTCTCTGGAAAGTCGGTCCAGCAACAGTTCGTCAGGTACATGATGTTGTCAGTAAAACGCAAAAAACAGGTTACACCACTGTTTTGAAGATTTTACAAATTATGCATGAAAAAACCTTGGTCATTCGAGACGAAAGTAATCGTGCCCATGTCTATGCACCATCAAATAGTGAAACTTTTACACAATCTTCATTATTAAAAGACCTAGCTTCAAAGGCTTTTGGTGGCTCAACGTCAAAATTAGTGATGCGAGCTTTAGATGAATCAACCAGTAAAGAAGAAATTGCCGACATTCGTCAATTACTTAATGAGCTAGAAAAATAAAAACTGCTACACTTGTTATAGTACAATTTAAAAAGTGCTAAAACATGGAAGGATAATGTCAGATTAATTTAATGAGTAGTCCATTTTTATACAATTTATCGTTAACCCTTATCCATTTTATTTGGCAAGGGATTTTCGTTGCGCTTGCGCTAAAGTTGGCATTAACGTTTACTTCTTATAAAAAACCACAATGGCGTTATGCGATGGCGTCATTGGCTATGGTGGCTAATTTATTATTGCCTTTTTTTACCTTCTATATTATCTCTCAAGCTGACTTTCAACAATTTGGTCCTTTATTAAATAACAGCATCTTGCTAAGCGATATCATTAATAATGACGCCCAAAATACTGCTGTCTGGTATTCCAATGCGGTTGAATTCTTACCCTATTTATCATTAACATGGGTAACAATAAGCTTTGCCTTAGCGATAAAGCTGTTCATCGAATTATATAATGTTAACCAACTACCCAAAATAGGCACCTCGCCGGCAAATGCTGAACTTGAAGCCAGATTTCAGCAATTAGTTGAACAAGTAAAATTAACCTGCTCACCTCGACTATTAATCTCGCTTAAAAATGATGTACCTATGGCAATAGGTTGGTTGAAACCGATAGTACTTGTTCCCGTTACTATGTTGACAGGTTTAACACCCGCACAACTTGATATGTTGATATTGCACGAACTGGCACATATTCGTCGACATGACTATCTAGTTAACTTCATTCAGACCTTGGTAGTAATCTTTTTATTCTTCCATCCTGCTGTGCGTTGGGTGTCAAAGCAAATGCGTAATGAACGTGAATATTGTAGTGACGATATTGCTGTGCAGCATTGTGGTAACCCTGTTGCTTATGCGCACACGCTGGCAGATACCGCTTCAATATGTGACAGCCACCGTCATCATTCTATTCCCGCTATGGCAATGGCGGCATCGGGTGGTGATTTAAAGCAACGCGTTCTGCGTTTAATTGACCACGACCAGCACTGTTCAACAACGACTCACTCAGCAAAATGGTTAGCGTCTGTCGTCATTATTTTCTCAATTATTACTGTTGGCAGTAAAAAATATATCCAAATTCCTAGCTTAGATATAGGCACTGATACCATTCCTTTATACCGCAGCGCCGATGATGATGGCTTCAAAACATATACAGATAATGGCGATAAAATAGCGTTACCTTCTTTGGCGCAGCAATTATTACACCGAGGCAATGAAAGTAATGCCTTAGAAAACAAACTACCCGCAAAGATGATAGCGCCATTTTTTCCTAAAAAGACCAATAAAAATCCAGTAAATGTTGAGCATAAAGTCGGGCAAGCTTACCTTATGAGCAAAGACACTACTGAAAACAGGGGTACTGTCATCAATCCCCAAAAAAAGAACACAGTCGATACTTTAGCAGCAGTCATAAACAATAAATTAGTCGAGCTAAAAAAGGCTAAATCTGAACCTTTAAGTCATTTTACTGAATCTTTGGCTGTTCAAAAAAATCAAGCTGACCTGTCTAGTACTCAGGTAAAGATAAAAAAATCTTTAGCTCAATTGGCATTAAGTCAAACGGTTACTATGGGTAAATCGCCAGCAGAGTTAGCCTTTGAGCGCACCGACTCAACCAAAAAAGCTTCGTTATTAAAAAACCCATATGCGGCACAAATAGCTAATTTGACTAAGCAGCCATTAGCCATAAATTCGCACTTAGCATTACCAACGGCTCGTCGCTCAGCGATGATAAAGCAAGTACTTTCCTCGACAAGCGAATCGACAACTAACTACATGCCAGAGCGCGCACCCGCGCAATTACTGACATCGACATACCCGAAATATCCTGCCAATGCTAAGCGAAAAGGTATTGAAACGGATGTAGAAGTTACATTCACCATAGATAAAAATGGCTATGTACGAGATATTCAATACGATGGTGAAGGCAGAGTCAGTTATTTTCGTAATACTATTCGTTCATCATTAGAAAAATGGCGTTTCACCCCGGCGAGTTATAATGACCAACCGGTAGAAAGCACCATGTCTAAAATATTTTCTTTCAGTATTGCTAAATAACAAGATTACTCAGCATGATGCTTTCTTCTGCCATCATGCTTTTGGTGTGACTGCATTTTTTCTTTTTGTACGTCCGTTAATATCATCATAAAACTGTGTTCTTTCTTTGCTTTAATTAAAGCTTTTTGTGCAATAATATCTTGGTATTGACTTTGTAAATCAATAAAAGCTTGTTCATTAAAGTGCTCTTCCATCAGTAACGCTTTACGTTGTTGATGAAATCCTTGCATGCTCTCTTTTAATACTGAATGACTTGTTTTTGCTGTTTTATTTATCGCCTTTGCCTGCTCACGTTGTTCTTCAGTAAGCGCTAAATACTTCGCCATTCGTTTAAAATCACCTTTCATACCACGCTTTGATTTGTACTGATGGTGACCGGTATGCTTGGCATCATGACGGTCATTGTTAACGCCATTACCGTTATTAATGGCCAACGCTGCGGTACTTGCTAAGGATAAAGTTAATAATGCACTGGCTAATAAAACTGAACGTTTACTTTTCATAAGATTTACCTCTGGGTTAAATAGATAATAATATCGATTAAGTGAATTAATCGATTACTGAGCGAGCCCGGTGAATCGATTCATTCTTCTAAGTGAGGTAACTATAAACCTTGCAACGCAAAGAAACGCAAGGCAGTGTAAAGTTTTTGTAAAGGCAACAACAAAGTCAGTTTTCTAATAACAGTTAAGTTAATATTAAGATACGCCAAATACCGCCACTAACGAAAGATAACAAAACCTCATGAGCAAACAGAAAATATTAATCATCGATGACGACAAAGAACTCACTGAGTTATTAACTGAGTATCTATCGTATGAAGGATTTGAATTAGAAGCTTGCCATGATGGTGTTAGTGGTCTGGCACGTGCTTATGATGAACAATTTTCACTGATATTACTTGATGTTATGATGCCCAAACTAAATGGCTTTGAAGTATTAAAAGCCTTAGGTGGCCAGCATAAAACGCCAATTTTAATGTTAACGGCTAAAGGTGATAACGACGACAGAATATTAGGCTTGGAGCTAGGCGCCGATGACTATTTAGCGAAACCTTTTCAGCATCGTGAATTACTGGCACGCATTAAAGCTATTTTACGGCGTATTAAAATAGTTAAGTCCAATGAAAGTACTGTTAGTCATCAGCAAATTAATGAGGTCAGGCTTGAACATAGCACTCGTCAAGCTTTTTGCCATCAACAGTTAGTTGAATTAACTGGTACCGAGTTTCAAATATTAGCTTTGCTGATGAATAATGCCAGTCAAATCGTCAGTAAAAATGAAATATCAGAACAAATATTGAAACGAAAATTGAGTGCTTTTGATCGCAGTATCGACATGCACATCAGTAATATTCGCCGTAAGTTACTCGAGTTTTCTGCAAGTGATAAATTAAAAACCATTCGCGGCGCTGGTTATATCTTCCTCACAGGAGAAAGCACGGGGATAAATGGCTAATGCTCAATAAAATTAGACAGTCATTTTCATCGATTGGCTTTAAGATATTTTTATGGTTTTGGCTGTTCGCCTTAAGCTCTATTATAGCAACACGATTTATCTCAGCCCAGTTAGCACAGAACAGTATTGTTTTACCTGCGCACCATGGCGACTTAAAAAAATTGCACCGTATCGCTAAACGTATTGAAAGAAATAATATGTCAGCCGATGGACTTTTGCGATATCGAGGGAAATCGCCTAATGAAGCTATCATTATCAGAAATATTGATAGTGGTCAGCTCACCACCGATAGTAGCCGTTTTTTAAAAGACTTGGTTAGCTACCTAGAAAAAAATCGCTTTTCAGCCATCACCTCTATTCAATTTCCGAGATCTCGTATTACCGGCCCTAAAAATATCATCTTAGATAATCAACCCGTCGAACTATATTTAGCTATTAAAGGTCAGTCTCGACATTTTGATTCCTTTATTATGCAACTGCCCAATTGGTTGAAACTTGCCATCCCCATTGCGGTCAGTGCTCTATTAGCCTGGTTATTAGCACGAACGTTAATTAAGCCAATATTGGCAATACGACGTGCGGCAACCGATATTGGTAACGGCCAGCTTGATGCCCGTATCGAACATGCCAATAAAAGAAAAGACGAACTGGGTTCACTTGCCACCAGCTTTAATACGATGGCAGACAAGTTATCATTAAATCTAACCGCTAATCAGCGTTTATTAGCCGATGTTTCCCATGAGCTTCGTTCACCGATGACTCGCTTACAACTTGCGGTTGGTCTAGCTCAGCAAGCGATTAACAAACCCGAGTTGCAAAAAAAACATCTCGCGCGCTGTGAACTAGAAGTCAGCCGTTTAAATGAAATGATAAGCGATGTGCTTTCTCTTTCTCGATTAGAAAACACCTTTCAAAAAATTAATTTGCAAACCGTTCATCTCGATGAATTATTAGCCGATATCTGTCAAGACTGCCAGTACCTTGCTGACGAAAAACATATCTTAATTACTATGAAGCACTTTTTCTCTTTGGATTTACCTGGAGATCAAAATTTATTAAGCAGTGCTTTTAGTAATGTCATTATTAACGCCATTAAATATAGCCCAAAGCACAGTGAAGTGGTCATCTCTATGGCGAGTGTTATTCTCAATCAACAAGACAGTATTAAGATTATCATTAGCGATAGCGGTGATGGCGTTCCTCAAAGTACCATCGAAAAACTTTTTCAGCCTTTTTATCGTGTCGATGAAGCCCGAGATAGAAACACGGGTGGCACCGGCTTAGGCTTAGCCATAGCACAGCAAGCAGTATTAGCACATAATGGTGCGATAAGTGCTAAAAACAACGACTCTGGTGGTTTATCTGTAACCATTATTTTGCCAATAAGCACAACACTGACATAAAACTGATGAACATAAGTGAATTATCACCGCTAATGTCATGCGACCTTAGGATTAAACAACATGGCTTTAGCGAAAATCAATAGTAATGACTATGGCAAAGAAAGTGAGCTTAGTGCTCGCTTATCAACTGAAATAAAACAGTTTTGGCAACAAGGTTACTTCTCATCTTTTAGTGGTGTCAATAAAATAAGAATAAATTACGTAACCTTTACTCACTGCAAAAACCAAGAAAATCTTGTACTGGTTACCGGAAGGTCTGAAAGTTATCTAAAGTATCAAGAACTCGCCTTTGACTTGTATCAGCAAGGTTATAATATATTTATCGTCGACCACCGTGGTCAAGGTTTGTCACAACGATTGTTGAATGATGGCCAAAAAGGCTATGTAAAAAAATTTGATGACTACGCCGAAGATCTTAAAAAATTTATTGATGATGTTGTTTTAGAAAGTGCCACAAATAATCCCAGTAAAACACGTCCTAAAAAACCCCATCTATTAGCACATTCGATGGGGGGAGCCATTGCTGTGCGCATGATGCAGTTATACCCACTGTCAGCTAAATCTGCGGTATTAACCTCGCCAATGATTGCAGTTAACTACGGCAATATCGCTAACTGGCTTGCTCAAGGGATTATTTATTTAGGGGATTTCTTTAACGCTTGCTTAGCTGCTGAAGCTAATTTTTTTATGGGACAAACGGCCTTTAACGACACACCTTTTGCTGAAAATGAGCTTAGTCAATCGACTGTTCGCTACCAAGTTTTTGTGGAACTTTATCAGAAAAATAAAGAGATACAATTGGGCGGTGTCACCACTCATTGGCTCAAAGAAGCCATTATCGCTAAGAAAAATATTTTTGCAGATTTAGCTAAATTGACTACACCTATCTTAGTCATGCAGTCAGGTAACGACACTATCGTTTGTAATAAAGCGCAAAACACTTTCTGCCAGCAATTACACCAATACCACAAAGAGTCTTGCCCTGAAGGCAAACCTTTCACTGTCGACAATGCGCGGCACGAGCTTATGTTTGAGCAAGACCAGTATCGCAGCCCCGCCTTAAGAAAAGCGCTGCAGTGGTTTGATACACATTCAACTTAGTTTTATTTCTGTTGCGGTTCTTGGTCTACATTAACCGTTTTAATGGCTACCACTGAAGTAGGATCATGATGAATAAACACTTCGCAAGGCGAGAATTTCGCTTCAATTTCTTCTTCTATAGCTTCACCAATATCGTGGGCTTCCAGTAAAGACAGTCGGTCATCAAGCTCTAAATGAAATTGAATAAAGCGCTGCGGGCCTGATTGTCGGGTTCTTAAATCATGAACACCTAAGGTCGAATCATGAGCAACCACAATAGCGGTAATTTGAGTCTGCTCTTCTTCACTCAGTTCATGATCCATTAAGTTGTGCACACTTAAGTAAATAATTTTTAAAGCGCCACTCAATAGCAACACCCCAACAAGACAAGTAAATATGCCATCTGCATAGAGAGAGTAGCCGCTGCTTAAAATCAACGCCGCTAATACGCCCAGGTTTAATAATAAATCTGACTGGTAATGCAAAGCATCAGCACTAATGGCAACGGAACGGGTTTTGGCAATCACAAAACGTTGCAACACCACTAATAACAGTGTCATCACGATAGCTATAATCGTCACCACTATGCCTATTTCTGTTTTAACAACCAGTTTGGGGTGAATAATTCGGTCAAAGCCATGAAAGATCAATAACAAGGCAGAACCGGTCACAAAAGCGGCTTGTACTAAACCCGCTAAACTCTCGGCTTTACCGTGACCAAATTTGTGTTTTTCATCGGCGGGTGCCAAAGCATAATGAAGAATAACCACATTCATCAACGAAGCAAATAAATCCAACATCGAATCGGTGGCCGAAGCCAGCATTGAGCTAGCATCTGTGACAACCCAAGCATACAATTTCAAAAGAAAAAGTAATAAGGCCGTTGCGGTAGCGGCGAAAGCAGCCACTCTGACCCAAAAACTGTAGTCATTTTGTTTTGATAAAGCTTCACTCATAGTCATTACTTTTCCATGCTTGCTACTTAAGCGCTAATTTGTACAATATAGTAATTCGTTTGGTATAATACCTTATCATCTTCGAATTTAAGTACATTTTTATGTTAGACGTCGTTTTGTTTCAGCCACAAATTCCACCAAATACCGGTAATATTATCCGCCTCTGTGCGAATACAGGCTTTAGGTTACACCTCATTGAACCCTTTGGCTTTGACCTAGACGATAAAAAACTTCGCCGCGCGGGTTTAGATTACCATGAGTTTGCAGCCATTAAGCGCCATAAAGATTATCAAGCTTTTATCGAAAGTGAACAACCTGAGCGAGTTTTAGCGGTGACCACTAAAACAACCAATTACTATGGTGATATTGCCTTTAAACCTGGGGACTATTTACTTTTTGGCTCAGAGACCAGTGGTTTGCCAGAAGAAGTAAGACAGCAAATACCCGATGAGGATAAAATTCGTATCCCGATGCTAAAAGACAGCCGGAGTATGAATTTATCGAATGCCACCGCAGTGCTTATTTTTGAAGCTTGGCGACAAATGGGCTTTGAAGGCTCAGTTTAACTTCACAATAGTAAAGATAAACAGAGCCAAACAAAGTGTAAAATTATTCGACAGTACGGTCGCGAGAAAGTAAATCAGCAGCGGCTAGCTTTGCTGATTTGCCGCAATAAAGTACCTGATAGACTTGCTCGACTATCGGCATTTCTACGCCCATACGTTGTGCTAACATATAAACTTCTTTGGTATTACGATAACCTTCAACAACTTGGCCAATATCTGTCATCGCTTTTTCAACATCAACGCCGCTGCCAAGTGCTAAGCCAAATCGACGATTACGTGATTGATTATCAGTACAGGTTAGGACTAAATCACCTAATCCAGCCATCCCCATAAAAGTACTTGCCTCGGCATTAAGTGCACAGCCCAAACGTGTCATTTCAACTAAACCACGGGTAATTAACGCAGTACGAGCATTGGCACCAAAGCCAATACCGTCGGCGATACCAGCACCGATAGCGATAACATTTTTAACCGCACCACCGAGTTGTACACCAATAAAGTCTTTATTTGCGTAAACCCGAAAGGTTTTGCCACAATGTAATAGATCAGAAATTTCAGTGACAAAATCATCATCAGTTGACGATAATGAAATAGCCGTTGGTAAGCCAGCAGCCATCTCTTTTGCAAAGGTTGGCCCAGAAAGTACGGCCAATGAAATATCATCTCCCAGAACATCACGGGCAACATCTTGCAGTAATCGTCCTGTTTTATGATCTAAACCTTTGGTTGCCCAAGCTATTTTAGCCTTTGGTAATAAGTAGGGTTTAATTTGGCTGAGCATTTCGCCGAAGGCATGGCTGGGGACAACCACTAAAATGTTTTCACTCGCTTGAACAGCACTTTCAAGATCGTTAGTCGTTGTTAGTGAGGGTGGAAACTCACTACCCGGTAAATATTTCTCATTCGAGTGAGATGCTTGCATTTGCGCAATGTGTTGAGGATCTCGTCCCCATAATACGGTTTTGTGACCATTTCGAGCGAGACAAATAGCAAGGGCAGAGCCATAAGACCCTGCCCCCAAAACCGTGATTTTTGCCGTTAATTTCGACATATCATCACTTCCATTTTATTGTTACTACTAGCCGATTTTTAAGAAAAACCGTTAATTAGTGAGTTTCACTGCTCTCAGGTATCTGTTCAGTTTTTGCTTGTGCGGCACGTTGTTGAACATATGAAGCAAATAGTGCTTCAAAGTTTACTGGTGCTAAATTAATTTGTGGAAATGAACCACGACTCACTAAATTCGCCACTGACTCACGTGCATACGGAAATAATGTCGTTGGGCAGAATGCACCGATAGTATGAGCAAGTTGTGCTTCAGGTAAATTACCAATAGAAAAGATACCAGCTTGTTGGACTTCAGCTAAAAAGGCCGTTTGTCCATCAACAGTCGCGGTAACGGTTACTGACAGAACAACTTCATAAGTATCTTCAGCCAATTTATTTGATTTAGTATCTAAATCTAATTGAATTTCAGGTTTCCAATCTTTTTGGAAAATAGCAGGAGAATTTGGCGTTTCAAAAGAGATATCTTTTGTATAAATACGTTGAATAGCAAATTGTGGTGCGGCTTGTTCAGTAGCGGCTTCTGGCGCATCAGCGTTGTTGGTGTTCTCATCAGACATAGTTTTTTCCTATTGTATTTATTATTTTATATAATGATGACTTTTAATCTTTTGCTAAAAGTTCATCTAATTTATTAGCGGCGTGAAGTGCGAATAGTTCATCGCAGCCCCCGACATAATGATCACCAATAAAGATTTGTGGCACAGTTACACCGCCACTACGCTTGATCATGGCATTGCGCAATTCTGTATTATTGTCGATTTTAATTTCATTAAAGCTTACTTGTTTCTCTTCGAGTAAAGCTTTTGCTCGCATACAGTAAAAACAAGTTACTTTAGTATAAATATCAACTGTCATATCAAACCTTTATTAGTTATTAGCTATTATTTTTTAACCAGTGGTAAACCGGCATTGACCCAAGAATTCATACCACCCTTTAACAAGCTTACTTTAGTAAAGCCTGCTTTAAGTAATTGATTAGCAACCGGGGAAGCAGTAATTCCTGCGGTACATACAACTATGATGGGTTTATCTTTATAGTTTTCAAGGGTAGCAAAATCATTATTTGATACTTTCTCTTTCACTAAGTTTTTTGAATCGATGATACGACTCGCTTTAAATTCTTTTTCGGTACGAATATCGACGACTACACCTTCTTCACGGTTTACTAAAAAAGTAAGTTCCTGTGTAGATATTTGCTTAATAGGCGACATTTGAATACGAATAGTCGTCACAATAATAAGAACGACAATAGCTGCCCAAGCAGCGCTTAGCACTGGATGATTACCAGCAAAAATAATTAATTGATCCATAAAAATAATAAATATTGGTTGAATAAAAAGTTGACGATAGTATACAGAATTACCAAGCAAACCCAAAAAGAACTTTACGTGATAAGCGATTAAATCAATGAAAAGGTTTTTTTTGTTGATACAACCGACCGATAACGAGTAAAAGCACACAATTCATTTGAAATGTTTTGTCTAATACCACACAAGCAATTCTTGATTTGCCTTGGTATACTGGTGAATAATTAGCTAATTTCACCGTTATGGAAACTAAAATGCCAAATAAAAAACCTACCGTATTACTGATTTTAGATGGTTGGGGATACCGAGAATCTACAGAATCTAATGCTATTTTTCATGCAAGAACGCCGGTACTCGACGATTTAAATGCTCGCTATCCACATATGTTAATTGGCACCTCGGGTATGGCAGTAGGTTTACCTGACGGACAAATGGGCAACTCAGAAGTGGGTCACGTTAATTTAGGCGCTGGTCGTATTGTTTATCAAGACTTCACTCGTATTACCAAATCGATAAAAGATAAAGAATTTAACAGCAACAAAGCACTTAATGATGCGGTTGACCAAGCCATTAAAAATGATAAAGCCGTACATATTTTTGGCTTATTATCACCAGGTGGCGTTCATAGCCATGAAGATCATATTTTTTCAATGCTCGAACTCGCTAAAGAAAAAGGTGCCGGTAAAATTTACTTACACGCTTTTCTAGATGGTCGTGATACACCACCTCGAAGCGCAGAAGCGTCATTGATTAAAGCACAAGAAAAATTCCAACAGCTAGGCTGCGGCCAGATAGCTTCGGTAATTGGTCGTTATTATGCCATGGACCGTGACCAACGTTGGGATCGTGTCGAATTAGCCTACAACTTAATGGTTAGTGGTGAAGCACAGTATAAATATTCAAGCGCAACGGAGGCATTAGCCGCCGCTTATGCCCGTGATGAAAATGACGAGTTTGTTGCCGCTTCAGCAATTTTAGACGAGAACAACCAAGCTATAGAAATTGATGATGGTGACTCCTTAATTTTTATGAATTTTAGAGCCGACCGGGCCCGTCAATTTACTCGTTGCTTCACTGAACAAGACTTTTCTGGCTTTAAGCGTAACAAGTGTCCTGCTATTGCTGACTTTGTCATGCTCACCGAATATGCCGGTGACATAAAAGCCAATATCGCTTTCCCTAAAGTAGCACTTGAGAACGTACTGGGTGAATGGTTAGAGAAAAATAACAAAACGCAATTACGTATTTCAGAAACAGAAAAATATGCGCACGTTACCTTCTTCTTCAGCGGTGGTAAAGAAAGTGAATTTGTTGGCGAACAGCGTATTTTAGTACCTTCACCACAAGTTGCCACTTACGATTTACAACCAGAAATGAATTCAGCATTACTCACTGATAAATTAGTCGCCGCCATTGAAAGCGGTGAACACGACTTTATCGTTTGTAATTATCCAAATGGTGATATGGTGGGTCATACTGGAAAGTTTGATGCTGCCGTAGCTGCTTGTGAAGCGGTTGATAGCAGTATTGGTCGTGTTGTTGCCGCCTTAGAAAAAGCAGGAGGCGAGTGTTTAATTACCGCTGACCATGGCAATGCTGAACAAATGGTTGATAACAATTCAGGGCAAGCACACACCGCGCATACTTGTGAACCTGTGCCGCTAATTTATATTGGCCGACCCGCTCAACCAGCAGAAAATGGCGCATTGAGCGATATTGCGCCAACAATATTACAGCTGATGGATATAGAGCAACCCGGGCAAATGACCGGTCATTCGTTAATGAAGTTTATTTAAGAAAATTATTATTAAAATGAAATTTACCGTGAAAAAAATATCTTTATTTGCATCAATATTCAGCCTTAGCTGGGTATTGATGTCGGTGAACGCCACTGAACAGACGTCGAGTAATGGTGATACGACCAATAAAACCAATCAAGCATTGTCGAAAGTTCAGCTGCAAATAGTTGAGCAAGAAAAATCGATTAAACAAACGAGCAATAAACGCTCATCTTTAGAAAATCAATTAAGAAATGACGATATTTCAATCGCTAAAATAGTAAAGGCGATGATTAAAACCCAAGATGATTTTCAAGATACTGAGCAAACATTAAAAGAACTCGCGCAAGAAAAAATAACCTTAACGCACAAAAAACAGCAACAAGAAAAAGTGTTAGCCCAACAATTAAGAGCCGCCTATACATCGGGACATCACGACTATATTAAATTATTACTTAACCAGCAAAGCCCTGCTAGCGTAGAGCGTACCGTTACCTATTATAAATATTTGAACGATGCTCGCATCAAAGAAATTGACCAATTTCAGATTGTCTTAAGTGATTTACTCGCCGTAACCACACAACACCAAGAGCAAGCTAAAAAGTTAAACACTATAAAACAACAACAAGCCGAACAAAAAATCGTATTTCAAAACACTAAGCAAGAACGAAAGAATACCATTCGCGCATTAAATAAAGAGCTGCTTGGTAGCAAACAGCTGTTAGCTCAATTAGTGGCAGAAGAACAAAATTTAGTGGTGGCATTACAACGAATCGCAGCATTAGCACAACAAAGTACAGAATTAGTTGGCCTAAAAAAACTTAAAAGAAAACTTTCTTGGCCGGTTAAAGGCAAAATTAGCCACAGTTTTGGCTCTCGTAAACAAGGTTACTTAAAATGGAAAGGTATTTTGTTAGCCGCTCCTGTTGGTAAACAAGTTAAAGCCATTCATAACGGCACAGTATTATTTTCAGATTGGTTAAAAGGTTATGGTTTAGTCACAGTGTTAGATCATGGCGCCGGCTATATGAGCCTATATGGCTATAACCAAGCGTTATTAAAGTCAGTAGGTGACCGGGTAGAAACCGGTGAACCGATAGCACTTGTTGGACAAAGTGGTGGGCAGAGTCAATCTGGATTATATTTCGAAATACGCAGCGATGGTCAGGCAGTAAACCCTAAAGCTTGGTTTAAATAAAGTAAAAATATAGCGCCTATTGAGTCTTATTATTTCTGCTAATAAAAACAGTCAATCTGCTGTAATTATTTCGAAATACGCAGCGATGGTCAGGCAGTAAACCCTAAAGCTTGGTTTAAATAAAGTGAAAATATAGCGCCTATTGAGTCTTATTTTTTCTGCTAATAAAAACAGTCAATCTGCTGTAATTATTTCGAAATACGCAGCGATGGTCAGGCAGTAAACCCTAAAGCTTGGTTTAAATAAAGTAAAAATATAACGCCTACTGAGCCTTACTTTTTCTACTAATAAAAACAGTCAATCCGCTGTAATTATTTCGAAATACACACTAATGCGTCAGGCAGTAACCCCTAAAATGTGGTTTAAATGAAGATAAAAAGTTAACTTCTCCTCGATTTTAACTTTTTCTACTGATAATCTCGGTTAATAATGATGTTTTCCAAATTAAGAGTTCTTTTGCCATTATTCCCACAACTATTTATTTTATTGACGTTACTAAGTATAACGCCTTTAGCAACGGCTAAAAACGCACAAGTCGCCATTATTATTGACGATATTGGTTACCGAAAAAGTGATGCTGCCGTGCTAACCTTACCCGGCGCAATAACCTTAGCTATTCTCCCCCATACGCCTTATGGTAAAAGACTGGCTTTAGCAGGCTATCATAAAAATAACGAAATTATTTTGCACATACCAATGGAAGCAGAGAATGATAAAAAGCTAGGGCCTGGCGCACTAACCGTTAAAATGAATGAAGAGTCAATCCGCCATCAGTTAGCACTTGCTTTCGCTGAGATACCTTTTGCTATTGGTATCAACAACCATATGGGGAGTAAACTAACTAAACTTTATAATCCAATGATGTGGACCATGCGCTTTTTAAAAGAGCGAGATTTAATTTTTGTCGACAGCGTTACTACCAACAAAACCAAAGCAGAAGATATCGCCCTTCAGGTCGGCGTTCCAACAACCCACCGACAAATATTTTTAGATAACGAATTAACCACTGACTATATTGATCAACAATTTATGCAGCTTATAGAGCACGCCCAGCAATATAAATCAGTGGTGGCTATTGCGCACCCTCACCCTGAAACGATCGCAGCACTCAATCGTTTAATACCGTTACTCGCAGCCCTTGATATTGACTTAGTGCCCGTTTCATCCTTAATAGACTCACCCAAAATCCTGCAAGACCTGACTGTCATAACTGAAGACTAAAAATTACTAATTAGTACCGAGATAATCAATGTTATCTTTTTTTAGTAAGGCTAATAAATATTTAACCGGAATCGCGTATGTTATGCCACTAGGATTAGTAATAACCGCTTCCTTTGACTCCTGCACAAAAACCTTATTAATAATACCAATCACTTCTCCTGAATCAACATCATATAAAGCACTGCCACTATTGCCAGGGTAAGCGGTAGCATCAAGTTGATAAACTAAATAAGGATTACGTAACATTTTCAACATTTTAATACTAATTTGCTGAGCATTATCCACCGGGATTATCGTTGGTGTAATACTGGCAATAATACCGCGGTGGGTCACTGGGTATAGGCCTAAAACAGCGCCAATAGGAAAGCCCGTAAAAGCAACATAGCTGCCCTCTCGACTAAACGCTTTATTTGCAAGTTGCATCGCAGGCAGTGGCGCGCCATGGATTTTTAGTACGGCGATATCGTGCAACTGCGAACTAGCGACAATATCAGCGGTTCGCACTTTCGCCGCTTTCCCAGAGCCAGTAAACACCGCCATTTGTTGAAGAATATTTGCATCAAGCTCTTTGGGTAAAACGTGAAAGTTGGTGACCACATAGCGGCCATTACCGATAACAAAGCCACTTCCGTTCAAACTATTTTGCTGGCGCCCCGATGGCGTATGAACACCAATACCCACTACTGACGGTTTGATTTTTTCAACGGTATCTGCTAAATCGGCCAGTACTGAGCTGGTATAAAAAATTAAATAAACACTTAATATTATTTTCAAATAACGCATCTTAAACCCTCCATTCATTAGAAATCTTATTTATCGTCAATAAGTTTACTGCGTTTTACTCGCAAAAACAGCTATGATTACTCATAATTAAAATAATCATAACAATATGTTATATCCCTGTAGGCAGCTATTTCTTAAGGTCGTTCAACAGTATGACAAAAAAAACAGTAGTTCCTATCTTCGCTGGCGGCGGCACACGACTGCCTGCACACGTTGGTATCTTACATGCGTTACAAGCTTATGACATCGACTTCAATCACTTAGTAGGGGTTTCGGGTGGCAGTATTGTTAGCAGCTTATTTGCAGCTGGCTTAAGCCCTGCTGAAATTAAAGATATCGCGTTAAATACTAATTATAACAAGTTCCGAGAATTTTCATTATTAAAATTAATTCGCAACGGTGGCTTAAGTTCAGGTGACCGTTTTGAACAATGGATGGATGGCCTACTCAGTGGAAAAACATTTGCCGAGCTTGATTATAACTTACATATTGTTGCCACAGATGTCGCTAAAGGTACCCCCGTTATTTTCAACAAAGAGCTCACCCCTGATGTAAAAGTATCGCTGGCGGTAAGATTCTCGATGTCCATTCCCTTAATATTTAGTTTCAAGACTTTTGGCGAACAGGTCATGGTTGATGGCAGTATTTTATCTGAAGACGCCCTCCATCGAGACTGGGCAAAAGACGGTACACCGGTACTATGTTTTCGCCTTAAGGGTGAGCATGAAAATAATGAAGTTAATATAAAAGGTTTTTTCCCAATTTATAAGTACGTGACCCTGCTTATTCGTACCTTTATGACCACGATCTCGCGCGAATATATTAATGAAGCCTTCTGGCACAATACCGTAGTAGTTAATATTGGCAATTACTCTGCCGTTGACTTTTCCATGACGACAGAGCAAAAACAAAGCTTATTTGATATTGGCTTTAAAACAGCAGAGGAAGTATTACCGATAAAACTGGGAAAAAAATAAATTTATTAACAGTTAATAGTAATCTTTCTCCGGTATTAGGTTATATTAATAGTATGTCTCGTGACGTAATGACTTCTATCACGAAATAACATGAAGACAAATGGATGAGAAGATGAGTCTAAGCAAATTAATATTAAATTCCCCTATCATTGGCGATGTCGCAAAAAAAGTGGCGTCGTTTAAGGTCAATCATGATGCTGGAAATATTTCGGAGCATTTTACCAAGTTTCTCAAGCCACAATACGCCTCGACTGACAACCTACGTAACGAAGTATTTAAAATTCGTCACAATGTTTACTGTGAAGAATTAGCCTTCGAAAATCAAAAAGACGATGGCATGGAAATGGATGATTTTGATTCTCACTCTATTTTCGCTCTAATTCAGCACAAACCAACCAATAATTACACCAGTTGCGTACGTATAGTTCGCTCAAGTAATGAAGATGAATTGTTACCGATTGAAAAGTTTTGTTATGACGCGATTCAAAACAAAGACTACGATCCTAAAAGATTCAAACGTGAAGAAATTGGTGAGATTTCTCGCTTGGCTGTAAAAGCTGACTTCAGACGTCGTAAATCAGATCGTTTTAAGGGTTCTGCCATTGGTGCCATTAGTGAAAGTTCATATTCTGAATCAGAACTGCGCTGCTTCCCATTTATTGCGATTGGTTTATATATGGTTGCTGGCACTTTAGCTATCGATACCGGTATAAAACATGCTTATGTAATGATGGAGCCACGTTTAGCCCGTAGTATGAAGTTTGTTGGCATTAAATTTGTACAAATTGGTGAGCCCATTGAATATCATGGTTTACGCGCTCCTTATTATATTAATGCTGAAATATTTTTAGAAAACCTAACAAGTGGCTTTAAGAGCTTGTATAAAGAAATACAAAAAGATATCCGTAGCCAGTTTTAATTAACTATTTCGAATATTCACTGTTCATAATATCATCATAGAAAATACTTGTAAAAGTAGCGAAAATAAAATTTCTTTCCAGTAAAAAACTCTACCTTCTATTCCTGCTTTTAAATCATCATTAACATCAAATTTGTCTAATGATTTAAAAAACACTTACACATATGCGTATGATTAATTTTAAAAATTTCATTAAACTTCCTGTACTTTTTACTGGATTTATTGGCTAAATATCATAATGAAGCATTAATTTATTTTTTAAAATAAAATTTAAATAATCGCACCTACATAATTTGCTTATCAAGGTGTATATTTAAAACATAGCCTACTGGGTATAGTTTTAATCTTTCGGTTTTTCGAATAACTACAAAATAAATGGAGTGTGAATGTTTAACTACGAAAAAGCCTTTTCTAGAAACATTGGTTGGGTTACAGAAGATGAACAACAAATGCTTCGCGGTAAAAAAGTTGCAATAGCTGGCGCAGGTGGTGTTGGTGGAGTGCATTTACTTACCTTAGCAAGATTAGGTGTAGCAAACTTTAACATTTCAGATTTCGATGATTTTGAAGTACATAATTTCAATCGTCAATCTGGCGCGTTTATGTCAACCCTAGGTGAACAAAAAGTTGATGTTATGGAACGAATGACTCGCGATATTAATCCTGAAGCACAAATACAATCTTTTCCGGAAGGTATATTTGAACATAACGTCGATAAATTCCTTGAGGGTATTGACTTGTATGTTGACGCTTTAGATTTTTTTGCTTTAGAAGCTAGAAAAACCGTGTTTAAAAAGTGTTATGAAAAAAAAATCCCTGTAATTACAGCGGCACCTCTTGGAATGGGAGCTGCCTTTTTATGCTTTATGCCAGGAAAAATGACCTATGAAGAATATTTTCGTTTTGAAGATAAAAAAACTGAAGAAGACCAACTCATTCAATTTTTAATAGGTTTGTCTCCAGCTATGTTACAGCGCTCATACCTAGTAGATGAAAGCCGTGTGAGTTTTAAAGAAAAACGTGGCCCTTCTACACCTATGGCAGTTAACCTTTGTGCCGGTATAGCAGAAACTTATGCGCTTAAAATATTATTGGGTCGTGGAAAAATAATAGCAGCCCCTTACGGTTTGCATTTCGATGCTTATCGCAATAAATATAAGAAAACATGGCGGCCTCTTGGCAACGCAGGGTTAATCCCAAGAATAATGTTTAAAATAGCTAAAAGAGTTGTTGCTCAATAACCATTAGTTATTAATTTATGCAATAGTAGTATATTTTTAATCAAAAGTAACAGTTACTGATATACAAAAGTTAAATGCCATTTTAATTATATAACAGTCGTTACGTAGAAAAACGACTGTCTCAATTGAATTTACAATGTTAATGGGCAGTGTTTTTGTGACTAAGTCTACTCGTGCTATTTTCTTTGCTTGTTGAAGATAAATAATAGCTACGATTAAATTATACTATTTAAACAAAGATAGATTAAACTTATAGTGGTATTAGCATAATAGAATCATCTAAATATATATGTCAGGTTATTTTACAACCTCATAATTTCAAATCCACCAAAACAAAATCAAACCATAATAAACAATAACTTAAAAAAGTGGCATAAAATAAGCATATATAAATGTATTCAAATTTACAACGACTAAATGGAAACTACTATGACTAACAAGTTTAACAAAATCGTATCTGCTCTTGTTTTATGTGGTGCAACGACTTTCGCTTCGGCAAGCGATATGCAAATTGACCCTACAGCTACTCCTGGTGGCACGCTAACAAGTATATTTTCAAGTATAACTGCTGATGAAATCAAGCCAGTTTCAGCATACTTTGATTTAGACAATAACGGTATTACTACTGGCGACCTAGTTTTTGATAGCGCTTTTGGTGAACAATTTGGTTCATTAAATCCTACAAATTCTGATTTAGGTTTTAATGTTGCTCCTGCAGGCTGGACACTTTTTGCTGATTATGAGTTTTATGGTGCTGCTATAGTAATCGATGGTTTGCTAGATAGCGACGGCAATGGTTATTCTGATGCTGATTTAGACGAAAATGGTGTTATTGGTAACATTCTATATGGATCGACTACAGATCTTGATTTATGGCAAAATCAGCCTGGTAATACTGGTAACGCTGACGGTGTATTAGATACTGGCGAAGAGCTTGCTGCACAGTTTACAGGTGGTTACATAAACGTATTTTTAAATACTCCTTATACTGCTTCTGAATCAAGTGGTGCTTTTGACGGTTACAATGGTATTGGTGCTCGTACTTTAGACGCAAATACTCAACTTGCTATGCGTTTTAATGTAACAGGTTCATCATTAGTTGATGTATCAATTCAGATCTACTCACAATTATCAATGATAATTGATGACTTTTTATACTCTCCAGGAGTTGGTGATGTAAAAGATTACATTGATTTAGCAGGGAATAATGCTTTCGGTACTTTTAGTAGTGAACTAAATGGTTTAAGTAATAGCCCTACAGTTAATACAGATTATGTTATTTCAGACCTACAAAATGGTGTTATAAATAATATATTAAATACAAGCGTTGCTTACAACGCTGGTACCAATGGTAATGTGTCTGTAAAAACTAGAACAACAACTATTGCATCTGCTAACTTGTTAGTTTCTGTGCCAGAACCAGGAACTATCGCTTTATTTGGCTTAGCACTTATTGGTTTTGCTGGTTCAAGAAAACGTAAATCTAGCTAATAAAGAAAATATGTAAACATTACAAAAGCCCTTTATATTTTATATATAGGGCTTTTTTTATAATTGTTATGTTCTGAAATTATTCACATACTTGGAGTTTTGAAATGAAAATATCAAGCACTCTCATAAATAAACACACACCGTATTATATTACACTTTAATTTAACCGTTACCGATAAACTGGTAAAGTCCAAAAGCACTGCCCACAAGTTACTGAACACTCCCTGCTCCCAGTATAGCTAACAATGTCAATACATTTACCCAAAACCAACCATTAATCATGCTAGCATTCTTGTGATAAACATTGAAGATTAACCACGAGTGAAATCAGCTTAAACAATGCCAACTAACCCCATTAATCGATTTCGAAAATCAACAAACCGAAACTGAGTATGTAAAAATATCTTTAGAGCTTCTGAGAATATGTTCATCAAATAAACTCACGTAATAATTGAGCTAAATAAAGAGCGGGAGCTTTACTCGGTAAAGTGAAAGATTCACAGCCACTGTCTGAAGATATTGACTCAAGGCGGAAAAAAATTTCAACTTCTTGTATTATTCTTGCTTGAATAAAAGCATTTTGACTCACACCTAACTTTTTACAACATGTATAAAGTTACCGTTGATATTTGGTGTTGATGACAATAACCAACGATGATTAAGCCACTCATATTTGCTCTTTGAAAATGTTTTGCCATTGAGATTGACTGTGGATAATATCCATAAATTTCTCAAAATTGTTTTGAAGTAACTTACGTAAACTAAAGATCATTTGTTAGATGCATTTATTCGGACGCTCACTGTGATGCGACATATACGTAAGTAATAAAAAGTAAAAAAAAGACCAGATGCTTAATACGCTGGTCTTCATTGACTTTCTAAATATCTATTAGGAAATACTAATTAAAAATAAACTCATATATTACTTTATGAATTAGTTACATAGACAAAGCTTTATTATACTTAACCTTTATTTTCTCATCATTATTTGACAATTCAAGAGCACGTTTTAAGTAATGTAACGCTTGTTTTTTATCACCCAAGTGTATTTTTATTTCACCAATAGTATCTAAGACCTCAGGAATATTTGGCGCAAGCTCAATAGCTTGCATCCCATATTTATTAGCGAGTGCTAAATCTCCCTCTTTTAAATATATTCCTGCTAAATTATTCAATGCTGGAATATTTTTCGTTGATGTCTTTACAATTATTTCATAATGGGACTTAGCTAATTTTGATTTTATAGCAAGATATTGATCTGCCAACAACACCCTGCTACGAATATCATCAGGTTTGTCGCTTAAGTGACGCTCAAGAAACTCTAAACCCAGCGACTGCTTTTTTGATACATAATATGTAAGATAAATTAATGTTGAGTATTTAGCATTGGGGCTTGCTTTATAGCCACTTATCAACAGAGGCAAAGCTTGCGTGTATTGCTTTTGTGAAAATAATATTTGCCCTCTTATCCCTTGTGTAAAAGGTAAGTTTAACTCCTCAGTATTTAGTGTACTTAATATGTCACTTGAGGCTAAAGGCGAGTTACTTAACATTAACAAATGTGCTTTTATAATTTTTAGTTTGTTATTTTTGACTATTTCTCTTATTGCATTATTTACAGTCTCTATTGCTCCTTCGATATCATTTTCATTTTCTTGCAAATCAATTTTTTGAAGCCACGCAGTTAACAGCTTAGGGTTGAATTCCAACCAACGTGTATATGTCAGTAATGCTTTATCAATCTGTTTTGTTCCTTTATAACTAGCAGCAAGCATGGACCAATAATCATCTGGTAAACTCTGCACTTCATTCTCATCTATCGCGATTAACAGCTGAATAATGTTTGAGTATTTACGTTCTGATAACCAAGCACCTGCTAAAATCAATCTATACTGCATAGATTTTTTTTCTGCAAAAGCTTCTTGCAGATAGACGATAGCCTGACTTGTATCGCCTTGTGCTTTTTTAATCCGATAATTTATAACCAAAGCACCTAAATTAGTAGGCTGTTTAAGTAATATTTTTGACACAGATTTATGTGCTTCAACAAAGTTCTCACTTTTTATGTGTTCTTTCACAAAAAACATAAGTGCAGTAACATTATCAGGCTCTAAGGATAATGCTTTTGTAAAACTATTTTTAGCTTTATTAAATTCTTTTGTTTTTAAATAAATAGCCCCCTCAAGGTTATATGATAAAACATCCTCAGGGAATTCTACTTGCATGTTTTTCACCATTTTTAATGCTTTGTCAAAATTATTTGTTTCCACATATGCAGCAACTAATGATAATTTCGCCTGTAAGTGATCAGGGGATACGTCAACCGCTTTCTCAAGATCTAAAAGACCTTCCATATCTTTAAGTGATAATTTTAAAATACCAAGTTTCATGATGTTTGATATATCGTTTAACTCGGTGCCTTCTAATTTTTTAATTACCTTTTTAGCTTTTTCATCTTTTCCTTCACGTATCAAAGCATAAGTCGCAGCTACATAAAGTGAAGTATCGTCCTCTGATATTTTTTCAAATTGTTCAAGGTTTTCAGTAGCATCATCGTAATACCCTAGGGCTAACTCTGTCATCGTCAAGATTCTAAAAGCAGGGTGAGCTTTATCCAACTGTTCTTTGAGAGGAGAAAGATATCGGTATGATTGTTCGTATTCTTCCAATTGATAGGCGATAACACCGGTTAGTAGTTTATTCCCTGGTGTATCTAAACCATTTTGCATTGCTTTAACTAAATGTAATTTCGCATTCAATAAATCATTTTTGGCATATCTAACAACGCCCTTGAGCTGGTTGGTAAATGCATGATTAGGTGCAACTAAAAGTACTTCGTCTAGGTGAACTTCAGCTTCATCATAATTTTCATTTTTAACATAAGAATTCGCTAACATTAACTGAATGCTTATATCGTCTGGTTGAATTTCTTGGTATCTTTTGAATGCTACAATTGCTTGCTTATAATTTTGATCAGCAAAGGATAATTGCCCTTTTAACATCAGCCCATCAATAAAGTCTGGTGTCTCCAAAAATAATTGTTCAAGGATATTTAATGCTTCACGATTATTTTTTTCACTGGTTGCTAAATATGCAGCACCTAATCTTCCATATGAAGAATCAGCGGATATTTCAATTGCATTATTAATAGCTTGGTATGCTAGTTCATCTTTGTTTAATCTAAATAGAGAGAGTGCCTTATATACACCGACTAAAGCCCAATCTTCCGGTTGACTAAAAGATAGTCCTTCGGAAAACTCAAGAATTTCAGAATATTTATTCTGTATCTTATAAGCACGCAATAAAAGAATGGCTGCATCTATATTGCCTAATTCATAAGCCTTTAATAGTTCTTTTTCTGCATTTAAGCCAGAACCTGACTCTAGATATATTTTACCAAGCAATACTCTTGCATTTGAGTTATTAACATCATTTTGTATTACATTCTTTAAATTAATTATGGCTGCATTAACATCACCATTTTTTAATGCGACAGTTGCTGAAGCTATTTGCTCTTCTGCAGTTTTATTTTCACTACAAGCACCTAATAATAAAACAGTAATTAAAATTGAAATCGCTAAATTAGAGTTCTTTCTCATGAGATTATATGTCCTTAATTTTATTATTTATGTTAGTCACATTTTCTATAGTTTTGGATTGACCCGATTAGTTAATTGCTCTTTTCTATTCATTATCTCTATGTTTTTACTTTTTATTCGTGTCAGCACCGCCATTGCTTCTTGATTTTTATCATTTGCAATGAGCACCTCTGCATAATTCAGAGATATACTTGGATCTTTTCCTTGTGTTATATCATAGGCTTTCATAATAGCTTGCCACGCATCAATTTTACGCCCTGATTTAAGTAAAACCATTGCTCTGGTATCGATAACATTAGGATGATTAGGTGCTAACTTAATTGCTTCAGCAGAATACTTTAATGCTAGCTCTACATTATCATTTTCAAGGTTTAACCAAGCCAAATTATTGAGAACAACAATATCATCAGGTCTTTCTAACAGCATTTTTTCATAAAGGGGTATAGCCTTTTCTTGTTGTGTCTCAAGATAATAATTAGCCAGTATAGAACGAACATTATTATTCGAGCCTTTAACTTCAAGAAAATCTTCTAAGGTGGATATCGATTCATCTGTTGAACCAGCACCTTTTTGTGCTATAGCAAGCAAAATGACATTTTTACCTGATGGGAAGCTCTCATAGAAATTTTTTAAAAGTGGAATGGCTTTTAAATAATTTTTTTCTAAAAGTAAAATTCGACCGTCAACACCTCCAACAACCTTTTCATTAATGTCGCTGTCTAAAAACTCAGGATAAAAAGATTTAGCTGACTGCAACTTACCGTTATCAAGTAATATTTGCATCTTAGCGGCTTTCAGCATCGTATTATTTTTTTGATATCCACTTAACGCTTTATCGACAAGACTCAAAGCCGACTCAACGTCTTTATTACGCATGTATTGATCTAATACTAATATAATAGGTTCGACTGCATATGGATTTGTTTTAATCCATTTGTCGATCACAGCAGAGACGCCATTGCCTTTGTTAATATTGCGATGAGCCACAACACTTAATTGCCAAAGCTTAGCCGGAGAGCTTATTGATGCTTCAAACGAATCAAGAATACTTAACGCATCTTTATAATTATTTTGATCGATTAACACTTGAGCATATAACAGCCCAAAAGCTAAATCATCCGTACTAGACTCAAATATGTCTTTTATTTTTGATGTAGCTAAATCCCTTCTGTTTAGGTCTGTTCTAGCAACCACATAATATAGTTCTAGCATTTTTTCATTTTCAGGAAAAACACTTAGACCCAGTTCTGACAATCGGGTTGCTTCAGCGGGTTCATTTTGTTTCAAAGCTATATTAATTAAGTTTGAAATAGCAAAATAATTTTTTGGAGATAACTCTAAGCTTTTGTTTAAACTAACTTTAGCTAAATCTAACTTGTCTTGCTTTAAATATACCGTTGCTAATATATTAAAAGCACCTGGATTATTGGGATACTTATCTTGCCACGTCTTTGATATTTCAAGTGCTTTATCAAAGTCATTAACTTGTAAAGCGGCTGAAACTAAAGCAAGTTGTGCAGAAAGCATATCAGGCTTCAATGAAAGTGCGCTTTGTAAATTTGTCACCCCTGAAGGATCATTTAACATCAGCTTTAAAATGCCGGTACTTATATTTTCCTCTGCATTGTCACTATCTTTACTTGTTATTTTAGCAGCAAGTTTCTTAGCGTCATCAATCGCGCCAATTTCAGCTAACTGTAAGCTCAACGTAGATAAAAATTGTTTATCATCTTTACTCGACACAGTAAAATCATTTAATGTCTCGGTAATTTCACTAATTAAACCCAATTGCAGTTGACTAATTGCAAACATTTTTAACGCAGGATGTTCTGCAGGTAAATACTGAACAATAGCGCTTAAGTGATGATAACTTTGTTCAAAATTTTCCAAGTAGTAGGCACTTGCTCCAGCAACAAGCTTAAGTTGTGGCGAATTAAAACCAAATAATTCAGCTTGTTTAGCATGCATACTAGCTGCTTTATAGTCTTGAGACTCAAACCTAACTATAGATTTTATATAATGTGCATAAGGTTGGTTTGGTAGACTTTTTAAAATAGAGTCAGCGTATTTCTCAGCACTTTCATAGTCCTTCTCTTTAAGGGCTGCATCAGCTAAAAGTAAAACAATAATTCTTGATTTAGGTTGAATTTTTGCATAATTCAAATAATTTTCACTCACTTCAGCATATAGGCCTAAAGCTGTATTGATTTGAGCGAGCAACATTACTGACTCTGGATTTTCAGGGAATATATCAAGTGATTTGTTAACGGCCTTTTTTGCAGCATCCAATTCATTATCAAATAATAAAAGATAGGCAGTGGAAAGGTAGGAATATGTTGTAGAGACAGACAATTGAATAGAAAGTTGCTCTGATTTTTTTGCAGACGCATTATCTTGAATACGAATATTAGCTAAAATGTTATATGCTAAATATTGAGATTTTAGATCATCAGGTAATTCAAGCGCTTTCTCATTCAATGAAATAACGTCTTCATCAGAGTTAGTGATTAAATAAGCTCTTGCCAATAGTGGAGTAACTTTATTACTTGTGTATTTGAGTTCTTGCGCTTTCTCTAATTCTTTTACGGCCTCAATACCACTACCTTGTTGTAAATAGAGCTTACCCAGTAAAAATCGAGCTTCATTATTTTTAGGCGCTTTAGTAATTGCATTTTTTAATTCGATGATACCTTCATCAATTTTGCTATCGGTAATATATGCTTTTGCATTATCGAGATGAGTTTCGGCAGTTTCACTTTTGCTGCAACTTACAACCACCATCAATACACAACAACGAACTATAATACTTAACCATTTCATCATTCAATCCCTTCAAGAGTTTACATAGCCTTTATACTTATCAATATACTACCTACTTAGTAAACCTCTTACAATTGTTAGTAAAATTAACTAATGGTAATATTAATTAAGCTTTTCTCCTCATAAATAAAAACAAGTATCACAAACAAGTAATTCTCGGTAGTATTAGATATTAAAGTATGAGCAATAACGACTAACAATGAATAAAAACACCTTATTTGATCAGCCAAAAATAAATGCCCCCTTCGTCGGTATATTAATACTTTTTGCCACTATTTGTGCTTTAAACATCCCTGTTTTGGTCACGTTATGGCGACACGGTTTTGATGACGGTACCTATTCACACGCTTTTCTAATACCTTTTATTAGCTTATACCTATATTACGAATTAGCTCAAAGCGGCAAACTACAATTCAGAGAAAAATTTGCAGTTCTTCCCTCCATATTATTGTTACTCAGTTGCTACCTATTATTCATTACAACCAATGCACAAATAAGTGTTGGTTATTGGGGCGCGTTATTAGCCGTATTTATTACCAGTGTAACTATGCTATATCGATTTAATTGGTATATAGTTTTCCCTGCAGCCTTTCTTATTTTTATATTTCCTTTTTGGGGTGTATTAGTCCCTTTACTGCAAAATTTATCGATTGCTGCCGTAACCTATATGATGAGCTTTACCGGTGTACCCACTTATGTAGAAGCAGAGTTTGTTACCATTCCCGCAGGTATTTTTGAAATAGCAGATGGATGTAGCGGCTTAAGATACATGATTGTTTCATTAGCTATTGGTTCTCTCTTTATTTTTCTTAATATTAGAGATACTAAGCGTGCGGCGTTATTTTTATCACTAACAATATTAGGGGCTTTACTCACCAATTGGATCAGAATTACAGCACTAATATTAATTGGTGAGTATACCAATATGGAAAGTAGCCTAATGGAAGATCACAATACTTTTGGCTGGTACCTTTATGTGCCTTTCATGATTTTGTTATTTTACTGGGGAAACAAACTTTCAGATTCTTTATTGCCTGATAAAGTGAAAACTTTTGAAACGTCGAATCCAAATAAATTAGTACTATTTTTTCTAATCATAATGACATTAGCATCATCAAGTACGCTTGGACTTTCGATAATCCAGAATACAAATATCAAACAAATAACAAGCGATAACAAGAAAGAGAACACGCCAGATGTTTATTCATATTCTTCTGTTGTGAATATGAACATACCGGTTAAAAGTACAGATATAGCTTACACTATCTACACTTTCAATGGCGAAGACTTAGATGGCAAGCCAAGCTACTATAACAATAATTTAATCCCCGAAGGTTGGTCTATTCAGCAAGAGTTCGTAGAGAATAACTGGCTAATTTACCAGATCTCTAAACATAATAATCAAGCGCTCGTTTTTGTTAAATATGAAATATCTAATGAAACATCAACCCAGGTAAGGCAATTTAAAGTCAATCGTATTAAAAACGCATTAACGGGTAATAATGACACTAAATTGCACTGGGCTTTTGCGCTATGCAAATCGGATTGTACTAAAGCTGAAACAGAAGCAATAATCCAGTTTTTACTTGATAATTTTAAAGTGAAGAAAAATGAGAAAAGGAATTAGATTAGCTGGTGGAAGTAGTTAAAAGAACAGACTCAGCTTAATTATAATAGTGATTAAAAGATATTTATCGAAATCAAGACGTTAAAAGTTTTAGGAAAATCAAATGAAAGTTACAGTATTTGGCATTGGTTATGTTGGTTTAGTACAAGCAGCAGTATTAGCATCTGTTGGACACGATGTAGTTTGTGTCGATATAGATCAAAGTAAAGTAGATAATTTAAAAAAAGGCATAATCCCAATTTTCGAGCCCGGTCTAACTTCTTTAGTCGAAGAAACCTATAAAAACGGTTTATTAAACTTTACTACCAACGCTAAAGCAGGAATTGAGCATGGCGAGGTTCAATTTATTGCAGTAGGAACTCCGCCTGATGAAGATGGTTCAGCTGATTTAAAATACGTTTTAACGGTAGCAGAAACAATTGCTACTCATATGACCGCCCCTAAAATTGTGATTAACAAATCAACCGTTCCTGTTGGCACTGCTGATACAGTAACGGCTAAAATAATTTCGGTATTAGCAGAGCGAAAAGTCGATATTAAATTTAATGTAGTATCTAACCCTGAGTTTCTAAAAGAAGGGGCTGCTGTAAGTGACTGTAAAAAACCAGACAGAATAGTTATAGGTACTGATAGCGAAAAAGTAAAAGAAGCAATGAGGGAGTTGTATGCACCCTTCAACCGTAACCATGAGCGTATCATATTCATGGATGTTCGCTCTGCAGAACTAACAAAGTATGCAGCCAACTGCATGCTTGCGACTAAAATTAGTTTTATGAACGAAATGGCAAACTTAGCCGAGCTACTAGGTGCGGATATTGAATCTGTACGTCACGGTATCGGCTCAGATTCTCGTATCGGATATCAATTTATTTACCCTGGCTGTGGTTATGGTGGCTCTTGCTTCCCCAAAGATGTTCAAGCATTAGTGCAAACAGCAAATAAAGTTAATTATAAGCCTGCATTACTTGAAGCTGTTGAGTCGATTAACTATAAACAAAAACAAAAACTATTTACTAATTTACATAACCACTTTAATGGTGAGTTAGCGGGTAAAACCATCGCAGTATGGGGATTGTCATTTAAACCTCAAACCGATGATATGAGAGAAGCACCATCAAGAGAGTTAATGGAAGCGTTATGGAAAGCTAATGCAAAGGTACAAGCATACGACCCTGAAGCAATGGAAGAGTGCCAACGTATTTATGGCACAAGAAGAGATTTGACTTTGGCTGGTACAAAAGAGAGTGCTTTGAAAAATGCCGATGCATTGGTTATTTGCACAGAATGGAGTCAATTTAAAGCACCAGACTTTGACATTATTGCGCAACAGCTAAAGCATAAAGTTTTAATCGACGGCAGAAACCTGTTTGAACCAAGCTTAATGAAAAAAAGAGGCTTTTCTTATTATGCTATTGGCCGTGGTGATAGCATAAAAAGTTATTAATACATTTTATTTATAGAGAGTAGAGCTTAGAACCATGATTAAAGAATCACTGAAATGGTTAATTATATTTTTTGTCTGTTTTTTTAATTGTGGTATTCAAGCTGCCGATTGTGATGTTTTTCCTCAATCAAACATTTGGAATAAAGAAATAACAAATGTACCTGTTCATAAGCAGTCAGCTACTTGGTTAAACGCTATTGGCAAAGGTGTTAAAGTTCACCCTGATTTTGGCTCGAACAATTTTAAAGACAAAGCTGCAGGAATCTCTGTTAATTACACCAATAATAATACTCCAAAACATTCAGTTTTGTTTAAATATAAAGCTGAAAGTGATCTCGTAAAATATCCCATTCCCGAACAGGTAAAAATAGAAGGTGGTGCAAGCTCTAAAGGCGATAGACATATAATTTCATTTGATACTGATCAATGCATTTTATATGAGTTATTTAATGTTTACAAAAGAGAGTCTGGTCAATGGACAGCTGGCTCAGGTGCTGTGTTTGACTTGAATAGTAATAATTTACGACCTAATAAATGGACATCAGCTGATGCTGCTGGCCTGCCCATATTCCCAGGGCTTGTTCGCCATAAAGAAGTCGAGTCTGGCGTAATTAATCATGCACTCAGGTTTACTGCACGAACAACAAACAGAGCATATTTATGGCCTGCAAGACATTTTGCATCAAGGCATAATAACCCTAACCTTCCTCCTATGGGAATGCGCTTAAGATTAAAGCCAGACATTGATATTTCAAACTTTTCACCACAAGCAAAAGTCATTGCAATAGCACTAAAAACATACGGTATGATTTTAGCTGATAACGGTGGTCCATTATTCATAAGTGGTGAACCTAATGAAGAATGGAGTCACTGGGGTTTAAAAGATTTAAAAAAACTGGTCAGTAATAATTTTGAAGTCGTAGATACCGATTTCTTACAGATACATCCCGATTCCGGAACAACTGACCCCGATGAGGCTTATAAAAAAGAAAGAATTATCACTAATACAGATAATAAAAAATATAAAAACAAAGCTAAATATTACACACAATTTTATGTTTCTAATTACGGGCATGATTCTTACGACGGTACCAATCAACGACCATGGAAAACTTTGCAACATGCATCAAACCTTGCTGAGCCAGGTGACACGATAAACGTAGAAAAAGGAAATTATAGACCTTTTACGATTTCAAAAAGTGGTACAAAAGACCTTCCAATTACGTTTAGTGCAGACAATGCAAAAATTGATGGTTTTGAAGGAAGTTCGAGAGATGGCATTGAAATTAAAAATGCAAACCATATCACTATTAAAGGATTTGAAGTACACCACGCTAACAGAGCGGGCATTAGCGCAGTAACATGTTCAGATATCACCATCGAGTGGAACAAGTTGGTTAAAAATAATATGTGGGGGATATTCACCGGCTTTTGTAGCAATTTAACCATTAATAACAATATAGCGACTAAATCAGTTAAACAGCACGGTATTTATGTTTCAAATACCTCTGATAACATTTCAGTTCACGACAATATAACCCATTCAAACAATGCAGCAGGCATTCAACTTAATGGCGATAAAAATATGGGGGGTATAGGATTAATTACCAATGCTAGGGTGTATAATAATTTAATTTACCATAATGGTAAGGCGGGAGGGTCTGCATTAAATATGGATGGAGTACAATATTCAAAAGTATACAACAATATATTGTATGACAATTATGCCACTGGAATTGCCGTATTTAAAGATACTGGTGGTGATGGTTCTAAATATAATGAAATTGTTCATAATACCATTGTAATGCCGAAAGATGGGCGTTGGTGCGCCCTATTTAAAGTTAACAGTAGTTATAATGTATTTAAAAATAATGTTTGCGTTTCTCGTCATAATTATAGAGGAGCCGTTAGCATTGACGACAGTTCTTTAATTGGTTTTGAAAGCGATTACAATGCGTACACACCTACATTTACTTTAAATGGCGGCGAAAGTACAATGTCATTACAAGAGTGGCGTTTGATTTCCAATAATGATAAACACAGTAAACCAGTTACCAATATAAACAACTTATTTGATTATTTATTAAAAGACTTCACTCCCTTTAAAGATAGCTTATTAAACGAAAAAGGTATTTATATGAATGAATATCCATCCGACTACATACACAAAAAACGCACTAACCCTCCAAGCATAGGTGCGATTCATTAATAAGTTTATTTTAGAAACATAAGAGTAAATATGTCTATACAAAAAACACAAGTAACCATCGCAATCATCACATGCCGTCGCCCCTTGTGGTTACAGCGTTTACTTAAGTCTTTAATCAAACAAAAAGTGTCTGACGATATAGAATTAAATATACTTGTTGTGGATAACGCGGGTGAAGAAAGCACTGTAGATGTTGTGAACCAAATAGCAAAAAAAAGTAAGTATTCGATTCATTACTTCCATGAATCATCTGCTGGTATTGTTTTCGCAAGGAACCGCTGTGTTGAAGAGTTTTTAAAAACAGATTCACAAAACCTTTTCTTTATTGATGATGACGAATGGCCAGAGTCTGACCAATGGGCACAAAAATTACTTGATAAAAAAGCGGAATATAAGGCTGATGTTGTTACCAGCCATGTAATTTCAGTGGGTGGAGAAGACACCCCAAGCTGGGCAATTGACCTAATTTATGGAAAGAATAATTTAGTAGAGGGTGATAGTGTAAATGTTTTTTATACCAACAACCTTTTACTATCCCGTAAAGTATTAGAACAAGTTAACCCGGCTTTTGACGAAAGGTTTGCGATGACAGGTGCTAGCGATTATCACTTTGCGTTAAAGTGTCAAAAGGCGGGTTTTAACGCTTTTTATACTAACGCACCAGTTTTAGAAGAGTTTCCAAAATCAAGAGCCACGGTTAAGTGGTTTTTGAAAAGAGGTTTCAGATCAGGGATTGGTTTTACAAGAAGTCATCTTTTTGAAGACTCATTAATTAAAACAGTTTTTTATTGTGCTGCTATGTCAGCTATAAGACTATTGCGTGGTATTGGCTATTGTATTTTAGGTATTATAACGTTAAATAAAACAACCTTCGTTGATGGTTTATTCAGATTATGTTCTGCCATCGGTACCATTGCAGGGTTCTTTGGCATTAAACATAACGAATACAATACCATTCATGGCCAATAGTACTGCAGAGCACAAAATAGAGTGGTTATTAGTTGAAGACTTATTATGCTTAAGAGAACATGTAACTCAATGGCAAAAACTCGTACTTGAAACAGGCAGTAACCTATTTTGCTCTCCCGAATGGATAATGACCTGGGCAGAAACTTACTGGCAACCAAGCTGGCAGTTAAAAACTATCATTGGTTTTGAAAATAAAAAACTTGTAGCGATTGCTCCATTATATATACAACCAAGTAAAACACTCATTTCAATATCGAAATTATTACCTTTAGGGCAAGGAGAGCCGGAAGAAAGTGAGGTTTTATCAGAGTTTCAGGATATTGTTTTACTTTATAACACTGAATCGATATATAACGAGCTGGCAAATAAAATACTATCACTTACATTTGACAGTTTGTATTGCAATACGTTATTACCAAACTCAAACTGGCACCGGATATTAGCAAATTTTAAAAAAACCACGTTTACAAACACAGGACAACGATATTTAATAACCAATAATCAAGATTATCTACTTACATTAAGTAAAAATAATAAAGCTAAGTGGAAAAGTTGTAAAAATAAATTAGAAAAATTGAATACGGAATTTATATGGGTATCTGAGTCAGATTACGGTAAATATTGGCAGCAGTTAATTCTATTTCACCAGCAAAGGTGGAATAAAAAAGGCAAACTTGGTGCTTTCTTCCATGATGACTTCATCAAATTCCACGAAATTTTTCAATTAAGTAAAAGTGTAAAAATAAGCGTTATACTGATTGACCATAAGCCTATTGCAATAAATTATTATTTAACCGACCATAATACCTTGTTTTTTTATCAGTGCGGATGGGACGAAAAAGACCATGCTAATTTATCACCGGGATTTTCCTTGCATATTTGGAGCATACTAAACAATCCATTTGAAAATTATGATTTTATGAGCAGTGACTTAAATGATAGTTATAAAAGTACTTTCGCGAGCCATAAACCTGAAAAAATTTACCGGGCCTTATTTGAAAAGAATAAGATAAAGAACATTCTGTTCACCACAATAAAAAAATTATTACACAAATTTAAATAACGGTACTATTAAACAATTAAAATTTATTTATATATACGCTGAAAAATGGATCTCATAAAACCTATGGCACACCAATTCCCACAAAAAGAAAATAACAACTCATCATTAGCCTTCGTTTTATTATTTTTGTATACAGCAGCCGTATTAATACGCCCGCATGAAATGTTTGTTGGAACTAGAGAGTGGATTGTAATAAAAATTCTAGCTATTTTCTGCTTTTTGGCAACATTAATAGGGCAACGCCCAATAAAAATCCACCCTCAACATTGGATGTTACTTGCTCTAGCTCCATTAATAATATTATCTGGTTTTTTCAACAACTCTGGAATGACAGGCTTGGATGAAGCTATAGACTTATTTGCTAGTTCACTTATCCCTCTATTTCTATATACCACTTGTATCACATCAGTTAAACGACAACATGCTCTTATGTATATATGCCTTATTGCTGCCTTAATCATGGTTCACAATGGGCACGTGCAGCAAACCGCATATATGGGAGATGGTTGGGCACTATATTCTCACTCCGTTGGTCGTATTGACTTAGGAGAAAGACGTATAACCTATTTAGGTTTTTTTTCTGATCCTAATGACATTGGGATGTTATTGGTTATGTGCATTCCCTTCACTGTTTATTTTTTCAAAAGTGGTAAGACACTGATAAAACTATCCATGATATTAAGTATCAGTGCGTTATTATATGGTATATACCTAACAGGTTCACGAGGCACTATGTTAGGGGCAGGATCATTAGTGGGCGTTTATTTCTTAGTTGCTTATGCTGGGCCTAAGCTTTTCATCTCATCTTTAATTTTGGCACCTATAGCAGCAACAGTAGTAACTTCACTACAAAGTAATATAGATGATTCCGCTAATTCTCGATTAGAGGCATGGTACCATGGCATACAAATGATGTTTGCTAATCCTGTTTTTGGTGTAGGTAAAAGTAATTTTGTTGAAGTCCATGGCTTAGTTGCCCACAACTCATATATTCATATTCTTGGCGAGTTAGGAATTCCTGGTTATAGTCTATGGGGTGGTGCTTTAGTTTTTACTGTAGTTGTTAGCTATTCTTTTATAAAATTCAAAAACAAAGACAAAAAGGAAGATAAATTTGATAATTTATCTGTACCTAACAGACGATCATCCAATTTAGCCTCAACAAAGAATGAAAAAAGGTTAAAACTTGATGGTGAGACATTAAATAGAGAATACGCTTTAAACCAAACATTATTTTTCTCAATGGTGGGGTTTATGGTAACCGCCTTCTTTTTAAGTAAAACATTTCATTTACTACTCTTTATTTTTATTGGTATGACACTAGCTAGCCATATTAGATTAGTAAGATTAGAACCAAAACTTGAAAAATTCTTTAATACTAACATCGCTATTCGCTCCATGTTATATTGTTGGGTTGTAATTGTAGCAGTATATATCACACTTAAAATGGGTTTATAAGACAAGGAAAAGATATGATTCTAGGATACACAACGGGCGTTTTTGATTTATTTCATGTTGGTCATGTTAATTTACTACGTAACGCAAAAGCTATGTGCGACAAATTAGTTGTCGGCGTAACGACCGATGAGCTAGTAAGTTATAAAAATAAAAAATCGGTTATATCTTTCGAAGAAAGAATGGAAGTTGTTCGCTCATGTAGGTATGTCGATGCAGTAATACCTCAAGAAGATATGGACAAATTTACACAGTGGGAAAAAATAAAGTTTGACGTTATGTTTGTCGGTGATGATTGGTTTAAAAGTGAAAAATGGGAAGCAATCGATAACAAATTTAAAGAAGAAGGTGTGCGTGTTGTCTATTTTCCATACTCCAAAGGTACATCCTCTACATTAATCAATAATGTTTTATTAGACCTTCGTAAAGACAAATAAAAGACTTAACTCAATAGAATAATCAGGGAATAGTATGTGTGGCATTTTAGCAACAATCGGTGATATAAATAAAAACATTAGTAATGACGAGTTTCAAACGGCCTTATCACTACAGGCTCATCGTGGGCCTAACGATATGGGTTTTGAAGCGTTCCATGGTAACAAGCTAGGTCATACTCGGTTAAGTATCATGGATTTATCGGATTCTGGCCATCAACCCATGTATTCTGACTGCCAAAAAGTTGCACTCATATTTAATGGTGAAATCTATAATTTTAAAGAACTAAGAACGACTTTAGAGCAAGAGGGAGTTTCGTTTACCTCTCAATCAGACACTGAAGTTTTATTAAAGTCTTATATCCATTATGGTATCGACTGTATTGAGCGCTTTAATGGCATGTTTGCTTTCATTATTGTTGATAAAAGATCGGAACATGATTGCACCTACGTAGTACGTGACCGCCTCGGAATTAAACCGTTATTTTATTTTAAAAATGATGAAAGTTATATTTTTTCATCAGAAGTAAAGTCTATTTTGGCTTTAGCCAAAAAAAAATTCCCTCTAAATAAGAAAACTGTTTCTTCTTATTTTTCATATCGCTATTCAATACTTGATGAAACATTCTTTGAAGGTATTCAAAACCTTACCCCTGGTAGTTACCTACATATTACCAAGCAAGGTACTACACAACAAAAATATTGGCAGTTAGCAGATTTTGTCGACCAAAGTGAAGACAAAGGTGAAGCTTATTATTTGAAGCGTGTAGATGAATTATTAGATTCAGCGGTTAAATATCGAATGATATCAGATGTACCTTTTGGGGCTTATCTTTCTGGTGGAGTTGATTCAAGTTTAATTACCGCCATTATGGCAAAGTATACTAAACAGCCAATTAAAACTTACACCATAGGTTTTTCAGAAGAAGGCTATAACGAATTCGAATATGCTGATTGTGTCGCAAAACGTTACCAAACCGACCATAAAGCAATAAACATCGATGCGACCGAGTATTTTAATACGTTAAATAAGCTTGTTGCTTTTAAAGACGCACCGTTATCGGTACCGAACGAGGTACCTTTATATTTAATGAGCAAAGAGCTTAAAAAAGATATTACCGTTGTTCTCTCCGGTGAAGGTGCAGACGAGATATTTGGCGGCTATGGCCGAATTTTTCGCTCGACCGATGACTTTACTCACCAAGATATTTTAAAAGAACAAACAGAGACCGCTGCACTTTTTGATAAAAAATATGGTCAACAGCATTTCTCATCAGAACTAGAGCACTTTATTTATAATTACAGCTATACCAAACCGGTATTAAAGCACAACCTGTTAGCAAAAAATGTTGACTGGCAAACAATAGAGTTAGCATTAAATCAAAGGTTTGAGCGAAGCTTCAACGAAGTAGCAGCCTCTGATTATCAAACAAAAATGATGTATACGTTCGAAACGGTGCATTTACAAGGGTTATTATCTCGAGTGGATACTACCACGATGGCAACGTCGGTAGAAGCGCGAGTGCCTTTTGTTGATCACCGCCTAGTCGAATTTGCTTTTAGCATTCCTAACAAATATAAGCTTAAATGGAATTCTGCAGAAGACCAAACCCTTGCTAAAACCAAATTGTCAGACCAAAGTTCAGAAGTGCATGACACGCCTAAATACATCCTTAAAAAGATGGGTGAAAAATACTTACCTAATGAAGTGCTTTATCGTAAAAAAATGGGCTTTCCTGTACCTTTAGACAAATGGCTAGGCGGTAGTTTTGCTGACCAAGCAAGGAAAATTCTAACCGATAAAGACAATATTGCTAACCAAGTGATTGATACAACTTTTGTCCTTTCTTTATTAGATGATAAAGACTTAGCAAAAAATCATAGCTTAGCGATGAAAGTTTGGATGGTTTTAAACCTTTTCGCTTTTTGTGGCAGCTATAAAAAACATTTGAATTAACATATAGGAATATAAAATGGCTAAGACAGTTGTAATATCATGTTGGTTTGGCAAGCGTTTTGATAAACCGAACGAAGAAACAGTGCTAGCTAACTTTAAGGCTGCTATAAAATATTTAGTGAAATCAGTTCTTCCCGCAAGACTTTACCCCCTTTTTAACGTTCAATCAGTAGTACCAATCGCGCCAAATAATTGCGATAGAGCTATTTTTTTTACGAACAATAAACTCCTTAAAAAAGAAGTTTTACTGAAGGGATGGAAATATGAATACCTACAAGCAGGTGAAATAGGTGAAATAGGTGAAATAGACAGTATTGATTCTTCACTAATTGCCAAGAAAATCAAATTTCTCCAGTTAGAACAGAGAATTTTAAACGAACTCTATAGTTTTGACTATGTTCTGTATGTCGATAGCAGAGCTATCGTGGATGACATCGTTCACATAAATAGCCTTTGTGATAAAGGACTAGTAATCAGATACTCCCCAGAATACAAGAACAAAAATACAGTATGGGACGAAATTAATGAAGCTAAAGTAGTCGAACGTTACGCTGCTGCTATGCCAGAGACAATTAGTTTCGTTGAAAATAAAATCAAGGATGGTGAATATACCGATCAGAATAAAGTTATGGCCACAGGAGTCATTCTTTACAAACTAGGCGATATGAAATATCGAAATCGCATTATCTCCCTATGCAATGAAGTCTATGATACGTGTGTCAAACTTAATCAACCTGAATGTCAAATCATTTGGTGTATATTATCCCAGCCTTATGATGATTTAATGACTAAAGTTAAAGCACAAAATATACAGACACGTTCCACTTAGGTGGCATGGTGGCACTGTAAATACCCCATTTATAGATCAGGTTCAATAGAGCTTTCCCAAATAGGTATACGCTCAAGGTATTAAGTTTAAAATAAAATATCTAATGTTTTTAAGTTAATTCGTCCGCAGGAATTGGTTTAAACCCCCGTCTTTTGACGGGATAGCTTTAAGCTAGTAGTTGCGTTTATTATATGGGTATGAAATATCGTAATGGTTCACATACCAAATATAAAATAGAATACCACTTTGTCTGGGTAACGAAGTATCGTTATCGATTTTTAATGGGTGATGTAGGGCTTAGGGTTAGAGAGTTAGCTAGGCAAACCTGTGAGCATTTAGAGATTGTAGTCAGTCAAGATCATGTTCACTTATTAGTTTCAGCGCCACCTAATATATCACCATCAGAGTTAATACGGCGAATAAGAGGTCGAACGTCGACAAAGTTGTTTCAAGAGTTTCCCCCCAATTGAAAAAGCGTTATTGGGGGCAAAATTTTGGGCTAGAGGTTACTTCTGTGACATGGCAGGAGAATTAATAAAAGAGATGATTAAAGAATATCTAGAGCATCACTTTGAGCGTAAACCAAGTGACAACTTTGAAGTGGAGTAATCGGCTTTAGCCGAAATGCTGGACTTTCAGTCCGCTTTTTTTTTACCCACCGTCTTTCGACGTGGGTTGTTTAGTAAGGATAATAGTATGTTAGTAAACAATGAGTTTATTTTTTTGCAGTTACAAAAAACAGGTGGCACATACCTAGAGTCATTAATCTTAGAGCATTTTCCCCAAACTGAACAGTTAGGTAAACATTTCAGACCATCGAAAAGCTTTGACTTTCAAGGAAAGAAAGTAATCGGATCTATTAGAAATCCATGGGAGTGGTATTTATCATATTGGTCTTATAGCTGTTTAAATAAAGGTGGTCCATATTATCAATGTTGTAAAAAGAAATCTCTAACTAAGTTTTTTACTAATGGTCGAAAGTATAATTGTCACCAAGAAATACCATATTGTTTTAATGACCTTACTAACATAACAAAAAGCGAAATAAGCAGACCCAGTAATAAATGGGCACGTTTATATGAAAACGCTAACGATCCTGAAAGATTTAGAGAGTGGATTAAGTTAGTCTTGGCTCCCGAAAGAAAATTTGATCTTTTTCAAGACTATGGTGTTAGCACTATTTCCAACTTTGCTGGAATTTATACCTATTTATTCTTTTTCTTATTCGCAAAGGACTTTCAAATCCTATTCGATGAGTCTATGAGTATTGACACTCTTGAAAACATCAAACTTAATCTTGATGGCATTTTAAAAACAGAAAATTTAGAAAGTGATTTTATCTTTACTTTGAATTCATTGAATATCCCTTATCATAAAGCACTAACTCCGGCTTTAGCGAAGAAAGAAAAAGCAAACACTTCTAACAGAGCTCACCCTACTAGTTTTTATTATGATAAAGAAACCGCAGAATTGGTTGCCAATAAAGAAAAATTTTTAATCAATAAATTTGATTATGTTTTTGACTAAAGTAGTTGGCTAGGCAATGCCGTTAGTACAAACCTTTTGTTTAAAATCACTTTTCTAGGAATGCTGTGCAACATGACTTTGGCCACCTAATTCCATTAAAACTTTGATCATTTTGTTATTCAGTGATCGAAGCTGAGGTTATTGTGCAAATGCATTTAAATGTCAAATTATCAAAACCAAGCTGTTGAAGTAGAGCTTTCAAAAGATAGGAAAATCTTTATATAATTTTGGAGGGATTGCAGCTGGTATTAATATGCCACTTTTCGAGTTTTATAACTTGGCCAAAATAATAGATGAAAAAAAGATTTTAATCAGAGATATCACCCAAAACTGGTATCAAAATGGATTACCTGAGATAAGTAAAAATATAGATTGAACTGTAACGTTTCTTAAACAGCAAATAAAAGATATAAAGCCTCATATAATTTTTTTCGTTGGTGAGCTACCATCAATAAAGGCAGGGAAGTATATTCATTCCAATGTTGGTTTATAACTTATCTAAAAGTCACATGTATAAATAAAATTAATGGGAAAGACTATAAAATAATTTTTCCGAAAATGATCTATACTCTGGTTCTAAAGGAGTGTGAAATAAATTGGTTAATTGCTCATAACATACTTCATAATTAGCGCTTAACTGTTGGCTTCGCACCTCAATTATTCTTGTTATCAGTTCAGGCCATGAATATGAATAAGGTCCGATTGTTACATCTTCATATTTATAATACAAATCACGCTCTTGTTGCTTATATTTTTCCAAATCAAAAGGTGCGAATAGTATAGGTTTTCCGGTAAGCATGAAGTCAAAATACCCACCAGAATAATCCGTAATCATGCAATCATAATCTGCTATTGAGTCAAATATATCAGCAGTAGAGTCAATAGTGATATGGCTTGAGTTTTTAATCGCATTAATAAGGTATTCTGGTGGTTTATTAACTGGATGCATCCTCAAGACAAGGTCAATATTATTTTCCTTCAAAGTTCCATCTATCTGCTCAACATCAAAGCCATATTGTGCAAATAAGTCACACTCTGTGCCAATACCGCCTCTAAAAGTCGGCATGTATATACATTTATATACCGACTTAATGGCATTTTTCTTTTCTTTTAAAAAAACATCATTACGTGGAAACCCAGTAATTAGAACTCTGTCTTTAGGTAACCGAAAGGCTTTCGATAAGGTATTTTGTGTTTCAGTACTGGTCGCCAATAAGTAATCATTTCTGATTCTCTCATAAGGTGAAAGAAAGTCAAATAACCTACCGACAATATTTTTTTCAACGGTTTGCTCACCAAAAACATCATACATTATTTTTTTCAACGGCAGGCCATGCCATAAATTCACAACTTTTGTTTTTTTACTTATACAAGCAGGATAAAGATCATCGTGTAACGATTGACAAACAAAGGCGAACTCTGCTCTTAATTGCATCCATAAGCCGCTATACCCCTTATCTAAATAGGCTATATGGCCATTTTCTCTTAATTGATCAACAATAGCCTGGTCTTTAGTAATCCATACAGCCTTAATATGTTTCTGATTTTCGTTAATATACTCAAAAAAGGCTTTAGGGTTGTCACTATAACGTTGACCGTACCACGCGCCAAAGACCCAAAGATCTTTCTTCTTAGGCACTAATTGAGCACAGCTAAAGATAAATAGTTTTATTAGCAAAGTTAACAATTTTTTTGGTTTACTCACCTATGTTTCCTTAATATAAATAGATCTTCACACTTTAACAGTGAACTTATGATGAAGCTATTCGCTTAGTTTTTTGAAGTAAAGTAAGTAACAAAACCGGACACCATTTAAAAAACAATCCTTTTAATTTTAATTTAATATTATTACCTGATTGTGCTGCAAGTAATAATGCATCAGCTCCGAGAGAAAAGTCACCATTGAAAATAAATGCCTCGGCATAGCGTAAATGAATATTTTTCTCTACATGTTTGTAATCTACTTCTTTGCTTTCTGAATAATGTGATGCAAATGGCTTAATCTTTGCTAAACAGACTAGCTCTGCTTTATACATTTGAGCATTGTTAGAGGAGTAGTTATTTTGATGAAAGATATGTATTGCCAGATACTCTTCAACAAAATCAACGTCACAAACTAATGACAGTTTAAGCCAAGCTAACCAATCATCAACTCCCATAAGTTCAATGTCTTTATCAAAAGCTTCTACTTCTAAAAGCAATGATTTACGGGCGATCGCAGTACAACTTACTATTTCATTTTTCTTTGTCAGCGGCGTAAATATTTTTCCTTTATATATATCAAAGAATGGAAGTTCTACCTGCCTACCACTCGCTATATGGTCTTCAATTGCTCCACAATACACTAAGCCGACGTTACTGTTTTCGAATAAAGGCATTTGTTTTGAAAGTTTCTCTGGTAACCATAAATCATCTTGATCGCAAAAGGCGATAAATTCTGCCTTAGCATTTTCGATACCAAACTGCCTAGCACACGCTACGCCACCATTGTTTTTATGAAAGACGACAATACGTTCGTCTTTTTGAGCTATTTTTTCAAAATAGCTGTTTGAAGCAGCTGGACTACCATCATTAATTATTAGTATTTCAAAATTTTGATAAGTTTGCTGCAATATACTATCGATGGTTTTTTCTAGGTATTTTTCCCCTTTATAAAAAGGGATAACAACAGTGATTAATTCCTGAGACATTATTTTCCTACCTAAAAATTAATTAGAGATTTCATTAAAGCATAACGATAAGTACGCCACATATTTTAACCAAAAATATATCAAGCCAAATCTGACATTGAAAAATAGGTTCTATTTACATTAAGCTCATAATAAAAGAGTTAAGTTTATCACCCTGTTTTTCAGCGGTATAGCGTTCTCTAGCTTCCCATGCAATATTTTTAAGCTCACGGACGTGGCTTCTGTCGGCTAACATAGATTTTAAGTGGCAAGCTGAGTCGAATTCAAATATAGCAGGGTAATTTTTTAGATAACTTTTTGCGCCACCATAACCTTCAGATGGAATGGCAATTGGAATACCCGCGGAAACGCTAGTAATTAAACGATCTGGTACCGTTAAATGAAAGCGTAAATCATTTTTACAAGCTTCTGTATTATAAGCTAAAAGACTTGCATCATAATAACTCATTGTCTCAATAAGCGCTTTCTGTTCCATTGGTTTAAAAGCTTTTCTATGCGGGTTATTGTCATTAGTTTCTTTCGACTCACCATGATACAAATCAATACCCTGAGCCAGAATAGAGTTCATGAGAGGGCGAACATCATCCGCTAAATGAACAGTTTTACCAGATAAATCTGTACGTCCAATAAATACAATATTCGATTCATCTTTTAACTCCCGTGCATTTTTTTTTGCTTGAAATGCTTGTGGCCAACACGGTGGTATAATGGCTTCACACGGCACCTTTTTTTTGTATATAGTTTTATTGAAATATTCAGCCATATTGATACTTGGATAGATAATCCCGTCCAAGCTTGCCGTAGCTCGTTGCATCATAAAGTTTTGACGTCTGATACCCAAATTATTTAACGACATCGGATGACAGAGCACCATTAAAACAACTTTAATATGCGGTCGAAGTTTTTTAATAGAGAATAAATCTGAAATAGGGTTAGTTCCCCAATAACCAATTATCACATCTGTAGAACTATCATCAAGCTTTTGACAAATCATTTCTAAATATGCTTTGTTATCGGGCTTCCAGACTTTACCAATTATTTTTTTAAATCGAGAAGGGGCAGAATCGATGTTATAAAAGCTGTGTGAGTCAGGTAAAGTAATTACCGATCCGACCCCATTAGACAGCATAGCAAGAAGACTTTTTTGATGATCTATTGAAGGGCCAAGTGTTGCGACAGATATATTTTTAATATCTTTCATAAAATTTGTTATATAAATAAATAGATTAAGTAGATTAATAAGATAGAATAGCAAAGTCAACTTGATTTACTTAGTTATATCAGCTTTTAGACTAAGCGTTAAATGTTCTATTTTTTAGCTTCAGAGCCTATTTCCCCTTTAAATATAATAAAATAAATATAAAGATACTTACAATGAGCCTCAAACGAAACTTTACCTTTACTTTTATTGACAACTTTGTGTCATTTTTAGTTTTTTTAGTATCTTCTATGGTGATAAGTCGCTTATTAACCCCTGATGAGTTAGGGATACTCGCTGTAGCAGTTTCATCAATTGTGTTAATCACCATGTTTAAAAACTTTGGCTATACCACCTACCTTATTAGAGAACCTCTCCTCGACGATACAAAGAAATCAGCTGTTTTTACTTTATCTATAATTACGTCTACCGCTTTATTCTTGATCCTTTTTGCATTAGCGGAATTTATTGGTAGTGCCTACGGAAATCAAAAAATCACGGATATTGTTTATATAATAAGCATATCAATAATCACTAGCCCATTCCATATTGTAGCGACAGGGCTAATAGAACGAAAAGAAAAGTTCAAGAATTTAGCCATTATAAATATAGCGTCTGAAACGCTATTTTTTATTAACGTAATGCTCCTTATTTATTTAGATTTTGGAATATTTGCAATTGCTATATCGAATGTTCTAAAATCTTTTATGCAGATAATTCTAATGATGTGGACTATTTGGGATGACTTTGTTTTTAAAATAAGTTTAAAAAAATATAAACCTATTTTAAGTTTTGGAATGAAAATGTCTTTTATGAGTTCTTTGTCACGAATTCAAGAACTTCTCATTCCCTTAATAATTGGTAAATATTTTGGTTTAAATTTTGCCGCATTTTATGACAAAGGAAAGAGCTTACCAAAGATTATTTTACACGTTTTATTACCAGCTCTAGGCACTGCTGCATTTCCTCATTATACGAAAAAGGTAAGAAATAATGAGCCTTTAAATGATACGATATTAAGTCATATGCAACAGGGGCTTCTGGTGTTTTGGCCGTCACTGTTAGCTATATGCCTTATTTCACCTAATTTAATTTATTATATGTTTGGTGGGCAGTGGGGGCATTCAGTACCTGTAGCTTCCTTATTAGCGCTTGCGAGTATGTTTACAATTCCCGTTATTTTTATACGAATGGGTTTAGTTGCTTCAGGACATGAAAACCTTGCTTTGAAATTTATTGTTGCTAATAAAATCGCCTTAGTCCTTGGGGTAACATTAGCTTTTGATTATGGAATAAATGGGGTGGCTTTTGCTATCTTACTGGCGGAGGTTATTACTTTAATACTATCGTTTGCCATAATTAAAAAATTAGATATTACAGCATACAATTATGTTAGTTATTTATCTAAACCATTTATCATTGCTATTTTAAGTAATATCCCATTCTTTATTTTATCGATTTTTTGGCAACATGAAATAGTAGAGGATATTTATGTCGTATTTATAGCTGTCGTCTCTTTCATACTTATATGGACACTTTTATTATTCTACTTATCTCCAACATATAAATCCATATTGTTAAACTTACACGCCGCAGTGAAAAAAGTATTCTAAAGAATATTAGAGCGATACGAGGAATTCAGGAAAATGTTTGCAAAAATTGTTTACTCGTATTTTCCCATGTGTAATTTTCTACAGATTTAAGGATACTTTCACTAACCCAAGTTTCAGCCATTACCTGCTTTATTCCTTTATAAATAGAGTCGGGCTGATAGTCATTCAGTAATATACCATTGACTTTATGAGTAATAACTTCAGGTATTCCGCCCACTTTAGTCGCCACCACTGCAGTGCCTGTAGCAAGTGCTTCCATAATAACATTGGGCACCCCTTCTCTATAGCTCGGTAATATAAGTGCGTGAGACTTTGCAAACCATTGGTCAAGTTGCTTATGTGGAACACCGCCAATTAACTTTACCGAGGCACTTAAATCATTTTCTACAATATATGACTTTAAATTATTTGCTTCAGGCCCGCTTCCAATAATCGACAATTCAAAATCAACCTTTTCTTCGGCTAATTTTTTAGCAGCCTTTACTAATTCGAATACACCTTTCGTTTTGATCAAATTACCTATAAAAAGTAACTTAAGTGACTTTCTACTTGGTTTTTCAGCCACACTAAACTTTTCAAAGTTTACGCCATTATAAATCGTTTGCACATTTGCTTTGGGGGCTATCTCTAATACTCTTTTTGCTAATGCTTTACTTTTGGTTGCAACGGTTGTTGCTCGATTAAAAGCAAAGGTTAGTTGTTTTTTTCTTTTCGGACATAAACTATGTACGTTAACATCACTACCTAAACAATCGATGGTTAATTGAAAGCTAAAAATTCGTTTTAACATTGCAGCGGTTACACCTTCTGGATAAGCCCAACTCGCTAAAACGTATTTGTGCTTGGCAAACCAAAGTAGGGGCTTAACACTAACGATTATAGACAACAACATAAACAAAGGATGAAGTGAACGACCCACTCCCGGAATATAAAAGAAAGGGAATAGGCAATAGTTTTTCTTGTCGTAATATTTACGTCCAAGCACGACTTGTTTCAACCACGTAAAAATAGGTACGGGAATTAAATATGATATATCTGCATTTTCTTCCATGTGGGCTGTTTGCTGAAGATTAAATTGGCCCCTAGTTGGTTCCCAAGGTAATGGAAACAAATTAGAGAAAAATAATATTTTTTTAGGCTTTTGCTTATTGGGCATTGAGGTTTCCATAATATTCCTGATAAATATTTGCGATACTTTCAATAGCAAAGTGCTTTGTTATATATTTTTTACCGTTCAAGCCCTTTGCTTCCAGCACACTTTTGTTTTCAGACATCACTTTTATATGCTCAGCTAATTGCGCTAAATTGCTGGTGTCAAATAAAAAGCCACAATCGCTTGCTGTTATTATATCTGGAATAGCCCCAACGCGCGTACTAATACAGGGAATACCATAAGCCATGCCTTCAAGTAAAACCATAGGTAAACCTTCGGTTTCAGAGCATATAATTAAGCAGTCAATTAAAGGGTAAATTTGGTCTTCATCTATAACATTATTCATAAACTGAATGCTGTTATTTAAATTGAGGTGATTAACCAAGGTTTCTAGTTTTTCTCTTTCTGGGCCGTCGCCAAATATTTTCAGGTCTACTTGATCATGCAGGTTGAACTCCCCGATACATTTAACGAGGTCTTCTATCTTTTTTAACGGAATTAATCTAGAAACAGTACCTAAAGTTAATTTGGGTTTGTCAGCTTTATTTATGCTTCTTAGCGGTAGTGATACACCATTCTTAATTACTTTAATTTTATCTTTAGGCCAGGAAAAAAGCCCACCGGCTTTCAACCTGGTTTTATCAGAAACAGCAAAGGTATAATTAACATAGCAACGGGCTACGCGATGAGATACTTTAATGCCTTGGAGGTTTGGTGATACTTCACCGTGTATGGTGTAAATAACTTTCTTTAGCAAAAGAAAAGGGGAAACCAATAAGAATGCTCGAATAACCGCGGGAGAATGTATATGAATAACATCAAAGTGATTAATGAGTTTTATAATCTGTATTTGTCGTTTAAGTATGTTCCCGGCAATGTTGTGCACTTTTACTTTTGATTGACTTAATACTTGCTGAAATTCATCTGTTGTTTTACCAAATGATAATATAGCAACGTTTTGACCAAACTCTTGTTGAGCCACTGACAAGTTTTTAACGAGTTTTTCTGCTCCTCCCACTTGTAAGCTGCTAACACAATGAAGTATTTTCATTTTATTAATATAGTCACTTATCATTAAAGCTTAATACGTTTTAGCGTAACTTAGCATATTTTTAAGGGAATGAATGGTCGTAGAGGGCTCAATAGAAAATCGTCTTAAGTCATATCGGTTCTCATCAATATTTACGTTGATTCCCGGTTGAAAATTAAACGCTATGTCATAGCCACAATCAAAAAGTGCTTTAGTAACACTTTTATTATAAGTGCCTTGACTCCCTACAGGATATGAAAAAGAATTGACTTTATAGGGTAGGTTTTGTTCTATCAACATTTTAGAATGTGTTAATTCATAGATGATTTCGTCTTGAGAAAGGTTAGCAAGTATTTCGTGATTATGTGAATGTGCGCCTACATCCATATTATGTAAAATCATTTCAGCAAGATTTTCCCATGATAAAAACTCTTGGGTAGGAAGCTCTCCTTCTAGAGGAAATAATTTTTCTATTTCTTTCAATTGCACTTCAATAGGATCTAGGCTGATTTTAGTAGCGGCTAGAATATCTCTTACGAATTCCTTATCGTCACCCTTATATTTTACGGTTGTCGCCCAACTGGAAAGCTTAATTGATTTGAATTTATTTGTCTTATAGTTATAAGCAATTCTGTCCCACCAAGGTAATTTATTATTACCAATTAAACTAGTCGCAATAAAAAAGCAGGCGGGCACATGATGACGTTTCAAAATAGGAAATGCTTTAGTGTAGTTATCTTTATAGCCGTCATCAAAAGTAATAACTAAATATTTACCATGAATTTTTTGAGAGCTTTTTTTCGCTAATTCAACTGCTTCGGCAATAGAAATGATGTCAAACTCTTTCTTAAAAAAAACAATTAAGTCATCCAACTTATCACTATCACAGGAAAAAACACACGGGTCAAAACGTGTTTTCTTCCAATTACCAATTCGATGAAAATTAAAACTATATATTCCGTCAGGGATGTTAGACCATCTAATACCATCGGCTCCTATAAAACTCTCCAGCTTCCTTAATATCCGAGCCAGCATTAATGCAGACTCTTTTTAAAGGATGGCTTAGCCAGAACAAAGTCACGATATTCGTTCGGGTCACCCTTTTTACAAGCTTCTGCTGCCTTTATAATATTGTACATTTCGCGTGAACTTACATAATGAAGAAAGTAGTTTTCTCCATCATTGTACTTTTCATTCAAATGTTGATGCATTTCTCTGATCGGTTCGCCTAAAAGTGTTTCCATAGAGGCTTCTTGAGTGCCATGTGTATGCACTTTTATAAAAATCCAATCAGGCCTATTTTTAATGTGAATGCTTTGCTTAACCCACATATCTACTCGCTCTTTTGTAGGTGGCAGTGTATTTCTAACATCTGATTGTTCAATTTTAGGGATTAAGCCAAATTTTCTATTTTTCCAGTTCAGTTGAAGTACACCTTGGATGATCATTAGATCACCCCAGAAAGTTCCTCCTTTTATTACTGGTCTACCTTTGTTGTAAGATTTAGGTTTTTCAGCATCATCTTTTGCATAATAAATGCAATTAACCATTGCTGGTTGTGTAGTATCTGGTGATGGAAAAGTATAATCAGCATAACAGCCAGTTTCTTTAAGTATGATAAGTTCGTCGTTTACACCACACCAATGGCCGTGAGCGTGAGAGTTATCAAGCGCCCAATTACCATGAATGAAAGCATAAGAGGGCTTACCCGTTTCAGGGTCGATACTCAAGGCTCCGTGCTCATTATGCAGTAAGTCAGCGAAATTTGTGAGTGTGCTTCTCAGGTTTTCACTCGTATCGTTTTCATGATGTAAATGAATTTCTATTTCACCATACCCTTGAGCGCATAAGTCAGACAATTTATCTAAATGTTCTTTTCTATATTCTTCTTCAGGGTAGAAGAATGAATGTTGCGGATGCACACCATCTGCATCCGTAAATTGCCCAGCCATTTTAGGATAGTCAACCATCCAGCGGTCTACTCTTTCTCGTTCAATATAGATATTGTCTCTGTTTTTCCATTGCGGTTCATAGTGGTCAACAAAACAAAACATAACGTGTTTTGGGCCATCATATTTATTTGAAGAAAACAGTTGTTGTTTGATATAGGTAGGAAGCCAAGTCTGCATTTCCTTTCTTCTAACAACGATAATAAATAAAAATATAATAAATAATAAAAAAAGTAACGATATAATCATCTGGATGTGCTCTCCCAAGTAGCAGATAGATTTTTATTTAAAAATTTTATGAATCCCCTTAAAAGAGAGAAGTTCATTGATACAAAAAACGCTAAAAGCTGAAGAACTTTGAATATCAAGCCACTGCCTGATTTCATTCTCATCCCAACGATAGCTGCACTATAAAAGATAACCTGTAGTAATAATAAATATCTATAAAATTCTTCATTAATCGCCAGTATGGCATTTAACGTTAAAATTATTACCATTAAATGGGGTACAAACCAACGTAAAATTTTATGACTTACGTAGGAAAAAAATCTATATCCTTCCATAGGATTGAGCAGCCAGCCTAGTCGCATCATTGCTTGATAATTTCCTGCACCAATCCTAATTCGTCGAGAAGACTCTTCGGCTAAGTCTGGTGCAATTTCTTCTATAGCTTTAGCTTCAGGAGCATAAATAACTGAATAACCTTTCTGTGCAATATTCATTACGATACAAAAATCATCAATAATAGTATCTGTTGGTAAGGGAATATACATATCCGTTCTAATGGCATAAATAGCTCCATTAGCACCTAACAAAGCATTTAACCTTGATTCATGGAATTTCAAAGCCTGCTCATATTTCCAATAAAGATTATCTTTGTTATCACCAGAAAATGGATCAATCAAATGTAATTCACCACATACGGCACCAATTTTCTGACTTTCAAAATGAGTAACTAAATGTTCTAGGGCATCTTTATCAAACATGGTGTTGGCATCAGAAAAAACACATATCGGCGAGCTAACATTTGTCATTAATTCATTAAGAACATTAATTTTCCCTCGATTTTTATCAAAACAAAATATATCCAAATTTGGCTCATCAAACTTACTTAAGATACTATTTGTATTGTCTGTACTACCATCTGAGCCAATAATGAACCTTAACTTATCTTTTGGATAGTTAAGATTTAGCAGGTTTATGATGCGGTCTTCTATGCATTTCTCTTCGTTATAGGCCGCAATTATTACCGTTACTTCAGGGAGTTCAACGGATTTTGTCCTACGTTCTTTTTTAGATAATACAAAAGAGGTATCTTTTACTATTTGGCGAAACCCACTTAATAACATCAAAATTAAAGGGTAAAATAGGTAGGTATAAAAAACTAAAAAGATTGAAAGCAATAGCAACGATTCAAGAAAGATCATCTTTCATTTAACCTCGCTATAGCAGGAATACCAAGAGCTGTACAATTATCAGGAATGTCTTTAACAACAACGGCATTAGCACCAATTTTTACGTTATTGCCAACGGTAACATTCCCAATTATTTTTGCACCCGCCCCAATAAATACATTATCACCAAGTGAGGGGGATAAACCTTTTTCATCGCCAATAACAACACCACTTTCTATGGTGATATTTTTTCCTGCAATCACTTTTGAATTAATCACGACACCAATGGGATGCATTAAAGCAAGTCCACCAGCAAAATTAGCTTTGGTACCTATACTACAACCGTTATAAATACGATTGATGTGCTGAAATAGCAATGCAAATGGCGACAATACTTTTGTCCTTGCGCATGCGAAAGCTAACCTATGGATCACGTTCGCACTACTGCCATCCGTTAGCATAACTCTTATTAATGATATTTGAGCTCCATCTTCGATATAGATAGCGCGTTTACGAATGAAGTCGCTTTTAATTAAAGAGAAAAGTGTAGTCACTGATTGTATCCAATATAAGTTTGGTCATAGCCCATAATAACGTTATCTTCCTTTACCAAACAAAACAATTTCAACGGTTCTAATTAAAATTAATAAGTCCAACATAAAGCTACGGTGCTTTATGTAATACAAGTCATATTTAAGCTTCTCTAATGAATCTTCTTCTGTTGAACCATAAGGGTACTTTAATTGTGCCCAGCCTGTTAAGCCTGGCTTAACATTATGACGTTCGTTGTAGTAAGGTAAGTTTTTAATAAGCTGCTGAACAAATTCAGGACGTTCTGGGCGCGGGCCAACAAAGCCCATATCTCCACGTATTACATTGAGTATTTGTGGTAGTTCGTCGACACGGTATTTACGAATAAATTTACCAATACTCGTGGTGCGATCATCATTTTCAGAGGCCATTTGAGCACCATTTTTCTCCGCATCGATTCGCATACTTCTAAATTTATAAATATTAAAAGCTTGTCCATCTAAGCCAACGCGCTCTTGCAGATAAAAAATAGGGGCTTTCATGCCTTCGTCGAATTTAATAAGAATGGCTGTTATTAGCATAACTGGCCAAGTAACTAGAGTTAAAGCAATAGCAATAGCCGCGTTAAAAACCCAATCTAAGGTATTGCGTAAATGGTTACCTGAAGCAAAACCATTTGAATAGATCACCCAACTTGGATAAATAAGATTTACGGCAATTTGACCTGTTTCACGCTCGATAAAATCGAGAATTTCGGTAATTTCTACGCCCCGTATTTTACAGGCAAAAAGTTCATCAACCGGTAAATTATCACGACGTTCATCACTAGCAACAACAATCTCATCGATACCATGCTCTAGTGCATAATTAACCAGAGAACCTTCTAATGCAATACGGTTTTCGTTGACTATGCCTGTATCGGTGTCACCTGGCATAATAACAAAGCCGTGCATGTAAAACCCTTGCCTGTCGACATCTCGACGCATACGTTTTTCGATAATAGAGGCTCGATCACCGGCGCCAAGCACTAATACGACTCTTTTACTGAAACCAAAGAAGTCGACTTGCAGGGTAAAATAACGAAAAGCACTATCGATGATAAGACTAAATAATGCAGCAATTGCAAGTAATTCAATTTTTAAGGCGTGTTGACCATATAAGGGATTAATTAAAGTGACAATAAAGAAGCCAATCGCCACTGAAACAAGCAAACGCCTGACAATACCACGGTAATTTTCACGCAGCTTCGAGTTATATAAACCTAGAGATAATAACGATAGTTGTACCATTAGGGCGAAAACAACCGCGCAAATAGCCAATAAATTAGTCGGTATATTTTGATGTTCGACAAATAAAAACAAGCTATTTAAATAGACAGTCAATAATAATGAACCAGCAAAAAAAATCAGTTCAATAATAACTAAAGATTTACTACCCGAAGATAGATCTCGAAACTTTGGGCTAGACATATGAATTAATTATTCCCTTTACTATGAACAGATTCAACTTGCTCATTTATGATTTTTAGTGACAAACACTTAAAACAGAAGCGTGTAAGATAGTAGCAATAATCACAAGTTTTTTACACCTATTAAATGTTGTGCAACCTTTGTAAAAATCACATACAATCAGATAGCTTAGTATCAATTTGATAAATTCGAAGTATAAAGAAGGTTATAACCATGGAAAAGAATATGCTCGGCCAACTAAAAACGGCAATACTACTAACTATAGCTTACGTTATTTCAGGTTGTAGTACCTTAACCTTACCACCAGCAACCATACACCAATCGAATACGGTTGATGTTAGCTCTTATAAATATTTAATTGGTGCCGGTGATGTTGTTAATATATTCGTATGGCGTAATCCTGAAGTGTCAGGCACATTTGTTGTGCGTCCAGACGGAATGATAACCACTTCTTTAGTTGAAGATATACCTGTATCAGGCAAAACACCTACCGAACTCGCTCGAACTATTGAAGAAATTCTAGCAACTTACTTGAGAGAGCCCGTAGTTACCGTAACCGTAAATAATTTTGTTGGCCCATTTAGTGAGCAAATACGTGTTATTGGTGAAGCTGCAGAACCTAAGTCAATCAATTATATTCAGCAAATGACGTTACTCGACGTAATGATTAGGGTCGGTGGTTTAACAGAATTTGCTGATGGTAATGATGCTATTTTAGTAAGAGTGGAAAATGGCCAGCAAAAACAATATGAAATTTATATTGAAGACTTAATTAAGAATGGTGAGATAGCGGCTAACGTTGACGTTTTACCAGGTGATATAATTGTTATCCCTGAAACTTGGTTTTAGTTTTAGTTAAATAAGAAAACAATCGCCTATTTTATTAATTGCCTGTATTTAGAGGTCAGGAATGCAAGAAATACTTGAACAAATTTTAGATTATTTAAAAGGTATGTGGATAAAACGCCGCTATCTTATGATTGCTACTTGGCTTATTTGCCCTTTAGGTTGGTTTGGCGTTTCACAGCTACAAGATAGTTATGAATCAGAAGCGCGGGTATTTGCCGATACTCAATCTATTTTAGGCCCTTTGTTAAAAGGAATGACGGTTGAGTCGAATCCTGATGAACAAATCGGCTTAATGGTAAAAACATTGCTCAATCGCCCAAATTTAGAGCGTATTGCTCGGATGACCGATCTAGATGTTCAAGCGAATACCCCGCAAGAATTTAATAACTTAATTGAACGATTAACGAATGGTATTTCAATTAACAAGACTGGCGGCAGAAGACAAAACATTTTCAATATCACCTTCTCTGATAAAGACCCCGTAATGGCACGCGATGTTGTGCAAGCGGTTATTACGGTGTTTATTGAAACGACTCGAGGTGAGAATCGTCGGGATTCTGACTCTGCACAAAAATTTCTTGATAGCCAAATTAATGAATACGAAAATCGCTTATTAAAAGACGAAGCAAGGCTAACTAATTTTAAACAGAAATACAGTGACGTACTGCCTAACCAGTACGGTGGTTATTACCAAAAGCTTAATAACTCAAAAGAACAATTAAAAACTATTGAACTGATTTTGCTAGAAACAAAAACACAATTAGCTGGCTCAAAAGCTAAATTGACGCAATCTTCAACGTCAGAATCTAATCAGCAAAATAATATTGTTGATTCGAATAGCATAAAAACTACTTTTGATGACCGTATTGCTGAGTTAGAAGGACAATTAGATTCACTACAACTTAGATATACCGAGCAGCATCCTGATGTGAAAGAAGTTCAACGTCGACTTGATCATTTATCAAAGCAAAGAGATGATGAAATTGAACAGTACCTAACAAGCAGTAATGAAGCAGGTAATGACTACACGCCAATAAGTCAGAACCCAGTAATTCAAGATATTCAAATTCAAGTGAATCAACTTGAAGGACAAGTTGCTTCGATGGAAGTAAGAGCTAATAATTACAGAAATACTGTTAGAGATCTTGAAAACAAAATTCATACATTACCTGAAATTGAAGCAGAACTAGTGGCACTTAATCGCGGCTACGATATTACTAAAAAACAATATGAAGACTTGCTTGAACGTAAAGAGAAAGCACAAATAGGTCAGTCTGCTAACGAAACGACCAGTAAAATAAATTTCAAAGTAATTGATCCTCCTCGTGCACCTTTAAAACCTGCAGGTCCTAAAAGGTATCTATTTTATGTAATTGTTACCTTTTTAGGGGTAGGTGTTGGATTGGGACTTTCCTTTTTATTCAGTCAAATTAACCCTGTTGTAACTTCGAGCAGCCAAGTCGCTCGGGCAACGGGCATCCCTATTTTTGGTATTGTTTCGGCTACTGAAAACATAGGTCTACAACGTAAAGATAAACGTAAAACGATACTGTTTTTGGTCTCTAACAGCTTATTAATTTTAATATTATGCTTTTTTATCGCTTATTCGTTATTTCCGGATGCAATACAAGCACCAATACATAGGATTTTTAATTTATGAGTACCATAGAAAAAGCACTCGCTAAACAAAAGATGGCTCAACAAGATAAAACACCGGTTGTTACTGAAAATGTAACGATTGATAAACCAACTAAAGCCGTTGAAAGCTCGACAGCTTCAGTAGATTATGAAAATAATGATGTTTTAGTGCTTAATAAAAATGATCTTGAAAGTCGTGGTTTCTTAATCGATAACGGTACCAGAAAAAGTATTAAAGATGAGTTTCGTCAAATTAAACGTAAGCTCTTAAACAATGCCTTTGGCTCAGGCTCTAAAACACTTAAAAACAGTAATTTGGTTATGATAAGTAGCTCTAAGCCGAATGAAGGCAAAACTTTTATTTCAATTAACTTAGCGCTAAGTATTGCTTTAGAACAAGATAAAACAGTGTTATTAATTGACGCCGATGTTTTGCGCCCAAGCATAAATCGAGAATTAGGCTTTAAGCAAGTCCCTGGCTTGATTGAATACTTACTGGGTGAGAAGCACGATATTTCTGAAATAATGTACAGTACCAATATTGATAAGCTTAAAATAATACCTGCAGGTGAACCTCATCATCTTTCTAATGAATTACTCGCCAGTGACCGTATGGAGTCTTTAGCTAAAGAACTTGCAGAGCGCTACCCTGACCGTATTGTAATATTTGACTGTCCACCGTTAATTGGCGTTACAGAAACCATGGTCTTAGCCAACTTAATGGGCCAAGCGCTGGTCGTAGTTGAAGAATCAAAAACGCTCTTAGCAGATATTGAAAAAGCGACAGAAAACCTCAACGAAGATTTAGCACTGGGTTTAGTGCTAAACAAAGCAATCAGATCTCACAAGGATATGTATGGCTATTATGGTTATGGATACGGCACTAAATAAGACAGTATTAGCTGCAGGAATCTTTGCCATTTTATCTGCAAATACTTTCGCAGGAGAATGGCAATTTACACCACAGTTGATTATTGATGAAACCTATACTGATAATGTTAATTTATCTGTTAACGACACGACAGCAAGTTTAGTTAGTCAAACAGGTGTTGAATTAAGTACACTGTTTTCATCAAAAAAATTAGATTTTACCTTTGATGCAAAAAGTCTTTATGCAATGTACAGCCATGACCATGATACCGATAATGACTATCATACATTGGATAGTTCTTTTCGCTTAAAGTTAGGTCCTAAAGGGCTTGCTTTAATCGGTAGTGCTGCAATATCAAACCAAGCACGTAATAATTCCAGTAATGCGCTTGCCGATATTGTTTCTGGTGACACCATTAGAGTTGAAAATTATTCGGGTGGTTTTCAGTACACGATTAATAATAGTGATTTTATTGTTGGTTCGGGTATTCAATACCAAACGACTAAATCACAAGACGGTATAGGTGAACGAGAAGGCTATGCGGTACAGTTTTTGAGTGAAAATGGCTCTGCTGCTCGAAATGTATATTGGGATGCGTCATCTGAATATTCTGATGCGACTAATCAAGGCAGAGACGGACAGTTATTTAAAGGCGAAGTTAAAATCGGTTTAATTACGGGTTATAAAATAACACCGTTTATACGATATTATGATGAGACTAATGAAGGTGACCTTGTTGATAATAGTTCATCACTTGAGTCAGACTCTTATGGCGGCGGCTTACGCTGGTTAATAAGCCCTAGGCTCCTATTAGACCTATCTTATAACACACCTACTGGTACTCAACTAGACCTCGATGGTGAAGAACAACAAGACTATACTGCGGCCACAATTCGCTGGGAGCCTAGTCAAAGAACGACCTTAATAATTGATTACGGCCAACGCTTTTACGGAGAAAGTTATGGATTTGATTTTGTACATAAAAACAAACGCTTAACGAATACCATTACTTATGTTGAAGAGGTTAAAGCATTTACCCGTAATAATTATGAAAGTGTTGCCTTAGGTAGCTTTTGGTGTCCACAAGGTGACATAGCTGACTCTTCAACTTGTTTTGTCAATAATAATGATAATATCAATTTTGATAATTATCAGCTAGTCAGCTTAAATGATTTTGTTTTAGTGGAAGATTTGGGCCTTTCATTAAACAAAGAGTTACAGTGGTCTTCAGTATTAGCACTACCACGAACCACTTTCAGCGTTAAGCTATCAAAATTGACCCGTGAGAATTTAAATACCCGAACCGAAGATGAAAATAAAAGGGCATCGTTTGCTATTAAACGCAAAGTTAGTGGTAAATCCAATATAAATCTCATGCTTGAATATACTGACACCCACTTTTTAGTTGCACAAGAAAATGGCCGTCAAGACCGCTACCGACGTTATAGTCTTGAGTATGACAAATCCTTAAATAGTAAACTGACCGTTAAATTAGGCGTAAGCCATCTTAACCGCAGTTCTACTACACAATCATTCAATTATGAGGAAGACAGAATCACCCTCAAATTCAGTAAAGGTTTTTAGCAGTATGTACGAAAATTATTATGGTTTTAAAGAGCGTCCTTTTCAGTTAAGTCCCGACCCACGTTTCTTTTTCGCGTCAAGCAACCACCAAAGAGCAATGTCTTATTTACAATATGGTTTAGACCAAGGTGAAGGTTTTATCGTGGTTACTGGGCCTATAGGCACGGGTAAAACAACAATAGCGCGTAACCTATTAAATAATATTGCTGACGATTCAATTGTTGCCGCTCAACTTGTCACGACTAAGCTCGACCCACAAGAATTACTTGAGCTTGTCGCTTTTGAATTTAAGATCTCGGTTAAAGGTAAGAGCAAAGCTGAGTTACTACAGTCAATTGAACAGTTTCTTATTGATTTGAATCGCCAAGGTAAGCGCGCTTTGTTGATTGTTGACGAAGCACAAAATTTACCAATAGAAACCGTTGAAGAACTCCGCATGTTATCTAATTTTCAACTGGATAATAAGCCGTTGATACAAAGTTTTCTTCTCGGACAAGAGGAACTTAAAGATATTATTCAAGCCCCTAATATGGAGCAATTTCGTCAACGTATTATCGCCTCTGCGCATTTAAAGCCACTGACTAGTGACGAAGTTAAAGAATACATTAATCATAGATTGCAGCAAGCAGGTTGTATTAAAGAGGCACTCTTCTCAGATGAAGGCTTTAATGTTATTCATGAAAAAACGTTAGGCGTTCCAAGAAAAATCAATATTTTTGTTGACCGTTTATTATTGTTTGGGTTTTTAGAAGAGCTCACTTGTATTGATGTTGACGCAATTAACGAAGTCGCGTTAGAGATGCAAGTAGAGTTAACCGGTTCACTTCATAAAGTACAATTAGCCAGTAATGAACCTAGCCAGGCAAGCGCACAGCTCATCGTGAATTCAACTGAGAATGTTGAAAACATGAAAGAAATATTAAGAGAAGTAGAAGAGATATTAGAGTCGTCGATTAAGCAGAAAATTAAAATGGCTCGTTATGTAGATAAACTCCTTAAGCAGAAGAGTCGTTTATATGCTGAAAGTAATATCGATGAAAGTATTGAAGCTAACTCAGAGCTAACGGCTGATACAATTGCCGATTCTGATTCTGAACGAAGTAGTGAAAACGATAAGAGTTAACATCCTTATTTAATGGAGAAGATTTTATAACAAAACCTTCTCCGTATTTCAAATCATCTAGGTTTCGTTAATTGTTAGGCCATATTTTTCAATTAATGAATACAATGTTGGTCTAGTAACACCCAGTAATTCTGCAGCTTTTGACATATTGCCTTCGGCTAACGCATAAGCTTTTTGAATAGCCAGTGACTCTGCTTTTTCTCGCACCGAACGTAAATTCAAAGACAACTCAAATTCAGTATTCGTATGATCAAAAAATCCTAAATCAAAGGCAGTCACTTGTGTGCCAGTCGTCATAATTACCGAACTTTTTACTTTATTTTGTAACTCACGAATATTACCCGGCCATTTATGAGCCTTAATAGCACTTAAACCGTCTTCTGAAAAACTTTTTACATTACGTTTATATTCAAGGGCGTACATCTGTAAAAAATATTGAGCCAGAATTAATACGTCTTCATCTCGGTCACGTAGCGGGGGATATTTAAGGTTATTTCACTAACGCGGTAAAATAAGTCTTCACGGAAAGTTTTATCTTTAACCATTTGTTCTAAGTTTTGATTGGTTGCACAAACCACTCGAACATCAACATTAATTTCTTGTCGACCACCAAGGCGCTCAATCGTTTTTTCTTGTAAGAAGCGTAATAGTTTTGCTTGCAAGCTAAAGGGCATATCACCAATTTCATCAAGAAATAATGTACCGCCTTCTGCACACTCTATTTTGCCTTTAGTCGCACGATGAGCACCGGTAAAAGCTCCTTTTTCAAAACCAAATAATTCACTTTCTAATAAGTTTTCAGGGATAGAAGCACAGTTAATGGCAACAAAGGGCTTATTACTGCGCTCACTAGCAATATGCACGGCATTGGCGGTTACTTCTTTACCTGTGCCGCTTTCGCCCAGTAATAAGGCTGTAATTTGTGTTGGCGCAATGCGCTTTACCATCATGCGGAGACGGTCAATAGCTTCACTGTTACCAATAATGCCAATATCACTACCCGCAACTTGACGCATCTTACGGTTTTCTTCTTCAATTGCCGAAACACTAAACGCCCGAGCAATAATGACATTGATCACATCAGCATCTATTGGCTTTTGATAAAAGTCGTAGGCACCCGCAGAAATAGCTTTTAACGCATTAGTACGATCATCATTGCCGGTGATCACTATCACCTTAGTATGAGGCGCTATGGTCAAAATTTCCTGTAATGCCGCTAAACCTTCAGTGGCATTAGCTTCATCCGGCGGCAAACCTAAATCAAGCGTAACAACTTTGGGTTCAAAGCGACGTACTGCAGCAATAGCACTTTCACGATCTCCTGCTAATACAGCCTCATAATCAGATAAGCTCCACTTAAGTTGCTTTTGTATTCCTTTATCATCATCAATGATCAGTAACTTTTCCATACGACTAAAACCCTTTTATTATTTATACGCTTTATTTGAGCGCGTAGTTCTGAATTCACATACGTCATCCTGAATTTATTTCAGGATCTTAACCCAGATACTGCAACGAGTTCAGCATGACGGGGGAAAATAACCTTACCTATCGTCGTCATGAAACCACACACGTTATACTGAATCCACGTACGTCATCCTGAATCCACGTACGTCATCTTGAACTTATGAACGTCATCCTGAATTTATTTCAGGATCTCAGCCCAGATACTGAAACAAGTTCAGCATGACGGGGAAAAACAACCTTACCTATCGACATACTGAATCCACGTACGTTATCCCAAATCCATGAACGTCATCCTGAAACCACTACGTCATCCTGAATTTATTTCAGGATCTTAACCCAGATACTGAAACGAGTTCAGCATGACGGAGGAAAATAACCTTACCTATCGACATACTGAATCCACGAACGTCATCCTGAAACCACCACGTCATCCTGAATTTATTTCAGGATCTCAACCCGGATACTGAAACGAGTTCAGCATGACGGGGAAAAGCAACCTTACCTATCGTCGTCATGAATCCAGGTACATCGTCCTAAGTCCACACACGCCTGCCTGATTGCACACACGTTATACTGATTCCACGTACGTCATCCTGAATCAGCCATCGTCATTCTGAATTTATTTCAGGATCTCAGCACGGATACTGAAACGAGTTCAGCATGACGGGAAAACAACTTTAACTGTCGTCGTCCTAAATCCACGCACCCCTGCCTAAATCCATGTACGTCATCCTGAATTTATTTCAGGATCTGTATTACACGGTAATATATCATTTATAATCTTGGGTTTATTGGTAAGTCTATTATAAAAACAGTGCCTTTATTTTCAATACTCTCGACTTTAATTATTCCAGCGATACCTTCAACAAATTGCTTGGCCTCAAAGACACCAATGCCCATACCCGCATTACCTTTAGTGGTATCAAAAGGTTTGAATAGTCGATTATTAATAAAGTCTGTCGACATACCGCAGCCATTATCAGAAATTTTAATGCCTATATGGTTTTCTCTCTGAGTAAGTTCTACTTTAACCCAGCCATCTTTGCTTGTCGCTTCCTGTGCATTCTGTATTAAGTGATTGAGCACTGAATGAAACGTTTCATTATCAATAGCCATTTCACAATGGTTGATTTTATCAAAGGTCACCTTAGGCAACTCAATATTTCTCTGCTCTATTACACTGTTGATGACTGCTGAGATATCAACTAACTCACTTTTAGGTTGAGCTGCTTGTTTATTACGTAATTGCGAAAGTACTTTAGATAAGCGTTCTGTCGCTGACTCTACGGTTTCAAAAACATCAGCAATAAACTCTGGGTTATCCCGATGCTTTTCTGCATTAGAGGTAATAAGTGCTAACTGAGCTTGAACATTTTTCAAATCATGTACTAAAAAAGCGGACATGCGGTTAAAGGCATCAAACTGTTTTGATTCTGCTAATTTATCATTAGCTTCATGTAAAGAAACGAAATTTCCTAACTGTTTTGATATGGCAAACAGTAAATCTCTGTCTTCCCAATTTAATTGCTTAACTTGATTTTTTCCCGCTAAAATAAACATCCCATAGAATGCTTTACCAATAAAAATAGGGACTATAATTCTAATGCTTTTGGTATCGAATAACGATAAGTCTAGAGATAAGCCAGGATAAACAGTTGGCGTTTGGCGATATTCTTCAATATCAATGATCCAACCTTGGCGCTGACAAAAAAGACTGCACTCAACCAGTTGCTGATTAAAGGTATCATCTAGAAGCAATTTTTCAGAATATTGAACACTAAATCGTTGACCTGTGACTTTTTTCAAAATAGCGCCAGCATAAGCATCTACTTTTGACATCATTATTTGAGTTGCCATTTGATAATAGCTTTCAGCATTGGTGGTTTCTATTTTTCCGATAAGGTTTAACCATTCATCTCGGTATTCGTATTTATTAGCAAAAAAGTTTTTTGCTATAAACACTTTTAATTTCCGGCGCAACGATTCGGTAATCAATAAAGCGACTAATACCAAAGCACTTAACATTAGAAAGCCGATACTAACAACGCTGCCCCACTCTCCACCTATGTAATTAATAACATAGCCAGCAAAGGCCATAACCAACAAATATATACCGGCAATCATCAACATTGAGCTATAAAAAACAACATGTCGAGAAACAAAAATTCTTACCGCACCATTACGAATCCGTCGAGTACTAATGAGTAATAAAGGCACAACAATAAGAGAGATAAAGCCACGACTAAACCAAAAATCGAAATCAACACTATCAACCATAGTGGCCTGGGCATATAAAACAAAGTCAAATATCGCAACGCTGGCTAATGCAATAACCATCGGCCAAATAGCCCAGCGCACCTGTGAATCAGCACTTCGGTATAACTGCTCTAGTAGCACTAAACTCCATAAATTAAGCACAATAAAAAGTAGGAATAAATATTCATAGGAATAATTCAATACGACACTTGCCAGCCAACAAGCAATCATTAATATGCTCCAAACCTTTGCATATTGACGAATTTGTGAATTAGTGATGATCGCCCGAAAAGATCGTTGTTCTGTGTTACAAAGTAGAATTAACAATGACCAACAAGCTATTTTAAAACCGTCAGCAAGCATTGCCCACTGCAAACTAAAGCCGATCTGTATTTGCAAGGCAGCAACCACATTAGCAATGACGGTTACTAATACTGAAACTAATACCCAGCGAGCTAGGCTTGTCTTATTTCGTGCCGCAAAAATGAGTAATGCAAAAACAAAGTATGCAGCACTCGCTAACGAATAACCAAAGAGTCCTAATGAATCCATAATATAAACTTCTTATTGAGTTTTTGTTTAATCGTTCTGCGCTGCATTTTCTTTAGTAAATATTTCAGTTAATACCGGTACCAGTAGAAAACTAGCAATCGCCGAAACACATAATCCTGAAATGATCACTGTACCTAATGGCTGCCATAAACCGCCGCCAAAAAGAGTGAGTGGTAATAAGCCGCCAATAGTCGTTAATGTTGTTAATAGTATTGGGGTAAAACGGGTGGCACTGGCATCGAGTATCGCTTGCTTTAAATTATTCGACTCAACAAAATTACGATTCGCCGTATCAATTAATATAATGGCGTTATTCACCACAATACCAAACAAACTAATTAACCCTATAAATGCCATCATCGAAAATGATTGACCTGTAATATATAACCCTATAACTGAACCAGCCATCGCAAATGGAATTGAAGTAAATATTACCAGCGGTTGTAAAAACGATTTAAACTGTAATACCAACACCGCAAATATGCCAATAGCAGTAACCAGCATTATTTGTGCTAAACCTGAAAAGTTTTCTTGACGAGATTCTTCTTCTCCGCCCAAGGTATAGCTAACTTCCTCAGGCATTTTATATTGCGCTAAGTAGTCGATAACTTTAGTGGTTAATTCACTTACGGTATGATTTTTATCAACATCTGCAGATACCTTCGCCATACGTAATTTTTGATAATGATAGAACTCAGTACGACCTTTTTGCAGCTTGGTGGTAATAACTTGATTAAGCGGAATAGCTTCACCTAAACGGTTAGTGACATTAATATCAGCTAAACCGTCAACATCAGGGTTTTTACGGCGCACAACAATAGGATAGCTTTCACCGTTATCATCATTAAATCGACCTATAGCCGTTCCAGAAAGTATTGTCTGTAAAGTAATATCAAGGGTATTGATATCAATGTTAGATAAGCCCGCTTTTTCATAATCAATATCAAGTAAGAGTTCGGTATTAGCAATGCCAATAGGATTATCAATGTTTATAATGCCTTTAGTGCTTGCCATCATATTTGAAAGATCATTAGCCACTTGCTCTAAATCAGACAGTGATTCGCCCATTAGTCGAACACTTATTGGTAGATCGGTAACCGGCCCTTGGGTAAATTCACTGACCGTAATTTTGGCTTGTTGCCACTTGCCAAACTCTTCACGAAGTTGACTAACAAAATCAGATACTCTTTGTGCATCATATTCACTTAATACAACAATGACCTGACCATAAGTTGCCACACCACGTTTAGGGATTTGATTATAATAAATACGCGGGTTTGCACTGCCGACATTTAAAGCAACTTTATCAACCAACTCATGCTTTTCAATAACCTCAGTCATTTTTTGCATGACTTTATCTGTATAGGTTAACGATGAGTTGGGCGGTGTTTCAACATCAAGCATAATCATTGGCTTTTCGGCTTTAGGGAAAAGACTCACTCCCACTTTACCAAATAATGACAACATACCCACCAAACAGACTACGGCAATAGCGATAACAATCCAGCGAACATTCATAAATCGTGACAGCCATTTCGCATAAATGTGCTCGGCAAATATATTCACGTAATGCTGAAGCGTTTTTATTTTAGCTTTATTTTCAGCTGTATTTTTTGCAAAAAAACGACTGGCTAATAATGGCGTTAATGTCAGGGCGATTAATAAGGATGCTAGCAGTACTAAAACAACCGTTACCGGCATTGAACGAACAAAGTCGCCTGTGTTGCTGGCTAGCATTAACATAGGCAGAAACGCTAACATCGTGGTAACAGTACCGCTGGTTATTGCCCAACCTACTTTTGCTGTGCCCGCTGCTGCAGCTTCAGCAAGATTTGTTGTTGTTTTCTTTTCTCTATGGATGCTTTCAGTCACCACTATCGCATTATCTACGAGTAAACCTAAAGCGATAATCAAACCAACAATAGACATTTGTTGTAAACCAAAACCACTAAAGTCTAACCAACCTATTGCGACTAAAAAGGACAATGGAATAACGGCTATGACCACTAAAGATTCACGTAGTCCTAAAAATAACAATGACATAATGCCGACGAGCACTAGTCCTTGCCATAAGTTGTCAAAAAAACCATTCACTCTCATTTCAACACTGTCGGCTTGCTTAAACAAAACATCAACTTTCATATTGTCGGGTAAGCTGTCAGTAAAGTTGGCGATTTCATTATCAATACTTTTAGTTAGGCCAAAAATATTGGTATTAGGTCGTTGTTCTATAGTGAGAAAAATAACCGGCTTATTATCATAATAAGCTAAATAGTTTGGTTCTAATCCTGAAAACTCCACTGTCGCTATATCTTTTAAACGCAGTACAAAACTATCATCCGAGCGAATAACCGTTTCACCTAACTCAGCTAGTTGTCCAAAGTTACCACTGGCTTTTACATTAAAACGCCGTGAACTCGCATCAACATAACCTGGGGTAATATTTACCGCACGTCCTTGTAAAATTGAGTTAATATCGGTAACAGCTAAGCCGTAATGTTTTAGCTGTGCTAAATTAATGTCAATGGCGACAATTTGCTGAGGATAACCCCAAACATCAGCTTTTCGAACATCGTTAATCGCTTCTAAACGTTTTTCTAACTGTTTGGCGTAAAACTCCATAACTTTATAATCTATTGGCTCACTCCATAGTGCCAATTGCATAATAGCCACACTTGTAGGCGTTGCTTTTAAAACGAGTAAGTCATGAACGCCTTCAGGTAGTGTTGGTTTTACTGCTGAAACCGCCTGCTTTACTTTGTTATAAGATGCCTCTGGATCTGTGCCGTACAGAAAAGTAATTTCAATACGCGCACCACCATTTTTGACTTGTGATTCTATTTTTTGAATATTTTCTATATCAGAAAATTCTTCTTCGAGTGGATTAACCACTAAAGTTTCAATATCTGTTGGTGATGCGCCAGGGTAGATCACTTCAATTAAGGTGATGGGCATATCAAACTGTGGATCTTCTGAACGTGGCATTTGAAAATAGGAAACAATACCAACGAGTACTAATAGCACCACTATTGTTAGGGTAAATTGTGCGTTCTTTATAGCGAGTTTAGGTAACAGCATAGTAATTACTTACCTAATTTAATATGTTGCCAGCCACTACTGACTATTTGTATAGGTTGATCATCAACTGAAGCAAACAAATACACAAATTGGTTATCTAAACGGTAAATATCATAAGACTGATAAACCAGCTCTTGATTATCTTTTACAATAACAACAGCTTGCCCTTTATCGTTAACAGAAATCAATGCTGAAATTGGTAAGCGATAAACAAAGTTATCACTGGTGAAATCGATAATGGTTTCTGCAATTTGCCCAGCAACAACACCACTGTTCAGATTAATATTTGGTAGCAACACTTCAATGATAAACATATTACCCTTAGTGTTTGAAATTGCGGGTATTTTACTTACTTCGCCAATAACACTACCAAGTGCTTGTAAAGAAACATTCACTTTTTGACCTAAACGTACTTGGCTGACTTCGTTACCTGTTAAGGCAACTTTTACCACCCAATTTTGCTCTAAAGCGGCTATTTTTAGTACATGACTGCCAGGTGACTGTAGTTCACCTAGTTCAGTATAACGATTTAATACCACGCCTGAAAATGGCGCAAAAATTTGTGCTTTTTCAAAATGATAAAAGGCAATTTGATAGTTAGCTCTGCTTGTTTCAACACGAGTTAATGCAAGATCAAGATCTTGTTCTGAGCTTAATTTATTTTCGAGTAGTTTTTTTTGGCGGTTAACTTCGCGCTTTGCTTGTAATAATTCTGCATAAGTAGCGTTTTTATTTTGCAGTAATTCGCGGGTGTCTAAAGAAGCAATGAGCTGATTTTTTTCAAAGTACTGCCCTTCATCAACGGCTAACTTAGCTAAATATCCACTACTTTTAAATGACAAATTTAACGTTCTTTTAAAATCAAGTTTCCCTGTCCGTTTAATGGTGTCGGCGTAGGGCTCAACAATGATCTGTTCAAAATCGTAACTCTGCGACAATGTCGATGATGATGCAAGAATTGTCATTCCTATCATCAAAAACCTAAAAAAACTATTCTGTGATTTCATATGCAATTCTATAACGCGTTAAATTAACTGATTTTATTATAGCCAATACTTTAGGGTTGTTGCTGAATAAAGTACATCTTTTTTCATTATTTTCGCTTATCATAATAAAGATGGATAGAATTCACCCCAGCACCTAAAATAAAGACGACAAAGCTAGACAATTTTCACGATTAATTATAGTATTTGCCGCGCTTAACACAGCAAACCACCCGTAGCTCAGCTGGATAGAGTTCACGCCTCCGAAGCGTGAGGTCACAGGTTCAAGTCCTGTCGGGTGGACCACTTTTTTCCTAAAAACAAAATTCACATTAAATAAACAGTTTCATTTTTAACTGTGACCGCTTATCTATTTTACTACATCACTCATTCGCTATAGTAAGCTGTTACTGCGGCTAAAAACGCTTCAATCTTATCTTTAGGAAGCGCATTGATACCAGCGGCAGCGGCACGTCCTCCACCTGTAGCAAACTGACTACAAATATCACCAGCACCTTGTTTATTCGCTAATGGCGCTCTTAAAGAAACCGTATAGGTGTTATCTGTATTTATTGTAAAAATAGCGTGTGCTTTCTTTGGGTTTATATTGGCTAATTCATTGCCAAACACACCACTTATTCTTCTGGCCCATGTTTCATCCGGTAATTCAAATGCGGTTAATAACGCTGTGTCATAAAATGCTTTGGTGTTAACAGCTTTTAAATGGTCTTGGTTATACAGTTTTTGCAAAATATAATAAGGAGAGTCTGCATCTTTAATCGCATCAAAAGGGCTTGAGTAAGCTAACAGTAATTCATATAACCTTGCCGGATGAAAATGCAAGTCGTCAATATGTGAACCATAACCATTGTAGTTAATTAGAGTACCTAACGTTTCTAACTGCTCGCATTCATTATCGTTTAAACCCGCTAACTTGGCTAACTTAGTCGCTTTAGCAATAAGATTGTCACCAAAAGCAGCACAAATAGCCCAATGATGAAACTTTCCAGCTAAAATATTATCAACAATTAAAGCCGTACAAGTATTTGCATCTAAATCAATATGCGTTTGTAAATTTACATGTTCCGGAATATCACCCGCACGGTGATGATCGATATAGGTTACGTTGCCGCCGTCAGCTAATAAGGCATTCAATGCCTCTTTATTTTTTTCCATTGAAATATCTAAAACGCGGATAACACTCTCGTCTCTACTATTGCCTTGGGCATTTGTTATTTCAACGACCTGTTGCAGTAAAGCAATATCACGTTTAACGCCGGTAATTTTGACACTTACTGTCGGATTGGCTAATTGCAACTGCAGCAAAGCGATAATACCGTCGGCATCACCATTAAATACGTCATAATTCACAGATAAATCCTTTATTTTTAGTCTCTACAATTATTTCTTTTCGATAAAGCCATGGGTAAAGACTATGATTTTATAATTTGTTTTTTTATTAAAGCGTCTATCACTAAATCTGCACATTGCTCAATAGACAAATGCGCTGTTTCGATATGTATTTCAGCAGTTTCAGGAGCTTCATAAGCCGAACTTATCCCGGTAAAATTAGCGATTTCACCGGCTCTTGCTTTTTTATATAAACCTTTAGGATCACGGCTTTCGCAAACATCTAAAGGCGTATCAATAAATACCTCTAAAAATAACGCGTCTTTGAGTAACGCTCTGGCTTGGTCTCTGTCTTTTTGAAAAGGAGAAATAAAGGCCGTTGATACAAGCAAACCTGCGTCTACAAATAACTTAGCCACTTCACCTATCCTACGTATATTTTCAATACGGTCTTCGTCAGTGAACCCTAAATCGTTATTTAAACCGTGGCGAACATTGTCACCGTCAAGTAAATAACTGTGACAGCCACGTTCCAGTAATTTTTGCTCAACTGCATTGGCAACGGTAGATTTACCCGAACCACTTAGGCCGGTATACCATAGCAATACCGCTTTATGGCCTTTTAGCTGAGACTTTTGCTCAGCAGTGACACTCTGTTGATGCCAAACCACATCTGACGATTTTTCTGTGTTATTTTTTTCTATATAAGGACTTGCTGGGTTATTTTTTTTCATAATTCACATTTATCATTGGACGCTATTAATAGCTAAAAAGGGAAGAAATATAAAATACTACAAATCGCAGTAGTGCAATATATAACGCTAATGGGCACACCTATTTTTATAAAATCTATCAACTGGTATTGCCCGGCACTAAAGACCATTAAATTGGTTTGATACCCGTATGGACTAATAAAACTAGCGCTGGCACCAAAGGCTACTGCCATAATAAAGGGAGTAATATTTGCGCCATAGTTCAACGCTATACTATAAGCTATTGGGAATATTAGCGCGGCTGCGGCATTATTAGTGACCAACTCGGTTAATAATACCGTTAATAAAAATATAATAATCAAGGCGACGGTTGGCGTAATATTGCCCGACAAAGAAGTAATCGTTTCAAGAGACGTTAGTAATCCACTATTTATTAATGCACTGGCAAGCATTAGCGCCGTAGAAATAATCAGCCAAATTTGTATTGGAAAACGTCTAATCACTTCATCTTTAGACAAGCAATTCGACAATAAGAAAAAAGAAAATAGCACTAACATTCCTTTGAATAAAGAAATAATCCCTAGTGCACTTAATGCTACGGTTAAGAAAAAACTTATAATAACAAAAGGTTCTTTTTTACCGGTAAGTTTTGATTCTGGCTCAACGCCATTGACAACAATAAAGTTTTTATCAACATTATTTCTGGCTTTAAAATCTTGGCCCGTTGCTAACACTAAGTAATCACCCGGACGAATGCTAACATCGCCAAGCTTACCTGTAACGGCTTGCCCGTCTCTTTTCATTGCTACCACAGCAGCGTCAAACTTAGCTCTAAAGCCAACGCCTTTTAATGTTTTATTAATGAGTACACTTTCAGAACGAACAAAGACTTCCGTTAAGTTGTCATCAGACAAGCCTTGTTTGTGTGCAAAAACAGTTAAACCATCAAACTGCTTAAGTTGGTTTACTTTAGTAACGTCACCATTAAAAATAAGCTTATCGTTGGCACTAATAACTTGGTCGGGAGAAACAGGGGTAATCGTTTGCCCCGCACGAATTATTTCAATCAAAAATAAAGAGTCTAAATGTCTTAAAGCGTTTTCTTCTACGGTTTTGCCAATCAATGCCGAGTTAAGTTCTACTTTAGCATCTAATAAATATGAACTTTCTAGCGTTGAATTAATATCTGTCTCAGGTAAATATTTAGATAAAAACCACAGCGCACAGCCACAAGTAATAACGATAAAAACACCTACCGGGAAAAAATCAAAAAAGCCTAAGGCAGGTAGGTCAGCATTTAAGACTAAACTGTTAACAATTAAGTTAGTAGACGTGCCAATTAAGGTTAGCGTACCGCCAAAAATAGCCGCATAGGACAAGGGTAATAATAATCGACTGGCAGAATGATAAGGGTTGTTGCGAATCGGCGCCAGCATGGTAGAGACAACGGCGGTATTATTTAACAAGGCTGAAGAAACAACCGTTAAACTAAAAAGCCTGATCCAGGTTTTGCCATAACTTGAGAATAAAACTTTGCTGGCGAGTATACGCAGTAAGCGGGTTTTTTCTAACGCTAAAGAACACAATATCAACAAAATAAGCGTTATTAAGCCTTTATTAGACATACTGGCTAACACAGCTTCATTTGAAACTTGTCCGCTAATAATAAGGGCAATAAAAGTAAAGCCAAAAACCTTTCCAGGCTGCTTTTGAAACTTTAATAAACCTATAATTGTACTAATAAAGATTAATAGTACGAACGCTGCATCTATATTCAAATATATAAACCCTGTTAACTTTTAACAGCTAATCTTAAGAAAAAATTAGAGACAAATAATAACTAAGAGCAAAGCGGCTGAGTAAAAAACTGAGATATTGCTAGCTGTTTTTTACACGACCTCATTGCCCTTAGTTTACATCTTTTAGCCTCGTTACTTTTTAGCTAAATTTTTAGCTCCCCAATGAGGAAAGTGCTTACAAACAAACGCATTAAGTTCAAGTTCGTAATCACTGTACTTTTTAGGCTGTCCTTTTTCCAATTGTGTTAGTTGTGAAGCTATCATGCCAGCGCCAACTGTTGCATTGGTCAAACGGTCAATAATAATAAAAGCACCTGTTTGACGGTTCTCTTGATAAGCATCAAACTGCACAGGTTCGTTTAACGTAAAGTTACAACGCCCTATTTCATTCAAGGCTAAATGCTGTACGTCTTGTTTTTCCATGGTATTAACATTGACGCTATACTCTATTTTATCAACAGAGCCAAACGTCGCATGAGTGCCCACTTTAATAATGTATTCACGGTCTATTTGTAGTGACGCTTCATCCATCCATACAACATCTGCACTAAAGGTATTAGAAGAAGCGGGTTGCTCATGCGGTCGCACGATCATATCACCACGACTAACATCTATCTCATCTTCAAGCGTCAGCGTTACAGCCATATCGGCATAAGCCGTTTCAAGTTCGCCATCAAAAGTTACTATCGACTTAATTTTACTTTGCTTACCTGAGGGTAGTGCAACAATAGTATCACCAACGCGAATTTCACCTGAAGCGATCGTACCGGCAAATCCTCTAAAGTCTAAATTAGGACGATTAACGTATTGAACAGGAAAACGAAAAGCACTATTTTTTTCACCGCTAATTTGTACGGTATTCAATAGCTTAAGTAAAGGTGAACCCGGGTACCAAGGCATATGCTCACTTTCGTTGACTACGTTATCGCCGCGTAAAGCTGAAATAGGCACAAAACGAACATCTTCAATGTTTAATGATTTAGCAAATTCACGGTAATCACTTTTAATTTTTTGGTATGTCTTTTGGTCATAATCTACTGCATCCATTTTATTAATAGCAATAACCACATGCTTAATACCTAATAATGAACAGATATATGAATGACGTCGCGTTTGTACTTGCACGCCATGACGCGCATCAATTAATATAATGGCTAAGTCACATGTAGAAGCGCCCGTTGCCATGTTACGTGTGTACTGCTCATGGCCTGGAGTATCGGCAATAATAAATTTACGTTGCTCGGTAGCAAAGTAACGATAAGCAACATCTATCGTAATACCCTGTTCGCGTTCAGACTGTAAACCGTCAACGAGTAACGCTAAATCAAAATCACCATCTGTGGTATTAAACTTTTTAGAATCTTTTTCAATAGCAGCCATCTGATCTTCAAAAATCATTTTGCTATCAAAAAGTAAGCGGCCTATTAATGTCGACTTTCCGTCATCGACACTGCCACAGGTGATAAAACGCAGCATATCTTTGTTTTCATGCTGTTTTAAGTAGCCTTCAATATCTGTTGCCAATAATGTTTGTTCAGTGTTCATTAAAAGTACCCTTCCATTTTTTTCTTTTCCATTGAACCGGCTGAATCATTATCAATGACTCGACCTTGGCGCTCAGAAGTGGTTGTTAAAAGCATTTCTTGAATAATTTCAGGCAATGTGGTTGCAGTCGATTCAATAGCGCCGGTAAGTGGGTAACAACCTAGCGTTCTAAAACGTACTGATTTCATTTCAGGTACTTCGCCCTCGTTCAGAGGCATGCGTTCATCATCTACCATAATTAACGAGCCATCACGTTTAACGACAGGTCTTTTGGCTGCAAAATAAAGTGGAACCATTTCAATATCTTCTTGATAAATATACTGCCAAATATCAAGCTCGGTCCAATTAGATAATGGGAACACACGAATACTTTCGCCTTGATCAACTTTAGAGTTATAGATATTCCAAAGCTCTGGACGTTGGTTTTTCGGATCCCAACGATGATTTTTATCACGAAATGAGTAAACACGTTCTTTAGCACGAGACTTTTCTTCATCACGACGAGCCCCACCAAAAGCGGCGTCAAAACCATGCATGTCTAATGCTTGTTTTAAACCTTGTGTTTTCATGATGTCGGTATGTTTTGCACTACCATGAGTAAACGGACCTACACCCATAGCAAGCCCTTCAGGATTTTTATGGACAATTAAATCGAAGTCATACTTTTCTGCTAGATTATTACGAAATTCAATCATTTCTTTGAATTTCCAATCAGTATCAACATGCATTAATGGGAAGGGAATTTTACCCGGATAAAAAGCTTTACGCGCTAAATGCAAAAGAACAGAAGAATCTTTCCCTATTGAATACAACATAACAGGATTATCAAATTCAGCAGCAACTTCACGCATTATTTGAATTGATTCAGCTTCCAGTGCTTTTAAATGTGTTAATTTATTCTTATTCATATATGCCCTATTTTACATTTTTTATGTCAAAATCTTACAAAAAATTATATCAAACCAAAACGATATAGCGAAATAACTAAATAACTTAGGTTATAACTAGCTTGCAATAAACTAACTATAGATAAACTAAAGCTAACTTAGACAATTAAATTAAAACGACTAAACAAGAGTGAAAGCACGACTATTACAAACGCTATGCTAGTATTATTAAATATAGCTACCTTGCAATGATTATGGCGGTGACGGAGTTATTCTGCAATTAAATATTTAGCTGATTATTCTGATCTATTTTTCTATATTTAGCATTATTATTGAGCATTTCTGGCAAAAAAAAACCGATAGATAAATCTATCGGTTTTTATTCAGATAACAGTTACTGGGATTAGTTACCGCCAGTACCACCTGTACCGCCAGTACCACCTGTACCACCAGTAATGTCGTCATCTAGATCAACAGAAGCTGCGATATCATCAGGATTGATTACGTCAGGAATATTTACAATACCCACAGCATTACCTGTATCGCCTGCAATAACTGATGCTAAATCTTTAATTGCTTGCGAAATTTTAGCTTGAACAGCATTAATTCTTGCCATTGCCGCTACTGAGTCAGCATCTAATGCTGCACCAGGGTTTTTAATAATCGCTTTAGTAACTAGTTTAACAGCAGCGATATAAGTTTTAATTGCATCAGCAAGAGTTTCATCTGTGCCTGGCTCTAAACCTGAAAGCGAACCGTTAATAAGCGTTAATGTTGCTGCTATCATATCATCTGTTGATACATTTGCAGATACAGAAGCATCAACAATTACAACGTCAAAAATGTTAGTTTCAGATAAATCTAAACCTAAAACAGCACCAATCACTCGAGAAGCATCTACTTGAAACGCTTCATAAATTTCTGGGTCAGAAAGGTCGATATCTGCATCGTCTTCAATTACCGCTAAAATAGTTTCAGTTGCAAGTGTTGTTAATGCATTAACTTCAGCAGAGATGATTGTACCGCTACCGTCAGAATTACTCATTGTTGAAAGTTCTAAGCCCACTAATTGTGATGCAGGAACAACGCCACCTCTAACTACGTCACCACAAACTATAGCATCACAAATCATTGTAGTATCTTCGTCAGCACTTACGCGTACGAAAAAAGTACCTGTGATTGCTTCACCAGAAGCATCAGTTAATGAAAGTGTGTAATCACCTTTTTCATCTGTTTGAGTGTTAGCTAGAGCAGTTTCTATATCTGAGCTATCAAAAACTTCAACTAAAGCGTTAGCCATTACACCTTTGATACTAGAACCTGATACATCTAATGTAGAAGGCGTTGGTGGCGGTGGCGGCGCTTGGTTTGGCGCAAGAACAGTACCATCATCTTGGTAACATGCCGATAAAGTCAAAGAAATTGCCGCAGCAACTGTTGTAAGCATAATTTTATTCATTGTTAATCCCTGATTTGAAAGTAAAAAACCTAACATTCCTTGTTATATAGATAAACAATAGAATGATCTTTGTAGCAAATATTAGCATCGACATCACACCTGATCAACAAAAAAGAATAACAATAAAATAAATATTTAACGGCTAATTTTAATTATTAAAATCTTAAGCCTTCATTTTATTTTATTGCATTTTTATTACGGTGCCAGATGTTCGATAACTTAAATAAATCACCGTGATACAAAAGTAACTTCGCGATATAAACTACTAATAGTCAGTAATTAAATTCAATCTAGCTACTTTATAAGCAGTAGCTATTACTGAGTAAATTACTGAGGATAATAAAGATAGTACAGATTAAAATAATAATGTTATTTTTTCTGTTAACAAGCCTAATTGGTCAAAAAGTACAAGCTGCTGGTGTGCCTTAGCCATTAATTTTTGCGCTTGTTTGTGTTGATAGCCAGCCTCGAAGTACCACAAGCCATTAATGAGATAACAACAAGCGAGATATGCACGCACTTTTTCTTCATCAATCGTCGCATTAGTAAATTGCTGATAGTCTTGTATTAGAGCATCTATATCGTTAACACTGAATTCGTTAATCGCGATAAACATGGCGAGATCATATTCGGCTTCAGCTAAACAACTGCATTCGAAATCGACTAACCAAGCATGCTTTTGCGGACTTTCATTATTAAACAGTGCGCTTACACGAATGTTTTCATAATTAACATCACCATGACAAAGTACTAAGTGATTATGCTTGGCTTGCGGAGGTGTTATTTCGCTGATTATTTTCTGTAGCGCGATATACTGAGACTGCGAGAGTTTACTATTTGAGGCTTGGTGGTAAAGCAGCTCTTCAATGGCTAACACCGGATGATTTTCTGGCGGTGTTAGCTGATGAGTTTTTACCATTAAGTACATCGCCACCGTAACTTTGTTATTAGCTAAACTGTCAGTTTGTTGCTTATAAAAACCGCTTAATGAATCACCATTAATAAACTCGGTAACAAGCCATGATGCTGAATGATAAATGATAGCCGTTGCTACACCTATTTTTGCTGCTAATAAGTGACTGGCAATCTCGGCTTTTGCTGTTTGTTGATGGCCAGCAAAGGACTTTACAAAAAAATTTTGCTCAATAGTATTTTTGTTAACCGTCACTTTAAAACATTGATGACTTTCACCCCCTGTTAATCGCTCAATTTTACAATCGCGATGAGTAAAACAAGGTAAGGCTTTAATCTCTTCACAGCTGCTGTTACTTTTTTGATTGATTAAAGCCACCACTCAACTACTCAGTCGCCGAGGCTATATTGCCTGCTGCTTGTTGATGACTCTTTTGATATTTACTATACCAAATTGCATAACCGACCATAGCCATGACTACATATAAGCCAAATAACACAGCGGTAGGTTGTAAGCCTTTTTCTAAATAGAGATAAATGGAAACAAAATCGATGACTATCCAGTACAACCAATTCTCTAGGACCTTTTTGGTGACTAAATAGGTCGCAAACACCGCAAATACCGTAGTTGCAGAATCTAAATAAGGGAAGTGTGTTGGCGTGTAATTGTCCATTAGCCAGCCAATAACCAAAGAGCAAACAGTTAGTAAGACCACTATTTTGATATGAAAGAGTAGCGACCAGCTTTGAATAGCCAATGCTGCGCCTGTATGACTATTATTTGTTGCGTTATTTTGCGACAAAGAAACATGACGCCAGCAATACCAGCCAAAGATGGCCATCGCTAAATAATAAACCTGCAATAAAGCGTCCATCCATAAATAAACATCATAAAAAATAACGCTATAAATAATGGTACTCACTAGCGCTGCTGGCCAACACCAAATATTTTCTTTTGCCGCTAACACCACATAAAATAATGCTGAAATTACCGCTAATAATTCCCAGAGAGGCAAATGCGTAAAATAATTAACTGTTGCTAATAAAGATTCAACCATTAGCTTTCAGCTTCGACTTCTGAGCGATCACCGCCAATAAACTTACACACGAAAACAGCAGCATTTAAGGTTTGATGGACATGCTTTATTTCTGCCATGACATGGTGGGTCGCTAAGTCATAGTCTCCAAAGACTTGTGTACTCATGCCATTAGTCACTACATTTAAGCCCGCAACATTGCGTAGACGCTTGATGAATGCCCAAATTTCAGTTTTAAACTTTTCTTCTGCTAGAGGGTACAAACTAATTTCTATAGATATTTTCATAATATTTCCTAATGGTATGCCACTTTTTCCAGTGAACAAAAAAACCGTCATCCTGAACTTGTTTCAGGATCTCATTACTTTTAGCCACTAATACAGATACTGAAATAAATTCAGCATGACGACGTTTTACTTCAGTATTACGGCATGCTACTTCAACATAACGGCAAGGCCGTTTTTAACAACGGCTCTGCCAAGCTAAAAATACCGTCATCCTGAACTTGTTTCAGGATCTCATTACTTTAAGCCACGAATACAGATACTGAAATAAATTCAGCATGACGGCGTGTTACTTCATCATGACGACATGTTACTGCAACATGACGGCATGGCGGTTTTTAACAACTGCTCTGCCAAGCTAAAAACCCGTCATCCTGAACTTGTTTCAGGATCTCATTACTTTAAGCCACAAATACAGATACTGAAATAAATTCAGCATGACGGCATGTTAGTTCAACAAGACGACGTGTTACTTCAGTATTACGGCATGTTACTTCAGCATAACGGCAAGGCGGTTTTTAACAACGGCTCTGCCAAGCTAAAAACCCGTCATCCTGAACTTGTTTCAGGATCTCATTACTTTAAGCCACGAATACAGATACTGAAATAAATTCAGCATGACGACATGTTATCTCAACATAACGACATGTTAGCTCAACAGGCCGGCATGTTACTTCAACATAACGGCATGGCGGTTTTTAACAACTGCTCTGCCAAGCTAAAAACCCGTCATCCTGAACACCCCCGTCATCCTGAACTTGTTTCAGGATCTCATTACTTTAAGCCACTAATACAGATACTGAAATAAATTCAGCATGACGGCGTGTTAGTTCAACAGGACGACATGTTCGTTCAGCATGATCGCTTGTTAACTTAAAAGCGCTTAACCTTAGAAGTTATAATCAAACGTTACACCAATTTGTCTTGGTGCGCCAAAACGTTGATATTTTTTAGCTACCCAATCTAAATCAGGTTCGTTACCGAAGAAAAAGCCGCGTGTTGCGATTTTTTCATCGGTAATATTTCTAGCCCAAAGTGAGATAGACCAATCAGCGAGTTCATATGCAACTTTCGCATTCAATAAGTTTGAACTTGACGCTTTTTCGTCATGGCTATCAGAGAAGAAAAATTCATCTTTTCCTGACCAGTTCACATTGAAGACAACGCCATTGTCGCTGCGATACGTAGTTCCAAGGCTGAAGGTATAGCTTGGTGCGTGTGCTAAATCGCGTCCTGAAATGTCAATGTTTGTACCGTACTTGTCAGAATAGCCATAAACATCATATGTTGCGTTTAGATAGCCTACTGTCGAGTCGATCGTTAAATTATTATTAACTTGGTATGTTAACTCAAGTTCCAAACCGTAACTGCTTGAACTGGTGGCATTTGCCGTATAAATGGTAAATTGCTGTGGCTTATCAGGGTTCTGTTGAGAAGCATTAACTTGTTGATCTTGTCTGTCCATATAGAATAAGGCTAGTCGACTGACTAAGGTATTATTTAGCATATTCGATTGTAGGCCTAATTCATAATTGATTAAGACTTCGGTATCAAATTCTTTAAATTGGATTAATTGCTCGGGTAAATCCATATTAAAACCACCCGCTTTGTAGCCACGCGCGACACGAATATAGGCAGAGTGCTCATTGTTAATGATCTTACTCAATGCGACGTGTCCGCCCCACATTGTTTCAGACGGGTCAAACTCATCGCCAGCACTATCGCTATAATCGGTTGAACGTTTTTCAACGCGCAAACCTACTGATAACTCATGGCCATAGCTAAGAGCACTGTCTAACTGGGTGAAAATTGCATAATTATTAGCTGAGTATGTAGAGTCGAGTATTTCGTCTTCCCAACCATTATAAAAAGAGTCAAGGTCGTTATCTTCATTCATTTTGCTAATGTAAGTACCCACTAGCCAAGCAGTTGTATTGTCGAAAATTCTTGAGGCGTCATTTGATGATAATCGAAACTCTTGTGACCATATATCTCTATCGGCGCGTTTGTCCCACAGGTAACTGTATTCACATGGTGCACCATCACAACTTTTACTTGCCCAATAATCTGCGTTTGCCCAATCACCATCATAAGCGTGCTGATGCTCTGTCGTGGTATAGCTGCTTATCGCTTCGAATTTTGCGAATGACAAACCTTCAAAACTAAATTTTAGTGCCCCGCCATGCGATTTTTGATTATCAACACCTGGGTTGTCCGTAATCGTATTAAAGCCGTTGTTATCTAATGTCCATGGATCGAAACTATTATCGTTATCCGCAAATATATAAGTAAAATCAACACTTAAGTCTTCTGTTGCCGTATATTGCAATTTGAACTTTCCAGAAAACTCGTCAATGCCATTAGTATCATCTCTATTTAAATAAAGATTGTCGCGATAACCGTTTTGTTGATGCTGCTCTAATGATATGCGGTAATTTAAGTCTTCAGTGAGAGCACCAGAGCTATAACCGGCAACATTAATTAAGTCGTCATTGCCTAATGTTACTTTAAAACCATGTTCGGGTAATTCTGTTGCGTCTTTTGATTTTATGTAAATTAAACCCGCAAGCGCATTGGCACCAAAACGTGTACCTTGTGGACCTCTTAAGACTTCAACTTGTTGAACATCGTACATAGAAGCTGCCATGCCCAAGCCTGACAAATCGATATCGTCGACAATGAAGCCCACTGATGAGTTTGGCGCACCGCGGTATTCAGAGCGTTCACCGACGCCTCTAATTTGTAAATATTTCGGACGAGATGTTCCACCAGAGAAATTTAAGTTGGCGACACCATTAATAACTTCTTCAAAATGTTGAATGCCCTGCTCAGCTATTTTTTGTTGGTCGATGATTGCAATACTGGTAGGGGCTTGCGCTAAAGATTGCTTATTGAAACTGGAAGTGACAGTTATACGCTCAATATCATTTGACTCATTTGCTTGTGTGACACTAGCAAAAGTCAATAAAGTCGTTGTTACCGCGATTGAAATAGGAGATTTTATAAAATTCATACTGGGCTCTTTTTATGGCATGCAAGCAAAAAAGAGCAATAAGGCAAATACACTGTAAGTAAGCACTTACACAAAGTGTTTACGATAAATATTCAACATATTAACCATTCCTACGCCGGCATTATCCGTTTCAGGTATTAAGGGTAAAAATTCTCAGCAATACAAAAGCCTATTAACAACAGCTTTTTATTGCACCCCTTGGTTTGCTCGGCATACTAACAATTTTATCATCAAAGTACAGAAAAATTATGCTTATTTAATGTCATGTATTTGCTTAATCTGATGATTTTCAGTAAATTAGCACTATAGTTTTTTTTATTAAATTGCCATGACAAATCATCTAAGCCAAAATCATTTATGTTCAGTAACCTTATTAGGAAATTTAGTTGCTAAGCCTGATATTCGTTATCAAGCAAACCCGGTCCTTGCTGTAGCTGAGTTAGTATTAGCGACCCATAGCCGATGGTTTGACAAAACGAGCCAACAGTTTAAAGAATGGACGAGTTATCATACGGTTAAAGTTATTGGTGATATTGTTGATCGTTCACTTATTCACTCGCAAAAAGGTGATATTATTTTAGTGCAAGGCTATTTACTTAATAGTAAAAAAGCTAACCGTGAAATATTACACGCCACTTATGCACAAACATTTGCAAAGGGTTACGCCCAGTCAATAAACCAAGTGCATATGAGTGGTGAAATAAGCAGCGATATTAATTTAGTACTGACCGAGAATAATAAAGAATTAGTCGCGCTTAACTTAACCGTTAATAATTTAGTGTATTCGCCTATAACACAGCAAACCCAAAATATTTCTATCGAACGTTCGGTACATATCTGGGGCAAACAAGCACATTATATTAAAGATAAGGCCGAGCTAGGCGACCAATTAGTTGTCGACGGAAGATTAAGCTATCTCAATGATAGTAAAAAATCACAATTTATTGATTCACACCAAGTCATTTTATTGAAACATTAAAACGGATTACCTATAATTTTATAAAATTAGGATTGTTGGCAAAATATGGACGTTTTTCATTATATAAAAAAAATAACTACGCAAGCACTTACAATGTTGCTGGCTTTTTACTGCCTATTAACGCCGTTAACAACAATTGCTGAAGAAGTTCGACTCGAAGTTTTAGCCCAGCTACCTAGCCTAAGTTCAACCAATAAAACAACCGTTATTGCATTACCTGTTAATAGTGAGAATAAGCAGCAATACTTAATTGCGGACGCTGCTGGCGAATTGTCTTTACTTAATAATGCCAAGCTCACTTTTTTAACTCGCTTACCTTTAAATAATCATACTACCGATAAACAAGTTGAATTAACCGCGCTAACGTTTCACCCCAGTTTTTTGTTAGCAGATAAAACTGGCTTTCAAAGTTTTTTTACTGCACATATTGAGCCCGCAAAAACAAATAATAATTTTGCGCGATTAACGCTGTTAGCCGATCCGGTTGCATTGCCATTTGACGCTGTGATAACGCAGTGGCAATACAACAACACAGCGGCAATTAAAATTGATGTGCAGCAACGCAGAGAAGTGCTGAGAATTGCGGTGCCAACTGCCACCCATCAAATACAAAAAATAGCCTTTAATCCATATAATAAAGTATGGCACGATGATTATGGCTTAATGCTTGTTGCTTTGTCTGACAGTAACACTAGCTTACCAAACGCTAGCGAAGGCGCTTTATATTCTGGCGTTGTGTTACGCATTAATCCTGAGAAATTTGGCTTAAGAAATTATAGGGTGCCAAGTAGTAACCCTTTTATGAAAACAAACGACGTTAACAATGAGATCTTTATTTTAGGTGCTCAAAGCATTAGTTCTTTTTCGTGGTCAAAAAAACATTATGGCGCATTACTCGTAGAACATGACTACGATGGCGGTCACCAAGTTGTTGTTGCTGATAAAGGTGCTGACTGGCGAGACTCTTACCAAAATAACCTTGTTTTTCCGCTGAAATCTACTCAAGGAACTGATGGAAATATTTTCCCTTATTATGGGCGAAACCTAGAAGCGTCTGTGGGAGGTGTCTTATATCTTATTAACGATGCAAAAAATTGGCAACTTGCCCAATTGAATACCACGATGGTAAATAGTGAGGCTCAAAGTGGCGCCGCTGCATTACCTATTTTGTCGTTTAGTCGTGATGAGCTTTCTCCAAAAAATAAAGTGTCATTACTCTTTGATCACAACGGCGAACCCTTACTGTTAGATTTAACCAATAAACAATTATTATCGGTAAAGGCTATCCCGTTAAAAAGTGACAATAGTAAGCGTATTCAGGTAGAGAATAAAAGTGATGAACAATCGTCGCCACTCAACAATAGCGCTTATGGCAAACTACTGCTTACCCTGTTTATATTGGTGGTTGCGATGGTGTTTTATCGATTACGACTAAAAACGGTCAATCAAAAAGCAAAATTAAGAGGTATGTTTGCACGCTTTGAACTCGATACTAGCCAAAAAACCGTATCGTTTTACAAGCGCCATCAGTCAGAAATAGACAGTCAATTGGCTATTGCCGATATTGTTAAAAGTGAAATTTGGGTAAACGATAGCAACATCAGTATTATTAATAAAGATATTGACCATGGTTACAATGAGCAATGCGAGAACAAACTGCGCTTGTCATTTAATCAAGCGCATCGCCATAAGCTTATTGATGATGAAACTCGACAAGTCCTGCTTTATTTAACCGATAAAAACGCTAAAACATATGTTGTATGCTTATATTTTAGAAAAGGTAACCAGCGTCTAACCAAAGCGAAATATTTTGATATTTTAGAGTCATTAATTGATTGGAGTTGGTTTATTGCCAGCCAGCTGAATCCAGAAGCAACAACGCCACGACCGCTGAAAGTAACCATCGTTAAGAGCGTGATAAAAAAAGTTTTTAAGAAAAAAAAGGCCGAGCCTGAAAGCATTGATGCCTCCGTAATAGAAGAACCCCTACCTAGTAAGCAAACCGCAGCAGTATTGCACGACATCGCTATTCATGACTCGGAATTAATAAGTGCGCTAGACAAGCTTGTTGATTTAAAACAACAGGGGTTTTTAACCGATGAAGAGTTTAGTTTAGCGAAAGCGAAAATTTTATCAGATATGATTGTTTAATATGGATAGAGATGCTGAGCAAACAAACTAAAACACTTTTTTTAATGACCACATTAATTAGTATAGCCATTCTTTTTAGCGTGTTATTTTCTTTAGATGTATTGAAAAACAACAACCTACAGCCACTACTTGACCAGTTTATTCCTCAAGGATATCTGGGGGTGTTAATGGTGTTAAGCCTATTGGCATTACTGACCAGTATCGGTTTACCCAGGCAAGTCGCTGCTTTTTCTTGTGGTTACATCTTTGGCATTGTTTATGGGACGCTGCTGGCCACTTTAGCGGCAACACTCGGTTGCATGCTAACGTTATTTATCGCAAAAACTTTTTTTAGACAAAGGGTGCTTGACGCTTACCCCGACAAAGTAATGGTGCTGTCTGCTTTTTTCTCAACGGACACCTTCAGCAAAGCCCTAGTCATTCGTTTGTTACCTGCGGGCTCAAACTTTTTAACCAACATATTGGCAGGCATGGCTAAGGTAAAGTTTATCCCCTATGTTACAGGCACTTGTGTTGGTTTTATTCCACAGATGTTGATATTTTCATTACTTGGCGCAGGTATTAAAGTCGGGGAGGAACAACAAATATTACTGAGTTTATCTTTACTGGTTGTTGCGTTAATTTTTGGCTATTTGTTGTATAAAAAAGAAAAAAAACGCAATAAAAAAGGAGCTATTTAGCTCCTTTTTTATTGTCTTGCTAACGGTCATTTAGTCGAGTGTTAACAAATACTTCACTAAGTTGTTGTAGTCAGCTTCAAAGTTGTTTTTGTCTAAACCTGCATTTTCAATTTTGTAGCGGCCATTAACAATAACGGCTGGCACGCCTGTTAAACCACCACTTTTTGCGTAGTAGCTTTGCTTTTTCTTCATTTGTTTTACTTGGCTATTTACACCAAAGCTTTTCATTAATTTGTCAAACTTTTCGCCATCAGCGCCATTCAAAACAAAAACATTACGAATATCTTTTTCAGAAGTAAAAACTGCGCGCTGCACATGAATATAATTAAAAAGTGCGCCCATTAGCTTAGTTTCCATATCCATTTGCTCGGCAACAACTACCGCTTTACTTAACGTTTCCTGCATAACTTGAGAAGCGCCACGTAAAAAATCAACGTGATTGAATTCAAATTTAACCCCTGCTGGTAACTGCTTTTTAACGCTAGTCATGAAAGGTGAAAATTTGAAACAATGTGGACAGTAAAATGAAAAGAATTCACGTACTTCAGGCTTTTTGGTGGCCTGTTCGCTCACGATCGTGTAATGCGTACCTTCTTGATAATTTGCTGCTGATGCCATTAATGGCAATAATAACATCACAAATAAACTCACTAATTTTTTCATTTAACGTTTTTCCTCAAACAATAGCCCTGCGCTATAAATAATTATGCAGGTAATAAACTTAATGGTGGCTGTTGAAGGGCAGACACTTGCTCTTTCAACATTAAAATTTGCTGTTCCCAATACTTATCGGTATTAAACCATGGGAAGTTATGCGGGAACGCTGGGTCTTGCCAACGCTTACATAACCAAGCCATATAATTAACAACACGCATGGTACGTAATGATTCTATCAAAATAAGTTGCTTGGGTTCAAATGAATAAAATTCTTCGTATCCCGAAAGCATAGTATCAAGTTGTAATAACCGTTGTTGGCGATCACCTGAAAGCATCATCCATAGGTCTTGAATAGCAGGTCCCATGCGACAATCATCTAAATCGACAAAATGTGGACCTTTATCTGTCCATAAAATATTACCAGCATGGCAATCACCGTGTAAACGTATTTCATGGCTGGGTTGATATTGCTGCGCAGCAATATCAACCACTTGTTCTAAAATAGTAAAGAAAGCTTTGCTTAGGTAGTGTGGCACAAAACCAGAGTCTTTTATAATATCGGTGGCCTGAAAAAGCATTTCTTGCTTGTTATAGGTCGGGCGATGTTTAAAAGGTTTTGTCGCCGCGACGGCATGAATACGCCCTAAAAATCGCCCCATCCATTCAAGCTGATCTAAATTGTCTACTTCGAAAATACGTCCGCCCCGACAAGGGTAGATAGCAAAATGAAAACCTTGATGAGAAAAAAGCGATTCACCACCAATTTTTAACGGCGCAACTAAGGGTAATTCATGTTTTGCTAACTCAAAAGAAAAGCTATGCTCTTCTCTAAGTTCAGCTTCGGTCCAGCGTTGCGGTCGATAAAACTTGGTGACGTATTTTTTCTTATCTTCGTCATGAAATTGATAAACACGGTTTTCATAACTATTTAAAGCCAGCAAGCCACTGTCAACAAAGAGGCCTGTACTTTCTAGGCCATCTAAGATCAAGTCGGGTGATAGGGTAGTAAAATCAAATACAGACATTAGCGTTTATTAAAAAACCTACTTTCATGTTCAAGAGAAACATCATCTTCCTCTGAAACCAACTCAATAACAAATGAAATATCGGTCATATAACCTTTTAATTCATAGGGGTCTACGGACAGACTCATTGGTAACGTATACACAGCGGCAGCTTTTACCATAACTTCTTGCTCGCCATGCCACTTAGTGTTTTCAATACCCTTAACAGACAAGCGATAAACGTTATCAGTTTGCGATTTATTTAAGATTTTTAAGGTGTACACATTTTCTATATCACCGTTAAATTTTTCTTTGGCCAGTTCATTTCTATCGCGAATAATGTCCATAGTGACTGGAGCGCGATTAACAATCTCTAAAACTAACAAGCTACACATTACCAACAGAACGATGGCATAACCTACTAATTTTGAACGAATAAAATGAACTTTCTTACCTTGTAATTCATGCTCGGTGGTGTAACGTATTAGCCCTTTCGGGTAATTCATTTTGTCCATAACCCCGTCACATGCGTCAACACATGCACCACAGTTTATACATTCATATTGTAAGCCGTTACGAATATCTATACCGGTTGGACAGACCTGCACACAAAGGTTACAGTCAATACAGTCACCTAATTCTAATGATTCATGTGCTATTTTACGAGAGCGTGCACCACGACTTTCTCCGCGATTAAAGTCATATGAAACCGTTAAGGTATCTTTATCAAACATCGCTGATTGGAAACGTGCATAAGGACACATATGTAGACACATAATTTCACGCATCCAGCCAGCATTACCATAAGTACAAAAAGCAAAGAACCAAACAGTCGCCGCTAAAGCAAACGAGGCCTGAAAAGTAAAAAAGTCAATAAACACTTCATCAACCGGTGCAAAATAACCGACAAACGTTAGTGCCGTTAGTATCGAGAAAAATAACCAACAAGTATGTTTTAAGGCTTTACGCCAGAATTTGTCAAAATCAAGTTCGCGGCTGTCCAGTTTTTTACGCTGATTAGCGGTCCCTTCAATTTTTTCTTCAAACCAGATAAAAATAAAGGTCCAGACAGTTTGTGGGCATAAATATCCACACCAAACACGCCCTAAAAAGGTGGTAACAAAAAACAGTAAAAAAGCACTAAGAATACAGAGCCAAGCGAGTAAGGTTAAATCTTGTGGCCACAAAGTTAGCCCAAAGAGCGTGAAGCGTTGTTCTGCAATATCAAATAAAATGGCTTGATGATCGTTATATCGCAACCAAGGCAGTACTGCAAAAAGTGCTAAGAAAAAAAAGTTCATCCGCTGCCTAAGTAATTGGAAAATACCACTTACTTTGCGCACATAGATTTGATCACGAGGCTGGTAGGTTTCTACCTGATTGGGTTGATGTATTTTAATATTTTTAACGGGAATTTGTAGCTGCGCTTTTTTGATCTTGTCTTCTGATTTCACGATAAATCCTTGATATACGAGAGCCTCAAGATTATAACGATATTTATCTAAAAATACGTTATAAAACAATTAATATTAGTGAATAAGCCGAAAATTGATTATTCTTATATAATCATTCAATTATATAAAGAATTATGAAAAATTTATTGATCTTAATCGTCGCAGCGGCATTATTTTTACACTTTTATCCTCAACCAGAAGTAGACGAGTGGTTTTCAGAACAGAAAAACGTCATTTCTAATGCCTTTTCAGAAGCTACAGATACCAAAGTAAGGTTGAAGGCCGATAAAATTTATACCGACTTAAAGAGTCAGCTTGTCAATTTTAGTCTTGAAGAACAACAATTTTTAAAAGATATAACCAGCGATAGAAAGTCGGTAAAAGCTTTTTTTACTGATTTTTGTAATGCCAAACAACAATCCCCACATTTGCACCGAGAAAACCAAGCGAAAGTTTGTAAAACAATTGCTCAGTATAGTTCGTTGTTATAGGCAAATTTAAATATTAATAACCTATAAAAGATATAAAGCTGTTATCGCGCAGATCTACAACTTAGATGCGCGATAACCGTTTAATGCTAAGCAGAAAGACTGGCCAATAACTTAGAGAATGCTTGTTCGGACTCTTGCTCTAGGCGATGAACACCGACGTTAATCACCCAGTGGCCATTGACCATAACGTCGTTAATCATATTATGCTGACTTGCAAAAATCATACTGTCTAATAAGTGTTGGTCGTGGTGAGCAAACAAAGCCACTTTTTTGGCATTAAGTACCAGTAAATCGGCTTGTTTACCTATCGCTAACTCACCGGTATTGCTATTTGTACTTTGAGCGCCGCCTAAGGCTGCTTGTTGCCACAAATTACGACCCACTGAAGGTTGATTTTCTGTTGCTAAAATAGCACGTTGTTGCTTAATTAAGCGTTGTGCGTATTCTAACCAGCGTAACTCTTCGATAGGATTCACTGAAATATGACTGTCAGAGCCAATGGCTAAGGTGCCATTTTCTGCTAAAAATTCACTGGTGGGGAAAATACCGTCACCTAGATTTGCTTCAGTGGTTGGGCAAATCCCTGCAACCGCTTTACTGGCAATAATTCCTTGGCGTTCTTGTTCATTGATATGTGTCGCATGAATTAAACACCATTGTGGGTCTAATGTGACATTATTTAATAACCATTCCACCGGACGTTGACCATAATGCGCTAAACAATCATTGACTTCTTTTTGCTGCTCAGCGATATGAATATGCACTGGCGCTTTATTATCTAAACTACGGACATGTTTTACCGCTTGCTCTAACGACGTTTTGTCAACCGCTCTTAATGAGTGAGGCGCAATGCCAACATTAGTATTTTGATAATGAGTACTTAAGGTAAAGCAGTCACTGACCAGTTGATTGAATTGTTCTACTGAATTAATAAAGCGCTTTTGGCCGTCATTTGCCGGTAAAGGACCAAAGCCGCTGAAACGATAAAGTACCGGTAATAATGTTAAACCAATTCCCGATTCCTGACTGGCCTTAAAAATGGCTTTTGCCATGGCAGCAAGTTCATCATGGTTTTCACCATTAATTTCATGATGTAAATAATGAAATTCTGCAACACGGGTATAACCCATTTTAAGCATTTCAATATAAAGCTGTCGGGCAATTATTTCGGCATCGTTTACCGTCAGTTGATCGATAAACTTGTACATGATGCTGCGCCATGTCCAAAAACTGTCTTGCCCTTCACTACCTTGTTCACTGAAACCCGCAAAGGCACGTTGAAAAGCATGGGAGTGGCAATTAACCATACCAGGAATAACAACCCCTACTCGCTCAGCGCCGTCAATATGGCCTGATGCTATTGCGGTGATCACACCATTTTCTATGGTTAATGTTTGCTGCGTATGCCAACCGCTGCTTAATAAAATACGTTCTGCAAATAACTTCATCGAAAACACCTTTGCTAATTTTTGTTGTAAAACCCAATCTACATTTACTGCGTTTGCCTATTCACTACTGACTAATGACTACGGCTGAATAAAACCGTTACCGCAACTCATTCACACGAGCACACCGACACTAGGCTTTTTGTTGTGAAAACTTAATCAAGGTTTCTATTAACTGTTTAAGCTTAGGAATAACCTCACTTGCCAACGCTTCATTGTATTCTGGACTGGGTTCACTCATGTAAGTACGTTGTGAAAGCTCTAACTGCACCGCATGAATATTTTTTTGCGGTTGACCATACTCGCGGGTAATAAAGCCGCCTTTAAACCGCCCGTTAGTGATCATGCTATAAGGTGAGTAATCAAGTTTTTGTAGTGCGGTGATTAATTCAGGCGCGCAGCTTTTACCATCAGCTGTACCAAAATTAAAATCCGGTAATTGGCCTTCAAAAAATCTCGGCACGGTCGACAAAATAGAATGAGCCTCTAGTAAAACGGCTTTACCAAATTCATTTTTCATGTCAGCTAGAGTGGTTTTTAATGCTTGATGATAAGGCTGCCAATACGTGGTTACCCGATGTAATATTTCATCTTTTTCTGGAGCTTGCCCTTCAAGGTAAAGTGGCGCAAGGTCAAATGAGGTCGTCGGACACAATTCAGTACTATTGGCACCAGGGTATAAATCAACACCTGCTGGATCTCGATTTAGGTCAATGACATAGCGGCTATATTTGGGCATAATAATATATGCACCCAGCGCTTGAGCAAAGGCGTAAAGCTTGTCTTTATGCCAATCAGTATCAGCCACTTTTCTGCCTTGTTCAGTCATTTTATTGGCAATATATTCAGGTAAAGCCTCACCGTTATGCGGCATGCTGATAAGCAATGGAATTCGACCTTTTATTAACGTGTAAGAGTTAGACATCTTCAACCTTTTAATTGTATATACAACTTTAGGGGTAATTTATCATGCTGTTACTGTAGCAAGCAAATTTATTGCGCTGTGATACTGATCTTTTTAGTTGCTTTACTTGTTGGCCACTAAGGTTTATTTAATAAGTCCCCAGGTAGCAGTAGGTCGTATTAGCTAAAAAACATCTGATTTTCATTATATTAAATCAATCACTTATTTATTAAAATTTGCTGGTTTGCTACTTATAGCATAGAGTGTATTTATTAATATTTCACTTCTGCCTTTATAGATAAACGTAAATACAAACCTAATTTTTAAACCATGGATGATGACATTATAAGCGATATAAAGAGTATGTTATGGCACTTGTCTACTTGGCTTAAACGCACATTATTGTGCAGTATTTTGTTAGTCACTTTTAGTGTCTATGCAGAGCAACTATCCAACAGTAAAGCGCCCCTTCGAATAGCTTTACCTGATAGATCGTCAATCAATGCAGCTTCTGGAGAGAAGTTTCAACTGCTGGTTAACTTTCTTAAAGAATATTGGCAAATTTGGGCAATAGATAATCAACGTGAAGTATCGTTTAGCTACATGCCAACAGAAAAGGCTTATCAATCGCTTGCTAATAAAAGTATTGATGTAGTCGCCGTTACTCGTTACCAGCAAAATCAAACAGGCGTATTTTTTAGTATTCCCTATGCTAAATTCAAACAAAAAGTGTTTCGTCGCATTCAAAGTAATAAAAGTAACGGCCTGCAAATAGGTATCTACTCTGACGATCAGTCAACTTTAAATTTTCTTAGTCGTCATATTGAACACTATTATTATCAAGATATTGATAAGCTGCTTGGCGATTATCAAAAGTATGATGCCTTATATGCAACAAAACCCTGGTTACTTAATGAAAAGTTAAACGAATATAAGCTCAGTGGTGATTTTCATATTACTGAAGATGAAGCACCAGAAGCTTACTTTCGCTTTGCCGTGAATAAAAACAATAGAAGCTTGATGCATAAAATTAACGACGGCATCCGCTCAGTGAGTCGACAACAAGCCGAGTTGTGGAATAACAAATATATTACCTTAAATGAAGGAAATATCTCGTTAACTTTTGGCAGCTATTTTACAAATTTATCTGTTGCTGAAAAAGATTTTATTATTGACCATAATCAACTTTCCTTTCCCGTGGTGTCTGGAGGTTTTCCGCCCTACATTATTACTAAAAACTTTAATCACATTACCGAGCGAGGCTTCACCATTGATTTATTTACGCTTTCAACTGAGCGTACCGGTATTATCTATAAACCTGTTTATGTAAATAATATAGAGCAAATTTTTTCGTCTTTAGCACAGCAAAAAATTAATGTGTTGCCGTTGGTTGAGCGTAATAAAGACCGAGAGAAAAAGCTTATTTTTTCTGAGCCCTATTTGCAAGCCAGTTATAGTATGGTTTATCGCCATAATGACACGATAATAGATGGCTTAAGTGGCATAGGTGACAAAAAAGTTGCTGTGGTTAATAACTTTAATGCCACCCAATTATTAATAGAAAAACTTCCTTTTGCGCACCTTAATTATTTTGACTCGATCAATGCGGCCATTACTTCAGTATCCTTGGGTGAATCTGATGTCTTTATTGGTGGCTCTCTCATTTCTTCTTACTTGGTTAAAGAAAATCAACTCTCTAATCTCACCAGCCAACCATTAATAAACTTTAATGATAATGCTCAGTTTTTTTTCGCGAGTCCCCACGGTAACGATATTGTTATTAGCTTACTTAATCGCACCATTAAAAGTGTTTCTGCCACAGATTACGAAAGACTTTATGCAAAGTGGAGTCAAACGGCTTTCCATGAAAATAATGCCGATAAACAAATTGCTAATGCCTATCGAAATGTCAGTTATTTGTTTGTCGCTATTATGCTTTTTGGGCTGATTATTTTTTGGATTTATTATCGACAGCTTAGGGTCAGAAAGCTTGCCCAACTAAAAATTGAATATGCATTATCAATTGCTGAGTCTGCAAAAATAGAAGCTGAGAAATCAGCTCAAGCGAAAATTACTTTTCTTGCCCGGATGAGTCATGAAATTAGAACGCCAATGAACGGTGTATTAGGTATGGCAGAAGCCCTTGCTTTCACACCTTTAAATAAAGAACAAAATGATTTACTTGAAACATTACAAGGCTCGGCAACTAACTTACTCGCTTTACTCAATGATGTGCTCGACTTTTCAAAGATGGACGCCGGCAAACTGACTTTAGAGTCGGTGCCAGTGAATTTTAACTTACTTTGTAAAAATATTATTAGTGGCTTCAATCACATTGAACACCACAAACCATTAGATATTAACTTTCAAATAGACAATAAAATAAGTCACTGCTATTTAACCGACCCGACACGCTTCACACAAGTGCTTAATAATTTGCTTAGTAACGCGATTAAGTTCACCGATAAAGGACAAATCGATTTAATTGTTACGGTTGTTAGCAGTGAGGTTATCAATAAAAATACCTACGACACACTTTATTTTGATGTAAAAGACACCGGCATGGGCATAGCGGAGGAAAAACAAACGTTCTTATTTACGCCATTTATTCAAGCCGATGACGACATTACGCGAAAATATGGTGGTACAGGTTTAGGGTTAAGTATTTGCCAAGAAATAATATCAGCGATGGGCAGCGAAATTAAGATTGATTCAACGCTAAACCAAGGGAGTTCTTTCCATTTTAGCTTAAAGCTAAAGCAGTCAACTTTAGAAAGTTCCACCGATAATCGTCGCAGTAATACGCGTTTAATTAATGCCGCTGACGATAACCGTTTTCAAGATCTACGTATTCTTATTGCCGAAGATAACCTAGTAAACGTTAAAGTGCTCTGTGCGCAACTTGCGCGTCTAAATATTAAAGCCGATATTGCTTACGACGGCCAAGAAGCTTTAGATTTACATGAAAAACAGGCTTATGACATTATTATATCTGATTGTCATATGCCAAATGTTGATGGTTTTGAACTCGCTCAAACGCTAACAGCAAGCGAGCAAAGCCAACCGCTTTGGTTAATTGCTGTAACCGCAGATGCTTTAAGTGGCGCAGCAGAAAGGTGTATTGCTGCTGGTTTTAATGACTATATGGCTAAACCTTGCCCACAGGAAGAAATAACCAACAAGCTCAACAATGCTTATCGACAGTTATTAAAGAAACAGCAGAAAAACGACTTAACCAAACAAAATTTCAGCCTTTTTGATTTAGACATGCTGCTTAAAAATAATGAGCACGACATTGAACTGAGTAAAAATGTTGGTCGACTTTTTATCGCCTCATGGCAAAAAGAAAAAAAGCAATGGTTAAGCGCCACCGAGAATTTTGATCATAAATATATACAAGCACTTGCTCACAAACTAAAAGGCAGTACACGGTATTTTTCTCATCCTGAAATAGCTAAAACGCTCAATGAGGTTAGCCAGCAAGCCAGGGCTGGCAATAGTAAAGATATAAAGGCATCTGCTAGCCACCTTTATTTACAACTTGATATAATGACCGAAGAAATTAAACGTTGGTTATTGTCATAAGTCAGTGATTCTTTAATCATCAATCTAGATTGATTTTTTTATTATTAATCGCTTTAATCAATCATAGTGAATTGTTTTTATCACTTTATTAAATCAAATTATTCACCCATACTAATGCTAATTAATCGATTCAAATCAATCAAAGCGAGTGACTATGTTTACCAATAAAGAAACACAGCAAGTTCCAAACACTACTTTTCCTATTATTACTGCCGATGGTTGGGCAAGTCGAAACAGTGATGAAATTTTTGCGAATAAAACCGTCATTGTTTTTTCATTACCAGGTGCATTTACACCAACTTGTTCGTCTTCACATTTACCAAGATACAATGAACTAGCGAAAAAATTTAACGCTAATGGTGTTGATGAAATTGTTTGTATTTCTGTTAACGATACCTTTGTAATGAATGCTTGGGCACAAGACAAAGACGCAGCCAACATTAGTTTCATTCCTGATGGCAATGGTGACTTTACTCAAGCGATGGGTTTATTAGTTGATAAAAAAGAAATTGGTTTTGGTAAGCGTAGCTGGCGCTATTCAATGCTAGTAAAAAATGGCGTTATAGAAAAAATGTTCATTGAACCTGATTTACCTGGCGACCCATTTGAAGTATCTGACGCCGATACCATGCTCAATTACATTAATCCTGAAGCTGTACAGTCTCAAGAAATTACAATTTTTAGTAAGCCCGATTGTCCATTTTGTAAAAAGGCTAAAGCATTATTAACAAGCCAAGGTTTAAAGTTTGAAGAATTGATCGTTGGTAGCGACGTAAATACTTCAATGTTCCGTGCTATTACTAACTCAGATACCGTACCACAAGTATTTATTGATGGTAAAAACATTGGTGGTAGTGAAGATTTAGCCGCTTACTTTGGTTAAACTTTATTATTAGCCAGCACACAACACTTATTGTTGGCGATACAATAAAAAAAGCTAGATAACTCACATTATCTAGCTTTTTTTTACACTTACTCGTTAGACTTTAAACTTACCCACTATATCATTTAAACCGGTGAATTCTTGTTGTAAACTGTCACAAGCTTGCTGCGTTTGCTGTAAATTTTGTACGCCTTGCTGATTTAAATCCATCAAATTTAATATATCTTCATCAATTGATCTGATCACATTAACTTGTTGTTGAGTAGCTTCAGTTACTGCATGATTTTCATTATCAACCTGTTGTAACATATGAATAATTAATTGCATTTTTTCGTCGGCTACTTTGGCTTTTTGCACACTACTGGTACTATTTTTTTGACTTTCGTCCATAGAAATAACCACCGCGTCGGTGCCTGTTTCTAAGTTATCAATCATGGTTTCGATTTCAAGTGCCGCTTCTTGAGTGCGTTGTGCTAACTGTCTAACTTCATCAGCTACCACAGCAAAACCTCGACCCTGCTCCCCTGCTCGTGCCGCTTCAATAGCGGCATTTAACGCGAGTAAATTAGTTTGTGAACTAACCCCTTTGATAACATCTAAAATGCTGACTATATTTTTAGTTTCACTGCTTAATTTTTCGATTTCGCCGCTTGACTGTGTCATTATTTTCGACAAATGTTCAATTGACTGAATATTTTCATTGAGTGCCACCAGCCCTTCATTTGACTGCGCTTGCATGCCTGATGTTAAGTTAGAAGCAGTTAGTGCGTTAGTCGAAATTTCTTGTGAAGAGTTATTTAACTCGGTTACCGCTGTCGATACACTTTCACCACGATTAAGCTGTTGATCGGCCATATCAATACCGACTTGTGAACTTTGTCGAACTTGGCCAATCTGCTGTTGTAAATTTGCCGCTGACTCTTTAACTCGTCGCATCGAATGATGCATAGTTTCTATAAAATCATTAAAATTTTCTGATAGTTCACCAAACTCATCGTGGCTCTCAACCGATAAACGTTGGGTTAAATCACCGTCGCCACGAGAAATACCTTTTATGGCAAGGTTTAAGGTATGAATAGGTTTCATTAAATAGCTAAACAATAAATGCATAAGAATAATCGTTGCAAGTAAGCTAGCTATAACCACAATAATGGCAATATTTCTCGAGTTCACCATGGGTTGGTAAGCTTTTTCGCTGTCAAGAACGACACCTACATACCAATTAACCGAGTCAATGCCTTTAATGGGGATAAATGAAACTATGGTGTTATTATTAATCTCATTTAAGTCACTCGAAAATGGTGGTGTTTGACCTAATAATTCACTCACCTCTTTATCGACATATTTCACATCAGGATGACTGAGAATCTTCCCTTTTGAAGTCATTAAATAGGCATAGCCTAAATCAAGAAAATCAATTTCATTTAGAATCGATGAAATCTCATCTAGAAAAATATCACCTCCTGCTGCACCAACAAATTGTCCATTTTTCAAAATAGGCGCTACAGCAGTCAATACTTTTTGATCCGTCGTGGCATCTATATAAGTTTCAGTAAAAGAAGACTTACGTCCTTCTTTTGCAAGCAAATACCAAGGGCGCTGACGAATATCAAAACCTTCTGGGAGTTGTATCGTTAAATCATCAAGAATAAATTCGCCGGTACTGGCTAGTCCAACAAAGGTATTTTTCATCTTCCCGGCTTTTACTGCTTGCTGAACCGCATGAAAAATTTCTTCATGACTATTAATGTCAGTAATATTAAGCGCCACTGCATCGATTATTTGTAGACGATTCGTTAACCAGTTCGCAATATTTCCAGAAACCGAACGGCCTATTTCATCGATGGCATTGTTAAGATTTTTTTGGGTGTGATCTTTTAAGAATATATAATTAATTGATGTAGATACCGACAAGGCTATTAGTAATAATACCGTAGTCACCATAATAATTTTATGGGAAAATTTTAATTTAATCACTGATGATCTTCCTTACTTTATTAGCTAACTTCATGGCATTACCATAGCACTGGAAATATCTAGATCCAACTTCCCGTTGCATTTAATCTTTTGAAAGCAACTTCAAAATTAATCTGATAAAATAACGCTATATTTTTATTGATAGTATCGCTAATTACTCTTATGAACAATCAACCTTTCAACCCATTACACGGCATTACCTTAAAAGCACTTGTTACCGAACTTGTTGAATATTTTGGTTACCCGGCGCTTAGTCAACAAATAAAAATTAAATGCTTCACTGAAGATCCTAGTATCAATTCAACCTTAAAATTTTTACGTAAAACGCCATGGGCACGTGAAAAAGTTGAAGCACTTTTTATCAAGAATTATCATAAAGTGCATCAAGTAAATGATGAAAAAAAATAGCGGTCAATAATATCGCAAGCTACTCATACTCAATAAAAATTTTAGCTTATAGCGCAATAAACTAATTGCTTGATTAAAAACCTGTCACACTGACTCCACATTCATTATTTTTTGGAGTCAGGTATGAAACCCATTAATCACTATATTTTAACTTGGCAATGCCCTGATACTTCAGGAGTATTAGCAAAAGTTTCTCAGAGCCTTTATCAACACGGCGCTTTTATTACTGAAACCTCACAGTACAGCGACCCGTATACCTCGATTTTTTTCTCGCGTATCGCATTTGATGACAGAAATTTAACCGTTTCAATTGCACAATTCCGTCAAGCCATAGCCGAATTAGCCCAACCGCTTGCAATGAACTTTCAATTAAGAGAACGTGATGATTTTCCAAATGTCGTTATCGCGGTATCTAAAGACGATCATTGTTTGGTGTCGTTATTAACCAAAGTGAAAGCCGGTGTTTTACCTATTAATGTTGCTGCTGTGGTTTCAAACCATCAGGACTGCCAAGCTTTAGTTGATTGGCATAAAATTCCTTTTCATCACTTACCTATTTCTTCTTCGACAAAAGCGCAACAAGAAAGTGAACTACAAGCCTTATTAATAAACTACAAAACAGACTTATTAGTGCTTGCGCGTTATATGCAAATTTTGTCTGATGATTTTTGTCAACAATGGCAAGGTCGAGCGATTAATATTCATCATTCTTTTTTACCGAGCTTTAAAGGCGCAAAACCTTACCATCAAGCCCACCAACGTGGTGTGAAAGTGATTGGCGCAACCGCCCACTATATCACTAGTGACTTAGATGAAGGACCTATTATTGTGCAAGAAGTAAAAGCCATTAACCATAGCCTGACGATAGAGCAGATGGTTCATAGTGGTCACGACATTGAAGCAACAGCATTGTCTCATGCGGTTAGAATGCATGCCGAGCAACGTGTCTGTTTGAATCAGGGCAAAACAGTTATTTTACTTTAGCGGTTAATTTATAAGGTAAACATAACGAGTAAAGCCCCCAATACGCTGGGTGCTTTACTGTTTTCATTCACTATTTCTGCTACATTAAGCCATAACCTTTTGTCTTAATTAGTTGTGTTTTCCGATGATCCGCTACCAAATAACGCCTAAAAATCTAAACAGCCATTTATTTTTGGTTACGCTTTCTTTTGCCACACAAGTGGATAAAACTTACCATTTATCGCTACCCGCTTGGTTACCGGGTAGCTATATGATCCGTGACTTCGCAAAAAATATTACTGAAATTAGCGCTTATAATAGTGACCCAACAGCAGCTCAAAATACTGAGACAATTGCGCTGAATAAAACCGACAAACAAACTTGGAAATTTACCGCAACAAGTGTCAATACTTCAATATGTTATCAAGTATTCGCTTTTGATTTATCGGTACGCACCGCTTACTTAGACAGTGAACGTGGCTTTTTTAATGGCAGCTCAACTTTTTTACAAGTGCAAGAATTGCCAGAAGAACGCTGTCAGTTAACGATTGCATTACCACAAGAATTAACAACTGAATCGTCGCCACAGTTAAATAGTTGGCGAGTTGCCACGGGCTTAACTCGCGCTAAAGGCACTGATAAATATCAGTTAGGTGATTATATTGCTAAAGACTATCAAGAACTTATCGATTGCCCTGTTGCCATTGGTCACTTTGATGCTTTTGAATTTGTTGTCGAAGGTGTTACCCATCACTTAGTCTTTACTAGCCAACATTTTGGTGATCGGGAGCGCCTAAAACGAGATATAGCTAAGCTTTGCCAGCATCATATTAACTTATTTGGCGAGGTCCCTTTTAAAGAGTACTGGTTTATTACCCATTTGTTAGGCAGCGGTTTTGGTGGGCTTGAACATAAAAACTCGACAATTTTACAAGCCAGCCGCTTTGATTTACCCAACCCTAATAAACCTGATGAAACTTCTGAAAATTATCAAACTTTTCTCAGCTTATGTTCACACGAATACTTTCACGCTTGGAATGTATGCCGCATTAAACCGGAAGAGTTTATTCCCTACAACTTACAGCACGAAGTGCACACGAGACAATTGTGGGCCTATGAAGGTATCACTTCTTATTATGATGATTTTTCATTGTTTCGCAGCGGATTGATCAGTTTTGAAGACTATTTACTGCAATTATCTAAGACAGCTACTCGAGTATACCGGGGCCAAGGGGAATTAAAACAAAGTATCAGCGACTCTAGTTTTGATACTTGGACCAAGTTTTATCAACAAGGTCCAGATGGCGTAAATAATATTGTTAGCTATTACACTAAAGGCGCTTTAATTGCACTTTGGCTAGATTTAACCATTAGAGAAAAGTCAGCAGGTGTCTACAGCTTAGACACCTTAATGCGCGAATTATGGATACATTTTGGTAGAACAAATATTGGTACCCGTGAGGAAGACTTTATAAACATTGCCAATATTCTCTGCAATGACGATATTACAGTGGCTTTTCAAGCCTTACTTAACAATGCTCAACGTATTGAGTTAGCACCGTTACTTAAGCAAGTAGGTATTGCCTTTACGGCTCAAAAGTTTCAGAAACTTAATAGCTTAGAGACTACTGACAATAACGCCTATTCTCCTTATATCGGTGCACAATATAGCGCGTTACCTTCAGGCGTGAAGATTACTCAGGTTATTGAAAACTCTCCTGCAGCTGAAGCTGGCTTGGCAGTTAACGATATTTTACTTGCCGTAAATAATATAAAAGCCACTGAAAAATCGTTGCAGCAACTGGCTGATCATTTACCCGAAAATACTGAGCTAACCTGCCACTATTTTCGTGATGATCAATTAATGACCGGTCACATTGTTTTTATTGATTCACCACTGGCCGCCATCGCTATTACAGAAGTGGACAGCACGCTTAGCAAAAAATGGCGCTGTAAAAATTAACTGTAAATTTTTTGCCACAAAAAAGTCAAACGCTAGTGTAATTAAAAACCCACAAACTAGTAACAAAAGTTACTTTGTGCAAAAATAACCTTATTGCTTTCAAAACTAGAATATAAAGGGTTTAAAATGATCAAAATGAAACGAATTCACCACGTCGCTTATCGTTGTACTGATGCAAAAGTTACTGTTGATTGGTACAAAGAACATTTGAACATGGAGCTAACGGTAGCCATTGCTGAAAATGAGGTACCGTCGACTAAGGCACCAGACCCTTATATGCACATATTTCTAGATGCGGGCATGGGTAATGTTTTAGCCTTTTTTGAAATTCCTAATTCTCCAACCATGGGCCGAGATGAAAACACACCAACATGGGTACAGCACATCGCATTAGAAGTTGAAGATGTTGATGCACTTGTCGCCGCAAAAGAAGAGTTACAAAGTAAAGGTGTTGATGTATTAGGCCCAGTTCATCATGGTGTATTTAAATCAATTTATTTCTTTGACCCGAGTGGTCACCGCTTAGAATTAGCAGCGAATACCGGTACAGTTGAACAAATGAAAGAATTAAAAAGGGTTGCTCCTTTAATGATTGAAGAGTGGGCTGTTACTAAAGTTGCACCAAAACACGCGGCCTGGTTACACGAATAAAACTATTTGCCCCTCGTTAATGGTCAAACAATATCCAATAAATAAAACTAAGCTATTATTTCTATTTAGCTTAGTTTATTGCGAACACGGTATTACCTAAACTCACAACAAATTTCTCGCATAAATTAGACAAAATAGGACATTAGTACATAAAACGAAGGATTTCGTATATAAAGCGAGCGTAACAATGTACTCCATTTGTGATTATTCATGTAAGACATTAACCATAGAGAAAGCATATTTTTACCATTCATTAACTTTTAATCGAATAAATAGACATTAAAAACAACAGGTTAACCTTTTGCGCCCCGTAAATTGTAAATAAATGTATATTTATAACTTGCGACATTTATAAACTAAGGTAAAGTATTGTCCAGCTACTTTGTAGCCAAATAACAATATGGATTGAATTGCATGGAAAGCCTTAACCTTCTCTTATGAGAGGTTACTTTAAAAGAATACGGATGATTAAGTTAATATCAGGATGATTGTTAATATTTAGGTCAATAGACCGATAAGGACAACCCAATAAAGTGTCAGGATGACCGATAAAAAAAGAACCGAGTATTTAACGCAACATAAAAAATAATAATACGTTAAAGCTTATAAACGGAATTGCTAATAGGTTAGGATAACCACTTAAAGTTTGATGAAAACGATGACTTGTTCATCGTTTTTTTATGCCAGAAAATTAATCATGAAAAACACTATCGCTGTTTCCTACAATATAACGTAAAATAGAACCATTGAATTTAAAAACGAAATTATTTTATGTCTCGTACCAAAAAATCTAGAAAGCAAGGCAATGGTCCTATCGGCGCAGTAAAAGATGATAAGAAAAAAGCCCTAGTTCCTGTTGATAGAAAACCAAAGAAGAAAACAGGAAAGCAAGCCGGCAACCGACAAAAAGAAGCTTTTGATGCAGGTAAAGAATCTCACTTACCTTCAGAAAAGAAAGATCCGCGTATTGGTAGTAAAAAACCAATAGATCTTGGCGGACCGGTAACAGCGGCGGTACAACCTTTTAAAGCCAAAAACAAAGTAAAAGCAGATAACTCTCCAATTGCTGCTATTCGTGTTGTTGAAGTTGATACCTCATTGCAACAAGAGCTCTTCGCTATTGAAGAAGATAGCCGCTTGCAAAGTATCCTTGCCCAGCAAGATGAAGATATTTCGCTAAGTAACGAAGATGTTGATTATTTCAATGAAAAAATGGAACGTCATCAACAACTACGTGAAATACTCGGCATAGAAGATGAAGACGACGACGAATCACCTGAAACGGCAAACAAAGCAAAATCTGGTGATGATCTTTGGGATAAATTTGACAACAGCGACCTGTCAAAGTTCGAATAAGGCTTTATCATGTTTTCAACCCCTTGGATTTATGTAGTAGTTGGCGGAGTAATTATTATTGCTGCGCTTGTTTTTTATGCGGTGAAATTATTAAGCCAGCTAAAGGCGCAAACGGCTAAAATAAAACAAGCGGAGCAAGATAAAAAAATTGCCTTAGCAAAGCACGATAGTAAGATCCTTAGTAGTGTCGTGATTATTGCCCACGCAATGAAAGAAGAGCAATGTGATATCGCTGAGGGTTGTTGGCGATTGAGTGTATTGCTCGATTCTTTAAAGTTGAGTAGTGGTTTGTCAGCAGAGTTTCCTGCAGTCTTTGAACTTTATGATAAAATTAAACATATGCCTATTCTTGATGCAAGAAAGAAACTTGCCAAAAATGAGCGTATGAAACTTGATTTTGAACGTATGAAAGCAGAGAGCGATTTATCCGCACAGATAAAAATTGACGTTACCTCTTTGCATCAATATGCCCAAGAACGTATGAGTGCCCTAGCAAGTTAATTTTTTTCCCAAGTTAATAACGCTTTATTGCGCTCGATCAATATCGTTAATGTTTGCATTGTTAAACTGTTACTTAGCATATACCCGTTACCATTCAACCTATATTTTGATTGATAACGCGTATATAAGTAATGGCTAACTCGGTAACCAACCATGCAAGCAAATCAATTTTTTGACCCTAAATTACTGTCTAAATATAATACCAGTGGACCTAGATATACCTCTTATCCAACGGCATTAGAATTTCATAATGAATTTTCTCAACAAGATTTCATTCAAGCAGTGAAAGATTCACCCAACCGTGAATTGTCCTTGTATGTACATATTCCCTTTTGCCATAGCCTTTGCTACTACTGTGGCTGTAATAAAGTTATTACCCGCCACCGTAACAAAGCCGATACCTATTTAGAATTTTTGGCGGAAGAAATTAGTTCACGAGCTGAATTTTTTACTGACTACACCGTTAAACAACTCCATTGGGGTGGCGGCACACCCAGCTTTTTAACCCATACCCAAATCACAAAATTAGTCTCTTTATTAAAAGAAAAATTCACTTTTGCTGAACATGTAGAAATGAGTATAGAAATTGATCCGCGTGAAATTGAAATGAACCTTGCTGAACACCTCTTTGATTTAGGTTTTAATCGTCTAAGTATTGGCGTACAAGACATTGACAAAAAAGTACAAGAAACAATTAATCGTGTGCAATCAACCGAATTTATTAGCGACTTTATTGCCCATGCAAAGGCAGTGGGCTTCAAATCAATTAATATCGACTTGATCTATGGTTTGCCTCACCAGACGATAGAAACCTTTACAAAAACGCTTAACAAAGCTCATGAGATGGATGTCGACCGTATTTCATTGTTTAGCTATGCACATATTCCAAACCGATTTGCTGCCCAACGTAAATTACGTGACGAATGGTTACCCAGCGTGCAAGAAAAATTTGCCTTAATGAAACTTGCCATCGAAAAGCTTTGTGACTTTGGCTACGATTTCATTGGTATGGATCACTTTGCTAAACCTAATGACGAACTTGCTATTGCACAAAAAGAGGGCTCCCTGCACCGTAATTTCCAAGGTTATACCACTAAGGGTGGTTGTGACTTATTAGGATTAGGTGTTTCTTCTATTAGTAATATCGGTACTTCTTTCAGTCAAAATATTAAAGAATTGCAAGCCTATTATAAAGCGATAGATACTAGAAAAAACGCGCAAGTGAAAGGGGTTAGTTTATTAACAGATGACGTGATCCGTGGCGAAGTTATTCGTGAATTAATGTGTAATTTATATATTGATAAACAACAGATCAGTAAAAAGTACGACATTGATTTTGAAGAATATTTTGCTGAAGATTTACCTCTACTGAAAACATTTATCAGTGATGGTTTGGTTGAAAATACGGCTGATTTTATTAAAGTAGATCAGAAAGCACGCTTGTTGATTCGTAATATTTGTATGAGTTTTGATGCTTATATGAAACAGCACGTTAACCAACAGCGCTTCTCGCGGGTAATTTAAGCAAAAGTCTCACCTTTATAAACAATAAGTAATTATAAAGGTGAGAAATTTAATCAATTTTTCCTAAACTAAACTTGTGGTCAGCACTTGAAAAAATTAATTCAATGCCTTTTTCTGTAACCTCTTCTTGTGCTAAATCGGCCCATTGGTAATAAACATTACGGTGAACTTTTGCCAATAAATTACGACGCACTAATACATATAATTCGCCGTTAGCATTCATCGTTAACGGATGAGTTTCATCAAGCACGAATTCGTCATCTACATTGGTACTAACCGTCATTATTGATTTGTTATCATCTTGCCAAGCCCATTGTGTTAATACAAAAGGAGCGTCTTCAACAATAATCTTAACTTTTTCAGCGGGGGTCACTAAAAAGTACTCGTCGCGATCACCTGTGACTTCTCTTAATAAAACCGAAGCAAAAAGTTTAACTAACGATAACCGTTTAAATATTGTGCCGCCATAAAACCAGTCGCCATTACCTTTGACCTGTAGATCAATTTCGCCACAATACGGTGGGTTCCATGATTCTATCGGCGGTAATTTTTTAGTATTACCTGGTGTTAACTTATTTAATTGTTCAGAAATTTTGTCTAGAGACATTTATACCGCCAAATTATCCGCTGGATAGTAATTTTAAGACCTAAGGTAAAAATACAGTATGAGGAGACATTAGTAAAACGGCATCTAAAATTAACTTAATAATTAGCAAAAAATACAGTTAAGCAAAATGATGCGCATAAAACGCTTAAAAGCAAAAATTTTCCTTGTCAATCTGCTTAAAAATACAATATACTCTTCGCGCCTTATCACTGGGCGCTTCAAGTAATATCAGTGGTGGCTATAGCTCAGTTGGTAGAGCCCCGGATTGTGATTCCGGTTGTCGAGGGTTCAAGTCCCTTTAGCCACCCCATTCTTTCCTTAGTAAATTCAGCAAGTTAAAACATTATAATAGCTATATCATTTCTATTTCATTAAGTGCTCCTGTCCATATTCTGTGAGTATTTGAAGCTAATTAGGTCTAATTACTTACACAACTATCCAACTTCCAGCTCATATCCTCAACATCGACCGGAACTGATTAACTTTGCCTGTTTAAGGAATTTACTGTCTATTTCCTGTGCTATTTACTGAAAATTGAAAATATCGTTTCTAACTAAGACGTCTCGAAAGTGCGCATTGCTGACTTTAGTGATAAATATTTTGCAATATATTTTCTAATGAATAATCCACGCCATTTACTTTAACGTGTCCATAATGTGTTATGCATTTCTTATCATACAGAATTAACTATTACTTAATAAAGGCAATAATCTTTAGTTTCTAAAAATGTTTCAATTCCATATATATTTGTGTATATTCCTTCCTGAATTACCTTAGTATTTAATTTGCTAAGTTTTTAGTTAATGTGAAAGGATTCATATGAAAGAACAACTCAACCTATTATTACAAAAATATGCAGGGTTATTATCTGCTATACCCCCATGTGATATTCGAAACTCTTTTGAAAATCCTGTCCAAAAAACTAAACACCTAAGTAGCTTTAATATTTTCTTAACCTGATATATTCCTAAATAATCTCTTATAAATGGTCAGAACTCTGATTGTATTGGGATTGCTGGTTATTATCAAAATGGACTGAGATAACACTTAATTTACATATTGATTTATTCAGAAAAAAAGTTAGCAATATACCCCTGTGTAAGAAAATGGAATCGATGTTCACGTAAACATGGACATTAAAATAAAAATAAAAAATGGAGTTTAAATAATGAAAATAATAAATATTTTCTTCTTTTCTTTTGTTCTACTGTTAACCGGTTGTGGTGGTAGTGGTGATAAAGTATCCCTAAGTAAACTTGAAATCAGTACTAATACCCAATTACTCGATTATCAAGAGACAACCCAACTCAGTGTACTAGCTATTAACTCAGATGATAGCTTGGAAAGCCTTATTTCAGGTGTAACTTTTTCATCGACTAATAATGATATTTTATCTATTTCAAATACTGGCTTAATAACCGCTATATCGGAAGGCGAAGCATCAGTCACTGCCAGCTATCAAGGTAAAGAAAGCTCTATTTCTATCGATGTTACCTATTCAATAATCAATAGTGAAATTAGAATAGATCCAGAACCTGATAATATGATTGAGGGTACTAATTACCAATCCAATTTATGGGTAATAAAAACTGATGGTCTTTCATACTTAATAAATGAGGATGTCTTATGGTTAAGTAGTGATGAGACGTTAGCAGAAATTTCTAGTGAAGGTTTACTGGCGTTGCTTAACTCTGGTGATGTATATATTGAAGCTACCTTTGGTGATATAAATATTCAGCGCCTTGTTAGTATTCAAGCAAAGGAAATAAGCGAGATTGCTATTGAACTTTCACCAGCACAAGTTGCTTTAGGTTACCAATCAAATGCCATAGTAACTGTCATATATAATAATGGTAGCTCTGAGAATTTAACTACAAGTGCAACACTTTCTAGTGGTGACTCATCTGTAGCGACTATCAATGAAGATGGAGTTGTTTCTTCATTGGCTGTTGGTGTAACAGTTTTAAATGCCGAATTTAGTGGTTTTACTAGTAGTGTAAATTTTGAAGTAACCGATGCCGTTATAACTCAGTTATTATTTAATATTGTACAAAATTCTATGCCTGTTGGTATGACTCCTTTATATGTTGTTAAACAACAATTTTCAGATGGTTCATTAATTGATATTACTCTTGAGCATCAGATTTATACTTTATCTTCGGAAGATTTAAATTTTGCTTCTATTGATAATTATGTAATTACGACTGTTAGTCCCGGAAGTGTAAACTTGACAGTAACTGCTGGAAATCTACAAACATCAACTCTTTTAACAATATCGGAAGCCGTTGTAACAGATATTGCGCTTTCAACGAATACTTTGTCTTTAGCCTTGGGGTTATCTGGTGAAGTATCGACAACAGCTACACTCTCTTCAGGTAGTCAAATATCAATTGATCCAGTGTACTCTTCTTCCGATGAAACTGTTTTGATAGTTAATCAAACTGGTTTAATTACTGCTTCTGGAATTGGGCAAGCGATAGTAACAGCCCAATATAATAATATACAGGACACTATTACTATTGATGTTAATCCCGCAGCTCTGGCCTCTTTAAATGTTAGTTTTGAAATACTAACTCTACCAATAGGTCGAAAAACACAGGCAAGTGCGACTGGCAATTTTACTGATGGAACAAGCTCTAATATTACACAAGATGTTAGCTGGAGTAGCTCTACTCCTAATTTATTGTCGGTAAGTAATACTGTTAAAGGGGAGGTTACGGCTATTATTGGTAGTAGTATCGACGTATCTTCTCCAGTTACTGTTCTTATAACTGCTTCATTAAACGGAATTGAGAATAATGCTGGGCTTGATGTGGTTTCAGCAGTTGTTGATGCCTTAAGCGTAGATGCAGGATCAAGCCTTGCATCATTAGGCAATCAATTACAGTTAACAGCTACTGCAACTTATTCAAATTTAGAAGATATCGATGTTTCTAATGATGCTATATGGTTATCAAGTGATGAAACCGTAGCAACAGTTAGTAGTAATGGTTTGTTATCAACAATAGCAGAAGGAGTAATATCTGTTTCTGCAACTTTTGATGGATATGTTCAATCTTTTGAAGTAACTGTTGGTCCAGCAACGTTAGATTCTGTCACCATAAGCACAACTAGTTTGTCTATTTACAAAGGACGAGTAAAACAGCTTAACGCTATAGGGACCATGAGTGATGGTAGCGAAATAACAGTTACAAAACTAGGTTTTTGGAGTGTTGATAATAGCAACTTAGCTACCGTATCAAATGATAGTGGCAGTGAAGGTGTTTTTACTGCTATTGAAGATGGAAATGTCAATATTACCTTCACTCCACATGAACAATCGTTACCTCCGACAGGAATCTTTCAAAGTATTAAACCAATTAGCGAAATGACTAACGAATTTAGTAAATCAGTTAGTTCCTCTATGTCGGTAATAAATGGTGTTGTACAAAATGGTTCTAAAATATCATTAACTATTACAAACAATACAGGCGAAACGGTTAGTTTACTTAAGTTTAAAGTAGATGATGCCAATGGAGAGAAAGTATCAACAAGTGATGCAAGTTTACTAAGTGATGGCTCCCTCACCAGTGGCGAAAGCGTTGGTCTGACTTACACTGTTAATTACCTAGGAGCAACAAAACCAATTACGCTAACTTATGAGGTAGAAGATCCTGTAACTAACGAAACATTTAATGTTTCAAGTACAATAAACTAACAGCCTGTAAGTTTTTGTAATTTTGTATAGTAAAGCCTCTCTTCCTTTTAGGGAGGCTTATAACAACAATAAATATATAGCTGATTACTTTTCTATGAAATTAGATATAATCAAAACCAACAACCAATTGTGAATAGACATTACAAATGAGATTATCTCAACAAGCCTGTCCACTGAAATCACACATCCATGAGATGATGTTTTCGAACTAAATCGATTTTTAGTCATCGAGTTGAGATTCGCTTATAAGTTGTCGAGACAGAAAGATATTAATGATCACTTTGTGCGCAAACCGGAAATTAGCTTAAAAATTTTTCCCATATTTTTTCCATATATTTTCTAATAAATTATTCGAGTCATATTACTGAAAGGTAACTATAAGAATATTTTATATGTCGCCACTTATTCAAATTAATATTTTTAGAAATAAGTACTTAAACTGTAGGTTTGTGCTTGTTTTTATTGGTTTTTGTGGTAACTTTAGCGACATATAATATTTTGTACTTTTGGTTACACAGTTTTCGCCTAAATGGATTTAGTGCACATAGCTCAACTCCCTCTAGGTTTTATAAATTCTGCTTATGTTTTCGCTAAGTCAGTTTTGTATAAACGGCTCAAATTCACGGTTAGCAGTAAAGTGGCGATAAGGTTTTAATTTTACTCACTCCACACTATCAGCTTTAACACTTTTGACCATTTCAGTGTTTTCCATTACGCAACATATCAAGTCAATTAAACGAGACATAGCAGTTGGCTAGTTTCGCTACACATTTTAGCCAACTATCACTTAGTCGCTTAATGTGGCGTTAGGTTTTTAACAACTCCGCTAGCCTAGCGTATATTTATATCGGAGTTATTTATAATAATAAAAAGGATTTACCCATGAAAGATGTGTTTTTTTTCGACTCAATGTTAACCCCTAAAATCATTACTTTTGTTTACTGGCTTATGCTTTTAGGCTCTTTAGTTTCAGGTTTAGGAACAATGTTCACTCAATATGGCGGCGGTGTTTTAGCTGGTTTAGGTATAATTGTTGGGGGCGCTATTGGTTCAAGAATTTGGTGTGAGCTACTGATTGTTTTATTCAAAATTCATGAAAACTTGCAAAAAATAGCTAACAAATCAGAATAAAAGCCTACAAGTCATTCAAGCAGGACTTTTAACAGTTGGTTAGGTTCCGCTTCACCTCACATTTTAACCAATAATTAAAAGCCTCTTAATGGGGCGGTTGTGCTTTGCCGATAGAATACTTAACCTGCTTACGAATATTAACCTGATAAAGGCACTACATGCTTAGAGTTATAACGATTGAGAAAGGTCAAAATGCCGATGTATCAGGCATTTTAACAGGTGATCTTTTATTAAAATATGATGGTATTACTACAAATAATAAAGATGATTTACTTGAGCTAATTTCCAGAGCAAATGAACGTATCTTAACAAAAAAGATAACGGTTGAAATTAATAGGGAAGATATATTAATTGTTATGAAGGTACGCTCAGGTAAGTTAGGACTAACGCTTAAACCTGAGAATGTCGAAATTAACCAGCAAGTTAATGGTAACGATTCTCTAGATAAAGCAAATTCAACTATTAGACTAGCAAATCAAAGAGTTTCAGAGTTGAAACATCAGATAAAAGAGAGGGATATGAATATCTTACACCTTCAAACTGAGAACATTAGACTTAAAGGTGAGGTGAAAGCTGATTTCTTAGGGTTCTCTGATTTTTCTGATCATGCAATTTTTGGCGTATCTGAACTTTCTAGTTTTGATGCTATTAAGAAAAATTACAAAAAACTTTCAATGGTCTATCATCCTGACAGAGGCGGAGATCCCCATATGATGAAACTTATCAACTCTACTTTTGAACGATTAAAGTCTGATAATAGCGTATAACAAGATACTAAGGTTGCAATAGAGAATTTGTTTAGGCTCTTACCTCGCCAATTTTAACAAACTGTATTTAGCCTCTTACGTGGCGTTGGTATGATTAAAGGAAGTTATGAGTTTATTTTACAAATTAAAATCTAAAGCTGTAATAAACAGAAAGCATGAGGAACATTTATATGCTTTAGTCGCATCTGAAATGGCTGATGGTATTCGTAACTCCGCTCTATGGCTAAAAGCCATAGAAGCAGCTAATGGAAATAGTGAAAAACAAATTTCAGAATATATAAAGTTCAGAGTGCAATCATTAAAAGATGATATTCATATTGTTAACAGCGTCTCAGTTGAAGAACCTGTACAGTTAGAAAAGGCGTGTTGGAAAGATATTGATGATGTAGAAGATTTAGTGATGATGATAGAAGATGGTGCTTCAAAATTAGATATTTCAAATTCGTTATCAGGTAAGCCTGACAGCGAAGTCGAATTATTAATAAACCAATTTGATGCCTGTGAACAATATCCACTTCATGTTGCTGTAAAAAATAAAAGAGCCGATATAGTTGAATGGTTACTTGAATTAGGTGCGCAACAAAATAGCGTAAATGATTGGGGGAAAACCCCTATTGATATAGCTATTAAGCAAGAGAATAATGAGATAATAAAGATAATCGAGTCATATATCACTTAACACATAAGCACTTCAAGCGGGATTGTACAGTTTGCTCGGTTTCGTTGAGCTACACATTTTAGCAAACAATTATCAGCTCTTTAAATGGGCGTTGGTATGATACAAAAACTAATGTAAGTTCCATTCTATTAATTGGACGCTAATGTCATCAGTGTGGCATAAGTGATCGTTACGAATGTAAAAAAAAGGAGAATTAAAATTTTTATAAAACATAACGTCCAAACGCCCAACATGCCCATTTAAAAGAATTGGCTAACAAATAAAGTTAACCTGCATTTTTTATTTAATTAATCATCCAAGATAAAACCAACAATACCACCGATGGCTGCACCAATTACTATGCCTTGTGGGCCCAATCGTGCGCCTATCAATGCACCAGTCGTTGCCCCTTTCATAGCGCTATCTGAAAAGTTGTTACTCATTAATTATTTCCCTTAGTTTTTTGTAGTTCATACTGACAGCCAAATATTTAATTCGTCTGTCAGTGAAGTGTGTTTTAGGTAAGTAAGTCATTACACTTTAAATTTAATGGCGTAATGTCCACTGAGTTTTGATGGTGTATTTGCTTTAGCTAGCCCCTGTTTATAAAAGGGTTATTTGCTCCAAATAAGGAGAGTCAAAATTCATAACTACCATAATTATTTTAAATTTAACGATAAGGGCATGACCCCGTTGGGCGTTCCGTTCTAAATAATTTTTTTACAGCTTTTATTACCAAGCTTACATGGATAAATATTAACAGGTGCTATAAACTGGTGTTAATAAACATAGTTATTGGGATATTCGAATGCAACCAAAATTCTCAGAAGATGTCGTGCCCTTATCGGATCTTAAAATTAATCCAGGTAAGATAGTTAATCATGCTAAAGATTCTCATAGACCAATACTAGTCACTAGCCGTGGACGAGGTATTGCTGTAGTTCAAGGCTTAGACGACTATGAAAAAAGTATCGAAGAGCTTGCTTTCATAAAAGCTGTTGCCAAAGGCATGCTTGATATTAAAGAAGGAAATAAATCGGATATCAGTGATGTAAAAGCAAGGTTAGGTTTGTAGTTGTGAAAATTGAATTTGCAGAATCTGCTATTTGTGATCTAGAAGATATCAAGACATATTATGATGAGCAGCATGTTCAAGATGTTGGTAATAATTTTATTTTAGACATAATAAGCCATATAGAACAATTACCCGACAATCCAAAAATTGGCAGAAAAGTTCCTGAATTTTGCATGTCATCAATTAGAGAATTAATTCACCCGCCTTTTCGTATTGTGTATGTATTAAATGAAATAAGCATTCAAATTATTAGAGTCTGGCGAAGCGAAAGATTAATGCATTTACCGTTGAATTATTGAGTGAAAAATAATGCTCTGGTATCGATCTGTGAGTATGTAACGGCAATAAATCACGTTAAACTAAGTAAATCTTATACCGACAACTTGATTGTGATTCCAGTTGTCGAAGGTTCAAGTCCCTTTAGCCACCCCACTCTTTATAAGTTTATCTCAAATAGAACACATCCATCAGTGATTCCATTTTCGCTTACCGTGGGTTCAAGTCCCTTTAGCCACCCCATTCTTACCCTTTAGATTCAAAGCCTATGGGTAATCATCTACTATAATTAGCACTTTCTGATGAGTGCTCCTGTGTATATTCTGTAAATATTTGAAACCATTACGTCTAATTACTTACACCATTATCAAACTTCTAGCTCATATTCTCAACATCGACCAGAACTGATTAACTTTGCCTTGTAAAGTACAATTATTGACTAGGAGAAAAAGCGTAAAAAGAGCAGCTGCATATTCCTTTTGCTCTGAATAAGTCAGTCAATTATCTAACACTTTGTAGTAATATTTAATCTTGATTAACGATAGAGAGGAGTAATTTGTTAATCGATAAGAATTAGAATTTTCAAAGTGCATTTGATGCCATCAATAGTGTTTATTATCCCAGTGGAGTACAAAGTGGACCTCAGCGTAATAGACAGATTGAAGTTTGGGGGCGATTAGTAGGTATGTAGTTGCAACTATCAATAAATAGCCAGACCATAACCTGTTAGCTGTTTATAGCTCAGTCACACAATTACCTATATTCATTAAACATGTAACCTAATATTACTTGACCACTGCAAATGTTTTGTCTATATTTATTTGGTATAAATTATAAGTTAAGTAATTGAAAAGTTATTAAATAAATATTTATTAACGTACTTTAAAACTCACAAGGAAAGATAAATGAGTGACGTAATTCAGCAAGCAAGACTACAGAACACCATGAAAAACCCTATTGTCGCATTAGTTTTAGGTTTTTTTATTCCAGGGGCAGGTCAAATGTATGCAGGAAATGTAATGTGGGGAGTTATTAATCTCATCCTAGTTATAGTACTTGCAGTAACCATTATCGCCTCACCTTTAGCTTTCATTATATGGTTAGTGTCAATGTTTCTTGGCTATAAAGGAGTAAAATCTTTTAATGTCAAGGTTTTGGATAACGCTGAATAGATAAGGAAATAACACACTATTTTAAGACAGACTAGCCTTCTTGATACACGATTGTTAGTAATTTAAGATTTAGGGCTAATAAAGCGTTAGTTATTAATAAAATAGGTTTTTAAATGACACTTTCGGGTGTCATTTCTGCTTTTTATTTATAATCTTTATAACGTTAATTAAGTTTATCGAAACTAAAGATTGGTACGGATATCGCGCGTTTAGTTTTGATAATGCCTGCATATCACCTGAAACCACATAATCATAGTAACCCATAGAGCGCATTTTATGAGCCTGGCGATGTTTTAATGTCATGTTTTCGAAGCGTAATAACTCACTAGCATTATCACGAAATAAGCAGTAAAAGTCACTGCCATCTAGTCGCATGGTTAAATTTTGTCGATAACGTGGTGATAAAAGTGATACAGAATTAGATATGGAGCACATAACAGGAACAATGAGCTACCTTATGTCACATACTTCTGGTGTTGCTGTAACATTATAAGTTTATCTCAAAGAGAACACACATCCATCAGTGGTTCCATTTTCGTTTATCGTCAATTAAACTCCCTTTAGCCACCCCATTTGTATAAACACACCTCTAAAATATTAAATAAAGCCATCAGTGATACGATTTTCGCTTACCGTGGCTTCAAGTCCGTTTAGTTATAGGACTTTATAAATTTCTCTTTAAAACCATCTAATAACGCCTATTTAGGTAATTTATCTAGGTGTTGCTGATTTTTTTGATTAAACTAATAGTAATTAAAGTAAGAAGCACACTGTAATGGAAAAACATCAACAATTATTAATTGCCTTAAGGAAAGTCATCAGGGCAATTGATTTACATTCAAAACACCTTAATAAAACTTCGGGTTTAACCAGTCCACAATTATTAATTATGCTAGAAATAGATAAAGTTTCTGGTATAAATTCAAGCCAAGTAGCCAAAAATGTTAATTTAAGTGCAGCTACTGTGACCAATATTTTGGATAGGCTAGAGAATAAAGGCCTAGTTTCAAGAATACGTAGTACCCAAGATAAACGTAGAGTGAGCTTATATTTAACCGAGGATGGTAAAGCACTTTTACTCAATGCTCCCCAAGCTTTGCAAGAGCATTTTATTGATAAATTTTCGAATTTAGCGCAATGGGAGCAATCACAGTTGCTTTCATCTATGGAACGATTAGCTGGAATGATGGATGCAAATGAAATAGATGCGGCTCCGTTATTAGAGCTTGATGCGATGAGCGCCAGTAGCAGTAGTAAGGCTGACGCATCTAATAAGTAAATACAGCTCGGTTTAACCCGAGCTGTTCTCTATTAGCGTAACAAATGTAAGAAATGCAAATGCTTGTGGTATTGATCAATAATATTATTGATCACTGCCGTTTTCGACCAGCCCATAATGTCATAGTCTTGCCCACCTTCGCCCAAGTGAACTTCAGCACGATAATAACTTTGCTCATCTTCCGCTTCATTGGCTTCAATAACATAGTCAGGTTGAGAGTACTTACGAGCTAACACCCGATAAACAAACTCTTGTGCTTCTCCATGATCAACAATTAACGTCAACCCATCGTCATGTGAGATTTCAACATTGATTTGATTGGCTTGTAGCTCTTTAGCGACGGAATCAAATGCTGGAACGACTGTCTGCGTAACAAACTTACTGACATTAGCTTTGTTGGGGAAATCGACAACATTCTTTAAGCGCATTTGCCAACTATCACTATTTTCATTACCTGAGTATGGTATTGCTGTGATTAGCTGACTATCCTGCTTAAAAGCTTCAACCCTTAACGATTTAATCAAGCCTGCAATGGCGAGCAATAATACGATAGTAAAAGGTAGAGCACTGGCAATAGTCATGGTTTGGAGGGCATTAAGACCACCAGCCAATAATAATATTGCTGCAACGATACCAATACCTACCGCCCAATAAACACGTTGCCATAGCGGCGTATCATTTTTGCCATGCGAGCAAAGCATATCAACGACCATAGCGCCTGAATCACAGGAGGTGACAAAAAATATCACAATCATTAAGACACTAAAGAATGACAACACCGAAGATAATGGGAAGTTTTCAAGAAAGACAAATAAGGCAACGGATGAGTCTTTACTGACCATCTCACCTAATTCGACAATGCCTTGATTATAAACCAAATCAATCGCACTATTACCAAAAATAGTCATCCAAAATAAAGTGAATACCGTGGGTATTAACATAACGCCGATAATGAATTCTCTGATAGTACGGCCACGTGAAATTCTGGCAATAAACAAACCCACAAAAGGTGCCCACGCCAACCACCAACCCCAATAGAATATTGTCCAGCCACCTATCCAGTCAGTCTTTTTGTAAGCGAATAAATTAAAGGTGTTATGAACAATATCGGCTAAATAATCACCAATATTTTGTAAATAGGCTTGTAATAAAAAGACTGTTGGACCGAGTACAAAAATCAAAAATAACAAGATTACCGCTAAAACCATGTTGGTTTCAGAGAGTATTTTAATGCCCTTATCTAGCCCTGTGGCCACAGATATAACCGCAAGTGACGTGATACCAAACATAATAATTATTTGATTAGTGACTGAGACTTCAATACCGAACAAATAACCAAAACCCGCATTAACTTGTGAGGCACCTAAGCCCAGCGAAGTAGCGACACCAAAGACCGTACTCACCACAGCAAAAATGTCGACCAAATGTCCTGGCCATTTATATATTCTGTCCCCAATCAAAGGATATAGCGCAGAGCGTAACGTTAATGGTAAATTATGACGATAACTAAAATAGGCTAATACTAAGGCAACAATCGCATAGATAGCCCAGGCATGAAGTCCCCAATGAAAAAATGTCATTTTCATTGCTTCTTGCACGGCTTCAACCGTACCTGTTTCTGCTGTTGGTGGTGACAAATAGTGCATTAAGGGTTCTGCGACACCAAAAAACATTAAGCCAATGCCCATTCCAGCAGCAAAGAGCATCGACAACCAAGAGACTAAGGTGTAATCAGGTGTTGAATGATCTGGACCTAAGCGAATATCGCCATAACGAGAAACGCCTAAAAAGATAACAAAAAAGAAGATGAATGCGACTGTCAGTACATAGAACCAACTACCATTTTCAATAATACTCGTTTGAATAAGTGTGAATAAACTTTGCGCCTGTTGAGGTAGTGCAGCGGTAAAAACTAACAAGGCAATAATAATAGCGGAGGCACTGCCAAATACCTTCTTGTTTAATTGACTCTTAACGGTTGTAGGCAAATTCTTCCCCTGATTTTAATTAGTATTGATATTATATCGACTTAAGCCATGCTGTAAACAATTCTGTATACAACACAAGAAAATTTAAAGACGAACAAATGCCCTATTAGAAACACAAATACACCAACTAATATATAAAGATTTGTAAAAATTATCTATAAGTCCTATTTTTTGTTAAGCTATGCGTGAATAAATATAGTTAGAACTCTAATAATATCAACTCAAAACATAATCAAATACCAAGGGATACTTAATATGAAATTCACTAAGTTGCATTATGCTGTGCTTACAGCACTAGCTGCATCGAGCGCTCTCTCTGCTGAGGAAGTCACAAAGCAACAAAAAGCAACGATAGAAGTTATTGAAGTTACTGCAACTAAACGCACTGAATCTATTCAAGATGTTCCTGTTACCGTTACCGCCTTAACGGGTGCTAGTTTAGAAAAACTTGGGGTGTCAAATTTTGACGAATATGTAGAATTTTTACCTAATGTTGTTTTTCAGGGCACGGGCCCTGGACAGAATGAAATATATATCCGTGGCGCAGCTACCGCACAAACAAACATATCTGTTTCGTCAGTACAGGCATTGCAACCGTCAGTTGCTTTTTACTTAGACGAACAACCCGTTTCTATGCAAGGACGTAACTTAGATGTTTACGCGACTGATGTTGAACGTATAGAAGTTTTACCTGGGCCACAAGGCACACTTTTTGGTGCTAGCTCGCAATCGGGCACAGTTCGCTTGATTACCAAAAAACCAAACCATGATGGTTTTTCTGCCGGTTTTGATACCAGCACAAGTACCACGAAAGGTGGTGATTTAAGTAATTCTGTTGAAGCTTATTTCAATATGTCTTTAACGGATTCACTTGCTGTTCGTGTTGCTACTTACAATGATCACCAAGGCGGTTGGATAGATAATATTCGCAATGTCCCTGGTCAAGGTGGTTACAACGGTAGTGCCGTAGTTATTGATAGAATTTCAGCTAATTTTGCTAAATTAGCTGATCCAGAAAACACTCCAACTACCGCACCACAAAACGATGCTTTAGTAGAAGACGACTTTAACACTGCCAATTATGCTGGTGCACGTTTTGGTGCCTCATACTTGATCAATGACGAATGGAACCTTTTAGTTCAACACACTCAACAGTCTCTCGATACTGAAGGTGTGTTTTCTTATGATCCAAATCTTGAAGGTCAAACATCAACAAACCGTTTTGTACCAGAAAATAACAATGATGATTTTGGTTTAACCACCTGGACATTAGAAGGTCGCCTTGAGCAACTTGATATTGTCTATACCGGTGGTTACTTAGACAGAGATATTAATTCAACGATTGATTACACCGGTTATACCAATGGTGGTCAATTCTCGGCTTATTATGTTTGTAACTATGCAAGTGCACCTGAAGCGCAAGAGTGTCTTGACCCAACTAAGTATTACAAAGAAGAGACAAGTACTTCTCGTATGACTCATGAGCTACGTTTCAATACGCCTGCTGATAAAAACTGGCGTGTTACGGCTGGTGTTTTTTATGACACGCAAGAAGTATCATCAGTGGGTCAATTTAAAATAGCCAATACTGAACTTTTTCCTGATTTACAAAGAACACTTGTTGGTAGTGAAGGTATTAACAGTAATGGTGGGCCTTTCCCTGCTGAAGTCAGTTTTGTTAATGATGTTACCCACACGATAGATCAAGTGGCCGTATTTGGTCAGCTAGCTTATGACATAACCGACACAGTTACTGCAAGTTTTGGTGCACGTTGGTATCAAATTGATGACATTTATAAAGGGTCGACAACAACCGCTGATGTAAGTGGTCGTTTACGTGCCTTTGGTGACGGAAGTGACACTGCCTTAAACGAATTTTTTGGTGAAGAAGAAGCAACTGCCATTAAAGAGGCTATTGCCAGCGGTCAGTTAGAAACAAGTTTACTTGACAATAGTGGTAAATTAACCGTAGATGATACGATTATCAAAGCCTCTGTTGATTGGAAAGTAACGGACGATGTGATGGTCTTTGCCTCATATTCAGAAGGTTTTAGACCGCCGGTTACTAACCGTGTAGGTGGTGGTGCTGCTGCAAACCAGGAAGGCGCTTTTGAAGGTTTCCGTATACCTGTATACTCAACTACCGATAGCTTAGACAACATTGAAGTTGGTTTTAAATCAACCTTGTTTGACCAATCATTACGCTTTAATGCCACAGCATATTATTCAAAAATATCTGATCTACAGACCTCACGCTATGACCCAACCAATATCAGTTTCTTAGTATTTACTGATAACGTAGGTGATGCAGAGATCAAAGGTATTGATGGTGATTTTAGTTGGGTAGTGACTGACAACTTAGTTATCTCGGGCGCGTTCAGCTTAATTGATACTGAATTAACATCAGTTAATGATGTACTTGACGGCATTGCACCAAGTGTTGGTAGTAGATTACCTTATTCAGCTAAATTTTCAGGCAACCTACAAGCAGAATATTACTATAATATCTCTGGCGATTTAACCGGTTATATTAACGGTTCAATTAGTTATACCGGCGAAAGACTTGCGGGTATGGCGATGGATGCTTACATGGTCGAAGATGCGACTAATTTAGTTTATGGCACAGGTTCAGGTTTAAGTATTCAAAAAGAAGCTGATGTTTATAAAGGTGTTAACTATCAAAGTAGTAACGGAGAAACCTTTGCCGGTGGTCGTTACATCCAAGATAGTTACGTTTTGGCCAACTTAAGCTTTGGTGTGACTAACGACGAATGGAAAGCAGAAGTTTTTATCGATAACTTAACTGATAAAAGTGCCATTCTATACGTAGATACACAACAATATACGCCAAAAGTTGTTTCTAACAGACCTCGTACTGTAGGTTTTAGATTCTCGTATGATTTTTATTAAGCGTTAATGTTAATTAACTTTTAACTAAAAACTAAATAAAGCCGCTTGAACTTTGTATCAAGCGGCTTTTTATTGATAGAGTATCTCATCAGAGCAAGACCACTTGTTAACCTGCCTTGGAGCAAAATCGTTGAACAACAAAACTGTCCCCCCGATTGAAACACACTTAAAGTCGATTCAAACCTTAATTCAAACGGCAAAATTTAACGAAGCGATTTCACAAAGTAAAGCACTGCAACAACAAGTTACCGAACAGCAAGACCACATTGAATTATGGTATTTAATGGCTATCGCCCAGCGCTATAGCAAAGAATTTACCCAAGCACTCACCAGTATTAGCGCGTTACTTAAACTTGATGCCCTGCACAGCCGAGCAAATCAAGAACAAGGTTATACGCACTTGGCCTTAAACAAGGTTAAGCAAGCTAAATTATCCTTTGAAAAAGCCGTGCAACTTAATCCAAGTTTAGTGGGTAGTTGGCATGAGCTGATTCAACTTTATCGACAAGACGGCCAACAAGAACACGTGCAAAAGGCTGCTAATCATCTTGAAAAATTGAAAAAACTACCACCGGCTTTACTGGCGGTTACCGAATTAATGTATGAAGGGAAATTATTAAAGGCTGAGCAAATTTGTCGACATTTTTTACAGAATAACAAACGTCATGTCGATGGCATGTGTCTACTTGCTGAAATAGGTATGGAGCTAAAAGTTTATGACGATGCTGAATTTTTACTGGCTAGCGCCCTTGAATTAGCCCCTGATCATATTCATGCACGCTCTCAATATCTAAACCTTCTTATCCGTTTAGGAAAATATAAAGCCGCAGAGCAGCAGGTTGAAATATTACTACTGACACAACCAGACAATCTTAGCTATAAGATAGCCAAAGCCAATACATTGACCGGCTTAGGTAAAATAGAACAAGCTATTACTTTGTTTGAGCAAGCCATCAGACAAGATAACAAGATCCCCGGTTTCTATTTACAACTTGGTCATGCGCTAAAAGCTCAAGGCGATATCAAAAAAGCGGTTGCTGCTTACCAAAAAGCTTATCAATTAAACCCCAGCTACGGTGATGCATTTTGGAGTTTAGCCAATACGAAAACCTACCGCTTTAGTGATGAAGAAATCACCAAAATGCAACACCAGCGCACGGATGAGAATTTGGCGATAACCGACAAAGTGCAATTACATTTTGCTACCGGTAAAGCCTTTGAAGACAGAGAAGACTATCAGCAAGCCTTTGAAGCTTATCAGCAAGGTAATGAATTACAGCATGCTAGCAATGGCTTTGACATTAATAAAATAGAACAACAAGTCGCTGAACAAATAAAATACTGTACTCGCGAGTTATTTGAAGTTCGTCGCAATTTAGGCCTTAACTCACCTGATCCTATTTTTATTGTTGGTTTGCCCCGTGCAGGTTCAACCCTGCTTGAACAAATACTGGCTTCACACAGCCAAGTTGATGGGACTATGGAACTGCACAATATTTTAGGCTTAGCGTCGAGGTTACGTGGGCGCGAGAATAATAAAAATGATCAGGAAAGTCATAAAGAAAGCCAATACCCCAAAAATTTAGCTGAAATTAATCCGACATATTTTAAACGCTTCGGTCAACAGTTTATTGATGAAACACGTGTCTATCGTGAACAGGCACCACTTTTTATTGATAAAATGCCTAACAACTTTTTACACATAGGTTTGATTAAATTAATACTGCCAAACGCGAAAATTATTGACGCAAGACGCCAACCAATGGCTTGTTGCTTTAGTGGTTTTAAGCAATTATTTGCCGAAGGACAAGATTTTAGTTACCGCCTTGAAGACATTGGTCGTTACTACCAGGCTTATCTGAAATTAATGGCTCATTGGCAGCAAGTACTGCCAGGATTTGTTTTAACGGTTAATCACGAAGATGTTGTTGATGACTTAGAAAAGCAGGTCAGAAGAATACTTGATTTTTGTGGCTTAAGCTTTGAACAATCGTGTGTTGATTTTCATAAAACCAAACGCACCATTAAAACCCCAAGCTCTGAGCAAGTCCGTCAGCCAATTTACAAAAGTGCTACCGAGCAATGGCGTCACTTTGAACCTTACTTAGCGCCATTAAAAAAAGTATTAAACATCGAATAACCTGTTGTTATTAAGAGATTAGTAAATATTTAAAACCATTATACAAACTGTTATAGTGAACAAATAAACAGCGAAATAACACCTTCGCTAAAAAAGGATTTTGTGAGAACAAGCTAAAATGAACCACTTTGATAACGAAAAATTTCATCAACCTCATGTCATTTCATTATTTGCATTAGTGGGTATGTCGATAACGGCTGTTATGGGGATTGTTGGTCTTTTTAACAAAAATTTTGTTTTAGCGATATCGTTATTCATCGCCAGCTTTATTTATTTCATCGGTTATTACGCCTACAAAAAATTTAACAATGTTAAATTAAGCTCCGCAATTATTCTATATTCTTTATATATATTAATGTTTTATCTTATATATACTGGTGGCGTTGAGAATACAGGTCCATTATGGGTGTTTATTGTTGCTCCTGTTTCAGTATTTGTTCATGGCCTAAAACGTGGCCTGATAGATCTGATGTTCTTTGTAATAATATCTATCGGGATCATGAGTATACCAGCGGAAATTATTTCTCATGCTGCCTACAGTACTGAATTTAAATTACGCTTGTTATACTCTTTTTTAACCGTGACTTTTCTTTCTGCTCTATATGAATATTCAAGAGATCAATCTTATCAGCACACCTTAAAATTAAGTGAAAAATATCAACGCTTGGCGCATTTAGATCCCCTAACCCAATTATCTAATCGCCGTGCTGCGCTTACTCTTTTAAAACGAGAACAAGCACGTGTCATTCGAAGTAAAGAATCTTTATCTATTATTTTATGTGACATTGACCACTTTAAAAAAATTAATGATAAGTACGGTCATAATGCGGGTGATGCAGTATTAATTGAGTTAGCAAAAATATTTACCAATGGTATGAGGGAGCAAGATTGTATTGCTCGTTGGGGTGGAGAAGAGTTTTTATTTATTTTACCGCAAACCCAAGCTGAAAGTGCCCATGTTTTAGCAGAAAAAATCCAAGAAAAACTCCAACACCATATCGTTCATTATGAAGGCCATGATATTAATGTCAGGATGAGTATGGGCATTGAGCAATTCAAAGACAACCAAACCATTGATGAAATGATAAATTGTGCCGATAAGCAGCTTTACCAAGCGAAAAATGCTGGCAGAAATCAAATTTTTCCAAAATTTTAAATTTACTATCTTATCGCAAGGTAATCAAAGGATTATAGCGCCAGATCAGCATAGCTTAAAGTCGGAATATGCCCATCATACAATGTATTTAGTACAAGCCTCGTAAAGCTCTTGTAGTTGTACAGGTTTGCTTAGCACGCGGTCAAAGCCTATCTCTTTATATAACTCAACATCTTCACTCATAACATTTGCCGTTATCGCAACAATTGGAATATTAGAGCTTGCTCTAATAATTTTACAGGCTTCAACGCCATCCATTACCGGCATTTGAATATCCATAAAGATAACCTTAGGATGATGAGTTTTAAACAGTTCAATACATTCAGCGCCATTTTTCGCCATTAATATATTGGCACTGGTTGGCGCCATTAACTTATTAAATATGGTGCGATTAATGGCCGTATCCTCAGCAAGTAGAATAGTGATGTTATTTAATTGCGGTGTCGCCAAAAGTGCTTTTTCTTTCAATATTTTCTGTTTATTCGTTCGAGTCAAAGGTAAAGAAATAACGAAGCAACTCCCTTCACCTAGCTTGCTTTGCACCTCTATATTACCCCCCATCATTTTAGCTAAATTCAAAGCGATATTAACACCTAAACCTGTGCCACCATATTTTCTGGTCGTCGACTTATCTGCTTGTTCAAAACGGTCAAAAATACTGTTCAATGCATATTCAGACATGCCTATGCCTGTGTCGATCACCTTAATAACGACTTCTTGTGAGCCACTAATATTAATATTTACACTGCCATGATGAGTAAACTTAAGTGCATTAGAGATAATATTAATCAAGACCTGTTTTACTCTCGTTACATCACCTAGCCAATATTGATGAAAATGATCATCATAATTCAATGCTAATGTGATTGAATTTTCGACCGCTATGGGTTTAAATTCATTATAAAGATTGTTGAGCAGTTCCTTTAAATCAAAAGAATTGGCCTCAAATTCTATTTTGCCGGCCTCAATTTTAGAAAAATCCAAAATATCATTCAAAATGGTTAACAAGCTTTTACAAGATGACAATCCGGTTAAAATAATTTCATGCGACTCTTCATTATCGACAGAGTTTTGTAAAATCTGCAGCGAGCCAAAGATACCGTTCATTGGAGTACGTATTTCGTGACTCATGTTTGCTAGAAACTGTGATTTATAATTACTTACCCTTTCTAATTCTGACGCTTTTTGTTCAATTTCTTGATATGAACGTTCAAGTTCCAAGGTACGTTTTTTTACTTGAAACTCCAAATATTGTTGATTATCAAGCTGAGTAAAAATTAGCACCAAAAGTTGAGTCAAGGTTTCTATATATGAGTGATCAGCCAAAGATAGTGGAGTTTCTTTTAATAAGCCTAGAGTGATAACACCCAATACTTGGTTTTTTGACATAAAGGGGACAACAAGCTCAGACGACATCTCATTTTTCACCATAAAGGCCTTTGCTGCTAACGCTTGATATTTTACAGGCAGTTGATCAGTGGTATCTTCACTACATTTAATAAAATGAAGTAATGAATGGCCTTTTACCACTTCAGCGCTTAATTGATAATTTACATGAGTAAATTCATTGGCACTTTTAGTGATCCGATTCAAATAAGTAATTGTTAACTGACTAGATTGCAAGGTGTCGACACCTTTATGTAAGAACTGTACATACTGCTTAAATAACGCTTCTTTGTCATTTACCTGCATCATTTCTTGGGCACTTAACAGTAATTGTTCCAGATAATTATTTGCATGATTAAGTGCAAAGGCACTTGCTTTGATCTCTTGAAGGGAACCGTTAAGGCGTAAAGCCATATGATTAAAACTATCGGCAAGTACATGTAATTCATTTCGTTTAGGAGAGTCTATTTTTAACTTAAAGTCATCTAAATCATCAACATTTAATTTTTCTACGGCATGGCTAAATTCTTCAATGGGTTTAATTAACATGGGTCTTACTAACCAAAGAAATATCCCCCAAAGCGCCAGTGTTTTAATAATTGAGTTAATAATTATTAGCGTAAAGCCGGTACTTAACTTACTCAGTATGACATCTCTATCTGAATAGAATACACCAACACCCACCAATGAATTTTCATCTTCACGACGATATTCAATATCAAAATAATGATCGATTAAAAAATCAACCGCAATGATTTCGTTAGCGGCAAGATGAACATCACTTTTTCGTTGAGCAATAATATTATTATTTGTATCAAATATTTGCACCGATGTTATCGAAGGCAGTTTAATAACGCCATCGATTATGGTATTTATGCGGTCTTCGTCAAGATCCCACAGAGCATCAGATAAAGGCTTTTCGTAAGTCGATTGATAAAGCGCGAGATCATTTTTAATCATTTGTTTTACATTAAAATATTCTATTGTCATATGCGTCAAAGTGACAAGAATCGCGACAATAATATAAATAGAAAAAACACCACGCAGTAGAGTAAAACCAATGGAATTATTAATTGAAATTTTATTTTTTTTCACTCGAGTTAACCTGTTTTTTTATTTGTTATTTGGCACGACGGTGAAATCCAAGACTGCCAAAGCTGTTGATTGTCTGCCAGCCATTGTGTTGCCGCTTGTTGATAGGTCGATTTGTTTACATCTACTTCGTACGCCAACTTAGCTAACATTGCGTTGCTAAAGTTAATTTTAGTGAGTGTTTCAAATGCGCACGGCCATTTTATTGGCATTTCATGCCAAGCGACTTTTTTTAACCAACCATCGGTAGGATTTCCGCAATCGTGCAAAAAATTCTTATTTTCGCCCCATTCAGGTTTTGTTTCACAGTCAGGATGGTAACGTGGAAACTCAACAAATTGACCTTTATATTTTGCTTCAATCCAATTAGGTGTCCAATTAAATAACACTATGGGTTGCTTATTGCGTATCGCTTTATCGAGTACTTCCCAAAGCTCATCACTATTGTTAGCAGTAACTACTTTAAAATTAAGGTCTAGTGCTCTTATTTTCGCCCCATCGGGTTTCTCCCAAGGTCCTCCAAGGTAGCGTCCCCTCGGTGAGGTTTCTTTAGTTTCAAATAAGTGCGCACAACTATTTAGCGCCCGCCAAGAGGGTAAACCCGGACAGAGGTCTAGCACATAATCAGGGAACCACCATTCTTCACGCGTTGTCGCATCATGAGAACCTGCATCGATAATGCCACCTTCATCTATCATGCGGGTATACATTTTCTCCATGGTGCCTTGCCACACTTCCATTTGTACATGCGCTAAACCACGTTGCAGTGCCCCCCATTGAGCACCTGTGGTTTTTTTTGAAAAAATAACAGAGTAGCCCATGCCCTCAAATAATTCGCCTGCAATATGAGATAAAACCAACTGACTTGTCCAATCGTTTAAGACAATTTTTATCGGTTCGTCATTACGAAGGGTCTGCGCTTGTGAGGAAGTAAACGTCAGTAGGTTAAAAATAATAAATAACAACAGTATGAATTTTTTCTTGCAATACATGTGAGCCCTAGAGTTTTGTTTTGTTTTGTTTTGTTTCAATATTGCATTAACTATAGACAGGTTTTCGATAAATTATAGGTAATAATTATGTGAAAACCTTACTTTTAGCACTGATAACAACACAATCGGTCTTTGGTCGTAGATATTTGATTGTTTACCGATTTTACTTTTGTGTAATAGGCCATATCAGGCTAATCTAGGATCACACAAAAATAGGATAGTACTTATGAAACAGTCGATGATAATCAACGGAAAAGCCCATGAAATTACGGTAGATGGTGATATGCCACTTTTATGGTTTCTTCGAGACAACTTGGAGTTCACTGGCACCAAATTCGGCTGTGGTAGTGGTTTGTGTGGTGCTTGTACCGTTCACGTTGATGGCCAAGCCATACGTTCATGTATTACTCCCGTAAGTACCTTGGTTGATAAAAAAATCACCACCATTGAAGGACTATCCGAAAAGGGTGACCATCCGTTACAAAAAGCTTGGTTAAATAATAATGTTCCCCAATGTGGATATTGTCAGGCCGGACAAATTATGAATGCGGCGAGCTTGTTAGCGGTTAATGCTTCCCCCACTGATGCTGAAATTGATACGGCAATGCAAGGTAACATTTGTCGTTGCGGTACCTACCAACGCATTAAAAAAGCCATCGTTGAAGCTGCTGACACGTTAAGTAAGGAGGTTTAGTATGACCATTTCAAACGTAAGCCGTCGTAATTTTTTAAAAACAGCCGGTTTAGCCACCGGTGGTTTAGTGATAAGTGTTGCTTTACCGATGAATGCCTTAGCAGAAAAGGGCATTATCAAAGACAGTGGTGGTGAACTTAACGCTTTTATTCACCTGGCTGAAAATGGCGATACTATTATCTATTGTGGCCGCTGCGAAATGGGCCAAGGAATTAGTACAGCCCTGCCTTCTGCTGTCGCTGATGAAATGGAAGCTGATTGGCAGCGTGTTACGGTAAAACAAGGTGACGCCGACGAAAAATATGGTCCGCAAGCAACAGGTGGCTCAGCGAGTATCCGCGTAATGTACCAGCCTATGCGTGAAGCTGGGGCGACAGCAAAAGCAATGTTAATTGCCGCAGCGGCAAAAGTGTGGAAAACCTCTCCTGAAAACTGCTTTGCCCAAGCACATTTTGTTATTAATAAAACCAATCAACAAAAACTCGCTTATGGTGAATTAGCAAGTATTGCCGCCAATATGCCAATACCTGAAAAACCTGTGCTTAAAAAGAAAAGTGACTTTAATTACATAGGTAAAGAATTACCTCGTCATGATCAGGCAGCAGTGGTGGTCGGTAAACGTATTTATGGTGTCGACACTAAACTACCCGGCTTAAAATATGCGGCCATGATCCATTGCCCTGTTTTAGGTGGCGCCTTGAAAAGCCTTGAGAAAACCGAGGCTTTAAAAATGAAAGGTGTTATTGACGTTATCGAAATTCCACGTTTTAATATCCCGTTTGGTTCTATTGGCGGTGTTGCCGTAGTAGCTGACAATAGCTGGACGGCACAACAAGCGGTGAAAAAGTTAAAAATAACTTGGGATTTAGGCGAAAATGCTATTTACGACACCAAAGAATATAAACAGCAACTGGTTAAAAATGTTGAAAAACCAGCAACGTTAGCTGCTGAACGTGGTGATATTGAAAAAGCGTTTGGCGCAGCAAAACATAAGATGTCAGCCACTTATACCGGAGGACATCTTTCACATGCACCGATGGAGCCTAATGCGAGTGTCGTATGGGTACAAAAAGACTCCTGTGAAGTATGGGCGTCAACACAAAGCCCTGCCGATATTCAAAAAGTATTAGGGCAATACTTAACACGCGAGCCAAAAGATATCGTGGTGCATGTAGCAATGGCCGGTGGTGCTTTTGGTCGTAAATTTAAGTGTGACTACGTTCATGAAGCCGCTGTTATTTCAGAAAAGACTGGCGTGCCAATTCAGCTGACGTGGACCCGCGAAGAAGATATGCGTACGGGCTATTATCACTCGATAAATGCCCAACATATTGAAGCATCTATGGACGACCAAGGAAACGTAACGGGTTGGTTACATCGCGCCGCCTTTCCGTCAATATCAACCTTATTTGACCCTTCGTTGGTTAGAACACCGGCGAATAGTTTAGAAGATATTACTAATCATTTATTTGGTATTGAGAATTGTCGTATCGAATCAGGTGATGCCAAAGCTCATACGCGTATTGGTTGGTACCGGGCAGTTTATGCTATTTTCTATGGCTTTGCTTTTAGTACCTTTGCCGACGAATTAGCGTACAAAGCAAATAAAGATCCTTTGTCTTTTGTTAATCAAATTTTTGATAACAATAATAATAAAGAACAGCAAGCAAACGTCAAACGAGCTAAAGATATTCTCGCCATTGCTGCTGAGAAATCAGGCTGGGAGAACCGTAAATCACTACCAAAAGGACAAGCTATTGGTTTAGCGGTGCATTATAGTTTTCAAAGTTTTGTTGCCATGGCAGTACATGTTGAAGTCAACGGTGATGATATTAAAGTATTAAATGTAGACTGTGCGATAGATTGTGGCCAAGTACTTAACCTTGATGGCGCAACCGCGCAAATGGAAGGTGCCGTTGTTATGGGCATGTCATTAGCATTAAGCACTGAGATAACCTTTAGAGAAGGTGCTGTGGTTAATTCAAATTTTCATGATTACCCCGTGATGCGTATTACCGATATGCCAAATGTTAGGGTTCATATTCCTGATTCAGATGAAAGCCCAACAGGATTAGGCGAACCCGGTGTTGCTCCTTTTGCACCCGCATTAAGCAATGCTGTCTTTGCCGCTTCAGGTAAGCGCTATAGAGATTTACCTTTTAAACCGATGTCAGTGTAAGGATTAAATGAACGTTTTATTGTTAATTTTTTTATATTGTTGTAGCAATTTCGAGCAACAACACGTATTGCTCAGCAAGGACTTTTTCCTATGAGCAATCATTTATCGCACTTATTAGCGCAATGGTACCCGCATCGAGATAACGCTGATTGGGTACTTGCTACTATTTACCAGACCGAAGGCCCGTGTTACCGAAAACCCGGAGCTATGATGTTATTTAGTAGCCAAGGTGATCAATTAGGTATGCTTAGTGGTGGCTGTTTAGAGTCAGATATCGGTGTTAATGCCAGAAAAGTTATGCAAACGAACAAGTCAATGTTGGTTTGCTATGATGGAACAGACGAAGATGATATGTCTTTTCATCTGGGTATTGGTTGTGGCGGCACGATTTATATAATGTTACAGCAAGTCAATAACGCTAATGACTATTTATCATTGGCGCAAGTCTACGATGCACTTAAGCATCGTATTTCTGGCTACCTTTATCAAAGTATTGTCAAGCAAGGCAATGATGCGCAAGCTTATTTTGAAGCGGCAAAAGTCACGAATATAGCGGCAACAGCGACATTAATTTCCTCCCCCTTAAATAACGATGACAAAACAAACTGGTTAGCAACGCCGATTGTACCCGAGCCTCACCTGCTAGTTGTTGGCGGAGGTATTGACGCGCGTCCACTGGTCAATATGGCTGAACAGCTAGGTTGGAAAGTATCGTTGTGGGATCCACGTCCCGCCAATGCTCGAAAAGAATATTTTTCAAATGTTAGCCATATTATAAAAGGCGAAGCCGAAGTACTGACCACCTTTGCTGCAGAAAAAGATGTTAACGCCGCCATATTAATGAGCCATAACGTCTCGATTGACGCACAAGCTCTAAAAGCTTTAGCTAACACCAATATTCAATACTTAGCTTTGCTTGGTCCAAACAATAGAAAGCAGCAAGTTATTACTCAGGCTGAAGTTGTCGAGCAATCCTTATCGTTTACATTCGCCGGCCCTGCGGGTCTTGAAATCGGTGGAACTTTGCCTGAGAGTATAGCCTTGTCGATACTTGCCGAATGCCATGCCAGCCTATTTAACAAAAGTGCTCAGTCAATTAGCCATGTACTTTAGTCGCCGCCATCGAACAATAACACCATGAAACACCCTGATTATAACTTGAAAATAGTGCTACTGGCGGCAGGTAAAAGTGAACGTTTTAACGGCATTAAGGTACTCGCAAAAGTACAACGACAAGAAACATCAATCACTTTACTCGAACATGCTTTACAACAACTTTCTTTGGCACTTAAGACACTGAATATCAGTAACAAAAATATTCGTGTCGCCACAGGGCGTTATCATCAACAAATAAGCGAATTATTAGACGACCCCGGCCTCTTAGATTATTGCGAAGCCGCTCATTTAGGCTTAGGACATACTATTGCGCAGTCAGTGAATAATCTACTCAATGACCATAAGTGTATTAGCCATATAATGATAACTCTGGCTGACCAAGTTGCCTTGAATGCCGATGATTATAGCCTATTGATAAAACAGTCTTTGGCTTTACCAGACAAATTAGTTTGTGCAAAAGCAGGAGAAGAGTTAATGCCCCCCGCTATATTTCCTTGCACTTATTTTACTGAATTAGCTCAGTTAAAAGGTGATAAAGGTGCTAAAGCTATTTTATATAACAATAAGGATAAGCTAGAAACTGTCAGTATTGCCCACGCTGAAAAAGATATAGACACCCAGCAAGACCTACTTGACTGGCATAACAATAATGATGGCATTTTATGACAGTATACTCACTGAAGATTTATCAATCATCGGCTTTGACAATGTTATTTTCACCTTCTATTTGTAGCCAAAACTAACGACAATTAATAACCCTGTCAATGAAGTGGAAAGCATGTCAGCAAAACTAGTACTCAAGAGTGTTTTTCAAAGAGAAAGCGTCGACATACAAGATGTATTCGCCCCCTAATTTAGTTGTCAATAATGCGTTAATTCTATTGCCGGTTAGGCTCAAAGCTATCATATTCTGGCAGGTTTACCTTTAAGTCTTCCCAGTTTGCTTTTGAAGTGACAAAATTATGCGAGCTGGGTCTTTCTATAATATCAGAATCAACTATACCTAAACGAAGTCTCAGCCTTGTTGGGTCTTGCTCATTTGAACTAAAAACAGGCGAACCACATTTTGAACAAAAGTGACGATTTCTACCTGGCTTGAAGGCAAAGGTTGTTAAAAAAGCTTCACCTGAAGTGATCTCAAAATCAGCGGTATTAATAAAACCATTGGTAGCAAAAGCCGACCCGCTATTCTTTCGACATAATGAACAATGGCAGTGAATAATATCACTTATTGCCCCACTAATTTTAAGGTTTATCGTGCCACACAAACACTGACCTAAATACATATAATCCACCCCTTTGGTTTATCTTTATAAGACACAGCATTAGCCTTGAGTCTCAGTAATCGTTATAGATTCTATCAATAACTTGTCATTATTATCATCTAAAAAAAGCGATATAGATAAATAGGCAGTTTTATCCCAAACCCAGTAATTATCTGCTTATTATTACCGACATAAACCATAGATAGGGTTCACCTCCTCATAAATAAAACGGCTACAAATAGCGCTTTATTCATCGTGCTTTGTTAATAGATAAAGATGCCCTAATAAAAAAGCACTTAACCTTATCGGCTATTTATATTAAAATTGTTAGCTTAAGCAGCGATTGTCTGCACGTTTTATGCTTTAGGATTTTAATGCGTTTTTTTAAATTATTACTACTTTTCATCTTTATTTCAGGTTGTGCAACGATCACTTATGTTGAGCTTGATGACCGTTACGGCTTTTCAAACCCAATTCATCGCAGCAATGTTACGACTATAACGCCACAACAAAGCGAGCTGTTTCATAATCAAGTGCGACCAATTTTAGAAAATCGCTGTATTGTTTGTCATGGCTGTTACGATGCACCTTGCCAATTAAAAATGGAATCTATTGCCGGTATTGAACGAGGCGCCAATAAAACTGTTGTTTATGATGGAGCCCGTTTACAAGCGATCCCGGTAACTAATATCCAAGGTAATCCTAAAACAATTGACCAATGGCGTAGTGAAGAGTTTTATCCTGTTTTAAATGAACGCCAGCAATCACCACAAGCCAACTTAGCCAGCAGCTTGATGTATCAAATGCTACAGCTAAAGCGTAATAATCCATTACCTGACGAGGTGATTTTATCAAAAGCCTTTGATGTTAGTCTAAACCGCCAGCAAGAATGCCCCACCATAGATGAATTCAAACATTATCAAGAAAATAACCCTTTAGGTGGCATGCCTTACGCTTTACCTAATTTACCTGATGATGAATACCAACAATTAACGCTATGGTTAGCTGAAGGTGCAAAAATGCCTGCGGCTACTGCACCAAATGCGACTGAGCTTGTTATGGTTGAAAAATGGGAGACTTTTTTAAATGGCGACTCTAAAAAAGAACAGCTCGTTGGCCGATACCTATACGAACACTTATATTTAGCCAATTTATATTTTGACGCTAGCCAGCAAAGCTTTTTTAATATCGTTCGTTCAAAAACACCACCCACACAAGCGGTGCAAATTATTACCACTCGTCGCCCGTTTGAAGACCCTAACGTTGAGCGCGTTTATTACCGTTTACAGAAAAAACAAGCAACAGTTTTAGCAAAACGTCATATGCCTTACCGTTTTGATTTAGCGAAACTTACTCGCTATAAAGCGTTGTTTTTTAGCCCCGATTACACGGTAGAGGAACTCCCTGGCTATAAACTAAAATACGCATCAAACCCTTTTATTACCTTTCAGGCACTGCCTCTTGAATCTCGTTATCGCTTTTTGCTTGATGAAGCGCAATTTTCAATTATGAATTTCATTAAAGGACCCGTTTGCCGAGGTCAAATTGCCCTGAATGTTATTGAAGACCAATTCTGGGTGGCCTTTGAGAACCCAGAGAATATTGATATGTTTGGCATAAACAAATTTTTAGTTGAACACAGCAAACTCTTACAGTTTCCAGCCGCAACCAGCAGCAGCGTATTATCGATTCTAGATTGGCGCGAATATGCCAGTCGACAAAAAGAATATGTCGCAGCAAAAAAAGCCTTTATTGACAGCCTTGATTTGCGAGCTGGCAATATTGACCTTGATTTAATTTGGAGTGGTGAAAATAATCCTAACGCTGCACTGACTATTTTCCGGCATTTTGACAGTGCTTCAGTGGTTAAAGGTTTTGTTGGCAAGCCCCCCAAATCTGCTTGGGTGATTGGTTATCCACTACTTGAGCGCATCCACTACTTATTAGTTGCTGGATTTGATGTTTATGGCGATGTTGGTCATCAATTAAAAACCCGTTTATATATGGACTTTTTACGTATGGAGGGTGAATCAGCTTTTTTAATGTTATTGCCCCAGAAAGTTCGAAAAGAGACCCACGACTTATGGTATCGCGAGACAAGCTCAGATGTTAATGACTATAATTTTTTAGCTAACTTTGCTGATCTGCCCGATTCGGGGATTGAATACCAAACTGACCAACCCCAAGCAGAGTTATACCAACTGCTCAAGGAGCATACCGCAACAACACACAATAATAGTCATCAATTAACGTCGTCAATTAATGACTATAAATTCAAACGCTTGGAAAATTTAACCGGTGAAAGTGTTTCTTTACTACCAGAAGTCAGTTTTGTTGTCGTAAATGATAGCAACACAAGTCAGGTATTTACCCTGTTGAGAAATTCTGCTCATAGTAATGTAGCTCATTTGTTTGCAGAGAAAAAACGTCGGCTACAAGCAGAAGATACGATCACCGTAGCCAGAGGCGCCATAGGGACTTACCCAAAAGCGTTTTTTAATATTAGTCAGCAAGAAGTGGCTGAATTTATTGTTGCTATAGAAAATATGAAAACAAAAGATGATTACTTTAATTTGAAAAGTCGTTATGCGATCAGACGTACCAATACAGACTTTTGGACGTTTTCCGACAAACTGCATCAGCAACTAAACAATGATCAAGGTATTGAGTTTGGTTTATTAGATTACAATCGTTTGGAAAATAAGTAATAGCACTGAAAAAAAGGCAAAAAAAAGGCGTTTCTTGAAACCAAGAAACGCTTTATAAAAACATAAACACTAAGGGAAATAAACTCTCGTATAATAAGAGCACCTATTGCCCGATAAGTTCAAATTAATTTAAATAAATAAATTAATTATTTATTCTAACGTGAAATCGAAAATAATTTCATAGCCCTCTTCACTATATATTCCACGACGATAACGCCATTTTGAGAGCGCTTTTCTAGCAGAGATATTAAGCTCCCGATTAACACTCGACTCGACAGTGCTAATATTTAAAACTTCACCTTGTGGCGAAATACTATAAGCCAGCTTTACGGTCCCTGATTGTCGGGTTCTAATGGCGTCAACCGAATATTTTGGTTGTTCTTGATAGAGTGGCACCAAAGATAACGTTGGTGGCTTGATATCCGCTGTCACTGAAACAGTGACAACATCAATAGGCAGTGAAAGAATTAATGTCTCTGGTCTATTATTCGCTCCAAGGGCAATTTCATTCTCAGACTGAGCAGGAACAACATAAGGTTGTTTCGGTGCTAATGGCGGTATAACAACCGCAATAAATTCATCTTCTGGGGTTATTTCTTGATATTCAACGACACTCAGCTCTGTTGGCGATTTTGGCGCTGTTTGGAGGTTCGCTTGCTTAGAAAAATGACTTATCACGGCTAAAATACTAAATGAAGCCACTCCTCCTAAAAATAATAGGCTCAATAACTGTATCAGCGTATATCGCGATTTTTTACTTTTTTGCAAAGCTGACAAATGAATTTCTGGTGCAATGACTTGTTGCTTTCTTTGTTGATAAAGTGAGGCGATCTCTTCATCACAGGATGGGTGTTTCATGATTTATCTTCCAATAAATTTTTAATATAAGTTCTGGCATAACGCAAACGGCTTTTAATCGTTTCAAAGCTTTCACCGGTTAATTCGGCAATTTGTTCAAGTGAAAAACCTTCTTGTTGAAAAATAAAAGCTTCTCGCTGGTAAAAAGGCAATAAGGTAATTGCTCGATTAAAAAGGGCTAATCTATCAATATACTCAAATTGTTGCTCCAGTGAGTGATTATTGGTCTGCGACAATAGTTGTATATCTGTGGCCGCACCCTGCTCATCAAGGGATTGTGTTTGCCAACGGTTTTGCCTTCTTAATTCATCAATTAAGGTATTTCTAGCAATGGTAAACAACCAGCTTTTAACATTGCTGTGTGCTGGATGGCTCGCTTTAATGTTCATCACCTTTAACCACATCGACTGAATAATATCTTCAGCGGTTTCTTTATCAGACTGGCTCAATAGATAATGATAAATTGGCTGATTAAATTGCTTAACCAGCAAAGTAAAATATTTATCTTTGCTGGTGCCAATATAACGCGTTATTAATATTTCAGGGCTGATAGTTGGATTAAACCAACCCTTAACCATAGAAGGTAACTTCAAAGGCGCATCCTAACTTTGTTGGTCCATAGAAAAATCTAATTGTACGGTACGACCTTTTTGATAGACCGCTGCTCCATCAACCGATTTTGCCTGATATTTCCATTTTCTTAAAGCATGTCTAGCCGCTTTATCAAAAATACGTTTTGGCTGAGCGTCAATTACTGAGATATTAACAACTTTACCGACTTCATTAATATCAAAAGCTAATTGCACCCAGCCTTCAGTTCCTTTTCTCATCGCTTCTATTGGGTATTTAGGATTAACACGTACGATGGGGCGAGCCTCATTATTATTCATCCCTTGGTATTGCTTAAAGCCAGTACTACCTCCCGTCATTGAGATTGGAGCTGATTGGTAGGATAAATTGTGCGTGCCACTTGCAACATCAATCGTCACAACATTTCTTGGCATAGGCTCTGGTGGTGCTGGTGGTTCTAGCTTTACCTTATCGGTTTTAATAACTTTTGAATCTTCAGGTAATTGTGCCACTTCAACAATAACATCGGTTAATGGCTTAGTAATATTGACACTGTCGTTACTGATTAAATACGCCATAAAAGCAAATAAACTAAAAGTAATAATAACTGCCAAGCTGATATAAGATAATAATTTAGCCATAGTAATTCCTTTATTTAACAAACAAAAAACAGATATAAGCGCTAAAATTGCGACTTATACAGGTAAAACGCTTGGAAGAAGTAAAAGGGGTTAAATTATTTTTAACTAAAGGGATATTTATAAATAGCCCGGTGATTACTCATCATTAACTATATTTTAAAATGAGGGGGGTTGGTTCTATAAAAATAACATTAGCTACTGTTCAAAACAGAAATAAAGAGTATAGTTAATGAGCGCTTAACGTTCTTTTATCACCCAGGGCGCTTTATTTAAGACAAGGAGCAGTTATGATGAATTCAAATATTTTCTTAGTAAATCTACCCGATCAGGTCTCTAAAAGTTTGCTACCCGTATTACAGGGCGAAAATTTAGGACATGTCGAATCATTCATAGCTGATGACCTCACCCAACCTCTTAAAGTCGCTATAACAAACACTGATTATCTCATTCTTTATATTGAAAAGATTGATGAAGAGAGTATTACCAGACTTAAATTAAAACAAAATGTCCCCACTTTATTGATCACCCGTTCTCTTAATTTTGAAATGGAAAGAACCGCTAAAGAACATTACATTGATATGGTGGTCAATGAAAATGATAGCGAATTAAGCTCTCTTATTTATGGTTTTATTAGACAACACGATATTTATCGTTTTCAACACGCACTGGTTGTGGATGACTCAAGAGTTGATAGCCGTATTGTTGCCAATATTTTGAGCAGTGAGTTTATTCATAACGACACTGAGCTCAATAGCGAACAAGTGATAGAGCGCTTAAGATTAACACCCGCAATTAATATTCTGATACTTGATTATGAAATGCCCTCTAAAAATGGCTGTGAATTAATGCAAGAAATAAAGGAAACTTTTGTGGATCGATCTTTTATTTTTATTGGTTTAACCGGCAATAGAAATGGTGCGATTAAATTTTTAGCCAATGGTGCTGATGATGTTTTTATTAAGCCAATCGATAATGAACTCTTTACCTTAACGCTTAGAAGACTGATCTTTAATGCGCATAAAATGAATAAAGATCAATGCACTCTCAACGACTATAAAAAAATCATTAATAATATGACTAAGGAAATTTCTGACCCTATTTACGTATTAACAACGGTGAATGATTGTTTATTAGAGGGAAAAGTCAGTAAGGCACAATACCAAAATTTTAAAGAACTTAGCCAGTTATCCAAAGAAAAATTAACCCGTACTTTTGACAGTTTTTTAAATTATTTTACCATTTCTAACTATATGCAAAGCTCTGCTTTAAAGTCATCTTCGTTGCAATCAATGATAGCAACACAACTATACCTCGAATCAAGCAGAGATAAATTACGTAATATTATCGTAAAAAAATCGTTTGATGACGATATTAAAAACTTATGTGTTCCAGAGAAGATTGGTCAAGTTATCAATCAATTGACTCATGATGCCGTGATGCGGTCACAAAACGGTGGTGAGCTTAAAATTCGACTTTATACAAAAAATGAGGATATTGTTTTTGAAGTAGAAGACGCCTCACCTTTAGATAAAGCCACTCCGCTGACATCTGTAGAAATAGAAAAATCCCCTGAAGGTATGATCCAAACACCTATTTTAAATCAATTACTTTGCCAAAAAATTATCGATGAATACGATGGTTCTATAGGGGTTCATCATGAAAATAGTGGCGACGTCCATTTTTTTAAAATCCCCAAAAAGACATTTTATTTAGGTGAAATATATCATTAGCTTATAGCTTTATTGGTTAATCTTCTGGCTAGTAATTAATTAATTTCTTCAAATGCGACTACATAATAGCCGTCCATTAGCGCGCTTTTCAATTCGGTATAAACTTTAAATCGCTTAACGCCATGGCGCTTGGTCTGAATATTTACGGTCACCATAACAAAGCTATCTTTTTCAGCATCTATTGATTCCATACTCAGTTCCCATAAGCTTTCAACGACCTTCTGATAATGGGGATCTGGATAGGCTTTTTGCCACCAGTGATTCTTATCTGGTATATCGGCTAAATCCCAACCAATAATGTTAGTAAAGCTTTGGTTCAAATAAACAATAGTATGATTTAGCGCTTCTTCATTAAGCTCAACAACCAAAATAGGCAGTGGTAACATATCAAAAAATGTTGTTGGAATTGGCTTAGACAAAGCAGTACCTCTAACCTAAAAGGTTATAAAATTAATGAACAGGAAAATGCCACAGTTCTATAACGCCATCACTATTACTGGCATTAATAAACTTGATAGTTTTAACATCTTTGATAGTTTCGCTATCCCCATCATTCATTGCGACACTTAATACCGATGCTCGGCCATTTTCCATTGTTGACTGCCACTGAGCGAGTAATGCGCCATCGGCCACTCGCCATAACTGTAATACTTGCCTGGGTGAGCCAGTTAAAAACAGTTGTTTGTCAGCAGAAAAAACAGAGTCATTCACTTCCATAAATTTTAAGTAAGTATCTAATTCAGCAATGAGCTGACCTGTTGCTAGGTTCCAAAATTTGCGTTCTTTAACCGCGTCAATACTAAAGCCAACCAAACCGTCGCTACTGATATCAACATGATTAACTCGACTGGCATGACTAAATTCAAAAAGGGTTTTACCCGTTGAAGTATTCCATAACTGGGCCACTTTATCACTTGAACCGGTAAAAGCAATTTGACCGTTTTCAGACAGGCTCACCGCGTTTATATCTAAACGATGTTTTTGAAAAGTAGTGACCTTATTCGCTTTGGTATCAATAACACTGGCTTTACCGCTACGAAATCCTAATAACAGTAACTGACCATTTTTAGACACCGACATATCATTAATTATATTATCTGCGACTTGCCACTCACCGACTATTTCAAGATTATCAATTGTATATTGCTTTACAGACACACGATTAGAAAGATATAAGAACTGATTATTATTACTGATATAAGCGATTTCAATATGTTGTGCATGATCAGCGGGAAGGCAATTAGGTAATATTGATTGGTGATTGTTTTGCCAAAGACAGACACCATTACCATTAACAACCGCCGTTAACTTACCATCATCTGAAAGGGCTGTGGTTGCTATCGCTGATTTACTGTAACTGCTTTTGCTAACCGCTGCAGAATTATAGACGTCTTGTTGACTACAGGCTGATGCAAATAAAGACAGCATCAGTAATATCAATATTTTCATTGTCTAATCATTTTATTTCATCTGTATGTACAACTACTATCGCACATCTTTAAGAAAAAGCGGATAATTTTTGTTCGCTGGCGATCAAGGGTATATGGCAACATTAGCAATCATTAAGATATGGCCATAATAATTGGCAGACCACAGACTCACTGTCATTTCGACAAACAAAGTTATATTAGTAACCCGTCATCTATCGGAAAATAATCATCCGCCGCGTTAATTAATGAATTAGCGGTTAAAGCGGATACACCATAAACATGTGTGGTTACTCCATAACGCTCTTTAACTTTACGAAGTAGTAAATCAAAGTCGCCATCGCCAGATAATAATATAACGGTATCAACATCGCAGGCACTTTCCATGACATCAATGGTAATACCGACGTCCCAGTCACCTTTGGCAGAGCCATCTCGACGTTGAATAAAAGGCTTAAGCTTTACCTCAAAGCCAATATGTTTTAACGCTTTTTGAAATTTATGTTGGGCATCATCACTGCGTTGAATGGCATAGGCATTGGCGATAACAATATCGCCTTGCTCACTAATTTGTTGCCAAAACTTTCGGTAGTTAAACTGCCTTTGAAAGCTATCACGGGTGGTATAGTAAATATTTTGTACATCTACAAATATAGCTATTTTGTTCAGTTGGCTTGTCATTTATTACTCGATGATAAAAGAAGGATGTTGGTGATGGCCACCATTACCAAAAACCATAGGCAACATGCTACAATAAAGCTACTATTAAAAACATGTCTAAAAGTATAATAATTCAGAGAAAACTCGATGTCAGCCATACGTTCATTATTCTATTTCTTATTACGTTTCCCGATAAAATTGCTTGTTCGCAGTAAGATTGTTCCTGACAACTATTTAGAGTCAGAAGAAGTAAAACTTGAACAGCCACAGTTTTATGTTATTCGTCATCAATCTGCCAGTGATCTACTTGCCCTACGAAAAGCCTGTAAAACCTTAAAATTACCCGATCCACTAAGCCTGGTAACCATTAATGGGCAAAGTTTTTCACGTTTATTGTGCTTAGAAAAACCTACACCGCTGTTTCGTTGGCGAAAAGCAGGTCATACCGAAGCGATTACCCAAGGCTTCGAATTATTAAAGCAGCACAGCATCGACGAAAAGTTAGATGCTCAGCTAATACCTGCTCATGTTATTTGGGGTAGAACACCAACCAAAGAACATAATAATGCCAATATTGGTACTGTTTTAGCGGATCAAGAATCACCTTCGTGGTTACGAAAATTTTTTATTGTATTATTTTTAGGGCGTAATTCTATTGTCCGATTTAGTGAAGCGATTTCTTTTCGTTTTATGGCAGACAAGCATGGTACAACGCAAGCAAGTGCACAAAAGTTAATGCGTATTGCTCGTTTTCACTTTTACCGCCAAACGATTGCAGTAACGGGCCCAAGGTTAATGCACCGTCAACAAATGTTTGCGACACTGCTTGCTAATCCATCGATAAAACGCTTAATCAGCGACGAAGCCAAAAGCAAAGCAATTAGTGAAGAGCAAGTGAAAAAGCAAGCCCTTGCCATCATGGATGAAATTGCCGGTGATTACCGTGACTCTATGGTTCGTTTAGGCGCGCGTATTTTAACTTGGCTGTGGAGTCGCTTATACAGCGGTATAAACATCAATAATGCAAAAGTGCTGCGCGATCTCGCTCAAGAAGGCCATGAAATTATTTATGTGCCTTGTCACCGAAGCCACATGGACTATTTACTACTTACCTATGTCATTTTCCAAGAAGGCTTAGTGACTCCTAGAATAGCCGCTGGTATTAATTTAAATTTTTGGCCAGCAGGCCCTATCTTCCGCAAAGCCGGGGCGTTTTTTATTCGTCGTAGCTTTAAAGGCAATCGCTTATATTCCACCATCTTTCGCGAGTATTTAGGCTTATTATTTGAACGTGGCTACTCGGTAAAATATTATTCTGAAGGCGGACGCAGTAGAACTGGCCGTTTACTACCCCCTAAAACGGGTATGCTTGCCATGACGATACAAAGCTTGCTTCGTGGCATTGACCGTCCGCTAACCTTAGTGCCGGTTTATTTAGGTTACGAGCATGTCATGGAAGTCGGCACTTACCATAAAGAATTAAGTGGTAGCCAGAAGAAAAATGAATCTATCTTTGGTGTTATTAAAGCGATTAAAAATTTACGAAATTATGGAAAAGGTTACGTGAATTTTGGTGAACCTATCAATATTAACCAGTTCTTAAATAAACAGGTCCCTAACTGGAAAGACGATATCGACCCTATTGATCCACAAAAGCCAACATGGTTAACACCAAGTGTTAATATTCTGGCTGATCAAGTAATGACACATATCAATCAAAGCGCCGCCATTAACGGTACAGCTTTAGTCGCACTTATTCTGCATGCTTGTAATAATAAAGCACTCGCTAAAACAGAATTAATAAGCCAGCTTGATTTATTTTTAAACTTACAGCGCAATGCGCCTTATAGTCAGCAATTGACCATCCCCAGTGAAGATGGCCAGCAACTGCTTGAAGAGGTTATCTCTCTTAATAAAGTCACGGTTAATCAAGACAGTTACGGCGACATTATTTCATTATCTGAAACCGCCATTTTAGAAATGCGTTATTACCGTAATAATATTTTACATAGCTATATATTACCTGCGCTCATTTGCCGGATATTGGAACGCCATAGCAAAATAGATATCGACACTTTATTAGAACAGGTGCAACGGATCATCAGTTTAGTGAAAATTGATTTATTTTTATGGCAAAGCGAAAGTGATGTTGTGGAACAAACAGAGCAAATAATAAAATTTTTAATGGCCGAAGGTCTTATTCGAAAAAGTAAAAGTGGCTTTTTAAGCGTAGTAAATGACGTTGAACTGACCAGTAATATTCGCTTAATCGGCGAATGTATTAATGAAACCGTACAACGTTTTACCATTATCTGTTCATTAACACATCGTTTATCACCCATTAGTAAAAATGACCTTGAAGACAAAGTTGTTGCTATTGCTAAGCGCTTATCGGTATTAAATGATATTAATGCTCCTGAGTTTATTGATAAAAAAGCCCAGGGAATTTTAATTAAAGCCATGATTGAGCAAGGCTATATTAATAAAGATGAAAACGACCAGCTCGTTGACAGCAGTACTTTAGGGTTGTTGAAGTCGTCGGTCACTCAGCTGATAGATATTGAAGTTTTACAGAGTATTATTCGTTAACTCTTGCGCGAATAAAACGAGCTATATCGTCATCCTGAACGATTATCAGGATGACGCACCACAAGCATAATGTTGGACCTCATGATTATACGGAGCCGTAGTGACTAGAGGTACTCTATTGATATGCCAATAAAAATCACTAAACCTACAAAATGATTATTCAAAAAAGCTTGAAAGCATTTATCACGCTCTCTATTGACAATTAAAATTTGTTGATAACAAAAAAATCCGGCTGCAACCACAATACTCAGTTGATAAGGCCAACCAAAAGCAAGCATTTCACCCACACTCATTAACAAAGCTAGTGTGGCCAGTTGAAGAAATAGAATAATACGTTTGTCATGGCGACCAAATAGAATCGCCGTTGATTTTATGCCAATTTTTAAATCGTCGTCGCGGTCAACCATCGCATACATAGTATCGTAAGCTACCGTCCATAATAAGTTAGCGCTAAAAAGTAGCCAAGCAACTGTGGGGATTTCACCCATACCTTCGGCAAACGCCATAATCATCCCCCAGCTAAACGCTGCACCTAATACCACTTGGGGTAACTGGGTATAGCGTTTCATAAAAGGGTAACTTGCTGCCAGTAACACCGCAATCACTGACAATTGAATGGTGAACCAACTTAAGGTTAAAACTAAGCCAAGCGCGATGCCAATCAACAACCCAAATAACGATAACGCATCGTTTGGCGTTAATATACCGGTAACTAATGGCCTATGCTGGGTACGTTTTACTTGTCCGTCTACTTTACGATCTGCCCAGTCATTAATCACACACCCTGCGCTGCGCATAACAAAAACACCTAAGGTAAATACAGCTAGCCAATGTAAGGGTGGAAAACCATCGCCCGCTATCCATAACGCCCAATATGTTGGCCATAATAGCAAGTAGGTACCGATCGGCTTGTCGGCGCGAGTAATTGTTACAATGCCTTGCCACTTATCTGCAAAAGAATTTGTCATATATTATCCTGAAGATTTGTTATTTCTTTTTTATTTATCATAATTGATCAGTTTGATCAGTTTGATCAGTTTGATTAGTTTGATTAGTGTGATAAGCGAAGGCATTCGGTAAAAAAATTTCAGCAACTAATAAAGGTTTATCATGCAGCATAAACGTTGAACGCCGTCCCCAGAGCTCAGTTTTAACCGGTAATTTAAGATGTCGCGCTAGTGCTGATACGGTAGTGGTTGGAGAAAAAGACGAGATTTCAATGCATTTACGGGTTAACTCTTTTTTGCTAAACAGCACCTGTCCTAACGATTGATTACCTAAGTGTGCTAACTGCTGCTCTTCACCGGTTAAGCTTTTTAAAGGCAGTAAACTGCGGGCAAAGACTTGTGGCACATTGTCGCAATATAATATCACCTCACGTACTAACACTTGTTCACCTACATTAATGTCTGCCGTTGCTTCTTCTCTTGTGCAAGGCTGAATTTTTTGCCCTAAGACTTCAACACGAAAATGTTGGCAACATTGACTTAATCGAGCAGTCAACGAGCTTGGGTCGAGTAACCAACTTAATAGCGTTTCATTAAGCGATACTCCTAAAGGAGACTGCCATGCTGTATCGATAGTAATGGGAAATAATGGATGCGACTGGGTCATAACAACTAATTAATAACTATTTTATTAAACAATAACCTGCATATCATATCAGTATTGTTTAATTTATGCCGCTGGTAATTTGGTACACCTTGCCGACCAAATTCAAGTGGTGATTTCAAAGGTAGACGAGCTCGCATCAATAGGCCACACGAAATAAGTTAGCCTATCAAATGGGTTATCCTTGAGGGGGTTTTAGCGCTTAGTGTTATAAAAATAAATAAAGCGAACAAATTTGCTAATAAAAGCTAATGATTCATTGTAATATAGTCGATAGTCTTTTCAATTCTCCAGTTAAATAGAGCGGCAAAATGAAAAATACCTTATTAATATTAGCGACATTATTGTCGTTCTCTTTTCCTTTATCTTCAGCAAAAGCGGCGGACTATGCTTACTTTGGTTTTGAACCCGCTATTATCACTAACTATGTAGCGGTAAAAAAGAAACTCGGCTATGTTCGTCTCACCGTTGAATTGATGATTGAAGATTCGGCAAATTATGAAACGGTTGAGCATCATGCACCGTTATTACGCGATGCTATTATTGCTATTATTGGTCAGCAACCTGAAGCAAAAGTAAAATCGATTAATGGTCGCCACGAAATCCAGCGTTTATGTGAAGAAAAAGTGAAGAGTCTTTTGACACAAGAAACAGGTCAACCGCTAATTAAAAAATTGTTATTTACGCAGTGGTTAGACAACTAACAGTAAATTAAAAGATCCCCGTAGGTTGGTAAAACTCAACCTACGGTTTTTTAATAAAGACCTAATGCCTTTTCATCAATAACACCTTGACTGCTGCTAACAAGCAGCCACTAACAAACAGCCGCTGACTAAGCCTAATCTGAATAAGCGCGCAGTATTTGCCGTATTAACCGGTAAAACATCAGCGTAGACTAGAACCTAGCCCTGTTGCTATAGACCTAATGCCTTTTCATTAATAACACGTTGACTGCTGCTAACAAACAGCCGCTGACTAAGCCTAATCTGAATAAGCGCGCAGTATTTGCCGTATTAACCGGTAAAACATCAGCGTAGACTAGAACCTAGCCCTGTTGCTATAGACCTAATGCCTTTTCATTAATAACACGTTGACTGCTGCTAACAAACAGCCACTTACTAATCCTAACTCGAATAAGCGCGCAGTATTTGCCATCATATTAACCGGCAAAACATTAACCTAGCCCTGTTGATACAGGTCTAATGCCTTTTCATCAACAACACCTTGACTGCCGCTAACAAACAGCCGCTGAATAAGCGCGCAGTATTTGCCGTATTAACCGGTAAAACATCAGCGTAGACTAGAACCTAGCCCTGTTGCTATAGACCTAATGCCTTTTCATTAATAACACGTTGACTGCTGCTAACAAACAGCCACTGACTAATCCTAATAAGTGCGCAGTATTTGCCATATTAACCGGTAAAACATCAGCGTAGCCCAGTAAAAGCCAAAACAGTAAAAAGCCAATAATGGGCTTAGAGATCATTAAACCTTTTTCAGGTGCTAGCCAGCCATACCACCAAACATAACCCACTAAGCCATAAACCACACCAGACAGGCCGCCAAAGTTAGGACCTGAAACCATAAACTGCCCGAGATTAGAGACCAGTGCGGTGATCAAAAATAAATTAATTAACGCCCCCTTCCCTAAAGTCCGTTCAACACTGCCACCTAATTGCCACCACCACATAGTATTAAAGACAATATGTAACCATGAAAAATGAAACAGGGCGGGCCCTAAAAGACGTAATGGAGAATCAAAAAAGGCCTCGATCGTTAACTTAGGATAGAAATGTAATAATTCAAAAGTCGGTCGAGCGAAACCCAACAAGCTCGCGATAAAAACTAACCAGCACAAAGCAAAAACAGTTAAGGTTACCACACCGGCATGAGCCAAAAATTGCTGTTTAAAGCTTGTTATTAATGATGGAGAGTTGTCCTGAACTTGTGAAACTTGTCCGCTTTGCCATGCAGCTTGTTGATATTTTTCTTGGTAAGGATCGGCAATAAATTCAGCAAAAATTTCTTTTGCTTGGTCTATTTTATTGCTTGCACAGTAAATAACATAGTCACTATCATACTTTTGTACTTTAGCATCGATATCTAAACTGGTTAAATAATTCGCAAACAACAAGGCAATGTTATGTTGTTTAACTTGTACTAACGGACTTAGCTCATCCGCTGAATTATATTCCGACATTATGCTCAACTATTTAGTGTTCTATATCTTGTGGAAAACGTAATTGCCAATCGGTAAAGCCGCCATCGAGTGAATAAACATCACTGAAGTCTTGGCTAATAAGAAACTGTGCCGCTTGTTGGCTAGAAATACCGTGATAACAGCAAACAACAACGGGGGCATCTAAGTCGGCTTCACGAATGAAGTCGGCAAAGTTTTCATTACTCAAATGAATAGCACCAGGAATATGATTTGCTTGAAAAGAAGCCGCGTCACGAATATCAACAATGACATGAGTTTTATCAGTTAAACTCTCGTGTAAGGTGGCCAGTTGCATGTGTTTGAAATTGGTTTGTTCAGTCATTTTTTATTTCCCTAAAAATTTACGCCATTAATGTAGCATAATTTTACATCTAGACGTTACCATTCAAAACTCAGCAAAATACATATTGATTGCGAATAGTGATAAGACAACAAATATATTCTTTGTTGTTTACCATTTAAAGCATGTGCACTTATCGGTAACATAGACAATTAATAGCTTTATCGCTAACAACAATTTAATACAGGAAAACCCATGGGCTTTAAAATAGCAAATAATTCAATTCTCCGTTCAGATGATTACGCAGAGTTAGTACGTGGAAAAACCTATCCCTTTGAAAGAAAGGGCCATCAGCATCTTGCTGACAATGTTCCTCTATGGTTAACAGGTACTGACTGGACTGCTCGAGCAGAAATAAGCGTTGTAAGTCAGGCTATTGAAAATAATAATATTAAAGGGATATTTCGTGTTGACTACCTTTACCAAAAAGATGAGCAACAAATACTCACAAATACTTTTATTCGCATGTATGCAGGACTCAATGATCCGGCTATCTATTTACTCTCATCAAATGCTGAATATCAACAAGCACTAAGTGCAGGTAAGCTAACGCGTGATTCGTTAACCAGCGAAGGCTTTATTCATGCGACACCAAAAAGTCAATTAAACCGTCTTGCCAATAAATATTATAAAGACAAAGAGCAGCCACTTATTTTGATTGTTGATAAAGAGTTAGTTATACCAGAAATAAAGTGGGAACCTGCAAGTGGTGGCTTATACCCTCATATATATGGCCCCTTAAACATCAATGCGGTTACTCGGGTTGAAAAAATATCACTGAATGAGGATGGAAATTTTTACCTCTAAAGATAGCCGCTTACTCGCATTATCAATTGGCTAGATAACCAAAAACAATAAAGCCAAAACACCGAGATGTTTTGGCTTTAATTCTTTTTTAAGCGTTAAAGTGGTTAACTAATCTTAGCGCTTAAAGAACTTTCGCGATAGATTTTGCTAAGTAATCAACATTACTATTCGCAATACCCGCAATACTCATACGGCTTGAACCGACCATATAAATACTATATTCATCTTGTAACTGTTGCACTTGTTCAGGGGTTATACCTAAGAATGAAAACATTCCCATTTGACGGGTAATAAAGCTAAAATCACGAGTGACACCGTTTTCGACTAACTTATCAACCAAGAGTTGACGGTTACCATTAATACGGTCTCGCATTTCTTTTAATTCTACATGCCACTGGGTACGTAGTTCATCAGAACTTAAGATTGTTTCAACCAATGCGGCACCATGCGCTGGTGGCATAGAATAAATAACACGGATCACATAAAGTAATACGGACTGTGCAACATCAACTGCGGTAGATGTTTCGCCAATAATAGTACAAGCGCCAATACGTTCGCGGTATAAACCAAAGTTTTTCGAACATGAACTACAAACAATCATTTCTTTCGCGTGTTCAGCCATTAAACGCAAACCATAGGCATCTTCGTCTAAACCAACACCAAAACCTTGGTATGCCATATCGATAAGGGGTAAAAAACCAATGTCTTTAGCCACTTCAACAACTTGTTGCCACTGCTCATTGTTTAAATCCATACCACTGGGATTATGACAACACGCATGTAACAACACAGCATCATCGCTGCTGACTTCTTTTAATGCCGCTAACATGCCATCAAAATCAAGCGTTTTGTTTTCGTGGTCATAATACGGATAGGTTTTAACGGTTAAACCAGCGGCTTCAAACAAACCGGTATGATTTGCCCATGTAGGGTTACTCACCCAAATAGTGGCGCCCGCTTTACAAGACTTAATAAATTCAGCCGCAACACGTAATGCCCCAGTTCCACCAGGAGTAGAAACCGTACGAGCTCTATTTTCGAGCAGCACTTTATGGTGACCGAAAATTAATTTGCTCATCTCTTCATTGAATACAGGTGAGCCGGTAGGACCAATGTAAACTTTGGTATCTTCGTGATCGTTACGATATTTTTCCGCTGCTTTCACACAGTCTAAAATCGCTGTATGACCTGCTTCATTTTTATAAACGCCCACACCCAAATCAATTTTATGTGGGTTTGAATCTTCACGATATTTAGCCAACAAGCCTAAAATAGGATCGGCTGGCAAAGCCTTTAAGCTACCAAACATGTCTCCGGTTACCTTATTCAATGACGGGATGTTCTTAATTGGGCGATTTCGCTCAACAAGAGAAATAAATCCCTGTGTTTAGAGCGCAAGCATAGCCCCAATAAGGTGAAATTTAAAGCGTTTAAACTAAAAAGTTGCAGGAACTAATAGCACAAAAGGGACTAAGGAATAACAAGGATAACCTTGTTATCTGTAATGACAAGTTTCGCAACAAATTATATCCAACGTTTGTTGCGAAATAGTCGCTGATAAAATCTTAGAAATTATTAGTAACGGCGGCGATAAAGCCAATAATACCACCGAATACACCTCCCCAAACAACCAACCAACCTAAGTGTTTGCGGATCATCGCTTGGATAATTTCCTTAACCAATTGTGGTGTCAGTTCATTTAACCTTTGGTCAATAATTTCACTGACTTTATCACGCATATCCGCCATAACACTCGGTTGCTCTAACTCATCCTTGAGGATATTGTTAAATTCTTCACTTTGTGAAATTTTTCCAACGGTGACTTTCATTTTTTCAATAAACGGTTCTCGTAACGGCTGTAATGCTTCGCTGCCCCCGACCATCGCTAACATGCCACCAAACGATGACTTTTCAATAACATCCACTAAGTCATCAAAAGCAGGATTCAAGTCTATTTTTTCAATAACGGGTGTTAAGTCTAAAGACACTAACCCCCCTGAACCACCCGACAAAAATCGGTCAATATTTTCTTCAGTAAAAAACTGTTCCATCATCAGCTCTTTTATGGCTTTTTTAAAATCTTCAAAGCGCGCAGGAATAACACCAGAGCCATATAAAAAGGGGACTTTTTCAAAAAGCATATGTATCGCAATCCAATTAGTAAATGCCCCCGACAAGGCAAATAAGCCTATGGTAAAGAGTAAAGACTGCTCGAAAAAATAACCCGCTAAAGTAGCAAGCAAGGCGATAATATTAGTCATAAAGCTTTTATTCACTGAGTACCTCAAAATTAGTGTTGGTTTCTATCGCGTTATATTAACAATTACAGGGTTTTGCGCCAACTTTTTTACTGTATAGTCACGGGTAAACGATAAAGATTAAGGAAACGTCATGAAAATCAAACTTATTTTAGCCATGAGTACATTACTGACTATTTTTAGCGCTGCGGCACAAACATCAAAAGTAGCTGATGAATGGCGAGCTTTAGATGTTGCGAGAACCGTATTATTGACACTACCACACGGAAAAATTGTTATAGAACTGGCACCACAGTTTTCGCCTAAGCATGTCGAACAGTTTATAAAACTGACCCAATCAGGTCATTATGATGGTAATAAGTTCTATCGAGTGATCGACGGTTTTGTTGCGCAAGGAGGTCCTGAAGATGGCAGTCGTCAAGATAAGTTAGTACCAACATTAATCATGGAAGGTGACTTTACTACCGATGAAAACTGGCAGTTCACTAAAATTCAAAACAATGATTTATTCGCTGAACAAACAGGTTTTAAAGACGGATTTTCATTAGCTCATAACCCGAGTGAAAAAAAAGCCTGGTTAACGCACTGCCCTGGTGTCATTGCAATGGCTAGGGGTAATGACGCCGACTCCGGCACCAGTCATTTTTATATTGTTAATGGTCAAGCCACTCGCTATTTAGATCGAATCATGACTATCTTTGGTCGTGTGGTTTATGGCATGAATCACGTACAAGCTATTACTAGAACATCAGTTATTGAAGGTGATAAGCCTGTTGCTGAAAAAGATTATACCATCATGACAAGCATGAAAATGATGAATGACGTGCCCAAAGAACAACAAATTTTATTAGCCGTAAAAAATACCGAGCACCCCGCTTTTAGTCAAATGATAGAAAAACAAAAAAAACGAGAAAATGCATTTTTCTACAAAAAGCCACCACCCGTGTTAGATATTTGCCAAACGCCAGTGAAAAGCCGGATAATTAATTAAACCTTACTTAAAAGGGGGGATCGCTTTGACCTTGAAAATGTTTTGCTATAAATTAACCCATAATGTAATAAATAATCTTGGTGAGATATGGACATAGCTAGATTAAAAAAACTATTATCTCATCAACAAGATATCTTATCTAAAATTGCCTTAGGTCGGCCTTTAAATGATGTACTAAATGATATTTGTTTATCTATAGAAGAGCTTCTCGATGACAAGTCAGCGAGGTGCTCAATATTATCATTAAAAGACGAACAACTTTTTCACTGCGCTGCGCCAAATATTGATGATAAGTATTGTCAGGCTATTAATGGCGTACGCATTGGTCCAAAGGTAGGTTCTTGTGGGACTGCAGCATTTAGAAAGTCTCGAGTCATTGTTGAAGACATCGCAATATCCCCGTTATGGCAAGACTTTAAAGCACTCGCATTGAGCTACGGTCTTAAATCGTGTTGGTCAACCCCTATTATTTCAACAAAGTCCAAAACTCTTGGTTCACTTGCCATTTACCATAGCTCTCCTAAATCTCCAACGGATAAAGATTTAGAGTTAATCGACTACTTCGTGCATTTTTCAAGCATCGCCTTAGAAAAAAGTGTTGAATCTCTTAACGCCAAACAACTGATTGCGGATCTACAAAAAAGTAATCAAAAATTCCAGGCCTTTACTCAGGTTATGCCTGATTTAACCTTAATATTGAGTGAAGATGGCGTATATACCGATATTTATGGCTCAGCTGATGAATTGTTATATGGTTCAGTTAACAAACTCATTAACAAAAATGTAAATGACGCCTTACCTAAAAAAGATGCACAGCCCATCATGTCGGTCATTGAAAAGACCTTAGCCACTAATGAAGTGCAAATTTTTGAATATCAGCTTGACGTTCTAAAAGGCAATATGACTTTCGAGGGGAGAACAGCCCCCCTTGACCATTATCAGCCAAACTTTCCTAATAAAAGACATGTCGTCTGGATAGCTAGAGATATAACGGTGCGTAAAGAAGCAGAAAAGGCGATTGAGAAATTGGCTTTTTTTGACCCATTAACCAACCTTCCTAATAGAAGAATGCTCAACGAAAGATTGACAATGTGCATTGAAAGAATTAAACGTTCTGGCAAAACCGGCGCTTTATTATTTTTGGATCTGGATAACTTTAAAAGAATTAATGACTCACTAGGACATAGCGCTGGAGATCAAATTTTAGTCGAATTATCGACAAGACTTAGCGCCACTATAAGGGCATCGGATACTTTAGCCAGAGTGGGTGGCGATGAATTTATTCTTTTATTGGAATATGTTGGTGAAAGTAATGAGCAGGCCATTATAGAATCTGAAAGTATCGCTCAAAAATTACACAGCGTATTCGATGAAAAATTTGAGTTAGGTGAATTAGCATTTCAGGTCAGTTGCAGTATCGGTATTAGCCTAGTTAACAATGGTAACTTATTAGTAGATAACATCTTGAAGTTTGCAGATACCGCTATGTATCGCGCAAAAATGAAAAAAGGTAATAGTTATAATTTCTATGACCCCGAATTACAAACCTTACTAGAAAAGCAGGCTGAACTCGAAACTGATCTCGTTAGAGCAATAGCTAATAATGAGTTTTGTGCCTATTTTCAGCCGCAAGTAAATACCTCGGGTAAAGTCATTGGAGCAGAGGCGCTTATTCGATGGAATCATCCCAGTAAAGGCCTAGTCGCACCCAATGAATTTATACCTATTGCTGAACAATATGGGCTTATTCAAAAATTACAAAACATTGTTTTACGTGATATTTGTATGTTAATTGCGCAACTGCGTACCGATAATATTATTGACGAGTTGTTCAGTGTTTCAATCAATATAAGTCATTGCCAATTTAACTCATCTACTTTAAAAACTGAGTTACTTAATGCCATGGCTGTCTTCGATATACGACCATCACAGATTAAGTTAGAGATTACTGAGTCGATGTTGGCTGGAGATATTGATAATACCATTCAACAAATGCAAGAAATCAAAGCAAAAGGCTTTACCTTCTCCATAGATGACTTTGGTACTGGCTACTCTTGTTTAACACACTTAAGTGCTTTCCCGGTCAATGAACTTAAAATTGATAAAAGCTTTATCGATAAAGTCTTAGATAATGGCACTGGCTTTAGTATCGTTAATACGATAATAACCTTGGCTAAAAGCCTTAACATAACCGTGGTTGCTGAGGGTGTAGAAGCGTTAGAGCAACACGAGTTACTTAAAACGCTACATATTGATTCAATTCAAGGTTATCTAATTGCTAAACCGATGACTAAAGGTGATTATCTAGCGTGGCATAAAATTAATATTGACCATTACCAGCCGTTTGTTCATACCACCCACTGATTTATGTCTGTTGATCCTACTTAAATTAATGCCGCTAAAAATTAATTTTTTCAGCGGCATTTTTACAATAGAAGCGACAATCCTGTTATCTAGGCTGCTAATGTAAACTATAAAAATTATCTGCCTTTAATCATAGACTAGGTTTTAGAAGCTCATTACCAGCCCTTTTTAACAATAAAAAGACTCTATCTTATTTTTATTTAATAACGATTAAACATTACCTTAGCCGTTAAACGCTTGCCCTAAAGCGCTAAGCGCATCGGCTCTTTTTTTAATGTTTACCGTCTCACGTTCAACCGTATTTGTTTGTTGAAGATTATTTTGAGAAGCATCACTAATGTTAATAATATTACGGCTAATTTCCTGAGAAACCATACTTTGCTCTTCTGATGCTGTCGATATTTGTATGGCTAAATCAGAAATATCAGTGATCAATGAATATACCTTATCAACAACATCATGAGCTTCTGTCGCTTTTTCTACACAACTGTCCGCAGATTCTTTGCCTTTTGTCATAGTTTGCACCCATGATAAAAGTGTATTTTGCATTTCTGATATTGAGCTTTGTATTTGCTCTGTTGCCGCATGGGTTCTGCTTGATAACGCCCTTACTTCATCGGCCACCACGGAAAATCCTCGACCATGTTCTCCTGCGCGCGCCGCTTCGATTGCCGCATTAAGTGCTAATAAATTAGTTTGATCGGCAATGCCTTGTATTTCATGCATTATGCTGCCAACTTTTTCAACCTCACTGGCGAGCTCTGTTGCTGAAGACGCTGAATTTGCGACTTCTTCAGCCAATATATTGACTGTTTCCATAGTGGTGTGCATAGCTTTTGTGGCAATTTCACAATCTGAATGGGCTTGATTCACTTTTTGTGAAGTGAAGGTGGTGTTCTGGGCAACCTCGTCGATTGTTGCCACCATTTCTTCAACAGCTGTCGCGACTTGGTGTAATTCAGCCGTTTCTTGTTCAACACCTTCTTTAGCTATTCTCGCCGCTTGCTCAAGAGTACTCGCGCCTGCACTGAGTAAATCACTACTGTCGGTAATACGGCCTAAAATTGTTTTAATTTTACCTTCAGCCATTTTCAAATGAAAATCGGCAATACCTTGAGGTTTGCTTCCACAATAAATTAATCGTGAAAGACTGTCATAGTCTCTGCTGAGTTTTTTAAAATATTTAGGCGTATCTATAATTTCATTTTTATAAATTATAAAGGGTAATAAAGGTAATAAAAACATCAGGTATGGATAATAAAGAGCACTGAACAGTGTTGTTAGACTTACGCCAAAGTAGGTTGCATTTTTAATACTGGCATTTTCGTACCACTTATTTAAAGACTTGCCCGCTTGTAGTGCTTGATAAGATAATATGGCATTACTTTTAGTTTTCTCGTCTAAGCGTGTTCTTACTGATTGAAAACCAACTAGCTGACCTGACTCAAAAATAGGGGTAATAAAAGCATCAACCCAGTAGTAACGGCCATCTTTGCAGCGATTCTTAACAACACCTCGCCAAGGTAAGCCCGATTCTAAATTAGTCCATAAATCTTTAAAGGCAGCCTTAGGCATGTCGGGATGCCTTACAATGCTATGATTTTGTCCAACGAGTTCATCAAGGGAGTAGCCGGCAATTCTACAAAAGTCTGGGTTCGCGTAAGTAATGACACCCTTTTTATTGGTTGTTGAAATTAATTCTACACCGTTTTCAAAATTAACTTCTTCATTAATAATCGATTGCTTTTGTCTTGTCATAGATACATCCTTTTGTATGAGTTTTTTGTCTTTATATTTTAGTTATTAAAATGACAAGATCAACAAAATATACCGAGTTTTAAGGGATATAGCATGAAAAAAATGGGAAACTGAGCCACCTTGGCGTTTTAACAAAGGGAAATAGAACAATCGAGGGTTAGAGCACGATAAACCTTAGTACTCTTGTGTGTTGGTTATTTATACCAAATTTTTATAATATCAAAAACACGCTCACCTTCGGGTGTCTGTACTACAACCTCGTCATCAACACACTTACCTATTAATGCTCTTGCCATAGGTGAATCAAGGCTTATTTCCCCTTTTTTAACGTCCCATTCATCAGGCCCCACCACTCGATAGGTGAGTTCTTTGTCGTCTTCATTAATTAACGAGACCCAAGCACCAAAATAGACTTTACCTTCTTGTTTAGGATCATAATAGACAATCGTTAAGTCCTCGGTTCGCTTAACTAAAAACCTTACGCGTCGGTCAATTTCACGCAAACGCCTTTTACCATAGATGTATTCTGCATTTTCACTTCGATCGCCCTGCGCAGCAGCTTCTGAGACAGATTTAGTGATAAGAGGACGCTCTTCCTTCCATAAGTATTTTAGTTCTTTATCTAAGCGATCCCAGCCTGCGCGGGTAATATAGTTACTTCGTTTCATATTTTTTAAACACTCATAAGCAGAATATTTATTGTGACAGGATTAAGCTGAACTGACCATACTCAGCAATAATAAAGATAACAGGTTTAATAAAACATCGTCGCTCTTTGCTATCCGTAGCAACGCGACATTGCCTAAATGAATGCAGAGGCTATGATTTGTCTGGAAAAAATGATGTGAAAAAAGCAATAATTCAGCGAACGCATGAATGCCTAAGAGCTGTCATGACCGTTCATCCTGAACATAAAAAAGCCTTAACGTTTATCGTTAAGGCTTTATATCAATCACTCAAAGAGCAACAAGTAAGATTAGATTTCGTAATCAATCACTTCATAACCCAATGCTTTTAGTTGGGGTTTTAATGTTTTAGCATCACCAACAACAACCATTAACATTTCCGCTAAGTTTAAGTGTTTCTTTGCTAGCGCATTTATTTCTTCTGCAGAGATTGTTTCAACAATCTCTGCACGCTCTTGCACAAAACTTGGCTTTAAATCGTATTCTAAGATTTGCGCTAAGAAACCTAATTTTGCCCGTGGTGTTTCATATTTTAACGCATCTCTTTGATTAATTGAATTACGCATAAAGCTTAATTCTTCTGCAGTGATACCTTGTTCGCTGTAGCCTTTTATTTCGTTTACAAACTCAATAATTGACTTATCGGTAACATCGGCACGAACTTCAGCAGAGGCGGTAAATGTACCAGAGAATTTGTCAGCACTAAAACCAGAACGTGCGCCGTAGGTATAACCTTTATCTTCACGAAGGTTTAGGTTTATACGGCTATTAAATGCACCACCTAAGGTGAAGTTCATTAAATAAGACTTGTAATACTCACCGGTAATATCTTGAGTCATAGAGCGTTTACCAATGCGAATCGCTGATTGTGCGGCACCCTCTTTATTCACTAAATAAATAACACCCGATTTTGTCTCAGGTTTAGCCAGTGTTAACACTAAGCTTGATCCTTTACCTTGCCAGCTAGAAAAGACGTTAAGTGATTTAATTAGCGCTTTTTCTTTCAAGTCTGATACGACGATTAACTGACTATCACTAGGTTTTACTTGCTGTTCGTAGAAGGTTTTAACATCTGCTAAGGTAATATTATTGAGGCTTTGCTCGGTACCTTGGCTTGAAGTTGCTGCAATGTTGTCAGCTTGCAATAATTGACGATAAGCTGTTGAGGCTAAATAACCAGCATCTTTCTTACTATTAATTGCGCCCTGAATAGCATTACTTTTGTTACGTGAAAATTCAGCTTCAATGAATGCTGGGTGCATTAATTTTTCATTAACCAGTGCCATTGTCGCATCAAGGTTTTTAGTTAGTGTACTGACATTAACATTCAAGTATTGATTACCTGCATAGATAGCGATTGAGCTACCTAATTTTTGTAATTCATTGCTCATTTCTTCAGCACTACGTTTGGTGGTCGATTCATTTAATGCACTAGCAAGTAACGAAACAACGCCTGCCTTGTCTTTGTCTGAGTAATAATGACCCGCAGGAATCTTTAACAATAATGATGTTGTTGGGGTTTCAATGCTTTGCGTGCCCAGCACTTTAATACCATTGGCTAACGTTTTGTTCCACATCTGTGGCACAGCTACTGATTTATTAGCAGCTGAGATTGGCATTTTACTGCGATCAAAATTATCTTTCGCTTTGCGAACCACTAGACTCTCTGCTGAGGTTTCAGATGTTTGACCTTTACTACGCGGTGCAGGAATAAAATTATCTTGTGCAGCAATTAGATCAAGTTTGCCTTTAGGCACTATGCTCATGATCACCGCATGTTGGTCTTTAATATACTTTTTAAAGACCCGCATAACATCAGCCTTAGTAACATTGGCATAACGTGCGATGTCTTTTTCAATGTAATTTGGATCGCCCTTAAATGTTTGATTAGCCGCAAGTGTACTCACTTTGCCTGAAACACTTTGTAAACCGAAAATGAAGCTTGCTTCCATACTCGCTTTAACTTTCGCTAGATCGTCGTCTTGTACGCCACGCTCTTCAAATTCAACTAAGCTGTCGCGAATCACTTTTTCTATATCTGCTAATGTTTTTCCTGAAGCCGGGTGTGGTAACGCTAACAAAGTAAAGGTACAAGCTAGTTCTGCACAAGGATGCCCCACTGAAGCTTGAACCGCTAATTGATTTTTTACTAAGTTTTTATAAAGCAAAGATGTTTTACCGCCACCTAAAATACTGGATAAAACGTCCAGTGGGGCTTCATCTGCATGGCGAACAGAAACGGTCGGATAAGACATATACACTAAAGGTAAATGAACATTATCTTCCATGGAAATATAACGATCTTCGTTTATGGTGAATGTAGGTTTCTCAGGCATAGCGATTTCAGGTCCGCGTGGGATAGACCCGAAATACTGTTCCACTAAGGCTAACGTTTCTTTAGCGTCAATATCACCACCTATCGTTAAGGTTGCGTTATTTGGACCATACCATTTTAAGAAAAATGCTTTTAAGTCGTTAACATTTACACGATCTAGATCCTCTAAGTAACCGATGGTTTGCCATGAGTAAGGATGCCCTGCCGGATATAACGCTTCGGCAACTCTCTCTCCTAATAAACCGTAAGGACGATTATCATAACTTTGTCCTCTTTCATTTTTTACTGTTTCACGTTGTACTTCAAATTTTTCTTGCGTTACCGCATCAACCAAAAAGCCCATACGGTCTGACTCTAACCACAACATTTTTTCTAGTTGGTTAGCTGGAACTGTTTGAAAATAATTAGTTCGGTCACCGTTAGTCGTTCCATTTAAGGTACCACCAGCTTCAGTTATTAATTTAAAATGCTGTTCGTCGGCTACGTTTTCAGAACCTTGAAACATCATATGTTCGAAAAAATGAGCAAAACCTGACTTACCTAACTCTTCGCGAGCAGAGCCAACGTGATAGGTCATGTCAACATGAACTAAGGGATCAGAAGCATCTTTATGAAGAATAACCGTCAAACCATTACTTAAGGTATATTTTTGATAAGGAATAACAGTTTTACCCGCTTCTGCGGTTACTTGCTCAACAAAACTTACACCTGCTGGTAATGTTACTTCAGCCATGGTGGTGGTTGGCGCGGTTTGTTCACATGCTGCTAAACAAGTTAATAGTAATGGGATGCTCCATTTTTTCAATTTATGCTCCTTGGTGACTTTATTATTTATATAACTATATTTTCTCGCGCTCAACTTCTGCGCCAGTATCTAGCTCTAATATATGATTTGCTCACTTGCTTTGCCAATGATATTTCTGTTTTGTAATACTTTGTTACTTATTTGTTAACCTTTAAATTTAAAACAAAAAAGACAACGGCTGTTGTCTCAATGAATACAGGAAAAATATTAGCTACTCTTCTTGTTTTTTCTTTTGTTCTTGCTGTTCTTGTGTTTCAGTTTTCACTGGTTGATGACCTTCGCCGCCACAGCCTCCGCAACATCCCATTGTATTTTCCTATTGAATAATGAAGGAAAAATTATAGCTAAGCCTGACCTCGCCAAAATTGATCGAAATCATCAAACGTCTAATAACTTTAGTCTTTTACTGACACCTAAACGTTTATAAATATCTTATTTAATGAATGTTGCTCTGCTAAATATTTGCAATAAACAAAAAGTGATATCATAATGATATCACTTATTTAAATCTTACTGAGAATAATATGATTACGGAAAAAGAAATCAAAGCCCCTAATGGCATTATGTTTATTTTTGTTTTATTGGCATTACAGATTGGTACTTTCACCTTGTTAATTAATAACATAATAAATAACAATGTCACACTTGCCATTATTAGTTTACTGGTCACCCTTGCTATTTTTATTTGCTGGTTTGGTTTTTTTATGGTCAATCCCAAAGAAGCTAGAGTTATGCAATTGTTCGGTAAGTACGCGGGTACCGTTCATGATTCAGGCCTACGCTGGGCTAACCCTTTTTACACAAAAATGCGCGTCTCTTTACGGGTTAGAAATTTCGAAAGTAGTAAACTAAAAGTTAATGACAAAAATGGTAACCCCATTGAGATTGCGGCGGTTATTGTCTGGGAAGTAACAGATACCGCTGAGGCCGTTTTCCAGGTTGATGATTATGAGGATTTTGTCTCAATTCAAAGTGAATCCGCATTACGTAATTTAGCCACAAGTTATGCGTACGATCATCACGAAGATGACGATATTTCTTTACGCAGCGATCCTACTCAAATTTCAGCCGCATTAAAAATTGAAGTGCAAGACCGGTTAGAAAAAGCTGGCGTCACTGTGATTGAATCTCGTATTAGTCATTTAGCTTACGCGCCAGAAATTGCCAACGCTATGCTAAGACGCCAGCAAGCCATGGCAATTATTGCCGCACGTAGAACCATAGTCGAAGGTGCTGTCGGTATGGTAGAAATGGCATTAACAAAATTAGAAGAGCGTCAAATTGTAGAACTTGATGCAGAAAGAAAAGCCGCTATGGTGAGTAACTTATTAGTTGTTCTATGTAGCGACGAAGCGGCACAACCGGTAGTAAATACCGGCAGCTTATACTAATCGTCAATTGAGTGAGAAATATTGTGGCAAAAAAAGCATATCCTCTTCGCATTAATGAAGAAATTCTTTCTGCCATGCAACGCTGGTCTGATGATGAATTACGCAGTTTAAACGCACAAATAGAGTACGTGCTGCGTGATGCCTTAAGAAAGTCTGGCCGAACTAAGCCTAAACCGATAGAGACTATTATTGATCCTAAAAGTTAATCTTGTTTTTAAATACCCGTAAACGGATGATCGACAGTGATACGTTATTAAGTGGTGTCGATCATTCATATCCTGAAATATAATTACACAAGATCTAGTTATCAAATTTTAGACAAAAAAATACCGATGACAATGCCATCGGCTTATAAGCTATGAGGAGAGCTTGAATATACAAATTATTACAACAAGCGTTCACAAAAGAACAATTACATTATAGAGTAATCATTCTACTTTTGTAAAGCGCTTTATGTAATTAAATTACATTTTAGTTTTAAAACCACCAAAAAATAATCTTGCATAGTTAATGCGCCTGCTCCCAGTTATCACCAATACCTGCCTCAGCAATGAGGGGTACTTTTAACTTCACCGCATCATTCATAATTTCAACAAGCTTCGCCGTTGTTTCATCAACGATGTCTTGATGAATTTCAAATATCAACTCATCGTGTACTTGCATTGTCATTTGAATACGTGGGTCTTGCTGGATTTGTATCCATTCATCTACAGCTAACATCGCTTTTTTAATGATATCAGCGGCAGTGCCTTGCATAGGTGCATTAATAGCGGCACGTTCAGCGCCTTTTCTACGCATCGCATTTTTAGCTTTAATATCAGGTAAATATAAACGACGACCAAAGCATGTTTCCACAAAACCTTGCTCTGCAGCTTGCTGACGCGTGTCCTCCATGTAAGCCATAACATTAGGGTAACGTTCAAAATACTTATCCATATACTCTTGCGCGCGATGGCGAGGCACATCAAGTTGTTTTGCTAAACCAAACGCTGACATTCCGTAAATCAAACCAAAGTTTACTGCTTTAGCGCTACGGCGTTGATCAACCGTTACCTCGGCCAAATCGACACCAAATATTTCAGCCGCTGTTGCTTTATGCACATCTCGCCCTTCTGAAAAGGCAGAGACTAATCCTGGATCATCAGATAAATGCGCCATAATACGCAGTTCTATTTGAGAATAATCTATCGCGACAATTTTATGATCTTTGGGCGCAATAAAAGCTAAGCGAATTTTTCGACCCTCTTCACTACGAATTGGGATATTTTGAAGATTTGGATCGGTCGAAGATAAGCGCCCTGTTGCCGCAACGGCTTGTTGATAAGAGGTATGTACTCGACCTAACTTGCACACTAACAAAGGAAGCTTGTCAGTGTAAGTCGATTTTAACTTACTCAATCCTCGGTTTTCTAAAATAACTTTCGGTAAAGGGTAATCTAACGCCAGCTCTTGTAACACTTCTTCTGCGGTTGAAGGTGCACCTTTGGGCGTTTTCTTAATAACCGGAATTTTTAACTCTTCAAACAATATTTTTTGTAGTTGCTTGGGTGATGATAAGTTAAACGTTTGTCCGGCAATATCGTGTGCTTGAATTTCTAATTCTTGTAAGCGCATACCAAGTGCATGGCTTTGTTCATTCAACAAATCAGAATCGATTAGCACACCGTGTTGTTCCATACGCGCTAAAATAGGTAACAAAGGCATTTCAATGTCGGTAAATACTGATAATTGATCTTTATTTTTTTCTAACTTAGCATAAATGGCTTGGTGCAAGCGCAAGGTAATATCGGCATCTTCGGCGGCATAATACCCCGCTTTTTCAATTTCAATTTGGTTGAAAGTTAATTTTTTAGCGCCCTTGCCAGCAACTTCTTCAAAACTGACCGTCTTGTAGCCTAAATATTTAGTCGCTAATGCGTCCATATTGTGGCGAGTCGCAACACTGTTTAAACAATAAGACTCGATCATGGTATCAAAAGTAATACCTTGCATTTCAATATCGTAACGTGAAAGCACGTTAACATCATACTTTAAGTTCTGACCGACTTTTGCTTGATTTTTATCTTCGAGAAGTGGTTTTAATTGCGCCAAGACCCAGTCACGGTCGAGCTGTTTGGGTGCATCAGGATAATCATGCATAAGCGGCACATAAGCGGCAGTTCCAGCTTCGACAGAAAACGATAAGCCCACTAACTCGGCTTTCATATAATCAACACTGGTTGTTTCGGTATCAAAGGCAAAGAGATCAGCATTTTTTAATTTAGTCAGCCAAGAAGTAAACTCAGCTTCGCTAAAAATAATTTGATAGTCAGTTTCAATATCATCTGCTGCAGGTGTTTCTTCTGCAATCGTGTCAACACTTGAGGGTTGTTGTCCGGGTGAACCCGCAATAGCAGATTCGCCATTTTGTAAGTCTGCTAATAACCGGCGTAGTTCAAATCGAGTGTATAACTCAGTTAATTTTTCAACATCGGCAACGCCTGGCTGTAATTGATCAGCGGTTTGCTCAAGCGGTACGTCAAGTTTAATGGTGGCTAATTCATAAGAGAGGGGTAAAAACTCAAGTGCTTCACGTAAATACTCACCAATCTTACCTTTTACGTTTTCGGCATTAGCCATCACATTTTCTAAATTTTCGTGCTCAAGCAACCATTTTACTGCGGTTTTGGGACCACACTTATTGACCCCTGGAATATTATCGACTTTATCACCCATTAATGCGAGGTAATCAATAATTTGGTCTGGACGAACACCAAACTTTTCAATAACACCATCAACATCCATTTTTACATCGGTCATGGTATTAATAAGCGTGACATGCTTATCAACGAGTTGCGCCATGTCTTTATCGCCGGTTGAAATAACGGTGTCGATACCGGCTTTACTCGCTTGTTCTGCCAAGGTACCAATAACGTCATCGGCTTCGACGCCATCAATCACCAATAGCGGTAACCCCATAGCCGCAACAATTTCATGGATTGGTGCAATTTGAGTACGAAGATCATCGGGCATTGGTGGACGATTCGCTTTATATTCAGGATACATGTCATTACGAAAGGTCTTGCCTTTCGCATCAAATATCACAATAACATTGCCATTTGGATAATTTTTTTTCAGACTTTTTAGCATGTTTAACACGCCAGTAATCGCACCGGTAGGTTGACCATCTTTTGTCGATAATGCTTGTAAATATGGAACATGATAAGCACGGAATAAGTACGAAGAACCATCTACTAAAATGAGTGGCGATAAAGCAGAATTTGTCATGATGATATGTGACTAGAAGTGAAATTTGGCTAAGGATGCCATACTCAGTACATTCTCTCCACTTAATCTATAAAATTAGTCGCAAAAGATCGTTGAAATTGTGGATAAGTATGTTGAAAACAACACAGAAAACCATAACAACCAAATGGCTATTACGGTAAATTTATAGGTAACATCTTATTTTCATTGGGAAAAGGTAGTTTGAAATTCCTTTTTCACATATTTATTATTATTTTTATTTATGTGGATAAAAATTTATCCTGTACGTTTTCAGCATCTTATTAATTGTGTGTTTTTTGTGCTGCTCAAATAAACGAGGTAAGAGAGTACCAGAATTTTCTCTCAATACCAGACAATTATTAAATTATTTTTAGTGGTATATTTCTGCTTTAAATAACTAAAAAACATAAGCGAATAACAGTAAGACTTTGCGCGATTTTAAAGATAAAAAAACCTAAATTAATTTATCTATAATTTGAATAAAAGCTCAAATTATAGATAAATAAATCATCGAAAATATTGCTTTATTATTCTTGCTTTATTTTTATAATTAATATTTAATTTTGTAACGAGGGTTTTTAGCTAAGCCATCTGGTCATACCTTTATTGAGTAGAGAAGATTACCGTGATACTGTAATTAAACTTAAGATATGGATGTCTTTTAGGCCAGTAGGTCACCCTTTAATTTAATTTGGTGTAATTGTTAGGTAAAACGCTTTTATCTAAGACATTTTAATAATAAATGCACATCTTTATCACATTAAGTAAATATCGGATTACAATTAAAGGATGAGCAACGTAACACAAGGCTTAATTAATGCTAAATCTCACCATAAAACAAAAAATCATCTTTGGTTTTACCACGATTGGATTATTATTATTAACGGCGAGTAGCTTTTTTTACTATTCATTAAGTAAAATTTCTGACGCCAATAATAATGTTGAAACATTAGCCGTTCCTGTGCAAAAACAAAGTGGCACGTTACAAGTTCAATTGCTGAAAATGATGAAGCAAGCGGCTGTCGCTTATACGCAATCTGATGCTAATGAGTTACAGGAAAGTTTAGAGCAGTTTAATCATCTACAAAAAGATTACCAAGCAACTGTTCAGCTATTACGTCTGAAAGTGACTAAACAAGCAAAAATGCAATCGGCTCTTGAAGAAGCACAAGTTCAATATCAACAATATTCAACCGATATTCAAGCAATGTTCTCTGCGAAAATAGGGCATCAGCAGGCAACAAGAGACTTCCAAGCTGACTATAAAACTTTTGAAAATGCGCGTTATCAAGCAAGTACCTATATGCTTGATTTAGAAATTATTGAAGCGGCGGGTCAGGAGAAGTTACTTGATGAAGTTATTGGTACAGGTACGCGCATTGATGACTCACTTTTTAGCTTAAAAAACACTATGTCCGGGCTTGACCGAATAGAATCAACAGACTTAGTGACTAAACACCAAGATGATATGATTTTTTTAATCAATAATATTGAAACTAATTTTGCTTATTTAGTCCAGCAAGCTGAACCACTTAATGCCAATGAACTGTTAAATGACTTTAAGCAGAACTTGACACTGATGCAAGAATCAATTCAACAGCCAGGTCGTTTATACCAACTGCAACTGCAAACAATTAATCTACAATATCAAGCAAAAGAAGCTTATCTTTCTGCAACCCAATCTTATAATTTAAGCTATGACAAGCTTGATGAATTAGTTTTATTAGCGAATAAACGTTTTGCTCATTTTCAAAGCAATGCCCAAGAAGAAATTGAAAGAGGAAAAACTTTAGCCATCGTTTTAGCGTTAATCTTTATTGTTATGGCGAGTTTTATTACTTATGTCACAACTAAAGCCATGATTGGTCCATTACGAGCAGTGAACAAAGCCTTGGCATTAATCGCTAGTGGTAACTTGTCAAAGCGCATGGAAAAACGCAGCGATGATGAGTTTGGCGGGCTGATTACTAATATTAATAAGTTATCTGATGATCTAACTCAATTACTTAACGCCATTAATAAAGACGCCCATTCACTTGATGAATCTGCGGCGTTAACCAATCAACAAAGCTTGTTTATATCAGAATCCGCCAGTCAACAAATTACCCGTATTGATAATGCCAAACAACTTGCTGAACAAATGTTTGCTAGTTCAAGTATGGTAAAAGATGAAGCAGTGACTACCGCTTCTCATGTCACTGAAGCATCTCAACGCAGCCAAGACATTAATAATATTGCTAACGATAACAGCCAGCGTATTAAGCAGTTATCAACTCGACTGGGTGAATCAGTGGAAGTCATGGAACTACTTAGTCAGCATAGCCGCAGCATAGGTAGTATTTTAGATACCATTGGGGGTATTGCTGAGCAGACTAACTTGCTGGCTTTAAACGCGGCTATTGAAGCAGCAAGAGCCGGAGAGCAAGGTCGTGGCTTTTCAGTGGTTGCTGATGAGGTAAGATCATTAGCTTCCCGCACGCAGGCGTCCACCGCTGAAATACAAGTGATGATTAATAATTTACAAAAAGATACGACTATTGCGGTCAAGGCGATTTCTGAAGGTCAAACACAAGCCAGTGAATGTGTTGCTCAAAGTCAGCAATTAAGCCATGCCATTAACCAAATTGAGGATACCTTAAAAGCCATTGACTCGATGAGCAAAAGTATTACTACCGCAGCACAAGAGCAGTTGGTTTATAGTGAGCAAATAGAACAAACAATGAATGAAACGGCTGATGCGGCAAATAAGAATGCTATGGAAGCGAGTAATATGCACAAAAGAAGTGAAGATGTCAGTACTTTAGCGCATTCTCTAACCAGCTCAGTAGAGCGTTTTACACTTTAAGCGATGGATGTATTACCGCTAGTTAAAGTTGTGTCAAGCGTCATCATTAATTGCCAGAAGATGACGCCAACACTTATTTATATGGCGTGATTAACGCCACTTAATTCATGGTAACAAACTCTTCAGCACTTGTTGGGTGTATCGCAATAGTATTATCAAAGTCGGCTTTAGTTGCGCCCATTTTCATGGCAACCGCAAACCCCTGCAACAATTCATCACTACCAAAACCAATACTGTGAATGCCAACAATTTTTTCTTCTTTGCCAACACAAATAAGTTTCATACGCGTAGGATCACGATAATCTTCGGTCATCGCCTGATACAAAGCAGTAAACTGTGAATTGTAAACCTTAACCTCTTCTGCGCCGTATTCGTCAAGCGCTTCTTTTTCTGATAAACCAACCGTACCAATAACTGGGTGACTAAACACAACCGTGGCAATATTTGAATAGTCTAAATGCTCGTCAGGTTTATTATTAAATAAACGCTCACATAAGCGACGACCTGCGGCAACAGCTACCGGTGTTAATTGTGCACGACCGGTATTGTCACCCACTGCATAAATACCTTTAACATTCGTATTTTGGTATTTGTCTGTTGAAATAAAGCCCTGCTCGTTCATTGCAACGCCAGCCAACTCTAGATTAATTTTATCTGTTGCTGGCTCTCGCCCTATTGCCCAAATTAAAGAATCAACAGGCCCAACAGACTTACCATTTTCCAAATGGATGGTCAGTTGACCATTATCATGTTTTTCAACATGACTGGGTGTGCTGTGGGTATGAAGTGTTGGACCATGTTTTGCCATTTGTTCGACTAACGTGTCACTGAGCATATCGTCAAAACCACGTAGTGGCTTTTCTTTACGCACTAATAAATGTGAGGTGGTGCCTAAAGCATGAAATACGCCAGCAAGTTCTACGGCAATATAACCAGCACCCACAACAGCAACACTTTTCGGTTGTTCTGTTAAAGCAAAAAAACCATCTGAATCAATGCCATGCTCTGCACCTTCAATACTTGGAATGCTCGGACGACCGCCTGTGGCAATAACAATATGGTCAGCGGTAATTTGTTCGCCATTAACTTCGACAGTGTTTTTATTGATAAATTTGGCAAAGCCATCGATAACAGTAACACCGTTGCTGGCAAAACCACGAGCATAGGCTGCATGAATGCGTTCTATATAAGCTTCCCTGTTTTTAACTAACGTGCTCCAATTAAAACCTTGTAACGGCGCATTAAAACCGTAATCGGCAGAGTAGTGTAACGCATCGGCAATTTGCCCAGCATACCACATGGCTTTTTTCGGTACACAACCCACATTGACACACGTGCCACCAATTTGCTTAGCTTCTATTACTGCTGCTTTTTTACCGAGCTTTGCTGCGCGGTTTGCAGAAGCAATACCGCCACTTCCTGCGCCAATGGCAAGAAAGTCAAAATGTTGAGTCATGTTTTTATTCCTAGAAAAAGTGTATGTGTTATATATGTGGTTAAACAAGCGTTATTCAAGCCAAATAGCTATTCTGGCTTTTTAACTTTTATCGCGATAATGTCATCATGCAAAAATTGTTCAATTTTAGCAGCTTCAACTGGCTTACTATAAAGGTAGCCTTGAATAAGGTGACAGTGTTTCTCACCTAAAAATTTCAGTTGTATTTCATTTTCTACACCTTCGGCAATACAAATCATTTTCAAGTTTTTGGCCAAGACTAACGTCGCAGCAACAATCGCTTCATCAGCAGAGTTAATGCCAATGCCAGAAATAAAGCTCCGGTCAATTTTTAATATTTTCAAAGGCAGTTTTTTTAAGTAAGATAATGATGAGTAACCGGTACCAAAATCATCTAAGGCAAGTACCACACCTAATTTATCAAGCGCTGTCATAGTTGCAATGGCTTTATCGGGATCAGAAATAAGCATGCTTTCAGTGACTTCAAACTTAAGCGCTTCTGGAGGTAAATCATGTTCTTGTAAAATATTTTTTAAATAATGAATTAAATTGTCTTCAAGAAAGTGCTGAACAGACAAATTAATTGATAAATAGATATCAGGGCGAATTGCCCGCCATTTTTTCAAATCTATCACACCACGTAAAATAGCCGCTTCAGTCATAGATATAATCAAACCTAGATCTTCTGAAAGTGGAATAAAATTATCGGGTAGAATTAACTTGTCGCCACTTTGCCAGCGTAATAATAATTCGGCGCCAATGGCCTTACCTTCATATGAGTCAACAATAGGCTGATAATAATTAATAAATTCGCTGTTTTCAAAAGCCAACTTAAGCGTTGATTCAGCAAGTAATCGTTCACTTGCTTCAACATTCATGCGGGGTGTATAAAATTGAAAGGTATTACGACCCAGTTGCTTAGAATGATACATAGCGACATCGGCGTGACGAAGCAACTCATCACTATCTTTAGCATCTTCGGGGAAAAGTGCAATGCCAATACTAGCGCCCACACTAACGGTATTACCGTTTAATGTTACTGGTTCACCAATCGTAGTAATAACTTTCTGTGCAATGCGACCCAGTTGGCCATGACCGCGAAAAGACTCTAAAAGCACAACAAACTCATCACCGCCAATACGGGCAATCGTATCATCAACTCTCAGTACTGCTTTTAAGCGCTTAGTCACTTCTTGTAATAGTAAATCACCACAATCATGCCCTAATGAATCGTTAACTTGCTTAAACCTGTCTAGGTCAATAAAAAACAAAGCAATCGACTCTGACATACGGCCAGAATAATCCATCGCATGCTTTATTCTGTCGAGCAATAATGAACGATTAGGTAAATCAGTTAAATGGTCATAATTGGCTAAATAGCGCAGCTCTTTTTCTGCATGCTTTTGCGCGGAAATATCAGTAAAAATACAAACAAAATAAATGCTATTCGTTGATTCATTGAGGCTCGCACTCACGGTTAAAATAACATGATACTCATCGCCAACTTTCGTTCTGATGAGCTCTTCACCTCGCCAATCATCACCAGCCTTTAAATGAGAAAATAACGTCTGGTAAAAACTAAAGCGATCGTTGGTTAATCCAAATAATTTGGCATCAAAAGCGAACTCTTCATCTTGCCAAGCAAAAGCCACACGCAAGGATTCATTCGCGATTGCTCGACTAAAGTTGTCACTAATAATTAAGACCCAGTCTTTAGTTTTCTTAAAGGCTTCACCATAGAAGTGAGCACGTTCAGCATTGGCTAACGACTGGGTAATATTTGTATATGCGCCGGTAATTCTGGTTGGCTTGCCTTTAGTGTCAGTTGCCACAATTTTTCCAAGGTCTTTAAACCACAACCAATGACCATTGGATTTTTTCATTCGATAACTACATGCGAAGCTGGTCTTAATATCAGCTGCAGCCAAAAATTGTAACCATCGTGAATGAAACAATTCACGTTCATCTTTGTGAATTAACGACAAATGCTCATTAAAACTATAAGAATATTTAAGGTCGCTATAACCTAATTCTTCAGAGGCTCGTTTAGCGAACATTAAGTTATCATCGCTTTGCCAATCCCACACTTCACTATTACTACCAGTTAATGCCAGCTGAAGTCTATTTTCTCGGTATTTTACCTCTTCATGGGCGGCAAGTAATAAGCGCGTATTTTGTTGGCGTTTTGCATACAAAAGCATAAATAAAGTCAACAAGAGCACAATATAAACTAAGTAAGCTAGCGGCGAAGACCAAAGAGCATATTTCACCACGAAGTGAATAACAAAAGCATCAGAATATTTTTTAGTTTCAGCTGATTGGATACGCACGACCAGCGAATGCTCCCCTGAAGGTAAGCTCGGAAAAGTAATGTGATTTTCAGTGGTTAATGGATAACTTATGTTATCAGCACCTTGCAACTTATATTCAAACAGAAAGTTATTCGTGTTGTTGTAAGTTAATGGCGAGAAATCAATACGAATACCGACATCATCATAGTTTAACTGAACGGTATCACCATTTCTCAGCACAAAAGGCAAAGCTAAATCACGAGACAACACGTTAATATTAGTGGCATGTACACTCAGTTGCTCATCATCTTGTTTTGTCTTTAAAACCAGAGGGTCAAAAATGGTTAAGCCGTTCATGGCACCATAGGCAAATGTGTGATTATACATTTCGTAGAAAGCACCACTATTGAACTCTTTACCCACTAAACCATCGCTGATACCAAAATTACGAAGATGGTGTGTTTCAGCATTTAGCATATAAATACCGTTATGGCTGGAAAACCAAAGATCACCTTCAGGGTCTACCATTAAACCGTAAATATTGAGTCCCACATTGGAATTATTTTTGTCATATACATATTTTTGTTCAAACGTTTTACTGTCTAAACCGACCAGTTCTTTACCAGCAAAACTAAACCATAGCAGGCCTTTTTTATCAAAAGCCACATTTTCTATAGATATCCATTCACTTTCTTTAATCTTAAGATTTTGATACATCATGGTACTTGTTCGTGTTTCAAGATCAAAAAACCATAATGAATTATTGGTAGAAAAAAGCATTTTATCACTATTAGGTAAATAGCCGAGTAAAGTAAAAACCTTATCTTCCGCAATGCTCGCAGTCATTTCATCAAGTGGGTCAATAGCGCCCGTTGTTAATGAAATACGATTGACACCTTTTTCCGTAATACTCCACAACGTATTATAACGATCATAAAAGAAATCATACTGACCTAAAGCAAACAGCTCTTTTACTTTAACGTCATACGGAATATCAATAATTTTTTTGGTCGCTATATCAAATAACACCACCCCTTTACCGGTAGAAAGCCATAAGCGTTGCTCCAAATCTTCATAAAGATGATCTATGTTCCCACGATGATAAATCGTTTTAGGGGACTCGGTTGTTAAATAGTGCAACATTGTATCGTGACGCGTATCGAGTAAATTAAGACCATTTTGAGTACCTATCCATAACTGTTCAGGGTCACTCCTTTTCGCCGTAATAGACCAAACAAGGTTGTCTGTTAAACTTTTTTTACTGTCTTTTTTATAACGATAGTTGGTTACTAAGCTCAGTTTAGGATTCCATTTATAAAGACCGGTAGCCTGAGAGCCCAACCAAAACGCCCCTTGTTTGTCTTTCATAATAGCAACTACATCACTGCTTTTAATATGGTCAAAAAACTCATTAAACGAAAAAAGAAATTCTGTGGTGTCTGTTTTTGTATCAATAGCAGACAACCCTAAATGACTGCCTTGATATACGTTATCGCCATCGTCATAAAACTGCCAACTTGAAACACCGTCAGTTACCATTTTATAAGTGGGTAATTGAACATCACCCACTAAATAATTGTTAACTTTACTAACCGGCAAGCTATAAACACCATTGTCTGTACCCAAATACAAATGATTATTCGCACTTACATGCAAGTTAAATACTTTATTCGCCCCTACCGCACTAAAGCTGTCTGAGCTAATTTCAGTCGCGGTAATGGCAGGTAATTTTTTCCATTTTTTAGTATCAACATTTAAGGCAAAAGTGCCAATACGTGTCGCAATATATAAAATATTTTGATGTAACAATATTTCATAAATATTATTAACCGCAGTAAGCTCGTCTGATAAATCTAAAAGTCGCGTACTTTTTTGAGATATTTTGTTATACACGATAATAGTTTTTGCACTGGCAATAAAAAAGTCATTGTTGTTGCCCTCGACCATATCAGCTATATAATAATCTTTATTTAGCGGGTCTGTTTGTAGAATTCTTTGGTAGGTATCTGTTTTTTTGTTGTAAGTAATTAGCCCTTTATCAACGATGTTGAACCAAAGTAGTTTGTCCTTATCTTGAATAATCCGGTACGTTTCATAATTTTCAAAATCATTATCTGGGCCGGGTAAACTGCGAAAATTATAACCGTCATACATATTCAAGCCACTTTCAGTGCCAACCCAGATAAAACCTTCATCATCTTGAAAAATAGTTTTAACTGAACCTTGAGACAAGCCATGCTCAACTGACAAGTTTTCTAAATATAAATTATTCACCTCTGCTTGTGCTGTATTTGTGAAAAGCATAGCGCACAGTAAAAAAAGTGAATATAAGGAATTCACAGCAAAAAAACGAAACATAACACCTCGAGAAACTCATGACGAAGACAAATCATACATTTTTAGTATAAGTAAAATACAATTAAAATAAATATTTATCCGAACTAAAAGGGTAAATAAAGAGCCTAATTAACAATAACAAACACGGTATTAACATAGACAGTAGCATTTATTTTTTTAGGGTGGTCAATTTTAAGTAAAATAGATTGAAAACAAAAAGCGCTACACCTTGAATCTTTCCCATTAAGGTCTTACATCTACATCATCATTTAATAAAGAATACCGCATTATGAGCAATCCATTATTAACAGTTTCAGATTTACCCCAGTTCTCTCAAATAAAGCCTGAACATATCAAGCCTGCTGTTGAGCATGCGATAGCAGAATGCAAAAAAGTGATTGCAGCAGTGCTTGAAGCAAAAACATTTACCTGGGCTAATTTAATCATGCCTACCGATGAAGCTGACGATACATTAAGTAAGTTGTGGTCACCGGTATCACATATGAATTCAGTGGTTAATAGTGACGAATTACGTGACGCATACAAATCATGCTTACCACTGTTGTCTGAATACAGTACTTTTGTGGGCCAGCATCAAGGGTTATATCAAGCCTACCAACAATTTGCCAACAGTGATGAATTTTCACAATTAAGTATTCCTCAAAAGAAAGTCATTGAGAATGCCTTGCGTGACTTTAAATTGTCGGGCATCGCTTTAAACGATAATGACAAAAAACGGTACGGTGAAATTGTTACTCGTTTATCGGAGTTAAGCTCAACCTTTGGCAATAATGTACTCGATGCTACGCACGCTTATAGTGTTAACATTACCGATAAAAGCGAACTTACTGGCTTACCTGACAGCGCGATAGAAGCCGCAGCAGAACTAGCAAAAGAACAAGAAAAACAAGGCTGGCTATTTACCTTAGATATCCCTAGTTATTTACCCGTAATGACTTACTCTAGCAATGCGACATTACGTGAACAACTCTATCGTGGCTTTGTTACTCGCGCTTCTGACCAAGGCCCCAATGCCGGAAAATTCGATAACAGCGACATCATGAACGAGCTATTACTACTTCGTCATGAATTAGCACAGCTATTGGGCTTTAATAACTTTGCTGAGAAATCAATTGCTACCAAAATGGCATCATCAACTACTGAGGTTTTAGACTTTCTAGAAAACCTCGCGGTAAAATCGAAGGTTCAAGGTCAACAAGATTTAGATGAGGTTAAAGCTTTCGCTGAAAAAGAATTTAACCAAACAGACTTACAAGCTTGGGATCTGCCTTACTATAGTGAAAAATTAAAGCAAAGCCGTTATGCTATTTCAGACGAAGAATGCCGCCCTTATTTTCCAGAAGAAAAAGTTGTAGCTGGCTTATTTGAAGTTGTTCATCGTTTATTTGGCATGACAATTAACCAAGTAGCTAACATCGACACTTGGCACAAAGATGTGAAGTTTTATCAAGTATACGATCGCGAAAATAATTTGCGTGGCCGCTTTTATTTAGATTTATACGCCCGCGCCCACAAACGTGGTGGTGCATGGATGGACGATTGTAAAAGTCGTCGTGAATTAGCCAATGGTGATATTCAATACCCAGTTGCCTACCTAACCTGTAATTTTAATAAGCCTATTGGTGATAAGCCTGCGCTATTTACCCATGACGAAGTGGTTACTTTATTTCACGAATTTGGCCATGGCATTCACCATATGCTGACACAAATTAACACCAGTGGCGTTTCAGGTATCGACGGTGTGCCGTGGGATGCAGTAGAGTTGCCTAGCCAATTTTTAGAAAATTGGTGTTGGCAGCCAGAGGCATTAGCCTTTATCTCAGGACACTACCAAACGGGTGAACCACTGCCGCAAGCTATGCTTGATAAAATGTTAGCGGCAAAGAATTACCAATCGGCGATGCAAATGTTACGTCAATTAGAATTCAGTATTTTTGATTTTAAAATGCATAAAGATTACCAACCTGCACAAGATAACTCTGGGTATATTCAGCAAACATTAAATCAAGTGCGTGAAGAATATTCAGTATTGAAAGCCGCCGACTTTAATCGCTTTCAACATGGCTTTGGTCATATTTTTGGTGGCGGTTATTCGGCTGGTTACTACAGTTACAAATGGGCAGAAGTATTATCTGCAGATGCCTTTAGTCGTTTTGAGGAAGAAGGCATTTTTAACCCGAAAGTAGGTAATGATTTCTTAACTAATATATTAGAAAAAGGCGGTTCTCAAGAACCCAGTGTCTTATTTAAAGCCTTTCGTGGCCGTGAGCCTGAGATTGATGCTTTACTCAGACATTGTGGTATTGAAGGATAATGAGTGGCCCTAAATAATGGAAAAATTTGACTCACTTTATCAACGCGCCGCCGAACGTAAAGGTGGTGCGGCTATACTCAACCTCTTATTAGGTGACAACCAACAAGATCATTTAGTTGCCAAGTTAGGAGACGATAGAATTTTATCGGCCTTTAGTAAAAAGATCTTTCAAAGTGGTTTTGTCTGGCGTGTGGTAGAAAATAAATGGCCAAACTTTGAAGAAATGTTTTTTAATTTTGATCTAGCTAAAGTCTTAATGATGCCCGAGGAAATGCAAGAACGTAAAGCTGCGGATGCGCGAATTATTCGCAACTTTAATAAAGTAAAAACTATTCAAGCTAATGCCCATATGATGTTTGATGAAATACATAGCGATAATAGCCAGCACGATAGTTTTGCTAAATTTATTGCGGCATGGCCAAGCAATGACATGATAGGTTTATGGGATTACTTAAAGAAAAAAGGTCAACGCTTAGGGGGTAATACTGGCCCCTACGCTTTACGTGCTATCGGTAAAGATACCTTTTTACTTACCCGTGACATTGAAGCCTATTTCCGTGCCAATAAAATTATTGACGGCGGACTGCAAAGTAAAAAAAGCTTAGTTGCCATTCAAAATGCCTTTAATCAATGGCAAAGTGAAAGTGACTTATCACTGAGTCAACTCAGCCGCTTAGTTGCCTATGCAACCGGTAATAACAATGTTCAAGTAGAGTTTGATTAATGGATATGTCTAAAATAGCAGTTGGGTACCTTGATAAAACCGATGTTGATTTAGCTAAAAAAATTGCTAAAAAATGGCAATTAGCCTATATCGGTGACAGCGCTTCAGTTACTAAGCATCCAAACTTACTGTTTTTATTACAAGTCAACTTTCAAGAATTAGAACTGATCAAACTTGATGAGCCTAAACTCGGTGGTATTAAAGTAGACTTTGTTGATGGCGCGGTTGCCCACCGACGAAAATTTGGTGGTGGACGCGGCCAAGATATAGCTAAAGCGATTGGACTAAAACATGGTTTTACTCCACATGTACTAGACGCTACCGCAGGCTTAGGACGAGACTCTTTTGTGTTGGCTACCTTAGGTTGTACAGTAACCATGAAAGAACGTATGCCTATTGTCGCAGCACTGCTAGAAAATGGCTTAGAACGCGCTAAATTGAACAGTGAGGTTAGTGATATTGCCAATCGGATGTCACTTGTTCATGCTGCCACGATTGAAGAGTTGGCATTCACCCAACAGCCCGATGTTATTTATCTTGACCCTATGTATCCGCATCGTGAAAAGTCGGCCGCAGTGAAAAAAGAAATGCGCGTATTCCAATCACTCGTTGGTGAAGACTTAGATGCAGATGATTTGCTTGAACCGGCATTGAAATTAGCAAAGTACCGTGTTGTGGTTAAACGTCCAAGCTATGCGCCACCATTAAATAACAAAACGCCTTCAACTAGTATAAAAATGAAAAAAAATCGTTTTGATGTTTATGTAAACCAAGCGATCCCAAAAAATAATTAGCGATACTCGTTTACAACGTACTCCCTATCTAGTGCTGAAAATCTTTCAAAATGGTATGGGCTAAAATTGTAAACGAACTTCCTTCCAAGCCCATCCAAGTAATTACCTACACGGTTTACCCTTTCGTTTAATCTATAGATCTATAGTTTATGATTTCTCAGTGTAAAATCAGTTAGAAAAACAATCATAATTTCTGATATTCAACCAACACTCTAAATGAGCACTCTGTCCGCATGGTTGAGGATAGTAATTGGCTTTCTTTAAGTCAGCAGTCGCTAGTTGCTGACATTTTTTAATATATTTTAGAGCTTCATAGTGAACACTTTTTAACTTTCTGGCCTTATGAGCGGTTAATATCAGTTTATTTAAAAGTCGACCGTTTTAACATCACCTTTGATAATACCTACTGTAGCTACATTTCCAACAGGAGAAGGTATGGTTAAGGCGTTATATTGAATGTTGTCATCGATATCTGTACCACACATTAGTGCAACAGTGTAACTCCCTGTTGGTACAAACCCTATGCTGTAAGTTCCATCTACGGCTACTAATGTTGAAATCAGCGGTGCCGTCGCTGTCGGGGCATCACCAACGAAAGTTTCATCATCTGCATCATAACTATCACCTAATTCGGTTGGCTCACCTTCATATAGATAAACGATACAGCTACCTAAATTAGTATTATCAGCAGAAACATTACCCTTCAATGTTCCATATTCACTAACAATGTGAACGCCATGAGGCTTAATAATAAAACCATTTTTTGTGGGTGTATTACCGCGCATCACTAATGACTCGCGTAAACTAAATTCAATAGTATAAGCTGGAGTATCGCCTACTTGGATAGAAGTTGACGCAATTTCAAAATCTCCTAAACGTAGTCTAGAGCTAGGGACTTTAATGGAGTATTCGGTCGCATCATTTTCAAGCAGCACATATGAGCCGGTATCGACTACCAGTAATTCCATCGAATAGGTGCCTGGAGCCATAGTTACACCTTGAGCTTCATCAACAATTTTAAGTTGGTCTGTACCCTGAAAATCAAGTAAGTTAACTTTAATGGTTTCTACAATTTCATTATTGTCATTAGTAAATTCAGTAATGACTGTAGTCTCTGTCCCTGAAATAGTAATTTCATCTATTTCAATAAAGACTGAATCCGCCTCATCAATAGGTGCATCACTAATCCCTAAAGAAAATTTTGCTTGCTCAGAGGGTTGTGGTGATGAATTGTCACTGCCCCCACAAGCGGAAATTGCCAATATAATAGGGGTGAATAAAAATGGAATTGTAAAATTTTTGTTAATCATAATGTTTACCTTTATTGCTACTTTAGTTAATTAAATCAATTAAATTAATAAGTCTAAGGTAAAGTCATACTATGCAAAGCTGGTGCTTTGTTGTTTCATTTATATATTAACGAAACTCACTGATAGACTTTTTCTATAGAAAAAATGAAATCGTTTATAAATTCAATTTCACGATTGTCTTTTGACAATTTATCAATTACCAAGTGATTATAATGTAATCAGTTACAACATCATAGATATAGTGTTACCAACAAAAATTAATGGCATTATGCCGTTGACTAGATACTCGAAAGGTAAAACTCATATTATATGGCAACAATGTAAACGAGGTGGTTAGTTTATAAAAAAAATGATGAAACACATATACAAAGACAAGTGCTGCAAGTTGTGTAATTTTTAAATCTAACATATAGTTGTTTATACTTACCTAAAAGTATTATCTTACTTTTATTTTTTATTGTTCAGACCTAATAAGTAGTGGTATTAATTTGACATTTACTCAACCTAAAAAAAGTTACTTTAATGTAATCAATTTTATAGTTGCTGTTATTTTAATATGTCCAATGATTAGTTATGCAAAAGTTAACAAAATAACACTCGATCAAATTACGGTTAAGGACGGGTTATCCCAAGTATCTATTAATAGCATTAGTCAGGATGGTGATGGGTTTCTTTGGATATCAACAGAGTCTGGCCTTGAACTATATGACGGATATACCTTCACTAAAATAGAAGGACCTGATAACGATTTTTCACAATATAGTGTAGGAAAAACAGTCCAATCAGCGAATGGATTAATGTGGTTACACCTCTATGGTAAAGGCTTATATAGCTTTGATAAAAGCACTAATGAGTTTGACTTACTCTTAAATACCAATCAATTAGAGCCTGATGATTGGGTTATGGATTACTTGCCGCAAAAAGATGGAACCGTTTGGCTTGCGACAAGTAAATACATAGCGACTATTGATGTTAAAACTAAAGTTTATAAACAAATTGTTAACTTAAAAAAGTATCTAGGTGATTCTGCAATATATCAAATCATTTTACATAACAACTATCTATATATAGCCAGTAAAGAAGGCACTATTGTTTATCAATTATCAACAGGCCAAGTAGCTAAATTACCTCAAATCACCAAGATAACTGCGCAAAGTGCTGATCTAAAACCTATACAAGCAAATAAAATTTATACCTTAAGTATTCTTAATCAGACCTTATTCCTGGGAACAAACGATGGTGTTTACTCATTAAATATTCAACAAATCGACTCGCTTTTTACAATGGGAGAAGAGAATGAATTACCGCATTATCAAACTATTTTTAAACATCTATCGGTCTGGGATTTTTTTATAGAAAAGGAACTATTAATTATTGGTGCTACGGATGGGCTGTATCGATATAACGCTGTTACGCAGCAAGGACAATTTTTATTCAGCTTTGATGAATATGCTCCCTCTTTTGCGAATAATACGGTTAAGTCATTAATTGTCGACCAAGATGGCTACTACTGGCTAGTGAGTAATAGCCAAGGTTTGTTAAAATGGAATCCTAACTTAGGCTTAGTTGAGAATTATGATTATTACAAAGGTCGTGACAACAGCTTAACCAGTAATAATGTTACAGGCATTTTGCCTGATAAAAACGATGATAACTTATTCTGGATTTCAACCGATAATGGCTTAAATTTACTAAATAGAAACACCCAACACGTTGAACAATTCTTCGCCCTGAAAAACTCAAAGACGACATTTACCGCAAGCAATATAGTTTCATTACACTATGGTAGCAATAAAACTATTTGGTTAAATACTTCTGTAGGATTAAGACTTTTTGATATTAAAAGCAAAGCAATCATACCAATACCTTTTGAAGCAAGTTTTTTAGAAAAGCTAACTGTTGATTACCCCGTTTATTTCACTACCGATAAATACCTTTGGTTCACTCAAACGGATCAACTACTTATGATTGATCAAGAATCTGGTCAATCAACTGATTTCAGTAAAGTAATGACTGATGCTGGCATTAAAGATATTTGGTTTTTTTTCAAATCACCAAATCAGGATAAAGAAATTTGGTTTAGTACAACAAAAGCATTATGGATGTTTAATACTCAGTATCAAACGTTTAAGAAAATATATGAACATATCAACATGAGCGAAACTGAGTGGTCTTTTATTGATAGTTTTGTAGTTGATGCTGAAAAATCTCTGCTATGGGTAGCCCATACATCAAAAGGTATTTATGGTATCTCCCTAGAAACACAGGAGGTTCTTCATACTTTCAACAATCAAAACAGTATTCTAGACAACAATCTATATGGTCTACAGCAGGACTCGCAAGGAGACCTTTGGATCTCAACTCATGATGGTATTTATTCGATTGATACACGCTCTTTTCATATCAGAAAATTTGGTATTCATCATGGCTTTTTAGGTATGGAATTTAATGGTGGCGCGCATGCAAAATCATCAACCGATGAATTGGTTTACGGTTCGGTGAATGGCGTTTCTTTTTTCGATCCTTTGGCCTTAAAAGAAAAAGGCCTGACCAAAAATAAAAATGTTTTTGTCACTAAAGTTGATTTACTTACACGGCATTTAGAAGATGCTTATATATTTAACTCAAATAAGGTAGTAGAACTTAAATATGACGATGTGGGCATTAGGGTTGATTTTACCACCTTTGATTTTTCAAAATCTAAAGACATAATGTTTGAGTATTCTTTAACAAGTAACAGCACGGTGAACTATCCTTCGACCTATGAAAATCATATTATTTTTCCAAGTTTAGAGTCAGGGCAGCATACTTTAGCTATTCGGGCTAAGTCGCCTATTACAGGCGATTATTCACCACTAACTTATATTAAATTTAACGTTTCTTATGCACCTTGGGCATCACCTACCGCCTATATTCTGTATTTTATTTTAGTTATCTCTGCATTCAGTTTTTGGATAAATAAAAGACGTAAACAACGTGATGCTCTGTTGGCTGCTCATGAACAAGTTGTCTTTAGAGAAAACCGTTTACAGCTAGCATTAAAAGGTAGTAACAGTGACGTATGGGATTGGCACGCTCAGACGAATAGTTTTTCTGCTAATCGTTTTAAACATAATGTAAGCCTAATAGAAAATGCCTATACCTTCCCTATAAAAGTATTTATCAATGATATTCATCCCGATGATAAAGCGACCTTTCTTGCTGCTTGGCAACAATTTATTGATAAAGCTGATGTTAATGTAACCTTTACTTTTACCTATAGACTAAAAGGCGAACATAATGAATGGCGATGGTATAAAGATTTAGGGAAAATTGTAGAAATTGATGATAATAAAAAGCCTATACGGGTTACGGGTTCCTATACCAATATCACTCAATCTAAGGCTGATGAAGAACGTGCCCAATATTACGGAGAAGCATTTAGACATACAAAAGATTGGGTCTTAATTATTAATCAAGATTTCACCAAGGTGACTTCAAATCAAGCAATGAGGAATATATTTGGCTGGGAAGAAGAACAGCCATTTAATGATTCATTAATTGGTATAGACAGAAAAAAGATAAAATATTATAGCGATGTAGCATTAAGTTTAGGTGTAAATGATCATTGGCGTGGAGAAGAGCTTGTTACTTCTGCAGCAGGAGATAAATATAATGTACTGGTCAAAATTAATGTTGGTATAAACAGTAATGACAGTCTTCATTATATTATGGTGATGACCGATATTACCGCTCAAAAGCTCGCTGAAAGCGAACTACGCTATATGGCTAATTACGATCACTTAACGGGGCTACCTAATCGGAGTTTACTCATTGAACGGATTGATCATGCAATAGAATTATCAGCAAGAAACAAAAATATTTTAGCTGTATTTTTTATTGACTTAGACCGTTTCAAACAAGTCAATGATACGCTAGGTCATGATGTTGGTGATCGATTATTGAAAGTTATCACACAACGATTAACCAAAGTCTTTCGCCAAGAAGATACTCTGGCAAGACTTGGGGGTGATGAGTTTGTCGTATTGCTAGAAAGCTTTTCATCAATAGATAAGCTTTCACAAATTGCACAAAAAATTATCGATACCATTGAGCAACCGATAACACTACAAGATACTATGGTCTGTATTGGTTCAAGTATTGGTATTTCTATTTACCCTGAAGATGGCATGGATTCAGCTGAACTTCTAAGAAATAGCGATATTGCAATGTACTGTGCGAAACAAAATGGTCGAAATATCTATCAATATTTTGAACCATCAATGACTGAAGCAGCAGCTAAACGACTTGCTCTTGAAGCAAATTTAAAACAAGCCGTAAAACAGAAGCAATTTATCAATCATTACCAACCCATTGTTGATGCACATTATGGCAAAGCGGTTGGCGTAGAAATGTTAATGCGCTGGCCTACCGACAAAGGCATGATTTCTCCCATGGAGTTTATTCCTTTAGCCGAAGATTTAAATCTTATTATTTCGATGACAGAAGTAGCGTTAAAGACAGCATTACAAGACTTAATAGTATGGCGTAGCTTTCGAACTGATTTTTATTTATCCATTAATATTTCTGCTAGTCATTTTAGTAAAGGAGAACTTGTCACTTTTATTACGACAATATTAAATGAGTTTGATTTACCTACCTCCGCAATAAAACTAGAAGTTACTGAATCTGCATTTATCTCTGAACCTGAAAAAGCGATTGAGAAAATGAATCAGCTAAAAGCTATAGGTATCAAGTTATCGCTTGATGATTTTGGCACAGGTTATTCGTCTCTATCTTACTTAAGATTACTCCCGTTAGATGTTATAAAAATTGACAGAAGCTTTATCTCTAACATTGGTGAAAACAACGCAGACGAAGCGATAATAGAGGCGACGATAAGCCTTGCACAAAAATTAGGCATGAGTTGTGTTGCTGAGGGTGCTGAAACTAAAGAACAAATTGACTTCCTAGTTTCTAGAAATTGTCATTACATTCAAGGATATTTTTACAGTAAGCCCTTATCCAGTGAACAAATTATTTCATTGTTAGAAATGAATAAACCTGAGTATATATCACCTAGATAATTTTTTTAAACGTGATCTCTTGCGTTTAATGGCACCCTAAGTGCAATGGATGTAAGTTGTATCAAAATGGCTTTAATAGAAGTCAATTTAGTTTAATTTCACAAGCTAAATTTTTAATAAAATGGGTTTTAAGGAGTACTTCTTGAGAGCAATAACTTTCCATTTTTGTTTACCAAAAAGTGCTTTTTTTCGACAAAACCTAGATGAGATAAAGATATTCCAAACAAAAAGGTAAGCTAAAGTTGATTTGCTGTATACGTATAAATTTAGGTCGTCATTGATGAAAAAATTAATTATTCTAAGTTGTATTTTTATGCTCAGCTTAACTTCGCATGCTAAAGAAGTAATCAGTATAGTTCGTGGCGATGGTAACTATTTTCCTTTTGAGTATCAGGAAAATGGCAAGCTGACAGGAATACATATTGATTTAATTCAAGCGGTAGCCGATGAGTTAGGAGTAAAGGTAAAGTTCGAAAGCCTTCCCTGGAGTAGAGCATTATTCGACTTTAAATTGGGTAAGTACGATGCGATGTCACATGTTTCCAATACTGAAGAAAGAGAAACATTTGCATACTTCTTAGAAGGTAACATTATCTCCAGTTTTAAAACGTTCCCTATTGTGCTGTCACGTCGAAAAAAAGAAATAGCATTTGATGGAAATATCGCTAGCTTAACCGGCTATACGATCGCTGTTGGTCAAAATTATAAATATGGTGAACCTTTTGATACAGCGAACTTTTTATCAAAATATCAAATACCAACACCTAGCCAGGCAGTTTTGACCAAGTTACTGAATTTAGAGCGGGTAGACGTTATTGTCGGTTCAAGAGAAAACCTTTTTCAGGTGTATTCCGAGCAGGAGATAAATGAACTTTACCATATTTTTGAACAACCAGTAGGAGAAGACAATAGTTACTTGGTGTTTTCAAAAGTTCGAAATAAATTAGTTATGGCGAAAAAATTTGCCATGGCTATCAATAAGTATAGGTCAAGCCAAGCATATCAGGCGTTATTAAAAAAGTATAAAAACAAAGAGAATAGTTAAAATCAATCATCAGTACCTAATGTATTTACTGATAACAAAAAGTTTGCTTAGCTATCCGTAATCATGCCCAAACCTAAGAAGAAGTGACTGCTTAACCTCATTTCAGATATTGAAAAATTGGTAAAAGCGATTGCAGATGGAAATATAATAATATTAAAAATTAATTTTAATACTATGCTTACTTATAGAAACTTAGATGCTGTTAAAAGGTAGACGGTAAGATTTATGTTAAATGAAGACTATAATATATTTGAATCTGTTATTTATATTACCGAAGAAAGAGATAAACGAGCTCTTGAAAAAGCATTAATAGACACTATTTCTGAATTTATAGATTTTAATGATCTTGTACTTTTACGATTACCACGAAATTCTAATCGTGAATATTTAGAAGTCGCAGTATCTATTCCAGAGTCTACTGTTGATAAAAACTTGATATTAATTCCACATGAATATGGAGATCAACGTGTACTATATGATGATGAGATAGCTTTATGCATTGGCAGTAGTAAAATTATTTCAAGCAAAGAAAATACGCCTTTACGTACATTATTTCCTATTATTGTAAATAATGTTGTGTCTGGTGTTATGGATATGTATGGCTATCAGCAAACGCCTGTTACATTAAAGATCATCAGTGGATTTATTCGTATTTATAGCAATTTTCAAGCTATTATTGATGATAATGAGCATGACACTTTGACGGGACTTCTTAACCGTAAAACATTTGATGCTCAGCTTTCAGATTTACTTTCAATTTCATCATCATCTTCAAAAATTTTCCCCGTACAACTTAGAGTAAAAGAAAATCGCTTAACAGAAGCGAACTCGAATCATTGGATTGGCATTTTAGATATCGATTTTTTCAAAAGCATTAATGACAAATTTGGGCATGTGTATGGTGATGAAGTTTTATTATTATTTGCAGAGTTAATGAAAAAAACATTTAGAAATAATGATTTATTATTTCGATATGGTGGAGAAGAATTTGTTGTTGTTTTAACATCAGTTTCTGATTCAGAAGCTTTGAAAATTTTTGAGCGTTTCAGGCATAAATTAGAAGCATTTAATTTCCCACAAGTAGGAAGAGTAACAGCTAGTGCAGGAATTTTAAAAATTGATTTGCAAGAGCATCTTACCACAATAATTGAACGTGCTGATAAAGCACTTTATTATTCAAAGGAGAATGGCCGAAATCAAGTACGAGATTACAATGAATTAATAAAAAAAGGCTTATTAAAAATACAGTCCTTTGAAGGTGATATTGAGTTGTTTTAAATATTATTTAGTTTGTAGCCATCAAGCATAGGGTTGTTCATGATCGACATTACTTTCTCTAATGTCTGCCTTATCGCTGCTACTTTGATTTAAAGTCCCGTTACTACAATAGCAGCTAATCGAGCTATTTACTCTGATGAATTCACGCCTTAATAGGTATTCAAAGCGGTAAAATGACTATTATAAGTTAATCTCATTTGCCTAGAATACCGAGAACCTTCACAGAAACACTCTTGTCATAAAACCGCAGTCAAACTGCAACACAATTGTAACAATGATCGGTGAAAATCCGCTGTAATTATCAAAGATTACCCCTCAAGGATTGACTATGCGAGTATCAAGTTTTTCACGACTGTCTGTTATTGCCATCAGTATTTTTGCCATTATATTCGTTGCAACCATGTATCATGTTGGAACTTCTCTTACATCAAGTCGAGGCCAGTACGCTGAATACCATGCATTAAAAACGTTAACCACCGTTAAATTTTATCGCACCATTGCAACCTATCTACAAACCGGTGATGCCAGCCTGCTTAACACCGCTCAAGAGCAACTCAACGAAATAATTACACGCTCAACGAGCTTAGATATTGGTAACTTAAGCCATAACATTACTGAAGAAGCGGGCAAACTCAATAAAAATATTGAAACAAAGTATCGTGCCATGGGTAAGTTAAGTGGTAACCCACTCGCTTTGCTTCGTAACAGTGAACAGGGCATGGTCGCCATTACTCACTCGCTTATAGAATATGCCTCTAAAAGTGAGGCGCTAGACGAACAGCAGCGCATAAATTATTTAGTAACAGTGAGCAATGTTGCTCGCGCATTAAACCATTTAATCAACACACGTGAAAAGTTGTTTCTTAGCCAAAACATTAGCAACACAGGCTTTAAAAATGCGTTACAAGAATTAGCACAACTGCATCAGCAATTAACAAATTATCCTTTATTAGCTATTTTCCTTGAAAGCGACAGTAATAGTGATGAAGACGACTTTTTTTCCAATGACGATGATAAAGAAGACATCAGTGAAGAAGCGATTTATGAACTCAATTCACTCATTAATCGTTATCAAAATGAGTTTGAAAACACCCTAAATTCACAGAATCAGCGCACCGCTGGTTTAGCATTGCTCAAGCAAAATGTTACCGCGTTGGAAGATATTATTCTTATCGCCGAAACAGAAATATTAAAAAAACAACAAGTGTTAAATCAGCAACTTTATCGAGTAGTTATTGGTTTGTTGTCCTTTTTAATCTGTTTTTTAGTCGCCAATTACTGGTTGCAACGCAGTGTAATTTTGAATCCATTACGTAAATTAAGAAACGGTTTTGTTCAACTTGTTGAACAAGGAAAGGTTGATAACATTACTGATATTCCAGCAAAAACTGAATTGGGCGAAATATCTTCGAGCTTTAATAAAATGGTGAATAAACTTGCACAGGATGACAAAGCAAAAGCACAACAACTTGATTTGGTCGCTAAAGCATTAACAACGATGGAGAGCCAAGTTAAAAATATTTATCAATCATCAAAGAGTACCAGCACGCATGTGCAAGGTGCTCGCGAAATTATGAATGCATTAGGTCAAGCGACTGAAACGGTAAATGCGTTGTCCGAGCAGGTAGTAAACAACGCACAAGCGACTCAACAGGCAATGGAAACCAGTCAAAGCCGAGTTGCACAAGTGCTCGCCGCAAGCGATTCAACCAGTATCGCGGCGCAACAAAGTAAAAGCGCAATAACCTCACTCTTTCAATCTGTTGATAGTGTGACCTCTATTGTTGACGTTATTAGTGCCATTGCCGACCAAACTAATCTACTGGCTTTAAACGCGGCAATTGAAGCCGCAAGAGCGGGTGAACACGGTAGAGGTTTTTCTGTCGTTGCCGATGAAGTCAGGCAACTAGCTGGTAAAACTCAAGATTCACTTAAACAGATATCACAACGCTTAGACCAACTGCAAAGTGCCAGTAATTCCATTGAAAAAACAATTATTGATATAGAAACAGCATCCCTCAATCAAAAAACAATTGCTGACCAATTACAAGAAACTGCGTTAGAAGTGACCGGCCAAGCGAAATTATCCGCCACGGTCGCACAAGACTCTCTGACGCAAATAACGCTGCAACGCGAACATTTTATCGCTTTTGAACAAGCGATGAGTAATGTTGATGAAGAAGTGAGCAACTCTCAAAAACTTGCTAATATCATTTCAATTGACGTGAATAACCATGTCAGTGATATTGGCTTAACGCTCGATAAAAGCGCATAACACTTAATCATGCCGCTAATTAATTTAACCATTTTTAACGATAAATAGATGCATGTCGGTGCGCTATATCCTAAAATGAAACAAGTAATGAGATTCATTTTGGATAGTTTATGGCAAAGGCGCTTTGTAAGTGGAAAAAAAAAGACATAGAAAAAAGTCTTCACGAACTTGCTCGTATTGTTGATAAACCATGTTTTATTTGCAAAGACTGTGCGCGCTCTGCAAACAACAAAGACTTTTTATGTAAAGCGATAATACTGCCTTTACCCCATCAACATAGTTAACGTTAAATGAGAAGAATTTTATGATTGAAGAAAATAAATCCATGCCTTCAGGCGAATTGTCACAGTTAAAAGACGGCAATATGATTACCCATAATACGGATGAACTTTTTGCCAACAAAAAAGTGGTGCTATTTGCCGTTCCCGGTGCTTTCACCCCAACTTGTTCAGCCGCTCATTTACCCGGTTATGTGGTATCAGCTGATGAATTAAAAGCTAAAGGTGTCGATACCATTATTTGTTTATCGGTAAATGATGCTTTTGTAATGAATGCGTGGGGCGAAGCACAAAATGCTGAAAATATTATGATGCTTGCTGATGGCGACGGCAGTTACACTAAAGCACTTGGTTTAAGTATGGAGACCGCAGGATTCGGTGGTTTACGTTCTCAGCGTTATGCTATGGTCATTGAAAACGGTACAGTAACGAATTTACATGTTGAACAGCCTAAAGAGTTTGAAGTCAGCACCGCTGAATCAATTTTGAAAGCGCTATAAGTTAATGATAATGATTTGTGTTAGTTATCATATTGTTTTTTATATGTTTTAAATGTTTTTATTATGAAAACTTACACTTTTTAGCTTGTAACATACGTACAGAACAGGCAAAATTTACTGATATTTTTTAATGAGGTACCAAGATGTTAAAACCTGAAATGGTCAAACAACTAAATAAACAGATCAACTTAGAGTTTTACTCTTCTAACTTGTACTTACAAATGAGTGCCTGGTGTGAAGAAAAAGGCTTTGAAGGTGCAGCAATATTTATGCGTAAACATGCAGCAGAAGAAATGGACCACATGACACGCTTATTTACTTATGTCAGTGAAACAGGGGCTTTACCTATTATAGGTACCATAGATGCGCCACCACACGAATATAAGTCATTAGCTGACCTTTTCGAAAAAACTTATGAACATGAATGTTCAATTACCGAACGTATCAATTCTTTAGCGCATCAAGCCTTTACTAACCAAGACTATTCAACGTTTAACTTCTTACAATGGTATGTAGCTGAGCAACATGAAGAGGAGACTTTGTTTAAAAGTGTCTTAGATAAAATTAACTTAGTGGGCCAAGATGGCCATGCTTTATTTTTTGTTGATAAAGATTTAGCTGAAATGGCTAAAGTAGGTACTACAAGTATCATGACGGGCGCACCCATTTAGTCACAATCAATAATACACTGTATAAAAAAGGCTTCAATATGAAGCCTTTTTAAATAATAACCTCTCATTATTCGTTAAAAAACATATCCTTCACCACGAAAAGTTTTAATTCGTGATTTGTCAGTGTTCACCAATAACTTTTTTCTGATGGCTGAAATATGCATATTAATACTTCGATTAGACTCGACCAGGCTACGCTTAAATATATGCTCAGCGATACTTTCACGGGTCACTAGTTGTGGAAAATCACTCATCAGTAACCACAATAAGTTAAATTCTAATCCGGTTAGTGTAACCAAACGGTTGCAGCAATAAACTTCTCGACTACCCGGAAAAATTTCTACATCGGCGATTATAATTTTATCAGATATCAACATTATATTGTTTGATCAAACAAACTCACTTTATAACCAGTAGGAGCAGTATCATCAACTTCAACAACCATAAATTGCTCTTTCGATTCTTCATCTAGGATAAGTTCAAAAGCATTTAAGATGATCTCACTGCTGTTGTCTTTAGCAACCACATAAACTTGGTAGGTATTATTTTTTAAATACACGAGCTCGCTGTTGGCAAAGCTAACGGCTGTTTTATAAAAAGCACTCTCAATGGTTTCATCACTTCGGACAAAATAAATAGTAAACGCACCAAAATCAGTACTGTCGACAAGATTAACCATTTTAATTTCATGATCATAAATACTTGTTCTACTACTATTACTAACGACTAACGAATGCACATCTAGCTGTATCTCATCAATATTACCATCACCGTCTTCATCAACATCACCATCTCCATCGTCATCGACGGCCACTTCATCAATATAAAAGAAAGCGGTTTTATGGCTATTTTCTCCTAAAGAAAGTAAATGGTTTTTCAACAATACCTCATTTCCATCACCGACAACCAAATCGACACTGTAGTCTCCTTTAGCAAGTTCAATAGGCTGACTTAACACACCTAACGATAAGGATTCAATTTCTGGAGAGTCGTCTATACCATTCAAATATAAGGAAAATTCACCTTGATAATCAGCTAGCAAGTCATGCTTACCAATCGCATTGTACGCATTAAGTTTTGCTTCTGAGTCAGAATCAATAAATGATTCTATGAGTGAATTAGACATTTTATCAAGCATATATGGTGAGCTTCCCACGCCATTATTTTCACGTATTGCGATGATATATTGGCTACTGTATGAAAAGCTTATATCATTCGATTGAAACAAAACTTCAGTGCTTCCTGGTGTTGTGATATAAAAAATATAATCATCTTGGTCAAATTTTTGATTAACCGATAATTCTTGATAACTGTAGCTACCAATAAAGTTAGCTTCATTGAAGGTTTCATCGGCTTTAGATAAATAGACATCGATACCTTCGCTATCGTCATGCATGTTCAGTACTCTAAAATTGAAGCGATCGTAGGTATCATCATCTTCATCATCAATAATATCTATATCGTAAGTGGTCACTGAAGGCGCTAAAATATCTTCTCCGATGACAATCAATTGAATCGCATCATTGTTGATTTTGATACTATCGGTATAAACGACCGTTAAGTCGCTACTGTCGGTGCTATCGCCATCTTGCCACGCCAGTTCATAGAAGTAAGAACCATTGTCTACAATGTTTGCGTTTGATGCACTGCCATAAGGGACACCGTTATAAGTAAACTCAATGTCATCGTCACTTGTCGAAAAATCTTCATCTATCGTTAAATAGATCGCAGGAGAATTCTTCGTGGTGTTGTAGAGCTTCACATAACCTTCTGCATTAGAGTCACTATCAGACCCACCACAGGCTGAAAGACTTAATATTACCGTCGTTACCATTAAAAACTTTATTCTTTTAATGCAAAGTATGTACTTTTTAGTATTCATTGACTCACCTAACTCTTTATTGTTGTCTGCGCTTTATTAGCCGTTTAAATATTGCCAATGAAATTTTGGCAGCTTCAATGGCAATAGAGTCACGTGCTGCTGATTAGTTCTGACCTTTACACAATCTTTGCATTTCTTTATCTTGGCGGCTTTTTGTTTAGACAACATCTCGTGTAATAACACGACTATTCAAGATATAATGATTTATAAGAAATAAAGTAAACTTAAAATCATAGGAAAATGCTTTGCAAATTGACGTGTTAGTTATTGGTGCAGGTGCTGCAGGATTGATGTGTGCCGCAACAGCGGGTTATCGAGGTAAGAAAGTCGTTGTCGTCGATATGGGCAAAAAACCAGGCCGTAAAATACTGATCAGTGGTGGCGGACGCTGTAATTTCACTAATGAAAATGCCCGTGCGGAACACTATATTTGCCAAAACCCTCACTTCATAAAATCAGCGTTAAGTCGTTATTCAGCACAAGACTTCATTGAACTTGTTGAACGCCATGGCGTAAATTATCATCATAAAACATTAGGGCAATTATTTTGTGATGACAGTGCAAAAGATATTGTTGACGTTTTGATGACCGAATGTGATTGGGCAGGCGTTGACGTTAAAATGCGTAATGAAGTACTTTCAGTCACTAAAACTGACAGTGGTTACCAAGTCCAAACAACAGAAGCGAGTTATAGCTGCAAATCATTAGTGGTCGCTTCTGGCGGCCTAACAATGCCAAAGCTTGGCGCAAGTCCTATTGGCTATAAAATAGCAGAACAGTTTGGTTTGAATGTATTACCAACAACAGCGGCATTAGTGCCTTTTACTTTGCATGATCACGATAAAACCCGCTTTGATGGTTTATCTGGTATAAGTATATTTACTGAAGTCGCTAGTGACAGCGGCGAAGCCTTTAAAGAAAATATTTTATTTACCCATCGAGGTTTGTCTGGCCCCGCCATTTTGCAAATATCCTCTTTTTGGCAAGCAGGTCAAGCAGTAACCATTAATTTGTTACCCGATCACAGCTTAAATGACATCATCGCTGAATGGCGCCAGCATCAAGCGCAAAAATCGCTTAAAAATTTGCTCGCGACCTTACTACCCAAAAGGTTCATTGAGTGCTTAATTGAAAGCAAAGACATTCCGGACAAAGCGGTTAATCAACTCAACCATGCAGAAATTCAGGCCATTCATGCTTTTATTCACCAATGGCAAATCAAGCCTAATGGCACTGAAGGTTATCGAACAGCGGAAGTTACACTTGGCGGTGTTGATACCGACGAATTATCTTCAAAAACGTTTGCCGCCAAAAAGAGCAATGACTTATATTTTATTGGTGAAGTGATTGACGTTACTGGCTGGTTGGGGGGTTATAATTTTCAAGCGTGCTGGGCTCAAGGAGTGGCGACCGGCTTGGCGGTAGTGTGATGAATAATAGTATCTTAGTCTGCGCTATTCGGGTTGTTATTCTAACCTCTACTGACTCGATTAAGAGCTACGCCCTATAAAGCGACTACTCATCAGGTGATATGCAGATTTTTGTTAACCCCGTTCTTAACAAATCTGGTTACGACCATTACATTTCGCTTGGTATAAGCGTTTATCTGCATTATTCATTATTTGGTCAATCGATTTGATCTCATTTGAATTTTCTACCACACCCACTGATACCGTGATCTTTAATGATTCATTTTCAAAAGGAATAATAAGGGCTTCTATTGATGCTCTTATTCGTTCTGCAATGATACTGGCATTATTTTTGTCGGTATTAGGTAATAATATGGCAAATTCTTCCCCACCCACCCTAGCAAAAGTATCATAGCTTCTTAGGTGCGTCTGAACATTACCTGCAAAACCCTTCAAAAATGCATCACCGGCGGCATGACCAAATTTATCATTAATATGCTTGAACTTATCTAAGTCCAGAAACATTATTGAAAATATTTTATTTTTCCTGCTACTTCGATTGAATTCGGCCTCAGCTTTTTCATAGAAATAACGGCGATTATAAATACCGGTAAGAGAGTCGATAGTCGCAAGCTTTTGAAATTGTTCAGACATGATCTGTAACGCTCTCGCGTTTGCTTTTTTTTCTGTAATATCTGTGATGTACGTATAAAGGTAATCATTGTGAACAATCTGTTCGGTAACGAGAAACCACTTACCTTCTTGGGTATCGACTTCAAACGCTCTATAAGGACAACTTCTTCTCTTCGCTGAAGCATGAGATAACCAAGCTTCTAAAGTTGTAAATTCAATATTAATCCCTTTTGAACTATTGAAGCAGTCTGCACTTAGCTCAGAAAAGCTTTTGTTAAGTGCCTCTTCAGCAGACATACCAAATAATCGACCGATAGCATCATTACAATAAATAAGACGATCATCTCTATTGAAAATTCCTACTCCATCTTTAGTTAATGCTAAAGACTCAATGATTATCTTCTCAATTGAAATATCTATCATTTACTTATCCCATTACAAAGATAGCGCTAACGTATCTTAGCTAACTCCCAGAGTGCTGTTAACTTATCGACAAATAATTTATCGCCTGCATTTGTCGAAGCAACAAACAGTTTAAAATTAGTGTCATCAAGACGGGTAACCGTCACTATGGTATTTTCATCTGTTGCTTTGCCATAAGTAACATTGATGTCTTTAATCTCGTGAAATTGGACTTTTTCAAGCTGGAAACCATCATTGTCATCTTGCCAATAAGAGAACACTTCTTTATCGGTAAAGCCATTTCCGTCATCACGGATAGTAAAAAAAGCATCACTATAAAAATAATGGATTTTTTCATCGGTAGCAACAACATTCTGTCGATAAAGATACTTCATGTCGTGTTGCATAATTTCATTTTGCGAAATAACCGAATCACTTGGCAAAAAGGGCGTTTCTTGGGCGATGGTTAACCCCAGCAGTGGTAAACATAATATAATCGCAACAATGCTGTGTACGTTCCATCTTGAATTGTACCTATTAGCTTCACTGTTTCGATCGTTAATACTATTAATGTATTTTACAAAAGGAATGAAGAGTAAAGGTAATAGCATTATCAACACATTCAGAACCTTTTGCTCTGTATAGTTACCCACTAATGAGAGTATTAAATACACCAATGCAAAAATTACCGCGATAAAAGGCAGCATCACTTTGTTTTTATCAAAACGTTCAATACTGTCATTTTTTAATGCTAAAAATAGTGGATAGAACCAAATGATAGAAAAGAAACCTCGTACGATTGGCATGATATCGCTTTGCTGTTTTTGCTTAATAACCTGCCAATTTCGATACATCCAATAGGTACTATAAAGTCCAAAGGTAAAAAATGACAGGGTAATAAATTTAACTAATGCTACTGGAAAAAAATGACTATTAACAAATACCGGTCGTTTATTAGACTCGATTCTCCAGCTAACAAGAAGTGCAACCAAGCCGATAGCATAAGTCCACATTGCGATAAGCATCCAACTCGCTAAAGGGCTTTCTTCAACGTCAACCGAACTGGCTGTCTGTTTCGCATATTTAGTAATGCCGTAGTAAGCTTTACTTCTTAACGTTTTTCTTGCAGCAAGATAACTTTCCACTTCATTTGCCGGAATATGATCAGTCTTAGAGCGGTATTCAAAGGTTAAGTTTAAGATATTATCGGTAAAGGAAACATCGCGTTTAAAAAAGAAAAAATCATTGTCTTCAACAAAGCTTTCATCATCAAATTCCCAGTTTTGTTCTTCGAATTCTAAGGTGATTTTATTAATAATATTATTTGGGTAAGCGAACCACAGCGGCGCAACTCTTGCGACTTGCTTGGGCTTATAAACAGCATTTCTGATATCCGTAGGATAGAAGCTTCTTTCATAATCAACCTCTCCTTTTTTCCAAAATTCGTTAATCGTGTAGCTTTCGGCTAATTTCAAAACGCCTGTTGAATAATCTGTTGTAATATCAACGGCGGAAGTAGCTGTTAATTTAGGATAAGTACTTTGATAAAAGGTTTCATAGTCTGTGGAAAGTTTCTTTTTACCCGCTTGTTCAATTTGACTGTGCTTAGCTTGCGCGGTATCACCTAAATATTCACTGACAATATAATAGGGGACTGCTTGCTCAACATTTTCGCCAATAACATAACGGTCTTCAACATGAGTATAAGAATTTGACTGACTATTAGCCATTGATGTTAATGTTGTTTCTCCCGATTTAACTACCAAGGCAAATCCATAATCCGGTTGAAAAAGATACGCTAAACGCCCTTCTTGGTAACTTAACGTCGGATCTAACCAAATACGCTTACCATTAAATTCTAAGGTAACAATAACGTGATTAAACAAATTAACCGCAGGGAGTTGTTCAACAAGAAATTTAGTTTCTTCGGTATTAACTAAGGCGGGATATGCATCAATGCCCAATGCCTTTAACAGCGTAATAAACAATAAGGCTTTGTCTTTACAGTCGCCATATTTCAACGCTAAGGTTTCATGGGCCGGTGTCGGTAAATGGGAGTTAACCCCCATTTCTAAGCCAACATAGCGTATATTGTCTTGCGTATATTTTAATGCTGCTGCAATTTGCTCTGCTTGGCTTTTATTTTTTTGCTGAAGCTCATTAGCAATTTCAATAATCGTTTTATGTTGTTCACTCGGTTGATATAAGGTTTCAGCCCAGACAGCAACATCGCCCCAGTTTTTACTTTCACTAAAGGATACTAAGCCATAAGGTTGATACCAACCCGGCACTTCGCTTGCTGAAGAAAGTGTTTCAGCGTTATGCATATGCACTTGGTATTCGGTGTACTCACCCAGCTTTTTTTCTGTAATTGGCACTGACACATTGCGCGTGCTGGAAAATAAAGGCTTACTTTTCCCCCAAAGCACTCGAACAAATTGATCTCGTATTGGTACACTCCAACTCAGTGTTCGGCTATAAGCAAAAATATCTTTATAAACCGGGTTGTCGCCATAACGCGTAAAACTATAATCAATGGTGTCACCCTCTTGAATATCGTCAATAAGGATATTGAGTGTTAAGGAGCCATTGTAAATTTGATTTTCTAATTCGGTTTCTCGGTTTAATAATGAAATCTTTGCACTCGACAATTTGTCAATACGTTGCCCATCTCGAATAACGAACAAGGTATTGAGTACCAGCTTTCGGTAAGTAGGGTCAAAATCGAGATTTATTTGCGAGATATAATCAACACCAGCTTGATTTACAACTGTTTGAACATAGCGAGAATACCAAGCACTTTGTTGTTTTTCAGATAATTTCCTTTGTGAATCCAGTAATTGATAAAATACACCATCGGTTATTTCGTCTACGGGAATGTCTTTTGCTAGTGTGATATCACGAGACTCAACCCAAGTAGGGGCTGCTTCAATATAAATATCATCATATTTTTCGCCGTGCGTTAAGCCGCTCAGTAAGAGTAATAAGGCACTAACGATAAATATTTTTATTGGGGGTAAAGAATTGAAAATACGCAAAAAAAATCCTTTTTGTTTTTATTATCTAGCTAGTTTGCCTTTAATGAGGTCAATAAAGCAACATTTTTAACAACATTAGCCATGCGAATCAAAAACTCCACTACCTATAAAAGTAAAGTCAGCTTAGGTTTTTCTTGCTATGCTTGTCGAGCTACACTGCCGCCCTACAATTCAAGCGTAAATAATCTATGACTATAAATATAGAGACCAGCAACTGCCCTCTTTGCCAACAAAAAAATCGTTGTGATGTCGATTCACCTAAGCAATGTTGGTGCACTTTAGAAAAAGTACCCAAAGCCTTAATTCAACAAGTTCCTAATAAAGCCAAGGGTAAGAGTTGTATTTGCCAAGCGTGTATTAGAAAATTTAATTTAACTGAAAAAGATAACTTCACCGCACTTTAACGTAATTCTCAACTCGCTAATTTTTTAAATATTTAGCACTGCAAGCACTTAATCAGCAGAGAGAAAAACACTTTGCCTATTTACCGTAAATGTTACTACTGAATGTTTTCTCTTTATGTCCTAATACCAAGGAAAAGCAATGTTAGCTGATGCACAAAAAATAGCGGTAACATTAACTGAAACTCGTCGCCCGTGGAGCGCTACAGCAACGTTAGGGTTAACCTTACTGTTTTTCATCCTCTACTTTATTATTTCGATTACTGTTCTTGCTATAGCCGCAGGCATAGCAGTCGCCGGACCAGGAATGAGTATAGATCGCGTCCTAACCGCTGGGGTAAAAATAAGTCAAAGGTTAGCTCTCGATGGTGACTTTAATGCGATTAACTATCTGATCACGGCTTTATGCTTAACCCCCTTGATCTTTTATTGCGCAGCAAGAAGAAAGCTAACAACAGCTGCGGCCTATTTAGGTTTTAACAGATGGCCAAATAAAGCCAGCTTCATTAATTATAATCTTGTCCTAATAGGTTATTTTATCTTTTCTTACTTTGCCTCAGATGCCTTGGGTATAAAAACGCCACAAAGTATGATAAATATTTATAACACAACTGATTATCTATTCTTGCTCTTTATTGCCGTCGTGATAGCTGCCCCATTTTTTGAAGAAGTTATTTTTAGGGGCTTTATCTTTAAAGGATTAGCAAGCTCGCCTTTAGGTGTTATTGTTACGATTATTATAACCAGTGTGTTATTTACTTTAATTCATGCGGGCCAGTACGATATAAACATACTCGTGGTATTATTTCCTTTAGCCATTATTTTAGGTGTATCACGCTATAGAAGCGGTGGTATTTACCTTCCGATTTACCTGCACTTTATAAATAATTTATACTCCAGTGTAGCTATGTATTTATTCATGAACTAGCTAGATAGCGATAACATTAACCCTAGTGAGATTAATTCATTTCATTATTAACGATGAGCGTAGCAATGAACGAACTTTATCCAGAAATCACTCCTTTTGATCATTTTTTATTACCCGTTGGTGACCAACATAAACTCTATGTAGAACAATGTGGTAATCCAAAAGGACAAGCCGTTGTTTTTATTCATGGAGGACCAGGAGCCGGGAGTTCAGCCAATGACCGACGTTTCTTTGATCCTGAGAAATATCTCATTATATTATTTGACCAACGTGGCTGTGGTCGTTCGTTGCCTTTTGGTAGTTTAAATAATAATAATACTCAGTTATTAGTTGCCGATATTGAGAAAATTCGTCTAAAGCTAAAGATTAAAAAATGGCATGCTTTTGGTGGTTCTTGGGGATCAACACTCGCTTTAGTCTATGCACAAACTCACCCTGAATCAGTTATCAGCTTGGTATTACGCGGTATTTTTTTAGGGCGTGCCGAGGATACTCGATGGGCATTTGAAGGCGGAGGTGGTACTCGAATTTTTCCTGATTACTGGCAAGAGTATCTTGATGCTCTGCCTAATGGTGAAATTCAGACGGGTGTTAAAACAGCCTACGACATTATGACAGGTGACGACAAAGTAGCCGCAGAGAGAGTTGCACAAGCATGGGCTAAATGGGAGATCCGTTGTTGCACGCTAAAGCCTAACGAAGAGTTTGTTGCTGCACTCACCGGCGATGATTCGTCTTGGACTCTCTCTCGCCATGAAGCTCATTATATGGTGCATGGCTGCTTTTTATCAGAAAATCAGATACTACAAGATTGTCATAAGATTGAAAATATTCCTATGGTTATTGTTCATGGCCGTTACGATATTGTCTGCCCTTTTGACAATGCTTGGCTCTTACATCAACAACTGCCAAATTCAACATTGTTCAGTACAATTGCTGGCCATGCTTCAATTGAACCTGAAACAAGAGATCAGTTAATTAATGCCACCAATAAAATGCTAACGCTATAATATTGTTTATTATGAGCTTTTTTTAATGATATGGGTTGCTTACCTTCATTATTGTTAAAAGTACTACTGTAAAAAATAGTAATAATTCTCTACACTAAGCCAATAATTATACAATATAAAACGCTTAGGATTAAAAAATGAGAATTGCCCCCACAGTTCTTTTAGCATTAATAGTGGCTTTTTCAAGTCACTCATTACCTGTTAAAGACAACGTTACACATTATAAAGTGACTTTCGAAAACGCGGTTCATCATGAAGCGCGAATTTCGGTAACCTTTCCAGACATTGAAAGCCAAGTTTTGACCGTTCAAATGAGCCGCACCTCTCCAGGGCGCTATGCTTTACATGAATTTGCTAAAAACGTTTATAACGTGACTGCTGTAAACAGTATGGGCGAGCCCTTAGAAATTACGCGACCTAACCCTTATCAGTGGGCAATCGACAATCACGATGGTGAGGTAACCGTAACGTACACCTTATTTGGTGACCGCGCTGATGGTACTTATGCTCAAATAGACAGAACACATGCTCACTTGAATATTCCTGCTACGTTTATGTGGGCATCAAACCATGAGAAGCGTCCTATAAAAGTAACATTTCAACCTTTTAGTTCAACATGGAAAGTGGCCACTCAGCTACAAAAAACCCAAGATAAATATACCTTCACTGCCCCCAACTTAGCCTATTTTATGGACAGCCCAACAGAGCTTAGTGACCACCAAGTAAAAAGCTGGACTGTTCGCTCAAGTGGCAAAGATTACCAAATTAACTTAGCTGTGCATCACAATGGTCTAGAGGAAGATTTAGTTGAATTTACCCGTCAAGCTAAAGCTGTAGTTGCTGAACAAATTAAAGTTTATGGCGAATTACCTGCTTTTGATTACGGAGAATACACTTTTATTGCCTGTTATTTACCCCACGTCAATCGCGATGGCATGGAGCATAGAAACTCAACAATTCTCACTAATACCAAATCATTAGATGAAGGTGATTTCTCGCAAATAGGCACCTTATCACACGAGTTCTTTCATGCTTGGAATGTTGAACGCATAAGACCTAAAGCATTAGAACCTTTTAACTTCAGTACTCATAACATGACAACAAACTTATGGTTCGCCGAAGGTTTTACTTCTTACTATGACAAATTAATGATCCGCAGAGCGCAAGAGTCTACGGTTGATGAATACTTAAAAGCTGTTACCAAGACAGTTAATCAGGTTGAGCAAGTACCTGGTCGACAATTTTTCACCCCTGAAGGTGCGAGTATGCTGGCAACGTTTACCGATGCGGGTACTTCTATTGATAAAACTAATTTTAGTAATATCTTTTTCAGCTATTACAGTTATGGCAGTGCCATGGCATTAGCACTAGATTTATCTATTCGCCAGCAATTTCCAGGAAAATCACTTGATGATTTTATGAGAAAAATGTGGACAGATTTTGGTAAACCAGAAATTCCTTACACCCGTGAAGATTTACGCCACACCTTAGGGACTTTATTAAATAATGATACCTTTGCTAAGCAGTTCTTTGAGCAATATATTTATGGACAAGTAAAGCCTGATTACGCATCACTATTAACTCATGCTGGCTTAAAAATAGTCAGTGCTCACCCAGGTGATGCTTTTTTAGGTCAGGTTAAATTTAATTTTAGTGGCGAAGCTGCCATTATTGAGAAACCAATAAAAATTGGCTCTCCTCTTTATCAAGCAGGTCTTGAACGCACTGACCAAATAGTTAAAGTTGGTCGAAGAACTATAGGTAACGACAGTCAATGGACAAGTGCATTAGGGCAATTTAAACCGGGCGAAAGTACAACGATTGAATACATTCAACGTGGTGAAAAACTATCAACCACGATTACCTTTATTGAAAATCCAGAAGTGAAAGTAATAGCCCTAGATGATGAAGAGATAAGCGAATCACAAAAAGCATTTTTATTGGCATGGCTTGGCGTAGATAAACCAGAAGAAAATAGCGATAAAAATAAATAGAGTTCTGACTTCTAGCCTGTAAAAGTTATGCAAAAAGTAAAGTTAACCTTTCCATTAACTTTACTTCTTTCAATTGCTTATTGTAAGTTTACATTTTAATCACTTTTATATTACATTTATTACAAATGATAATTATTACCAATAAAGGCTTTATTTTTATGGTGATTCAGTTGTAATATATCAGCTATAATTTGTTGTTATGCTAAGAGCTAGTTTCTTTTTAGCGTATTTTATAGGACTTTTTTGTGTCATATTGCCAAGAAAAAATCGAAGAATTTACTCATCCCATAATTAATTTATTAGGCGACCAATTAACATGGCGCTGGGAAGACAGATTTTCCGCTATGCTGTCTGAATTCTCTCGTGATAAAAAAGATAAAACGCTAGACGCACTTCGCCAGCAATTTCAACATGAATGGAATAAAAAAACGGCAAAGAAAGCACCACATGAAATTAAAGAATACTTAGGTCCCTTAATTAAACTTAACAAAGATCAACTTATTTTAGCTCGACCTGCCACAGATTCAACACCAGCGATTATAGCGTTATGGTGGCCTTGGGGACACGGAGGCACGTATTCATTGCGTTTAGCCGTATTAGATTCACCTTACGAATATGATGAGTCTGCGCAAAGTGATGGGAAGCTCTTTAGTCGTTTAAAGAGCATGTTTTCTTAATGAACATCGACAATAAATCCAATATTACAGTCTCTTACTTTTAAATCTATACCCACCCAGTCTATTTAGGTTTTATTTGTCTATATGAAAATTAACACCTTGCTCTGATAATACCTTGATAAAGTCACTTTTACTGCACTGTGCAACTTGCTGGCAAACAATAAGGTATTTATCTATGGCGGGTTGGTGGTCTTGTAAGGCCGCTTCTTGTAACCAAAATAGTGCTTGGTTTAAGTCTTGCTCACCATGCTTACCTGTGATGTAAAGTTCAGCTAAATTAACTTGCCCAAGCTTGTAGCCTCTTTCAGCTGAGAGATTGAATTTTTCAAAAGCTAATTCAATATGGTTATCTATATAGCTCGCTTCTAAAAAAGCTAAACCTGAATTGTTCTGTCTTGCGCCGGGGAAGTAAGTACTACTTAAAAAACGCTTTTTCGCGGTTACAACAGGCTTACCCCTTAATTCATTTTTAATCGGTCTTTCAACCCGATAAATAGCACCTTACGTGCGCATTTTATGTAATTCAGCAAAACTGTAATGATATTCTTTTCTTGAAAAAAAACTAAAGTGGGTTACATGCCCGACTCTAATGCTTTCATCGGCACCATGCTGCATTCGATAAAATAACCGACTATAGACAACGGTTGCTACATCACCGGTAATATCAACAATCTTCCCAATACGGTATTTTTCATTGGGTCGTAACTCACTAGAAAGATACCGAAAATCGACATGATAGAAGTCATTAACAGCCGGGTTTTCGATAAACTGATCAGACAATTGATGTTGCTTGATTTCACCTTGTACTAAGTAACCTAGGAACATTAACGTTAAAAATGACCCTAAAAATTTACTAAACAATCGCCAAGTGGGAAATAGATTTTTTGACAATTCTTTAACACGCAGTTTTGGTAAAGTCGCTGCATCGGTTTGGACCCAGCATTGCTGACATTGAATAATAGTACTTTTTTTAACGGGGTAAAATGGAATAGACTCAATAAAAAAGAAGGCATATTTAATCACGCCTTTCACCTGATGATGCTTACAACCACAATCAGGGCAAGTTAACCCATTGATTATACTACCTTCAATTATTGATTCACTGTATTCCATTGTATACTCTTTTTTTATTCCATTATTTTTTATACCATTGGTACAAAAATCATACAAGCACTAATTACGAAAAGATTAGTAGACGTATATAGAAATAAAATCGTGATAGTGAACGCAATTATTCGCTACCCTTTAACGCATGGATCACAGGTTTGTTAATGTATTGACGCAAAGGAAAGTAACAGGCAAATAACGACAGCATGCTGATCATCGCTAAGGTCACTATAAACACCGGCAGTAATTCTAAGGTGATGTAGTGGCTTACTTGTTCACTAAAAGCAAAGATTAGTAAGAACAACATGCCAAGACTAAACAGTACGCCGAATAATATTGCACTGGCATTGTCTTTAATAATCAATTTAATTAAGTCGCTTCGTTTAGCGCCCACAGCCATACGTGTTCCTAATTCAAAACGGCGCATTTGGGTGCTGTAGCTTAAAATACCATAGAGACCAATACCCGCGAGGAAAAAGGTGATTAACGCTAACGCTGCGGTTGTTACCGCGGTGGTAATTTCGGAAAATAAATGTTGGCTAAGCACGTCATCTGCTGAGTTGAAGCTATAGACAGAATATCTAGCGTCAACTTCGGCTAACAGTTTTCCTAACTGTTCCCGGCTAACAGACTGACCCGGTTTAAATTTTATCATAAAATTTATCCGACCAAGCCCGGTGGGCATATAAACTCTTGGTACAGGAGCAGCATTGTCAGCATTATAAGTACCTAAAGCATATGTACCTCGATTGGTAATACCTTTGACAATACCCACTATTTTTATCGATTCTATATCACCCATCGATATTTTAACCCCTAGTACATCACCATCAGCTTTTAATTGTTTAGCAAACGCTTGATTAACAATCATCACATGATTACGATTTTTATGAACTTTGCGATCTGCTAACGTAAAATTTTCCCCCTGTATTAAAGTCTGCTCAATGATACTAAAATATCTATGACCAACGTATTTAAGATACGGTGTATATTTTTCATTGTTATCAACATTGGTCATCAAGTTACTAAAAAAACCATGTAGTGGTATCTCCGACTGACTAAGCGATTCCACTTCAGGCAAGGTTTCAATTTTTTCCATTATTTCAGCCATAATTGAAATTCCTTCTTCTTGGCTAGGAAAATCTGTGGATGAATAGTTCAAGGATAAGCTCGAGATATTATTGGTGGTATAACCTATAGGGGCATTAATGGTTTTCATTGCGTCTTTAAATATACTAAGGTTAGCAAAAACCAAGACCATTGCTAATGCTACTTGGGTTGCAATTAGTACCTGACAAACCGTTTTAGATACCTGTAAGCCACTGCCCTTACTACTGTTTTGTAAGCTAGTGTTTAACGTATGGTAATTGATCATACGGGTACTTAATTTAGCAAAAAACAACGCTAAAACTATCGTGAATAATATCGCACTACCAAAGGTTATTGGATTAAGGGATAACTCGTTAACTCTAGGCAGTACCGCAGCCAAATATTGCTGCAAAATATAAAATCCGCTCTTAGCAATTACCAAGGCCAGAATGATAGAGATAAAAAACAGCAAGCTGGTTTCTGCAAACATCGCTTTGAATAAATGTTTTTTAGTGGCGCCAATCGCCGCTTGAATGGCCATTGGCCGTTGTTTTTCTGCAGTACGCGACATAAACAAGTTAGAAATATTACCACAAGCAATCAAGACTAAACCAAGTACACCGGCTAATAACATAATGGCTGTTGATTCACTCCCTCCGCTCATAACTGATTTAACAGAAAGCAGCTGTATTTTGATTGACCAGCCTTTGAAAAACTCTATATCACTAACACCCTCCTGCCAGCGTTCATTCACTAAAGGGGTTAAAATTTGCTCGGTTTGGTCTTTACTCAGGTCTTTCTTCATTTGACCAATAAATTTACGACTGGTGTTTACACTAGCGAAACTTTTCCTATCCCATTCATTTGTCTGATTATAGTCCCATGGTAGCCAAACCTGAGTTTTTCGTCCCATTCCATTCAGTTCAGGCTCAACAAAATTTTCAGCTAAAATACCAACAATGCGATAACTGACACCGCTAAGGTTGATTTTTTGTTGAAGAATATCAGCACTAGCATCAAACTCCTGTTGCCAAACGTTATAACTCAACATCACTACAGGATTGTTGGTGCCCAAAGCTTCGCTGGCTTCAAACATTCGACCTAGCGCCATAGGAGATGCGATAATTTGATGTAATCCAGGTGTAACGTAAGCGGTATTAACAAGAGGTTGGCTGCGATGAGAAATAATAACGTCCTGCCCATAATCTATCATCGCAGCATACTCAAACGCTTCTTTATTCTTATATAAGTGCACTAATCCCGGAGAGCTATAAAAATTCCCCATGAATGCTTTTTCTGCTCCGTAAACTTCATTGTTTACAACAAAGAGACGATCTTGCTCTGGGTAAGGCAATGGCTCAATCAGTAACAAATAGGCTAGTGTTAATACACATAACAAAGCACCTAAGGTAACGCCCATGGTTGAAGCAACACTAAAAACAAAGCCTGGTTTTTTCTTAAGGCTTAAGAAGGCTTGTTTTAATTGATAGATAAATAGATTCATTATTCATTGCCCTTTAAGGCATGAATAACGGGATTTTTAATAAACGGGCGTAACGGCACATAACAGGCAAGTGATGAAAGCAGTGATATTGCTCCCACTGTGAGAATAAATAACGGCAAAAGTTCTAAACTAATATAAGTATTTAAACTGTCACTAAAACCAATATACAAAACAAGTAATACAACAAAGCTTATCGCTAAGCCAATGCCTAAAGCGCCAGCATTATCTTTAAAAACTAAGCTAACAATGTCTTTACCCTTTGCACCAATAGCCATGCGAGTGCCAATTTCAAAACGACGCATTTGGCTAGAATAGTTAAGAATACCGTACAAACCCAAACCCGATAGTAATAACGTTAAAATAGCCAATACCAGTGTCGTAACGGCTGTAGTTACTGAAGAAAATAATCGACGGTCTTTATATTCATTGAGCGATGTGAAGGTGAATAAACTTAATTTTTTATCAACGCTTTTCATTAGCGCAATCATTTCATCACGATTAAATATTTGCCCTTGATGCTGTTCTATTAGCAACATATTTCTTGCCAAACTTGCGGGGTAATAAAAACGAGACTCTACTCTCTGTATGCCTGGCATATTAATACTTTTTACAACACCAATAACTTCAACACCATTTTTAAATTTAAAGCCAATCGCGCTGCCATTTGGCGCTAATCTTTGTGCAAAAACATCATTAACAATCATCACGCTTCTGTCGTCTTTAATATCTGCAGCACTAAAGTTGTCACCTTCAACAATCTCTTGTTTGAGCATGCTAAAGTATTGATCATCAATATCTTTCCCTAGCACGGTATAACGATTGTCTGTTTCCATAGCTGTTAATGCCAAAGTACCAAAGCCTGTGGGTCGCATCGCTTGGCTTACCTTTTTTATTTTCGGATGGGCTAGTAACTCAGCTTTAAGGGCAGTAAGTTTTTGTGCTTTTATCTCGCTTTCAACATTGGGTAGTGCCAATACGACCGAGGTAATGTTATTTGTTTGATAACCCAAAGGTTGGCTTACTAATTCACTGGCGTCTTTATATAAAACGACATTAATAAAGACTAAGGCGGTTGCTGTCGCTATTTGACTACTAATTAAGATGTTTCGCACACGCTTTGACACTTGAATACCACTGCCTTTGCCACCTGATTGCAACGTAGCGTTAAGTGCATGATAGTTGATCATTTTCAAACATAAATGTGAGAAGGTAAGTGTTAACAAGACTAAGAGTAAAATAGAAGCTGAAAATGAAAATGCATTGAGTTCAAGTTCATCAATGCGTGGTAGAAAATCACCAAGGTAATATTGTAAAACACTAAAACCAACAAAAATAACAACCTGCGCGAGTATAATAGCAGCAAACATTAACAGCCCTGTTTCAGCTAAAATATTGCGAAACAATTGTGCTTTTGAAGCCCCAACAGCTGCAGAAATAGCAAGTTGTTGTTGACGTTCTACTGTTCGTGAAACAAATAAATTGGCGATGTTAGCGCAAGCAATAAAAAGTAAACCTAATGATCCAATCAATAATAAGTAAACACTACGTTCACCATCGCTAACAATAAAAGATTTTAATGTTTGTGTTTCAAGTACGATCGACCAATTTTTAAAAAAGTCATGTCCCGATACCTTACTCTGCCAATTTTCATTAACGACGTTTGTAAGGATTTGATCAATTTGTGGCTTAGAATATTCCGCATATTTTTTGTCCAACTTACCAACATATATCAAACCGCCGTCGTCATTTCCCCAACGTTTTCGTTCTCGTTCGCTTACCGAATTATAATCCCAAGGAAGATATAACTCTGTTTTAAAACCAGCGCCGGCAAGTGGTGCTTCAATGTTACTTTCGGCGAGTACACCAATAATTCGGTAGTTATTTCCGCTTAACGTTAGGCTTTTTTCAAGCACATTGATGTCACCATTAAACTTATTTTGCCATGTTTCATAAGTTAAAACGGCAACGGGGTTATAGCTGTTAACTTTTTCACTTTCTTCAAATACCTTCCCTAACGCCATTTTGGCAGAGAACAATGAAAACCATTGCGGCGTTATAAATGATATTGCCACCATGGGTTCGCTTGGCAAAGAAGTAATGACCCCGCCATCAACATACATTAAAACACTTTGCTCAAATAACGATTGCTGGTTATATAAATGCATTAAATTAGGGTAAGTAAAAGCGCGGCCATCAATAGCATTTTCATTACTGATTAATTGATGTTCAACATTATATAAACGCTCTTGGTCAGGATACGGTAATGGTTTTATTAACATGACATACGCTAAAGTCAGCACACATAATAATGCACCCAAGGTTACGCCCATGGTAGAAACTACACTGAGCACAAAAATCGGTTTTTGCTTCAAGCTTAAATACGCTTGTTTGATTAAATAACTGTTCATTTTTCATGACCCTATCTTCTGACCATCACCCTGAATAAGGTTCAGGGTGAGTTATCTTGCTAGTTTTACACCCGGCGAGTCTAAAATAGCGTCATCCTGAACTTGTTTCAGGATCTGGTTTTTAAACTTTTCAACAACTTTAGATACTGAAATAAATTCAGTATGACGGTAAAAAGTACTTATTGAGTTAGCCGATTTACCCGACTAGTTTTACACCCGGCGGGTCTAAAATAGCGTCATCCTGAACTTGTTTCAGGATCTGGTTTTTAAACTTTTCAACAACTTTAGATACTGAAATAAATTCAGTATGACGGTAAAAAGTACTTATTGAGTTAGCCGACTTAACCGACTAGTTTTACACCCGGCGAGTCTAAAATAGCGCCATCAAGAAGTTGTACTTTAGTACGCGCCATATCTGCATAGCGTGGATCATGCGTTACCATACAAATGGTTGTACCCGCTTTATTTAATTGGTCGAGTACATCCATAACTTGGTCAGCACTTTTAGAGTCAAGGTTACCCGTTGGTTCATCCACTAATAGCACTGCAGGGTTAGCAACTAACGCACGAGCAATGGCAACACGTTGTTGTTGACCGCCAGAAAGTTGGTTTGGTTTGTGACTAATACGGTGTGACAGGCCTACTTTTTCTAAACATTCTATGACACGTTTTTTGATTGTCGCGTTATTAGGCTTATCGGCATGGTAGCGCAGTGGCAAAGCCACGTTGTCGAAAACTGAAAGCTCGTCTATTAAATTAAACGATTGAAATATAAAACCAATCTTTGCATTTCTAACTTCTGCAGCTTGATCCAGCGATAGGTCAGTAACATTGACCCCTTCAATGAAATACTCACCACTGCTACTTACATCAAGTAAGCCCATAATTGATAAAAGTGTTGATTTACCACAGCCAGAAGGACCAGATATTGAAACGTAATCTCCTTTATTAACAGTTAAGTTAATTGATTTCAAAGCATGTGTTTCAAGTTCTTCAGTTTCAAAAATTTTACCGATATTTTTTAATAATAAAATGGCTGTGCTCATCTACCTATCCTTTTGTAATTTTATGACTCAATTATAAAATCGAAATTTTTGCTGTTTTATAGTTACTTAAATCTGAAATAATAAATTGGTCGCCCAAGTTCGCTCCCGTCCTTATTTCAATAAATCGTCCAGTTTTTCCCCCAAGACTTATGTCGACTCTTTTAGCTTCGGACATTTCTTCATTAAGCTGGTACAGCGAAGTTATACTATGCGCTTGCACATTGGCAGGTCGCTCTATGTAGTAAATATTTTTCAGCACTTTAGCCGTTATCACGGCATCAATGTTTTGTTCGGGCCTTGCACTTTTAGGCAGTTTCCCAGGGAATGATATTTCAACCTCGACGGTATTTTGGTCAACAATGGGGTCAATACGCTTAACTTTCCCCTCAATGAGTTCTTGTCGAGTATCAACGATAACGTTCTGACCAATTTTAACTAATTGCACTTGGTTTTGTGGCACACGGATTAGCGCAATTAATTCGGTAACACTACCAATTAAGGCAACTTCTTGCCCTGCAGACAAGCTTTGCCCTAAATTTACAGATAAACGTTGTAGCACACCGTCAAAACCGGCCTTTACTACTAATTTATTTTTCCGGTCTTTAGCGATTGTTAGTCTTTGTTCGACTTGCTTAATACGTTCTAGTTGTATATTTATTGCTTCTTTATGGACTTCTTTAAGCTGTTCATTACGTTCGTTAAAAATTTCAATTCGTTCTTTTAACTGATCTTCACGCAATATGCTTTCTTGATAGTCTATTTGTTTGACAATACCGCTTTTTACCAATTTATTTTGTGCGGTTAACGTTAAACGAGCCCCTTTGTGCTGTGATACAAGTTCTAAATAACTAGACTTTTCGGTGAGTGTTTCGCGTCTTTGGTTTAATTTTAGTTGACGTAAATTGGCTCTTGACTCAGCTAATGAATATTCAGCACTTTGCACTTGTTGCTGTAGTTCTGGATTTGCTAATTTTACGATTACGCTTTCTTTGGTAACAGTCGCGCCAGGTTTTAATAAGATTTCTTCAACCGTTGCTTTGGTGAGGGTAGTAATTAATTGCAACTTATCTGAGGTTAACTTGCCGTATCCTTCTACGGTAACGTCTATATCACCTTGTTTGACTGTTGCGAGTAGTAGGTCTTTTCTCGCTAGGCTGACATTATTAAGTGAAGCTTTCGCATAACTTACCAATATAATAACAATAACAACGGCGATCGTTACCATTAGTCCTTTGTTATTGAGCAATGTCTTTTTAGGCTTCTGTTTTAAAATATCCACATTATTCTCTTGGCTGTTGCTTAACCGTCTTTCTATATTTATTGATATAGCGAATTTCGTGCCAACAATATTTCCCATACAAATCAATACGAAACATTAAATCTGCAAACCAACTTTCGTACTAGTTCGATAGTGAACTCAAAAACTTTCGTTATTGATGCGAAGTAATTCGGTGATTCCTTTTTACTTCATAATTTGTAGCCATTACAATTAATACTTTATATCTATTTGGGATAAACTCTTGCTGAAACATGTTTTGATATGGGATTTGCCTTTACGACTTTTTCATTGGCTATTTGCCTGTACTGTTATTGCCTCTTGGTACACTTCTGATCAAGACAATAACTTGATTGATATTCATATGAAACTTGGCTATTTCGCTTTAGGTTTACTTGTTTTCAGAATTTTTTGGGGATTCTTCGGTACTAAACACTCGCAGTTTAGATCTTTTTTTCCAACACCTAGCCGCATCATTAACTACATTGATTATCTAAAAAACAATCAAGTTAAAGATAGTAGTGGTCATAATCCATTAGGCAGTTTGATGGTTTTTTTGATGATTTTTCTCATCAGTTTACAGGCAGTAAGTGGCTTGTTTATCAATGACGATGTATTTTCTTCTGGACCTTACTACGATAGTGTTAGCAAAGAAGTCGAACAAGTTATGATGTTTTTACATCACAATGTTTTTGACTTTATGATTGCAGCCATTGCTATGCACCTATTGGCAATCGCCTATTATGAACGAGTAAAAAAACAGTCGTTAATACTGCCAATGATCACAGGAAAAAAGCTTACCGCTCAAGTAGATAATAAAAATGTAATCAAACACTCTAAGTTATGGATTGCGCTGTTAATTGTAATAGTGGCTGTGGTTTTTGTTTATTGGCTGGTTGTGCTTAATGCACCGGTTATAGAAGAATATTACTACTAATACATTTGTTATTTTAACAATAGGTGATTACAAGATTTTTGCACCACTGAAATCACCTATTAATTTATGTTAATTAAACCCGAAACCATCAGACTTCAAAGTCGTTTAAATGGTGACGGGTTAAGCACTATTCTGCTTTAAAGTCATCATGGCAGCCGCCACAGGTTTTACCTACACCACCAATCGCTTTTTTAATAAGACTTACATCTCCACTTAAAGCTGCTTTTTGCAAATTAGCCGATGCTTGTGTTAAGTCATCAATACGTTTTGAAAATGCATCTGGTTGTTCCCAAATTTTGTCGAGTGCTTCAGTCTTCACTTTATGTGCCGAAGTGTTCGTGCGGGTGTAGTCTGCAATCATCAGTGATAATTGATTAATACGTAAAGCATGCGTTGATACTTTTTCCGCGTCAAATTCAATTTTTCCTTTAGCCATGCCGCCTAAAGGACCCATGTTGCTGCCCAATAAACTAAATATTGATTGGCGTAAGTCAGTCGCTTTTTCTGCATGTTTTAAAGAGCTTGCTGAGTTAGCGATTGCACCTGTAGCTAATACAGTAAAAATACTCGCGGCTACTACTTTTGTAAATAATTTCATTTTATTTATTGTCCTTATGGTAATTTTTATCACTATAGCAAAACTTCTCTATTAAATAACAATAAATATTTTTCCAAATCAACCTGTTGTTACAAACAGTTTTATCGGGTTAACTTACTCAAACAAACAAAGGTTCATTTTCGAACTAACACCTAGTTCATAAATGAACCCGCCGCTAGCCCTTATCAATACTGGGTTTAGGGAGAATCATCATTACGGTAACTCCTTTTTGCTGTTGAACACTCTCGTTATTATTATGCAGTTCCATTACCCCATGATGCTGTTCAATGATATTACGACAAAAACTTAACCCTATTCCTTGCCCTTGTGGTTTAGTTGAATAGAGCGGAACAAATAAGTTGTTCATGTTAGAGAAACCATGGCCATCGTCGGTAATATCAATAATGTAATATTGATCTTCTAAAGTAAGGCTAACCGCTATTTCAGTGGCGCCTGCCTCTTTAGCATTTTTAAATAAGTTAATAAAAATTTGTTCTATAAATTCGCCATCTGCCCAAAATTCATTAACACGCGCGTTGAGGGTAATGTTTATATCGGAGAACAAACCCGAAACAGACTTAATAACGTGCTCTACAGACAACCACTGGCAATTTATTTGTAGCTTTTGTGATAACGACGAGTAACGGTTCACAAAAGATTGTAAATGCAAACAACGCTCGGTAATAACACCAAGCACCATTTTGTCTCGTTCATTGCTTGCTTTATCTGCTAGCGTCTCTGCCATTGAAGATACCGGTGTTAATGAATTACGGATCTCATGACCGAGTACGCGAATGATTTGCTGCCAGGCATTTAATTGGCTTTCTCGTAATGCGGGTTCAATATCAATAAAAAGCAGCAGTTGATGATTTTCACCATCATCTATAAATTCACTGTGACGTATTTGCCAGCGATTTTTTTTCGCTTGGTCTATGAACTTCCAGTGTCCGTCATTGTAATGTAAGCCCAATAAATCGGCAGTGGCGTGACGAAACATTTGCCATGGTTGCTTAAACAGATAATAAAAAGCTTCGTTACCAAGTGTAAGTTGTTGTTTTTGATTAAATATTAAAACTGGTGTATCTAACTGTGAGATCAATTGATAAACCAGAAAAGCCTGCTGATCATAATGAGACTTTTGTGTTTGTAACTTTTCACTCAGTTTTTTCAATTGCTGATGAAATTCGCTAACCTTACCCTTTGGGAAAGTTGATTTTCCAAATTGGTTATAATCTTCCTGAGTAATGGCATCTAAATGTAAAGAAGCACGGGTAAAAGATCGCATCACGCGCTGCTTTATTGACAAAGTAAAGCCAAAACAAATCGTAAAAAGCACTAATTCAATAATAACAATCCACTGCCACTTTATCGTTAAAAGCCATGAAATATAACCACTTAACAACAAAATGACAGTACAGAGTATGCCAAGTTTTTGTTGTATATAGCTTTCTAGAGAATTAGTTTTTAGCAAGGCCATATTTCTCCACACGTCGATACATCGACGCTTTTGTTAAACCCAGTAATAACGCCGCTTGAGGTATATTTCCTGCGCTTTGTTTGAGCGCTAATTTAACCATAGCAACTTCCGCTTCAGCCAATGTCATTAATGGTAATTGATTACTCGGCTCATTATTTTGAAACGCATTGTTGGCTAAGTTTTCGACTGCCCCCGCAGGACTGACATTTCTAATGTGCAAATCTTCTGCCAATAACTGTTCATGTTCAGCTAACAAGACTGCTCGTTCAACTAAGTGGCTCATTTCCCTCACATTTCCTGGCCAATGGTAATCAAGCATAGCTTGCTGTGCACCATGCGATATAGAGCGAGCAGGCCGTTGATATTTTTTAGTGAATTTATCAACAAAGAATTGCGCTAACAATAAAATATCTTCCGTGCGTTCTTTTAACGACGGTACTCTAAATTCAATCGTATTAAGACGGTAATATAAATCTTCTCTAAATAACTCAGTACTTAGTAACTGAGTAAAGTCACCATTAGTAGCTGATATTATGCGAGTATTTGTTTTTTGTGTCAGGCTTGACCCAAGGGTTTCGTATTCTCCATTTTCTAATACACGTAGTAGTTTAGCTTGTTGGGAAAGTGGAATATTGGCGATTTCATCCAAAAATAAAGTGCCATTTTCTGCGAGTTCAAAACGCCCAATACGGTTTTGTTTGGCATCAGTAAAAGCGCCTTTTTTATGGCCAAACATCTCGCTTTCAAACAGTGACTCGCTGATAGCACCCATATTTACGGAAATAAAAGCTTCGTTATTACGCGGTGATCCTTGATGAATAAAACGAGCAAGTTCGCTTTTACCTGTGCCATTATCACCGGTTAATAAAATACTGACATCGGTATGTGCCACCGCTTTTACTTTTTTCAACAATTGCATCATAACGGGTGATTGCCAGACATAATCGTCACAATTTTCATTGATAAGTTGTTGTTTTAATTTTTTATTTTGACTTGAAAGGTTTAAAAGATTGAGCTGCTGCGCCACAGTATGCAATAAGTGTTTATTACGCCAAGGCTTTTCAATAAAGTCGTTAGCACCTAAGTTCATTGCTTTTACGACTAGGTCGGTGTTCGACCAAGCGGTCATTGCTATTGTAGGTGTATGTCCAAATGAAGAGTTTTGTAACCAGGTAAGAAAAGCTAAACCTTCTTCACCAGACGTTGTGTCTAATTGATAGTTCATATCAAGCAATATCAAAGATATAGCATGGTTTTTTAATTTCACTTGTGCAATTTGAGGGTTGTCGGCTTCAATAACGGTGTAGTGATGATCTTCTAACAATACCGCTAAACTTAGACGGATATCCGGACGGTCATCAATAACTAAAATACAGGGCATCTACTGATATTCCTTAGATAAATGTAACGAAAGCAAAATTATCTTAATAATACTTTCGGTGCTGAGCTTGCCATCTCGGCGCGCACCCAGTCAATAAAAACCTGAATACGTTTGCGCTTGGCTGAATTGGGGTCGTAAGCCAAATAGCGTTTCCAAATCACTGGATGCTTAATTTTAAAAGGCACAACTAATTGCTTAGTATGAATGTATTGTGAAAACATTGCACTGGCAGCAAGTGTAACGCCATGACCACTTAATACCGCATTTAAGGCCATGTCGCTCGAGGTAACTTCTGTTTTCTTAGTCATGTTTTCAAAGCCTTTGACGCCTGCATGTTCAAACCATTTATCCCAAGTAACTACCTGGTCATTAGCTAAGCTAACTAAGGTGCAGTCTAGGAGGTCTTTGGGGCTTTGAAGCCACATATGTTGTAATAACTTGGGGGAGCAAACGGGATAAACAACGTCTTCACCAAAATCTTCCATGACGAGATTGTCAGCGTTGGACACTTGTTTTTTAACACCAAAGCGTATTGCCAAATCTATATGTTTTTGTTGTAAATCTTCTTTCTGATTTGAACCTAATATGCGTACATTAACATCAGGGTGTACTTGAGAAAATTTATATAAACGAGGCATTAACCATAAAGAACAAAATGCTTGTGTTGACGTAATCGTTAAATCGCCAGCAATACCTTCTTGTTGAATACTGTTAAGCCCTTTTATTAATGTGTTAAGCGCTTGATGTGCCGACTCATACAAAGTCTCACCGCTTGGCGTTAACAACATTTTACGGCCGGTACGAACGAATAACTTTACGGATAAAACGTTTTCCAATTGCCGCATTTGTTGGCTAACCGCCGCTTGAGAAACAAACAACTCCTCTGCCGCTTGACTATAACTTTTATGTCGAGCAGCACTTTCAAAGGTACGCATTGCATTTAAATACTTGAGTCGTTGATCCATATTTACTTATTAGCCATAAGTTTTACTTATATTAAGTGTAAGTTTATATCGTTTGTTTGTCATTTTTTGTTTTGACAAAATAGTCTTAAGCAGATAAATAAGGATAGATAATGGAAAAGCCAACAAAAACATTAACCACTGATAATAAAGAAATAAATAAACCATTTATTAATGACAACAGTAATATATTAAAAAATAAAACAGCTACAATTCAACGACGTTTAGCTATTATTTCAAATAATTTAAACTTATGTCTTTTGATTAATTTTAAATAATGACTTTCTATAAAAAATTTTCGTAATAAACTTTTACATTTTACGATGAACCGACGCTTTTTACTTTGGTCTATACTCGCAACAATAACAATTAATAAATGATTCTCTGAGGATAACCATGAAAGCTCTTAAAACACTATTTGGCGGATTCATCGCCTTGACATTATTCGCTACGACAGCGGTTGCAGCACAAGACAGTAAATTTGAAGAAGGTAAGCACTATACGGTTATATCTGAACAAACGACCAACAAACCTGAGCTGCGTGAATACTTCTCTTATTACTGTCCTGCGTGTCGCGCTTATGAACCCTATTTAAATGAATTCGAAAAGGTATTGCCCAAAGGGGTGAAGCTGGAAAAAACGCACGTGGACTTTATGCAACAAACTGGGCCAGAAATTCAGTTTATGCTAAGTAAAGCCCTTATTATTGCCGAGAAAACGGCTGTTGCTAAAAAATTCTCTCCTGCCATTTTTAACTATTTACAGACCGAGCGTGCAACGATAAATAGTGAAGAAGATATTCGTAACATTTTTGTATTGAGTGGCGGAGATGGTGCTAAATTTGATAAAGGCATGAAAAACTTTAGCATTATTAGTGAAGCTAAGCGTAATAAGCAGACTCAGGATAAGTTATCAGCGGCTCGTCAATTAACCGGTGTTCCGACTATGGTAGTTAATGGTAAATATTTGATAAATTCTAAAGCCCTTGATGATAAAAACTTTTTCGCTGACTACACCGCATTAGTCGCGCACCTCTTTACCTTGTAATATGTAAAAGAAGACCTAGAGAATATTCACTGCAAATTAAGAATCTATTGTTTAGAAACTCAATTGCAGTGATATGGCGTTTAATACGCTAACTATCTTCTGGTGTATTTATTTTTGGGTCCTGAACGTTTTTTAGCATCACTATGCTCACCTAACGCTTTTTTTCTATCGCGCTGTTTTTGGCCACCTTTACGGGCGGGCTTTTCTGTTTTTGTTAAGTCAGGTTCATAACCAGGATACCATTGCTGCAATAAGCGCGTATCGAGTACCTTTTCAACCGCTTCTAATAACCATTCTTCGCTAGGGCTCATCAACGAAACAGCTACCCCTTCATTACCTGCTCGACCCGTTCTTCCTATTCTATGGATATAATCTTCAGCAATATAAGGGAGTTCGTAGTTAATGACATAGTTTAAGTTTGCAATATCTAAACCACGAGAAGCAACATCTGTGGCTACTAAGGCACGGGTTTTTCCTTCTTTAAATTCTGCTAAGGCTTTTTCTCTTGCGCCTTGAGATTTGTCGCCATGAATCGATTGCGTTTTAATACCGTCTTTACACATTTCTTTCGCTAATGCGTCGGCAGTTACCTTAGTACGGGTGAAAATAAGGACTTGTTTCCAATTCTTTGAACCGATTAAAAATGAGGTTAATTCACGCTTTCGATCACTATCAACGGTATAAAGAATTTGTTCTACTTTTGCCGCCGCAGCATTTCGCTCACTGACTTCAATTAACTCAGGATCGGTTAATAAGTTTTTACTCAGTTTAAAAATTGCATCGTCGAAAGTTGCTGAAAACAAAAGGGTTTGGCGCTTAAGTGGTACCCGATTTAAGATACGGTCTATCTCATCTTTAAAGCCCATATCTAACATACGGTCAGCTTCATCAAAAACTAAAAATTCCAGTTCCGTTAACGCTAAAGAGCCATTAATAATATGGTCAAGTAATCGTCCGGGGGTTGCCACTAAAACATCCACACCTTTGTTTAATGCAGTGATTTGTGGGTTAATACTGACACCACCGTAAGCAACGGCAATATTGAGTTCTGTGTTTTCAGCATAACTAACAAAACTTTTATAGACTTGTTGAGCAAGTTCACGTGTAGGCGTTAACACTAAAGCTCGAACAGGACGATTTTCAGGAAGTGTTGCCATTAACTTTTGTAAAATAGGTAAAGCAAAGGCCGCTGTTTTTCCTGTTCCTGTTTGCGCTCCAGCCATAATATCTTTTCCAGCTAAGATCGCAGGAATAGCTTTTAACTGAATAGGGGTGGCCTCATCATAACCAAGTGCTTTTACAGCGTTGGTTAGGCTCTTATCTAATGCTAAAGAAGTAAAACTCATGTAATTAACGCTGACCTTTGGCTGATTGATTTTTTTGTTTGTTTTTTAGTTCTTGTTCAAGCTCATCTGGGTAAAAAACTAACCCTTGCTCATTTTGACTAGGAAACACCACTAAGGCTAATTCATCGTCTGCCAAACCATGCGACCAGTGACTAAACCATTTACTTAATGAAATAGCTTCTGGCTGACATTCTTGCCATTCATCTGTGGCCCAAGCCTGGGCAAATTCTTTATTTGGCCAGACAGGTACGCAATCTTCATCTTCGGTATTAAGCATCACACAGCCGTGCTCGTCTTTTAATATCCAAATTTCATTATTTACGACAACTTCTTTCAGAAAGTAATTGGCTCGTTGAGCATCATCGTAATTTAAAACAAGTTTGATTTGTTGTTCGTCTAGAGCTTGCACTATAAAATATTCCTATCAGATTTGTATTAGGTTACATACTATTCTACAAAGATTTGCATTTCTTCGCCGATGAGTTTACGCATTTCCATTAATTTTATCGCTGACTCATTTTGTTTAATATCTTCTGGCGACTCAGGGATCCATTTAGGGATTTTTTCTGACTTACCGTTTTCGTCAACAGCCACCATAATAACAATACAATGGGTTGTTAATGTGCGATTAAGTAACTTTGGATCACAGGCATTTACTTCTAACGCGATATGCATTGATGAATTGCCGGTATAAATGACTTTAGCCTCTACTTCAACTAAGCTGCCAACATGAATTGGGGCAATAAAACGTATCCCGCCTGCATAAGCCGTTACACAATAACGACCACTCCAACCGGCTGAACATGCATAAGCGGCTAAATCGATCCATTTCATTACGGCACCACCGTGAACTTTACCACCAAAATTTACATCTTGTGGTTCAGCTAGAAATCTTAGGGTAATATCTCTTTGTGGTTTGTTCATTGGTTAACTCTCTTGTTAAATATTTTTATCGTACTAAGCAGGTATCGTTCCAGCTTGGTATATATATTATTATCTGAAATCTATTAGGTATAACAGCAATCATCAGATTAAAATAGCAATAGTTTGCACCTAACGAGTGCAAAAAATAAATGTAATAAGGAATATAATGAAAATTTGGGTCGATGCCGACGCTTGTCCAACCGTTATTAAAGAAATATTATTTCGTGCTGCTGAACGTGCAAAGATTGAAACAATCTTAGTCGCTAATCATTTCATTAAAACGCCACCCTCAAAATTTATTTCTTTTATACAGGTTAATGCTGGTTTTGATGTTGCCGATGATGAAATAGTTAAGCGTTCAGCAAAGCATGATTTAGTGATCACAGCAGATATTCCCTTAGCAGCAGAAGCTGTAGAGAAAGGCTGTTTAGCCCTAAACCCTCGTGGCGAACTTTATACCGAGAGTAACATCAGGCAAAGACTCAACATGCGTGACTTTATGGATACTTTACGTTCTAGCGGTATTCAAACTGGCGGTGCACCCCCGATCAGTCAAGCTGACAGACAGGCATTTGCAAATAACCTAGATCAACTATTAGCAAAATTAAATAAGGCTCATTAAGAGCCCTAATTTAATTTTCTAAACTAGCGTGACGCAGAGTATGGGTCGCTATTACTTTTTGGTGCTGTACTTGCTGGGTTTTTACGACGACCACCTGCATTCGAATCTTTATTCGCGTTACTGTCATTTCTATGACGAGGATTTTTACTTTGCGGCTTATGACCTCGTGCATTATCGGCAGAACGTTGTCCGTCATGATGTTCAGTTTTTGCTTTTTTAGGCTTATTTGCTTTTAAAGGTCTTAAAGGACGTGATTCTAATAAAAAATTAAAAGGTTCAAATCCTGGCACTATTTCACGAGGTATATGGGTTTGAATTAAATGCTCTACATCGTTTAATAAATCAATTTCTTCTGAACAGACTAATGAAACCGCTTTACCACTTGCACCCGCTCGACCAGTTCTACCGATTCTATGAACATAATCTTCTGCAACGTTAGGTAATTCAAAGTTAACAACTTGTGGTAACTGGTCAATATCAATACCGCGCGCTGCAATATCGGTAGCAACTAAAACATTCACTGTACCATCTTTAAAGTTAGCTAATGCTTTAGTTCTAGCTCCTTGGCTTTTATTACCATGAATAGCCGCTGCTCTTATACCTTCAGCCTCTAATTGTTTGGTTAACTTATTTGCTCCATGTTTAGTTTTCATAAACACTAAGACCTGTGGCCATTCATTATCTTTAATGAGTGCTGTTAACAAGGCTGGCTTTTTCTTTTTATCAACAGGATAAATTACCTGTTCAACTTTTTCAGCGGTGGTATTTCGTGGGCTAACAGAGATCTCAACAGGATTATTTACTAACCCTCGCGCAAGATCACGGATATCTTCTGAAAAGGTTGCAGAGAATAAAAGATTCTGACGTTGCTTAGGTAAGACCGATAATACCTTTTTAATATCGCGAAGAAAGCCCATATCTAACATACGGTCCGCTTCATCTAACACTAGTATTTCAAGTTGCTTAAAGCTGACTGCTTTTTGATTATATAAATCAAGCAATCTTCCTGGTGTTGCCACCAATATATCGACACCTTGGCGAAGGCGCATCATTTGTGGATTAATTTTCACACCACCAAAGACCACTGTCGCAGTTAAAGGTAAGTACTTACCGTACATTTCAACATTTTCATATATCTGTGCCGCTAACTCTCGTGTTGGCGTTAAGATTAGTGTCCGTACTTGATTAGCCTGTGGCTTGTTGCCACCTGATAAACGTTCTAATATTGGTAATGTAAACCCTGCTGTTTTACCGGTTCCCGTCTGTGCTGCTGCCATGACATCTTTCCCACTTAGTACGGCGGGAATTGCTTGTGCTTGAATTGGTGATGGTTCGGTATAACCTTTTTCAGCAATCGCTTTTTGAATCGGGGCAGATAAGCCCAACGAGGTAAAACCCATAGATAAATCTCTTTATAAAAAGTGGAAGTTAGCCAATGTACAGCGGCGTTGCAGAATACAGTATAGCTATTATAAGTGCAATTACGAGAAGGGTTATCTGCAAGCAAATAAGCTATATATCCTAATATTTAATTATTGTCAGTTGCAAAGCTAGACAAGTGGTTTTAATTCCGCTAAAAGTCTCTACAGTTAAAAGAATATTCAAGGGAGTTTATGAACAAGATTGAATACAGCAAGATGCGTTTTTTAATCGTTGAAAGTATCAGCCAATCACGTGATGCATTGAAATTATTCGCTAACACGCTTGGTGCTCTTAGTGTTGATACGAGTAACCGCGCCTCAGATGTATTAACACTATGTGAAAAAATTCAGTTTGACGTTATATTATTAGGTTATGATCTAGGTGAAGATAAAAAAAATGGTCAACATATTCTTGAAGAATTAAGGTCTAAAAAGTTTATCTCACGTCATTGCGCTATTGTTATGATAACCGCTGAGGTTTCACAAGCTATGGTGTTAGCTGCCCTCGAACATAAACCCGATGAATACCTTGCTAAGCCATATACGCTTAACGATCTTAGCATTCGATTAGCGCGATGTTTCGCTAAAAAAACAGCCATGCTTGATATATATAACGCTATGGATAACAACGACTCCCAACAAGTTATTTCATTATGCCAAGATATTATCTCCATAAATTCAATTTATAAAAATGAATGTTTAGGAATTCAATCTAGGCAATACTTTGAGTTAAAACAATTTGATAAGGCCCGAGATATTTACCAGACTTACGCTTGTTCTCCTAATTGTCAGTGGGCTGCAATTGGCCTAGGAAAGATAGCATTACTCGATCATGATTATGACTTGGCCGTTGATTGTTTTAATACGGTAATAGAAAATAATCCACTTTATTTGTCAGCTTACGATTGGCTAGCCAATACGTACCAATTAAATAAAGAACCTCTGTTAGCAGCAGCCATTTTAGAAAATGCTTTGGTTGTTTCACCCCTTTCTGTACCACGTCTAGAAAAATATGCAGACTTATGTTTAACAAATCAAAACTTTGATAAAGCAACACAAGCTTTTGCTAAAACTGAAGCGCTTGCCTTTCACTCGGTTCATAGAAAACCTGATAACACCTTACATTTTGTCGAAGCGCTACTTGAGTCCATGACAGATCTAGAACCTCAAAAATCGCGCAGACTAAGTAACAAAGCTTTTAAATTACTGACCGATATGGTCAGAGACTTTAATACCATAGAAATTAAGATTCATAGTAAATTATTAGCCGCTAGGTTGTATGATAAAATTAAAGATCCAAGGCTAGCTAAAGAAGCACTAAAAGAAGCTGAGTTGTTACTAATAAACTGTAAACATCAAATATCATCAGTAGGTACAATTGCAATAGCCAAATCACTCATGGCTATGGGAAAGAAGTCTTATGCTGATAACCTACTAACTGAGCTAGCTCATGTAAATCAAGATAATTCCCCAATACTGACACAAATAAACACTATTGCAGATAAGCCTTATGCAGACCATGAAAGGATTGCGGCACAAAGCGCATTAGAGTTAGGTGTTAGTCTATATAAGAAGCATAAATACAGTCTGGCGATTGATAAACTCAATGATGCACTGGTTCATTTTCCTAATCACACTGGGATTAAGTTGAATTTATTGCAAGTGTTACTTGTTTCGTTTGAAAAAGATAATGAGAGGGTTGGCGATCTAGCACAGGCTGAGATATTAATTAAAGCATTAACCTTGATCGATTCTACTAGTGAGTTTTATATTAGATTTAAAAAGTTAAGTGATAAGTATTCAGATATGATAAAAATTAGCTAAGCGCTAATATTATTAAATAGTAAGGATTTATGTTTGAATAAAGTGGTGGAGGGAGGTGGATTCGAACCACCGAAGGCTGAGCCATCAGATTTACAATCTGGTCCCTTTGGCCACTCGGGAACCCCTCCACGGGGCCGATAATTCAACTTGTTAGTTGCATTATCTTAAACAGCCGCTTAACAATACCATTTAAATGGTTATTATTAAACTTAATTAGGAGCCTAGCAATGTCCTACTCTCACATGGGAACTCCCACACTACCATCGGCGCTACTGCGTTTCACTTCTGAGTTCGGAATGGGATCAGGTGGTGCCACAGTGCTATTGTCGCTAGACAAAAAGGTTACAATCTTGAAAGCTGTTGCTCGTTAGAGCTATAAATATAAAAGCGTTTTCTTATTCAATTCATTACAGTGCGTGAAGTTATTCTTTATATGTCAGTCTTTTACAAACACTTCGCAGTAAAACTACTTGGGTGTTGTATGGTTAAGCCTCACGGGCAATTAGTATCAGTTAGCTCAAGACCTCGCAGTCCTTACACACCTGACCTATCAACGTTGTAGTCTCCAACGACCCTTTAGGGAGCTTAAAGCTCCAGTGAGAACTCATCTCAAAGCCTGCTTCCCGCTTAGATGCTTTCAGCGGTTATCAGTTCCGAACGTAGCTACCGGGCAATGCTATTGGCATAACAACCCGAACACCAGCGGTTCGTCCACTCCGGTCCTCTCGTACTAGGAGCAGCCCTCTTCAATTCTCAAACGCCCACGGCAGATAGGGACCGAACTGTCTCACGACGTTCTAAACCCAGCTCGCGTACCACTTTAAATGGCGAACAGCCATACCCTTGGGACCGACTTCAGCCCCAGGATGTGATGAGCCGACATCGAGGTGCCAAACACCGCCGTCGATATGAACTCTTGGGCGGTATCAGCCTGTTATCCCCGGAGTACCTTTTATCCGTTGAGCGATGGCCCTTCCATACAGAACCACCGGATCACTATGACCTACTTTCGTACCTGCTCGACGTGTCTGTCTCGCAGTTAAGCTGGCTTATGCCATTGCACTAACCGTATGATGTCCGACCATACTTAGCCAACCTTCGTGCTCCTCCGTTACTCTTTGGGAGGAGACCGCCCCAGTCAAACTACCCACCAGACAGTGTCCCCAAGCCCGATAAGGGCCCTAGGTTAGAACATCACGCATACAAGGGTGGTATTTCAAGGTAGACTCCACTTCATCTGGCGACAAAGTTTCATAGTCTCCCACCTATCCTACACATGTAGGAGCAATGTTCACTGTCAAGCTATAGTAAAGGTTCACGGGGTCTTTCCGTCTAGCCGCGGGTATACGGCATCTTAACCGCAAATTCAATTTCACTGAGTCTCGGGTGGAGACAGTGTGGCCATGATTACGCCATTCGTGCAGGTCGGAACTTACCCGACAAGGAATTTCGCTACCTTAGGACCGTTATAGTTACGGCCGCCGTTTACCGGGGCTTCGATCATCAGCTTCGCTTGCGCTAACCGAATCAATTAACCTTCCGGCACCGGGCAGGCGTCACACCGTATACGTCATCTTTCGATTTTGCACAGTGCTGTGTTTTTAATAAACAGTTCCAGCCACCTGGTTACTTCGACTACTCTTAGCTTACACCGCAAGGGTTTAACCGAGAGTAGCGTACCTTCTCCCGAAGTTACGGTACTATTTTGCCTAGTTCCTTCACCCGAGTTCTCTCAAGCGCCTTAGTATTCTCTACCTAACCACCTGTGTCGGTTTGGGGTACGGTTCCTATATATCTGAAGCTTAGAAGCTTTTCCTGGAAGCATGGCATCAACAGCTTCAACTCCGTAGAGTCTCGTCTCGTATCTCAGTGTTGAATGAAGACCCGGATTTACCTAAGTCAACCACCTACGTACTTTCACACGGACTACCAACGCCGTGCCTGTTTAGCCTACTCCGTCCCTCCTTCGCAATATATAGAAGTACAGAAATATTAATCTGTTTCCCATCGACTACGCGTTTCCGCCTCGCCTTAGGGGCCGACTTACCCTGCCCTGATTAACATGGGACAGGAAACCTTGGTCTTTCGGCGGGGGAGTTTTTCACTCCCCTTATCGTTACTCATGTCAGCATTCGCACTTCTGATACCTCCAGCAAGCTTTACAACTCACCTTCAACGGCTTACAGAACGCTCCCCTACCACTCATAGTAAACTATGAATCCGCAGCTTCGGTGACTAGTTTAGCCCCGTTACATCTTCCGCGCAGACCGACTCGACTAGTGAGCTATTACGCTTTCTTTAAAGGATGGCTGCTTCTAAGCCAACCTCCTAGCTGTCTATGCCTTTCCACATCGTTTCCCACTTAACTAGTACTTTGGGACCTTAGCTGGCGGTCTGGGTTGTTTCCCTCTTCACAACGGACGTTAGCACCCGCAGTGTGTCTCCCGCATATCACTCATTGGTATTCGGAGTTTGCAAAGGGTTGGTAAGTCGGGATGACCCCCTAGCCTTAACAGTGCTCTACCCCCAATGGTGTTCGTGCGAGGCTCTACCTAAATAGATTTCGGGGAGAACCAGCTATCTCCCGGCTTGATTAGCCTTTCACTCCGACCCACAAGTCATCACCGCATTTTTCAACATACGTGTGTTCGGTCCTCCAGTTGATGTTACTCAACCTTCAACCTGCCCATGGGTAGATCGCCGGGTTTCGGGTCTATACCCTGCAACTAAACGCGCAGTTAACACTCGCTTTCGCTACGGCTCCCCTAATCGGTTAACCTTGCTACAGAATATAAGTCGCTGACCCATTATACAAAAGGTACGCAGTCACCGGACTAAATCCGGCTTCCACTGCTTGTACGTATGCGGTTTCAGGTTCTATTTCACTCCCCTCACAGGGGTTCTTTTCGCCTTTCCCTCACGGTACTGGTTCACTATCGGTCAGTTAGTAGTATTTAGCCTTGGAGGATGGTCCCCCCATATTCAGACAAAGTTTCACGTGCTCCGTCCTACTCGATTTCACTCAAAGGTTGCTTTTGTGTACGGGACTATCACCCTGTATCGTTGTACTTTCCAGTACATTCCACTAGCGCCCAATAAGCTTAAGGGCTGATTCGCGTTCGCTCGCCGCTACTAACGAAATCTCGGTTGATTTCTTTTCCTCAGGGTACTTAGATGTTTCAGTTCTCCTGGTTCGCTTCATTAAGCTATGTATTCACTTAATGATACTGACTTATGTCAGTGGGTTTCCCCATTCGGAAATCATTGGCTATAACGGTTTTTATCACCTCACCAATGCTTATCGCAGATTAACACGTCCTTCATCGCCTCTAACTGCCAAGGCATCCACCACATACGCTTAGTCACTTAACCATACAACCCTAAGTAGTCTTTCGACACAAAGTACACCGTGGAGACTAATCCACAGCAATTGTAAAGTCTGACATTTTCACGCACAAATAAATGTGTCTTGAATAAGATGTTTACTCTGAGTAAGAGTAAACAAATGTTGATTAACAGCTTTCACTATTAATCGCTTTTGTAGATACTTATAAAATGTGCAAATCACAGCGCGACACCGTTCATTGCTTTATAAATATCTTATTTATATCAGCTTTCCAGATTGTTAAAGAACTCATTCTTAACGCGCATTCGGTTAAAAACGTGGTTTAAAAAACCAAATTAATATTCACTCACAAAACACTGAAACACGTTCAGCATGACGAAAGTAAACCTTAATTTGGTCTTTTCTTTAATGAAGAATCATAATGGTCTCCTATATTATAAATATAGGATGGTGGAGCTATGCAGGATCGAACTGCAGACCTCCTGCGTGCAAGGCAGGCGCTCTCCCAGCTGAGCTATAGCCCCATCGGGATTCTTCTAATTTGTTATCATGTAATTTGTGTAGACACTCGTGAAACTCAAGAGCTTCCATTAAACTGTTTTTACTTCAAGATAAGGAGGTGATCCAACCCCAGGTTCCCCTAGGGTTACCTTGTTACGACTTCACCCCAGTCATGAAACACAAAGTGGTGACCGTCCTCCCGAAGGTTAAACTAGCCACTTCTTTTGCATCCCACTCCCATGGTGTGACGGGCGGTGTGTACAAGGCCCGGGAACGTATTCACCGTAGCATTCTGATCTACGATTACTAGCGATTCCGACTTCATGGAGTCGAGTTGCAGACTCCAATCCGGACTACGACAAGCTTTGTGGGATTCGCTCCACCTCGCGGTATTGCTGCCCTCTGTACTTGCCATTGTAGCACGTGTGTAGCCCATCCCGTAAGGGCCATGATGACTTGACGTCGTCCCCACCTTCCTCCGGTTTATCACCGGCAGTCTCCTTAGAGTTCCCGCCATAACGCGCTGGCAAATAAGGATAGGGGTTGCGCTCGTTGCGGGACTTAACCCAACATTTCACAACACGAGCTGACGACAGCCATGCAGCACCTGTCTCACAGTTCCCGAAGGCACAAGTCTATCTCTAGTCTCTTCTGTGGATGTCAAGGGATGGTAAGGTTCTTCGCGTTGCATCGAATTAAACCACATGCTCCACCGCTTGTGCGGGCCCCCGTCAATTCATTTGAGTTTTAACCTTGCGGCCGTACTCCCCAGGCGGTCAACTTAATGCGTTAGCTCCGCTACCCACGGATCAAGTCCACAGACAGCTAGTTGACATCGTTTACGGCGTGGACTACCAGGGTATCTAATCCTGTTTGCTCCCCACGCTTTCGTGCCTCAGCGTCAGTATCTGTCCAGGTGGCCGCCTTCGCCACTGATGTTCCTTCCAATCTCTACGCATTTCACCGCTACACTGGAAATTCCACCACCCTCTACAGTACTCTAGTTTGCCAGTTCAAAATGCAGTTCCAAGGTTGAGCCCTGGGCTTTCACATCTTGCTTAACAAACCGCCTACGCACGCTTTACGCCCAGTAATTCCGATTAACGCTCGCACCCTCCGTATTACCGCGGCTGCTGGCACGGAGTTAGCCGGTGCTTCTTCTGTTGCTAACGTCACAGTGAGCAGCTATTAACTACCCACCTTTCCTCACAACTGAAAGTGCTTTACAACCCGAAGGCCTTCTTCACACACGCGGCATGGCTGCATCAGGCTTTCGCCCATTGTGCAATATTCCCCACTGCTGCCTCCCGTAGGAGTCTGGGCCGTGTCTCAGTCCCAGTGTGGCTGATCATCCTCTCAAACCAGCTAGAGATCGTCGCCTTGGTGAGCCATTACCTCACCAACTAGCTAATCTCACTTGGGCTAATCAAATGGCAAGAGGTTCCGAAGAATCCCCCTCTTTGGTCCGTAGACGTTATGCGGTATTAGCAGTCGTTTCCAACTGTTGTCCCCCACCATATGGCATATTCCCAAGCATTACTCACCCGTCCGCCGCTCGTCAGCAAAGTAGCAAGCTACTCTCTGTTACCGCTCGACTTGCATGTGTTAAGCCTGCCGCCAGCGTTCAATCTGAGCCATGATCAAACTCTTCAATTAAAAAATCGTTTGTGATGCTTAGCCGAAACCAAGACATCTGCTCAATGAATTCTGTCGTGTTACCAACCGAAGTCGATAACTACATAAAACGTACTAATCAAATTAATGATTAATACTTAATCTGTGTGACATCATTATTAAACTGTTTTACGTCTTTTCTTTCCTCTCGTTAGAGAATTAAGAACCGACTATGTAAAATCAATGTAATGTGAGTGTCCACACAAATTGCATGATAACTAATTGTTAAAGAACGTTAACGCTAAGAGTTAACCGAAACAAAATCTCATTCGCTTTGCTTCGTTGCTGCAGGCCTTGCCTGAAGCGAGATGCGTATTCTACGCACTCTAGTTTCGATGTCAACGTTTTATTTAATTTAATTTGAAGTTCTTTTCGAAGATTCAAACCTTATCGATAAACGTTAAGTTAACTACTTTACTCTAAAGTGATGTAGATAACTTATCAAAACAGCTCTTTCGTGGTTCGTTTTGACTGAACCCCTTGGAACTGGAGCGCATTCTAGACATTTTCTAAAAACTATCAAGCACTATTTTCATCTTTTTGTTTGTTCGAATGAAAAACAAGCAGACAGGATGATATTAAAACATATATCTACTAATAACTCCCCTACAGCTATTTATAAGCACTATAAATCTGGCCCTATTTTTACTTTAACTCATCATGTCGAAGATCAAATAGTATTCTTCAGCGTACAAATATCAATATGTTGTGCTGCATATTTAGTTAATTTACTCATCTCACCTATTAATTAGTCGTTTTGTTTTTACTTATTTACGAATAAATTCGTATCTATATTGTTTTATCGATAATTTGAACTAATGTAAAAGATATACGAAATAACTCGTAGAATATAACTAACAAGTATTGAGGTACCAGGATGAGAAGAAATAGACTTTATGAAGACCAAAAAGCTGAAGCAGATATGACACCTATGCTTGATATTGTTTTTATCCTTTTAATATTCTTTATTGTGACCACCTCATTTGTTAAAGAACAAGGTTTCTTAGTGAATAAACCCGATGGCGGCAATCCTAATCAGAATAATAATCCTATGTTACTTATAAGAGTAAATGAAAATGGTCTTGTTTCCTTAAATGGTAGAATTACAGATATTGAAAGACTACCAGCAAATATAGAAAATTATATGGCTACTAACCCAGTATCTGCTGCTGTTGTGATCCCTCACGCAAATACAAATTATGAGAATGTAGTTAAGGTTATCGATCACATAACTATGGTTGGTGGGCTTACGGTATCTATAGGAAAATAGTTTATATATGAGGGTTAGTCTTTTGATGGGCTAACCCTTTAAACTCAAGTTCCTGTTATATATGTGCTTCGATATATTATGGTCAATCATATTAGTTTGTATAACCCGCTAGTCACTAAAATGACATTTAACTCTGTTAATGCTGACAGTAATAATCAAGTACTTGGCATCTAGCTTGTGTTATTAGCTTTTACATAGACAAAGCAGACTATTAACGACAGCTAATACACTCTTATTACAAGAGACGATTAACTCATTATCCCCGGCGCTTAACCTACTCCCTACTTAATATTGTTTATTAGTAAAAAATTATTAATCTGGTAATAAGTCTACCTATGTATAATGCTGTTGATCACTAAATAAAAACTTCATCAAGACAAAAAATCTCTATTGACGGACCAAGCTCCTGGCTAGACAAGACCATTCTTGCTGCTACTTGCTCACCCGTTATCGGGCGGAAGCGTCGTAGCAAGGGTATAATGCATAAAATAGGCATGAACCAACTAGCCATTTTTTCACCTAAGCGAAATTCTGTTCGTTGACCAAGTAGTAATGACGGTTGAATAATACTAATACGTTTAAAGGGTAATTGCTTTATTCTCTGCTCCAAAAGACCTTTCATTTTTAGATACGGATTTTTACTTTGATCATTAGCCCCTGCAGAAGAAACAAGTAGGTAGTGATTAACGCCGTTGTTTACTGCTAATTGTGCTGCTTCAAACTGGTAATCAAGATCTACTCTACCTTGTTCTACGATTGAACCCGCTTGTTTAACTGTTGTACCAAGACATGAGAATAAAAAGTCCGCATCAAATAGTGTGATGTAATTATTGAGGTGTTCGAAGTCCACGACTTGATTACAAACTTTTGTCGATGCATGTGGGGAACGCCTACGAGTTAGTGTAATAATTTCACTAATATGGTCGCTGCTAACAAGTTGATCAACTATCGCTCGACCGACTAACCCGGTAGCACCTATAACTATAGCTTTTTTTGCCATTATACTCTCTCTAGTGTTATCACGGAAAATGGTTACTTTTTTACTGTGTTGAAAATATATTGGGCTGAATTAATGCAGGGATAGAGTAACACCTCGTTAAAAGGATAATCATTGTTAACTGAAACTTATGATAACCCCATACTAGCTAACCATTTATCGTCGGTCTATATTGGCTTAAAGCTTTGTTATTGGCATGGTGTCTCTGAAGTTCTTTTATATAAGTAGATAAAAGTAGTCCAACGCAATAATTATATCGGTTATGCCACCCAATTATATTAGAACGGCCGTTAGCCAACTGTATTTTGTCCCTGTTTAAATTCTGGTGATGTTTTTATACCGACGATCTCACTATTTTTAGAAAATAACCAACCATTAAAGAGACTAACAAACCAAAAAATGAAACAAGTGCAGATACGAGTAAAACTGCTACACCAATATTAGCCGTTTCGGCTGTATTTTCGTCTAAGCCTAGGTAATTAGACTGAAAAACAAAAATAAATAATAGTGATACAACAACAATGGCCAGAGTTGAATACATTGATGCTTGCCAAAATGAGTTAGGAAGTTTCCAATGAACGCCACCCGCAATTAATATAGATAATCCAGCTAGTAAATATGGGACCAATGCTCAAACCTCTCAAAAAATATAGTTGGCTAAAAGGAAAACGAAGTGAAAACAGCCAACTGTATCTTCCGTTCGAGTTATTGTTAGGGCTTATTGCTTATGAAGAGTAAACGATGTTCTTTTTGATGTTAATCGCTTTGCTGATAATATTTTATAATAACCAAGTGATATACCTGATTTTACAAATGCATAGCTTAACGTATTCCCTTTATATGGGAAAACGTCACTAATCTGATCTTGTTGCAGCTCCATATTTATTAATTCGTCATAAGAATTAAATAAAGAAGTTAAAACGTCTAAACCATCAACTTGAATAATATCCATAAATTGTGACCTTATACCCTAACGCCCTATTAAGAGACAAATGAATGTTAGCTAAAATAAACAACGAAGGAGTATATAGCCAACTGTTATTTTTCCTGCTTAATGGCTTATGCTACTAAAACTCCGTGAACTGAATATTATTAAAAAACGCATCACTATCGTTTTGTAATGTTGAATATCCAGTATCTACAAAGTAACGACTAGAGTACTCAATATTTACACCTACTGTGTTTTTTTTAGGATGTTGGCAATTATAGCCAATACTTTCAAATAACATTGAGGCTTTGCCTCCTTGAATTTTAGCATTAGTATCTTGTGATATTGAATGGTATTTAACACAAACAGCACCATTAAGTGATGAAAGGTTTTCGGTGTTTTCTTTGTTTTCAAATCGCCCCGTATTTGGGGCAGATGCTCTCGAACTAACAATATATTCTAGAAACTTTTTATCTGAATCTAAACTTGGCAATTGAAATATAGAAACATTTACAACTTGCGATTCATTTTTATTAACGCCTTTACTCCCAAGAGATGATTGATAGCCTGAAGCAGTAATAACCACCCAATCTCCATTTTGTGGAGGGAGTGTCGTTACACCATAAATGTTAATAGGGCTATTTGAATTTACAATGGGTGCGACAGTCGCACACGAAGCAAGAAATAAACTTGATAATAATACTATAATTTTAAACACTAACTTTCCTTAGTAGCATGTCGCCACATTAATAGGTTTTTAATTGTTGGCTAAAATGCCAAACGAAGCTCAACCTAACCAAAGCTTAAAAGTTCTACTTAATGGCTTATTATGAGGTTACATACTCGAATTAAGTATTTTCAAATCGCTTGCCGCTTGTTCTTTATTAACTTCAATTAATCCCACAGCCCCCGAAAATGACATTACTGTTCCCATTGATGTTGCATCTTGAAATTCTATATCGAACCTTAAGTAATATGTCTTACCTTTTTCCATATCAATATTTCCAATTACATCTCCAAAACTCCAATTATCTAGAAAAGAAGTTGAGCCTATTTTTATCTCATGTGCCCCTGGCTCTACGTGAGTTAAGACATAACCGGAATTTTTTAAAGAAAACTTTTCTTTACCATCGATAAAAATGGTTGGCCAAGTTCCCCCTTGAAAGAATTTAGATGGCCTATAAATATATAAAGAACTCTTATTTACAGCTGGATTTTCAAAACTTTTAAACCGATCTCCAGAAGCAGAACATCCACTAAAAAGTAGTGTGCATATAATTAGAAATAATACTCTCAATTTGAAAAAACCTCATAACGCCTCATTAAGAGACAAGTAATTGTTGGCTAAATAGCGACACAAGAGCAAATGCCAATGGGTATTTGTCCTGCTTAAATGATTTGTATGTGCTACAGCACCGAAGTCTCAATTAAATCTTGTATAAGAAAACTTTTCTTCGCTTGTACTTCCATTGTCTTCAATAGCAACATATATATTAATTTCGTTATCGCTAACTTTCTCAATAGTCATGCCGTTGAAGTAAACTTTATTTTCCATAACTTTTACCAATACAAAATCAATAGTTTTATCTTTCTTCTCCCATCCTTTTAAGTTTCTATGAAAATGCTTTAGTCTAAAGACAAGTGTTCCATTTTCTTCAGATATTGTTTCAATTTCATAGAATTGCACTTCATTTTCAACAACAAGCTTAAATGCCCCCATCATGCTCCCGCCAACAGCAGACGACCATACTTCTTCAATGAGACCACCAAATGCTTCCCCTCTCCAATGACCTGAAAGCCATTTCACTACACTTAAATCAGCAGCAGGTGACTGCTGTTCACCTTCTAAAAATAATATATTAGGGAATTTATCATTTGCTAAAACATCAAAACAAAATAACATAAGGAAATAAAGTGCACTTTTTTTAATCATTTTCTTGCTCCATGAGAAGTTGGATATCTGACCAAATAACACCCCATTAAGAGGTTTTAAATTGTTGACTAAAATGTGTAGCGAAGCGAAACCTAGCCAACTATTTAGTGTCTGTTTGAATCACTTGCTATTGTTACATTTGAAAGCTTCAACCAATTCATGAATAATCCTAGATAGCTAACGCCCACTTAGGCGAAAAATATAGTTGGCTAAAATTTTAAACGGAGTGAATACAGCCAACTTTATATTTTCCGTTTGAAGTTCCTGTTATGCATTTTTTAGCATAGTGCTAATTTTATTAATAGTATTTAGATTTCTACCTGTCGCACTTTGGCCTAAACAGGACTCTATATTTGCTACTAGTTTTGAACGACCTATGCCTTCAGGTGCATGTAAATAAAGGACATCTCCTTTAACTGTATACTCTTCAGAACTTGATATATATTTATTTAACTTATCTTGAACTAGGTTGATATGATTTTTACAAAAGTAAAAGTGTACAAATTTACCTTCAAAATCTTTGTATGGATTATTTAAAGCTGATGTTGAGAACACAGACTCTTCTAAAGAGAAAATCGCAGGAGCAAAGCCAAAATTTTTGGAAATAATACATTGCACTTGCTCTGTTGGATTTTTAAGGCTTTTTAAAACGATATTGCCACTTTGAATATATGATGAAACACTTTCATAGCCACTTTGTTCCAAAAGCGGGACAAGCTCTTTCATCGGCAGTATGTTATTGCCCCCAACATTGATCCCTCTGAATAATATGATGAATTTTTGCACCAAATTCCCTTAAATGTCTAACGCCTAACTAGCGGGGCGAAATTGTTGGCTAAAATAGCGAACGGAGTGAAAACAGCCAACTGTCTTTTATCCGTTTGAATGCTTTATTAGTATCAACACATTCAAAATAAGCCATTTTAACTAAATGATAATTAAGTAGAACTTAACACCATTCAATAATTTTTATCGTGTCAATACATGCCAAATCACATAAGCCCAAGACAAGAAACCGTGCAGAATTGCCCATAAGATTGACTTATTTACGCTCCATGAAATAGCAATTGAAAGAGCTGTTCCAAATGTGATTCCATACTTTACTATTTCTTTCCCTGAATTATCCATTAATGACATTCCTAGTTTGGTTATTTTTATTAAGTATTATCAATTATAAGCATAATACTATGATGCATTGATATATCAGGGAGCTGGTATTCCCCTATAAGCGTTTTAGTTCAACAGCTTATAGGGAGACTACTCACTAATGTACATCCATAAATTAAATTCATTACGCATTAATATCACATATTTTTAACAATTTAGGAACAGTGAACTTTTAAATTTCATCACTATTTGGATATTACTGAGACTTATCACTAATAACACAAGGCTAGGTCATCAGAAAATATATTATAAATATTTTAAGTTCAACAATACCGCGAAGTGATCACTACTTCTTATATTATTGAGATAGCGATCTTCTTACCACCACCTTAAATCAATGAATGATTTTGTCGTCATTTACAGTGGTGCATCAGGATGTAATTCGCTGACTAGGCAAACGCGATTATGAAGGGTTATTCTGCTAAGTTTTCAAACGACAGAAAGCAAAAAACCCGACTCTTTCGGATCGGGTTTCTGACGTGTAGGGATATACTAATGTCGCGTTGCCAAGGATGGCAAAGAGCGACCTAATTAGAAGTGGAGAATGTCCTACTCTCACATGGGCATGTCGAACATAAGTCACACTACCGTTGGCGTTATTACTCTACAGTGATAAATACTGTATTTTTTAACACCAGAAAGCAAAAAACCCGTTACGTTAGTAACGGGTTTCTGTAAATAGAAGCTTAGCAATGTCCTATTCTCACATGGGCCTGTCGAACATAAGTCACACTACCGTTGGCGCAACTACTATACAGGTATAAATGATTTATTTTTAAACGCCAGAAAGCAAAAAACCCGACTCTTTCGAATCGGGTTTCTGTAAATAGAAGCTTAGCAATGTCCTATTCTCACATGGGCATATCGAACATAAGTCACACTACCGTTGGCACTACTACTATATTAGTTATAAATCTTGTGTTTTCAAACGCCAGAAAGCAAAAAACCCGTTACGTTAGTAACGGGTTTTTCTTAATTAGAAGCCAAGCAATGTCCTATTCTCACATGGGCATGTCGAACATAAGTCACACTACTGTTTGCGCTACTGCTCTACAGGTATAAATACTGTATTTTTAAACGTCAGAAAGCAAAAAACCCGTAGCATCAGCTACGGGTTTTTCTAATTGGAAGCCTAGCAATGTCCTACTCTCACATGGGAACTCCCACACTACCATCGGCGCTACTGCGTTTCACTTCTGAGTTCGGAATGGGATCAGGTGGTGCCACAGTGCTATTGTCGCTAGACAAAAAGGTTACAATCTTGAAAGCTGTTGCTCGCTAGAGCCATAAATATAAAAGCGTTTTCTTATTCAATTCATTACAGTGCGTGAAGTTATTCTATATATGTCAGTCTTTTACAAACACTTCGCAGTAAAACTACTTGGGTGTTGTATGGTTAAGCCTCACGGGCAATTAGTATCAGTTAGCTCAAGACCTCGCAGTCCTTACACACCTGACCTATCAACGTTGTAGTCTCCAACGACCCTTTAGGGAGCTTAAAGCTCCAGTGAGAACTCATCTCAAAGCCTGCTTCCCGCTTAGATGCTTTCAGCGGTTATCAGTTCCGAACGTAGCTACCGGGCAATGCTATTGGCATAACAACCCGAACACCAGCGGTTCGTCCACTCCGGTCCTCTCGTACTAGGAGCAGCCCTCTTCAATTCTCAAACGCCCACGGCAGATAGGGACCGAACTGTCTCACGACGTTCTAAACCCAGCTCGCGTACCACTTTAAATGGCGAACAGCCATACCCTTGGGACCGACTTCAGCCCCAGGATGTGATGAGCCGACATCGAGGTGCCAAACACCGCCGTCGATATGAACTCTTGGGCGGTATCAGCCTGTTATCCCCGGAGTACCTTTTATCCGTTGAGCGATGGCCCTTCCATACAGAACCACCGGATCACTATGACCTACTTTCGTACCTGCTCGACGTGTCTGTCTCGCAGTTAAGCTGGCTTATGCCATTGCACTAACCGTATGATGTCCGACCATACTTAGCCAACCTTCGTGCTCCTCCGTTACTCTTTGGGAGGAGACCGCCCCAGTCAAACTACCCACCAGACAGTGTCCCCAAGCCCGATAAGGGCCCTAGGTTAGAACATCACGCATACAAGGGTGGTATTTCAAGGTAGACTCCACTTCATCTGGCGACAAAGTTTCATAGTCTCCCACCTATCCTACACATGTAGGAGCAATGTTCACTGTCAAGCTATAGTAAAGGTTCACGGGGTCTTTCCGTCTAGCCGCGGGTATACGGCATCTTAACCGCAAATTCAATTTCACTGAGTCTCGGGTGGAGACAGTGTGGCCATGATTACGCCATTCGTGCAGGTCGGAACTTACCCGACAAGGAATTTCGCTACCTTAGGACCGTTATAGTTACGGCCGCCGTTTACCGGGGCTTCGATCATCAGCTTCGCTTGCGCTAACCGAATCAATTAACCTTCCGGCACCGGGCAGGCGTCACACCGTATACGTCATCTTTCGATTTTGCACAGTGCTGTGTTTTTAATAAACAGTTCCAGCCACCTGGTTACTTCGACTACTCTTAGCTTACACCGCAAGGGTTTAACCGAGAGTAGCGTACCTTCTCCCGAAGTTACGGTACTATTTTGCCTAGTTCCTTCACCCGAGTTCTCTCAAGCGCCTTAGTATTCTCTACCTAACCACCTGTGTCGGTTTGGGGTACGGTTCCTATATATCTGAAGCTTAGAAGCTTTTCCTGGAAGCATGGCATCAACAGCTTCAACTCCGTAGAGTCTCGTCTCGTATCTCAGTGTTGAATGAAACCCGGATTTACCTAAGTAACCACCTACGTACTTTCACACGGACTACCAACGCCGTGCCTGTTTAGCCTACTCCGTCCCTCCTTCGCAATATATAGAAGTACAGAAATATTAATCTGTTTCCCATCGACTACGCGTTTCCGCCTCGCCTTAGGGGCCGACTTACCCTGCCCTGATTAACATGGGACAGGAAACCTTGGTCTTTCGGCGGGGGAGTTTTTCACTCCCCTTATCGTTACTCATGTCAGCATTCGCACTTCTGATACCTCCAGCAAGCTTTACAACTCACCTTCAACGGCTTACAGAACGCTCCCCTACCACTCATAGTAAACTATGAATCCGCAGCTTCGGTGACTAGTTTAGCCCCGTTACATCTTCCGCGCAGACCGACTCGACTAGTGAGCTATTACGCTTTCTTTAAAGGATGGCTGCTTCTAAGCCAACCTCCTAGCTGTCTATGCCTTTCCACATCGTTTCCCACTTAACTAGTACTTTGGGACCTTAGCTGGCGGTCTGGGTTGTTTCCCTCTTCACAACGGACGTTAGCACCCGCAGTGTGTCTCCCGCATATCACTCATTGGTATTCGGAGTTTGCAAAGGGTTGGTAAGTCGGGATGACCCCCTAGCCTTAACAGTGCTCTACCCCCAATGGTGTTCGTGCGAGGCTCTACCTAAATAGATTTCGGGGAGAACCAGCTATCTCCCGGCTTGATTAGCCTTTCACTCCGACCCACAAGTCATCACCGCATTTTTCAACATACGTGTGTTCGGTCCTCCAGTTGATGTTACTCAACCTTCAACCTGCCCATGGGTAGATCGCCGGGTTTCGGGTCTATACCCTGCAACTAAACGCGCAGTTAACACTCGCTTTCGCTACGGCTCCCCTAATCGGTTAACCTTGCTACAGAATATAAGTCGCTGACCCATTATACAAAAGGTACGCAGTCACCGGACTAAATCCGGCTTCCACTGCTTGTACGTATGCGGTTTCAGGTTCTATTTCACTCCCCTCACAGGGGTTCTTTTCGCCTTTCCCTCACGGTACTGGTTCACTATCGGTCAGTTAGTAGTATTTAGCCTTGGAGGATGGTCCCCCCATATTCAGACAAAGTTTCACGTGCTCCGTCCTACTCGATTTCACTCAAAGGTTGCTTTTGTGTACGGGACTATCACCCTGTATCGTTGTACTTTCCAGTACATTCCACTAGCGCCCAATAAGCTTAAGGGCTGATTCGCGTTCGCTCGCCGCTACTAACGAAATCTCGGTTGATTTCTTTTCCTCAGGGTACTTAGATGTTTCAGTTCTCCTGGTTCGCTTCATTAAGCTATGTATTCACTTAATGATACTGACTTATGTCAGTGGGTTTCCCCATTCGGAAATCATTGGCTATAACGGTTTTTATCACCTCACCAATGCTTATCGCAGATTAACACGTCCTTCATCGCCTCTAACTGCCAAGGCATCCACCACATACGCTTAGTCACTTAACCATACAACCCTAAGTAGTCTTTCGACACGAAGTACACCGTGGAGACTAATCCACAGCAATTGTAAAGTCTGACATTTTCACGCACAAATAAATGTGTCTTGAATAAGATGTTTACTCTGAGTAAGAGCAAACAAATGTTGATTAACAGCTTTCACTATTAATCGCTTTTGTAAATATCTATGTCATATGTAAATCACAGCGCGACACCGTTCATTACGCATAAATACTTTATTTATATCAGCTTTCCAGATTGTTAAAGAACTCATTCTTAACGCGCATTCGGTTAAAAACGTGGTTTAAAAAACCAAATTAATATTCACTCACCAGATACTGAAAAACATTCAGTATGACGAAAGTAAACCTTAATTTGGTCTTTTCTTTAATGAAGAAGATTAATCAATTCAGCGAATGAATTGGTAGGTCTGGGCAGACTTGAACTGCCGACCTCACCCTTATCAGGGGTGCGCTCTAACCAGCTGAGCTACAGACCTATCTTATTAGCAAGCCCAAGGGCTTTCTTCTTCTAATTTGTTATCATGTAATTTGTGTAGACACTCGTGAAACTCAAGAGCTTCCATTAAACTGTTTTTACTTCAAGATAAGGAGGTGATCCAACCCCAGGTTCCCCTAGGGTTACCTTGTTACGACTTCACCCCAGTCATGAAACACAAAGTGGTGACCGTCCTCCCGAAGGTTAAACTAGCCACTTCTTTTGCATCCCACTCCCATGGTGTGACGGGCGGTGTGTACAAGGCCCGGGAACGTATTCACCGTAGCATTCTGATCTACGATTACTAGCGATTCCGACTTCATGGAGTCGAGTTGCAGACTCCAATCCGGACTACGACAAGCTTTGTGGGATTCGCTCCACCTCGCGGTATTGCTGCCCTCTGTACTTGCCATTGTAGCACGTGTGTAGCCCATCCCGTAAGGGCCATGATGACTTGACGTCGTCCCCACCTTCCTCCGGTTTATCACCGGCAGTCTCCTTAGAGTTCCCGCCATAACGCGCTGGCAAATAAGGATAGGGGTTGCGCTCGTTGCGGGACTTAACCCAACATTTCACAACACGAGCTGACGACAGCCATGCAGCACCTGTCTCACAGTTCCCGAAGGCACAAGTCTATCTCTAGTCTCTTCTGTGGATGTCAAGGGATGGTAAGGTTCTTCGCGTTGCATCGAATTAAACCACATGCTCCACCGCTTGTGCGGGCCCCCGTCAATTCATTTGAGTTTTAACCTTGCGGCCGTACTCCCCAGGCGGTCAACTTAATGCGTTAGCTCCGCTACCCACGGATCAAGTCCACAGACAGCTAGTTGACATCGTTTACGGCGTGGACTACCAGGGTATCTAATCCTGTTTGCTCCCCACGCTTTCGTGCCTCAGCGTCAGTATCTGTCCAGGTGGCCGCCTTCGCCACTGATGTTCCTTCCAATCTCTACGCATTTCACCGCTACACTGGAAATTCCACCACCCTCTACAGTACTCTAGTTTGCCAGTTCAAAATGCAGTTCCAAGGTTGAGCCCTGGGCTTTCACATCTTGCTTAACAAACCGCCTACGCACGCTTTACGCCCAGTAATTCCGATTAACGCTCGCACCCTCCGTATTACCGCGGCTGCTGGCACGGAGTTAGCCGGTGCTTCTTCTGTTGCTAACGTCACAGTGAGCAGCTATTAACTACCACCTTTCCTCACAACTGAAAGTGCTTTACAACCCGAAGGCCTTCTTCACACACGCGGCATGGCTGCATCAGGCTTTCGCCCATTGTGCAATATTCCCCACTGCTGCCTCCCGTAGGAGTCTGGGCCGTGTCTCAGTCCCAGTGTGGCTGATCATCCTCTCAAACCAGCTAGAGATCGTCGCCTTGGTGAGCCATTACCTCACCAACTAGCTAATCTCACTTGGGCTAATCAAATGGCAAGAGGTTCCGAAGAATCCCCCTCTTTGGTCCGTAGACGTTATGCGGTATTAGCAGTCGTTTCCAACTGTTGTCCCCCACCATATGGCATATTCCCAAGCATTACTCACCCGTCCGCCGCTCGTCAGCAAAGTAGCAAGCTACTCTCTGTTACCGCTCGACTTGCATGTGTTAAGCCTGCCGCCAGCGTTCAATCTGAGCCATGATCAAACTCTTCAATTAAAAAATCGTTTGTGATGCTTAACCTAAGTTAAGACATCTGCTCAATGAATTCTGTCGTGTTACCAGCAACTCTTAAAAGAGAAGTAGTAACTACATAAAACGTACTAATCAAATTAATGATTAATACTTAATCTGTGTGACATCATTATTAAACTGTTTTACGTCTTTCCTTGCCTCTCGTTAGAGAATTAAGAACCGACTATGTAAAATCAATATAATGTGAGTGTCCACACAAATTGCATGATAACTAATTGTTAAAGAAAAACTCATCTACTTAAAGTAAAGAGTTAGATATAAAACCCATTCGTTTATACCTTTGGAGCGTTGCTCCGTTGCTGCAGGCCTTGCCTGAAGCGAGATGCGCATCATACGCTTCTCAGTTTTGATGTCAACGTTTTATTTAATTTAATTTGAAGTTTCTTTTCGAAGATTCAAACCTTATCTATAAAACATTAAGTTAACTACTTTACCCTAAAGTGATGTAGATAACTTATCAAAACAGCTCTTTCGTGGTTCGTTTTGACTGAACCCCTTGGAACTGGAGCGCATTCTAGAGATTTCTCGCTGGGCGTCAACCCTTTTTTGTAATAAGTTTGAAATAAACGTTTGTTCGCTCAATTAACGTACAGGCCACGTTTTTATTGAGGTTTATTCGACCGAATACCACATTTATTAACCACACTTCTATTAGCTGATACCCTTTCGTTGAACTGAACATTTATATTAATACAGTTTATAACTGATATTTTTTCAACCTTTAGTCGATATTTGCTAGTATTAATGCATAAGTTCACAACCTAATTCTCATTATGAATAAAACTATATTACGTAGCTACAATAAAATTACACCAAAATTGGGCCAAAAGGTCTATGTTGATGAGTCTGCTGTACTCGTTGGAGATATATCTATGGGTGACGATGTCAGTATTTGGCCTTTGGTCGCCGCTAGAGGTGATGTTAATACTATTAGCATTGGCAATAGAACCAATATCCAAGATGGTACGGTATTGCATGTAACCCGTAAAAGCGCAGGTAATCCAACAGGCAATCCTCTCATTATAGGTGAAGATGTTACCGTTGGTCACAAGTGCATGCTACATGGTTGCACGTTAGGAGATCGTATACTTGTTGGTATGGGGGCAATCATTATGGATGGCGCGATTATTGAAAATGACGTTTTTATTGGTGCTGGTTCTTTGGTGCCTCCCCATAAAACGTTAGAGAGTGGTTACCTATATGTAGGTAACCCGGTAAAACAAGTAAGATTACTAAAAGAAAGTGAGCAAGCGTTTCTTAGTCAGTCTGCGATTAATTATGTTGAGCTTAAGAATGAGTACCTTGCTCAACAATAATTGATTAGCCCGTTATTTATAGTAAAGCTCTATTCGACTTTCAGGGAGTGGCTCATTAGCGTCGAGCCATTCTTCAACGATTTCTTCTAAATCAAATTTCAATGAATCACTCATTACATTATGCTTTGTACACTTAATAAGAATATTAATACGCTCACCAGAGAGTAAGCCACTAAAGATCCAGCCCTTTTGGTTGTCATCATAAGTTATATCATCGTTGAAGATTATTTGTTGGTTCATCTTTAACCCTCTTTTCTTAGCCTATTTAGTACCGATGCAGTTTCAGGTGAAACATTTCGCCAAGTTCTGAAACTTTCGGCGGCTTGTTCTACCAACATACCTAAACCATCAATAACATTACTTGCGCCATTGGCTTTCGCCCAAGCTAAAAATGGACTAAGTTCTTTACCATAAACCATATCGTAACAGTCGGTATTAGCAATAAGCTCTTTTGATAACGGTGGAATTTTCCCCGTTAAGCTTGCCGATGTTCCATTGATGATAAGGTCAAACTTTTCTGCTCCCAGAGCATCGAACCCTGTAGCCGTTAATTTATTGTTGTTAAACTTTTTAATCAGCTCTTCAGCTTTACTAACTGTTCTATTGGCGATAACAATTTTCTGTGGTCCTTGTGCTAATAAAGGTAAAATCACGCCTTTAGCGGCACCACCGGCACCCAATAATAAAATACGACTATTTTTTAATAATATTTTATGATTAAGGAGATCTTGCACAAGCCCTTCCCCATCGGTGTTATCGCCAAATATTTTACCACCCGCAAACGTTAAAGTATTTACCGCGCCGGCAAGTTGAGCCCGCTCGGTTAATTTATCGCATAATGCCATCGCTTGTTCTTTAAAAGGAGCGGTAATGTTGGCACCTTTAGCGCCACTATTCATAAAAGTAATGATTGTTTGTTCAAATAGCTCTAGTGCTACATATTCACTTTGGTAGTTAAGTTGCTGCTGAGTTTGCTGCGCAAAAGATTGGTGAATGATGGGCGAACGTGATTGTTTGATAGGGTTACCAAAGACGCGATATTGATCCATAGAAAGCACTGGGTAATAAATTATACTTAAGGTTATCGTAATAAAGGCATGATGAATATAAAAAAAGCAGTTACCTTTATATAAAAGATGACTGCCTTAAAAGAGTGTTGTTAAGAGTTTGTGTTATTAATAATACTAAAACTTATAACCCAACATGATTGAATAAACCATAGGGTCAATTTCTACTGACGCAGACCCTTTAATATCACCAATTTTGAAGGTGGCGTCGGCGTTAATATCAATATAACGAGCGGAAGCATTTACATGCCACTTATCATTTATTAAGTAATCGGCGCCCACTTGAAACGATAAGCCTAATGAACCATCAAGCTCTAAATCATTAAAACCCAAAGATTCAGGTGTACTTTTAAAACTTTCATCAAAAAATATGGTGTAATTTATGCCAACACCCACATAAGGTTTAATGTTAGATGTACTGTTAAAGTAATAAAGCGCACTAATTGTAGGTGGTAACTGTGTGACTTCCGCTAATGTTGCACCATCAACGTTCGCACCAAACAGTCCGGCAGAGATACGTTGTTGATCGTGAATAATGACATCATGGGCGAATGGTGTTGCAGCTAAAACTTCTATTGCCCAATTGTTATCATAGAAATAAATAAAATTTAAGCCAAGTTGAGTATTGTCATCAACAGAAAGAGATAATGGTGTGTTACCTCCTAATGCTTCAACATAAACCCCTGACTTACCGCTATCTGGGTTAACCATGGTCGCACCACCACGGAAAACAAAATCTCCGGCTTTATAGTCTTCAGCGAAGGAAGTTACAGAAAGAGAAGCTAAAACAGCTAAAGTAAGTAAACGTTTTTTCATGTGAAAAGTCCCTATTTGTTTTATGGGTATTTAATAAAACGGATTTTATAGAGACTTAAAAATAAAAACATGACCTAGCGCAATAAAATTGCGTTGTTGTAACTTTTATTTAAACATTTTACAAATAAAGGGGAGTAGAGCTAAATAACAGTGGCAAGTAAGCTTTTGGCGCTAATATAAAACAACTAATGCCTTTGACAGAAACACGAGAAGCTTTACGCTTCTCGTTCAATCAGCCTTCAAAAAATCTAGCTGAAGTATTATAAAGGATAATAACTATTGAGCTAACCAGTCTTGTGGTACTAAGTACTGAGCCAGTTCAGCTTCTTGACTTGTTGGATCGGGTTGGTAATTATATTCCCAACGAGCAAGTGGCGGCATCGACATTAATATCGATTCTGTACGCCCACCGGACTGCAAACCAAATAAGGTGCCTCGGTCAAAGACTAAGTTAAACTCAACATAACGGCCACGGCGATATAATTGAAATTGACGTTGTTGCTCAGAGAATTCAATGTGCTTTCTTTTTTCGATAATCGGAACATAAGCGTCAACAAAGCCTTGCCCGACAGCTTTAATATAATTTAGGCAAGTATCAAAATCCCATTGATTCAAATCATCAAAAAATAAACCACCAACACCACGCGTTTCATCTCGATGTTTTAAATAAAAATATTCATCACACCACTTTTTATGCTCATCATAAACATTTTCACCAAAAGGCTGACAAAGTGATTTAGCCGTTTGGTGCCAATGAACAACGTCTTCTTTTATAGGATAAAAAGGGGTTAAATCAAAACCGCCACCAAACCACCACACAGGTTCCTCGCCTTCTTTCTCAGCGATAAAAAATCGAACATTAGCGTGTGACGTGGGGATATAAGGATTTTTAGGGTGAATAACTAATGAAACACCACAAGCTCGCCATGTTCTACCCGCTAGTTCAGGTCGATGAGCACTCGCTGATGGAGGTAACTTATCACCAGAGACTTCTGAAAAGTTTACACCACCTTGTTCAATAACAGTCCCGTCGGTTAATACTCGAGTACGGCCACCGCCGCCTTCAGCGCGTATCCAGTTATCTTCAACGAACTGCCCACTACCGTCGGCGGCTTCTAATGCTGAACAAATATTGTCTTGCAGTGATTTTAAAAATTCAATGACTGTTTCTATGCTTACTTGGCTCATGCGCGAATTGTCTCTCCGGTCAATGCATCAATTATTCTTGAAGGTTGAGTATACCCTAAAGTACTACCTTTTATGATGAAATCGATTTCAGCTGACAATGTTTCTTCAACGTCTTGCCAAGTTCTTGCCGGCTCCTCCCCCGATAGGTTAGCACTGGTAGAAACAATCGGTTTATTTACCTTGTTGCACAGCGCTACTACATCAGGTTGGCTAGTCAATCGAACGGCTATGGTGGGAAATTTTCCAGTAAGTAGCCGATGAGTATTACTATTTTTTGGCAATAATTGAGTAATACCGTTAGGCCAGCGAGAAAGTATACTCAAGCGTTTATCTTGCGGTATTTTACTGTCATCAATATAAGGGAGTAATTGAGAGTAGTTAGCTGCTAGTAAAATGAGGCCCTTTTCTGGAGAGCGGTTTTTAATGCTAAGTAATTTTTCAATTGCGAGTAAATTATCTGGATCGCAACCTAGGCCAAAAACAGCTTCGGTTGGATAAGCAATAATACCACCTTGGCTGTAAGCCTCTTCGGCAGAAGTCATCATAAATAATAATGGAAAATTAAAGGATTATTTTATGATTATACGGCGTTTATCTAACAGATAAAATAAGTGTTTAATTTCAGATAAAAATAATTTTATCGCCAAAATTAAACACTTGATAGTTATGAGAGGCTTTTTACTTTTTCACGTAAAATAAATTTCTGTACTTTACCTGTCGACGTTTTTGGTAAATCACTAAACACAATTGTCTTAGGGGCTTTAAATGTAGCCATATGTTCTCGACAAAAACTGATGATATCTTGCTCTGTAGCGCTTCGGCCTCGCTTTAATGAAACAAAGGCGCATGGAGTTTCCCCCCATTTTTCATCGCTTTTCGCGACAACGGCTGCCTCTAATATGTCAGGGTGTTGATATAAAATACTTTCGACTTCTACTGAAGATATATTTTCTCCACCTGAAATAATAATATCTTTAGAACGATCTCTTATTTCAATATAACCATCAGGATGCTTAACGGCTAAATCACCAGAATGGAACCAGCCATGTTTAAATGCTTCATTAGTCGCTTTCTCATTTTTTAGATAACCTTTCATCATGCTATTACCACGAAACATAATTTCACCAACCGTTTCAGCATTACAAGGGACGGGCTGCATAGTCTCAGGGTCTAATACATCCACTTCTTCTTGTGTAGGATAGCGCACACCTTGACGCGCTTTTAACGCAGCTCTTTCATCGTCGCTTTTATCATTCCATTCATCTTTCCATTCACTTACCACACAAGGCCCATAAACTTCAGTTAAACCATAGCCTTGGGTGATATCAAACCCCATTACTTCCATCCCTTTAATAACGGATGGTGGTGGCGGAGCCCCCGCGGTCATGATATTTATGCCACGTGGTACTTTTGCCAGTAACTTTTGGTCTGCATTTAAAATCATATTTAAGACGATTGGCGCACCACAAAAATGGCTGACCTTATGTTCAATTAAACTTTCGATGATTGCGCCAACTTCTACCTGCCTTAAGCAAACTTGTGTTCCACCCACAGCAACAACAGTCCATGGAAAACACCAACCATTACAATGGAACATTGGCAGTGTCCATAGGTACACTGAGTTATTGCCTAATGGCCAGATCATGTTGTTACCCAGCGAATTTAAATAAGCGCCGCGATGTGAATAGACCACACCTTTTGGGTTACCCGTTGTCCCTGATGTGTAATTTAACGCCAGCGCTTGCCACTCATCATGAATTAAATTTCCGGTGAAATTTTCATTACCTTCGGCAAGTAAGTCTTGATACTCAACAGAACCTAAACGTTCACCGCCTTCACTCATTACATCATCGATATCAATAATCAGCGGTTGACGTGAACATAAGGTTAGTGCTTTTTTTACCACACAAGAAAAAGCCGTATCGGTTAGGAGTACATCACATTCGCCATGGTCGAAAAGAAAAGCAATACTTTCAGCATCTAAACGAATGTTTATCGAATGTAATACTGCACCCGTTAACGGCACACCATAATGGGCATCTAGAAAGGCAGGAATATTAGCCGCCATGATGGCTACTGTATTACCGGGCTTAACACCGCGTTGCATTAATGCTGAGGCTAGGCGTCTAACATTATTACGATATTCACGATAAGTGATTTTTTGTTTACCATGAATGATGGCAACGCGTTCAGGATGTACGTCGGCGGTTCGATTTAAAAAGTTAATCGGTGTTAAAGGCTGGTTATTGGCTGCAACTTTTTCTAAGCCTTGGTCATAAATATTGTTCATCGACTTTCCTCATTATATTACGGTGCTGGTAGCTATTTAGTGCTACTTAACTTCGGCACTTACTGAGGATAGTTTACGCCTATTATTGCGTTTAAAAATTATCCTTTGGTCTAATGGGGGTATTTGGGTATTCACATTCGATCGCAGTAAATATCTAGCGGAATATATATATTTTAGCTAAACAAAAATATCAGGGTAAATTTTGGACATAAAAAAACCAGCAAATCGCTGGTTTCTCGAATAACACATAAAATTTATGTTAATTTTTCTTGCATCGCTTCATCTTTTGCAAGTAAAGCAATAACATTAGCAGCGCGTTCTGCTTTTACTTTTTCTGCAATAGACGGATCAGCAACACCTAATATTTGTGCAGCTAAATAACCCGCATTTTTTGCACCAGCTTTACCAATAGCAACTGTTGCAACCGGTATTCCACCAGGCATCATAACCGTTGAAAGTAAGGCATCATGACCTTGTAATGGTCCGTTATCAATGGGAACACCAATAACTGGACGTGTGGTCATTCCTGCAACAGCACCGGCTAAATGAGCGGCTAAACCTGCAGCACATATAAAGACTTTACAGCCACGTTCTTCGGCATCTTTTACGTAAGCTTTAGCAGCATCAGGGGTTCTATGTGCTGAACGAACACGTACTTCATGTTCAATACCAAATGTTTTTAAAACGCTGATGGTTGCTTGCATAACAGGTAGGTCAGAATCTGAACCCATTAAAATTGCAACAAAAGTTGATGACATTTTGTCTCTCCAGAAGTTTAGTTAAATAATTGCGCGTATTATATCTCTTTACGCTTATAGGTGCATTTCTTTTCTGGACAGATTATGACGTTACCACTCGCCATTTTACGCTTCACTAATATCGGCCAATGGCATTGAGGGCAATTTTCAGCAACGGGTGGGTAATTAAGGACATACTTGCATTTAGGATATTGTTCACAAGAATAAAATGTTTTGCCATAGCGATTGGTACGCTCAATTAATTCGGCTTGCTTACCCTTTTTCTGGCACTGTGGGCAAGCTACGCCAACGTCTTCTTGACCACTAGTATCTTCAATATGATGGCATTGGGGATAATTGGAACAACCGATAAACATTCCATATCGCCCTTGTTTAACCGCAAGTTCATGTTGGCACTCTGGGCATTCAGTTCCAGCTAAAATTTTATCTTCGACACGTTCGTGTTCGACAACTGGACGAGTGAAATCGCAGGCAGGATAGGAAGCACAACCAAAAAACTTTCCCGACTTACTATTCTTTATAACAATTTCACTGCCACATTCTGGGCACACTTCATACGCTTTTTCTAAAGCATGTTCGTGCTGTGAAAATAAGGGTTTATCAGAATTAGGCATAATGCAATCACTAGAATATTGTTAACGTTATTATGCCACGATTAGCCAAACTTAAGCGAGTTATACGATTGACACTTAATGTAATGGGCCTTCTTGCTCATCAAAAATAAGATCTTCCATTTGCGAGTAAGCATTTTCTTTACCTGGCACGTTAAATAACACCATAAGTACCACCCACTTTAAATCATCAATCGAGAAGAACTTAGTATCTAACTCCATCACGCGGTCAATAACCATTTCTCGTGTGGTAAAATCTAGGACATTCACTTGCTCTAAAAATAAAAGAAACCCTCGACACTCGACATCAAGTAATTGCATTTCATCATCAACATAGACACGTACTGAGCGACGCCCTACTCGCGTTAAATACGGATAAGCATCGGTGTCTTGAAGTGCTGCTAGCTTTTCTAACCAACTTAGCGCTTTATATATTTCGTCTTGATGAAAACCTGCTCGGGTAAGTTCATCCGTTAATGACTCATGATCCACCATGATTTCGGCTTCACTATGTATATAGTTTTCAAAAAGATACATCAGTATATCAAACATAATTAGCCCCTATTTTACTCTTTGGTAACCCCCTGGAACCGTAGCAACCAGACCTTTAAGCTCTAACATTGTTAACCGAGTTAGTACGACATCTATCGGTAATTTACTTCGTGAAACCACCATATCTACGGGGGTGATCTCATAACCCACACTAGCTAACAATGAATCGTTAAACAAGTGTTGTTTTTGACTTTTTTCTAAGCGTTGTTCTTTCTCTTTGTTTATCGTTAAGTGTAGACCTCTTTGTGGCAGTAGATCTAATTCATCAACTATATCGGCAATATTATCGACAAGTTTAGCACCTTGTTTAATCAGCCAGTGACACCCTTTAGCTTGTGGGTTATTAATGGTACTTGGGATAGCAAACACGTCACGATTTTGTTCTATGGCGCAACGAGCGGTTACCAAAGAGCCACTTTTAATAGTGGCTTCAACCACCAGCACCCCCACACTTAAACCACTAATCAATCTATTTCGTTTGGGGAAATAACCTGGCTTAGGTGGGGTGTTTGGAGGGAACTCACTGATAATAGCACCGTCATTGTCTAGAATGTTTTTTGCTAATAATCGATGTCTTGCTGGATAGACCTGATCTAAACCGGTCGCGACAACCGCGATGGTTTTACCTCCTGCCGATAACGTCCCCTGGTGAGCGGCGCCATCTATACCTAGCGCTAAACCACTCGTGACCACTAATCCAGCATTTGCTAACTGTTGTGCAAATTTAAACGCATTCTCTCGACCATTAATACTGGCATCTCGGCTACCGACCATCGCAATTTGCATTTGGTTTAATAGGCTAATATTTCCTTGGGCAAATAAAACCAATGGCGGATCATAAATTTGCTTTAACTGTGAAGGGTAACGAGAGTCAACAAAAGGAATAATGGCACTAATACATCGTTCAGTGGCGGCAATAATTTCAGAAATTCTTTGCCAATCAGGAGATCTAATCGCCGCTATCTGTTTTTGAGTAAGGTTTAATGATGACAGTTCTTGTGAGGAATGAAAAAGTTGTTCTACTCCAAAGAGTTCAACAAGTCTTAATTTTTTATCGATAGCTAGGCGTGGTATAAGCTTAAGCGCCAGCCAAAAGTGACTCGCGCTTTTCTTTTTATACTCATCACCCTGTTGAGGGATAACAGCTAAATTATACTTTATTGTCACTGTCTTCTCCCTAAGTACAGCGGTTTTACTTGTAAATTAAGATGAATTGCCTGTTGGTTAGTTTTCCACGGGTGAAGTAATAATATCTTGTAATCGAAGCGGTTTACTTGAACGCATAACGAGCGCTAAACTCACTTGCTGATACACTTTAAAAATCATCATTTCGCCAACAACCTCTTCTGGCATTTTATAATCAGAGCTCTCAACATTTGCCATACGATTCCACCGTGAAGCATCTTTGCTATACGTTAGGCCGTTACTTGTTTCAACAACACCTGGGCTGATTCGTTTTACCGAAACAATATCTCCTTGCTCAACGGCATGTTCGGCGCCACGATTAATCATTACGACGTCGAGTTTTCCAAATTCACTTAACCCACTCATACTGTTGATAATTAGTCCACGTAACGACTTAGTCGCTGGCTTTAGACTAAAAAATGACGGGTATTGTTGGTTTTCATTGACGGGCAGAATGAAATCACCGGAACGAATTTCTTCTTTAACGCCATCGACATACAAGGTAGCAGGCACTTTATTGTCAATATCACCGGTGCGTAAGACTTTTCCGGTACCTACAACACTAATGTTGTAGCCTAAAAGTTCTTGTGTTTCAGGGTCATAAATAGGCTTTTCTTTTTGATATATACCATAACCTTTGCCTAACTCTAATTCGCCGTTTACATAGAGATTAAAGCCGTCAATACTAGAATTATAACCTTCATCACTCCCTAGTATATAAGGGAGCTTTGCAATGTCATCTTCAGATAAAATGCTACTGTAATTAATATAAGGCGCAATCACGTCCAAGGATAAACTTGAAATAGCAGATTGATCTTTTAATTTAACTCGTGCTCGGGGCGACCATTTAAGTTCAGGTTTTCCTCGCACTAACATTGGTTGCCCTTTTTCGTCAAAAACTAAACGAAGCTCGTCACCAGGATAAATTAAATGAGGATTATCAATATCAGGATTCAATCGCCACAACTTTGGCCAGAGCCAAGGCTGCTTGAGAAATATTGCTGAAATATCCCACAAAGTATCCCCCTTTTTAACAAAGTAAGATTTTGGGGCATTTTTATTTAATGTTAACTCATCAGCAGTAACCAATACTGAAAAAGACAAGCAGAGTATTAACAAAAAACTACGTATTAGCATGATAGTTCGCCTATTAAACAGATATATTAAGCTTTTAGCCTAAACCACTATTATTAATTATATTTAATAGCTAAAATTGAAACATAACACTCAATGCGATATTTCGCGAATTATTTGAATATTTATGACTATTTTAAACGTACTTAGATTTCCTGACGAACGCTTGCGCACTAAAGCGTTACCTGTAGAAGATATTAACAGTGATGTACAACAAATAATTGATGACATGTTTGAGACCATGCGAGAAGAGAACGGTGTGGGTTTAGCTGCCACCCAGGTCAATATCCATCAACGTATTGTCGTCATTAATGTTTCAGAAGACGAAGACCAGTCTTATGTCTTGATTAACCCAGAAATAATTAGCCATAGTGATACGACCGAAATCAATGAAGAAGGTTGTTTATCTGTGCCCGGTTGTTACGCAAAAGTTGACCGTTACACAGAAGTTACCGTGAAAGCGCTCGATCGTGAAGGACAAGCCTTTACCTTAAATGCAACTGAGTTACTCGCAGTTTGTATACAGCATGAATTAGATCATTTAGATGGTAAGTTATTTGTTGATTATCTATCACCATTAAAACGCCAGCGGATAAAAGCAAAACTAGAAAAAGAAGCTCGTTTAGCCAACAATTAATTATTGTTTTTATTAATATAATTCGGAATAAAACTTTGTCAAAAGCTCTTAAAATTATTTTTGCTGGCACGCCAGACTTTGCTGCACAACATCTGGCGGCGCTAATTAACTCTCATCATGAAGTGGTCGCCGTTTACTGTCCACCCGATAAACGTGCTGGACGTGGTAAAAAGCTAACCGCTTGTGCTACCAAAGAACTCGCTTTATCGCATGGTATTGTTGTTGAGCAACCAGTTAATTTTAAAGACGCTGGCGATCAAGCAAAGCTAGCCAGTTATAATGCTGATATTATGGTTGTTGTCGCTTACGGCTTATTATTGCCAATGGTTATTTTAGAAGCTCCGCGTTTAGGCTGTGTCAATGTACATGGCTCGATATTGCCAAAATGGCGTGGCGCCGCACCTATTCAACGTTCATTAGAGGCCGGTGATAAAGAAACAGGTGTGACGATTATGCAGATGGACAAAGGTTTAGATACCGGAGACATGATAGCTAAAGCAACCTGTGAAATTACTCAACAAGATACTAGCGCCACACTCTATGAAAAATTAGCCGATATCGGCCCTATTGCTTTACTAAGCACGCTTGATTTAATGGCTGAGAACAAGCATAGCGCCGAGCCTCAAGATAATAATTTAGCTAACTATGCGGCCAAACTTGATAAAGATGAAGCAGAATTAGATTGGCAATTACCCGCTGTAGAACTTCATCGTAAAGTTCGTGCTTATATGCCATGGCCAGTTGCACAATTTACCTTTACTGATGAAAAAAATATCGAACATCGTATTCGGGTTTGGCAAGCCAGCTATACTGATGAGGCTCATGGTTGCCTGCCTGGCACAATAATTTTGGCAAATAAAAACGGGGTTACTGTTGCTACAACTTCAGGTTCACTGTGCTTAGAGTCATTGCAATTACCCGGTAAAAAGCCAATGCCAGCGCGTGATATTTTAAACGGAAAAGCACTATGGTTTGCTGAAAACAGCCATATTAATAATTTAACTGCAAACAACATGAGTGAACAATAATGGCGACTAATATTAGAGCCCTAGCGGCA